>NZ_JANFQF010000008.1 GCF_024438035.1 Rhodococcus tibetensis
ACCCCCGCCTTCTCCAACGCACCCCGGATCGCGATCCCACCCAGATCCGAACCCGAGAAATCCTTCAACGAACCCATCAACCGACCCATCGGCGTACGGGCTCCGGCAACAATCACAGACGTCGTCTTTTCAGGCACTGCAGTTCTCCATTCGTTCGTAAGGCCGTGAGTACTTGATATCCGCCCGGGGTCGAGGAGCAATCACGGGGTCTTGCCCGATCTCCTCAGGACCGTCTCGGCGTGACGCAGAACCGGCGCGTCCACCATCTTGCCCTCGAATGCGAAAACGCCACGTTGCTCGTCGACGGCGGCAAGAACCCTTGTCGCCCAGTCGACGTCTTCGTCCGATGGCTCGTACGCCTCGCGGATCACCGCGACCTGGCTCGGATGGATGGCGACCTTCACATCGAAACCGACGGCCACGGCGTCGTGCGCCTCGGCGCGAAGACCATCCGAGTCCTTGATGTCGAGGTAGACGGAATCGAGGGCGAGCCGGTGATATGCCTTGGCTGCCAGCAGTGTCGACGACCGCACCTGGGTGGCGACGTCACGGTAGGTGCCGTCCTCGCGTCGGCTGGAGTTGCCGCCCATTGCCGCCACCAGGTCTTCGGCACCCCACATGACGCCGATCGTGCTCGCCGCCAGGGCGATCTCGCTGACCGCGAGCGCACCGAGCGGCGACTCCACCAGGGCGATCACCTCGCGCGGCGCCAGCGACAACACTTGATCGGCCGTCTCGCACTTGGCCAGCATCAGCCGTGTGTAACGGGTGCCGTCGAGGGCGAGGAGGTCGAGTTCGTGGTCGTCCGTACCGACGGGGTTGACGCGCACCACTGTTCGCTCCGGAACGAGCGGGGTGTCGATCAGTGCGATCCGCGCAGCTTCCTTGTCGGCCTGTGCGACTCCGTCCTCGAGGTCGAGAATGACGATATCGGCAACTGCCGCCGCTTTCGCGTAGCGCTCCGGGCGGTCGGCCGGGCAGAACAGCCAGGCCGGTCCGGGCAGTATCCAGCTCACGACGGCTTTTTCTGAACGAGGGTTTTGCGCACGGCGAGTGCCACCACGTCACCGTGCTGGTTACGCCCGGTGTGTTCGAGGGTGACGATGCCCTCCCCCGGCCGGCTCTTCGATTCCCGCTTGTCGGCGATGCGCGTTTCGGCGTAGAGAGTGTCGCCGTGGAACAGCGGCTTCGGGAAACTGATCTCCGAGAAGCCCAGGTTCGCGACGATGGTGCCCTGCGTGAGTTGCGCGACCGACAGCCCGACCAGCGTCGAGAGGGTGAACATCGAGTTGACGAGGCGCTCACCGAACTGGGTGCCTTCGCTGTAGGCGGCGTCGAGGTGCAGGGCCTGGGTGTTCATCGTCTGCGTCGTGAAGAGCACGTTGTCGGCTTCGGTGACGGTTCGGCCGGGGCGATGCTCGTAGACGGCTCCGAGTTCGAACTCCTCGAACCACAGTCCACGCTGGACGATCCGGTTCGGCTCTCCGGCTCCGGTCACAGTCCGGCCTCGCGCGCGATGAGCATCAACTGCACCTCGGTGGTGCCCTCGCCGATCTCGAGGATCTTGCTGTCGCGGTAGTGCCGTGCCACTACGTACTCGTTCATGAAGCCGTAGCCACCGTGGATCTGAGTGGCGTCCCGAGCGTTGTCCATGGCGGCCTCGGACGCGACGAGTTTGGCGATCGCGGCCTGCTTCTTGAAAGGCTTGCCGGACAGCATCAGTGCGGCGGCGTCGTAGTAGGCGGTACGAGCTGTATGAGCGCGGGCCTCCATCCGCGCGATCTTGAACGCAATGGCCTGGTTGTGCCCGATGGGCCGCCCGAACGCCTCGCGCTCCTTCGCGTACTTGATCGACTCGTCGACACACCCCTGCGCCGCACCGACACTGAGTGCGGCGATAGCGATTCGGCCCTCGTCGAGGATGCGAAGGAAGTTCGCGTACCCGCGACCCCGCTCGCCGAGCAGGTTCTCTTCGGGGACGCGGACGTCCGAGAACGTGAGGGGGTGAGTGTCGGAGGCGTTCCAGCCCACCTTGTTGTACGCCGGTTCGGCGGTGAAACCCGGGGTCGAGGTGGGGACGAGGATCGTGGAGATTTCCTTCTTCCCGCCGTCCTTCACCCCGGTCACCGCAGTGACGGTGACGAGCTTGGTGATGTCCGTGCCCGAGTTGGTGATGAACTGCTTGTTGCCGTTGATGATCCACTCGCCGCTGTCGAACTTGGCGGTGGTCTTGGTGCCGCCCGCATCGCTTCCGGCGCCCGGCTCGGTGAGACCGAACGCAGCGAGACTCTTACCGCTGGTCAACTGCGGCAGCCATTCCTGCTTTTGTGCCTCGTTGCCGAAGCGGTAGATCGGCATCGCACCGAGGGACACACCGGCTTCGAGGGTGATGGCAACGCTCTGGTCCACCTTGCCCAGCTCCTCGAGGGCGAGGCACAGCGCGAAGTAGTCGCCGCCCATTCCGCCGTACTCCTCGGGGAACGGCAGACCGAACAGCCCCATGTCGGCCATTCCCGACACCACCTCGTACGGGAAGGTGTGGTTGGCGTCGTGCTCTGCCGCGACCGGTGCCACCACGTTCTTCGCGAAATCGGCGACGGTCTTCGCCAGCTGCTGGTACTCGTCGGGAAGCTGGCCGGTGGCCAGGAATTCGGTCATGACGCGTCTTCTTTCATATCGGTGGTGTCGGTGTGCGGGGTGACTCGTGCGAGCAGTTGGTCGACCATTACCTGGTCACCGGGTGCGACGAGGATGTCGACGACACCGTCGACCGGTGCGGTCAGCGAGTGCTCCATCTTCATCGCCTCGACCACGACCAGCGCCTGCCCGGAGGTGACCTGGGAACCACTCTCGGCTCCGACGGCGATGACGGAACCTGGCATGGGACTGGTGATCTCCGCCTCTCCGGCATGCACGTCACCCGTGCGGACGCTGAGCTCTTCGACTTCCCGGAGCATCGTCGTGCCCTCGGAGCCGGCAAGCCAGATGTGCCCGTCCGTCTGCGCGACCCGATATGTTTCCCGTCGCCCGTCGACGACCACGGAGAGCACATTGCCATCGAGCGCCGCCGTCAGGGACAAGGTATCGCCGTCCTCCACCCGCGCTGTGGCGTCGGCGGGGTGACCCGTGATGCGCACGTGGTCGGTACGCGTCGGCGATGCCAGCCGAATACTGGTGGGCGCGGGAACCCCGACCCGCCAGCCGCTGGGCACGTCCCACGGATCGGCCTGTGCACGCTCGGGCCAGCGCTGCAACCAGCGGAGGGCGGCCGCGGCGATCAGGGCGGCATCGGTGGCCTCGGCCGCGGTGAAGTCCTCGAGACGGCGATCGAGCAGACCGGTGTCGAGCCGGCCCGCCACGACGTCGGGATCGGCCAGGAGGAAACGGGCGAACTCGATGTTGGTCACCACACCCAGCACACCGGTCTCCGCCAGCGCGCGATCCAGCTTCCGCAACGCACCGGCCCGGTCCTCGGCGTGGGCGATGACCTTCGCCAGCATCGGGTCGTAGTCGCTGCCCACCACTGTGCCTGCGCGAAGTCCCGAATCGACGCGGATACCCGGGCCCTGCGGTTCGACGACATCGGCGACGAGACCACCGGTCGGCAGGAAACCCCGGCTGGGATCCTCCGCGTACACGCGCGCTTCGATGGCATGCCCGGTGAGCATGATGTCGCGTTGGGTAAATCCCAGCGGTTCACCCGCCGCGACCCGAACCTGCCACTCCACCAGGTCGAACCCCGTCACGAGCTCCGTCACCGGGTGCTCCACCTGAAGCCGCGTGTTCATCTCCATGAAGAAGAACTCGTCCGGCCTGTCGGCGGAGACGATGAATTCGACCGTTCCGGCCCCCGAGTAGTCGACGCTGCGCGCCGTGTTGCAGGCCGCCTCACCGATGCGGGCGCGCGTCTGCTCGTCGAGCAGGGGCGAGGGCGCCTCCTCGATGACCTTCTGGTGGCGACGCTGCAGACTGCACTCGCGCTCACCGAGATGTACCACGTTGCCGTGCTGGTCGGCGAGGATCTGCACCTCGATGTGGCGGGGACGCAACACGAACCGCTCGAGGAAGAGGGTGTCGTCACCGAACGCCGACGCCGCTTCACGCCGCGCACTGAGCAGGGCGTCGGCGAGCGCGCCCGGCTCCTCCACCAGGCGCATGCCCTTACCGCCGCCGCCTGCCGAAGGCTTGACGAGGACCGGATATCCGATGTCCACGGCGGCCGCGATCAGGTCGTCGTCGGACAGGCCGGGACGGGCGATGCCGGGTACGACGGGCACATCGAACTTCGCGACCGCATTCTTGGCGGTGATCTTGTCGCCCATCACCTCGATAGCGGCTGCGGACGGGCCGAGGAAGGCGATTCCGGCGTCCGCACAGGCACCAGCGAACTTCGCGTTCTCCGACAGGAAGCCGTAACCGGGGTGGATCGCTTGGGCTCCCGTGGCCTGCGCGGCGGCGATCACCTTCTCGATCACCAGGTAGCTTTCGCGGGCCGACGCCGGTCCGAGATGAACCGCGGTATCGGCCTCGCGGACATGCCGCGCGTCCCGGTCCGGATCGCTGTATACCGCGACCGAGCGGATCCCCATGGTCCTCAGCGTGCGGATCACCCGCACGGCGATCTCGCCGCGGTTGGCGACGAGGACGGTATCTATCCGTGTCATGTCAGTCATGTCCGTTCACATCCGGAAAACGCCATAGGAGACCGGTTCGAGGGGCGCGTTCGCGCACACCGAGAGGGCCAGTCCGAGAACAGTTCTGGTGTCTGCGGGATCGATGATGCCGTCGTCCCACAGACGGGCAGTCGAGTAGTACGGGTTGCCCTGGGCCTCGTACTGCTCACGGATCGGCGCCTTGAACGCCTCCTCGTCCTCCGCAGACCACGGATTACCGGCCGAGTCGAGCTGATCACTGCGCACCGTCGACAGCACGGACGCCGCCTGCTCACCACCCATCACGGAAATTCGCGCGTTCGGCCACATCCACAGGAACCGCGGGGAGTACGCCCGCCCGCACATCGAGTAGTTGCCCGCTCCATAGGATCCGCCGATCACGACAGTCAGTTTGGGAACCCGGGCACACGCCACCGCTGTCACCATCTTCGCGCCGTGCTTCGCGATGCCCCCCGCCTCGTAGTCGCGCCCGACCATGAAGCCGGCGATGTTCTGCAGGAACAGCAGGGGAACCCGCCGTTTGTCGCACAGTTCGATGAAGTGGGCACCCTTCATCGCCGACTCGGCGAACAGCACTCCGTTGTTCGCGACGATGCCGACGGGATGTCCCTCGATGTGCGCGAAGCCGGTGACGAGCGTCTTGCCGTATTCGGCCTTGAACTCCTGGAAAGCGCCGCCGTCGACGACCCGGGTAATGACCTCGTGAACGTCGTACGGGGTGCGCGGATCCGTCGGGACCACGTCGTACAGCTCAGCCTGCGGCGCGGTTGCGGGCGCGGCCGACACCACGTCCCACGGACGGTCTGCGCGCGGACCCAGCGTGGCCACGATGTCGCGCACGATCCGCAGCGCGTCCTGATCGTCCTCGGCGAGGTGGTCGGTCACCCCCGACACCTTCGAGTGCAGGTCGCCGCCACCGAGCTCCTCCGCCGTCACGACCTCACCGGTCGCCGCTTTCACCAGCGGCGGCCCGCCCAGAAAGATCGTGCCCTGGTTCCGGACGATGACGGCCTCGTCGCTCATCGCCGGCACGTAGGCACCGCCCGCGGTGCAGGAGCCGAGAACCGCCGCGATCTGCGGAATCCCCTGCGCGCTCATCGTCGCCTGGTTGTAGAAGATGCGGCCGAAGTGCTCGCGGTCGGGAAACACCTCGTCCTGCCGGGGCAGGAACGCGCCACCCGAGTCGACGAGGTAGATGCACGGCAGCTGGTTCTGAAGTGCGATCTCCTGCGCCCGCAGATGCTTCTTCACCGTCATCGGGTAGTACGTCCCGCCCTTGACCGTGGCGTCGTTGGCCACGATCACGCACTCCCGGCCGGACACCCGGCCGATGCCCGCGATGACGCCCGCGCCGGGGCATTCGTCGTCGTACAACCCGTTGGCCGCGAGCGGGGCGATCTCGAGGAAAGCACTCCCCGGGTCGAGCAGGGTGTCGACTCGATCGCGTGGGAGCAACTTGCCCCGGCTCACGTGCCGCTCCCGCGACTTCTCGCTACCTCCCAGAGCCGCGACGGCCAGCTTCGACCGCAGCTCGTCCACCAACTTGGTGTGCTCTACCCGGTAGCCCTCTCTCGCAGTGGTTCCGCCCAGTGCCATACTGCCGCCTTCTCGTCTTGACGCGCGTGACTAGTGAGTTAATACTCGATAACTGAATTTAAGATAACTGTGATTAACTGAGTTGTCCAGACCACATCCCGGAAAGAGCGAGGCGATGACCACACACCTCGACGGCGCCGCCGCGCCGGCCGTGCCCACCGACGGCGCCGCCGCGCCGGCCGTGCCCACCGACGGCGCCGCCGCGCCGATCACGCGCCGCGAGCAGATGAAGGCGGACCGCCGTCGGCAACTCCTCGACGCCGCTGCCCGCCTGATCGCCGAACGGGGATTTCTGGGCGTCCGGCTCGAAGACCTCGGTTCCGCCGCCGGAATCAGCGGCCCCGCCGTCTACCGCCACTTCCCCAACAAGGATGCTGTCCTGGTCGAACTACTCGTCGGCATCAGTACCCGACTCCTCGAAGGCGGTTCGCTCGTCGCAGCGAAGGCGCCCTCCCCCGAGGCGGCACTCGACGGTCTCGTCGACTTCCATCTCGACTTCGCTCTCGGGGAATCCGAGCTGATTCGCATTCAGGACCGCGACCTCGAAAGCCTTCCACCGGAGGCACGGCGCGAAGTCCGGCAGAAGCAGCGGCGCTACGTCGAACTGTGGGTGCAGGTGCTACTCCAGGTAGACGCGTCGCTCGACGAAACGGACGCCCGAACCAAGGCCCACGCGACATTCGGGTTGATCAACTCGACACCCCACAGCGCCGATCCCGCGACGCCCGCGCGCACCCGGAAGGTTCTGCGCGAAATGGCTCTCACCTGCTTGCGCCCGTAGACACACAACGCCGTAGACGCACGAAAGGGCCCCGCCCGAGTCGGACGGGGCCCTCGTAAAGCTGTACAGCGCTGGAACCTACACCCTCCGCTTGCTGGTCATGGACGTGTACGCCAATGTCAGCACAGCTGCCGCAGCGATACTGATGATCCACCGGATCCAATCGATTCCGCCGGTATCACCTTTGTCGCTGATCGCGCCCCACACCCAATAACCAATGAGGGCGCCCGCGATACCGAGGACGATGGTGATGAGCCACCCCATCGCCTGCTTTCCTGGGATGACCAGACGCGCCAGCACACCGATGACCGCACCGAAGATGATGGTGCCGATAATTTCTCCAACCATTACCCTCTCCTCTCCACACGCGAGTGCGAGCGGAAGGTCACCGCTCCTTCGCAGATTAGCCAGTGTGGAAGCGGTTCAACCGTGGTTGCGCAAATCGTTGCCGAATGGTTCACCTCCAGGCCACGGGGACGCCTACGCCCCGCCGATCAGAGCCATCGACTGTTCACGCATCTCCACCTTGCGCACCTTACCGGTCACCGTCATGGGGAATGCGTCGACGATGTGCACGTATCGGGGGATCTTGTAGTGGGCCAGCTTGCCCGTGCAGAATGCCCGGACCGCGGCTTCGTCGAGCGGCTCGGCGCCGTCCCGCATGCGGATCCACACCATCAGTTCCTCGCCGTACTTGGCGTCGGGAACCCCGATCACCTGGGCGTCGAGAATGTCGGGGTGGGTGTACAGGAACTCCTCGATCTCGCGCGGATAGACGTTCTCCCCTCCCCGGATCACCATGTCCTTGATGCGGCCCGTGATCGCCACGTACCCATCGGCATCCATCACGCCGATGTCACCGGTGTGCATCCACCGCGCCGCGTCGATGGCCTCCGCTGTCTTCTCCGGGTTGTTCCAATACCCGAGCATCACCGAGTATCCACGGGTACAGAGTTCACCCGGCTCTCCCCGGGGAACCGTCAGTCCTGTTGCAGGATCGACGATCTTGACCTCGAGATGGGGTCCCACCCGGCCCACCGTCGACACCCGCTGGTCGATGGTGTCGTCCGAGCGGGTCTGCAGCGACACCGGTGAGGTCTCGGTCATGCCGTAGCAGATGGACACTTCGGCCATCCCCATCTGCTCGATCACCTGCTTCATCACCTCTACCGGGCACGGTGATCCGGCCATGATGCCGGTGCGCAGGCTGGACAGGTCGAACCGGTCGAAGCCCGGATCGGCGAGTTCGGCGATGAACATCGTCGGCACCCCGTACAACGACGTGCACTTCTCCGCCTCGACCGCGCGCAGGGTGGCCTTCGGATCGAAGGAGGGGCCAGGAATCACCATGGCAGCGCCGTGACTGGTGCAGGCCAGATTGCCCATTACCATGCCGAAGCAGTGGTAGAACGGCACGGGAATGCACACCCGGTCGTTCTCGGTGTAGTGACACAGTTCGCCGACGAAGAAGCCGTTGTTCAAAATGTTGTGATGGCTGAGTGTGGCACCCTTGGGGAATCCGGTTGTCCCCGAGGTGTACTGGATGTTGATCGGGTCGTCCGACGACAACCCTGCCTGCGCAACGGCCAGCCGCGACGGATCGGCCGCGACTGCCGCCGTTCCGTCCGACATCAGCGCGGTCCACTCGGGACTACCGAGGAGAACCACCATGTCGAGATCGGGGCACTCCGGGCGCACTTCCTCGATCATGGCCCGGTAATCGGACGTCTTGAACTCGCGAGCCGACACCAGCAGCCGAATGCCGGCCTGTCCGAGAACATACTTCAGTTCGTGCGCCCGGTAGGCGGGGTTGATGTTGACCAGTACCGCACCGATCTTGGCTGTGGCGTACTGGATGAGTGTCCACTCCGGGCAGTTCGGCGCCCAGATACCGACGCGGTCGCCTTTGACGATGCCGCGGGTCAGCAGCGCCGCCGCGAGCGTGTCCACATCCTGCGCCAGTTCGGCGTACGTCCACCGGCGACCCGAGGGCAGATCGACCAGGGCGTCGCGATTCCCGTGCGCGGCCACCGTCCGATCGAAGTTGTCTCCGATGGTGTCCCCGAGCATCGGGGCGTCTCCGACCCCGGCCGTGTAGCTGGGAAGTGGCGTTGTCATAGCTTTCCTCTCCAGGCGTCCCGGCGGACACCTACGGAACGGGCAGGCACGAGAGGCCGTTCCGTTGTCGAATTTACTCTCGGTCGACGTGACGCCCAGTCAGAGAGCGTCGTCCTTCGTCTCGACGAGCGCCTTCGTGCACACGAGGCTCACCACGGCGAGCACGGCGAGCATGACGCCGATCGATGCACTTCCGTATGCCGAAGCGAGAGGCGCGGCGATGAGGGGCGGTACTGCGCCGCCGAGCACACCCGCGAGGTTGTAGCCGAGCCCTGCCCCGGTGTACCGGTAGCGGGTCTGGAACATTTCGGGGAGCAGCGCACCACAGGGGCCGTACGCGACTCCGAAAATCGCGAGTGTCACCATCACACCGACCGCGAAGGCTACCGGCGAACCGGTGTCGAGCAGCGGGAACAGTGCGAGCGCCCACACCACGGCCAGCGCACACGAGATCATGATGACCCGGCGACGACCGATCCGGTCCGAGTACAGCGCGGACACGATGATGGTGAACCCGAACACCACCGCCGACACGATACCGACGGTCAGGACGAAGGGACGACTGAAACCGAGAGTCGCGGTGCCGTAGCTCGTGAGAAACGCTGTGCCCATGTAGAAGAACGCGAAGAGGGTCGCGAGCGCACCGGCGGAGAGGAGGATTTCCTTGGTCTGGTAGCGCCACGCATCCATCAGTGGGAGCGTCCGCGGGGCAGCATCGGCTCGATCGGCGTCCTGCACAGCGCGGAACACCGGGGTCTCCTCGATCGCCAGGCGCATATAGAGACCGATGCCGACCAGGACGGCGCTGAAAAGGAACGGTATCCGCCACCCGTAGTCCAGGAAGGTGGAGTTGGTGTCACCGAAGACAGCGCCCGTGACCAGGAACGTGGCACTCGAGAGAATGAACGCGACGGCGGGGCCGAGCTGCGGGAACATCGCATAGAGTCCGCGTTTGCCGGGTGGGGCGTACTCGGCCGTGAGCAGGGTGGCGCCTGCCCACTCACCGCCGACCGCGAAACCCTGACCGAATCGCAGGAGCACCAACAGGATCGGTGCCGCGACACCGATTGTGGCGGCGCCGGGAAGCAGTCCGATCAGGAACGTGGAGACGCCCATCAGGATCAAGGTGGAGACGAGAGTCTTCTTACGACCGATCCTGTCCCCGTAGTGACCGAAGAGCATGGCTCCCACCGGTCTGGCGACGAAGGCCACCGCGAAGGTCGCGAAGGACGCGACGGTTCCCGCGGTGGAACCCAGAGCGGGAAAGAACACCTTGGGGAAGACCAGCGCCGCCGCGGTGCCGTAAATGAAGAAGTCGTAGAACTCGATCGTCGTCCCGATGCCACTGGCAACGGCTACCTTGCGAACGCTGGTGCCGCCCTTGCGCACCGGTGCGGGAGTGTGGGGGACTCCCGCACCGGGTGTGGAGACTGTGCTCACTCGATTCCTCCGTGGTCCGTGTGGATGTCCCGACTTCCGGGACGAGAGGAAAGGTAGTGATCTGGCTCACGTCGCCACTACCCCCGAATGGGGGGTGGTGACCTCCGTCGGCATGGAGGCGGGGGTCAGACCGGTGTCCCGGCAGCTCCCAGCAACTCCCTGCGCAGTTCTGTCCACACGGTCGCGTAGGAGTCGATGACGGGCTCGGCGATCCACTTCGCATCTCCCGCCGCGACTTTCGCGAGTGCATCCGCGAAGAGGTCCTGGTACCGGGACAACCGGGGGACGAACGCCGACAGGTCGTCGAACACCACGGAGGCGCGGCGATCGAGGTCTGCCAGCCGATCGGCGTCCGCGGTGTCGATCAGTGCGACGAACTCCTCGTGGAACGGTACGAAGCTCTCGTACACCTCCGCGATGGAATCCTCGTCGATGGACACGCGCTCGGCGTCGAGCTGGTCTTCGAGTTCCGCCAGTCCCGCCTCGGTCAGAGCGATCCGGCCACTCGACACTTCTGCTGCCTTACCCTGGCTCAGCAGGGCGTCGTAGGCGGCCTGCGCCGACGCCGCGGCAACTCCCAGGTGTTCGGCGAGCACGTCGGCACTGACCTGCTCTTTCAGACGAACCGCCTGCAGCAGAGCCAACTCGTCCACATTGCCAGCGAAGGCCATAGGTCTTCTCCTCGTCATACCCCGTGCAGGGTTGTTCCCAGGCAGGCCCGGCCGGACCTGTCGACCCTTTAGGAAACACGACTACAGTTCGAGGACCTCCGAGGGGGCGGCCAGTGCATCCGCGCGGGAGGTGTCCTTGAGATCCACGCCGGATCTGCCGAGCTTCCTCGCCCCGCCGACGAGGGACGCCACGACGCGAGCCGCCAGGTCGTAACCGAGCCCGCCGGGGGGATGGATGTTGGACACACAGTTCCGGTCTGCGTCGGTGCGTCCCGGACGCGGAAGATGCGTCAAGTAGACGCCCACGCTGTCTGCCACCGACAGCCCGGGCCGTTCCCCGATCAACAGTACGAGGGTCTGCACGCCCATCGCCTCGGCGATGTGATCACCGAGCGCCACCCGAGCCTGAGTGGCGATGACAGGCGCTGCAAGCGCGTATGTTCCGCCGAATTGCTCGACCAACGCCGACAGGAGGGGAACCCCGTGATCGGCGAGCGCGCGGGGTGACAGACCGTCGGCGAGCACAAATCCGACCTCGGCGGTACCTCTCGGCACCGAGGACAGGTCGGCGGGGGTCCGGCCGAGGTCCGGCCGTCTCAGGTACTCGCCACGATCCGCGGCCTGACTGGCGACGACGACCGGCCGTCCCAGGCCGACGGTCTCGACCTGGTCTGCCAGCGCCGCCGCGTCGAGCGGTTGGTGCACCGCATCACGGGCCGCGGCGTGCGCCGAGCGGAACTCGAGCACCCGCCGCGTGGGCAGCGCATCGCCGGTTCGGCCCAGCCCGATACGGGCCTGTGTCGTCGCGCGCAGTTCTGTCCAGAAGTCCTGCACGGCAGGATCGTGGGCGTTCTCGTTCACGATGCCGCCGTCAGGGCACGCAGGGGCGAGGCCGCGGCGTCGACGGGCAGGATCCTGCCGTCGTCGTCGACCATGCCGAGTCGGCGCAACCAGTCCTCGAACTCGGGGGCAGGTCGGAGCCCGAGCACCTGTCGAGCGTAGAGCGCGTCATGGAACGACAGGCTCTGGTAGCCGAGCATCACGTCGTCGGCGCCGGGGACCGCGATGACGAAGGCCGCTCCGGCAACCCCGAGCAAGGTGAGAAGCGTGTCCATGTCGTCCTGATCGGCCTCGGCGTGATTGGTGTAGCAGACGTCGACACCCATCGGCAGTCCTAGCAGTTTCCCGCAGAAGTGATCCTCGAGCCCGGCCCTGATGATCTGCTTGCCGTCGTACAGGTACTCCGGTCCGATGAAGCCGACCACCGTGTTGATCAGCAGCGGTTCGAGATCACGGGCCACCGCGTACGCCCGGGTCTCGAGGGTCTGCTGGTCGACGGGCCGGCCACCCGCGCCGAGGTGGGCGCCCGCACTGAGCGCCGAACCCTGACCCGTTTCGAGGTACATGACGTTGTCGCCGACGGTGCCGCGTTTCAGGGACCGGCCGGCCGCGTTGGCCTCACGGAGCAGCGAGATGTCTACGCCGAAGCTCGAATTGGCGCCCTGTGTTCCGGCAATCGATTGGAACACCAGGTCGACCGGAACCCCGGACTCGATAAGACCCATGGTGGTGGTGACGTGGGACAGGACGCACGACTGCGCGGGGATGTCGAATCGCTGACGGATGTCGTCCAGCAGATGAAGCAACTCCGAGGTGGCGTGCGGGGAATCCGTCGCCGGGTTGATGCCGATCACCGCGTCACCACATCCGAGGAGCAGTCCGTCGAGTGTCGCGGCGGCGATCCCGCGCGGGTCGTCGGTGGGATGGTTGGGTTGCAGGCGGGTGCCCAGCGTACCGGGCCGGCCGAGAGTGGTCCGGAACGCGGCGGTGACGTGCACGGCTCGGGCGACGGCGATGAGATCCTGGTTGCGCATGATCTTGCTGACCGCGGCCACCATCTCGGGTGTGAGCCCCGGGCCGACTCGCCGGAGGATTTCGGCCGCATTCTTACCCGCCGCCACCTCCAGCAGCCAGTCCCGGAAACCGCCGACGGTGAGGTGGGAGATCTCACCGAAGGCCACCCGATCGTGCGAGTCGATGATGAGGCGGCTCACCTCGTCGTCCTCGTAGGGCACGACCAGTTCGTTCAGGAACGTGGTGAGGGGAACGTCGGCGAGGGCCCATTGCGCCGCAGCGCGTTCGGCATCCGTCGATGCGGCGCAGCCCGCGAGTTCGTCTCCGCTCCGAAGCGGAGTGGCCTTGGCCAACAGGTCGACGAGCCCGTCGAACGTGTAGCCGACACCGGCTATCGAGTGTGCGTAGATGGTCATCCCAGCTCTTCCTCTGCCTCCGCGAGAGCAGCAAACTCCTCGTCGGGCGAATTGGCAACGAGGTGATGGCGGCTGTACAGGCCGAAGTAGGCCATGAACCCGGCGAAGGCGATAAGCGTCCACAGTGCGGCGACCGGGTCGACGAGGAACGTGGCAATCACCGCAGCGGCTGCGATCACGAGCGCGAAGGAGGTGGTGACGATCCCGCCCGGAGTGCGGTAAGGACGCTTCATGTCGGGCTCGCGGCGGCGGAGCACGATATGACTGACCATCATCAGTACGTAGCTGACGGCGGCACCGAAGACGGCCATATTGAGCAACATGGCGCCTTCACCGGTGAGCGAGAGCACGAACCCGATGATGCCGGGGACGATGAGCGCGAGGGTAGGAGCCTTCCGCGAGTTGGTGATCGACAGGTTCTTCGGCAGGTACCCGGCACGCGACAGCGCGAAGGTCTGCCGGGAGTACGCGTACATGATCGAGAAGAAGCTTGCGACCAGCCCGGCGAGGCCGATGTAGTTGACCACCTTGGCGGCGGTACCGTCACCGAGCGCCTCGACGAGGGGATTGCCCGAGGTCGCCAGACCCTCGGCGCCCATCGCGCCCGTGGCGAGGAAGAGGACGGTGGCGGCCGTGACGAGCAGGACGAGCATGCTGATGATGATTCCGCGCGGGACGTTCTTTTCCGGCTCGCGCGCTTCTTCCGCGGCCAGGGGAACGCCTTCGACCGCAAGGAAGAACCAGATCGCGAACGGCACCGCAGCCCAGATACCGAACAGCCCGAACGGCAGGAAGCTCGATGCTCCCACCGCATCGGTGGCCTGGATGTCCGTCAAGTTGGCTGCGTCGAAGAGCCCGATCGCCGAGATCGCGAAGATAACCAGCCCGACGAGGGCGATGGCAGTGATGACGAACATGGCCTTGAGAGCCTCACCCGCACCCGTGAGGTGAATGCCGATGAAGATGGCGTACACGGCGAGGTACACCCACCAGCCGTCGGTGATTCCGAAGAGTTCGAGCGATTCGACGTAGCTGCCGATGAACGTGGCGATCGCGGCAGGGGCAATCGCATACTCGATGAGAATGGCTGTGCCGGTAGCGAATCCACCCCACGGCCCCAGGGCACGGCGGGCGAAGGTGTAACCGCCCCCTGCCGCCGGGAGTGCCGACGACAGTTCCGCCATACCGAGAACCATCGCCAGGTACATGCCCGCGATGACCACCCCGGCGATCAGCAGACCACCGAATCCGCCCTCGGCGAGCCCGTTGTTCCACCCCGCGTAGTCTCCGGAGATCACATAACTGACACCGAGGCCGGCGAGGAGTACCCAACCTGCCGATCCCTTTCGGAGCGTGCGCTTTTCGAGGTAACTGTTGTCCTCCGAATGGAAGTCCACACCATCGTGGTGTTTCCCGGTTCCGGAATTCTTGGATGGTTCTACGAGTGACATTCCGTCCCCTACATCGATATGAATGCTGCCGCGGCGCAGGTGCCGAGGCGAACGGTAAGCGTGCTGTGTTCACGTCGTGTCAGCCCGGCGTGACCACTACGTAAAAAACCCGGGCTGAAGTCAGCTACCTGGGCGGGCGCCGGGCACGGGGCAGGCGTCGACCGCCTCGGCGACCACCTGCGGCTCCGCCGAGGGGGCGGGCCGCCAGCCCTGTTCCCACCGCTGACCGACGACGAGGTCTTCGGCGGCGAGGCTCGTATTCTCCTCCGGGGTGAAGGCGCGGGCACGGCTGAGGAAGCGCATCCCTTCCGGGCTCTCGACGCTGAACCCCGACCCACGCCCCGGCACGACGTCGAGTACCAACTGGGTGTGCTTCCACGCCTCGAACTGCGACCCGGAAATCCACACCGGGACCGCGTCGACCCCCTCGGGCCGCGTCGGCAACGTCTCACCGACGCCCAGGCGCAGGTCGAGGACGCCGAGCAGCACGTCCCGATCCCCCACGATGAACTCGCCGTCCGGGTAGCACATCGGCGCGGAACCGTCACAACATCCACCGGACTGATGCATCATCAGCGCCCCGTGGATACCGCCGAGGCGGCGGAGAAGCTCCACCGCCCCGGCGGTTACCTTCAGGCGCGCGGGCGCCCGAACCGTGTCCATCAGAAGAAGCCCTGGGCCTTCTGCGCGTAGCTGACCAGAAGGTTCTTCGTCTGCTGGTAATGCTCGAGCATCATCAGGTGGTTCTCACGGCCGATGCCGGACTGCTTGTACCCGCCGAACGCGGCGTGCGCCGGGTACTGGTGATACGTGTTGGTCCACACCCGGCCGGCCTGAATATCACGCCCCGCCCGGTAGGCCACTCCACCATCCCGCGACCACACCCCGGCTCCCAGGCCGTACAACGTGTCGTTCGCGATCTCGATGGCCTGGTCGTAATCCTTGAACGAGGTGACCGAGACGACGGGCCCGAAGATCTCCTCCTGGAAGATCCGCATCTTGTTCTGACCGGTGAAGATGGTGGGCTGCACGTAGTAGCCGCCCGACAGATCGCCACCGAGTTCGGCGCGCTCACCACCGGTGATCACCTTGGCGCCCTCACCCTTGCCGATCTCGATGTAGGACAAGATCTTCTCGAGCTGATCGTTGGACGCCTGCGCACCGATCATCGTGTCTGTATCGAGCGGGTTCCCCTGACGCACAGCCTTGGTGCGAATGGCCGCCATCGCCAGGAACTCGTCGAAGATGTCTTCCTGAATCAGCGACCGCGACGGGCACGTGCACACCTCACCCTGATTCAGGGCGAACATCGTGAACCCCTCGAGGGCCTTGTCCTGGTAATCATCGTTGGACGACAACACATCCGAGAAGAAGATGTTCGGGCTCTTGCCGCCCAACTCGAGGGTGACCGGGATCAGATTCTGCGACGCATACTGCATGATCAGCCGGCCCGTGGTCGTCTCACCGGTGAACGCGATCTTCTTGATCCGCGGGCTCGACGCCAGCGGCTTGCCCGCCTCGACACCGAAGCCGTTGACGATATTCAAGACACCGGCGGGCAGAAGATCACCGATGATCGAAATCAGGTGCAGGATCGACGCCGGAGTCTGCTCCGCGGGCTTGAGTACCACCGCGTTACCGGCGGCCAGCGCCGGCGCCAGCTTCCACACCGCCATCAAAATGGGGAAGTTCCACGGAATGATCTGGCCGACCACACCCAGCGGCTCATGGAAGTGGTACGCGACGGTGTCGTTGTCGATCTCCGACAGCGCCCCCTCCTGTGCACGGATCGCTCCCGCGAAGTAACGGAAGTGATCGACGGCCAGCGGAATGTCCGCGTTCAGGGTCTCGCGGATCGGCTTGCCGTTGTCCCAGGACTCGGCGAGCGCGATGGACTCGAGATTCTCCTCGATACGGTCGGCGATCTTGTTCAGGATGATCGCACGCTCAGCCACCGACGTCTTGCCCCACGCCGGAGCCGCGGCGTGCGCGGCGTCGAGTGCAAGGTCGATGTCCTCGGACGTCGACCGGGCCACCTCACAGAACGGCTGCCCCGTGACCGGTGTCGGATTCTCGAAGTACTGACCCTTGACGGGCGCAACCCACTGGCCGCCGATCCAGTTCTCGTAACGCGATTGGAAGGACATGACGGAATCGGGCGAACCCGGGCGGGCATACACGGTCATCGATAACTCCCTGGTGTCGTGAAACTCAGTTGCGGTGCGTATGTGACTCACAACACTAGGGAACGTACCGTTGCAACTACGTTGCGTACTGCTGATCGAACAGATCGACCCGCGACTTGACCTGGGAGTACAGAGCTGAACGCGGGTCGAGCCCGGCGAGATAGGCCTCCCACGCCGCCACGTCTGCGCGACCGTGCACCGACGTGGTCCACCGCGCCAGCAGCCGCTGGTCACCCTCACGGAGCAACGCGGCCTGCACGCGCGCGCGCAACTCGTCCCGCAGTTCTTCGACCCCGGGTGCGTCGGACCCCGGCAGCACCGGACCGGAATACATGTCCAGGGCAGCGGCGAGCTCGCCCCGGTCGAGGGCACTGCGCACCTGCTGCACATCGGACACCAGGTCTGTGAGCAACCGATACGGGCGTGACCCAATATGAGCTGTTCCGAAAACCTTCCGCAGACGCGACATCTCGGCCCTGATCGTGACGGAGTCCAGATCACTCTCGTCGAGGAGCACCGCAAGACGGTCCGAACTGAGCCCCTCGGGATGCTCGGCGAGGAGCAGCAGAATTTCTGCGTGGCGCCGCGGGAGTGGAGTACGTCGGCCGTCGCGGACGAGGCTGGGCCGACCCGAGCCGAGGACCTCCAACCGGGTGACGGTGTCGACGACAGGGTGTGGCGAACGCAGCAGGTTCAGGCGTAGTTCGGCTTCTGCCGCCGCGACGGTGGCCCGGATCAGCGAGAACACCTCGGGGACGGCCACTCGCGGACCACCGGTGATGTCGATGGCACCGACGATCAACCCGGTGGCCGGATCGTGGACGGGGGCCGCCGAGCAACTCCACTCGTGGACGGAACGACTGAAATGCTCCGCACCGAAGATCTGCACGCAGTGATCGAGCGCAAGAGCCGTTCCTGGCGCGTTGGTGCCGACGGTGTCTTCACTCCAGTCGGCGCCTTCGACGAAGTTCATCTCGAGCGCGCGGTCCTTGGCCGAGGAATCACCTTCGACCCACAGCAACTGCCCCTTCTCGTCAGTGATGGCAACGAGCAGACCGGTGTCGGCCGCATCCTCGACGAGCAGTTTGCGCACGACCGGGCGGATCAACGCCATCGGATGCGAGGACCGGTACTCCGCCAGCTCGGAGGCTGCCAGATGATCCGCCCGGGCGGCGCCGTCCGGGTTCACGCCCTTGCGGGTGCTCCGCATCCAGGAATCGAGGATGACCGAGCGGACGGAAGGCCCCTCCGTGTCGGGGACTGCGGGCACGGAACGGTCGACGAACAACTGATGAGCCGACGACACCCGTCGAGCGAGCAGTGCGACATCGTCACCGGGTCGCACGGCGACCCACGGGTTGCCCCCGGTGGGCGGTTGCTTCTGCATCGGATCCTCCACGGCGTCTCTCACTACTGTAACGCGGGCCACACTCTCGCCGGTGACGATGGCAGTCACCCGGAGAGGAAGGTACTGACCCGTTCGGCCACCATCACGGCGGTGGCGTGCGGGCCTCGGCTCGGTACCGCCGGGAACACCGAAGTGTCAGCGATGGTGAGCCCATCGACCCCGCGGACGTTGCAGCGCTCGTCGACGACCGCGCCGGGGTCTTCCGAGTTTCCCATACGGCAACTGCCACAGAGGTGCAGCGACGTCCCCAGGTGGGCGAGCACCGACTCGTCCGACACCTCGTCCGACGAGGGTTCCACGAGGAATCGGAGGGCCGGCGATCGGAGAAGTTCGACACCGAGACAGACGCCGTCCCGTAGCGCCCGGCGATCGGAGCCCGTCTGCGCGTAGCGATACTCGATCCGTGGATTGTCCCTGCGATGCGGCGACGTCAGCCGAAGCCGACCCCGGCTCTCCGCGACCATCAGACCAATTCCGAGCCGGGGTACCGGCTGACCCGACCCTGGCACGAGAACATCGAAAGATGCAGTGTACGGCCGTATTTCGATCCTCCCGACGTTGAGCACGGTCTCGACTACCGGGCTGGTAGCGTCGCGGCGCAGTTCATCCCGGGCATGATAGGGCAGAGCCACTTCTGGATGATCACTGAAGTCGCTCCCGACACCGGGCGCGTTGATCACCGGACGGATTCCGTTGTCTCGCAGATGATCCGCAGGACCAATCCCCGAGTGCATCAGCAGGACGGGCGTCTCGACCGCACCCGCCGCGAGAACCACTCGATCCGCTCTGAGTACCCGTCGAGCGCCGGCGCTCTCTACCTCGACGCCGACCACCTTGTTGCCGGAGAGGAGGATTCGAACGACGTGCGCGTTCGCCTCGACCGTCAGGTTGGGACGGTTCAGCGCGGGCAGCAGATATGCCGTCGCCGTACTGACTCGCCGGCCGCCGCCGACATTGAGCGGCACGGGTCCGATTCCCCCGCCGCCACCCCCGTTTTTGTCCGCTTCCTCCGGAAAGCCGGCGTCCAGGGCGACGCGATGAAAGGCGGCGCTGACAGCGCTCAGCCGATCGGCGGGTTGTCTACGCACGGGCACGGGACCCGTGGCCCCGTGTGACGGACCCTCGAAATCCGCGTCCGTTTCGAGAGCCCGGAAGTAGGGCAGCACGTGGCCGTACGACCACGACGGCGGCCATTGGTCGAAGTCCGTCGCCGTCCCGCGGATGAAGTACGCTCCGTTGACGGCGCCCGAGCCTCCGAGAACATGACCGCGCACCATTACCGAAGGCATGCCGGGTGCGAGCTCGATTCTGTACGCGGCGCCGTAGGGACTTCGCGGACCGACCGGCAGCGTACGGTAGTCGAGCACGGGAGGACAATCGTCCGCCGACCGATACCCGGAACCGGATTCGAGGAGGACGACGGATCGGTCAGGATTTTCGCTCAGCCGCGCAGCCACCACGCAACCACTCGAGCCGCCGCCGACGACCACCACGTCGGCAGCTCGGACGGGCCCGGCCACTACGATTTCAGCCGAGGCTTCACTGCGTCGAGATCGCGGGCCGCGATCACACCTTTCCACAGCCCTGCACCGTAGGCGATGTCGTCGATGCGTTTGAACGCCGTGTGCCGCACGGGCCCCAGTCCCCCTGGTTCACGGTGAGTGACCCAGTCGGCGACTCCCTCCGCTATTGCGATAGCGAGAGCGATCCTGCGAATACGTCTCGACAGCACCACCGCCAGAAGAGTGATGGGCCAGTAGTGCCGGCACATCGCGGAGGCGAGCTGCCATGCACCGCCCGCGAACCCCTGGGCCGCGAGGATGGCAGCGATCCGGGTGGGCTGGTCGAGCCCGGTGAACATGCGGCGAAGGCGCACCACCATCATCGCGAGGGTGGCGACGGCCCCGAGCAGACCGAACCGAGTACATGAGGCGGCGGCGATGCAGGCGAAGAACGTCCACGGAGACATGGACAACGGCGGAACCATCCCCGAGTGCCGCGAGGCGAGCGGCGCCGCACCGGTCCCGTAGAACATTTTGCGATCGAACCACTTACCGAAGGTGACCCGGTGATCATGAGCAACATGAGCCACAGGCTCGTACCGCAGCCGCCATCCGGATTCCTGGAGGCGCCAGCACAGGTCGACGTCCTCGGCGACATGCATGGACTCGTCGAACCCACCGAACTCGTCGACCACCTCGCGGCGGGCGATCATCGCTGCGCTGGGCACGTAGGACACGGGCCCACCGGACTGGACCGCCGATTCCTTCCGCCCCAGGTCGAGAGAGGAGCGGCCGTGCTCGTAGCGCGCCAGCGTGCTCGCCTCGGGGTCGAGAGCGACGATCCTCGGTGCCACGAGCGCGACCGCGGGGTCGCTGAAATGGCCGAGCATCACTTCAATCCATCCCGTTCGAGGCAGCACGTCGGAGTCCAGGAAAGCGACGAACGGGGTTGCAGCGGAACGGAGACCGGTATTCCTGGCCGCCGCCGGGCCCTTCGCGGTGTCGTGACGCAGAATGGTGACGCGACCACATCCGTTCTGCAACGCGGGAGAGACCACCGGAACGTCCGAGCCGTCGTCCACCACGATCACCTCGAGACCACGCAACGACGCGAGAAGGCGGTGGAGCCCGCCCGGATTGTTTCGCACCGGGATGACAACAGTGACATCACGGGGTGAGGGTGTGCTCATCGGCCGCGGGTTCGCGACGCCGGAATCGAGGAGTCGGCGAGCGACCACCGCCGACTGCGGATCGACGACCTCCAGAAAGCCGTCGCCGATCATGGCGGCAGCGGTGGGCGCCAGCTTCAACATCCGTGTCGGTGAACCGCCGATGAGGACTCGGCCGCCCGAGTATGCGCGCACCTTGGGGTCGATTCGGATCCCGAATCCATCGGGAAGTCGAGCTTGGCGCATCAGTCGATGGTATGCGCGTCGGACAGCACGGGCCGGCCATACCGGATATCGGGAACACCGAAGGTACGACGATGCGCCCTCAGCCACCCGAGGACTCCCGCGTGGGTCATGTAAGCCTCCCATCGGGGTCCGGCTTCCACCGGAGCCTTCCATCGGGGCCCGGCTCCCACCGGGCCAGTGCCTTGGACACGCGTTCGACGAGTGCGCCGAACACGTGCGCCCCCTCCGCGGCCGTAGCGCCCGTCGGATCACCGAGCACGCCGTTGGCCGACACGGCGACCATACCGCCTTCGCGCAGTCTTGGCATCAAGCTTGCGAGAGGTTCCGTATTGCCGGGCTCGGCGCTGGACAAACGTACCCGATCGGGTGAAAGGTGTAGCAACAGGGATGTTTCCGTACGGCCGGCGTGGGCATCTGCGCGCGGCACGGCGCACGGTACCCAGGCGACATCCCGTCCTTCGTACCGGAGCAAGGCAACAGCCTTGACAAGAGCGGGACCGTTCCCGCCGTGACCGTTGACGAACAGCACGCGCCCCGCCCACCGGCACGCTGATCTCCCGTACTCGACCAGCACCGTTTCGAGCGCGTCCGCGCCGAGCGACACCGTTCCCGGAAACGCTTCGTGCTCACCGCTGGCTCCGTACGCAATCGCGGGCGCCAGGAGCACCCCGGGCAGAGCCCCCGCCACCGCCGCGGCGATGGCTGTGTCGGTGTCCAGCGGAAGGTGCGGGCCGTGTTGCTCGAGGGAGCCGACGGGAACCACGACAGTGGCCGAGTCGCCATCCACGTCCGTCCATACTGCGTCCTCGAGGGGCCCGGAAGCGGTCATCCCCCGATGCTAGGCGAGGCGGAAGAAGCCGCTGCCGTCAGAGCGACAACGCGACCCGTTCGCCCTCGATGACGGCGGAGTGCGCGCGCCGGGGGGCGAGGACGTCCCCGATACGATGTACGTCGAAGCCTGCGGCAGTCAGCGGCGTCCAGAGGTCGTCGTCAGGCTCCTGATGGACGGAGGCCACCACCCAATCGACGGTGAGTCTGCGTATCCGCCCAGTCGGGTGATGCAGCAGCGCAACGGTGACTCGCGTGTGCTGGGCAAGGTCAACACCGGTCGGCACCACGTCGGTCAACTGGGTGATGCTCTTGCGGTGCGCCCGCTCGTTCCACCCCTCGAGGTCCAGAGTGATACCGAGATCCTGACCGACGACCATTCCCGGCGTACAGATCGTGACCTCGCACCCTCCGTCTGCCAGAAACTCGGCCACCGACGTGCCCTGGTGGAACCCCAGTTCGTCGACAACCAGCACCGTCCCCTCCGGCTCCGCCCGACCTTCCAGGACATCGCGCACATCCACGATCCGATCGGATCCTCCCGCCCAGGTAGGGCGCACCGGGCGAGCTCCCGTCGCCAACACCACGACGTCCGGGGAGCAGTCGGCGACCACATCTTCCGTCGCCGCGGTCGCGATGCGAAGATCCACGCCGAGACGGCGACACTCCACCTCGAGATTCGTGACCAGGCTGAGCAATTCACGGCGGCCGGGAACTGTTGCGGCTGTGCGCACCTGTCCCCCGAGTTTCCTCGCGCGCTCGTACAGCGTCACGGTGTGACCGCGTAGCGCGGCGGTCGCGGCTGTCTGTAGTCCTGCCGGACCGCCCCCGACGACGACGACGCGACGCCCGCGGACCGTCGGTGCGGGCAGGGCCACCGATTCCTTGCCCGCACGCGGGTTGACGGCGCAGCCGAGCCACCGGCCGAGGCCCATCCGGCCGACGCATTCCTGATTACACGACAGGCACGTCCGGATGTCGGCTCGGTTTCCTGCCAGCGCCTTGGCGGCGAAGTCGGGATCGGCGATCTGTCCGCGCACCACCCCGATCAGATCGCAATGGCCTTCTGCCAAAGCCCTCTCGGCCTGTCCTGGCTCCGTGAACCGTCCGACTCCGACCACGGGGAGAGCCACCCGTTGCCGGATCGCATTCGGAATGAACAGCGCATAGCCGCGGGGCACCGCCATCGACGCTTCGATCATGTGCAGAGTCTCGGTTGCCATGCCGATCGAGGTGTTGACATAGTCCACCTGCCCGCACGCATCGACCAAGGCCGCGACCTCCACGGCTTCGTCCAGCTCGACTCCTCCGTCGAACAGGTCGTCACCGGCGAGCCGCACCCCGAGCGCATGGTCCGGTCCGATTGCCTCGCGGACCGCGGCCACGACCTCGAGGAGGAATCGCGCGCGGTTCTCGAGTGAACCTCCGTAACGATCGGTGCGCTGGTTGGTCGCGGGCGCGAGAAAGCTGCGGACGAGCGAAGAGTGGGAGCACTGCAGTTCGATCCCGTCGAAGCCGCCGCGGATGCACTGGTCGGCGACGAGTGCGTACCCGTCGATCAGCGTCCGGATTTCCTCACCGTCCACCTCTTTCGGTACTTCCCGGAACAACGGGTCGGGTACGGCGCTCGGCGCCCACAGCGGCCGGCGTGAATACAGGCTGGACCCCTGACCACCGTTGTGGTTGAGCTGAGCGAGGATCGGTACGCCGTACTCGTGCACGGCGTCGGTGATCCGCCGATATCCAGACACCGCCTCAGGGCGGTAACCGGCGATCACCTTCTCGTAAGGCCAGTCACCGGGATGGGTGGCGTGTTCCTCCGAGATGATCAGACCGGCTCCGCCCTTCGCGCGCGCCGCGTAGTAGGCGGCGTGTTGCTCGGTGGGCAGTCCGTCGACGGCGTATCCCGTCAGGTGCGCCGAGAAGACGACCCGGTTGCGCAACGTCAGAGGCCCGAGGCGCAACGGGGTGAAGAGGTGGCGGTAGGCGGTGTTCACACCTTGGTGTTGCCCATGTCGAGAGCGACCTGGCTTCCGGTGACCGTGCGGGAACCGTCACCTGCCAGCCACAGCACCGCATCGGTGATGTCGTCGGTTCCGGCCAGCGGATACTCGGTAAGAATCGTTCCGAAGCTCGACAGGTAGTGGGGGTGCTTCTCTAGGATCACCAGGCTGCCGGGGTCGGTGCCCATTGGGGTCTTGACACCGTACGGGTGAATGGAGTTGACCCGGATCTTGTACTCGCCGAGCTCTTTTGCTGCCGACTGCGTGAGTCCGACCAGACCGAACTTGGAGGCTGCGTAATTCGCCTGACCCGGCAAGGGTTTGATACCGGCGACCGAGCTCACGACGATGATGGACCCTCCTCGTCCGCCCTCGATCAGCGCCGGCACAGCCGCCTTCAGCGTCTTCCATGCACCCGTGAGATTGACGTCGATCAGCGTCTCCCACTGCTCGTCGGGCATCTCCCAGAATCGGCTCCAATTACAGATTCCCGCATTCGCGATCACGATGTCGAGGCGCCCGAACTGTTCGACGCCACGATCCACCACAGCCTTCAGCGCGGCGCTGTCCCGGACGTCGGCCTGTTCGGCGAGGATCTTGCCGCCTTCGGTCTCCACGAGTCGCACCGTTTCCGCCAGGTCGTCGGGCGTAGCCGGTTCGTATGTGTTGTAATCCGACACCGGTCCGCAGATGTCGACGGCGATGATCGCTGCGCCTTCACGAGCCAGCCGCACAGCATGCGTCCGCCCCTGCCCTCGGGCGGCTCCGGTGATGAACGCTACTTTGCCGTCGAACTGTCCCATTTCGATGTCCTATCTATGGTTGACGAGGCATGCGCCTCGAGGCGGCCTTCGCGAATCGCTTCGAGAAGTGTTCGGGGAGCCACGCAATCACCGATCCGAACCGCGCCGGGACGTGAGGTGCGCAGGGTGTTCTCGGGTAGGCGTGGGGAGCAATCGATCACGACGGCACACGGCACCACGGTCTCCGCACCGGTGTACCGGTGCCGGATCCGCGCGCCCGCGTCTCCCGCCGACACGATCCGGCTCGAGAGGTGACGGGCGACTCCCGCCCGTTGCAGACGTCCGTTGGCGTCGAACAGGTCACCGCTCGGGCCCAGGCGCGATCCTGCCACCAGGTCGGGAGTCGCCACACCGACCTCACGCCCCTGCGCTGCGAGCCATTCGGCGAGGGCGACCGCGACCGGCCCCCCGATCGGGTCGAACAGAAGAATCGGGCCCTCGCGCAGGCAGGCCCCGCTCAACACATCGACGGCGTCGACACTCTGGGTAGTCCCGTCGACGAGGAACGGCGCAGGACGTGGCCGGCTACCGGTGGCCATTACCACAGTCATCCCGTTCCTCTGTGCCGCATCGAGGTCCGCGTCGGACACAGTCACACCGAAACGGAAATCGACACCTAGGGATCGGCACTCGGTTTCGAGCCAGTCTGTCAGCGGCTGCAGGTGCGGTGCGTCGGCCGCGACGATCCTCACCAGGCCGCCGAGCCGGTCCCCCGCCTCGGCGACGGTGACGCGGTGGCCGAAAGTAGCGAGGACGCGCGCCGCCTCGAGTCCGGCCGGCCCCCCGCCCACCACGAGCACGGTTCCGGCATCCGCGGAGGTGCCCGCCCACGGTTCCGGGGGGTCGACTGACTCGTGCCCGGCCGTCGGGTTTCCGACGCAGGTGACCAAAGGGTTGCGGGGATCACGCACCCGACAGGCTTGATTGCACAGGATGCAGGGACGCGGCGGAAAACCGCTGCGGATCTTGGAGACGAGATCCGGGTCGGCAATCTGCGCTCTCGTCATCTCGACCGCGTCCGCGACACCGTCGTCGAGCGCCCGCCGGGCATCGTCGGGGTGGACCACGCTGCCCTGCAGGACCACCGGAACAGCACCGGCCACGGCCTGCCGAACGGACAGGCACACAGCCGTGTCGAAGGCTGCCGGGGTATGAAAATCGGGGCGGTACGCAGTGACCGAAAGAACGCCGCCACGCACCACGACCAAGAGATCAAGTGCAGCTGCCAACTCCTGCGCCTGCTCGGCAGCGACGGAAGGCGAAATACCGCCCCACGGCGTCCGCTCGTCACACGAGAGACGCAGAGACAGCACTCGCCCCGGACCCAGTTCCTGCCGGACAGCGGCAATCACCTCGCGGGTGAGCCTGAGACGGTCGGCACCGTACTCGTCGTCGCGCAAATTCGTGAGCCCCGAATGGAACTGTCGCAGCAACCCCCTCGGCCCGGCGTCGAGTTCGACCCCGTCCACGTCCGCCTCGACCGCACGGGCTGCCGCGGCGCGAAAACCCTCGACGAGTTCGTCGATCTCGGCGCGCTCCATCTGCAACGGCATCTCCCGCGACACCACATCGGGCACCCGGGACGGGCCCCACAGCACGGACTGCGAATAGGCGCTCGAGCCCTGCAGTCCGGTGTGACCCAGCCCGGCGAGCACCAGAGTGCCGTGCGGGCGGCACGCCGACACGACATCGCGCCAGCCGGTCAGGCAATCGGCAGCGAGTGGCGCGCGCTCGTAAGGCCAGTCGGAGACGTGCACCGACGCGACCTCCGTGACGACGATACCCGCACCACCTCGCGCCCGCCGCTCGTAGTACGCGACATGACGCGGTGAAATACTACGTCGCGCAGCAAGGTTGGTGGCGTGCGGACCGAAGAGCACCCTGGAAGGGGCATGACGCCCCGCCAGGGTGATCCGGTCGGTCAACTGCGCGGCCATCTACGCGCTTCGAGTCAGGATTCGGCGCCCAAGACGCGTTCGAATCCGGGCGGGATCACGACGTCGGATGCGCTGAGGTCGTGAATGGACGAGTGTCCCAGTCCGAGGAGCGCTGAATCGATGCCCCCGCGCAGGACGTCGAGAACGTTCTCGACACCGGCCTGGCCGTTCGCCGAAAGGCCCCAGAGGTATGCACGGCCGATCATGACGGCCTTGGCGCCGAGAGCGAGGGCCTTGACGACGTCGCTGCCGCGGCGGATTCCGCCGTCCAAGAGAACCTCGACCTGATCGCCGACCGCGTCGGCGATAGCGGGCAGCGCCCGAATCGGCGCGGGTGTGCCGTCGAGGTTGTTGCCACCGTGGTTGGACACCGAGATGGCCGTGACACCGGCGTCGACGGCACGCTTGGCGTCATCGATGCGCATGACGCCCTTGAGCATGAACGGCCCGCCCCACTGCTCACGGAGCCACGCGATATCATCCCAGGTCGGCAGCGGTGTCTGCATCCACTCGCCGTACGCACCGAAGAAGGTGGGCGGTTCCTGGCCGGGGGCCGCGAGGTTCGGTGTGGTGAGATCCGGGATCTTCCTGGTCTTCGCGAACTCGTAGAGCCACTTCGGACGGGTGATGCCTTCCGGGGCGAACTGGATCATCGCCTTGAGGTCCATCTTCTCCGGGATGGCCGGGCTGCCCCAGTCGCGCCCGTACGAGAATGACCAGTCGGTGGTGACGATCAGCCCGGCGGCGCCGGCCGCACGCGCCCGCTCCATCCGCTGGACCAGAACATCCCGGGTACCCACCCAATACATCTGAAAGAAGGTTTGGGGATTCGCCGCGGTGACCTCCTCGACCGACTTGCTCGCGAACGAACTCAGCCCGATCGCCGTCCCCCGGGCCGCCGCGGCGCGCGCCACCGCGACTTCTCCGTCGGGGTGTACTGCCTGCACACCGGTCGGGGAAATCACGACGGGCAGCGAAATGCTCTGTCCCATAACGGTGGTCGCCAGCTCACGCTTGTCCGACAGACCAACGGCGTGCGGGGCGAACCCCAGCTCACCGAACGCAGTGACGTTGTCGTCGACCGTCAGCCCGCGCTCGGAACCGGCGATCAGTGCCGCATACACGGACTTCGGCAGTCGCTTCTTCGCACGACGCTGGGCCTCGGCCACAGTCTCGAAGAACGGATTCTTACCCATGTCGAAAATACCTCTCATACAGACAGACGGCTTACGTCTGTTCCATTCCCGCAAGCGGGTTCTCGTCACAAATCTTGGCGGGCGGACGCACCATCAACGTCAGCGGAACCGGCGCCCGCGGGGTCCGGCGCTGACCGGTGCGAGAATGGTCGACGCTGGATTTCGGAATGTCGCCGCGCTCACCTGCAAGTGCTGCCTCGCCGTATCCCTGAACACACTCCGGGTCGGGTCCGTCCATCGGCAACCCGGTGAAAAACTTCGCGGCCATGCAGCCCCCGCGGCAGGAGTCGTAATGGTCGCACTTACTGCAGGCTCCCCCGGTCTGCGGGGACCGCAGTTCCTGAAACAGATCAGAATGCTGCCAGACATGCTGAAAACCGCCGTCGGACACAATATTTCCAGCGAGGAACTGCTCATGGATGGCGAACGGGCAGGCGTAGACGTCACCGATCGGGTCGATCAGGCAGACCACCCGGCCGGCACCACAGAGGTTCAGACCCGGCAACGCGTCACCGTAGGCGGAAAGATGGAAGAAGGAGTCGCCCGTGAGTACGCCTTCACCGTTGGCCACCAGCCAGTTGTAGAGCTCACGCTGCTGGGCCTGGGTGGGATGCAGTTCGTCCCACACGTCCGCACCGCGGCCCGACGGTCGCAGCCGGGTAATACGCAAGGTGGCGCCGTACGTGTCGGCGAGGGCCTTGAAGTCGTCGAGCTGGGACACGTTGTGCCGGGTAACCACCACGGAGATCTTGGCGTCCTTGAAACCTGCCTCGGACAAATTCTCGAGCGCCCGCACAGCCATCGCGAACGAACCCGGGCCGCGGACGGCGTCGTTCACCTCGGCCGTCGCACCGTCGAGGGAGATCTGCACGTCGACGTAGTCACTGGCTGCGAGCCGCGCGGCGACTTTCTTGTCGATCTTCACCCCGTTCGTCGAGAACTTCACCCCCACCTGGTGGGCGGTCGCGTAGTCGACCAGTTCCCAGAAGTCCGAGCGCACGGTGGGCTCACCGCCACCGATGTTCACGTAGAACACCTGCATACGCTGCAGTTCGTCGATGATCGACTTGCACTGCTCGGTGCTCAGCTCCCGCGGATCACGCCGCCCCGACGAAGACAGGCAGTGCACACACGACAGGTTGCACGCGTAGGTCAGCTCCCACGTGAGGCAGATCGGGGCGTCGAGGCCGAGTTCGAACTGGTCGACGAGTCGGCCGACCGGAGCGACGGGGGTTGTCACCGCGGAAGGCCTTTCGAGCATGGAGGTCATGGGCTGTGTCCTCTGGTACGGGTGGAGAGAGCTGGTCAGGCGGGGACGATCATGTGCGACTCGGCCAACGTGCCGAGCGCTCGCGCGTACTGCGCGGCAGCGTCGTCCCCGATACCCTGCGCCCGCAGTGCGGACCGGGCGTCGGCGTGCGAGGGAAGGGCTTCGACCACCGCGACAATCGTGCGGTTCTTCAGGAACGACAGCTTCCGCGTCCCGAAGTGGTAGAGCAGCGCCCCGAACGGCTCGGGACGCAGCGCCACCTGCGGATGAAGCTTCCAGCCCACATCGAGATCGATACCGGCGTTGCCGGTCACTGGAGCAGAAGCTGGAGCGGACATGATCAGTACACGCCGCACATGCCGTCGATCGAGACCTCTTCCACCAGGGATTCCTCGACCAAGTCGTTTTCCAGCACGTTGTTGTCACGATCGGACATGATTTCCTCCTACTGTTCGGTGATACGGCGCGAGCCCGAGGGATGTTCCCCGTCATAGGAGACCACCTTTGTGACTCGCCTCACCACTGTAATGACATCGAGTGCAGAATGACAGATCGGGAGGGGACGAACATTGAGAAGTCGTCGAAAACCATCCACTCGGATAGGGCGACGCCCATCCACGACGCAGGATCGGATCAGTTCCGTCGGGATCGAGTTGTTCACGGAACAGGGGTTCGACGCCACCAGCGTCGACGAAGTCGCCGAAGCGTCCGGTATCGCCCGGCGCACCCTGTTCCGCTACTTCCCATCCAAGAATGCGATCCCGTGGGGGGACTTCGACGCTCACCTCGCCGAAATGCGCGCCCAACTCGCAGCGCAGCCCGGCGACATCCCGATAGTCGACGGCCTCACCGCCGCACTCCTCCAGTTCAACGCCTTTCCCGCGAGCGAGGAAATCAACCACCGCAAGCGCATGGGGTTGATCCTGCGAGTGCCCGCCCTGCAGGCGTATTCGGTGGTGATGTACCAAGGGTGGCGCAATGTCATCGCAGAGTACGTCGCGAGCAGGCTCGGAATCTCACCGACCGACCACGTTCCGCGAACAGTCGGCTATCTTCTACTCGGCGTTGCGATGTCCGCCTACGAGCAGTGGCTCGACGACGAGTCGCTCGAACTGAACGAACTACTCGCCAGCGGAATGCAATCGCTCTACGATGGGCTCAGATCCCTCGGCGAGCCCGACACAAGAACTTGATCAGTCCGCCAACACCTCCCGGCAAGGTTGCCTCGAATGACATCCACTCTCGACACGCCCGCTTTCGACTCTCTCGCACCGTGCGAATCCGGGCTGTGGTCACACGGTCACGTCACGGTAGAGCGGGTGGCGGCCGGGCCGCTCACACTCACCCGCGACGGCGGCAAGTTGCGGGTGACGCATGCACTGACACCCGAAGATCTGAGCGAACGACTCGTGGCCTCGGTCACTGCGTCGATCGAGGACGCCGACTTCGGTCAGGACGAGTTCGAATCGACCATGGTCGGACTGGTCCGCTCGACCGTCGACGGCGCACTCGAGGCCTGGGCCGTCTACTACCGCAACTCTCTGGGCGAATTGCTGGACGGCATCGCCGACTTTGCACCGATCCACGAGAGGGCGGAACAACTGGTCCGCGGTTCCGTCCTCGACCTCGGATCTTGCTTCGGCTTCCTGCCCCTGCGTCTCGCGCAGGCCGGGATGGACGTCACCGCGACCGATATCCTTTCCGGAACGATGACCCTGCTCGACGCCGTCGCACCGGAGCTGGGCCTCGACCTGCGCACCCTCGTGTGCGACGCCGCGCACGTCCCGGTTCCCGACAACAGCGCCGACACCGTCACCGCCATCCACCTCCTCGAACACGTCGACGAAAGCGTCGGGGCCGCAGTGATATCCGAGGCCATCCGCGTTGCCCGCGACCGGGTTGTCGTTGCCGTCCCCTACGAGGACGAGGCAACGGCCTGCCACGGACACATCCGCACCTTCGACACCCCATCGCTCACGAAGCTCGGTGAAACGACGGGACGCCCGTTCGAGGTATTCGAACACCATGGCGGATGGCTCGTCATCGACTGCTGACCACCTCACGATGCGCGGAGGCGTGCGGGGACCGGTAGTGGTGGCGCCGCTGAACGGTAGTGGTGCCCCGTTGGGGTGCCGAGGTCGATGAGATGGGTGCGGCCGGGATTGTGTACTGGGCGGGCGGTCCATCCGTCGCCCTCCTTCGCGTAGTTGCAGGCCTCGCACAGCCCGGACCCGTTGTACACGCTTGTGGCACCCGACTTTCGGCGGGAGCGGATGTGATCGTGATGGCGGATCGGCGCATCACACCACGGAGTACGGCACGTACGGTCGCGGAGGTCGATCAGCTTTCTCAGGCTCTTCGGGAACGTGCGCGACTGCGATTCCATCGCCGTGAGTGTCCCCGACTGCGGACACGAATACACCCGCCGCAACGATGTCTCGGTATCCGAGGCCACCGCACAAGCAACCAGGTGCCGCGCGATCCCCGCCGGCACCGGTCCGAACCCCTGCATGTGCGCGGCCTCGTGCCCACCGGCCAACAGCGTCTCGTCCGAGAGCACCAGATTCACCGCCACCGGAACACTACCAGCAGCGGTCTGCCCGGTGCCACGTTCGAACAACAAATCCACCATCACCTGATTGCGGGTGCGACCACCACTGTTACCGGTGGCGATGAGACTGTCAGCATCGCGGCCCAGGGTCGCCTGTAGGCACACGGCCTGCTCCACCGGCATCAACACACTGACGTACGCCATCGAATCCGGGGCCGGCCTCGTCGTCACCCGCCGCTCCGATACCGCCTTCCGGTGCCTTCGGACGACCGCCGCGGCATCGAGCTCGACCGCCAAAGCCTTCGCCCGCGCGATCAGACCCCGATCCCCGACCCTGCCGAGAGTGGCCGGGTCCGAACACAATCGGCGGTCGACGATCCCTCGATCGGCCGCTGATAGACAGGCTGTTTCTCGTACGAGCAGGGTGGCGCGCCATTCGTTCAACCGCCCCGACCGCAACAACGCCAGGGTGTGCGGCATTTCGTGCACCAGCGCACGCGCGAACCCCAGATGCCGGCCGCCGCGGTTCGGGGATTCTCTGCGCGCCAACGCAATCTGCGACCCGATCCCCCGGTCCCATTCGGACCGCGGCAACCCCCGGACCCTACGATCGGCGCGGATACTCGTGGCGACGTCATCGGCGAGCACCGCCTGCACCGCGCAGCCCACCGACTTCAACGTCTCGATCGCATCGAGCAGATCGATCCCCAACCCCGCATCCCCACCCGCCTCGACACATCGCAGCCTCGCCGTGAACGCACGCAACTCGTCCAGATCTGCTGCAACCAATTCCCCCACAGCCAACCTCCCCCAAGGTTATTCGAAACTTTGTTCGATCCTAGCAGCCGAATGCGACCACAGCAATAGGTGTTTCGACAGGTTCGCATTCTCCCGGTACGAGCGACCGGTCACCGCCTGGTCGAACCACACGGCCTCGACGTAGGTGACGTGTTTGACCAATCCGAGCACTGTCGTCTTCGAGCGCACCGGACTCCGGCGCGCCTGCTCGTCGTCCAGGCCTTCCAGACTGCCACGCAGAGCAGCCCGGTACCCGTCGAGTAGTTCGTCCAACCGGCCACGGAGATCGTCAGTCCACCCCACGCCCGGCATGGTAATCGCCCCCACGCGGCAGACGCGCGGCACGGCCCCGGCCCCGATGGTCGAAAATGGAACGATGGCAGCGGCAGCGAACGAGATCGTTCTGAGCAAGCAGGATCTTCGGGAGGTCACCGCTTTTGCTGCGGGGTGTGCGGAGGGGGTTCTCGACATATTCGAGGCCGATCAGCCGGACGACTCGCGGCCCCGAGACGCGATCACTGCTGCATGGGAGTTCGCGCGGGGTGGTGAACGGGCGAAATCTCTGCGCGACACAGCGTGGGCGGCGCTCGCGGCAGCCAAGGGCACGAACACTGCGGCTGCGCGCGAGGCAGCGCGGGCAGCAATGTCTGCGGCAGGCGCCGCCTATCTGCATCCGTTGGCCAAGGCGACCCAGGTCAAACATATTCTCGGAGCAGGCGCTCACGCGTCCAGAGCCACCGAGCTCGTCGCCGGTGACGATCGGACCGTGGGTGCCGGGAGCCTCGAGCAAGCGGCGCTTCGTGCGACACCGGCTGTCGTCGACGTGCTCGAACGCTTTCCGGCGGCACCGGGGGGCGGTGGACGGGTCGGTGAGTTGATCCGCATGCTGGACACCGACCTTCGTCGCCGACCGTCGACCCAGCCTCCCGGTTCCGCTATGAGTTCGTGAGATCTCGCCGACGGAACAGCACCACTCCGACGGCACCCACAACGACGGCAATCATCGTGAGCCAGACCAGCGGAGCGGCCGCCGCCTCGGCGGCGGGAACCGCAGGGACGTGCGTGAAAGGCGACACATCGCGGACCACCTGGGGTAGTCCGAGCAGCGGTCCGAGGAATCCGAAGATCAGGCAGAGCGCAAGCACACCCCAGGAGAGCCCCGCCGACCAGGCCGGGGCGCCGCCGAACGACAACGCCACCAGTGCCGCGACCACCCCGATCGCCGGCACGAAGACGAGGGCGGCCCCCGTCAGATTTACGACCTTCCCCGGCACGTCCTCGGTCACCAACCCGTACGCGAGACCGGTCGCCGCCCCGGTCAGGGCCTGCAGGACGACGATGCCGACCGTGACGAGGCCGACGTGCGCCAGCATCCACCGCGGACGCGAGACCGCTGTCGCGAGAACGGGTTCGAGCCGCCCGGACGACTCTTCACCGCGCATCCGGAGCAATGCTTGCACGGCGTAGCCCGCGACCGCGATCGCCATCATGCCGAAGATGGCGGCGAAGTAGGCGTCGATCATGTCGGTCGTACCGCCACCGAGCTGTTCCATCATGTCGGCCACCTGCTCGCCCTCGCCGAGAAAGTCGTCGATCTGGTCTGCGATCGCGCCGTACACCACGGCGAGGACGGCGATTCCGAATGCCCACCAGAACAGGATCGTCCGTTGCATCCGCCACGCTGATCCGACCGCCGTCGGCAGTGAACGGGACGCGCGGGCGGGGCCCGGCCGGGTCGGCACGAGCCCTGAACCGACATCCCGGTGCTCAGTGAGGACGAAGCCGGCGGAGCCGACGGCGAGTGCGAACGCGGCGGGCAGCAACAGAACCCACCAGGCGTTGTCGTCGTACGGACGGACCTGCTCGGCCCAGCCGATCGGCGACACCCACGTCGGCCAGCCGCTCACCACCCGCGTGCCGTTGTTCGTCACCGTGCCCGTCATGTCCCCCACCGCACGCAACAGGAATGCCACACCGAGGGCGGCCCCGGCCAGCCCGTTGGCGGTGCGAGCACTGTCCGTCACCTGCGCCGTCACCGCGGCGATCGCCGCGAAAGCGATACCGGCACCCGCGACCGCCGCGCCGAGCGCCACCGACCCGTCCAGTGGCAGCCCCGCCGCCACCAACACGACGACGTTGAGCAGACCGAGAGCCAGATTGGCGCCGACCGCGACCACCAGAGCCGCGGTGAGCAGTGCCTTCCGGCCGACCACGGCGGCCTCGACAAGTTCTGCGCGGCCGGTCTCCTCGTTCTGGCGGGTGTGCCGCACGACCAGCAGGGTGGTCATCAGGCCCGCGGCCAGTGACATCGGCATGACGATCTGACAGGCGAGCACGGCGCCGGCGCTGTACCCCGACACGAGACCGTTGGTGGCCAGCGCGACCGGCGACGCCGCAGTGGCCATCGCGAAACTGTGCAGGTCGGGCTCGGTGGGATACAGGCCGAGCACGCTCGACGCCGAGAATGCCTGCAGCGCTACGAGAGCGAGTAACCACACCGGCAACTGGATGCGGTCGCGGCGCAGGGCGAGCCGCACGAGCCGGGCCGTTCCGGCGTACTGGCCGCGGCCCGTCGTCTCCGGCGCCGTCACGGTGCTCATGGCGCCCGCGTCCCGGACTCGGCCCGCCTGTGGTTCTCGCCCTCCCGGGCCAGTTCGTCCCCGTAGTGCCGGAGAAACAACTCTTCCAGTGTCGGGGGCGTCGACGTCAGCGACGTGACGCCGAACGACAGCAGGTGGCGCAGCACCCTGTCGAGCGCGCTGGTGTCTACCTCGCACCGGGTGTGCAGGCCGTCGACCCGCAGGTCGTACACCCCCTCGACGGCGTCGAGTCCGGTCACCGGCCGCTGCGTATCGGCGGTGATCGACGTGCGCGTGAGGTGACGCAATTCCGCGAGGGTGCCGGTCTCGACGGTCCGGCCCTCGCGGATGATGCTTACCCGATCGCACAGCGCCTCGACCTCCGCGAGGATGTGACTCGACAGCAGGACCGTCTTTCCCGCGTCGGACATCTCCTCGACACAGTCCTGGAACACCGACTCCATCAACGGATCCAGCCCCGACGTAGGTTCGTCGAGCACATACAGTTCGACATCCGACGCGAACGCGGCCACCAGCGCGACCTTCTGCCGGTTGCCCTTCGAGTACGTGCGCGCCTTCTTCGTCGGGTCGAGTTCGAACCGCTCGAGAAGTTCCACACGCAGGGCCTCGTCCAGACCGCCGCGCAACCCTGCGAGGAGATCGATCGCCTCGCCGCCGGTGAGGTTGGGCCACAAATTCACGTCGCCGGGGACGTAGGCGAGCCTGCGGTGCAGCGACACCGAGTCGCGCCAGGGGTCCCCGTCGAGCAGACGCGTCGTACCCGAGTCGGCGCGGAGCAGACCGAGCAGGACCCTGATGGTCGTCGACTTGCCGGAACCGTTGGGCCCCAGGAAGCCGTGAACCTCACCGGTGCGCACTTCGAGGTCGAGGCCGTCCAGCGCGCGGGTGGCGCCGAACGTCTTCACCAGTTTCTCGACCGAAATCGCAGCAGCCATGGTAGGGACGGTACGCCGATCCACTGCTGGTCACGGCTGATTCAAATCAGTCCCAGCTTGCCCGCCTCGTACACGGCCTCCGCGCGTCGGCTGACGTCGAGCTTGCGCATGATGTTGCTGACGTGGAACTTCACTGTCGTGGCCGAGATGAACAGCCGCTCTCCTATTTTCGCGTTCGACAATCCCGTGGCCAGCAGCTGCAGGACTTCGAGTTCACGCTCGGTGAGCCCGTCCCGCGGCGTCGTCTGACCGTTGAGTGATCGGATCACCGCCGAGGCGCTGCGTGAGTCGAACGCGCTCTCACCACGGGACACGGCGCGGATGGCACGCACCAATTCGGTCGTGTCCACGTCCTTGACCACGTAACCCCGGGCGCCGGCCTGCACTGCCCGCACCACCAGCTGCTCGTCGAGGAACGTCGTCAGCACCAGCAGCCCCAATCCTCTGTTCGCGGACGACAACTGCGCACACAATACGAGTCCCTCGTAATCGGACGCCGCCGACAACTTGAGATCCATCAACACGACATCGGGAGTTACCTGTTCGACGACGTCCAGTGCCTCCCGGCTGGTCGACGCCTCCCCGACCACCTCGAGATCCGGTTCACGTTCGAGCACGCTGCGCAGCCCCTGCCGCAGAATCGCATGATCGTCGACGAGGACGAGCCGCACCACCGACGTGGCTTGTGTGCTACCCGGCTGATTCCGCATCGGAGTTCGCATCGTCATCGCTCCACCTGGTTGTCGTTGTCTCCCCCGAAACTATCGTCGGAGAGCGGGATTCGAGCTGCCACTCGTACTCCGCCGATCCTCGCCCTGGCCACTTCGAGGGTTCCCCCGAATTCCGCTGCCCTGGCCTGCATGTTCGCCAAACCGCGATGATGCCCGTCCCGGTCGTTGCCGGCTGCCATCCGCAGCATGAGCCGCATCCGCTTCGGATCCCCGTCCCCGTCGTCGGCGACGGACAGCAGCACCGAATCCGCCGAATAGGTCAAGCGCAGAACGGCACGCGTCGCATTGGCGTGTACCGCAGCATTGAACAAGGCCTCGCCCGCAATGCGGAGCAGCGCGTGCTCACGGTCACTCGACAGCTCCGCAGGCGTGCCGCCGACCCGGACACTGACCTCGAGTTCGTCGGGCATGTGCACCACACCGAGCTGCTCGAGCATCTCGGGCAGCGAGGTGCGGTCCGAACTCCCGGAGTGGTTGAGCGCGTAGATGGCCGAGCGCAACTGCTCGACTGCTCGACGAGTGAGATCCTTGGCCAGGTCGAGTCTTTCGCGACGCTCGGCGTCGGGCACGCCACTCCGGCACACCTCGATCTGCATACCGGCCGAGAGCACCGCCTGCGTGACACTGTCATGAAGTTCACGAGCGATGCGGTGTCGTTCCTCGTCGAGTATCTGATGCCGGTGCGCGGCCCCCAGCTGGCGTTGGGTGGACTCGAGTTCGGCGTTGCGGACCGCAAGATCCGACGCGGTGCGCCGCGCCTCCGAGTACGCATGCTCGGCGCGTTCGAGAAGTAGCTGCCCGCGCTGGTAAAGAGCCGAGTTCTGCAGGGCCACCGCAGTCTGGCTCGCCAGGATACTCAGTACCGCGCCATCGGTGGTGTCGAGCGTGCGTTGCGGCGCCGTCCACGCCGCGAAGGCCCCCACAACGCCACCTTCGAGCACGATCGGCACGAAGGCATGGTGCGGGTCGATGCTGGGCGCCCTGCCGGTGCGCGCGGACCTGATGTCGTCGAGACACGTGACCACCTCGTCCGGAAGCGGGGGCCCCTCGACGTTGTCGACGAGAAACGGGGTGGCGTCCGGCCCGAGAACCAACCGGCGGGGACCGGCGTCCGGCAGCATGCCGTCTGCCAACGCAAATGCCACCCAGCGAGCGTCCAGGTGAGCGCGTGCCGCCTCGGCCACCGCGCAGATCAACGTCTCGGGTCCTTCGACCGTTCGTACGAGCGCCCGGGAGATGAGCTCGAGCGCATGGACGACGCGCTCGAGGCGTTCCGCGGCGCCGCGGTACTGCGGGTAGAACGTCGGCTTGCCCGACCGCAGCCCGGTGAGTGTCGAGAGGTCGGGGGCGTTCATCGGCTCACAGCGCAGACCGGAAGAGTGCCACCATCTGCTGGTGGGTGGCAGTCCGCGGATTGGTGGACATGCAGGCGTCGCGCAGGGCGAATTCCGCGAGCCGTGGAAGGTCTGTTTCCCGCACGCCCAACTCCGCCAGTCTGCGCGGCACACCCACTTCCCGAGCCAATCGCTCCACTCGGTCCGCGACCGCAAGAGCCGCTTCCTCGGGGGTTCCGCGATGTTCCTCCAGTCCGAGAGTCGCCGCGATTGCCACGAACGGGGTGGCGTCGCTGCTCGCATTGAACCGAATCACGTGCGGGAGCAGAATACCGTTGATCACGCCGTGCGGCAGATCGAGCAGACCACCGACCTGATGACTCATGGCATGTGCCGCACCGAGAATGGCGTTGGTGAAGGCCAGCCCCGCTTCGAGGCTCGCCTGTGCCATGACGGCCCGCGGCTCCATCTCCAGCGGATCCTCGATGGTGTGGACCAGGGTGTCGGTGACCAGCCCTATCGCGCGAAGCGCGTGATGATCGGTGAGCGGGTTGTGCGCCAGCGAGACGAAGGCCTCGATACCGTGTGTGAGCGCGTCGAGCCCGGTAGCCGCATTGAGCCACTCCGGCATGGTTGTGAGCAGGCGGGGATCGATCACGGTGACGTCGGGAACCAGCGCACGGCCGATGATCGTGATCTTGGTACCCCGGGCTGTGTCCGTCACGATGCAGAACTGCGACACGTCGGCGCCGGTGCCGGACGTGGACGGGACCATGACGAGCGGGGGAATCGGACTGGTCGCCTGATCCACCCCCTCGTAGTCGAGAATGTTGCCACCGTTCGCGGCCAGCACCGCGATGCCTTTGGTGGCATCGATCACCGAACCGCCACCGAGTGCGATCAGGACATCGCATCCGCCTTCCTGGTAGGCCTCGTGACCGGCGGCGACCTCGTGATCCTTGGGATTGGGTGTCAACGCGCTCCAGACGACGGGCGTCAGTCCCTGTTCTCGGAGCTGGTCCTGCAGTTCGGTCGCCCAACCGGCTTCGATCAAGCCGGGGTCGGTGACCAGCATCGGCCGCGAGCCTCCGAGACGGAGGACGGCGTGCGCGGCCTCGACCATCGAACCGACACCGAACACGATCTCCGGTGCATGAAACTTGACCAGCCGGTCCGTAGCGGTGGTGCGGGTGACTGGATACGACACAGACAAGACGACACTCCTCCCACGCTCCACGCGATGTGATCCAGGTTACAAGCCCTGGACCCCGACTCTACGGGCGGGAACGGACGCGCGCACTGCCCGAAGGGTAGGTACGCGACCTACCCGATCGGGCAGGATCTGTGTTGTCCTCGACGAGAGCCGTTTCATCGCAATGCGTGCCCCAGTTCGGCGGCGCGTGCCATCAGCTGGACCGCGTCCCGCGCGACCACCACTCGATCGCAGATCTCGGCGTACTGCGGCATCGCGCACGACGCCTGATTCCAGTAGCGCTCGGGTTCCGGGGTGATCCATGCCAGCCGGTGCACCTTGCGACGCAGTTCGGCGAACTCGTCGACACCCGGCGGGAGGCCGTTGCACCGCCCGTCGCCGACGACGACCACCGAGGTGCGGGAGTTCACGTCGGTGCCGAACTCGGTCAGCACGTCGGTAAACACCCGACCGTAGTCGCTGCTCGCCTCCAAATCGATGCGCGGGTCGGCGAGCACCAAGGCGAGCGCGTCGTCGTCGGTCTCGGCGAGGAGGGTGTCAGTGACGTCGACGGGGCGGTCCACGAACGCCAGGACCTGGCAGCGGCTTGCCCGGCGATGCATGGCCTGCGCCAGCCGGAGAGTGAAGGCGGTGACGGGTCGTACCGACAGCGAGACGTCCGCGAGGATCAGCACCCGCACCCGGTCCGGGCGGGGCGCCTTCACCATGAGGTGGAAGGGGATGCCCTCGGTCCGCAGGCTCGCGCGCACGGTCCGGCGCATGTCGAGCCGGCCCCGCGCCAGTTCGCGCGGACGGGGACGCGTCGGCCCGCGCATCCGCCGAAGCACCTCGTGGCAGGCCTGATTCACCTCGGCGCGCGAGAGCGCGGAACCCTGGCTGTCCGCTGCCGGGACATCCGGAGCGGCGTGCCCGGCGGCTGTGTCCCGGGCTGCGGCCAGCGCTCCGACGAATGCCTCGACTGCCTCTGCCAGACGATTCAACTGGGCAGCGGTCAGCGGCTCGTCGGCCCCGGAGTCCGCGTAGATCTTGCTCGGGTCGTAGGCGTCGAGCCACGCGAGAATCGATTCCGGGTCGTCCCAGGACAACGACCCGACGACAGCACCGCTCGTCGACGACGCCAGGTCGCCGACGGCGGTGCTCGCCGCCCGCTCGACCTCCACCGTGTACGTGACGCCGCGGTGCCCCGAATCGGCCTCGGAGTCGACGGACAGTTCGGCGTCGCTCGACGTCATGCTGACGTCGTCGTCATCCTTGTGGGGATTGAAACCCTTCTCCGCCTCTGGAGTGTCGAAGTGGTCACCGACTTCGGCGGCGCGCTCGTTGTATTCGGCATAACGGGCTGTGTCGGCGTTGTCGGCTACCTCGAGGGCCGTCGGAAGGCCGGCCGCGAACTCGGCCCGGGACGGTGCCCGGGGGTCGGTGGCGGCTGCGGCAACAGCACCGAAGAACACGTCGAAGGCGCGGTCGAACCCCGATTGCTCGTAGGTGTACTTGGCACACACCGCTCGCAACGCTGCTCGCGTGGTATGCGGCTCCCGTGCGCCGACGAGACCGAGGACGCGACGGACTTCGATCACTTCCGCCGGAGACGCTGCCACTCCGCACTGGCGCAGCAGGGTGCCGAACGACGCCGCCAGCACATCGAGAAGTTGGGACTCGGGCGCCGGTGCCGAGTGGACGGCGGACATCGTCATCGCCTCGCGGGGCGGCCGTTGCCGACGCCGATGCCACCGCGGTCGCGGCCGCCGTGTCCGCGGAACACCGCCGTGGTGGTGTTGGCGGGACGGGACGCGACGGTCACCCGCTCACCGTTGTTGTCGGACGCCGCCCTCTCGACCGGGGCAGGACTTTTGCCGTCGTCGAGGCGGCCGCGGGCCAGATCGACATCGCTGGTGTACTTGAGCAGGGCAGTGAGAAGGATGTCGCGAATCGCCGCCTGCGACGTGACAGTGACACCCGTCGCCTTCAGCACCACCGCGGCGCGCGCGGCGTCGATGACTTCCGCGATGGACGGACTCTTCCGCAGCGGCAGCTCGCGCAGCGTCCGCGCGAGTTCGACGACATCAGCAGCGACAGCCGACTCCACCTCGGGCGCACGGGCGGTCACGATGTCGCGTTCACGTTCGGGGGTGGGATAGTCGAGATGGTAGTGCAGGCATCGCCGCTTCAGCGCGGGGGAGAGTTCGCGAGTGTCGTTGGAGGTCAATATGACCCACGGTGCGGAGCGTGCGGTGAACGTGCCGACCTCGGGGATGGTGACCTGGCCCTCGGCGAGAACCTCGAGCAGTAGCGCTTCCATCGACTCCTCGGTGCGGTCCACCTCGTCGACGAGCAATACCACCGGTTCCGGCGACAGGATCGCCTCGAGCAGCGGCCGTACCGACAGGAACGCCTCGGAGTACAAACCGAAATCCTGTGCGGCCAGGAACCTCGACGCGTCGGCGACGTCGTCGAATGCTGCCATCTGCTCACTGAGCCGATCACGCAACATCTGTACGTGCAGTAGTTGTTTGGCGTAATCCCATTCGTACAATGCGCGGTTGTCGTCGAGTCCTTCGTAGCACTGCAACCGGACGAGCCTGCGGCCCGCGGCCTCCGCCAGCGACTTCGCCAGCTCCGTCTTCCCGACGCCGGCGGGGCCCTCGAGAAGGAGCGGTCGGTCGAGCGCGGTCGCCAGGTGTACGACGACCGCGAACTCGTCGTCGGCGATGTAGTCGACCTCGCGCAGGGCTTCCTTCAGTTCGGTTCCGTCGGCGAAGCGAATGTCCGCCGGGGCTGGAGCGGGGTGCGGTGCGGTCATGGTGCGGCTTCCGTCCGTCGTCAGCAGATATCGGTCGTGGGAACGCGTCCGGGGCAGGGCCAGGCTGGGGACACGCCCGCCCCGGACGCGAGTTCGGTGGAACTAGTACGAGCTGTTGATCGCGTGGTCGACCACGGGCAGCATCGAGTCGACCGTCACCTCACGGGGGTTTCCGGGCGTGCACCAGTCGTCCTGAATGTGCTCGGAAATGGCGCGGATGGTCTTCTCGTCGCCCCGGATGGTGTCGCCGCGGCCCTCGTACTTCTTGGTGTTCATCTGATTCTTCTCGTACGAATCGGTGCGGACCTGGCCGAAGTTGTCGGGGATACCGACGTCCTTGGCCAGGCGGATTGCAGCCTCGACCGCGGCGTCGGCGGCCTGCACCGTGGTGAGGTTGCGGGTGTCGACACCCAGCGCACCCGCCAGCTGCGCGTAGCGCTCGTAGCGCGAGGGCAGGTTGTACTCCCATACGCGGGGAAGGGCGATCGCGTTGTTCAGGCCGTGGTGGCTGTCGAAGAATGCACTGACCGCGTGCGAGATGGAGTGCACGATGCCCAGACCGCCGGAGTTGAACGCCTGCCCGGCGATGTACTGCGCGTTCATCATTCCCTCGCGGGCCTTCAGGTTGCGCGGCTCGAACACGGCCTCGCGCAGGTTCTTCGCGACGAGTTCCACCGAGTACAGCGCATTGCCGAGCGACGGCGCGAAGTCGAGACGCGACACGTACGGCTCACTGCCGTGCGCGAGGACGTCGAATCCGCAGTACGCCGTGAAGTGCTGGGGGCAGGTGTAGTACAGCAGCGGGTCGTCGATCGCGAGAGTCACGATGGTCGCCTCGTCGAATCCCACCCACTTGTGCGGGTTGTTCATGTCCGACGTGTCGGTGATGACGTACGCCCACGACGTCTCCGAACCCGTACCGGCCGTGGTGGAGACGGCGATGTGGGGCGGGTTCTCCTTGTTGGTGGACTTCGCGAATCCCTCGAACTCGTTGATGTTGCGGCCGTCGTGCGCGACTACCACGCGAGCACCCTTGGCTGCGTCGTGGCTGGAGCCACCGCCGACCGAGATGATCGAGTCGCACTTCTCCTTCTGGTAGAGGGCCGCGGCCTCCATCACGTTGTAGTCCTTGGGATTCGACTCCACCTTGTCGTACAGCACGACCTCGACGCCCTGGTACTCGATCTTGCCGACCAGTTCCTCGATGATCCCCGAACCGCGCAGACCAGTGGTCATGAGGAGCGTCCGTTTGAATCCGAGGTTCTTCGCCTCCACTCCGATGATGTCGTGCGCGCCCACTCCCATCAGTGCCCGCGGGAAGGGGTGGAACTCCTTGATGGGGAAGTCCCAAATCTGGTTGAGCTCGATGGCCATGGCCGTCTCCTCGAGGTAGTCGGTGTCGGATCTGAAGCGTTGTGAAGGGGGACGAATTTGATGTGATCGACGTCTCACCTGGAACCCACTGTGACCTAGTTCAGGCTCCGGTTACAGGCCTGAAGGGCGGAACCGTCCGACCGCGGCACACAAACTGCCCGAACGGACAGGTGCGGCCGGGCCGAGCCGGAGGGGCCGCGCTCGATAAGCTGTCCACTTCACGCGGAGTCCACCCGCTAGGCAAAAACTAGAACCTGTTCTATATTTGAGGCAGATGTGGGGCGTTCCGACGCTGCGAATCATGGAGAGGACTACACACGCGATGACGACTGTCGAGGTGCCGCACAGCTCACGATCAGCGGTGCTCACGGTGTCCGAAGTGGTCGAGGAAACCTCCGACTCCCGGTCGCTGGTCTTCGAAATCCCTGCCGATCTCGCGGCCAAGTTCGCCTACAAACCCGGGCAGTTCCTCACGCTGCGCATACCCAGTGACCGGACCGGCTCGGTGGCCCGGTGCTATTCGCTGGCCAGCTCCCCGTTCAGCGACGACGCCCCCAAGGTGACAGTCAAGCGCACCTCCGACGGGTACGGATCCAATTGGCTCTGCGACCACGTCGCCGTGGGCGACACCCTCGAAGTACTGCCGCCGTCGGGTGTGTTCACCCCGAAGTCCCTCGACCACGATTTCCTGTTGCTCGCCGCAGGCAGCGGCATTACGCCGGTGATCTCGATCCTCAAAGCCGCCCTCACCGAGGGTTCTGGCAAGGTCGTGCTCTTCTACGCCAACCGGGACGAGAAGTCGGTCATCTTCGCCGAGGAACTGCGAGACCTCGCCGGCCGGTACCCGAGCCGCCTGGTCTCGATCCACTGGCTCGAGACCGTCCAAGGTCTACCCTGCGTCGATCAGCTCGCCTCCGCGATTGCACCCTACGTCGGGCACGAGGCGTTCATGTGCGGACCTACTCCGTTCATGGACACCATCCACAAAGCACTCGCCGACGCCGGGATGCCGCGCAGCCAGGTGCACGCCGAGGTGTTCAACTCACTCGCCGGTGATCCCTTCCGGGACGCCGACGTGGTCGAGGTCACCGACGACGAAGCGGCCGACGCCGCGACGGTGGAGGTGGAACTCGACGGGGAGGTCCACAACCTCAGCTGGCCCCGCAAGCAGACGCTGGTGGAGATCATGCTCGCCAAAGGCATCGACGTGCCGTACTCCTGCCAGGAGGGCGAGTGCGGATCGTGCGCCTGCACGGTGCTCGAGGGTGAGGTCGAGATGGAGAACAGCGAGATTCTCGACCCGGAAGACATCGAGAGCGGATACATCCTCGGCTGCCAGGCCCGGCCCGTCACGGACCGCCTGAAGATCGAATTCTGACAATCCGTGGGCCGCGACCCTCAGTCCAGCCGTCCGAACCCGACCACCGCGGAGTCGGCAGACCAGTCGACGGTGTGCACGCGCACACGACCGAACTCGTTGCCACCCACCGTCGTCGCGGTGTCGCCGTCCACCGCCACGACGAAGTTGGTGTGCTGGCCGATCCAGCTGGTGTTGTCATAGAGCACCACGTCGCCGACCGACGGCCGGTACCCGTTACCGATCTCCTCGAACCGGGACTGCGATTCGTAGTATTCCTGCAGCGTATACACCCCGGGAATTCGCCAATGACCGGAATTGGGGTTCGACAGTGGCCGTCCGGCCTCCCGCATGATCCAGCTGACGAAGTCTGCACACCAGGGTTCTTCGACTCCCTCGGAGTAGAAGGTGCCCGGCCGCTGCTCCCGGTATTCGGTTTCGAGCACGTCGATGATCCTCGCCTGCTGCGACGACAACGCGGACGTGTCCACCGCCGGGAAGTCAGCGGTGTCCCAGGGCAGGTAGCGCGTCGGCGCCCACCACCACACACCGACTGCCACGATGACAGCGAGGGCCAGAATGCCTGCGAGGACCGACCCCGTACGGCGGCGACGAGGGGTATCGGCGAGGGTCATGCCACCGAATGTAGCGGCATTTGTGCAGCACGGTCAGCGCTGCGCGCGGTAGGCGGCTCGCTCTTCGGCCGTCAGGTGCTCGCAGGCGTAGCTGAGCGCGGTTCGGCCCATGTGCGCGGCGTTGCGGTCGAGGAACCCGGTGAGCAGAGCGCGGTCGACCCGCTTCCCCACCTCCCGCAGCATCCAGCCCATCGCCTTCTGGGTCAGATCCCGCCGATCACCGAGCACCTGCTGCGCCACCTCGAGCGTGGTCGACGCGTCTGCGCGCCGGATGAACGCGAACGTGCTGAGCAGCGCCACGCGCCGTCGCCACAGGTCGTCGTCCGCCGCGAGTCGAAAGATGAGGTCACGCGGGGTATTCACGAGCCACGTGCCGAGGATGTGGTCGGCGGACGCATCGACGAGGTCCCAATTGTTGACCCGGCCGCGCAGCACGCGGTCGAGGTAGAAGCGCGCCACCTTCTCGACCATGGCGTCGTCGCCCGCACGGGCCGCTGCCGTGCACCGTGACACCAGGACCAGCAGGCCGGCCAGGCGATGCTCGTGTACCGGGCTGTCTAGCAGGATCTCGACCTCGGACAGTTCGAGATCGCCATGCCGACGAACCACACCGCGCGTAGCCGGCACCCGCACCCCGATGAAGACGTCCCCCTCCCCGTACTGCCCTGGTCCGGTCTTGAAGAAGCGCGCGGAACCCGCCGCCACCTTCTCGTCTGCCAACTCCGCGAGAGCCCGGATCACATCGCCTGAAGTGGAGGTCACCAGGGCACTGTCCCACACTGCACCGACATCCCCGGCAATGGTCACGAAATAGCCCTGACCAGCGGTTGGTGTTACTGGAATGCAACGGAGCCGGATATTGACCGGCCGGTCAATCAGGCGTGTACTCGAAGTGGACACAATCCGTTTCGAGGAGGCTGGACATGAAGTCGTGGAGTCGCATGCAAGATATAGCGGCCATCGTGATCGGAGTCTTCGCGGCGCTCTCGCCGCTGTGGCTCGACACGAACAATGCCGCCCGGTGGTCCCTGATCGTGCTGGGCGCACTCGTGGCGCTGTCCGGTCTGGTCCACATGTTCCGTCCGGATTTCACGATGGCCGAGTACGCGATGGGCATCTTCGGTGTTCTGTTGTTCCTCTCCCCCTGGGTGATGAACTTCGATGGACTCCGGGGAGCGTCGTGGACTGCGTGGGTGGTCGGCGTGCTCGCGGTGGTCGTGGCCGTCACGGCGATGCCGGTGATGAGTTCCCGGATGCACGGACACGGAGGACTTGCCACACATCACTGATCCGTGCCGCATACCGAGAACACCGATTCGAGCGGGGCGAAGGACGGCCTTCGCCCCGCCGTTCACGTCCGGAAATGGCCCATGCACACACCTCATCTCGGAATACCCGGCGTTACCCCACCCCGCAAAGGACGGCGCCGGCGTAGCGCGAAGGTGGACGGCGATGCCCGGGAACTGATTCTCGATGCCGCCGAATCCCTCATTGCTACACACGGATTCGACGCTACGTCCACCGCCTCGATTGCGTCCGCCGCACGCGTCCCGAAGGGCTTGGTGTTCTACTATTTCCCGGCCAAGACCGACATTCTCCTGGCCTTGCTGTCCGAACGGCTGCCCACCGAACCCTTTCGCGATCTCGGTCCCCTCGTGAGTCCTGGCGATCCGGCGGCGAGTCTGGTAAATCTCGACGCCGCGTTGAATCTGCGCGACCACCACTCGTCGGTGATGCGAGTGATCATCTGGCGTGAGGCCGAGACCCATCCGGACGTCCGCGCCCACTTGCGGCGGTTCCGCGACTACCTCAGCGACATCACCGAGAGACTGCTGCAAGCCAGCTCGCCGTACCCGGTGCAACCGGGCACGCTGCGTGCGTGCGCGACGGCCTGGGTGGCTGCCATGTTTTCCATGGCGGGCAACGATCGTCTTCACGACCTCGACGACCTGCCACGCAGATACGGCGACGAACTCGACAACGTGGCGCGCGTGGTGGCCGCCGGGATGGTTCAGCTGGGCTGAGACGCGCCCGCTGCGAACAGCCGACCGACCGGGAACGTACTCGCGGCCTCAGGAAGGCTGCCGTGACTGCCACTCAGGTAGACCGTAACGGTGCCGGAACGACCGTCTCGTGCCTCCTCACCGTCACCCGGTACACCGAGTGCGTCGATGCGGCGAATCGTCTGCGCCGCCACCGCTTCCGCACTGTCGAACAACTGCACTCCCGCGGGCAGACTGGCCGCGATCTCGTCCGCCACCAGCGGGTAATGAGTGCACCCCAGCACCACCGCCCCCACACCGTCGGGTGTGCGTGCTGCGGCCGAGGCGATGGCTGCGGAGGCCGCCTCGCGCTCACCCCGATCGATGGCCTCGGCGAGCCCGTGACACGCAATGCTCACGACGGAACCATCGTTGCCGAAACGCTCGATCAGATCGGCCTGGTACTTGCTCGCGGTGGTTGCCGCTGTCGCCCAGATCGCCACCGAGTCACAGGCGGCGGCCGCGGGCTTGATCGCCGGCACCGTACCGATCACGGGGATGCCCGGTCCGACGAGTTCCCGCACGTGCTCCAGGGCGGTGACACTCGCCGTGTTGCACGGCAGCACGATCACCTCCGCGCCGCGGTCGACGCAGCGCTGCGCGGTGTCGAGGACACGATCGATCACCCACCGTTCCGGTTTGGGGCCCCATGGGGCGCCGTCCGGGTCGAGCGCGAGGATCAGATCCAACTCTGGGCGCATCGTGCGTAACCACAACGCGGTGGGCAGCATCCCCAGGCCCGAGTCGATGAGCGCAACAATCACCGGTCGAATCTATCGCGTCCTCCCACGCTGCCTTACGCCGACGCGGCCTCGAGGACCTCACCGATGGGTGTACCGGCTGCAATCTTGGCCCGCATCTTCATCACGGCACCTGCCATCCCGGCGCCGACGACTCCCGAGAGGATGCCGTCACGCTCGTAGTACGCGAGGAACTTGCGTCCGTCGTCCTTGACCACGTGTACCTCGTCTGTACCGGCCAGTGCGCCCAGTGCCTGGATCTTGAGGCCGTACTGGTCGCTCCAGAAGTACGGAACGTGCGCGGCGGGACGTCCACCCGCCGTTCCGGTGAGCGCGCCGGCAACAAGCTTGGCCTGCTCACCTGCGTTACTCCAGTGCTCGACGCGCTTGCGGCCACCCACCTGCAGCTGCCACGCGGCCACGTCGCCGACGGCCCACACGTGCCGAACGCCCGTCCGGCCGACACCGTCGCACACCACGCCGTTGTCCAGTTCGACCCCCGAACCCTCGAGCCATCCGGTGACCGGGGTCGAACCGACACCGATCGCGACGACGTCGGCGGTCACCTCGCTGCCGTCGCCGAGCACTGCCCCGGTGACCTGATCGGTCCCGGTCAACGACTGCAAACCCACCCCCGCACGGAGATCGACGCCCTCGTCGACGTGCAGGCGCGCGATCAGACCACCGATCTTCTCGCCCAGGATCGACCCGAGTGGAGTGGGTTGCGGTTCGACGAGCACCACCTCCAGCCCACCGGCCCGCATGCTCGCCGCGAGTTCGCAGCCGATGAAACCGGCACCCACGATCAGCGCACGCTGGGCATCGGCCAGGTCCGACCGCAGCGCGAGGCACTCGTCGATGGACCGAAGAACGTGGACGCCGGCCAATTCCGGCAGACCGGGGATGCGGCGCGGCACGAGGCCGGTGGCGATCACCAGTTCGTCGTAGCTCACCTCGGAGCCGTCCACGAGTCTCAGGATGCGGGATTCGGGGTCCAGGGAGGCCGCCTCGACCCCGAGGCGCAGTTCGATGTTCTGCTCGTCGAAGAACTCACGCGGCCTGAGCGTGGTGTCACTCTTCTCACCGCGCACCACTTCCTTCGACAGCGGCGGCCGGTCGTAGGGCAGGTGTGGCTCCCCCCCGAGCAGAACCAGGTCGCCCTCGTACCCGGCCCGCCGGAGTTCCTCCGCTGTGCGCAGGCCTGCCAAGCCCGCCCCCACGATCACGATCTTTTGCACTGCCGGTACCTGCCCCATCTGCCCAGGGACCGGACGGCGAGTGGTTGACCACTGCGGCACGGGCACCATGAGCGCCATCACATCTGTGCCACAAGTCATACCAAACCCGTCGCCGCGGCGCTCGTCCCCCGTGGGTCAGAGGTCGGCGATCGCCTCGAGCGGACGGGTGCGTGCCGCCCGGCTCGCAGGCCACAACGCCGCGAGAACACCGACCACGCCGGATCCGAGAAGCATGGCCGTCACCTGCCCCCACGGCACCGTCACCTGCTCGAGCCCCTGATCCTTCAGCGTGCTGACGAAGCCCCACCCGAAGGCGATACCCAGCAACACCCCGACGGCCGCGCCGAACACCGCGATGAGCATCGATTCGAGATAAATAGTGCGACGCATCTGCGCACGCTGCATCCCGACGGCGCGGAGCATGCCGATCTCGCGGCGTCGTTCCACCACGGACAGTGCGAGCGTGTTGATGATTCCCAAGATCGCGATCACGACGGCGAGCGCGAGCAACCCGTAGAGGATTGCGAGGAGGGTGTCGATCTGCGCCCCCTGAGTTCCCTTGAACTGCTCGCGGTCCTGTACCTGAACGACGACGAACTGCTTGGTCGCGGATTCGAGGTCGGACCGTAGTTGCGTCAGGTCGGTTCCCGGCTTCGCGTCGATCAGCACCGTGAATGCCGGCAGGGTCGCGGCAGGCATCACCTGCCGGTACACCTCGTCGGAGACTACCCACTCACCGATCAGCTGGTTGTCCTCGAACACGCCGGCAACCTCAGCGTCGACGACCTTGCCGTCAGCGCTCTTCATCGGAACCGTCGTACCGAGGGTCCAGCCCTTGTCCGCGGACGCCGTGCGGGAGACCAGCAGGTGATTGGCCGTCAGGTCGGCGGCACCCTCGACGAGGTCATAGTCGAGCACCCCGTCGATCGGGCCTTCGAGCGAGGCACCCTGCTCGGCTTCGTCGTCGACCGTGACGGACACCGGGTGCAGGGCGGTGGCACTCTGGACGCTGTCGAGATTCCGTACGGCACGTGCGGCACCGGACGGGACACCGATCTGGTTGGGTCCGGTAAGGATGTAGTCGGCGGTCACCCCCACGTCCACCAGCTGGTTGACGCCCGTCTTGGCGGAAGAACCGAACACGCCGATCACCGAGACGAGCATCAGTCCCAGCGTCAAGGCAAACGCGGTGGCGGCCGTGCGCCGGGGATTGCGGACGGCGTTGGTACGCGCGAGCCGGCCCACCGGCCCGAAGGGTTTCGCGAGGACGGCTCCGAGTGCGCCGACCACCGGCCGCGACAGTGCCGGCGCGGCGAACAGCACGGCCAGGATCAGCCCGAGGGCACCGACACCGACCACTGCGGCCGCGCCGCCGCCTGTTCCGCGCGAACCGACGACGAGTCCCACCACACCGAGTGCGCCCAGCACCGCGCCCACGATCGTCCGGATCCGCAGGGAGTCCCCGGTGGAGGCGAATTCTTCCCGCATCGCGGCCACAGGCGGGACCTTGGCCGCTCGACGGGCCGGTGCGTACGCACTGACCGTCGTGACGACGACACCGATCACCAGGGCGACGAGGATCGTCCGTGGTCCTACCTGGAGCGGTCCCTCGGGGAGACCGAGGTCGAACGCGTTGAGCAGTGCACGCAGACCGTAGGCCAGGCCGATACCGGCGGCGATTCCGATGGCACTGCCGATCACCCCCACGACGAGCGCCTCGAAGACCACCGACCGGCCGACCTGCTGACGGCTGGCACCGATCGCACGAAGCAGAGCCAACTCACGCAGTCGCTGAGCGACGATCATCGAGAAAGTGTTGTAGATGATGAATGTGCCCACCAGAAGTGCGATCGCACCGAAGGCCAGCAGGAAGTAGTTGACGAAGCTCAGCGCCTCCGAGATCTCGGCCTTGGTCTCCTCGCGCACCTCGTCGCCCGTCTGCACCTTGGCGTCGGGGAGGGCCGCGGCGATCCTGTCCCGCAGATCCGACTGCGACAGACCGGTTCCCGCGACATCGACGTACTCGACGTGCTCACCGTCGGTGAACAGCTCACGCGCCTGCGAGTCTACGAATGCGGCGCTGAGGAAGCCACCGGTGTCGTTGCCCGTGGAATAGATACCGGACACCGTCACGTCCACCATGCCGCGGGCAGGTACCAAGACCTTGGTGGTGTCGCCGACCGCGAGACGGGCCCGTTCGGCGGCACTCGCGTTGACCGCGATCTGGCCGACCTGGGCGGGCGGGGTGCCTTCGAGATACTCGTCGGCCTCACCGAGGGCCTGGTCCGGCGGTAGGTAGGACTCCCCGACGCTGGGCGCTCCCCCGGTCTGCACGGCGGCCCCGTCGGAGTCGATGAGGACGATCTGCCCACTGACCGCAGGCGCTACCTTGCGGACTCCGTCGACCGCCACGAGCGTGTCCACGTCACCGAGAGGAATGCCGCGCGAATTCGCCTCGGCGCTCGACACCCGGACGTCGACGCCCTGCGCCGTGTTCTCGAAGATCGAATCGAAGGTCTTCTGGAGTGTGTCGGTGAAGACGAAGGACCCGGCGACGAAGGCAGTGCCGAGGACGACGGAGAGCACGGTCAGAGCGAGCCGCACCTTGTGGGCGGCGAGATTGCGCAGAGAAACCTTGCGCATGGGAGCACGAGACGTGGACGCCATGCCGTCACACCACCGCGTCCGTGGCGAGTGCGTGGGCGCCACCGGACACCGATGCCGGCTCGTCGAGCCGCTTCATCGTGTCGAGTACCGAATCGGCGGTGGGATCACGCAGTTCGTCGACGATCTTTCCGTCGGCGAGGAACACCACCCGGTCTGCGTACGCCGCCGCACGCGGATCGTGAGTGACGATGACAACCGTCTGGTGGAACTCGTCGACCGCTGCACGCAGGATGGACAGCACCTCTCCCGAGGACTTCGAGTCGAGGTTTCCGGTGGGCTCGTCGCCGAAAATGATTTCCGGCTGCCCGGCGAGCGCTCTGGCACACGCCACCCGCTGCTGCTGTCCGCCCGACAACTCGCCGGGGCGATGCTCGAGACGGTCCTGCAAACCCAGTTTGTCCAGTACGTTCTCGAGCCAAGCCGCGTCGGGCCTGCGACCCGCGATGTCGAGCGGAAGCGTGATGTTTTCGAGGGCAGTGAGGGTCGGCACCAGGTTGAACGCTTGGAAGACGAATCCGATGCGGTCCCGACGCAACTGCGTCATCTCCTTGTCCGACAGCGTCGTCAGCTCGGTGTCGCCGATGAGCACGGAACCCGAACTCGCCGAGTCCAATCCGGCGAGGCAATGCATCAACGTCGACTTGCCGGACCCGGAGGGCCCCATGATCGCGGTGAACTCACCACGGGCGAACTCCGCGGATACCGCGCTGAGCGCGTGGACCTGGGTGTCGCCGGTGCCGTAGGTCTTCGACAGCTCGACAGCACGGGCAGCGACAGCGGGGGCATGCGTGCTCATGATCGCCTTTCGTCTTCTTCTGTGGCGGCCCCACCCCGTGGTGACGGGTCGGGCCGGCGCGCGGGGCGCACTCCACCATCTTGTCGACAGGTGGGGCGGGCCGCCATGGGGGACCACCCTGATCTTTCGCGCCCGACGGTCGTGGAGCGGCATCGCGGAAACCCTGAGCAGCGTGAGGGACGGGCTGAGAGAATTCGGACACACCGCGCGAAGGAGAAGCTCATGACCACTGAGTCCCCGAAGCCCCGAGCAGGCGCGCGATTCGTCGACGCCTTCCTCCAGTCGCCCTTCGCCGGACTGGCGCCGTGGGTGGTGATGTCGCTGCTGTCGGGTCCGGGGCGGTTCGAGGAGTCGGTCGCCACCGCTCTCGGGTTGTCGATCCTGTTCCTCTTTCTCGGCCATCGCCGCGGCGGAACCCTCAAACCCCTCGAAGTGTTCGACATCCTCTACTTCGGCTGCCTCGCCACTATCGGACTGTTCGCCTCCGACAGCGTGATCACGTGGCTGGAGAAGTGGTCCGGTGAAATGTCGAGCCTGGCACTGGTCGTTTTCGCGTTCGGCTCGCTGCTGCTGCGCAATCCATTCACCCTGCCGTACGCGAAAGAGACGACACCCGAAGAGTATTGGAGTTCACCGTTGTTCCTCGCGGTCAACCAGCTCATCACACTGGTGTGGGCGCTGTCCTTCACGGTGTCGGCGGTTGCTGGGTTGTACGGCGACGCGGCGTTGGACCAGCCGGACAACTTCTGGACGGGCTGGATCATCCCGATCGGGGCGCTGCTGTTCGCGCTGTCCTTCACCGAGTGGTATCCGGACGTGGCGAGCGCGCGGGCGCCACGGGAACCCGGACAACCGGAAGAGGTGGCACCGCCTCTCGTGAAACTGTTCGATTTCCTGGCGCCGTTCGCGGTGGGCGTGGGCGTCGCCATGCTCGTCACCGACAACGACCCGGACTGGCTGGCCGCCGCCCTCATCGTGGTCGGCGTAGTCGCCGGCGCCGCGTTTCGCCGCACCGGCGCACGCAGGCCGGCCGGTTCCGCCGGGTGAGGGCAAAACCGTCCTGAGCCGACCCCCGGCCACTAACCTTGTGACTGATGTCACACAGGAGAGGTGGGCGCATGTCGGACGCCGCGAACGAAATCATCTTCGACCGGCTCGCGCACTGGGCGCAGGTCCGACCGAACAATATCGCCGTCCAGTTCCAGGGCCGCGAGTACACGTGGTCCGGGTGGCGCGACCGCATTCTGCAGATCGCGGGAGCCTTGGCTGAAGGTGGCATACGGCACGGTGACACGGTCGCCTTCCTCGACAAGAACCACCTGTCGTGTCTGGAGGTGACCTACGCGGCGGGTTTGCTCGGAGCGGCCGCGGCGGTTCCCAACTGGCGGCTCGCCGGCGAGGAACTCGACTACGTGATCAACGACTGCGGTGCCCGAATACTGTTCGTCGGGAACGAGTTTCTGCAACAGGTCATGGCGCTGCGCGATCGGTTGACCGGTATCGAGCAAATCGTCACCGTGGGCGGTGAGCACGACGAGTTCGAGCCGTGGCTGGCGGAGGCGCACCCGCTGTGGCGACCCCCCGCCGTGGATGCCGAATCGACGACGTTGATTCTCTACAGTTCTGGAACCACCGGTCGGCCGAAGGGTGTGCAGCTGACGCACCGCAATCTGAGCGCCCACAGCGTCGACGCGCTCGCAGTGCTTCCCGCCCGGGAGGACGACTGTTTCCTGGTGGCCATGCCGCTCTTCCACGTCGGTGGTAGTTGCTACGCGATCATGGGAATCCACGCCGGCGCTCGATGCCATGTCGCGCGGGAGGCCGATGCTCCGTCACTGTTCGCCGGTCTCGCCGCGGGGGCCAACATCGCATTTCTCGTTCCCCCGGTGATCGCCGGCGTCCTGGCTGCAGGCGAACAGGCCGTTGCCGCCTTCGGCGCACTCCGCCGCATCACGTACGGGGCGGCGCCGATGCCACTGCCGCTGCTCCGTAGCGCGCTGGCTGCGTGGCCCGCGACGGAATTCGTCCAGGTGTACGGCATGACCGAATGCGCCGGTGTCGTCACGGCTCTCCTCCCCGAGGTGCACCGGGACGACACGCAGGTCGAGAGAATGGCCTCTGCGGGGCAACCCATTCCGGGGGTGGAGATGCGCATCGTGGACCCGGTCACCACCAAGGACGTCGCTCCCGGCGAAACCGGGGAACTGTGGTGGCGATCGGAGCAGCGGACGCCCGGATATCTCGGCAAACCCGAGGCGACAGCCGAAGCGATCACCGCGGACGGGTGGCTTCGCAGCGGAGACATGGGACGCGCGGACGCGGACGGATTCGTCTACATCGAGGATCGCCTGAAGGACATGATCATCACGGGCGGCGAGAACGTCTACTCGCCCGAGATCGAGCGCGTGCTCGTCGAACACCCAGCAGTGGCCGAGGTCGCGGTGATCGGTGTGCCCGACGAGCATTGGGGGGAAACCGTGAAGGCGATAGTCGTTCCCGTCGAGGGCGCCGCGGTCGACCCGGACGAGCTGATCCACTACACGCATCAGCGTCTCGCGAAGTTCAAATGCCCGACCAGCATCGACGTCGCCGAAGTGCTGCCACGAAATCCGACCGGAAAGATCCTCAAGCGTGAACTGCGCGCACCGTACTGGAAGGACCGCAGCCACAAGCTCGTGTGAACGCCTCCATACTGGAGGCGTGACCGGTCGATGCCCCTGCCTGCTCGGTGAGCCCTACGACGACTGCTGCGGACGGTTCCACCGCGGCGAGGCCACGGCCCCGACCGCCGAGCGGCTCATGCGGTCCCGCTTCAGCGCCTTCGCCGTCCTCGACGCCGACTATCTCCTGGCCACCTGGGATCCGCGTACCCGGCCTGCGGATCTGGACCTCGACCCCTCGCAGCGGTGGACCCGGCTCGACATCCTCGGGTCGAGCGGCGGCGGACTCCTCGACACCACCGGCACGGTCGAGTTCCGGGCCCACTTCGTGCTCGACGGCGAGCGCGGCTCACTCCACGAGAACAGCCGATTCGTCCGTGCCGACGGTCTCTGGCTGTATCTCGACGCGATGGCGTCGGGGCGGCGGCTCCCACGTCTCTGATCACCCTCGGCTTAAAATCGCATCATGACCAACCACCGGATCGGCCCCGCCGCTGTGTTCGCCGCCTGCGCGCTGGCCCTGACACTCACCGGATGCTCGGAGTCGAACTCCGCCAGCAGTGTGGCGGCGACGTCACCTGCCGCGGCGACCACGAGCACCGCACTCGGATCCGAGGCGGCGCCGATCCCGACCGACGCGTCGCCGAAATCGTCCGAATCGTCGGGCTCGGCGAAGTTGACGGTCACCGACATCCGGATCGGGCAGCACGAAGGTTTCGATCGAGTGGTCTACGAACTCGGTGGAACGGGCACGCCCGGCTGGCGGGTCCAGTACGTCGACGAGGCCGTTCAGGACGGGAGCGGCAAGTCGATCCCGATGTCGGGCAACGGGATCCTTCAAGTACTGATCGACGGCTCCGCGTACCCCTTCGACAGTGACGTGGAAGGTTATGCCGGGCCGAACCCACTCCCCGGGCAGCCCGGCGGGACGGTGACCGAGGTCAACGGCGCCCTCGTCTTCGAAGGCGTCACCCAATCGTTCATCGGCGTGACGCAGCCCGACCGTCCGTTCACGGTCTCGAGCCTGTCGGGACCGACGAGGATGGTCGTCGACATCGCGAGGTAGGCGATCGGCGCAGCGCTTGACCTCGAGTTCGGTTCAGGTTCTACCGTCGTGTCACACCCACGCTCTACCGTGTGGGTAGCGACAGGAGGCCGCCGACATGAGCATGGAAGTCACGGCGTGGAACGCGATGTACAACGCGATGCACGCCCAGGAAGATCGTCGACCGTTCTCTCGCACCACACTGCGACGGATAGCCCGATTCGCTGCCCCGCACCGGCGGAGCCTGGCATGGTACCTACTGCTCAGCGTGATCACCGCGGCGCTGGCGGTGGCCACACCGGTGCTCGCCGGCCGCGTGGTGGAGGCGATCATCGACGGCGACCCGGTGTCCGCGGTGGTCCGCCTGGCAGGACTCATCGCGATCATCGCCGTACTCGAGGCGGCACTGGGCCTGTGGACGCGGTGGTTGTCGGCCAGTATCGGCGAGAACCTGATCCTCGATCTACGGACCGCGGTCTTCGACCACGTGCAACGCATGCCCATCGCGTTCTTCACCCGCACGCGCACGGGCGCACTCGTGAGCCGCCTCAACAACGACGTGATCGGAGCACAGCGCGCGTTCAGTGACACCCTCTCGGGAGTCGCGGCCAACCTCGTGACGCTCGGTATCACCCTCATCGTCATGATCGGAATTTCCTGGCAGATCACGCTGCTCGCGCTGCTGCTGTTGCCGATCTTCGTCCTGCCCGCCCGCCGAATGGGTGCCCGGCTGGCCCAGCTCAACCGGGAAGCCGCCAATTACAACTCGGTGATGAGCACCCAGATGACCGAACGGTTCTCGGCACCGGGCGCCACCCTCGTGAAGCTGTTCGGCCGCCCGTCGGAAGAGTCCGCCGAATTCGCGGTGCGGGCACGACGGGTCCGCAACATCGGGGTCCGGACGGCGATGCTGCAGTCGGTGTTCGTCACCGCACTCACGCTGGTGTCGGCGCTGGCGCTGGCCCTCGTGTACGGACTCGGCGGGTTCTATGCACTGCGCGGTCAACTCGATGCCGGTGCCGTCGTCGCCATGGCGATGCTGCTCACCCGGTTGTACTCACCGCTCACCGCCTTGGCCAGTGCCCGCGTCGACGTAATGAGCGCGCTCGTCAGTTTCGAGCGTGTCTTCGAAGTTCTGGATTTGAAGCCGCTGATCCAGGAGAAGCCCGACGCCACGGTAGTGCCCGACGGCCCGGTGTCGGTGGAGTTCCGGAACGTCGAATTCGCCTATCCGGCCGCAGACAAGGTGTCGCTGGCGTCGCTCGAGGAGGTCGCGACCCTCGACACCCGGGAGGGTGTCGAGGTTCTGCATGGAGTGTCGTTCCGTGCCGAACCCGGCCAGATGGTCGCACTGGTCGGATCGTCGGGGGCCGGAAAGTCCACCATTGCCCAGCTGGTCCCGCGGCTCTACGACGTGGATGCCGGCACGGTCGAACTCGGTGGTGTCGACGTCCGGGATCTCACCGCCGACTCCGTCCGCGCCACCGTGGGAATGGTGACGCAGGACGGGCATCTCTTCCACGACACCGTGCGCGCCAACCTCCTGCTCGCCCGCCCCGGCGCCTCCGCCGCCGAACTGGACGAAGTGCTGGAACGTGCCAGGCTCACCGAACTGGTGGCGGCGCTGCCCGACGGCCTCGACACGGTGGTCGGCGAACGCGGCTATCGGCTCTCCGGCGGTGAGCGACAAAGACTGACCATCGCCCGACTACTACTCGCCCATCCGCGCGTCGTCATCCTCGACGAGGCCACCGCACACCTCGACTCGACGTCGGAGGCGGCAGTGCAGGAAGCACTAGGTGAGGCGCTGACCGGACGAACGGCCGTGGTGATCGCGCACAGGCTCTCCACCGTCCGCGCCGCCGACCTGATCCTCGTGATCGAGGCTGGACGCGTCGTCGAACGCGGCACCCACAGCGAACTCCTCGCGCTGGGCGGCCGCTACGAGGAGCTGTACCGCACCCAGTTCGACACCGGCACCCAGTCGTCGCCCACCCTCACCGAGGTGCTCCACTGACGGCTACGCGGTCAGTCGGCGGATCGCCTCGAGGGGCAACGAGATCCACCGCGGCCGGTTCCGGGCTTCGTACACCACTTCGTAGACTGCCTTGTCCAGTTCGTAGGCGCGGAGCAGGACCGATGAGGACCGTGGGTCGGTACCCGACACCGAGGCATATCCCTCGCAGAAGGCTGTTCCGTTGCGGTGGGCCCACTCACGTGCGCGGAACTCGCGCTGCGACGCTGCCGCTTCCGTCACGGAGTCGGCGAGCAGATGGTGCGCGGCGTAGTCGAAGGAACGCAGCATGCCCGCGACGTCGCGCAGGCTGCTGTCCGGTTCGCGGCGCTCGGCCAGTGTCTTGGCGGGCTCGCCCTCGAAGTCTATGAGCAACCACCGTTCGGGCGTTCGAAGCACCTGGCCGAGATGGAGGTCGCCATGGATCCGCTGCACGGTGATGCTACCCAGTGTCTCGGCTTCCGCGAACCGTTCGCGGACGGCCGGTGCCACCTCCGCCAACTCGGGTACGATGGCGCCGGCCGCTTCGAGCCTGCGCAACATCGCCGCCACCGTCGTGGACGTCGCCGCCTTGTCCTCGGTACCGAGCGCCTGCGCGAGGGTGGCGTGCACCTCGGCGACCGCAGCACCCATCCGGTACGACTCCCCTGCGAAGTCGGTCCCCACCTCGTCGGCGCGGAGATCCGCCTCCATCAGAAGGTCACGCACGCTACCGAGTGCCATGGTCCACCCGTCCGCAGAATTGGCCGCGAAGTCCTGGACCATCGCCAGGGTCGTTTCGATGCCTCCCACGTCGGATTCGATCCATGCGCGCAAGGTGGCCACGTACTCGCTGCCCGCCTCACCCAGTACCCGGTGCATCTCCACGTCCGGGTTCGTCCCCGGCGTCACGAGCCGAAAGATCTTCATCAGCAGCTTGTCACCGAGTACGACAGACGTATTCGACTGTTCGACGCCGAGTGTTCGTCCCCGCAGACCGGATTCGATGACGCTTCCGGGAGCGCTCCGGAGCCGGATCGGCCCCGATCCCTGCGGCGACGCGAGCCGTTCTGCGTAGAGATCGATCACCTCGGCGTCGTGCAGGCCGTCGTAGGCGAACCACTCCTGCTCGCCGCTTCCTTCGGGTGCAGGTAATGCCCAGGGCACGAGGTCGTCGGGAAGGTGACTGCGGAAACCGAGCGGCACCTGATAGACCTGCGGCGGTCCGCTCTCGAAGTCGACCGACACCAGAAGGTGATCGGCTGTGAACCCCGGCATACCGGCGAGGGGCTGCCGCAGCAGGATCCGGACACCGGCGATGGTGTTCCCCTTGGCCGCGAACCAGCGGCGCTCTGGCAGCCACTGCGCGAGTTGCGCCTCGAGGATGTCGTCGGGGATCGTGTTGATCGGTTGATTCACGGCTGTACCGCCTGTTCTGCCTCGCTGCTCACCGGGTGACGGTCCGTAGTTCCGTCGTCCCGTGGATCGGGTTGCAGGGCAAACCAGAAGAAGCCGTGCCCCGGCAAGGTGACCATGTACCCGTCGTCCGTGATCGGTGGGAACGGAACCGATCCGGTGAGTTCCACCGGGATACGACCGGAGTACTGCGACAAGTCGAGGATGACGGCCTGCGGATACCTCGACAGGTTGTTGACACACAGAATGACATCCGCATATGCCCGTTCCGGGCTCGGCGGCGTCTCCCGCACATACGACAGCACGGCGGGGTTGGCGCTGCCCAGTTCTGTGAACGATGCGGTACCGAACGCCGGATGCTGCTTCCGGACCTGGATCATTCGCCGCGTCCAGTGGAGCAGGCTGTTGGTCGAGTTCATCTGCGCCTCGACGTTCACCGACTGATATCCGTACGTGGGGTCCATGATGACCGGCAGATACATCCGGGCCGGATCCGCCCGGGAGAACCCGGCGTTGCGGTCGGGGGTCCACTGCATGGGGGTACGGACGGAGTCCCGATCGCCCAGCCAGATATTGTCGCCCATACCGATCTCGTCGCCGTAATACAGGACGGGAGAGCCCGGCAGGCTGAGCAGGAGCGCCGTGAAGAGCTCGAGCTGGTTGCGATCGTTCTCGAGCAGAGGCGCGAGACGACGGCGAATACCGATGTTCGCCTTCATCCTCGGGTCCTGTGCGTATTCGGCATACATGTAGTCGCGCTCCTCGTCGGACACCATCTCGAGCGTCAACTCGTCATGGTTCCGCAGGAAGATTCCCCACTGGCACGAACTGGGAATCGGCGGTGTCTGCGCCAGGATCTCCGAAATCGGGAAGCGGTTCTGCCGCCGCACTGCCATGAAGATCCGCGGCATCAGAGGGAAGTGAAACGCCATGTGGCATTCGTCGCCGACATCCGGTTCACCGAAGTACTCGACCACATCGGAGGGCCACTGGTTCGCCTCGGCGAGCAGTGCGCGGCCGGGGTACTCGGCATCCATCACGGCACGGCACTTCTTCAGGAACGCATGCGTCTCGGGCAGATTCTCGCAGTTGGTGCCCTCTCGCTCGAAGAGGTAGGGGACGGCGTCCAACCGGAATCCGTCGATTCCGAGGTCGAGCCAGAACCGGAGCACGTCGATCATGGCGTCCTGAACTTCGGGGTTGTCGTAGTTCAGATCGGGCTGGTGGGAGAAGAAGCGATGCCAGTAGTACTGCTTGCGCACCGGATCCCACGTCCAGTTGGACGTCTCGGTGTCGACGAAGATGATTCGCGCGTCCGGATACCCCTCGTCGGTGTCGGACCACACGTAGAAGTCGCCGTATGGGCCGTCGGGGTCGCTCCGCGACTCCTGGAACCATGCGTGCGTGTCCGACGTGTGGTTCATGACGAGGTCCGTGATGACCCTGATCCCGCGCCGGTGCGCCTCGTCGAAAAGGTGAACGAAATCCTCGACGGTACCGAATTCCGGTAGTACAGCGCGGAAGTCACGAATGTCGTAGCCGCCGTCACGCAACGGGGAGTCGTAGAAGGGCGGCAACCACAGGCAGTCGACACCGAGCCAGGACAGATAATCGAGCTTCGATGTCAGGCCCTCGAGATCGCCCGTGCCGTCTCCGGAAGAATCGTAGAAGGCGCGGACCAGAACCTCGTAGAACACTGCGGTCTTGAACCACTCGTGGTCCACCGTCAGTTCCCGGGCATGGGAGAAATCTTCGGACCGCGCCTCGACTATATGGCCCTCCAGATCGTGTTCCGGCTCGGCATTGACGGAGGGCGACGGTTCTTCCAGGGGCATTAGCACCTCGGTATGCGACTCGATCACAGGAACCGCGAAGTTCCTCGGACACTTTCTCGATCGTAGGGCGGGGCAGCCGGACGCGCTCGGAACGCGTGCGGTGGCGTCCCCCGCTCGGACGTCATCAGATTCCCGGGACTCCGAGGCAAATGCGGACAGAAAATGTCCTCTATCAGCGCGAGACTGGGTTCATGAACGAGACAACGCACAACGACATTTCCGACGAGCGCAGCCTGCTGTTGCTTCTGCTGGGGCATCAGCGGACGGCTTTCCGCAACGCCTTGTCAGGTCTGACCGAGGAGCAGGCGCGCAGCGTGCCCAGCGCGAGCGAGATGAGTCTGTCTTCTCTCCTCAAACACGTGATCGACGGGGAGGAATCGATGACTGCCCGCATCCTGGGAACGCCGCGCGCAGCGGAGGACGACCCCGTTGCCGCCTGGATGGCGGCCTGGAACGTGTCCGAGGACGAGACCGTCGACGTACTCCTTGCCCGGCTCGACGACGCCGGGCGAGCGACGGAAGCTGCGGTCGCCACCGAACCCGACCTGGGAAGAAACGTTCACCTACCCGCCGACGTGGCGCAATGGATGGCGACCGGTGTCGTCTTCACCGTCCGCTTCATGCTGGTCCACCAACTCGAGGAGATGGCCCGCCACGCCGGGCACGCCGACATCATCCGCCAGTCCATCGACGGTGCGCGGGCGGATAGCCTGGCCGGCACTGCCTGGTCCTGACGACTCGGCGCCGCTCGGGTAGATTCACCGCTCGGGCGGCGCTGCAGAGCTGCCCGCGGAACGACGACGAGGAGTTCAGGTGGACGGTGTGAGCGGAATGCGGCGCATGTTCGCGGCAGCAACGGTCGGGATTGCGGCGACTATCGGTCTGTCGGGAACGGCGTCAGCCCAGCCCGCGACACCGAGAGTCCCCGGACTGGCGGAATTGCGCGCCCAGGCGGACAAGCCCGGTGAGCAGGTCGCAGTTGCGGCGCTGGCCTCGTCCACGGCGCTTCGGGACGTGGCGGGGACGCACACACCCTTCCTCTACACGGCACCGACAGTGGGCTGCGGAACCGTCGCCCCGGTCACGCTCACCCTCGCCTCGGGAACCACCGACCCCGTCGCCGCGGACATCAGCTTCCAGGCGCTCTCCGCCTATCCCGGGGTCGTGCAGTCGTCCGGGCTCACCGTCGCGTGGATCAACACCAACACCGGCGCCAGCGGCATCCTGCCGCTCGACGGCGTCACCGAGGGCGGCTACCCCTCGTTGTCGAAGGTAGTGACCACCGGCCCGGGCACCGTCGTCGCGTCGATCTTCGGCACCGTCGGCTACACCGGCGCCACCTGCTACGTACTGCCCACCGTCGGGACGTTCCTCGTCCCCGCCCAGGGTCCGCTTCCCGCTGACGCGGCCGATCAGCCGGCGCCGGCTCCCGCTCCCCCGGCGTAATGTCCGGGGGCTCGGCAGGGCCCTTCTCGTCGACGAGCCGCGCGGGTACTACTCGCGCGGCTTTTTCCTGCTGTCGCGGTCGCGCTGGAACCTACCGCCCTCACGATCGCCCCGGCCGGGCCTCCCGGACGGCGGGCCGGAGTCGGGCTGAAGCTGGATCAGCACACCTGAGATCCGGGTGCGCCGCAGCGCCTCGAGTGTTTCCCGCGACAGGTCTGCGGGCAGTTCCACCAGACTGTGATCCGGCCGGATGCTGATGTGCCCGAAATCGCTGCGCCGCAGCCCGCCCTCGTTGGCGATGGCGCCCACGATCGCTCCCGGCGCAACGCGATGCCGCTTCCCCACCGCAATGCGGTAGGTGGCAAGTTCCTGACCCTCCGGACCGCGCGACCGGGTGGGCGGGCCGTCATCGAAACGACGTGCCGGACGTTCCCTCGGTTCGCGCGGTTCCCGCTCGCGACGGGGGGCGGGAGGCGGTTCCGGCGACATCAGGAATGCGTCACCGTCGCGGGACTGCACCGCGAGCGCTGCTGCGATGTCGGCGAGCGGCACGTCGTGCTCCTGCTCGTAGTCCTCGATCATCTTGCGGAACAACGCGAGGTTGTCGGAACTGAGACTCTCGGTGATGGAGTCGCCGAACTTCGCGACGCGCTGTGCGTTGACGTCGTCGACACTCGGAAGCTGCATTTCGGCCAGCGGCTGGCGGGTTGCCTTCTCGATCGCCTTGAGAAGGTGCCGTTCGCGGGGTGCGACGAACAGCAGAGCCTCGCCGGCACGCCCTGCGCGCCCGGTGCGGCCGATGCGGTGCACGTACGACTCCGTGTCGTGCGGGATGTCGTAGTTGACCACGTGCGAGATGCGGTCGACGTCCAGACCGCGCGCAGCGACGTCGGTGGCGACGAGGATGTCGAGGGCACCGCTCTTCAGCTGGCCGATGGTCCGCTCACGCTGCGCCTGCACGATGTCGCCGTTGATTGCGGCAGCGGAGAAACCGCGAGCGCGCAAACGTTCGGCGAGGTCTTCCGTGGCCTGTTTGGTGCGCACGAAGATGATCATGGCCTCGAACGACTCCACCTCGAGGACCCGGGTCAGAGCGTCGAGCTTGCGCTGATGTGCCACCTGCACATACCGCTGCGAGATGTTGGACGCGGTGGACGTCTTCGACTTCACCGTGATCTCGATCGGATCGTGCAGGTACTGCTTGGAGATCTTGCGGATCGCACCCGGCATGGTGGCCGAGAACAACGCCACCTGCTTCTGTTCCGGGGTATCGGACAGGATGCGTTCGACGTCTTCCTGGAAGCCCATCTTCAGCATCTCGTCGGCCTCGTCGAGGACGAGGTACGCCAGCTTGGACAGGTCGAGTGTGCCCTTTTCCAGGTGGTCGATGACCCGGCCGGGAGTACCGACGACGACATGGGCGCCGCGGCGCAGCCCGGACAACTGGACGCCGTAGCTCTGGCCGCCGTAGATGGGCAGAACGTGGAGGCCGGGAATGTGGGTGGCGTACTTGCCGAATGCTTCTGCGACCTGCAGAGCCAGCTCACGCGTCGGCGCGAGTACCAGGGCCTGCGGCGACTTCTGGGTGAGGTCGATCCGGGAGATGATCGGAACCGCGAACGCGGCAGTCTTGCCGGTACCGGTCTGGGCCAGTCCGACGACGTCGTTACCTGCGAGCAGAGGCGGGATGGTGGCTGCCTGGATGGGCGAGGGCGACTCGTAGCCCACATCGGACAGTGCCTTCAAGACCCGATCATCGATGTCGAGGTCGGCAAAAGTGGGCGGTTCGGGTTCACGTTCGATATCACTCATTGACCAGCAGTTTAGTGCACGCCTCGACACCGCCGCGCCATGCCGCGTAAATACGCGGCCACCGGCACGGGCGACACCCGTGCCCTGTCGTCGCCTAGCGTGGACGCCATGGTCGATGTCGCCGTCATCCAGTTCGCCCCCGGTCAGGACAAGCAGGAGAATGCGAGCACCCTCCGCCGGCTCGCAACCGAGGCGTCGAGTCGCGGTGCACAGGTGGTCGTCGCCCCGGAGTATGCGATGTTCACGGCTCCGCGGACGGATCACAGACTCGTCGAGTCGGCGGAGGGGCTGGACGGGAAATTCGTGACTGCGCTGGCCGAGACGGCCGCCGAACTACAGATACATCTGGTGGCCGGCGTCAACGAGTCGCTGCCCGGCGACGACCACATCTCCAACACCCTGGTGGCGCTGGGTCCGACGGGCGACGTCCTCGCCACCTACCGCAAGCTGCACCTCTACGACGCCTTCGGATACAAGGAATCGGAGGTGATCCGCGCGGGCGGGATCGCGGCCCCCGAGACGTTCGCCGTGGACGGTCTCACCTTCGGGATGCAGACCTGCTACGACCTCCGGTTCCCGGAGGTCACCCGCCGCATCGTCGACGCAGGCACCGACGTCCTGCTCCTGCCCGCGCAGTGGGTTCCGGGACCGCTGAAGGAGGACCATTGGTCGACGCTCGTGCGCGCACGGGCCATCGAGAACACCATCTATGTGGCCGCGGCCGACCAGAGTGCGCGCACGGGCGCTGGAGCCAGCATGATCGTCGATCCCATGGGAGTGACCGTCGCGGCGCTCGGGGAACGCGTGGGCACGGCGATTGCCACGGTGACCGCGGAACGGATCACCGAGGTCCGCCGGAAGAATCCCGCACTTGCGCTGCGGCGGTTCACCGTCACCGAGATCTGACCTGTACTTCCCCGCCCGGAAGTGGAGTAGTTTCGAAGGCGAACCGTTCTTCCCGATTTCGGAGCGTTCGATGCAGTACACCAGTCGGGCGGATGCCGGTCGTCGGCTGGCCGCCTCCCTTGAACATCTACGCGGAAGCGACCTGGTGGTTCTGGGCCTGCCGCGCGGCGGCGTTCCCGTCGCCTTCGAGGTCGCTGCGGCGCTCGCCGCACCACTCGACGTCGTTCTCGTACGCAAACTCGGCGTCCCCTGGCAGCCCGAACTCGCTATGGGCGCGATCGGCGAAGGAGACGCCCGAGTTGTCAACGACGACGTCCTCCGTATCGCCCGGGTCAGCAAGACAGCACTCGCGATGGTCGAGGCGAAGGAACGCAGGGAACTCGAGCGTCGCGCGCAGGTGCTCCGTGGCGGCAGGAACGGCATCCCGATCCGAGGACGCACGGCCGTCATCGTCGACGACGGTATGGCTACCGGTGCGACGGCTGCGGTGGCGTGCCAATTCGTGAAGAAGTCAGGGGCGGCGCGCATCGTCGTCGCGGTGCCGGTTGCCGCTCCCGAGGCGGTCCGCCGCTTGTGCGTCACGGCCGACGAGGTGGTTTGCCCATACACACCATTCGACCTGGGCGGCGTGGGCAACGCCTACGACGACTTCCACCAGCTCGCAGACAGCGAGGTCACAGACCTGCTCGCCACCATATGACAGTCGTTCTCGAGTAAATCTCAGCCACAGTGCAACGTTCGCGCAGTCACGGTCGATACACCGGACAGAGCACAGAACAGACTGCCTTTGGAGGATCTCGTGACCGTCTCTGCCGATACCGTCGAAACCGTCGTCGCCGCCTGTCGCGACCGGCTCGGTGATCCGTCGGGCTGGGTCACCTCGGATGTCTATCGGCACAGCCTTGCCCTGTGCATCATCGAGTCCGTGCAATCGAGCGCAGGGCACAGCGAGGTTGCTGTCGTCGACCGTTACCTGGCATACCGCAGGGCTGACGCCGGACGGCCCCTCACCGACGGTGCACGCGATCTGCTCCGCACATTCGAGGAAGCGGGCAGTTCGGATCAGTGGGCCGGCAAGGTCGGTTCGTACAAGCGCCGCTACACCGCAACGGGTGTGCCGATCGAGGCACGTCACATCCAGCAGGCGGCCGAGCGACTGCACCAACTCCGCGTCAACAGCATCGACGACCTTCTCGAGGCCGCTCGTGACGAGGCTGCACTGGAGCAGATCCATCAGGCCTGGGTCGACGTGTGCGGTGAGCACAGCGACGTCACCTGGGCGCATTTCCTGATGCTCGCCGGAATCCCCGGTGTACGACCGAACCGGGTGGCGGAGGTCTTCATCAACGGCGCTCTCGGCATCTCCGAGGCGACGGATGCCGGTGCTGCGGAGGAGATTCTCGAGGCCACGGCTACCGAACTCGGGGTCGACCCCGACCAGCTCGACTACGCGATCCGGCGGTGGCTGGCAGCCAATTCGCGCCGCCTCGAAGACGTCGCGTAGCTACCAGTTCACGCGCAGTTACACATATTCTCGCAGGTCAGAAGCAACTTACCCAAAACGGACATCGGCGCTAGTGCGAAACTCGGACAAATGTGATCGAATGCACATCCATCATGTTGTTTCAGTGGAGGGGTCATAGTGCGAGAGTTTTCGGTACCGCAGTCGTTCTCAATTCCGGAGGACGCCTCTATGGCCGACTCGGTCTTCCGTCACGCCGAGGAGGATCCGAAGTTCATACCTTTCAAGCGTCCCGGTAACGGCGGCTGGACGGACGTCACCGCCGCTGAGTTCGCGGAGCAGGTCTCTGCTGTCGCGAAGGGTCTCATCGCTTCCGGTATCGAACTCGGTGACCGTGTCGCAATCCTGTCCGCGACCCGCTACGAGTGGGTTGTCATCGACTACGCCATCTGGACGGCCGGCGGTTGCACCGTCGCCATCTACGAGACGTCCGCGCCCGATCAGGCCAAGTGGATCCTCGAGGATTCCGGCACGTCGCTGCTCGTCGTCGAGAACGCCAAACATGCGCAGGCAATGCAGGTCGTCACCGACGAGGCCGCGGATCTGCGTGAGGTCCTGCAGATCGAATCCGGGGCCATCGACGAGCTGACGAAGCGTGGCGAGAGCGTCACGGACGAGCAGTTGCACGAACGTCGTCACCAGGTGCGCGCGTCTTCGCCCGCCACCCTCATCTACACGTCGGGCACCACAGGCCGGCCCAAGGGCGTGCAGTTGACGCACGCCAACTTCTACGCCGAGTCCGCTGCCGTCAAGGTGGCGCTCTCCGACGCGATGTACGCGGGCCGCCGCACCCTGATGTTCCTGCCGCTCGCGCACGTCTTCGCCCGCGCCATCTCGTTCGGCGCATTCGACGCGAAGGTCACCGTCGCACACACCGCGGACCTGACGACGCTGCTCGACCAGTTCGCCGCGTTCAAGCCGCACTTCATCCTGTCGGTTCCCCGCGTGTTCGAGAAGGTCTACAACTCGGCGAAGCAGAAGGCGTACGACGGCGGCAAGGGCAGCATTTTCGAGAAGGCGTCCGCCACCGCTATCGCGTACAGCGAGGCTCAGGACAAGGGCGGCGCCGGCTTCGGACTCAAGCTCAAGCATGCGCTGTTCGACAAGCTCGTCTATTCGAAGCTGCGCACCGCGCTGGGTGGCGAATGCGACCGCGCCGTCTCCGGTGGCGCCGCTCTGGGCTCCCGGCTCGGCCACTTCTTCCGCGGCGTCGGCATTCCGGTGTACGAGGGTTACGGTCTCACCGAGACCAGCGCCGCCATCTCCGTGAACACCACGTCCGCGCAGAAGGTCGGCACGGTCGGCAAGCCGATCGACGGCCACGCCGCGAAGATCGGGGAAGACGGCGAGCTGCTCGTCAAGGGACCCGTCGTCTTCAGCGGGTACTGGCACAACGACCAGGCCACCGCCGACTCGATCCGCGACGGCTGGTTCCACACGGGCGACCTGGGGTCGATCGACGAAAAGGGATTCATCTCGATCACCGGCCGCAAGAAGGAAATCATCGTCACTGCGGGCGGCAAGAACGTGGCGCCGGCGGTCCTCGAGGACGCTCTGCGCGCTCATCCGCTGATCAGCCAGTGCCTCGTCGTCGGCGACGGTAAGCCATTCATCGGGGCGCTCATCACCCTCGACGCCGAAACCCTTCCCGGTTGGAAGGAACGTCACGGGCTGGCCGCCGACACCCCGGTGTCCGAACTGGTCAAGAACCCCGACCTGGTCGCCGAGATCGACGAGGCCGTGGCAGAGGGCAACAAGAAGGTATCCAGCCCGGAGCAGATCAAGAAGTACCGGATCCTGGAGGTCGACTTCGCGCAGGAGACCGGCGAGCTCACACCCACGCTGAAGCTCAAGCGCAACGTCATCCACAAGGAGCACGGCGCGGCCATCGAGGCCATCTACGCGTAAGCGGCTCCGCCGCCCGTGAGTGTTCGAGGAGTGCAGAGACTCCTCGAACACTCACGGCCGCGCAGCGTCCAGGATGAAGTCGCGGACCACCGCGGTCACGGTGGCGTGGACCTTCTCGTGAAGCAGGTCGTGTCCGGCATCGTCGAACTCCCGGAATTCGAGGCCTGTGATCCCCGCCGCCCAGTCCCGGACGGGGTCGATCGGTGCGATGCGGTCGTCGACGCCGTGAACCGCGAGCAGCGGTATCCCGAGTGACCCCAGCGCGTCCGCCGTCTGCTGCACGGCGGCGGTCTTCGGTGTCCCGCACAGAATCGCGCACCGGAAACCGGAATCACCGGACGCGAGAAGTTTCAGCGAGACCGCAGCACCGAGCGAATGCCCCATGAGCACGAGCGGAACGTCCGGCGCATGCCTGCCGGCGAGGCCGGTGAGGAGCGCGGCGTCCGCCGCCAGATCCGCCACGGATCCCGGATGGTCGCCTTCGGATAATCCGTGACCGGCCTGGTCGATTCCCCACACCCCGATTCCGGCGGGCGTCAGTCCGCGCGCAAATCGGTGGTAATGACCCGTGTGCTGCCCCATGCCGTGGAGAAACACCAGCTGGGCGACGGGTCCTCCCACCGCGCTCCAGTGCCGGTAGTGGACTCGTCCGCAGTGGCCGTCGAAGAAGGGCATGGCTGCCATTCTGGGCCTGTCGCACCCCGATGGCACAATCGGGCGCGTGAACTCACCGGCAGAACTGGGAACGTAGCTGTGTTCCTCCTCGACGACACCATCGTCTACAGCGCCAGCGACCTCTCCGCGGCCGCCACCTGCGAGTTCGCGTTGCTGCGCCGGTTGGACGCCACGCTCGGGCTCGCCGGGGCAGGTTCCGCCGCCACGTCGGTCGACGACGATCCGATGCTGCGACGGATGTCGAGTCTGGGCGATGCTCACGAACACCGCCGGCTCGAGCAGTTCCGCGCCGAGTACGGCGTAGGGGTGGTCACGATGGACCGTCCCGAGTACACCGCGGTGGGTCTGTTCGACGCGAACCTGGCCACCGTGGAGGCGATCCGCGGCGGCGCCGACGTCGTGTACCAGGGGACGTTCTTCGACGGCCGCTTCCTGGGCTTCTGTGATTTCCTCGTCCGCAACGGTGACACGTACGCCGTCTACGACACCAAACTTTCCCGCCACGCCAAGGTGTCGGCCCTCCTGCAGCTGGCCGCGTACGCGGATGCCCTGGAGCGCAACGGCATTCCTGCCTCCCCGGAGGTGCACCTGTTGCTGGGTGACGACAGCGACTCGTCGTACTCCCTCGGTGACATCATGCCGGTGTACTCGGCCCGCCGGTCCGCCCTCGAACGGATACTCGACGAACACCGCGACGAGCGCTCGCTCATCGGGTGGGGCGACCCCCGGTACACGGCATGCGGCCGGTGCGACACCTGCGCACCGGAAGTGGAGGGGCACCGCGACCTCCTCCTCGTGGCCGGGATGCGCTCGACGCAGCGGAGTCGGCTGATCGCGGGCGGTATCGGCACCATCGACGCGCTTGCCGCGCACTCGGGCAACGTCGACGGTCTTGCCGAGCGCAGTCTCGACTCGCTCCGCGCGCAGGCCGCGCTGCAGCTGCGGCAGGAGTCGTCGGGAACACCCGAATTCGAGCTGTTCTCGGCGGGGGCTCTCGGCGGGTTGCCGGCACCCGACGACGGGGATATCTTCTTCGACTTCGAGGGAGACCCGCTGTGGGCCGAGAACGGCTCCTCCGACTGGGGTCTCGAGTACCTCTTCGGTGTGATCGAGGGTCCCCCATCGACGGATCGGGCCGCCGCTCCGGTGTTCCGGCCCTTCTGGGCACATAACCGCGCCGAGGAACGTCAGGCCCTCGTCGATTTTCTCGACTACGTCATGGATCGGCGCGCCCGCTACCCCGACATGCACATCTACCATTACGCCGCCTATGAGAAATCGGCGTTGCTGCGACTGGCGGGACGCCACGGAGTCGGTGAGGAGTGCGTCGACAACCTGCTGCGCGACAACGTCCTCGTGGACCTGTATCCCGTGGTGCGCGCTGCCCTACGCATCGGTGAACGTTCGTACAGCATCAAAAAGCTCGAACCGCTGTACATGCCCGAGCAACCGCGCGACGGCGATGTCACCAATGCCGCAGCGTCCGTGGTCGCCTACGCCGACTACTGCGATTACCGCGACAACGGCCGACTCGAAGAGGCCCGCGCCCTACTGCAGGGCATCGCCGACTACAACGAGTACGACTGCGATTCCACACTGAGACTACGGAACTGGTTGCTGGCACAGGCCGAGACACACGGTGTGGCGCTCCGGCCGCCGGGCGCCACATCCTCTGCCGCAGCGGACGAGTCGACGCCGGCCGAATCGATGTTGCGGCAGTTCGCCGGTCTCGGGCCCAGTGACACCCGCGGGCACGACGAGCAGGCGGCCGCCCTCATGGCAGCCGCAGTCGGTTACCACCGTCGAGAGCGGAAGCCGTTCTGGTGGGCGCACTTCGACCGTCTCGTCGTCCCCGCCGACGAGTTGTCGGACGTTCGGGACGTTCTGGTGGTCTCCTCGGCCGTCGTCGAGGAGACGTGGCACAAAAGCACTCCGCGGCAACGCAAGCTGCGTCGACGCCTCCAGCTCACCGGACGTTTCGGGACCGGCAGCACCGTCGGCCCCAAGACTACGATGTACGCGTTGTACGACACTCCCGCACCCGAGGCTGTCGCCGGCGACAATCCTCAGCAGAGGGGAACGTGCACCGTCAACGTGCTCGACGTCGCGAAGGACGAGCGTCGCCGCGACGTCGTGACGGTCGAGGAACTTCTGGGCGGTGAGGAGTATGTCGAACTTCCGGTGGCGATCACTCCTGGTCCGCCGATTACCACTGACCGTATCGAGTCGGCCATCGCGTCCGCGGCCGACACGATGTGCATGGCCCTGCCCGAGCTTCCACTGTGCGCGTCGGCAGATATTCTCCGCCGCTTCGACCCCCGGACCAGGAGCGGACGAGCACTTGCACCAGTGCAGGGCACCGACTACGCGGCCGCCATCACCGCGGCACTCCTCGACCTCGACAATTCCTACGTTGCCGTCCAGGGGCCGCCGGGCACCGGCAAGACCTACACCGGTGCCCGCGTGATCAAGGCGCTCGTCGAGGAGCACCACTGGCGGGTCGGGGTCGTGGCGCAGTCACATTCGGTCATCGAGAACATGCTCGGGGGTATCGTCAAAGCTGGCGTGCCTGCGGAACTGGTCGCGAAGAAGGATGGACGCCACCGCGCGGCAACCTGGACGGATATCGGTTCCTCCGACTATCCCGGATTCATCGCCGAGGCGGAGACCACTGGGTGCGTGATCGGCGGAACGGCCTGGGATTTCGCAAACACCGATCGTGTTCCACCCGGAAGTCTCGACCTTCTGGTGATCGACGAGGCCGGACAATTCGCGCTGGCCAATACCATCGCAGTCGGGGGCGCTGCCCGCAACCTCCTGCTTCTCGGTGACCCCCAGCAACTTCCCCAGGTCAGCCAGGGCACTCATCCCGAGCCCGTGGACACGTCCGCGCTGGGGTGGCTCGCCGAGGGGCACGGCGCGCTGCCCCCGAGCCGGGGGTACTTCCTCGAACGCACGTGGCGGATGCACCCGCAGTTGTGCGCACCGGTGTCGGTGCTGTCGTATGACGGGAAGCTTCGGTCGCAGGAAACGGCAAGCACCGCACGAAGACTCGAAGGCATGGAACCGGGAGTACACACCGTCGTCGTCGATCATCAGGGCAACGCGACCCAATCACCCGAGGAATCGAGGGAAGTGGTCAATCGGGTCACCAAGCTGCTCGGGTCCGGCTGGACCGATCCCAGCGAGTTCGACGGCACGCGCCCACTCGACGAGTCCGACCTCCTGGTGGTGGCACCGTACAACGCGCAGGTGGCGCTCATCGAGCGGGATCTCGCAGCGGTGGGACTCGACAAGGTCGAGGTGGGAACGGTCGACAAGTTCCAGGGGCGCGAAGCCGCTGTTGCCATCGTCTCGATGACGGCGTCCGCGATCGAGGACGTGCCACGCGGCATGTCGTTCCTGCTGTCCCGCAACCGGATGAATGTGGCCGTCTCCCGCGGAAAGTGGGCTGCCATCATCGTTCGATCGGAATCGCTGACGCAGTACATGCCTAGTACGCCGGAAGGGTTGACGGAACTGGGCGCATTCATGCGCCTGTGCACGGATCAGCCGAAGCACTGACCTTCGCCGCGATAGGTGGGTGCCACGGTGCGGGAGCCGTCCGACTCCACGAGATGCACCTCGTGGAACCGTTCGCACAATTCACCCGCCTTCGCGTGCCGGAACCACACGCGGTCGCCGACGGCGAGTGACCGTGCGGCGCTTCCCGTCACCGGTGTCTGCACCTCCCCGGCGCCTTCGTTGCGGAGTAACTTCAGCCCGGTCGGCCACGCCGGCCTCGGCACGCGGGCGGAGCCTGCGGGTCCCGACGCGATGTAGCCGCCGCCGAACAGGGTCGCGATGGCGGGCGTGGGTCGACGAACCGCGGGCAGGGCGAAGTACAGGGCCGGATGCGGTCGGAATGACCGGTACCGATCGAACAACGTCGGAACGTACAGACCCGATCCTGCGGTCACCTCGGTGACCACCGGGTCTGCCGAGCTCACCTCCAGGGAACCGGTGCCTCCGCTGTTGACGATCTCGAGGACCCCCACAACCGCCTGCACCGCATCCACGACGGCGCCGCGACGGGTGGTGAGTTCGTTGGCCGAAGCACGTTTCATCCATTGCACGGGTGGGCTGGAGTCGGGCAACCCGGCGATCTGTGCCTCGTAGAACATCACCCCGACGACGGCGAATCCACGCTGGTCCGCGCGCACCGCGACACCGGCGACCTGCGACGGAGTGCGCAGCGGTGACCGGCGCACACCGATGTGCACGGGACCGAGGCGCAGAGAGGCGTCCACGTCGATGCACAGTCTGGCGGGCACGGAGCCGGCTGCGGCGGTGATGACGTCGAGGTGCTCGTCGCTGTCGACCATCAGTGTGATCCGCTCGAGGAGAACCGGGTCGGACGCCAGTTCGGCGAGCGCACCGCGGTCTGCGGTCGGATACCCCATGAGGATGTCCTGGGCGCCGGAGCGGGCGAGCCAGATGGCTTCACGCAACGAGTACGTCATGATTCCGCGGAACCCGTTGCCTGCCGTGAGGTTTCCACCGAGCGCGACCTCGAGGACGGCGCGGCACCGTACCGACTTACTTGCGACGCGAACCGGGGTGCCCTCGGCGCGCCGCACGAGATCCACCGCGTTGGAGCGGAGCGTGGCGAGGTCGACCGCGGCCAACGGCGGATCGACCTCGGTGGTGGAGGCGATGAGGCGGTCGAGCGTGGGGGTCACGGTTCGTCCAATCGTTTGCAGCGGAGGCCGACCTGTATGGTCAGTGAACCACCGAGTTGGACGATTGTCCAGATTGCGCGGGCCAGTCATGCCTCCGGCATCAGGACTGCTCGACGGCCTTCGAGGCGATGATGTGCACCAGGTCGTCGAGCGCCGCGATCATGGCCTCGCTGTCGCGGTCGACGAGCCACCGCAGCACCAACCCGTCCAGCATGGCCAGACCGAAACGCGCGATCGTCTCGACGGGGGTGGCCCAGCCGACATCGGCGATTCGGGCGCACTCCGCCAGGAACTCGATGGCCTCCTCGTCCATCGTCCGGTATTGCTGACCTGCAATATCGCCCGCACGCTCACTTCCGGAGGCGCGGTGGCGGAGTGCCTGAGCGGTGATCTCGTAGGTGAGCAGCTGCCGGTCGGGCGTGGCCTCGACAATCGGCCACATCCCGCTGATCCCGATGTGGAGAAGTTCACGCAATCCCGCGGCGCCCCGGAGGTCCGGCGCGTGCCGAACCTGACCGAAAGCCAGCCTCATCGATTCGCTGAGCTGCAGCACCAGGCTCTCCCCCATCGCGGCGAGCAGCTCTTCCTTGCTTTCGAAGCAGTAGTGCACTACTCCGAGTGACACGCCGGCCTCCTCCGCCACGGCTCGAACCGTGACCGAAGCGACGCCGCGCTGCTCCGCGATGGAGAGGGCTGATTCGACGAGTTGAGCGCGACGTTCGTCCGCGGGGAGCCTGTTCAGCATTCTCTGATCGTAGGACCTGAGCCGCTACCGGCATCGGACAACACGGGGGTTGCGAGGAGCCGTCATTTGCCTGGACGAGCGTCCAGGTTCATGATGAGCGAATGGGACAGGACACGTGGCACAACTGGGCGGGTACCGAATCGGCGAGCCCGTATCGCTTCGCGACGCCCCGTTCCGTCGACGAGCTGAGCGCCCTGGTGTCCGAGGCCGCGGAGCGTGGTTTGCGCGTGAAGGCGGTGGGAGCTGCACATTCGTTCACCGGGGTCGCGGTCACCGACGGAATTCTCGTCAGCCTCGACAATCTGAGCGGAATCGACTCCGTGACATTCCACGATCGGGCAAGTGCGCTCGTCACCGTATTCGCGGGCACCCGATTGCACGAGCTGAACGAACAACTCTGGTACCGCGGCCTGGCCATGATCAATCTCGGTGACATCGATGTGCAATCGCTGGCAGGGGCCCTCTCGACCGGCACCCACGGCACCGGAGCGCGATTCGGCGGCCTCGCCACTCAAGTCCGTGCTCTGCAAGTGGTGCTGGCGGACGGTTCGATCGTCGAGTGTTCCCCGGCTGAGAATCCCGATCTCTTCGAGGCTGCGCGCCTGGGTCTCGGCGCTGTGGGGATCATCTCCAAAGTCACTCTCGAGTGCGTCGCACACTACGTGATGCACGCCGTCGAAGCGCCAGGCTCCCTGGACTCGACACTCGATCGGCTCGACCACGACCGCACCACGGTGGACCATTTCGAGTTCTACTGGTTTCCTCACACTCGCCGGGTGCTCACCAAGCGCAACACCCGGTTGCCGGGTGACACGCCGATATCGCCCGTCCATCCCCTCCGCGCCTACCTCGACGACGAGGTTCTCACCAATGTCGTCTTCGAGGGCATCAACCGGGTGGCCACTCTTGCGCCGTCGGCGATCCCGAAGATCAACCAGCTCTCCTGCCGCGTACTCGGGACCCGCGAGTACACGGATCGGAGTTATAGCGTCTTCGCTTCACAGCGCCGGGTGAGGTTCCGTGAAATGGAGTATGCCGTTCCCACCGAGGCGCTACCGGAAGCCCTCGCGGCCATCGATTCGTGGGTCGAGAGTTCCGGTTTCACGGTGGCGTTCCCCGTAGAGGTGCGGTTCGCCGCCGCGGACGACGTGTGGCTGTCGACGGCGAACGGCCGGAACACCGCGTACATCGCCGTCCATCAGTACCACCGCCGCGACCACGAGCCCTACTTCGCGGCGGTCGAGGCCATTGCCCGCGCCGTCGACGGCCGCCCGCACTGGGGCAAGATGCACAGCCGCACAGCCGACGACCTGCGCAACACCTACCCCGACTTCGCCAAGTTCGTCTCTGCGCGCGAAAAGTACGATCCTGCGCGAATGTTCGGCAACGCGTACCTGCGCCGGGTCCTCGGTCGCTAACGTGGTCTAGGTGCCCCCCAGTCGATCTTTCGATCGTCGCGCATTTCTTCGCGTTGCCGGAGCCTCCGGAGCGGCAGCGCTCGGCGCCACCCTGCTCGGCGCGTGCGGGGAACGCCTCCACGACCCGGAGGTCCCCCCACTGCCCGACGGCAGCCTCTTCGACCCGAAGGCGGGCACCTCGGAGGTCGTGCCCACGGACAAGGCGACGTGGCGTCTGCAGGGTGCTCCGCTGGTCGCGCGGACCGGTGACGGAGAGCTCGCCGGACTACGGGTGGCCGTCACCGACCTGTACGCGGTCTCCGGCCAGCAGATCGGGGCCGGCAGTGGACGATGGCTGGCTGGGGCGCCCGTCGAAAACACCACCGCCGCAACGGTGGCACGCCTTCTCGATCACGGCGCCGAGGTCGTGGGACTAGCCCAGACCGACGATCTCGGTTACGGCCATTCGGGTGTGAACCAGCAGTTCGGGACGCCGGCCAATCCGCGGGCAGAAGACCGCTTGCCCGGCGGGGCAACGTCGGGGGCAGCCAGCGCGGTCGCTCGGGGCGAGGCCGACATCGGGCTCGGGGTCGACACCACCGGTTCCGTCCGCATCCCCGCCTCGTACCAGGGCCTGTACGGATTCTCGCCGTCGCGCGGCGCCGTGTCCACCGAGGGCCTTCTCCCCCTGTGCCCGACGTTCGACACCCCGGCGTGGGTGTGCAGCGACATCGAGACCCTCGCCGCCGTCTCGGGTGTGCTCCTTCCGCTCACCGCGGAGCGCCCCTTCGGTACGGCGCTGAGTTCGGACGGCATCAATGCCGTCGCCGACGCCGGAGTCCTCGCTGCGGTCCGCCGCGCACTTGCCGCCTGGGAGAAGAGCAGCCTGCCGCGGCTGATGCGGACCGACACGGACATCGGCCGGCTGCCCGACTGGTACGACGCCGTCACGGACGTGCAGGGTTACGAGGCGTGGCGGCTGCACGGCGAGTGGATCGGGCAGGCGATCACCTCGCTCAGTGACGAACCGCGGCGCAATTTCGTCGCCGCAGGGCGCATCTGGGAATCGACGTACGCCCGTCAGATGAGAGTGCTGGCCGAGGCGTCCGACACCATCACCGGCTTCATCGGTCACAGCCTGCTCGTGCTGCCCGCGACCTCCTCGGCGGCGCCGCCGCGGCAGAACGACCCGAGCGGCGATCGCTTCCGGAACATCATGCGTACCACTGGAATGCTCACCTCGTTGGCGACGATCTCCGGCCTCCCCTCTGCGACGGTGCCGTTGCGCACGGACGACGGGATCCCGGTTGGGCTCTGCGTGGTAGGCCCGTTCGGCCGCGATCGCGACGTGCTGGCGGCCGTCACGAGTCTCGGCGACGCCGGGCTGACCGATTGAACGTCAGCCCCGGAGGAGTTCCGCCTTGCGTGCTGCGCTCGCGAACGAGGCCGTGATCGAATTGCGGGCCAACGTGTCCCGTTCGGCGTCCGTCAATCCGAGCTGATCGCGCAACTGGGCGAAATTGTCGTCGACGTATCCGCCGAAGTAGGCGGGATCGTCGGAATTCACCGTCACGACCAGCCCGGCATCCAACATGGTCCGCAGGGGGTGCTCGGCGAGGGAGTCGACGACGCACAGTCGCACGTTGGACAGCGGGCACACGGTAAGGGGGATCTCCTCGTCCACCAGCCTCGCTACGAGCGCCGGGTCCTCGAGTGCTCGCACCCCGTGGTCGATGCGCTCGGCACCGAGGAGGTCGAGCGCCTGCCAGATGTATTCCGGCGGTCCTTCTTCTCCGGCGTGCGCCACCACGTGCAGCCCTTCCGCGCGGGCGCGGGCGAAGACGTCCTCGAACAGCGACGGCGGGTTGCCCATCTCCGCCGAATCGAGTCCCAGCCCGACGATCGGAGTCTGCAGCCGGAGAATCTCCGAGAACACGTCTTCCGCCTCGCCGACCGGGCGGTCTCGCAGGATCGCGGCGATTGCGGCACTACTGAGCCCGAATTCGCGCTCGCTACCTGCGACGGCATCCATGATTCCGTCGAGAACTTCGGTCAGCGGCACACCACGATTGACGTGCGCCTGGGGATTGAAGAAGAACTCGACGTGTGCCACACCTGCCGTCGCCGCCCGTGCGAAATAGGCGCGGGTGAGGTCGGCGAAATCCTGGGCTGTCCGCAGTACCTGCATGTTGGCGAAGTAGAGGTCGAGAAACGACTGCAGATCGGTGAACTCGTACCGCGAACGCAGATCGTCCAGGTCGGCGTACGGCAGGGGCACCGCGTTGCGTTCGGCGAGACCGAAGATCAGCTCGGGTTCGAGCGACCCCTCGATATGCATGTGCAGCTCGGCGACGGGGAGATTCACGGGAGTGGTGCCTGCTTTCTGGGCGCCTAGGCGGCGACGTCGCGGTCGACGATACGGACGAAGCCGTCGCCATCGATACTCGCGGTGTCGCCGGTGTGAAACCAACCACCCGTGAAGCTCTGCGCGGTGGCCTCCGGGCGGTTCCAGTAGCCGCGCGTCACGCCCGGCCCACGGCAACACAATTCGCCGAACCCGCGCTGTGCTTGCGGGCCGAAGAGCGCCACTTCCATTCCGCCGAACGCGATCCCCACACTGCCCGCGTGGGTCAGTGCACACTCGTCGGGAAGGGCCAGTCCGGCGCCGCACGTTTCGGTCTTCCCCCACCCCAGGAAGTGCTTGGCGGCCGGGAAGGTCTTCCGCAGAAATCGCGCTTGCTCCACGGACAGACCGGCGCCGCTGTAGTCGATCCACCGCACTGCTCGCCGGCCGAAGCTGGTCACCGGCGACTGTTCGACCGCACGCAGGAGTGTGGCCGGGGTAGCGGTCAGGACATCCGCGCCCGTTCCGCGCCAGGACGCCGCGTCCGTACTCGACGTCAACAGGGCAGTGCCGCCGACCACCAGGGTCGAGAGCAACTCGACGAGCGATCCGACGGTGTGCAGCTCGGGTTCGACCAGCAGGTTGCGTAGCCCCTCCGAGCTGAACCGCCGCGCGTGGATCACCGATTCGAGGGTGGAGAGGACGTTCTCGTTGCTCAGCTCGACTCCCTTGGGCGACCCGTCGCCGGTGTACGACAGCAAGACCAGCTCTTCGGGACCGGCACCGTCGTCGATGAACGAGATTCCTTCGGGAAGCTCCCCGTCGAGGACCATCACCGACTCGCTGTCGGCGAGGACGGAGTCGGTGGCGGACTCGTCGAGCCTCGGACCCACGCCGACCGGTACCCCGCCCGCGAGGAGGACACCGAGAAAAGCCTCGACCCAGCGCACTCCCACCGGTTGCCGGACGGCCACCCGATCGCCGATTTCCACTCCCCGCGTTTTGAGACCTCCGGCCACGCGCGCCGCGGATGTCCACAACTGTGAGAACGTGAGCGCCCGGCCACCGTCCTCCTCGACGGCCACCCTCCCGGCGTAACGGTGGACGGCGACGTCGAGCAGCTCGGTGAGCGACGGATTGAGTGCGCCGTACCGGAGGAGGCCGTCGCGTCCGCGGGCCATCCGGTCGTCATGGAAGAAGGCGGAACTGCACGGGTACTCGACGAGGGGCGACGGCATCTGGACCTCCGCTGACTGACCGGAACGCTGCCCCGACTATATGACGCCGGTCACACTGGCGGGCGCAGACGGCCGACTCTAGCGGCCGTTGTATGTGGCCTTACCCGGTCCGACGGTAAGAAAGCTCCGGACCGCGCCCCGCAGGTCGTCCGTCTCGAAGAGTGCGCCTGACACCTGCGGGGTTATCGAGTCCGCGTGCGCCACTCCGCCGGACCGCCACGCGGAGATGATCTGCTTGGTCGCGTCGTGGGCGCGAGTCGGTCCGTCCGCCAGGCGCGCGGTGAGGGTCCGGGCCTCGGCGTCGACGTCGTCGTGGACCGCGTTCACCACACCCCAGTTCTGCAGTGTCGTGGCGTCGTAGAGATCCCCGGTCATCACCAGCTCGCGGGCGCGGCCGGAACCGGCACGCTCGGCCAGTCGCTGCGGTCCGCCCATCGAGGGCGTCAAACCGACTACGGTCTCGACCAAACCGAACTTGGCCTTCGGTGCGGCCAGAATGATGTCGCAGGCGAGCGCAATCTCGAATGCCGCAGTCAGGGTGAGCCCGTGGGCCGCATAGACCACCGGGCACGGCAGCGCTTCGATCGGGTGGCAGATCTCCGCAAACAGCTGCTGCCACAGATCCGCACCCTGCTCGGCGCTGAGCCCGTCGAAGAGATGGACGTCGACGCCGGCCGAGACCACCTTGCCTTCCGCGCACAGTAGCACGGCACGCGGCGGGTTCTCGGCGAGAGCGGCGACATCGGCCTGGACGGCGTCGAACATCGACTGGTCGAACAGGTTCAGCGGGCCGTGGGCGAATGTGAGGATCGCGAACTCGGCGCCCGCGTCGGTGCGGACACGTTCGAGTCGCGTGGGGTGTGATGCGGCAGCAGAATCGGTCATGCCGTCACACTGCCACACCGTCAACCTCAGTCCTGCAGCGACGTTTCCCGGCTCGTCTCGGCGTCCGCGGTGTCATCGGAAGCCTTCTCGCGCAGCGGCCGTGCGAAGCACACAGAGGCCACGAAGCCGACCAGCAGAATCGCCGCGGGCAGCCACACCGACTGGGACATGGCCGTGGCGAACGGGTCCTTCATGACCTCGGGTAGCTCACCGACACCGGCGTCCTGGCTTCCGCCGGTCATTCCCTGCGCGGACAGCCGCGCGGTGATGAGCGCGCCGATGGCGGCACTGCCGAGCACGGCCCCGACCTGGCGGGTCGTGTTGTACACGCCCGCCCCTGCGCCCGCCTGATGCGGGGGCAGGTTGTGGGTGGCGGTGGCCGCGAGCGGGGACCAGATGCACGAGTTGGCCACACCGATCAATCCGATGGGGAGCAGCAGTTGCCAGATGGCGACATCGGGCGACATGACCATCGCCAGCCAGCCCAGCGCAACTGCAAAGAGGAGAAAGCCTGTGCCGGCGATGTACCGCGGATGCGCCCGGTCCACCAGTCTCCCGACGAACGGGGCGAACACGCCGGTGAAGACGGCCATCGGCACCAGCAGCAGGGCCGACTGTGTGGGCGACAGGCCGCGCACGCCCTGTGTGTAGAACATCAGGGGCAGGATCATGGCCGTGACCGCGAAACCCATGGCGGTGATTCCGACGTTGGCGAGCGCGAAATTGCGATCCCGGAACAAGCTCAAGGGCAGCAGCGGTTCGTTGCGGTTCCACGACTGATACCAGACGAAAATCCCGATCAGGACCAGCCCCGCCCCTATCGACAACCAGACGAGCAGCGACCAGTCGTACGAACTGCCCTCCTGGATGCCGAACACGAGCAGGAACATGCCGAGCGCACTGAGCACGACGCCCGGAATGTCGAACTTGTGCTCGTGGGTCTCGAGCGCGGGAACGAGCCGCCACGCGAGCACGAACGCGATCACGCCGACCGGCACGTTGACGATGAAGATCCATTCCCAGCCGAGGTTGTCCACCAGCACGCCACCGGCGAGGGGTCCGACCAACGTGGCAACGCCCGCCACCGCGCCCCACAGTCCCATCGCTGTGCCGCGACGGTCGGGCGGGAACGTACGGGTGATGACGGCCATCGTCTGCGGTGTCATCAGCGCGGCCCCGAGTCCCTGGAACACCCGGGCGACGATGAGCATCGTGACGGTGCCGGACAGCCCACACCACAGTGACGCACCGGTGAAGAGAACAAGGCCGATGAGGTAGACGTTCTTGGGTCCGAAGCGGTCGCCGAGGCGGCCCGTGACGAGGAGGGGAACCGCGTAGGCCAACAGGTAGGCGCTGGTGACCCACACAACGCTGGTGATGTCGGTATGCAGGTCGGTCATGATCGCCGGGTTGGCTACCGCCACGATGGTGCTGTCGACGAGGATCATGAAGAATCCGATGACCAGCGCCCACAGGGCGGGCCAGGGGTCGCGTTGCTCGGGCCTGGTGGCAAGTGGCGCGGTGCGCTCGGTATCCATCGTCAATCCTTTGCTGAACCGGAATGGTCCCGGCGTGCGAATGTGAAGCCTTCGAGGAGATCGAGCCAGGGCAGCGTCCCGGAGTCGATATCGCTCACGAGCTCCCTGAGCCACTCGCGTTCCGCGCGGGCCACAGCGAGCAGATACTCGTTTCCCAGACCGAAGATGCGCGGCGTCCCGGTGCCACCGGCGGCGGTCGCCAATTCGTCGATCTCCCCGTCGAGGCGGCCGAGACGCTCGTGCAACAACTCCACCACGGCACCCGACTCGAGATTGTGCGCCTCAGCCAGGGCGAGCGGAAACTGCGGATGTTCCCGGACGGGCGTGGCGAGCATGTCGCTCACCCGTCGGCCGAGGGCGTCCCGTCCAGGATCCGTGATCTCGTACATCGTCCGCTCGGGCCGGTTTCCCGCCCTGTCGGTGCCGGTGGTGCGCACCAGGCCTTCACCTTCGAGCCTGCTCACAGTGTGATAGAGCGACCCCGGCCTGATCTTCACCAGGCGTCCGCGACGAGTGGCAGCGAGTTGGTACATCTCGTACGGGTGCATCGTTCGCTCGTTGAGCAGACCGAGGATGGTGACCGCCAGCGGTGTCAGCACCATGTGCACCACCCCTCGCATCGAATATTCCACGTGGAATATACCGGACCGGCTAAACACTGCCAAACGGTTACCGTATCTGCGTGGATCCGCATCATCTCGATATCGTTCGACTCGCCTGGTCGCGCGAACTGGGACTGCCCGACGACGCGCTCACGGCCGGCCCCGACCGTGCCACCCGGGCGAACCAGGAGACGGACACCATCCGGTTTCTCCACCTACTGGACACCTCGGCGATGGTGGGCCCTGCCTGGGCACTCGGGCGCGCAGAACGGCTTTCGGCTCGCGAACTGACGGAACCCGCGACTCTGCTCAGCCTCACCCAAGACCGTTCCGCCCGCTGCTCCGGACCGGTCACGCTCTGGTTCACCAGCGAATACCAGGAACCGCCGACCGGGCAACCGCCTCTGGTCTCGGACGACCGCGGGCACGTGCGGGAAGTGGAGACCGTCTGCCCACCCGACGATGTGACCGAAGCCCACCTCAGCAGTCGAGACCGATGCTTCACGATCCTCGACGACGCGCAGCAGCCGGTCAGTTGCGCCGGATACGACGAATTCCAGGGATTCGTTGCCGACGTCGCGGTCCTGACCGCGCCACAGTTCCGGGGCCGCGGACTCGGAACGCGTGCCGTCGGAATCGCCACCGACGATGCGCTCGACAGCGGATTGATCGCCCAGTTCCGTACACCGCGGGATGCCTCGGGGTCCCGCCGGCTTTCCGCCCGCTCGGGATACCGGGAACTCGGAACGTACATCGAGGTCACCATCTCGCGAAGTACGCTGTGAGACATCATCGACGGACGAGGACGGGTCGATCATGACGGAGCAGGAACAGGATCGTTCGGGGGCCGCCGACTACGTCGAACCCGGTTCCGACTTCACTCGGGACACCCGCTACATCGCCACGCGGATCACCGCGGACGGGCGAGACGGTTACCCCGTCGAGCCGGGCCGTTACCGTCTCGTGGCCGCGCGAGCGTGTCCCTGGGCGAACCGGGCGATCATCGTGCGACGGCTCCTCGGGCTCGAAGACGTGTTGTCGATGGGCTTGTGCGGTCCCACCCACGACGAGCGCAGCTGGACCTTCGATCTCGACCCGGGCGAGCTGGACCCCGTGCTGAAAATCCCGCGCCTGCAGGACGCTTACTTCGCGCGCTTTCCGGACTACGAACGCGGGATCACCGTTCCTGCGATCGTCGACGTGCCCACCGGACAGGTGGTCACCAACGACTATCCGCACATCACCCTCGATCTGTCGACCGAGTGGACGCAGTACCACCGAAAGGGAGCGCCCGACCTCTACCCGGAGGAGCGTCGCGACGAGATCGACGAAGTGGCCGACCTCGTGTTCCGTGACGTCAACAACGGCGTGTACCGGTGCGGTTTCGCCGGATCACAGAGCGCCTACGACTCGGCATATGATCGCCTGTTCGCACGCCTCGATTGGCTCGAGGAGCGACTGACCACCCGCCGGTTCCTCGTCGGCGACACCGTCACCGAGGCGGACGTGCGGTTGTTCACCACTTTGGCCCGGTTCGATGCCGTCTACCACGGGCACTTCAAATGCAATCGAAACAAGCTCAGTGAGATGCCGGCTCTGTGGGGTTACGCGCGAGACTTGTTCCAGACGCCGGGGTTCGGGGACACGCTCGACTTCGTCCAGATCAAGCAGCACTACTACGTGGTGCACACCGACATCAATCCCACCCGGATCGTCCCGAAGGGGCCGGACCTGTCGGGCTGGCTGCTGCCGCACGGGCGCGAGCAGCTCGGTGGCAGGCCGTTCGGGAACGGCACACCGCCACCTCCGCCGAAGCCCGGCGAGGAGGTCCCGGCCGGGCACGGCGCATGAGCGGGCGGGTCTACGCGCCGGTGTAGGTACCGAAACTCCAGAACACACCCTCGGGGTCGCGGCAGGTGAATCCCCGCGATCCGTAGTCCTCGTCCCGCAGTCCGCGAACGATAGTGGCACCGGCCGCCACGGCGCGCTGGTGGAGAGCGTCGGGGTCGTCGACGACGAGGTACACCGAGCCCGTCCCCGGCGGCAGGTCGCTGATGACCGAGTCCTCGCTGGGCGAACCGAGCATGATCCCGCCGCCCTTCGGCCAGCCGAGTTCGGCGTGATCGACCCGGTCCCCCTCGCCGTACACCGCTTTCTCGGCGAACCCGAAAGCGTCGACGAGGAAGCGGATCGCGGCCCGCGCGTCGCGGTAGACGACCGTGGGCCATACACATGTGGTTTGCGTCGAAGTAGTCATGTCCTCACTCTGCGCCGTCGTCGTGGTACGGGTCTTGGACGAATGAGAACGGGTCGATCTCACGCCACCGCGACGGTGCGACGCCCGCGAAGTCGCGCCAGTCCCGCGCCATGTGCGCCTGGTCGTAATACCCGCACCGTGCGGACACCTCGGCAAGCGTGGCGAATCCGGCACGCTTCATCATCTGATGGGAGCGATGAAAGCGCGACAACCGCGCCACATCTTTCGGCGTGACGCCGTACTCGGCGACGAACCGATTCACCAGATGCCTTCTGCTCCAGCCGATGTCGCGGGCCACCTCGGCTACCCGGACTGCCCCCTCACCGACGAGCAGATCCCAGGCACGCACGAGATGCGGATCGATCTCCGCGTCGGCGACGCGCCGCCCGAGAACGTCGTCGAGAATGCGGAACCGTCCCTCCCACCCGGGCTCGAGGGACAACCGCTCGACCAATTCCCTCGCATCGGGGCCGACGAAGTCGTCGAGAGCGACGACCCAGGCGCCGAGAGCAGAAGCGGGCACTCCCAGCAAGGCTCGCGCACCGAGAGGACTCAGAGCCAGTTGGACCCCGTGCTGAGTGCCGCCGTGCCGGATCGTCACCGGCGATGTCGCGATGCCACTTGCCAGCGTGTCGTAGCAGCCGGGTGCCTGTTCCGGCGCGGCCTGCTCGGCGATGTCGAGCGGCTCGTCGATCGTCACGATCACCGTCAAGCAGGGCGACGGCAGACCCAGATGGATGCCGGGCTCGAAACCGGCCAGCCGGTAGCCGTCGTACCCCGTGACCAGCGCGCGCAACGGTGCCGCCGGGCGCCGGAAGGCCCCGAACGAGACGGCGGTATCGCGGTCGGCCACGCTCACGACACCAGCCTAGGCAACGGTACCGACACCGGCCACAGCGTTCGCTCACCTACAGTCGGTGCCAGCACACTCGAAGTACACGGCGAGACGGGAGCCCCGATGGCTGACAATGGTGGACGGATCGAGAGGGCACTGGTCTCGGTTCTCGACAACGGGAGCAGACTGCAGGCTCCCGCTGTGGCCAAGTACGTCGAGTGGGTCCGGCGTTCGCATCCGGACGAATCGCCCGCCCAGATCATCGAGCGCATGGAAAAGATGTTCCTGCTGGCCGTGACGGGCAGCGGCAGTGCGGTGGGTGCCGCGGCCGCCGTTCCCGGCGTCGGGACGGTGGCATCGATCGCGGCGGTGGGCGCCGAGTCGGCGTTCTTTCTCGAATCGGCTGCCCTGCTGACCTTGGCCGTGGCGTCGGTGCACGGCATCTCTGCCACGGACCATCAACAGCGACGGGCACTCGTCCTGTCCGTCGCACTCGGTGAATCAGGCATGGAAATCGTCCAGAAGGCGACGGGCGTGACCGCGAAGAACTGGGGGACGGCCATCACCAGTCGTATTCCGGGTCCCACGATGAAAGGCATGAACAGCCGCCTGCTGCGTAAGTTCGTCACCAAGTACGCTGCCCGGCGTAGCGCGCTGGTTCTCGGCAAATTGGTGCCGGCCGGAATCGGCGCCGCGATCGGCGGCGCCGGCAACCGGGCAATCGGCAAGGGCGTCGTGAAGAATGCGCGCGAAGCTTTCGGTCCCGCGCCCACCCGATGGCCGGATCAGCTGCGCGCCCTCGAGGCGTGACCGGCGTCTCGAGCGGATCAGTGCGCGAAGTGCTGCGCCGTCGAATGCCCGCCGCCCTTCTCCCGCAGCTCGGCGCAGACCTCCTCGATCGCCTCGGACACCAGTGACCCCAGATCTGCGCTGAAACCCTCCCGGACGACGATGCGCAGCACCGCGACGTCCTCTGCATCGGCAGGCATCGTGTATGCGGGCACCTGCCAGCCCCGGGCCCGTAGTTCGTGCGACACGTCGAACACCGTGAACCCGGGGTCACCCACGAGTTCGAACGCGATCACCGGGATATCGGTTCCATCGCTGATCAAGGTGAAGTGCTCGATTTCTGCGATGCGCTTACCCACGCGAACAGCGGTGTCGCGCAACGTCTCCATGATCGCCCGGTATCCCGCCCGGCCGAGGCGCAGGAAGTTGTAGTACTGCCCTACTACCTGATTGCCGGGACGGGAAAAGTTGAGCGTGAACGTCGGCATATCGCCGCCGAGGTAGTTGACCCGGAACACCAGCCCTTCGGGGAGATCCTCGCGGCCGCGCCACACCACGAACCCGATGCCCGGATATGTGAGCCCGTACTTGTGGCCGCTGACGTTGATCGAGACGACCCGCGGGACCCTGAAGTCCCACAACAATTCCGGCTGCAGGAATGGGATCACGAAACCCCCGCTGGCCGCGTCGACGTGAATCGGGACGTCGGGACCGCCGGACGCCGCGATGTGATCGAGTGTGTCGGCGATCTCGGCCACCGGCTCGAGCTCACCGGTGTACGTGGTGCCGATGATCGCCACCACCCCGATGGTGTTCTCGTCGACCGCGGCCCGGACCTGCTCCGGCGTGATGATGTAGCGGCCCTTCTCCATCGGCAGATAGACCGGTTCGACGTCGAAGTACCGGCAGAACTTCTCCCACACCACCTGAACGTTGCTGCCCAGAACGAGATTCGGGCGGGTGGTGTCCCGGCCTGCCTCCTCCCGTTGAGCGCGCCATCGCCACTTCAGTGCGAGGCCGGCGAGCATGACTGCCTCGCTCGACCCGATGGTGGAGACACCGGTGGCGCTGGCCGGGTCGGTGGTGGACAGATCCGGGGCGTGGAAGAGATCGGCGACCATCGACACGCACCGGGACTCGATCGCGGCCGTCGCCGGATACTCGTCCTTGTCGATCATGTTCTTGTCGAACGTCTCCGCCATCAGCTTGTCTGCCTCGGGATCCATCCACGTGGTGACGAACGTAGCCAGGTTCAGCCGGGAGCTGCCGTCGAGCATCAACTCGTCGTGAATGAAGCGGTAGGCCGCCTGCGGATCGGTTTCGTCCTCCGGCAGTCGCAGTGCCGGAAACGGCTCCACAGCCATTCGCCCCGTATAGGCCGGCGCCAAGACGTCTCGGTGATGGTGGTTCTTGCTCATGTATGCCCCCAATCGACTGCATACAGAATGCGCTGCGAGGAAGACCCTGTAAGCCAGTTGGTGAATATCGGCACGGCAGCCCAGTAGGGTCGAGTCGATTCCACACGATTGCGTCAGGGGAGGACGTCTTGCCCACTGCAATACCGACGAGTGTCGCAGCGCCGATCGAGGTGCGCGGGCTGTCGAAAAGCTTCAAGAACGTCACCGCCGTCTCCGACCTCAGCTTCTCCGTACCGCACGGCTCGATCACCGGTTTCCTCGGCCCCAACGGCTCGGGTAAGACCACAACGCTGCGAATGATCCTCGGACTCGTCCGGCCGAGCGCCGGAACCTCCGCCGTCGAGGGCGTCCCGATTGGGGCGCTCAGCGATCCGGCCCGCACGGTCGGTGCCGTCCTCGACTCCCAGAGCCTGCACCCTGCGCGCACCGCGCTCGATCACCTGAAGGTGTACGCCTCGGCCATCGGGGTGCCGGACGCGCGGGCCCGCCAGGTGCTCGCGCTCGTCGGACTCGAAGACGTGGCGGGGCGGAAGGCCGGCGGATTCTCGCTGGGCATGCGACAGCGCCTGTCGCTCGCCACCGCTCTGCTGGGCGATCCCCGCATCCTCGTCCTCGACGAACCGGCCAACGGACTCGACCCCGAGGGGATCGCGTGGCTGCGCGAGTTCCTGAAAGGCTTCGCCGCCTCCGGACGAACCGTCCTCGTCTCGAGTCACATCCTCCGGGAAGTCGAGCAGACGGTCGACAATCTGGTGATCGTCAGCCGGGGCGCGCTCGTCTATCAGGGCAGGATGGAGGAACTGCGGAAGTCGCAACAGAGCCGGTTGCTGGTGGCCTCCTCGAGCCCGGCTGCGCTGGCGACGGCGCTGGCCGCGAGGGGCATCGTCGATGCCCGGTCCCTGGCGGACGGACGTCTCGCCGTGACGGGCGCGTCGGTCGATGCCGTCCAGTCCGTCGCCACTCGAGCCGGAGTGACGATCTTCGGCACCGTGGCCGAGCACATCGACCTCGAGCAACTCTTCCTGTCGATGACGACGGGCCAGTACGTCGCCGGCGCCAGCGCGGCCGCCCCGTCCGGATTCGGCCCGCCGCCTCCGGCGTACCCGCAGCAGCCCGGCTACCCACCCCAGCCGGGTTACGGTCCCCCGCACGGCTACCCCGGCCACCCGGGCGCAGGTCCTCATCCCGGCTACGGCCCCCCGACCGGATATCCGCCCGCGTATACCCAACCCCCGCAGCCGACGCAGGGCCCGATGTCCGGAGGTCCGCGATGACCGCACTGCTCACTGCAGAATTCCGCAAGGTAACGACGTTGCGGTTCTGGTGGATGCTCGGGCTGACGCCTCTGGTCGTCGGAATGTTCTCGAGCGCCATCACCCTTCCGGTGCTGCGCGCCTTCACCGATGCCTTCGAAGCCGATCCGGCGGACGCCAACCTTGCCGCCACTCTGTTCGGGCTGGGTGTCGCACTGTCGCTCGTCGTGCTCTTCGCCGCGCTCTTCGGAGCGGTGAACGTCGGCACCGAGTTCCGCTACAAGACACTGACCACCACTTTCCTCACCGCGCGTGGACGAGACGGTGTGATCGGCGCGAAACTGGCCGTGACGGCCGCCTTCGGCTTCTTCTACTGCCTGGTGGTCGAGATGGTCAGCGTCGGCCTGCTGCTGACCTTCGGCGGGGAGAACTTCGAACTGCGCGGTTCCCTCTTCGCCATGCTGGGCGTCGCGTTGGTGGGTGCCACATTCTGGGCCCTGATCGGCGGCGGGATGTCGATGCTCACCGGTTCCTCGATCGGCAGTTGCATCTCGCTGGTCGTCTGGTACACCCTCGGCGAGATGATCCTGCGCTCGATCCTCAGCGGCATCGGCATCGGCGGGGCCGGCGGTTTCCTCCCCGTCTCGGCAACCCTGGGATCCGTCGCGAACGCGGCTGCGGGCAACGACATCGACTGGTTGCCGCTGTGGCCCGCCGCGCCGATCGCGGTCATCGTCTGGACCGCCCTCTTCACCCTCGGCGGCTGGGCCCTGACCCGCAGGCGCGACATCGCCTGAGGGAACGCCACGACTCCGCTGTCGGACCGCAGCGCTAACGTGGACACAGTGGCAGGTGAGAGTACATCCGGCTCGGTGATCGAGCGGGAGCAGACGAGCGAGCGCGACGCGACAGGGCCCGGCTGGATACGCCGGCTCAGCGCCGAGTGCTGGGCTCATCGGCGCGTCACCGTCGGGGCACTGACCGTGACGGTTCTCGCGGCGGGCATCGACATCTCGTTCCCTCTACTCACCAAGTACGCGCTGGACGCCGCAGGCACGGACCGCGCCACCGAAGTCATCGGCCTCGCCGCCCTCCTGATCGCCCTCCTCGCGTGTGTGCGCTTCGCGTGTCAGTACGGCCGGCGGATGCTCGCGGGCAAACTGTCACTCGACGTTCAGCACGACTTGCGATTGGGGTTGCTCGGTGCGCTGCAACGCCTCGACGGACGTGGCCAAGACCAGATCCGCACCGGCCAGGTGGTGTCGCGGTCCATTACCGATCTGCAACTGGTGCAGGGCCTGCTCGCCATGGTCCCGTTGTCGGCGGGCGCGTTGCTTCAATTCGTCCTCGCCCTCGGCATCATGGTGTGGCTCTCCCCGCTGCTGACGGTGGTCGCGCTGGTGATCGTTCCAGTCGTCTGTCTCGTCGTCTACGCGATGCGTCCCACACTGTTCGCCGCCACCTGGTCCGCCCAGCAGCGGGCAGCCGACCTCGCGCAACACGTCGAGGAGACGGTCACCGGAGTGCGCGTCGTGAAGGGATTCGGGCAGGAACGACGGGCCGTCGATCAGCTCGAACAGCACAGTCGGGCACTGTATGCAGAACGCCTACGGGCCGCCCGCATCAACTCCCGCTTCACTCCCACCATGGCCGCGCTCCCTCAACTCGGGCTCGTCGGTGTGATCGCCGTCGGCGGCTATCTGGCGCTGCACGGCTCCATCACGATCGGCACGTTCCTCGCCTTCGCCACCTACGTCACGACGATGACGGCGGTTACCCGCACCCTGTCCTCCGTAGTGATCATGGCGCAACTGTCCCGGGCAGCCGTCGAACGCGTGTACGAGGTGATCGACACCGAACCGGAGGTCGCGGATCCGCCGCACCCCACCCCGCTGCCCGACGGACCGCTGGGCGTCGATCTGCGGTCGGTGACCTTCGGGTTCGAGCCGGACCGCGACACCCTGCGCGGGCTCGACCTGCAGATCGCCCCCGGTGAGACGGTCGCGGTGGTGGGAATGGCGGGTTCCGGGAAAACGGCGCTCTCCCTGCTGCTCCCCCGGTTCTACGCCCCGTCTTCGGGCACCGTGGCGCTGACCTCCGGCGACGACATCTTCGACGTCGCCCAGCTGAGCGCCGAGCACCTCCGCGAAGCCGTAAGCCTCGTCTTCGACGAACCGTTCCTCTTCTCCGACACCATCGCCGCCAACATCGCCCTCGGCAGGCCCGATGCCAGCGCGGAGGAGATCCGCGAAGCGGCGACGATAGCGGCGGCCGACGAGTTCGTCTCCGCCCTTCCCGACGGTTACGACACCGTGGTCGGGGAACGCGGTCTCACGCTGTCGGGCGGACAGCGCCAGCGGATCGCCCTGGCACGTGCCCTGCTCACCGATCCGCGGGTCCTGATTCTCGACGACGCCACGTCCGCCGTGGATGCGACCACCGAGGCGTCCATCTTCGAGGCGCTCCGGGCAGGCCGCGGCCGGACCGCGCTCGTGCTCGCGCACCGACGTTCGACCCTGTCACTGGCCGATCGGGTGGCCGTCCTCGACGGGGGACGAATCATCGACAGCGGCACGGTAAGCGAACTCGACGAACGGTGCGCGCTGTTCCGTGCACTCTTCGCGTCCCCCGAGATGGGGAACGGCGTGGACGGCAGCCCGCTCGAGGCCGATCCGATGCCGACCCAGCGCCGCATCCCCTCCGCCACGGAACTGTGGCCCGAAAACACTCATGGGGCGCCGGACGTTCCCCTCGCCGCGACCGGCGTCGGGGGAACTCCGGCTCCCGCTTCCGGACCGGGCAGTGGGGGTCGCGGCGGCGGTGGACCGATGGCCGGTGCTCTGGGGAACATCGCGGCCACCCCCGAACTGCAGGCCGCCGTCGACGCGCTGCCTCCTGCCCTCGAGAGCCCGGGACTCGACACCCGCACCCTGCGGCTGCCCGAACCGGACTTCCACCTGTCGCGAATACTGCGACCGGTCCGCGGGCTGCTGTTCGCCGTGGTCGCGTGCCTGGCGCTCGATTCCCTCGCCGCAATCGCCTTCCCCTCCATCGTGCGATTCGCCATCGACCACGGTGTGCTCCCGCAGGACTCGGCGACGCTGTGGACGGCCACCGCGGTCGGGATCACCCTCGTCGCCGCCGACTGGCTGGTGGTCGCGGCAATGACGGTGCTCACCGCCCGGGCAGGTGAGCGTGTCCTCTTCGGGCTCCGCGTGCGCAGCTACGCGCACCTGCAGCGGCTCGGGCTCGACTACTACGAGCGGGAGCTGTCCGGCCGGATCATGACCCGCATGACCACCGACGTCGACGCGTTGTCGTCGTTCATCCAGACGGGAATGTCCACGGCCGTGGTCAGCGTGCTCACCGTCGTGGGTATCTCCGTCGCACTGATCGTCACCGACCTCACCCTCGCCGTCGTCGCCCTCGCCGTCATCCCGCCCCTCGTGGTCGCGACACTGCTCTTCCGCCGGATCTCCTCGGTGGCCTACACGGTGTCGCGGGAACGGATCTCCCTCGTCAACGCCGAGTTCCAAGAAAACATCGCCGGCCTGCGCGCCGCGCAGGCCTACCGCCGCGAGGAGTTCGCCGCCCGCAGGTTCGCCGAACGCGCGGACAGCTACCGGCGCAGCCGCATGCGGTCCCAGCGGGCGATCTCGTTGTACTTCCCATTCATCGCGTTCCTGTCGGATCTGGCGCTGGCCGCCGTCGTGTTCGTCGGTGCACGGCAGGTCGCGGGCGGCGAGACATCATCGGGAACGCTCGTAGCTTTCGTGTTGTACCTCGGCTTGCTGTTCGGGCCCATCCAGCAGCTGTCGCAGGTGTTCGACGGATATCAGCAGGCCAGTGTGGGCCTGCTCCGGATCGGCGATCTGCTCCGCACACCCAGTTCCATCGAGCGCGCCGCCGGTGACCACCGCACTCGGATCGACGGGCACCTGCGGGGCGAGGTGCGTCTCCGTGACGTCGGCTTCCGCTATTCCGGTGCGGGGAGTGACGCGCTGACGGACATCGATCTCCACATTCCGGCGGGCGCCACGGTGGCGCTGGTGGGCAAGACCGGCGCAGGCAAATCCACCATCGTGAAACTGCTCGCCCGCTTCTACGACCCGACCTCCGGCTCCGTGCTCGTCGACGATGTCGACGTGCGTCGCTACTCGCTCGGCGAGTACCGCGGACGTCTGGGGGTGGTCCCGCAAGAGGCGCATCTGTTCACCGGCACGGTCGCGACCAATATCGCGTACGGCAGGCCTGACGCGAGTCGTGACGAGATCGAGAACGCCGCCCGCGCGGTGGGAGCGCTCGGTACGATCGGCGAATTGCGGGGTGGGATGCGTCACCCCATCGGCGAGCGCGGGCAGGGCTTGTCGGCGGGTCAGCGGCAGTTGATCGCGCTGGCTCGTGCCGAACTGGTCGACCCCGACCTCCTGCTTCTCGACGAAGCGACCGCGACGCTCGATCCGGCCACAGAGCAGCTAGTTCTCGAGGCGGGCAGTCGGGTGACCCGGCGCCGGACCTCGGTGGTGGTAGCCCACCGACTGGCCACCGCGGCACGCGCCGACGTGATCCTCGTCATCGACGGGGGGCGGATCGTGGAGACCGGATCGCACGCCGCCCTGCGCTCGGCGGGTGGCCACTATGCGGGACTGTGGGATGCGGCCGAGAGCGGTGAAGGGAATAATCGCGGGGCGAGAACCGTCATCGATGGTGACCCCATCCGATGGCCGTGAGACAGCTCACACGTGCAGACCTCGCAATTCGCACGTCACACACGAGGGCTACTCTCATGTATATAGGCGCTCTGATCGGGTACCGAAATAGAAACGAGGCGAACACCTGCCGTGAGCAGCAGCTCTACATCCCAGTTCGGACAGAACCAGTGGTTGGTTGACGAAATGTACCAGCGTTTCCAGGACGATCCGTCGTCCGTGGACGCGAGTTGGCACGAATTTCTGACGGATTACTCCCCCGACGCCGCCGCCAAGGCCGTCGCAGCCAACGGACGCGGCACGAACGGCACCACCACCGCCGCCTCTGCTGCCGCTCCCCCCGCCAAGACGTCGCCGCCCCCGGCCGCCAAGGCCGAGACCGCCCCCGCGTCGGCAACCAAGACGGGCGACGGTGCCGCTGCGAAGTCCGCGGCCAACGGTGCAGCTCCCAAGACGGCGGCGCCCAAGACGGCCGCACCGAAGGCCGCACCGGCCAAGACCGCACCGGCAAAGGAGTCGACCGCGAAGGCGCCTGCTCCCGAGACCGCTACCGAAGAATCGAAGGTTCTGCGCGGCGCCGCTGCTGCCGTCGCGAAGAACATGTCCGCCTCGCTGGCCATTCCGACCGCCACCAGCGTTCGCGCCATCCCCGCGAAGCTGATGTTCGACAACCGGATCGTCATCAACAACCACCTCGCCCGTACCCGCGGCGGCAAGATTTCCTTCACGCACCTACTGGGTTACGCGATCGTCCAGGCGGTCAAGGCGTTCCCCAACATGAACCGGCACTTCGCCGAGATCGACGGCAAGCCGCACTCCGTCACCCCCGCGCACACCAACCTCGGCCTGGCCATCGACCTGCCGGGCAAGGACGGCAGCCGGTCTCTCGTCGTGGCCGCCATCAAGAACACCGAAACGCACAACTTCACCCAGTTCTACAGCGCCTACGAGGACATCGTCCGGCGCGCGCGTGACGGCAAGCTCACCGGCGAGGACTTCTCGGGCGTCACCATCTCCCTCACCAATCCTGGTGGCATCGGCACCGTGCACTCCGTGCCGCGCCTGATGCAGGGCCAGGGCGCCATCATCGGCGCCGGTGCCATGGAGTACCCCGCCGAGTTCCAGGGCGCCAGCGACGAGCGCATTGCCGACATGGGCGTCGGCAAGCTCATGACGCTGACCTCGACGTACGACCACCGCATCATCCAGGGTGCCGAATCCGGCGACTTCCTCCGGACCATCCACAACCTGCTGATCAGCGACGAGTTCTACGACGAGATCTTCCACGCGCTGCACATCCCGTACGAGCCGGTCCGCTGGCGCCAGGATGTGCCGGAAGGTGCAGTCGACAAGAACACGCGCGTCCTCGAGTTGATCGCCGCGTACCGCAACCGCGGTCACCTGATGGCCGATACGGACCCGCTGCAGTTCGTCAAGGACAAGTTCCGTAGCCACCCGGACCTCGACGTCATCACGCACGATCTGACCCTGTGGGATCTCGACCGCGAGTTCAAGGTCGGCGGCTTCCACGGCCAGGAAAAGATGAAGCTGCGCGACGTGCTCAGCGTGCTGCGTGACGCGTACTGCCGCCACGTCGGCGTCGAGTACACGCACATCCTCGAGCCGGAACAGCAGCAGTGGCTGCAGGACCGCGTCGAGGCGCATCACGTCAAGCCGACCGTTGCTCAGCAGAAGTACATCCTGAGCAAGCTGAATGCCGCCGAGGCGTTCGAGACGTTCCTGCAGACCAAGTACGTCGGCCAGAAGCGTTTCTCCCTCGAAGGCGCCGAGTCCGTCATCCCGATGATGGACGCCGTGATCGACCAGGCCGCCGAGCACCAGCTCGACGAGGTCGTCATCGGCATGCCCCACCGTGGTCGCCTGAACGTCCTTGCGAACATCGTGGGTAAGCCGTACTCCAAGATCTTCACGGAGTTCGAGGGCAACATGAACCCGGCTGCCGCGCACGGCTCCGGTGACGTGAAGTACCACCTCGGCGCCGAGGGCACGTACATCCAGATGTTCGGCGACAACGACATCACGGTGTCCCTCACCGCGAACCCGTCCCACCTCGAAGCCGTCGACCCGGTCCTCGAGGGACTGGTCCGCGCCAAGCAGGACATCCTCGACAAGGGCGAGGACGGCTTCACCGTTCTGCCGTTGATGCTGCACGGCGACGCCGCATTCGCAGGTCAAGGTGTGGTGGCCGAGACGCTGAACCTCGCGCTGCTGCGCGGGTACCGCACCGGTGGCACCGTCCACATCGTGGTCAACAATCAGGTCGGCTTCACCACCGCCCCGGAGTACTCGCGTTCCTCCGAGTACTGCACCGATGTCGCGAAGATGATCGGCGCTCCGATCTTCCACGTGAACGGTGACGACCCCGAGGCTTGCGTCTGGGTTGCGCAGCTCGCTGTCGACTTCCGGGAGAAGTTCCAGAAGGACGTCGTCATCGACATGATCTGCTACCGCCGTCGCGGTCACAACGAGGGCGACGACCCGTCGATGACCCAGCCGGCGATGTACGACGTGATCGACACCAAGCGCAGCGTTCGTAAGAGCTACACCGAATCGCTGATCGGCCGTGGTGACATCTCCCTGAAGGAAGCCGAAGACGCTCTGCGCGACTACCAGGGTCAGCTCGAGCGGGTGTTCAACGAGGTTCGCGAGCTCGAGAAGTACAAGCCCGAGCCGAGTGAGTCGGTCGAACTCGACCAGCCGCTGCCCACCAAGCTGACCACGGCGGTCGACCGTTCGGTGCTCGAGCGGATCGGTGACGCCTTCGTCAACGTGCCCGACGGTTTCTCGGTGCACCCGCGCGTCAAGCCGGTCATCGAGAAGCGACGCGAAATGTCCCGCGAGGGCAAGGTCGACTGGGCGTTCGCCGAACTGCTCGCGTTCGGTTCGCTGGTCGACCAGGGCAAGATGGTTCGTCTGTCCGGCCAGGACTCTCGCCGCGGTACGTTCACGCAGCGTCACTCGGTGCTCATCGACCGCAAGACAGGCGACGAGTACACGCCGCTGCAGAACCTCGGCAGCGAAAACCCGGGCAAGTTTTTGGTCTACGACTCCGCGCTCAGCGAATTCGCCGCTGTCGGCTTCGAGTACGGCTACTCCGTGGGCAACCCGGACGCGCTCGTGCTGTGGGAGGCGCAGTTCGGTGACTTCGTCAACGGTGCGCAGCCCATCATCGACGAGTTCATCTCGTCCGGTGAGGCCAAGTGGGGTCAGTTGTCCGATGTCGTGCTGCTTCTGCCGCACGGTCACGAGGGTCAGGGTCCGGACCACACGTCCGGGCGCATCGAGCGTTTCCTCCAGCTGTGCGCCGAGGGATCGATGACGGTGGCCGTGCCGTCCACGCCGGCCAGCTACTTCCACCTGCTGCGTCGTCACTCGCTCGACGGAATCCGCCGCCCGCTGGTGGTGTTCACGCCGAAGTCGATGCTGCGCAACAAGGCGGCAGTGTCCGATGTCGAGGACTTCACCACCGGCAAGTTCCGCTCCGTCTTCGAAGAGCCGGTCTACGAGACCGGTGACGGCGACCGCAGCAAGGTCACCCGGGTGCTCCTCGTCAGCGGCAAGCTGTACTGGGAGCTGTTGGCGAAGAAGCACAAGGACAACCGCGACGACATCGCGATCGTTCGTATCGAGCAGCTGTACCCGGTCCCGAGCCGTCGCTTGCGTGAGACGCTCGATCGCTACCCGAACGCCTCCGAATTCCGGTGGGTCCAGGAGGAGCCGGCCAACCAGGGTGCCTGGCCGTTCTTCGGTCTCGCGTTGCCCGAGTTGCTGCCCGAGAAGCTGTCCGGGATCAAGCGCATTTCGCGCCGTCCCATGTCGGCACCGTCCTCGGGTTCGAGCAAGGTGCACGCTGTGGAACAGCAGGAGATCATCGACGAAGCGTTCAGCTGAGCGTGTGATCGACTGATCTACCACTGAGCCGGGTCGAATTCACTCCACGGAGGGATTCGACCCGGCTTTGTGGTATCTGGACCTCGCTAGGGGTGTGCGCTGGTGGCCGAGACCAGGGCTGCGGCGATCTCGGGGGCCGCTGCGATCGTGAGGGCCGGCAACGCCTGGACGTTGAGTTCGATCAGTTGTTCCCGGGTGAGCTGGGGGTCGCGCAGCCAGCTGATCGTGACCTCCTCGACGTACGCGATCCAGCCGCGAACCGCCAGCTCGACCGCGGGCGTCCGCTCGACGCCGATGACGGGAAGCTGTTCGAGGGTGCGCTCGGACATCATCGCGCGTGTCTCCTCGAAGACGGCCCGCATGTCGGGGTCGCCGCTGGCTGTACCGCGGAGCAACGAGACGTAGGTGCCCCGGTTCTCGGATACGTAGTCGACATACGCGGCCAGTGCGGACCGCAGGATCTGTAACGGATCTCTGGCGTCGCCGACGTAGGGGTCGGGCGCCGTTCGGGCCAGCATTTCGCTGCTGGAGTGACGCACGATGGCGAGGTGAAAGTCGTGCTTGGAAGCGAAGTAATGGAACAGCAGTCCCCTGGAGACTCCGGCCTGGTCGGCGATCTCTTCCACCGAGATCTGTTCGAGAGGCCGCTGCGCCAGCATCTTCGCACCGAGGTCGATCAATTGCGCCCGTCGTTGTTCCGGGCTGAGACGGGTCCGCTTCACGACGTCCATGACATCACCCTATTGAATGAAGGTCAATAGCTATTGACTACCCCTCAATAGCGCCCTATTGTCTCTTACATGAGTCTTCCCGTCACAGACACTTACGACACGACCGCGGGTGCCCGCTACGTCGACACCCTGATCATCGGCAGCGGGTTCGCCGGCCTGGGCGCGGCCATCAAGCTCACCCAGGCAGGCAAGACCGACTTCCTCGTGCTCGAACGCGGCACCGAGGTCGGCGGAACCTGGCGCGACAATACGTACCCGGGCGCGGCGTGCGACGTCCCCTCGCACCTGTACTCCTACTCGTTCGCGCTGAACCCGGAGTGGACACGGTCGTTCTCGACCCAGCCCGAGATCCAGAAGTACATCCAGTCGGTGGCGGACAAGTACAAGGTGCGTGACCGGCACGTCTTCGGCTGTGACGTGAAGTCCGCGCACTGGAATGAGCAGACCACCCGGTGGGAGGTCACCACCACCAAGGGAAACTTCGTGGCGAAGATCGTCGTCTCCGCGGTCGGCGCTCTGTGCGAGCCGTCCCTCCCCGACATCAAGGGCATCGAAGAGTTCGAGGGCGAGATCTTCCACTCCGCCCGCTGGAACCACGACGCCGACCTGACGGGCAAGCGGGTTGCCGTCATCGGCACGGGCGCCTCGGCCATCCAGATCGTCCCGGCGATCGGCAAGAAGGTGTCACACCTCGACGTCTACCAGCGCACCGCCCCGTGGATCCTGCCCCGCGCCGACCGCGAGTACACGAAGGCCGAGCACACCGCGTTCAAGTACCTGCCCGGTTTCCAGAAGCTGTGCCGGAGCGGTATCTATTGGATGCGCGAGAGCCAGGTCGTCGGACTCGCCAAGGCACCGATGTTCATGAAGCCGCTGCAGTTCGCAGCCGAGCGCCACCTGCGCCGTCAGATCAAGGACAAGGACCTACGCAAGAAGGTCACCCCGAACTTCCAGATCGGCTGCAAGCGCATGCTGATCTCGAACAACTACTACCCCACCCTCGCACAGGACAACGTCGACCTGGTGACCGAGGGCATCGCCGAGGTCAAGAGCAACGCCGTGGTCTCGAAGACCGGCACGGTTCGCGAGGTCGACGCCATCGTGGTCGCTACCGGTTTCCACGTCACCGACTCCCCCACCTTCCAGGGAATCTTCGGCAAGGACGGCCGCTCGCTCGCCGAGGTTTTCGACGAAGGCGGACAGCAGGGCTACAAGGGCGCGGCGATCGCGAACTTCCCCAACATGTTCTTCCTCGTCGGTCCCAACACCGGACTGGGCCACACCTCGATGGTCTTCATGATCGAGTCGCAGCTCAACTACCTCGTCGACGCGCTCGCGACCCTCGACAAGTACGGCATCGGCAAGATCGAGGTCCGGCAGGACGCGCAGGACCGCTACAACGCCGAGCTCCAGGAGAAGCTGTCGCACAGCGTCTGGAACAACGGCGGGTGCGCCAGCTGGTACCTCGACAAGCACGGCAACAACACGACGCTGTGGCCGGGCTTCACGTTCTCGTTCCGGAACCAGACCAAGCGTTTCGACCTGGCGGCGTACGACAGTGTGGCCGCGACCGACCTTCCCGCACCGGTGAAGGTGAACGGTCAGGCCAAGAGTTCCTCCGCCATCTCGGCACAGATCAACCTCGACGACGACAAGGTGGCCGCACAGTGAGCGCATTCGCAGGCAAGGTGGTCGTGATCACCGGCGCCGGTTCGGGGATCGGCAGGGCCCTCGCCGTCAATCTGGCAGGACAGGGCGCCAAGCTGGCGATCTCCGATATGGACACCGTCGGTCTCGCCGAGACGGCCCGCCAGGTCGCCGCGCTCGGCGCCGAGGTCAAGTCGGATCATCTGGACGTCACCGAGCGCGAAGCGGTCCTCGCGTATGCCGACGAGGTGCGTGCCCATTTCGGGAAGATCAACCAGGTCTACAACAACGCCGGTATCGCGTACCACGGCGAGTTCGAGAAGTCCGAGTTCAAGGACATCGAGCGGATCATGGACGTGGACTTCTGGGGAGTCGTCAACGGCACCAAGGCATTCCTGCCGCATCTCATCGCGTCGGGCGACGGCCACCTGGTGAACATCTCGAGCCTCTTCGGCCTGTTGTCCATGCCGGGCCAGACGGCCTACAACTCCGCGAAGTTCGCGGTACGCGGCTTCACCGAGTCGCTGCGACAGGAGATGTTGATTGCGAAGCATCCCGTCAAGGTGACCTGCGTGCATCCGGGTGGCATCAAGACGGCCATTGCCCGCAATGCCACCGCAGGCCCCGGCGAAGACCTGGACACGTTCGCCCAGTTCTTCGACAAGAAACTCGCCCGGACCACACCCGAAGATGCGGCTGCCACCATCGTCAAGGGTGTGCGTAAGAGCAAGGCCCGGGTGCTCATCGGCGCCGACGCGAAGTTCCTCGACGCCTGGGTGCGCGTGGTCGGGCCGAGCTACCAGCGAGTGGTCGCCGCCGTCGCCGGGCGCGTTCTCCCCAAGCCGAACTGAGGTCCCGGTGAGCTTCTCCTTGCCGCTTCCGGTGGTCGCCGCGGCACTGCGGCCGTTCTACCGGCTGAGCCTCAACCCACGGCTGCCGTACCCGGTGCAGAGAGCGCTGCTCGAAGTGGCCGCACCGCTGCAGCAGATGCCGGAAGGGGCGGTGTGCCGACCGATCACCTTGGCCGGGCGGCCCGCCGAGCGAATCACGGTGGGCGCGACCGAGCGCCGGACCGCCGTGCTCTATCTCCACGGTGGGGCGTACACCATCGGATCGCCGGCGACGCACCGATCGTTGGCTGCGCACCTCGCACGTGAATCCGCAAGCGTGGTCTACACACTGGACTACCGCCTGGCCCCGGAACATCCGTTCCCGGCCGGACTAGAGGACGCCGTGGCGGCGTACCTCGAGCTGAACACCGAACACGGGTACGAGACAGGTCAACTGGCGATCGCCGGCGACTCCGCGGGCGGTGGTCTCGCGGCGGCCACGGCCCGGCGCCTGATCGACCGGCACGGGGTCACCCCAGCCGCACTGGGTCTCATCTCTCCGTGGGTCGATCCGGGACGGCGCGACATGATTCGGGACCGCGACCTCGTGGTGAATACCGCGTGGTCGTTGGATGCCGCCGCGAAGTATCTGGGAAGCGGAGACAAGTTCGACCCGGGCTACGCGCCGTTGCAGGGAAACCTGAAGGGGCTACCGCCCACTGTTGTTCATGTCGGACTCGACGAGGTCCTTTATCCGCAGATCCTGGAGTTCGTCGACAAGCTCGAAAAGTCGGGCGTCGACGTGACGCTCACCGAGTACGCCCGGCTCTGGCACGTTGCGCACCTGCAGGCCTCGCTGGTGCGTGAGGCAGCGGACGCCGTCGCCGAACTCGGGGCGTACGTGAAGTCACACATGTGCGTCCAGCCAGACACGAGCTACGTCGGGTGAATCGGCACCACCGCGGACCTGGCCGATCATGTCGGCCAGGTCCGCTGTCGTCAGCTCTCCCGCCACCACGTTCAGCGCCTTGATCTGCGGCTCACCTAGGGCCCCGATCCGGTACAGCGGCACCACGTTCTGGGCGGTGAAGACATGCTCGTCGTCGGCCAGCAGAACGAGATCCGCGCTCGCGACCTCCGGGGACGCTGTGGTAACTCCTGCCACCACGGCGCCGTCCGCCGGGGCGGGGACAGACAGTTCGGCGACAGCGTCCGCGCCGCCCGGGACCGTACGCGTCTGCCCGAACGTGCACCCGGTCAGATCGGCGAGTGCGGCGGCCTCGAAATCAGGAGTGAGCACCGCGGTGGTCCGGCTGCACGAGGGAACGAGCTCGTCGAGCGTCGTCAACGGCATCCGAGTGGACGTGTCCGCAGTCACCGCCAGCGCGGACCGATCCTCGGCCGCCGCATAGTCGGAGATCGAAAGCCCTTGAGGTAGCGCTCGACTCAACGCCTCGAACACCTCGCCTTGTTCCTTCTCGGTCGATTCCGGATCGTAGTAGCGCAGCAGTCGGCCGGTGAATTCGGGCACCAGCGTCACCTCCCCCGCATCGAGCTCTCGAAGATAGGCTGTGCGGTCGCCCAGACCTGTCTCGGTGGACGCCGGCGCGCCCGTCGAACGGAGAGCGCCCGCATAGATTTCGGCCAGTATCCGGCTCTCCGCCGTGTCTCCGGACCCCACGACCATCTCCCCAGACGTCTCGCCCGCGGAATCGTCGAGAGCCGTGTTGTCGACCTCGCAGGCTGACAGAGCCCCGGGAATCAAGACCAGCACCGACGCCGCGACCCACGCTCCGAGACGAACGGACTTACGGGGACGACGGCTCCCTGATCCGTCGTTACGTGTCTGTGCCACCTCGCACGCCTTCCTTCGAATCACGCTGGGCCGAAATCGGTGTTGCTCACGTACCTATCGTTACACTGACGCCACACCGGCCCGGCAGCGCGCCCACCGGATGATGTCGGCACGGCCGGATACTGTCGGCACGGCCGAGCACGTGGCAGTGGTGACGACGGAAGGACGCATATGCGCACCTCGAACAATTCCCCGGGTCGCGGGTTCGCCCGCCGCAGTCTCGGCAGCCTCGCGCTCGCCACGGTTGCCGTGGTCTCCCTCGCCGCGTGCGGGGCCAGCTCTGATCCGCTGTCCGCCGAGGGTGACGGGTCCGGTGACGACGAGAACGCCGTTATCGTGGGCTCGGCGAACTTCCCCGAGTCCGAGACGGTGGCGAACATCTACACCGAGGTTCTCCGCGCCAACGGTTTCGACGTGACTACGAAGTTCGACATCGGAAGCCGGGAGGCCTACATCCCCGCGCTGAAGGACGCGTCGATCGACGTCATCCCGGACTACACGGGCAATCTTCTGCAGTACCTCGACCCGCAGTCGACTGCCACGAGCGCAGCCGACGTGAACGCTGCACTACCGGGCGCACTGGGATCGGATTTGACGATCACCACCGCCGCTCCGGCCGAGGACAAGGACGCCGTCGTGGTCACCGCGGAGACCGCACAGAAGTGGAATCTGACCTCGATCGCGGACTTGGCAGCGCATTCGGCGGAGGTGAAGTTCGGCGCACCCGCCGAATTCCAGGAGCGCCCCGCGGGCCTGGTCGGGCTGAAGGAGAATTACGGACTCGACATCGCGCCCGCCAACTTCGTTCCCATCGCGGACGGCGGCGGCCCCGCCACGGTTGACGCCCTGACATCCGGGCAGATCACCGCGGCAAACATCTTCACGACGTCGCCGGCGATCGAGAAGAACAACTTCGTGGTGCTCACGGATCCGAAGAACAACTTTCCCGCACAGAACGTCGTTCCGGTGGTTCGCGCCGCCAAATCGTCGGCCGAGCTCACGCGGGCGCTGGACGCGCTGTCCGCGAAGCTCACGACGGAAGAGCTGGTGAAGCTGAACGATTCGGTGTCCGGTGACTCCAAGACGGAGCCTGCGGCGGCCGCGAAGCAGTGGGTAGTCGACCAGGGGCTCGACAAGCCGGTCTCATGAGGAGTCGACGGTGATCACATTCTCGGGCGTCACCAAGCGGTACCCGGACGGGACCACGGCGGTCGACAACCTCGATCTGCACATCGAAGCCGAGTCGTTCACGGTCTTCGTCGGGCCTTCCGGCTGCGGCAAGACCACGTCGATGCGCATGATCAACCGGATGATCAGCCCGACGGCCGGAACCGTCTCGGTCAACGGCCGCGACATCGCCTCTACCGATGCGGTGAAACTTCGCCTCGGGATCGGCTACGTCATCCAGAGTGCCGGACTGCTACCGCACCGCACCGTGATCGACAACGTCGCGACGGTCCCCGTCCTGCGCGGAGATTCCCGCCGAGCGGCCCGGACGGCGGCGCTGTCGGTGCTCGAACGTGTCGGCCTCGATCCCGCGCTGGCAGGCCGTTACCCCGGCCAGTTGTCGGGTGGGCAGCAGCAGCGTGTCGGCGTGGCCCGGGCGCTGGCCGCAGACCCGCCGATCCTGCTGATGGACGAACCGTTCAGTGCGGTGGACCCCGTGGTCCGCGAAGACCTGCAGGCCGAGATGCAACGACTGCAAGCCGAGCTGCGCAAGACCATCGTGTTCGTCACGCACGACATCGACGAGGCGGTCAAGCTCGGCGACCGGTTGGCCGTCTTCGGGCCGGGCGGCCGACTCCAGCAATACGATGCCCCCGACACCGTGCTGTCCGCGCCGGCCACCGATTTCGTCGCCGGATTCGTGGGACGCGACCGCGGCTACCGTGGCCTGTCGTTCCGCACGGCAGAAGAAATTTCTCTCCATCCCCTTCGGACGGCCACCGAACGTGAGCTGGACACGCTGCGGCTCGACCGCGGTGAGTGGGCGCTCGTGGTGACAGATTCCGGTGTTCCGCGAGGCTGGATCGACATCACGGGCGTCGAAGGGGTGCGCTCGGGCCGTCCTCTCTCGGAATGCACTGCCGCAGGGGGTTCACTGTTCCCGCCGGAGGGAGACCTGCGGCAGGCGTTGGATGCGGCCATCTCGTCGCCGTCGGGGATAGGTGTGGCGGTCGACGGCGACGGCGCCGCCCGCGGTGGCATTCTCGGGTCCGAGGTCATCGAGAAGTTGACGGAACAACGGGCAGCCGAGGATCGAGCGCGGAACAAGCAGTTCTTCGCGCCCACGTCCGCTTCTTCCGAGGGGCCGTGATTCCGTGCGGTGGCTCATCGACAACTTCTCCGTGGTCGTCGACCTGACCAAGACCCACCTTTATCTGGCGTTGGTGCCACTCCTCCTCGGGCTGGTGATCGCCGTCCCGGTAGGAACCGCGATCCGCGGCGCTTCGGTGCTGCGAAAGGTCACATCGACCGTCGCCGGTATCGCGTTCACGATCCCGTCGCTGGCCCTCTTCGTCACCATCCCGTCCGTCGTCGGACTGCAGATCCTCGATCCGCTCAATGTGGTGATCGCATTGACCATCTATTCCACCGCCCTGCTCATCCGCGCCGTGCCGGAGTCCCTCGACTCGGTTCCCGCTGACGTCGTCGACTCCGCGACGGCGATGGGCTTCACGCGCCTGCACCGGGCCTTGACCGTCGAGTTGCCTTTGGCGATACCGGTACTCGCGGCAAGCGTGCGTGTCGTGGCGGTCACCAACATTTCGCTGGTCTCGGTCGGTTCGCTGATCGGGATCGGCGGTCTCGGGACTCTCTTCACCCGCGGCTACCAACGCGACTACCCCGATCAGATCCTCGCCGGGATCATCTCCATCGTCGTCCTCGCGCTGGTCTTCGACCTGGCGCTGTTCCTCCTCGGCCGGGCGCTCACACCATGGACACGTCAGAAGAAGGAGGAGGCGTGAGCATCTTCGGTGGCGCGTGGGACTACATCGTGGATCCGGCCAACTGGGAGGGCAGGGCCGGCATCGGGGCGCGCATTCTCGAACACCTCTCGTACAGCTTTCTCGCAGTGGCACTCTCGGCTGCCGCGGCGGTGCCGGTCGGCCTGGTCATCGGCCACATTCGCAGAGGCGAGGTGCTGGTGGTGGGACTGGTCAATGCGCTGCGTTCACTGCCCACCTTGGGCCTGCTGACTTTCCTCGTGCTGCTCCTCGGGCTCGGTCTGATCCCGCCGATCCTCGCGCTGGTGGTACTCGGCATTCCGCCGCTGCTGGCCGGCACCTACTCCGGTGTCGCGAACGCCGACCGGACGGTCGTGGACGCCGCCCGCGCGATGGGCATGACCGAGTGGCAGGTCCTCAGCCGTGTGGAGGCACCGAATGCGCTGCCGCTCATACTAGGCGGACTGCGCAACGCCACGCTGCAGATCATTGCGACCGCTGCGGTGGCCGCCTACGTCAACCTCGGCGGGCTCGGTCGCTACATCTTCGACGGACTCGCCTTGCGCCAATACGATCGCGTACTTGTCGGTGCGCTCCTGGTGACGGTCCTGGCCCTCGTCGTCGACGGGCTTCTCGCGTTCGCGGTGTGGGCGTCCGTCCCGGGCACCGGCCGACTGCGTCGCGGTGCGAGTGCCCAGGAATGGATTGATCGGGCTGACGAGGCGAAGCCGCGGTAGAACGGCAAACACCCCGGCCACGGAACCTTGGTGCGGGCTCCGGTCCGGGGTGTTCAACGGACTCTCGCTAGTCGGTGACGCCTTCTGCACGAGCAGCGGCGGCGACTGCCTCCGCAACAGCGGGAGCGACGCGAGGATCGAGCGGGCTGGGAACGATCTTGTCTACAGCCAGCTCGTCACCGACGACCGAGAGGATTGCCTCGGCGGCGGCGAGCTTCATGCCTTCGGTGATCCGACGGGCGCCGGCATCGAGCGCACCACGGAACACACCGGGGAAGGCAAGCACATTGTTGATCTGGTTCGGGAAGTCACTGCGCCCCGTGGCCACGATCGCCGCGTGCTTCTTCGCGACCTCGGGGTGGATCTCCGGGTCGGGATTCGACAGCGCAAAGACGATGGCGTCATCCGCCATGGTCGCGATGAGTTCTTCGGGAACGGTTCCCGCGGACACACCGAGGAACACGTCCGCCCCGTCGAGGGCTTCGACGATGCCGCCGCGGCGTCCGGCGGGGTTGGTGCGGGCCGCGAGGTCGACCTTGACAGGGTTCAGGTCTTCGCGATTGCTCGACACGATTCCCTTGGAGTCGAGGACCGTGACATCGGCGATGCCCGCGGCGAGCAGGATGTTCGCGCAGGCGACACCGGCGGCGCCGGCACCGGAGATGACGACGCGGAGCGCGGAGATGTCACGCTTTTGCACCTTCACCGCACCCTTGAGGGCCGCGAGAACCACGATCGCGGTGCCGTGCTGATCGTCGTGCATGACCGGGCAGTCCAGGGCCTCGATGACGCGCTTTTCGATCTCGAAGCAGCGCGGCGCGGAGATGTCCTCGAGGTTGACGGCACCGAAGCTCGGCCGCAACCGAATGAGGGTTTCGACGATCTCGTCGGGGTCTTTGGTGTCGAGGACCAGCGGGATGGAGTTGAGGCCGGCGAAGTTCTTGAACAGTGCGGACTTGCCTTCCATCACGGGAAGCGAGGCGCGGGGACCGATGTCGCCGAGGCCGAGTACCGCGGAGCCGTCACTGACCACGACCACGAGGCGGCTGGTCCAGGTGTAACGATCGGCGAGGGTCTCGTCGGCGGCGATGGCGCGGGAAACCTGCGCGACACCGGGCGTGTAGGCGATGGACAGGGCGCGCTGCGTATCGAGGGCGGTCGTGGTCTCTACCGAGAGCTTCCCCCCGATGTGGCCGGCGAAGATCTCCTCGTCGGTCAGCTCGACCTTCTGCGGTGTGGTGGATTCGGACACGATGGACACGATGACACTCCTGCTAAGTCCAGGCTCACTCGGGGCCGGGTTACTGGGAAGTAACCATGCGGATCGGCGCTGATCTACGTAGTTACTCCGCGAACGACAACTGGTGAAGCTTCCGGTGCGCGCGATCACTTTGGCCGCAGAACTTCCGAAGCGTGGATGGCGCTGGGCGGGTGAGCCCTGGCAACGCTGCCATAAACCCCCGCCGAAGGGCGGTGGCGCCGACGTCGGAGTGGTGCTAAGTCTGGCACGATTATCGATGCACAATCAAATTGCCACGACAGTCAGATGTCTCACGTTTTCTGGCCTCTACCTGTGAGAACAAGTTACCGGCGGGTCACTGTGGACGCCGGTTCCACATACCGGTTCCACATAATGGGCCGAGCGTCCGTCAACCCCACCACTGCGTCGTCAGGAGCAGCGCCGCCACCGCGAGGACGGCGACGGACGCGACCACGGCGACGACGCCGTCGCGGCGGTCCGCGATCCGCTGGGCAACTATCACGACCACGGAGGCGACCACGTGCGCGGTAATCGAGATCGTTCCCGGCCCGGGGAACCCCCGGCCGCCGCCCACGTAGGCGGACCCGATCACCACGAGACACAGGATCACCACACCGGCCGCGACGGCGCCGCTGAAGGCGCGCGACGCCCTGACGAGGAGTGGACTGCGACGTGGCTCGCGCGGCAACACGGACCTCGGGGCGGCGGGACCGTAGGGGTCGTAGCGGTCGGGGCCGTAGCGGTCGGGGCCGTAGCGGTCGGGGCCGTAGCGGTCAGGGCCGTAACGGTCGGAGTCGCGTGCGGTCATGCCGAAACCACCTGTACGCCAGAGGCTTTGGAGATGAGCTTGTCGAACTCGTCGAGGTCCGTTCCGAACTCGCCCAGGCGGATAGTCTTGTTCGTCCCGTGATAGTCGGAAGACCCGGTGACGACGAGCCCGAGTTCGTCGGACAGCTCCTGCAGCACCCTGACATCGGCCGCCGAGTGGTCGGGGTGATGCACCTCGAGCCCGTGCAGACCCTCGCCGGCCAGCTCCCGGACGTGATCGAGCGACAGCAGGCGTCCTCGCGCCCGCGCCCGCCCGTGGGCGAGAACGCTCACCCCGCCGGCCTCGGCCACCAGTTGCACCGCCTCGCCCAAGGGTGTGTCCGATTTGTCCACGAAGTACCGGCCACGCGGCGCCAGCAAGTCGACGAACGCCTCGTCGACACTGCTCACCACTCCGGCACGCATCAGTGCTCTCGCCAGGTGCGGGCGACCTGCTGCGGGACCTGCTGCGGCCAGCACCTCGTCGGCGTCGATGGGCAGACCGTCCTCCATCATCAGCTCGGCCATGGCCCGAATCCTGACGACCCTCTCGGTCCGCAGTCGCTCGCGTTCCCGCGCGAATGCGGCGTGCGCCGGATCGAAGAGGTAGGCCAGCAGGTGGACCGCTACGGGACGGCCGTCCTCGCCGCGGCCTGCGCAGGACATCTCCATGCCCCGGACCAGTGACAACCCGGCGGGCCGCGCCGCGACAGCCTCTGCCCACCCAGCCGTGGTGTCGTGATCGGTGATGGCCACGACGCCCAGACCCGCGGCACCGGCCGCGCGCACCAGGTCTGCCGGGCTGTCGGTACCGTCCGAGGCCGTCGAGTGAGTGTGGAGATCGATTCGCACCTGCCCAGTGTGTCAGGTGTCGTGAGGAAGGGTCCGGGCGTGCGTCCGTCGGCGGTGGCGTGTCGTCGGATGGTCGCGTCTCGGCGATCCCGTGCTCACGTAGGATTGCGCGACAACGAAGTCCTCGGCTCGACTGTGAAGGGAGTGCTCGCGCCTACCATGCCCTCACTTCCTGCACAGGGCCGCGGCAAGCCGGCGGGCCCCCGGATCCGCATCCCCACCGCCCGCGCCGTAGTGGATTGCGGCGTGTACGTCGACGGCATCCGCCTTCCCGGTAAGTACACCCACCAGGCCGCGCTCGCCGAAATCCGGGAACGCGGCCGGGGGTTCGTGTGGGTCGGTCTCCTCGCACCCGACGAAGGTCAGATGGAAAGCGTGGCCGAGACGTTCGGGCTGCACGAGCTGATGGTCGAGGACGCGGTTCACGCACACCAGCGGCCCAAACTCGAGCGCTACGACGACATCCTGTTCCTGGTGCTGCGGACCGTCAACTATGTACCCCACGATTCGGTGGCCACCGCCAGCGAGATCGTGGAAACCGGGGAGATCATGGCATTCGTGGGCGCCGACTACGTCGTGACCGTGCGCCACGGCGATCATTCCGGGCTCGCGAATGTCCGCCGCTCGCTCGAGGAGAACCCGGAGCGACTCGCTCTCGGTCCGTATGCGGTTCTGCACGCGGTCTCCGATCACGTCGTCGATACGTACCTCGAGGTCACGCAGGCGATCGAACACGATGTCGACGGGATGGAGGAAGCGGTCTTCAGCCCGCGGAATACCGTGGCGGTGGAGCATATCTACCTGCTCAAGCGTGAGATCGTCGAACTTCGCAAGTCGGTGAATCCGCTGTCGAACCCATTGCTACGGCTGACGCAGTCGCCGGGCAATCCGGTGCCGAAGGAAGTGCGGCGGTACTTTCGCGACGTGCTCGACCATCACACCACCGTTGCGGAGCGGATCGCCGAGTACGACGAGGTGCTCAGCTCACTCGTCGACGCCGCGCTGGCCAAGATCGCCGTCCAGCAGAACACCGACATGCGCAAGATCTCGGCATGGGTGGCCATCGCCGCCGTGCCCACGATGATCGCAGGCGTCTACGGCATGAATTTCGACAATATGCCCGAATTGCATTGGCAGTACGGGTATCACCTCGTGGTCGGATTCATCGTGGCGGTCACGGTCGGATTGTTCACCACCTTCCGCAGAAACAACTGGCTCTAGAGGGACGCCGCCCCGCGGTTCGGGTCGCGCACGTCGATGCCCGCCTCGGTCCACGCTTCCCGCAACGCCTCGGCCCCGCGTAGTCGCACCCACGCGGCCTCGGTTCCGGTCAAGGGCACCACGGCGAGGAACTGCACCGCTTCGGCGGGTTCGGGAAGCGGTAGGTCCGGAATCGACGACGTCCCCAGTAGCACCGCCGTGAATTGCGTGTCCTTCCACAACGGCTCCCCGAGGTCCAGGAGCGCGTCCTCGACGAGGACCACCCCCTCCACCGACGGCGCCGCTGCCAGCACCGCCAGCATGCGCGCGACACCGGAAACCACCCCGGTACCCCCACGCAGGGTCAGCACCAGTTCGGCGCGTGGACCCCGCATCGGGTCGGCCACCAGTTCCCCGGGATCACCCATCGGGTGCCGGGAGCAACCGAGGGTCACGTACCGGACGAGATCGTCCTCGGCGGGCGGGAACCGCAGCACGTCGAGTGGTTCGACTCCCAAGAACGTCACCGAGGCGGCGGTCGGCTCGGGCCCGCCGATCTGCTCGAGCAGGTGCGCACGAACGGCTGCCACAACGCTGTCAGTCACCCCGCCATCAAACCACCGACCGCACTCACTCGTCCCCCGGCCTCGCGAGCCGGTAGCGTCGGGCCATGGTCTCGGTACTCGCAGTGTCCGACGAGACGATCGAGTCGTTGTGGACCCCACAGGTGCGGACCATGAACGTCGACCTCGTCCTCGGTGCGGGCGATCTGCCGTTCGACTATCTCGAGTATCTGATGGATGCACTCGACGCACCGTGCGTGTTCGTTCCCGGCAACCACGACCCCGACCTCTCCGGCTATTCCGTGGGCCGGGTCGGATGGATGCGCTCCGGCATGCCCTCGGCGTGGCCGGGCCCGTGTGGGGCAGTCAATGCCGACGGACGGATCGTGCGCATTGCCGGATTGCGGATCGCAGGCTTGGGAGGATCGATTCGGTACAACGAAGGCCCCAATCAATGGACCGAGCGGCAGCAGCGCCGGCGTGCCCGCAACTTGGCAATGACGAGTGCGTGGCATGCGCGCCGATCCGGAGTCGCCGGGGTCGACGTGCTCCTCACACACAGCCCACCACGCGGAGTCGGTGACCTCGAGGACCCACCGCACCGCGGTTTCGAGTGTTTCGAGCAGCTGGCCGGAAGGTTGCAGGCCCGGACGCTCATCCACGGTCACGTGCACCCGTACGGTGCGATGCCGAAGGACCGCGTGCTCGGGGCCACCACGGTGATCAACACGGTCGGGTTCACTCTCATGGAGATGTCCCCGGGTACCGATCCGACGATCGTGAGGCGACGGCATGGCACGTGACACCGGATTCCCCTCCGCCGACGCGGAAAACGACTTCACCCGTCAGCGTCGCCGCGCCGAATTGTCCCGGCTGGTCAGCTGGTTGCGACGGGAGCCGGACGACGTCAACGAGATCCTGCCCTTCGACGAGGTGGTGGCGGCACTCGGCGGGATCGGCGAGCGCTCACTGGGGTTGCAGGTGATTCCCGTCAACTCGATCGTCGGCAGCGTAGACCGCACCCGGGACTTCGACCGTTACTTCCGTCCCACTTCCGCCCGGGTACGCGAACGCTGGCAGCGGCTGGCTGCGGCGCAGCGCCGCGGCGAGTCAGTTCCGCCGATCCAGGTGTACCGAATCGGCTCGATGCACTTTGTCAGCGACGGCCATCACCGCGTCTCGATCGCCTACGCGATGCACTGGAACACCATCGATGCGTACGTGACGGAGATCCTGACCCGGATCTCGCCGGACGGAATCACGCAGCGCGGTGATCTGCTGATCAAGGATCACCGCCGGCTGTTTCTGAGCCGGGTGCCTCTCACCGGAGCGCAACGCAAGGCCGTGATGGTCACCGACCCCTGGGAGTACGCGGAAATCAGTGAGTGCGTCGAGGCCTGGGGTTTTCGTCTCATGCAGGAGATGGGCGAGTTCATGAGCCGCGACACCGTGGCGCGCCGATGGTTCGGCGAGGAATTTCTGCCGGTCGTCCGTATGGTCCGCGCCGCTGAGATGCTGCCCGACCACACCGATGCCGAAGCCTACCTGTGGGTGGCTCGCGAACGGTATCGCATGGTGCGCCAACATGTTTGGAACGACGAGATCATCGCCGAACTGAGCCAGCGCGCCCCCCGCAAGCATCGGCCTACAGGACCCTGAACCGCACCTCCCGGTTGTCGGCGTCGGGATGTGCGAACTTCAGCAATCGCCTGCCTTCCGCTTCGACGGCCGACCGATGGGACTTGGCGATCTTCGTCAACGGCTCCACCTCGAGGACCACCCCGTCCTTACCCGCCACCGTGCTGGTGAAGCCGACGACCCGGCCACCCACCAGCACAGCTGGTTTGATGATTCCGTTCTGCGTGAAGATCTGCTTCCGCAGCGCGTCGTCAAGGATTCTGCTGCGATCCGCATGGGAGAGCAGCACGTTGTCGAAGGGCGCGAGAATGCGCACGGGCGCCGGCACGTCCGCCTTCGGCCGGGGCGCATCCGGAAGGTCGAACAGCTCCGTTCCCGACTCCCCGGTGAACACCCGCAGTTGTGGCCGCAAGTCGTCCAATACCTCACCGAGCCGGGTCAAGCCCGACCACGCCTGCGCGTCCCGGGCACTGGCCGGGCCGAACGCCGCGAGGTATCGCAGCATCATCGCCCGTAGCGACGGCCCCGGGGCGAGTGGTCGGCCCACCCACGATTCGAGCGTCGCCAGCGCGGGCTGTCCCGACTTGCCCCACACCCCTCGCGGTGGCACCTGGACCATCGGCACCAGCGCTCGCACCCCGTGTGCAAGGGCCGCGCCGTCTCGCCCGGGGAATCGTTCTTCGAGCAGCGGGCGCATCTGCAACTGGGTGAGCGGCCGGTCCCGGACGAGGTCGCGGCCGACGGCGGCGAGGGCGTCGACGTCGATGCCCTCGAGGTGCGCTCGGTGCTGCGTGTTGGTGTGCAGGTCGCGGTCGAGGATCGGCTGGATCAGCGGACGGAACGTCAGGGCGTCGGCCGCAGACAACGCGAACACCGTTCCGCGCATCGCGACGATGCGGACCACTTCACGATTCTCGATGAGCTCGGAGAGCGCATTCGGACGGAACTTCTCGATGCGCGCCCACAGGGCGAAGTATGGCGGCATCGGGGCCTGGGCCTGGAGCCCGCAGAGATGCTCGACCATCTCGAGAACCGGTGTCCCCGATCGGCTCAGCAATCCTTGCCTGGCCAGAGTTGCCCGTCCCAGCGCCCGATCCGACATACGTTCGGAGCCCACCGTCGCCCCCTTTATTAGTTAGCCCCAGTACCGTGTTTACCTGTCACCACCGACAGGACCAAGCAGGGAGGCCGCATGAGCGCAGAACCCGGACCCACGGCAAGGATGCTGCTGCCGGTCATGTGCTTCATCGTGATGATTCTGGCGGTTCTCCAGACCTTGGTGGTACCGATCGTCGGCACGATCGGCGCGCAGCTCGAGGTCGGGCCCACCGCCGTCGGTTGGCTCCTGACCGCCAACCTGCTCGCAGCGGCCACTGCGACGCCCGTCCTCGGCCGTCTCGCCGATCTTCGCGGCAAACGTCCGGTAATTCTCGGTGTTCTGGTGGTGGTGCTCCTGGGCTCGTTTCTCGGTGCGGTGGCGACGTCGATCGGTGTGCTCATTCTCGCCCGAGTACTGCAAGGCGTCTCGTTCGCGCTGTTTCCCATCGGAATCGCGGTCCTGCGCGACGAACTGCCACCGGAGAAGTTGACGGGAGCAATGGGCATCTTCTCGGGAACCCTCGGCTTCGGCGGATGTTTCGGAATCGTCCTCACCGGTGTGCTCGTCTCCGACGGCGCCGACTTCCATCGGGTCTTCTGGCTCTCGTCCGCGATCACGGTTGCCGGTCTCGTCCTGGCGTGGTTCGCGGTCCCCCGGCGCGCACAGACCGGATCGGGCTCAATGGACTGGATCGGTGCGGTGGGTCTCGCCGCCGGCCTCGTCCTCGTCCTCCTGCCGATGTCCGAGGGAAGCACCTGGGGATGGCTTTCACCCGCCACGATCATCAGCGGTGTCGCCGGAGTCCTCATTCTGATCGGGTGGTTCCTGTATGAACGGAGGACCACTCATCCTCTGGTGGCGCCCCGGCTGCTGACCGCTCCGCCCGTCCTCGTCACCCATCTGTCCGCCCTCGTGGTCGGGATGTCGATGTTCGTCATCTTCCTGGGCAGTTCGTACTTCGTGCAGACGCCCCGTTCGGTCGCCGGGTACGGCTTCGGCGCCACCGTCCTCGAGGCCAGCGTCGTATACCTGTTGCCCGGCGCGGTGAGCGGCGTCCTCGCCTCGATCCTCAGTGGAAGATTGATCCGCCGCGTCGGCGCGCGGGTCGTGCTCGTCGGCGCCAGCGTCGTAGGCGTCACAGGTTTCCTCGTATTCATCATCGCCCACGACCGCAGCTGGCAGGTCATCACCGCCATCCTGCTGATCAACACCTACATCAGCCTTGCCTACGCGGCGCTACCTTCGCTGCTGGTCGCCGAGGTCCGGCAGGACGAGACCGGTGTCGCCAACAGCATCAACTCCATCGCCCGGTCCGTCGGCAGCTCGTTTGCCAGCGCGCTGGTCGCGACCCTGCTCGCTGCAATCACCATTTCCGGCACTGACATTCCGACCGAATCCGCCTATCTGATCGCGTTCGTCGTCGGCGCCCTTGCCGCCGCCCTCGCCGGGCTGCTTCCCTTCTTCGGTATCACCCGCGTGACCCGCACGCCCTCCGACGAGGAAGAGGACGAGGTCCACGCGACCGCGCTCGCCGCCGAATGGGGCACGGTGGGCGGTCTCGGTGGTGCGAACACAGGCCCCGGTGAGCGGCAAAGGACGCCCTGACTACTGTGCCGGGCCCTCCGTCAGCGAGTGATGTTGGCGCCGGAATCCTGATCGAACACCGCAATCTTCGCGGGGTCGAACCACAACTCCACCGGCCCACCCTGCGCCGCGGACGACTCGGCGGACAACCGGGCCACCAGATGCCCGCCTCCCGCCACCTCGGTGCCCGAGTCCGCCGCGAGCTCCTCGAGTTCCCGAGAACTCACTTGCGGGCCCTCGGCGGAGAAGTACGCATACTTGTCCGAACCCATCGACTCGAGCACCTCGATATTGGCGGTGAAGGTGGCACCGGCGGATTTCTGATCGGCATCGATCAACCCGGTGTCCTCGAAGTGCTCCGGGCGGATACCCACCACGACGTCCTTCGACGCGCCGGAAGAGCTGACCTTCTCGCGCGATTGCGGGGGTAGTGCGAAGTCCCCGAGAGGAGTCGAGATTCCGTCTGCCGTCAGCTGTCCGGGAAAGAAGTTCATCGACGGTGATCCGATGAACCCCGCAACGAACAGATTGTTGGGATGGTCGTACAACTCCTGCGGTGCGCCGATCTGCTGGACGAGGCCACCGCGCAGCACCACCACCCGATCCCCGAGCGTCATTGCCTCGGTCTGATCGTGTGTCACATACACCGTCGTCGTCCCCAGACGTTGCTGGAGCCGGGAAATCTCGGTACGCATCTGCACGCGAAGCTTGGCGTCGAGGTTGGACAGCGGCTCGTCCATCAGGAACGCCTTGGGACTGCGGACGATTGCTCGCCCCATCGCGACGCGCTGTCGCTGCCCACCCGAGAGGTTGGACGGTTTGCGGTCCAGATGCTGGGTGAGATCGAGAATCTTCGCGGCATTGTCCACCTTGGCGGCGATCTCCGACTTCGACATCTTCGCCAACGTCAAGGGGAACGCGATGTTCTGGCGCACCGTCATGTGCGGGTACAGCGCGTACGACTGGAACACCATCGCAATGTCGCGGTCCTTCGGCGCCTTCTCGTTCACCCGCTCGCCGGCGATGCGCAGCTCACCGGACGAGATGTCCTCGAGGCCCGCAATCATGTTCAGGGTGGTCGATTTACCGCAACCCGACGGACCGACCAGGATGATGAATTCGCCGTCGGCGATCGTGATATCGACGTCGCTCACCGCCCGTGCGCCGTCCGGGTAGAGCTTCGTCACCTTGTCCAGCACAATCTCGGCCACAGGCTTATCCCTTCACTGCGCCGGACGTCAGACCGGCCACGATGCGTCGTTGGAAGAACAGCACGAAGATGATGATCGGAATGGTGATCACCATCGCGGCGGCGGCGATCGACCCCGTCGGCTCCTCGAACTGCGAGGCGCCGGTGAAGTTGGCGATGGCCGCCGGTGCGGTGATGGAGCGTTCGGTGGAGGTCAGCGAAATCGCGAACAACAGGTCGTTCCAGCAGAAGATGAAAACGAGGATTGCCGCGGTGACGATGCCTGGCGCCGCCAGCGGCGCCACCACCTTCCGGAACGCCTGCGCCGGTGTGGCGCCGTCCATCTTGGCCGCTTTCTCCAGCTCCCAGGGGATCTCCTTGAAGAAGGCCGACAACGTGTAGATGGCCAGCGGAAGCGCGAAAGTGATGTACGGGAGGATCAAACCCGCCCAGGTGTCGAACAATCCGAGTCGGCGCTCGATGTCGAACAGCGGGCTCACGAGGGAGATCTGCGGGAACATCGCGATCAACAACGCCACCGCGACCAGGAGCTTCTTGCCCGGGAAGTCGAGTCGGGCAATCGCGTAGGCCGCCATCGTCCCGATCACCACCGCGATCACCGTGGCGATCAGGCCGATACCGATGGAGTTGATCAGCGCACTGGTGAACGCGTCAGTCGAGAAAATTCCGCGGTAGTTGTCGAGCGTCCACTTCTCCGGGATGAGCTTGCCGTCCTTGATGGTGCCCGCGGGTTTGAACGACAAGCTGGCTATCCAGAGCACGGGAACGAGCGCATACAGCAGGACCAGCAGGTTGACCACCGACCAGCTCAATCTGCGCTGCTTCGTTTCGGCCATGGTTATCGCCTTCCTTCCGTGTCGGACCCGGGAGCCGAGGCACCGAAGAGCTTGATGAACACGAATGCGAGGACGGCCACGCAGAGGAAGATGAGAACGCTGATGGCCGAACCGATCCCCAAGTTGAAGGCCTTGAACAGGTTGTCGTAGCCGAGGATCGACAGGGACCCGGTGTCGTTTGCACCCTTGGTGAGCACGTAGATGTTGTCGAAGATCCGGAACGCGTCGAGCGTGCGAAACAGCAAGGCCACCAGGATCGCCGGTTTCATGAGCGGGAGAATGATGCGTACCAGCCGGGTCCATGCCCCGGCACCGTCGACCTGTGCAGCCTTGAGTAGATCATCGGGTACCAGAGCAAGACCGGCAAGCAGCAGCAGTGCCATGAACGGCGTGGTCTTCCACACTTCGGCGAGGACGATAATGGCGAGCGACGGAATCTGTTGCGTCAGTGGCGCACTGCCGTCAGGTAAGAGATTCGCGAGGTACCCGGTTCCCGGCGTCCACGCGTAATACCAGCTGTACGCAGCCGCCACGGTGACGATGCCGTAGGGAATGAGTACCACGGTTCGCACGAGTCCCTTGCCGACGATCGTCCGGTGCATGATGAGTGCCAGAATCAGGCCCAGCACGAACTCGATCACCACCGACACGGCGGTGATGCTCACCGTGACGACGAACGCCTGCCACCAGTACCCGTCCGACAACACCGATACGTAGTTGGACAGGCCGACGAACTTGCGGTCGTCCGGGAATCGGAGGTCGTAGCGCTGCAGGCTCAACCACACCGCGTAAACGACGGGATATGCCGTCACGGCGATCATGAGGATCGCGGCCGGTGCCACCAGCCACAATCCCAGCCGGCGTTCGGCCTTCTTTCCCTCGGAAACTTGTTTCTTCGTCGGCACTTCCGGCCCGTCGGTCCGGTCCACCCCCACGGCTTCGGTCGTCACGGAATCAGTCCTTCCGAGTTGACCGCCTTACGCACCTGCTCGGCGAGTTCGTCGACGGTACGCGGCGGATCGATGTCACCGACCGGATTCAAGGTGGCGGTGATCAGGGTCGAGATGCTTTGGTAAGCGGGCGACACCGGACGCACCGCCGCCGTGTTCAGGCCGTCACGCACCTGCTGCCAGGCGGGATACGCCTCTTGGAATGCGGGGTCGTCGTACAACCTCGCCAACGTGGGCGGCACACCGCCGTTGACGGCATTGTTGCGCTGATTCTCCTCGTTACGCAGGCAGGACACCGCCTCGAACGCGAGGTCGGGGTGGCGGCTGGTCTTCGCGACCGCGATATTGAAGCCACCGATCGTCACCTCGGCCGGCCGGCCGGGAATCACCGAGGGATACGGAGCGGCGAGGAAGTTCTGCTGTCCGTCGACCGTGAGCACCGTATTGCCCGTGTCGACGGACGTGGTGTTTCCCTTGTCGTCGATGAACGGCAGGTCGCCCTTCGCCGCGTTCTCGATCATGCCGGGAAGCACGAACGGCCAGTTGACCTCGAAGGCCGCGCGTCCACTTTCCATTCCGAGGCGGGACGACGCCTCGTCCCCCTGCGAGATCGACGGGTCGGCCCCCTCCGCGGTGGCCACTCGCTTCATCACTTCGAGAGCTTTCAGAGCACCGTCACCGTCCGCGACGGTCACAGTGGTTCCGTCCTCGCCGACGACGGAACCGCCCGCGCTGGCCAGAAGTGTGTTGAACCACACCATCAGACCCTCGTACTGCTTGCCTTGCACCCCGATCCAACTGGGCCGGCCCTCGGCAGCCAGCCCTTCCGAGATGTCGATCATCTGATCCCACGTCTGCGGCGGCTGCCCGCCGGGCATGAGGTCCTTGCGGTACCAGAGCAATTGCGTGTTGGTGTTCAAAGGCGCGGCGTACAACTGATCCTGCCACCGCGCCGATTCGAGGGGCCCTTCGAGGGTGCCCTCGGTGACCTCGGCGGCCACGTCGTCGGGCAGCGGCAACGCCCACCCCGCCTCGGCGAACTCTGCCGTCCACACCACGTCGAGAGTCATGATGTCGAGCGAGGTGTCGTTCCCGGTGAGGCGCCGGGCCAACTGCAAACGCTGATCGTCGGCGCCCTTCGGAAGGGTGCGTTGCTCCACCGTGTATCGGCCACCGGCCGCCGCCGTGCAATTGGCTGCGGCCTCGGCATACTGTTCCGCACCGTCGGCCGCCGTGTAGAAACTGAGCACGGTGCCACTGTCCGACGAGCCGCACGCCGCCAGCAGCGGAACCGTCAAGACTGCGGCCGCGCCGATCAGGCCCCATCTGACTGCGAGCCCGGGCCTTCCCGGACGACCGGATTCTGTCGATGTACGCCGCACAGCCGCCTCCTCGAGCGGTCCTCACAGACCCAGTCGCGGTACGGCTGAGCACGCAGGCCCGCACAGTGGTCCTGCCGAATCGTGCAGTGCCGGCAGGTCACGGTTTCACCGAGGGGCAGGCCCCTCGCATTGCGCCGTAAACCTATCCGAGATCGCCCTCGAACTGGCCGGAATCATCGCGAACTGGGCGAAATGCGTGCAATCCGTAATATCGACACCGCAGCGGCGCGCGTCGACATCTCGGTTCAGAGCGCCAGCTTGGCCAGCATGTCGCGCGCCGCCTCCGCGGTCTTCGGTTCGCACAGCACGTCGTAGCGCCCGGCGACCAGTTGCATGGTGGACGCGAAGTCACGGGTACCGCGAGTCGCCGCATACGGGATGGTGGTGGAGATCAACCCGAAGATGATGCCGCCGACGATGCCCACCACGAGCGGTGCCAGGAACCCGCCCGTGACGATGCCCAGCAGAAGGCCGAAGAAGACACCGAGCCAGGCACCCGAAACGATCCCGCCGCCAATGACTTTGGCCCACGTCAGCCTGCCGAGGACCCGTTCGACCTGCATGAGGTTCACCCCGACGATGGTGACGTCCTCGACGGAGAACTCCTGATCCGAGAGATAGTCGACGGCGCGCTGAGCCTCCGCGTACGTTGGGTACGAACCTATGGGCCAGCCCGTGGGAGGTTCCGGCAGAGCCCCGCGCCGCGCCCCGTTGGACTGTCCGAGTGGATTCGTCATCGTCAGTTGGTCTCCTCGTGTGGTTCCCTCAGGATCGATCCTGTGGGAACCATTCTGCCTGTTTCCCGCTATCCCTCGTCGGGCGGTGTGAACTCGGAGGTCCGTGTCATTCCCGCGGCCCGTCCTTTGGCCGAGATCACGAGGGCCATCTTCCGACTCGCCTCGTCGATCATCTCGTCACCGAGCATCGCGGCGCCACGAGCTCCGCCGTCCGCCGAGGTGTGGAACTCGTAGGCGTCGAGGATCAATTCTGCACGGTCGTAATCGTCCTGGCGAGGACTGAACACCTCGTTGGCCGCATCGATCTGCGTGGGGTGGAGCACCCATTTGCCGTCGAAACCCAGCGCTGCGGTGCGCTGCGCCGAACGCCGGAACGCCTCCACGTCGCGAATCTGAAGGTACGGTCCGTCGATGGCCTGGATGCCGTGTGCACGTGCAGCCATGAGGATCGTCATCAGTATGTGGTGGTAGGCGTCCCCGCGGTCGTAGCCGTCCGGCTGTTCCCCGACCACGAGCGTGCGCATGTTGATGCTCGCCATGAAGTCGGCCGGGCCGAACACCAGCGTCTGCACTCTGGGGCTCGCGGTCGCGATGGCGTTGATATTGGTGAGGCCGATGGCGTTCTCGATCTGCGGTTCGATCCCGATCCGCCCGACCTCCAACCCGTTGGCCTTCTCTATCTGGGTCAGCAGTAGGTCGAGCGCCTGAACGTGGCTGGCGTCGGGCACTTTCGGCAGCAGGATCGCATCGAGGTGCGCGCCCGCGCGGCCGACGACCTCGGCGACGTCGGCATGGGTCCATTCGGTGGTCCAGTCGTTGACCCGCACCACCTTGATCTGATGTCCCCACCCGTCCTCGGCGAGAGCGTCCGCGATGGTGCCGCGGGCTTCCTGCTTCGCCGACGGGGCCACGGCATCCTCGAGGTCGAGGAACACCTCGTCCGCCGGAAGCCCCTTGGCCTTGTCGATCATCTTGCGACTGCTGCCCGGAACAGCCAGAACCGATCGACGTGGCCTGAAGACGGAACTCATGACGGACGATCCTCCACTTTCCGCAGGTGTTCGATTCCCTGGATCCCCCTACGAGGATCTAGCCTGGCAATCATGGCAGCTGCGAACAAAGTTTTTGCAGCCAGGCTGGCCGGCCTGGTGGTACTCGGGCCCGACGGCGAATCGATCGGCCGGGTGCGAGACGTGGTCGTCACCGTTCGCATCGGCCGCCAGCAACCCCGGGTGCTGGGGCTGGTCATCGAATTGTTCACGCGCAAACGCATCTTCGTGCCCATGCTGCGGGTCACCGCGATCGAACCGAGTTCGGTCACACTGACCACCGGGAACGTCAGTTTGCGCCGGTTCACGCAGCGGCCGGGTGAGGTTCTCGCGCTCGCCCAGGTCCTCGATTCACGCGTGCGGGTGGACGACCCGGAACTCGAGGAACTGCACGGAGTCGACACGGTGGTGGTCGATCTCGGCATCGAACTGACCCGTAGTCGCGACTGGGTGGTGTCGAAGGTTGCGGTGCGCGGCCATCGCGGACGCCTCGGCCGGCGTGCCGCCATTCACATCGTCGAGTGGCAGCACGTGCAGGGGCTGACACATTCCGATCTGTCGATGCCGGGGCAGGGGGTGTCCGCGCTCCTGATGCAGTACGAGGGGATGCGTCCCGCCGACGTGGCCAACGCCATGCGTGAGCTCCCGGACAAACGCCGGCACGAACTCGCGCTCGCCCTCGACGACGAGCGCCTGGCCGACGTCGTGCAGGAGTTGCCGTCCGACGATCAGACCGACCTCCTGATGCACCTCGAGGTGGAGCGGGCCGCCGACATCCTCGAGGCCATGGATCCGGACGACGCGGCCGATCTTCTCGGCGAGCTGCCCGAAACGGAAGCCGAATCGCTGCTGCAGTTGATGGACCCGCAGGACTCCGAACCGGTCCGTAGACTCCTCGAGCACTCGCCGGACACTGCCGGTGGTCTGATGACCCCCGAACCGGTGGTGCTGACGGCGTCCACGACGGTGGCGGAAGCTCTGGCGCGCGCTCGCAACGAGGATGTCACGCCCGCACTCGCGAGCATGATCTTCGTTGTCAGGCCCCCGACCGCCACGCCGACCGGTCGCTACCTGGGATGCGTGCACCTGCAGAAGTTGTTGCGGGAACCACCCGCGAGTCTCGTGGGCGGCCTGCTCGACACCGGCCTTCCTCGTCTCGCCGCCGACGACTCGCTGGCTGCCGTCACGCGGTACTTCGCCAGTTACAACCTCGTATGCGGGCCCGTGGTCGACGACGAGAATCACCTGATCGGCGCGGTCACCGTCGACGACGTCCTGGACCATCTCCTTCCGGAGGACTGGCGCGAAGAGGAGATCGACGGATGAGCGAAAAGATTCCGAGCGTGTCGGCCCGGGGCCTGTCGGAGCGGCAACGGCTCGACACGCCCCGCGGTGCCCGGCGTTTCCGCTTCACCTACGACGTAGAGGCAGTCGGCCGCGCCAGCGAGAACTTCGCTCGGTTCCTGGGGACCGGTCGGTATCTGGTGATCCAGACCGTGGTCGTGATCATCTGGATCGTTCTCAACATTTTCGCGGTCGAGCTGAAGTGGGATCCGTATCCCTTCATCCTCCTCAACCTCGCGTTCTCCACTCAGGCCGCCTATGCCGCCCCGCTGATCCTGCTGGCCCAGAACCGGCAGGAGAACCGGGACCGCGTCTCGCTCGAGGAGGACCGGTCGCGGGCGGAACAGACCAAGGCGGATACCGAATTCCTGGCGCGCGAACTCGCCGCGCTGCGGATCGCGATCGGCGAGGTGGCGACCCGTGACTATCTCCGTCGCGAGCTCGAAGAAATCAAGACACTGCTGGGCGACGAGGAAGAGGCAAGGCCCCGGCGCAAATGATCCGGCCATTCCCGCATTCCCCGGCACGCGCAGTCACGGATATGTAACGTCAGTCACATCTTCTCGGATGTACGCGGTGTGCGACAAGGAAGAGCACCGCAGGGGGTGATGGAGTGCGGATACGCGGACTGGTGACGGTTGCTGCCCTGACGGTGGGAGCCGCCGCAACACTCGGATCTTCGACGGGTAGTTCAGGCCCTGTTTCGGCCCTCGATACCCGACTGACCCCGGCGGTCGAGACTGCGACGCTCACGGCGACCACACCGTCGTCGCAGGGGAGCGAACCGCAGGCCGCCTACCTTCCACCCGCAGGCTTCGTGGCACCCGCGCCACGAGTGGCGAGGTCACAGCGCGCGGCGCCGCCACCTCCCCCTCCCGTGGTGACAAATCCCACATTGCCTTCCTCTCCCACCGGGACGGGGCTGATAGCCGCACCGGTGATCCTCAGCTCGCTCGGTATTCCGGAGATCGTGCTCAACGCCTACCGCTCCGCGGAACTCACCTTGATGGTGGAGGCACCGAAGTGCGGGGTGCCCTGGCATTTGCTGGCGGGTATCGGGCGGATCGAATCGGGGCACGCCGGTGGCGGCCGCACCGACTCGTCCGGCACCACTGTCACCCCGATTCTGGGACCGGTTCTCGACGGAAGGCTGGCCGGCAACGAGGTGATCCGCGATACCGACCGCGGCGCAACGGACGGCGACGCCGGCCACGACCGGGCGGTCGGACCGATGCAGTTCATTCCGTCCACGTGGGCCAAGTACGCGTCGGACGGGAACGCGGATGGCGCAGCAGATCCCAACAACGTGTTCGACGCGACGCTGGCCGCCGCCCGATACCTCTGCTCGGGTGGACTGGACCTTCGTGACCCACTCCAGGAGACCCGCGCCGTTCTGCGCTACAACAACTCGGGGACATACGCCGCCAACGTCATTACCTGGTCGAACGCCTACAGGAACGGCGGCACCCCCACCCCGAGCGAGCTGTCCGACTCGAGCACTCTGCCACCCGGCGCTCTCACCGACGCCGCCTCGGACGGGTCCGACCTCGCGCGTGAGCTCGCGGTCCCGCCGGCACTTCCCGGAGAGGCGACACCGAATCCCGCCGCCCCGGCGCCGGCACCGCTCATTCCGGGGTTGCCCCCACTGCCGCCGCTTCCGTGTGTGTTCTTCTGCCCACCCGTCGACCCGGCCGTCCCCGCACCAGTCCCCGCCCAATCCGCCGCTCCCCCGCCTGCAACACCCCCGGCCGTGGGAGTTCGCTGAGAGTTTTCTCGATGCCGTCGTCACCCGGCCGAGCCGGGCGACGACGGCATCGTCGTGCGCGCCTGCCGCGTCCTGCCTCAGTGTCTCGAGCCCCTCCGCACCGGGTTCCGTCCGCGCGTGACCGTTTCGTGTTCGTTATCCTCTGTCACACGCCCTCGAAGTAACAGAGCTGCGCCCGTCGTCCGAATTGATCACGGTTGAGTAACGGGAATGTCTCGAATCGGGTAGCCTCGTGCCGTCCAGTTCAACGACACATCCCGAACGGGGTCGCAGGAGGCAATCGAGTGGGTCGGCACAACAAGAAGACGGATTCCCATATCCGCCGCAATTCGGTCATCGCGCTCACCGGACTGATCCCTATCGGCCTGGTCACCGCAGCCAACACGGCCGGCGCCGCCCCCAAGGTTCCGTTCTTCAGCTCCGAATCCACCGCCGACGCCGCGGACGTTGCCCTGGAAGGGACCACCGCGTCGGGCACCGAGGCCGTCACACCTGTCGCCGACACCGCTGCCGTGGAGGCAGCCCCCGCAGTCGAGCAGGCGCCCGCGCCCGCAGCTCTGGCCCCCGTACAGGCCACCCCGCCGCTCCCGGCCAGCATCGCGCAGGGCGCCCTCGGTATCCCGGCCATCAACGTCGCGGCCTACCAGAACGCCGAGCGCATCCTCGCAGTCGAGCAGCCCGGCTGCGGCATGTACTGGACACTCATCGCCGGCATCGGCCGCGTCGAATCCACGCACGCCTACGACGGCAAGGCCGACGACAAGGGCAACATGCTCGACGCCGTTCTCGGCCCGGTCCTCGACGGTCACCTCGCCGGGAATGCCGTGATCCGCGACACCGACGGCGGCAAGCTGGACGGCGACGCCAGCTATGACCGCGCGGTCGGGCCGACACAATTCCTGCCGGAGACGTGGAACCGCTACGCGGGCGATGGCAACGGAGACGGCGCCGCCGATCCGCAGAATCTCTTCGACTCCGCCCTCACCACCGGCAAGTACCTGTGTGACGGCGGTTTGGATGTCCGCGACCCGATCCAGGCGGCCAAGGCCGTCCACCGCTACAACAACTCGGCGGCCTACGTCGCCAACGTGCTGGCCTGGTCCGCGGGCTACGCCAGCGGTATCGTCCCGGCTGCGTCGGACCTGCCGCGAATCCACTGAGCGCACATACCTACCATTGAGTCATGTCAGTCCTGAGCGAGTCCGCTGTACGTAGTGCCCTGGCGCGCGTCCAGGATCCCGAGATCCGGAAACCGATCACCGAACTCGGGATGGTCAAGAGCGTCGACATCGCCGACGACGACAGCGTCGACATCGCCATCTTCCTCACCACCGCCGGGTGCCCCATGCGGACCGAGATCAGCGACCGCGTTACCAAAGCCGTGGCCGATGTGCCGGGAGTGGGCGCGATCCGCGTCGAACTCGACGTGATGAGCGACGAGCAGCGCACCGAACTTCGCAAGTCGTTGCGCGGCGACTCCGCCGAGCCGGTCATTCCCTTCGCGCAGCCCGGTTCACTCACCCGCGTGTACGCAGTCGCCTCCGGTAAGGGTGGCGTCGGCAAATCGAGTGTCACCGTCAACCTGGCCGCGTCGCTGGCCGCCCGAGGTCTGTCGGTCGGTGTCCTCGACGCCGATATCTACGGGCACTCCGTTCCCCGCATGCTCGGCACCGACGCCAAGCCCACGCAGGTAGAGCGCATGATCATGCCGCCCGTCGCGCACGACGTGAAGATGATCTCGATCGCCCAGTTCACCCAGGGCAACACTCCGGTCGTGTGGCGTGGCCCGATGCTGCACCGCGCGCTGCAGCAGTTCCTCGCCGATGTCTTCTGGGGCGACCTCGACGTCCTGCTGCTCGACCTTCCGCCCGGTACCGGTGACGTCGCCATCTCCGTGGCACAGCTCATTCCGGGGGCAGAGATCCTCGTGGTCACCACACCGCAGCAGGCGGCCGCCGAGGTGGCCGAGCGGGCCGGGGCCATCGCCCTGCAGACTCGCCAGCGCATCGTCGGTGTGGTGGAGAACATGTCGTGGATGGACCTGCCGGACGGCACCCGGATGGACGTGTTCGGATCGGGCGGCGGTCAGGCCGTCGCCGACCGGCTCACGAGGGCCGTGGGCGCCTCGGTGCCGTTGCTGGGCCAGATTCCCCTCGAACAGGCCGTGCGTGAGGGCGGTGACGGCGGCGTGCCCATCGTCCTCGGACATCCGGACTCTCCCGCGGCCGTCGCCCTCCGCGAAGTCGCGGACAAGCTGGCGGTGCGTAAGCGCGGGCTAGCAGGGATGTCGCTGGGCATCGACACCACCCGCCACCTCTGAGGTACTTCGTCGCCTGTGCGCCGTTCTGGTAGCGGGAACAACCAGAAGGGCGCACGAGCCCGGCGGGCCTAGGTGGCGTCGGTGTCGATGGGGGGACGCTCCCCCGCGGCCAACGGTGCGGTCTTGGGATTCTGCGGTGCCGCGGGATCAGCGCTCACAGCCTTCGTTCCGCCAGCTCTCGTTCCGGCAACCGGCTTGTCGAAATTGCCGGTGAGAATCGAATCGTCGCCGTCGAGCAGATGTTTGGTGATCACGGCCCGGGGCGTCATACCGCGCAGCTGATTGAGGTCGGCCAGAGGCTTGCGGAGGTCGTCGAACTCGGGTCCGAGTTCATCCTTCAGTTGCTGACTGGCGCCGCTCGCGTACTCGCGGACCTGCCGCAAGGATCGCGTGACCCAACTGACCGCTCCCGGAAGTCGCTCGGGTCCCAAAATGACCAGAGCTGCTACGAGGAGGACCATGAACTCGCCCCAACCAATGTTGCCGAACACGTGGTCAGCCTACTGTGCGGTGCGGGTCGGCGCCCAGGCGGAAGAGCGAACTCACAGGAGGTCGGGGGTCAATCCGAAGCCGGGGTCACGTCGACGTCGACCAGACGGCCCTCGCGGATCAACTGGACCTTCACCGGCTGGCCGATCGTCTGGAGGTTGACCGCGACGACGAGTTCGTCGGCGCTCGTCACCGTCCGGTCCCCGACCTTCACGATGACATCCTTTTCCACGATGCCGGCCTGCGCTGCGGGGCTGTCCGACTGGACATTGGCCACCTCGGCGCCACTGGTGTTGTCGTTGACCACGGTTCGCGCGTTGACTCCGATCTCGGGGTGATGCATCTCCCCGTCCCGGATCAGGGTCTGAGCGACTGTCGTGACGTCGTCGATGGGGATCGCGAAGCCGAGGCCGACCGATCCGCCCGATTCACTGAGCATGGCGGTGTTGATGCCGATGACGCGTCCGGTGTCGTCGACGAGCGCACCGCCCGAGTTGCCGTGGTTGATCGCCGCGTCGGTCTGGACCGCGTCGATGACGGCGTTGGTGTCCGAACCCTCGCCCGACAACCGCATCGGCCGGTGCAATGCACTGACGATTCCGCGGGTGACGGTCTTGCTGAGGCCGAGCGGGGACCCGACGGCCACGACGTCCTCACCTACTTGCACGTCTTCGGATCGTCCCAACTCCGCGACGGTGAGGTTGTCGGCCGCCACCTTGAGCACGGCCAGGTCCATCTTGACGTCACGCCCGACGATCTGCGCCTCGGTTTTGGTGCCGTCCGCGAAGATGACCTGAATCTTGCCGCCGTCGGGCGCGGTGGCTGCGGCGGAGATGACGTGGTTGTTGGTGACGATGTAGCCGGCGCCGTCGATGACGACCCCAGAGCCGGTGCTGCCCTGATCACCGATCGCCACCTGGATCGAGACGACGGCGGGGAGCACGGCGTCGGCGACCTGCGCCACCTGCGACTGCCCGAGGTCTTCGTCTCCGCCTTCCTGCGCCAGCGTGACCCGCTGGCTGGTGAGCGAGCTGCGGTCTGCGGTGATCACCGCGGCCACGAGCCCGCCGATCAGGCCGATCACCAGCGCGAGGGCACCCAACGCCACGAGCGCACGGGGCGCGACCTTGCCGCCGAAGAGGACCTCGCGGGCAGTGAGGGCCGGCGCAGCCGGATCAGTGTTCTCCCGGCCGTGCAGGGCGGGAGAACCCAATTCGACTCCCGCTTCGGGGTCACGCCAGGGGTCGGCGGGGGATGCCTCGTCCGGCGCTGCGTCCGGTGTGCTGTGCGGATCGCGTTGGATGGTCTCCGTCTCACCGGGCGGTCGGCCGAATGCCTCCGCGAGCACGGCGTCGGGCGCCCGCACCTTGACGGGCGGTTCCGTCTCACTGCGCGCATCGGAAGGAGCGAAGGAACCGGTGACCCCGCCGGGACGGCCGAACGCGCGACTGGACGCTGCGTCGATCTGTGGCCGGTAGACCGGGCGCGGATCGAGTCGAGGAGCGTCGGCGGGCCGGAGAGTGCTGGCCTCGTCCGGCACGGGGGCATCGGATTCCGCGGCATCGGTCCCCGAGGTCTTGTAATCCGCCGTCACGCTGTCGTGTCCCCCTCGTAAGAGTCAATTCCGGGCCCCAGTATCACCGATGACTCCAGTATCACCGATGGCTCCGGGCACACGGACACCGCCGTCCTCGGTACGGAAACGGTCAACGACGCCAGCGCCGCGACCACAGCCGGCTCGTCGCCGTCGAGTCTGCGGCAGGGCCGGCGAACGGCGACTTGTCGGCGGGTTCGCCCGAATTGCAACTGGGGATTTGACTCAGCAGACCGAGAAGTCCCGACGGCATCGCCACGTCGGCACTGCGGCGGAGCGCACGCCGAGCCTGCTGCTGTGCGTCCACCTCGAACGCACAATCGGGGCAGATCGACAGGTGATGGGCCGCCCGCAGGTAGGCGGACATGCGGAGTTCACCGTCGACGTAGGCGGCGATCGCCTCACTCGCCAAATGCTCCGTCGAGCCGAATTGGCGAGGTCCACGCCCCTGCGTCATTCGTCCCTCCTGGTAACTACCCGACACCGATCTGATCGGAGTCAACCTTTCCGTTTACTGCCAGATGATCACGCAGAGCCTGCCTGCCGCGGTGGATGCGACTGCGCACGGTTCCGAGTTTCACACCCAGTGTGGCACCGATCTCCTCATATGACAGACCTTCGATGTCACAGAGCACGACGGCGGCGCGAAACTCCGGTGCCAGTGAGTCGAGCGCTGCCTGCAGGTCGGCGTCGAGCCGAGCGTCGTGGTAGATCTCCTCGGGGTTCGGCCCGTCGGCCGGAACCCGGTCGTAGTCCTCGGGCAACGCTTCCATGCGGATGCGGTTGCGGCGACGAACCATGTCGAGGAAGAGATTGGTGGTGATGCGGTGCAACCAGCCCTCGAATGTGCCGGGCTGGTAGTCGGACAAGGAGCGGAACACGCGAATGAACGTGTCCTGAGTGAGATCTTCGGCGTCTTGCGCGTCGCCCGACAACCGGTAGGCCAGACGGTAGACCCGGTCGCCGTGTTCCCGGACGAGTTCGTCCCACGACGGCATGGCCGACTTCTCACCGGTGGCGTCGAACACAGCGGTGCCCGTCAGCTCGGCGTCCGACACGGTATCGCCGCCGACCAGCACGGGCTCGACGCCCTGCTGCTCGGCTCTGTCTCCGTCTCGCGCCATTGTGTGGTTGCTCATCGAGTTAAGTGGATCCTCCTGGTCAGGACCGCAGATCACGTCAAGTGGTATAGGAGAGAACTCCTGGCGGTCCGGAATTGTTCCCGGGTCCCCCGCCTGCACTTCACCTCGTTGCGATCTGCCCGCCGTGCGGTCTTCGGATCTGGCGATACTCATACTCTTTCCCACCGCGATATGTGTGTGGTGTGAGCAAGCTGAGGTATTCCTGAGAATCTGGACTGTTCATGAGAAACCGCACGCCGGATCGGGTGCCACCGAGCGCGCCTCGCAGCGGCGATGACGAGACCCCGATAGCCTCATGTGCGTGCAGACTAACGCCGAACGGATACTCACCCACGCGGAAGGGGCTGTCCGTGAGGACGAGGCCCTCGGTGCGGCCAGGGAGCGGGCGGACGACCTCGGTGCCGGACCGGTACCGCCCGCGGTCGGTGCTGCTCTTGCCATGTTTGCCCGGATGCTCGACGCCAAGACAGTAGTCGAGGTGGGCACCGGCGCGGGTGTGAGCAGTCTGTGGCTGCTCCGCGGCATGCGTGAAGACGGCGTTCTCACCACGATCGACAGCGAGCCCGAGCACCAGCGCGCGGCCAAGCAGTCGTTCCGGACCAACAACATCGCACCCGCACGCACGCGGCTCATCAACGGACGCGCCCTCGACGTGCTGCCCCGTCTCGCCGACGGCGCGTACGACCTCGTCTTCGTCGACAGTGCGCCGGTCGACCACCCGCACTATGTACGCGAGGGTGTCCGGCTCCTGCGTCCGGGAGGCGCCATCGTCCTGCACAACGCGCTCCACGGGGGGCGTGTGGTCGATCCGAGCCAGCGCGATGCCGCCACGGTCGCCGTGCGGGAGGCCGCCAAGGCCCTCGCCGAGGACGACCAGTTGATCCGGGTGTTCCTGCCGATCGGCGACGGCCTGCTCTGCGCGTCCAAGCTGTGAGCTAGATCCACACACCCTTGCCGATGGCGACGACCCCGCCGTTGCTCACCGCGAAGCGCTGCTTGTCCCGTTCGAGGTCGACGCCGATGATCTCGCCGTCACCGACCACCACATTCTTGTCCAGGATGGCGCGGCGCACCACAGCGCCCTTGCCTATGCGCACGCCCGGCATCAGCACACTGCCCTCGACGGTGGCGCCGTCGTCGATCATCACATTCGAACTGAGAACCGAATTGCGGACCGTCGCCGCGGACAGAATGCATCCGGCACCGACCACCGACTCCTGCGCCAGTCCGCCCTTCACGAATTTCGCGGGGGCGAGATTCTCCGTCTCACCGCGAATCGGCCACCGGCGGTTGTAGAGGTTGAAGATGGGATGGACGGACACCAGATCCATGTGGGCGTCGTAGAAGGCGTCGAGTGTTCCGACATCTCGCCAGTAACCGCGGTCGCGGTCGGTGGCGCCGGGAACGACGTTGTCCTTGAAGTCGTAGACCGACGCCTCACCGGCCTCCACGAGCGCGGGGATGATGTCTCCGCCCATGTCGTGGTCGGAGTCGGAATTCTCGGAGTCGGCGCGGATGGCGTCGACGAGCACCTTGGTGGTGAACACGTAGTTGCCCATCGAGGCGAATGTCATGTTGGGGTCGTCCGGTGTGCCGGGCGGATGCGCGGGCTTCTCCAGGAACTGCACGATGCGGCCCGATTCGTCGCTGTCGATGCACCCGAACGCGAATGCTTCGCTGCGCGGCACACGAATTCCGGCGACGGTCACGCCGGCACCGGAATCGATGTGGCGCTGCACCATCTGCTCGGGGTCCATGCGGTAGACGTGGTCGGCACCGAACACGACGATGTACTCGGGATCCTCGTCGTAGACCAGGTTCAGCGACTGCAGAATCGCATCCGCGCTGCCCGTGTACCAGCGCGGTCCCAGACGTTGCTGCGCCGGAACCGGAGTGATGTACTCCCCGGCGAATCCCGACAACCGCCACGTCTGAGAGATGTGGCGGTCCAACGAGTGCGACTTGTACTGCGTCAGTACACACAGGCGGAGATACCCCGCATTGACCAAATTGCTGAGCACGAAATCGATCAGCCGGTAGGCACCGCCGAACGGCACGGCCGGCTTCGCCCTGTCCGCTGTAAGCGGATAGAGACGTTTGCCCTCGCCGCCGGCGAGCACGATTCCAAGCACATGTGGCTGGCTCCTCACCCTGCCAACCTATCGGGCGGCCCCTCCCCCCGCCAGCGAAGCGCCGAGTCGCCATTCCTCCGATATCCGAATGTGTCCGACATCGGTTGGCCCGAACAGGCCGGGACGGCTACGTTAGGCCCGTGCGGGTGGCGATGATGACCAAGGAGTATCCACCGGAGATCTATGGCGGTGCCGGTGTACATGTCACCGAGCTGGTTGCTCAGTTGAAGCAGCTGTGCGAGGTGGACGTGCACTGCATGGGTGCTCCGCGCGTCGGCGCCTTCGTGCACAACCCCGATCCGGCACTGTCGGGGGCCAACGCCGCACTGGCGACATTGTCTACCGAATTGCGTATGGCGGACGCCGCAACCGGCGCCGACGTCGTGCACTCCCACACCTGGTACACCGGACTGGCAGGACACCTGGCGGCCGCGCTGTACGACGTCCCGCACATCCTCACCGCACACTCTCTCGAACCACGCAGGCCCTGGAAGGCCGAGCAACTCGGTGGCGGCTACCGCATCTCTTCCTGGTCCGAGCGCAACGCGGTCGAGCACGCGGACGCCGTGATCGCCGTCAGCGCCGGGATGCGACTCGATGTGCTCGCCGCGTACGCGGCGGTTGATCCCGCCCGGGTCCACGTGGTACGCAACGGGATCGACACTTCGGTGTGGCATGCCGGGCCCACGGGACCGGGCCGGTCTGCGCTCACCAAGATCGGCGTCGATCCTGGCAAGCCGATGGTCGCCTTCGTCGGTCGCATCACGAGGCAGAAAGGGGTGGGCCACCTGATCGCGGCAGCACACCATTTCGCACCGGACATCCAGTTGGTGTTGTGTGCGGGCGCCCCGGACACACCGGAGATCGCCGCGGAAACCGAGGAGGCCGTTGCCGCCCTCGCCACTCACCGGGGCAATGTGTTCTGGGTTCGCGAGATGCTTCCTACCGAGCAGGTGCGGGAAATCCTGGCGGCTGCAACGGTATTCGTATGCCCATCTGTGTACGAGCCGCTCGGCATCGTCAATCTCGAGGCGATGGCCTGCGAAACCGCGGTGGTGGCATCCGACGTCGGTGGTATCCCCGAGGTCGTAGAAGACGGCGTCACCGGTCGTCTCGTGCATTACAACTCGTACGAGCCGGAATCTTTCGAGCAGGCCCTGGCAATGACTGTCAACGAGGTTGCCTCCGACGCCGCCACGGCCGCCGCGATGGGTAAGGCGGGCCGAGCCCGTGCCATCGCCGAATTCTCATGGGCCGCCATCGCACAGCAGACCCTCGACGTGTACCAGGACGCCCTCTCGCGGCGTTGAACTGCCCCGCCCGGCTCTGCGTTCAGCGGCGCCGATAGGTGGAGACCGTCACGGACGCCGTCACCGGATACGCGCGGGGCAGCTCGGCGATCGAGGACCCCAGCCGTTCGGGTGTGAGGTGGCGAGCCGAGGGCCCCATGCCGACCAGACGCGTCAGGTCCTCGTGCGTCAGGGACATCGGGTACTCGACCTCCCTGATGTCGGTGCGGTCGAAGCGCCCGGACATCGCCGCACCGAGCCGCTCGACCTTGCGGTCGTCGACGCGCACCATACCGAGGAGGTCGACGAGTTCGGCGAGATGCCGTTCGGTGGGGGTGAGTACCACCAGCGCGCCGCCGTCACCGAGCACTCGATGCGCCTCGTCGGCATTGCGGGGCGCGAACACACACAACACGTGGCTGAGGACCCCATCGCGCACCGGGAGGTGGTGCCACACGTCGGCGACGACCGCCCCCGCACGCGGATGCGCCTTCGCGATGCGGCGGGCTGCGTACTTGGAGACGTCGAGTCCGATGCCTCGCGCCGACGGAAGGGCGTCGAGGACACGCGCAAGGTAGTGGCCTGTACCTGCTCCGATCTCGAGGATCCTCGGCTCAGGATCCGCGGTAGCGGTGACTGCGTCGGTGACGGCGTCCATCAACGGGTCGAAGCTTCCGCCCCCGAGAAATTCAGCCCGCGCGGCGATCATGTCGGGGCTGTCGCCCTCGAACTTGCCACCCGCCCCGGTCATCAGGCTGACGTAACCCTGACGTGCCACGTCGAAACTGTGCCCCGCGTCGCACAGCAGCGAGTTCTCGTCCAGGTCGACGGCGGACCGGCACTGCGGACAAGCCAGCAGGTCGACCACATCAGACAACACGACCGCGCGCCTCTTTCCCTTTCGGACATGGAACAGGCCCCGCGCCGACAACGGCGACGGGGCCTGACCCATGAGGTTCTCTCTGCACCCGACTAGCTGGTGACGCCCTTGAGCTCTTCACCGAGTGCAGCAGCTTCCTCCGGGGTGAGCTCGACGACCAGACGTCCACCACCCTCGAGCGGTACCCGCATGACGATTCCTCGTCCCTCTTTGGTTGCTTCGAGGGGACCGTCCCCGGTCCGGGGCTTCATGGCCGCCATCCTCTGCTCCCTCCAGATCTGCGCTGCCTGCGTGCGCCTCGACAACTTGTGGTGCCCCGCCAATTCACTCGGCGAGGCTCGTAACGTCCATTCTTCCCTATGGACACGAGTACCGGGAACCTGACTTCCAAATAGGGGCGTTCACCGGCGGTTCAGGCGGCCGGTGGGACCCAACACCCGGCGACGTGGTCGTCGACCATCCCGGTAGCCTGCATCAGCGCATACGCGGTGGTAGGGCCCACAAATTTGAATCCTCGGCGCTTGAGTTCCCTGGCCATCGCGGTGGACTCGGCCGTGACGGCCGGTACGTCGTCCACGGTGGCCGGTCTGGCCGGGCGCGGCGGCGGCGCGAACGACCAGAGCAGGGTGTCGAGGTCGGTGTCCGACAGTTCCAGAATCGCCCGGGCATTGCTCACCGACGCCGCGATCTTGGCCCGGTTACGAACGATCGACGCGTCCGCCAGCAGACGCTCGACATCCCGCTCCGTATACCTGGCGACCACCTCTGGGTCGAACCCGGAAAACGCCGCGCGGAACGCCTCACGTTTACGCAGAATCGTGATCCACGACAATCCCGACTGGAATGCTTCGAGGCACAGCCGCTCGTACAACTCGTTCTGCCCGTGCAGCGGTCGGCCCCACTCCTCGTCGTGGTAGTCGCGGTAGAGCCGGGCCCCGCCCGTGTCGACCGCCCACGCACACCGCACCCGATCGTCGGTCTCGGTCACGACGACTCCGCCGGACGATCGGGGGCCGACTGCGCCTCCTCCAATTGCTCACGTAGGTCGTCGATTTCGCGAGCCAGCCGCGACAGCGCCCAGTCCACCTCGCTCGCTTTGTATCCCCGCAAGGTCTGCTGAAAACGCAAGGCCTCCACGTCGGCCCCGGTCACACCCCGAGCCGGCAGGACGGTCAGGGTGGTACCGGGAGGTAGCGGCTCCAGTTCCTCGGAACGGCCGAACACCGCATTGGCGGCGAGGAACAACATCGCGCCGACGATCGCCATGACGAGCAGATAGAGCAGAGCTGTCACCATGCTCCGATCCTGTCACGAACCCCCGACAGCACCGAAAAGCCGGGCCCCCGTCAGGGACACACAGTGTTCATCGGTGGACGATCGGTCAGCGCCACCTCCGTCGTGGTCGGGACGAACGAATCTCCGTCGACGAGGAACTGGGTGAGACCCGCCCCCGAGTCCTCCACGCCACACCGACGCATCATCGTGCCGATGATCTGCCTGCTCATCACACCGAGCTCGGACAGCGGGCGGTTGCGGTGCTTCCGTACTCCCAGATTGACCTGGCCGATCGCGCCGAGGCCGAGCCGGTCATACGTGTCGAGCAGCAGCCCGATCTCGACGCCGTACCCCGGCGCGAAAGGCACAGCCGAGAGTAATTCGCGGGTACCCGCGTATTCGCCGCCGAGCGGTTGCAGCACACTCGTCAATTCGGGCCGCAGGGCCGCCAGCAACGGGCGCGCCACCAGTTCGGTCACACGACCACCTCCGTTGGCATCCTCCGTCCCGCTGAGCCGCAGCGGACGGCGGTAGTAGCCCTTCACGAGATGGATGCCGTCGACGGTCAGTAGCGGTCCCAGCAATTTCGGCACGAACGCCGGGTCCGGGTTGATCAGGTCGGAATCGACGAACGCGATGAGGTCGCCGGTACTGGCGGCGACGGACCGCCACAGCACCTCGCCCTTGCCTGCCACGGGGGGGACCGCCGGCACGGCTTCTTCGCGGCTGATGACGGTGGCACCGGCCGAGCGGGCCCGTTCGACCGTCAGGTCCGTGGACCCGGAGTCGAGCACGATCAGCTCGTCGACCAAACCGCCCAATAGCGGGTGGATCGTATCGACCACAGCTGCGACGGTCTCTTCCTCGTTGAGGGCCGGCAGGACCACCGACACGGTTCTGCCTGCCTTCGCTCGTTCCAGTTCGGCGATACTCCACGACGGTTGATCCCAGCTGTTCGCCTCGGACCAGCTGCGAGGTGCATCGTCCGCCAGCATCGTGCGGGGCACGCGCTCCCCGACCGCACTCATGCCAGCCCCCGCACCGTGCGGGCGGGAGCACGCCTGCCCTGAATAGCAGCCACCATGTCCACCACTCGTCGCGTGGGGGCCACTTCGTGAACGCGGAAGACGCGTGCGCCTCCCGCTGCGGCCATCGCTGTCGCTGCCAATGTTCCCTCCAACCGCTCGGCGAGATCTACACCTAGAGTCTCCCCGACGAAGTCCTTGTTACTGAGCGCCATGAGCACTGGCCACCCCGTATTTACAAGATCTTCCACTCGCCGCAACAACTCGAGCCCGTGATAGGTGTTCTTCCCGAAATCGTGGGTCGGATCGATGAGGATGGAGTCGGTCGGCACGCCCAGACGGGACGCACGCTCGGCGGCTGTAACCACCTCACGCAGGACATCGGCCACGATGTCCGGATAGCGAACCCGGAACGGCCGGGTCCTCGGGATCGCTCCCCCAGTGTGCGAGCAGACGATGCCGGCCCCGGTCTCTGCGGCCACCTCTACGAGCGCCGGGTCCGCGCCCGCCCAGGTGTCGTTGATGAGGTCAGCCCCCTCGGCGCGGGCCAAGCGCGCCACCTCGCTGCGCCAGGTGTCGACGCTGACGATCAGCTCCGGGTAGCGCTCGCGGATGGCGGCGACGAACGGCACCACCCGCCGCGTCTCCTCGGCGGCGTCGACAACGTCACCCGGCCCCGCCTTGACACCCCCGATGTCGACGAGGTCCGCACCCTCGTCCACGGCGCGCTCGACGGCCGCCATCGCCGCCGAGTCGGTGAAGGTGGAGCCTCGGTCGTAGAACGAATCGGGAGTCCGGTTGACGATGGCCATGACGAGCGCGCGGTCGGTGGCGACCGGTCGCCCGCAGAGCGTCGACGACGGGCAGTCCGTCGCGGACGGTGTGTCTTCATCGGCCATGTCTTCATAGTGACACGCAGTGTGCAACGCCACGTCCGGCAACCACCGCCTGTGAGCGCATCAGCCCTTGGGAAGCGCGCCCTTCGCGACCTCGTCGACGTAACCGTCGTAGGACGGGCAGTACCCCTTGCTGCGTCCGGCGAGAACGAAAAGCCGGGCAGAGTCCTCCACGTCGTAACCTTCCTTGCGCAGTTCCACCTTGCGGCTCTTGAACGTCGACGTCTGTTCGAGGGAGTCGACGACGCGGACGAACAGCGGCACCGCATACGACGGCAGCCGCTCGAAGAGGAGTGACGCTACGTCCGGGCCGTCGAATTTCTCGCCGTCACACAACGTCACCGCCGCCATACCTGCGCGCCCATCGGTTCCCGGGATCTCGACCCCGTAGACGACGGCATGCTCGACCGCGGAGTGCGCGAGGATCGCCCCCTCGACCTCTGTGGTGGCGACGTTCTCGCCCTTCCAGCGGAAGGTGTCACCGAGCCGGTCGACGAACGCGACGTGCGACCACCCCTGGCGGCGCACCAGGTCGCCGGTGTCGAACCAGCAGTCGCCGTCGTCGAAACCGTCGCGAACCAGTTTCTTGTCGGTGGCCTCAGCGTCGGTGTAGCCGTCGAACGGCGCCCTGTCGGTGACCTTCGACAGCAGCAGCCCGACCTCGCCGGTACGCACCTTCCGCAGCCGGCCGTCGGAGTGGCGTTTCGGCGATCCGCTGTCCTCGTCGTACTCGACCACCGCATGCGGGAGTGGGCAAATTCCCGCGGTCTTGTCGAGGTTGAGCGCGTTGACGAACGCGATGTTGCATTCGCTGGCCCCGTAGAACTCGGCCACCCTCGAGATGCCGAACCTGCTCGTGAACTCCGACCAGATCTCGGGGCGGAGGCCGTTGCCCACCATCAGGCGGATGGAGTTGTTCCGATCCTGCGGCTTCGCCGGCTGGTTGAGGAGGTACCGGCACAGTTCACCGATGTATGTGAACGCTGTGGCACCGTTCAGTTCGACGTCTGCCCAGAAATTCGACACCGAGAACTGTTTGCCCAGCGCGAGGGTGGCGCCCGACCCCAGCACCGAGGAGAGGGACACCGTCAGCGCGTTGTTGTGGTAGAGCGGCAGGCAGCAGTAGAGCGTGTCGCTGCTGCGCAGACGCACACCCATGTTGCCGAGGCCGGACATGCTCTTGAGCCAGCGGAAGTGGCTCATCACACTCGCTTTGGGAAGGCCGGTCGTGCCCGAGGTGAAGATGTAGAAAGCCTTCTGCTTGGCCTGGATGTCCTCGCACACGTCCGGGTCGTCCTGCTCGGCCGATTCGGCGAGCTGGTCGAGGTCGTCGTAGTACAGCACCGAGGACACGGCGGGCGGTTCGTCGAGCGAGTCCATTGCCTCGCCGCACGCCTCCGACACCACCAGTAGCCGGCTGTTCAACAGCGCGATGCTGTGTGAGAGCACCTCACCGCGCTGATTGTGGTTGAGCATGCCGGCGGCGGCACCGAGTTTCACCACCGCGAGTGCGATCAGCAGCGTCTCGGGAAGGTTCTTGCCGAGAATCCCGACGACGTCGCCGCGCGAGACGCCGAGGTCCGCGAGCGCGTGGGCGTAGCGGTTGACGCGCACATTGGCGGACGCGTAGCTGAGCGACTTGCCCTCGAATCGCAGGAAGGTGCGACGCGGGTGCGCGGCGGCTGCCCGCTGAAAGACGAGACCGATCGATTCCTTCGCGTCCGGGGTCCTCATCAGACCCAGGACTCCCTTTGCCATGAACGGCAGTTCCGGAATCATCGCCGGCAACCGCCGGGCAAGGTCGACCACACTGATCGTCGAACGTGCTTCAGAACGCATGACATCCCCTCAGGCCTGCAATATGAATCACGTCACCTTACTGCACGGTAACAACCCGCGCCACGGCGGCGATGATGCTGCCGATCTCAGGAGACGCAGGCATCGAGAGCGGCCTCCACGTCGGTGCGGACGAGTAGTCGATCGAGGGCCCTTTGCGCCACGAAACCGCCGCCGCGCAGGCTGTCGAGCCACTCCAGGAGCCCGGTGTAGTGCCCGACCGGGTCGAGGAGCACCACGGGTTTGTCGTGCATGCCGAGATAGCCGGCTGTCCACGTTTCGAACAGCTCCTCGAGCGTGCCGATTCCACCCGGCAGGGTGATGAAGGCGTCCGCCCGGTCCTCCATCACCTGTTTGCGTTGCCGCATGGTGTCGGTGACGACCAGTTCGTCGGCGTCGACGTCGGCTACCTCCCGGTGCACCAACGCTTTGGGGATGACACCCACCGTATTCGCGCCCCCGGCTCGCGCCGCTTCGGCGACCGCGCCCATCATCGACACGTTGCCGCCACCCGAGACGAGTTGCCAACCGCGGGCGCCGATCTGGGCTCCGATCTGGCGGGCGAGTTCGAGGAAGTGCTCCTCGACCGGCCCGGACGCACAGTAGACACACACCGACAAGGGTTGAGATACAGCACCTTTCGGCATCACCACTGATCCTCCGTGCCGGCCGGTGCGTCGTCGTCGACGCCCTGTTGCGCCTTCACGACGATCTGCACGGCCTCCTCGACGCTGTCGGTCACGTGCAGCAGATTCACATCTCCTTCGGAGATCTTTCCGCTCCGCTCGAGCGTGTTCCGAAGCCAGTCGACGAGCCCCGACCAGTACTCGGTGCCGAACAGCACGATCGGGAATCGCGTGACCTTCCGGGTCTGGACCAGGGTCAGCGCCTCGAAGAGTTCGTCGAGGGTCCCGAACCCGCCGGGCAGGCAGATGAACGCCTGCGAGTACTTCACGAACATCGTCTTGCGCGCGAAGAAGTACCGGAAGTTGATACCCAGGTCGACCCATTCGTTGAGCCCCTGCTCGAAGGGCAGTTCGATGCCCAGACCGATGGAGTAGCCACCAGACTCGCTGGCGCCGCGGTTGGCCGCTTCCATGACACCGGGGCCGCCGCCGGTGATGACGGCGAATCCTGCCTCGGCCAGGCCCGCACCCAGTGCCCGTCCCGCCTCGTACTCGGCGTGGTCGACCGATGTCCGGGCGGAGCCGAACACCGTGACCGCCCGCGGTACCTCGGCGAGGGCCCCGAAGCCTTCGACGAACTCGCTCTGGATCCGCAGCACCCGCCACGGGTCGGTGTGCACCCAGTCGGTCGATCCCCGCTCGTCCAGCAACCGCTCGTCGGTGGTCGTGGCCTCGTCCTTGCGGGCGCGCCTCAACTGGATCGGGCCGCGGTGCTTCACGGTCGACGACTTGCGACCGTGATTGTTCTTCTCGGGTGCCATGCGCCCCAGGCTAACGGGTGGCCCGAGCCTCCGATCGGGCAGTCAGGACGCCGTCAAGTACGCCCGCAGGACGGTCGTGACATCGGTAATTTGCTGGACGGGCACGTGCTCGTCCCGCTTGTGCGCGAGATTCGGGTCGCCCGGACCGTAGTTGACCGCCGGGATCCCGAGGGCCGAGAACCGAGAAACGTCGGTCCACCCGTACTTGGCCCGGAACCGACCGCCCGCTGCCTCGATGAGAGCGGCGGCCGCGGGATCGCTCAGCCCCGGGAGGGCGCCGGGCGAGAGGTCGGTGACCTCGAAGCCGAGTTCGAGCCCGTCGAAAACCCCGCGGACATGGTCGACGGCCTGGTCTGCGCTGCGGTCGGGCGCGAACCGGAAGTTCACATCCAACTCCGCCGCATCGGGAACCACGTTGCCCGCCACTCCGCCCGCGATCCGCACAGCGGAGAGGCCTTCGCGGTACACGCAGCCGTCGATGTCGACCGATCGTGCCGAGTAGTCCGCGAGGCGCTGTAGTACGGGTGCGAATCGGTGGATGGCGTTGTCACCGAGCCACGACCGGGCGGAGTGCGCCCTCGTCCCGCGGGTCGTGAGGGTGACACGCAACGTCCCCTGGCAGCCGGCCTCGATCTGGCCGCCCGTCGGCTCCCCGAGGATCGCGACGTCTGCCTGCAGCCAATCGGGCATTTCACGTTCGATCCGTCCGAGCCCGTTGTGTACGGCGGCGATCTCCTCGCAGTCGTAGAACACCAGCGTGAGGTCGTGGACCGGGTTCTCGATGGTGGCCGCGAGATGCAGGAACACCGCGTCGCCCGACTTCATGTCGACGGTGCCGCACCCGTGCAGCAGGTCACCCTCCCGCCGTGACGGCACGTTGTCTGCAATCGGCACCGTGTCCAGGTGCCCCGCGAGCATCACCCGACTCGGCAGCCCCCGGTTCGTCCTGGCCAGCACGGCGTTGCCGTTGCGGATGATCTCGAACCCGTTCGTCTGGGTGTGCAGCGCGGATTCGACGGCCGCCGCGATCACCGACTCGTCGTGCGAGACGCTCGGGATGTCCACCAGCGCGGCGGTGAGGTCGATGGGATCGGCGTGCAGGTCCAGTGTGCTCACCCGTCCACCCTAAGCCGCGCGCGCGGACGGGGTGCCCTGCCGCTAGCCGTCGAAGCCGCCGGGAATCTCGTAGATCGCCCCGTCGAATCCGATGCGGAAGAGCCGTCCCGCGGAGAAGCCGCCGGAGCCCTGTCCGTAGAGGACCATGCTCGACATCGGCAGTCCCGACGCCAGCACGCAGTACCGGCCGGGAGTGTCGACGCGCCAGATCTCACCCCGCGCGTTGGCAGGAACCACCGGCCGATTCCGCGAGTCGAGCGCGAGCCCGTCAGGTGCGGCAAGAGCATCTGCACCGGTCAGGGTGAGCACGTCCTCGGGCGCACCCGGGTTCGCCAGCGGAATCCGGCTCACTCCGGGGTTCACGAAAGTGCGTGAGACGTACAGATAGCGGTCGTCGGAGCTGAGTGCGGCACCGTTGGCGCTCGGCAGCGCCGCCCAGTCGGGCTCGACGCCGCCGTCGGGGAAAACCCTGCCCACCTGGGTGGCGAAGTCGTTGGTGGCGTAGACGACGCCGTCGCCCGCCACCGCAAGACCGTTCGCGGCGCTCAGACCGGACGCGAGGGGAGTGAGTGCACCCGTCCCGGTGTCGAGGGTGGCGATCGCACCCGGACGCACCGCGTCACCGACAGCGACCCGCGCGTCAGCCCCGTACCCCACCAGCAGCGATCCGTCGGGCGTCCACGCGAGGGCACCTGCTCCACTTCCCCCGGGCACCGTCGCCACGGGCACTGCGCGAGCACCGGGTGCATCGAGCCGGAAGACCCGGCCGGTGACGAGGTCGGTGGTGTAGAGCCGCCCTGCACTGTCCACGGCCGCACCTTCGAGGGCCGCCCCCGGCACCTGCCCCACAAGGACGGGTGGACTGCCGGCACCCGGGCAGACCGGTGCGGCAGCCGCGGCAGGTGCACCGGCGACGGAACCCACCCCGGTCAGCATGGCAGCGGCCGCCACCGCTCCGAGTCCTGCCCTGACGAGACGACCGAACTGTCGAGCGTGCATTCCCACGACCCTTCCTCCCCGGCGCACCGATGCCCGGTACGCGTTCCCGTGCATGCTCCCGTAATCAGCGCGAACCTGCAGCGTTTCCCGTCGACGACCCGATGCCGCGACCGCCGAGGGGCACCCCTGTAACCACCCAGTAACCTCTAGTGCCGTGAGCACACAGGGAGCATCAGCAGTAGGCATCGCCAACGTGACGGTCGGCGGCACGGTTCTCGACACCTGGTTCCCGGCGCCCGAGCTGGGCACCTTCGAGGAAGCGGGCACCGTACGGGTCGAGGGTGGCGACATCCCGTCAGATCTGGCACTTCTCGCCGGTCCCGACGAGGCGCGCGAGGTGGATCAGATCGTGGTCCGCACCACGATCACCGACCTGTCGGCCCCGCCGGTGGACGCCCACGACGCCTATCTGCGCCTGCACCTTCTCTCGCACCGCCTCGTCGCGCCCCACGGCGTGAACCTCGACGGCCTGTTCGGGTTGCTGTCCAACGTGGTGTGGACCAACTTCGGTCCCTGTGCCGTCGAAGGTTTCGAGAAGGTGCGTTCCCGCCTGCGGATCCGCGGCGTCGTCACCGTCTTCGGTGTGGACAAGTTCCCGCGCATGGTCGACTACGTGGTGCCCTCCGGTGTCCGCATCGCCGACGCCGATCGGGTCCGCCTCGGCGCGCACCTGGCCAGCGGCACCACCGTCATGCACGAGGGATTCGTCAACTTCAACGCGGGCACGCTCGGTAACTCCATGGTCGAAGGCCGCATCTCCGCGGGTGTCGTCGTCGACGACGGATCCGATGTGGGCGGCGGTGCTTCCATCATGGGCACCCTGTCCGGTGGCGGCAAGGAAACCATCTCCGTCGGGAAGCGGTGCCTGCTCGGCGCCAATGCCGGTCTCGGTATCTCGCTGGGCGACGACTGCGTGCTCGAAGCCGGCCTCTATGTCACCGCGGGCACGAAGGTCACCGGCCCGGACGGCACCGTCGTCAAGGCGAAGGAACTGAACGGCAAGTCGAACCTGCTGTTCCGCCGCAACTCGGTGTCGGGTGCGGTCGAGGTCGTGCCGTGGAAGGGCACCGGTGTCGAATTGAACGCCGCTCTGCACGCAAACGACTGAATTTGTGAGCGGCACGCGATCACCTGACACCATGACCGACTCGGACACCCTTGGCCGCGGCCTGAAGGTCCGCCACCTCACGATGATGGGCCTCGGCTCGGCCATCGGTGCCGGACTGTTTCTCGGTACCGGTGTCGGAATTGCCACGGCCGGTCCCGCCGTTCTCGTCTCCTACCTTCTCGCCGGTCTGATCGTGGTCTTCGTGATGCGCATGCTCGGCGAGATGGGGGCGGCGATCCCGGCCAGCGGGTCCTTCTCGCATTACGCCCGGATCGGCATCGGCGAGTGGGCCGGATTCGTGATGGGCTGGCTCTACTGGTTCAGGAGCCGTAATCCCTGGTCTATCAAGGTAGACTTTAGGGTATGACCCGCGCAGTTGTCTACACACGCATATCGGCAGACCGGGAAGGTGCCGGGCTCGGCGTCGAGCGTCAGCGCCAGGACTGCGAGGCCCTGGCCGAGATGCTCGGATGGACGATCGTCGAGACCTTCGCGGATAACGACATCAGCGCCTACTCCGGTAAGCCCCGTCCGGGCTACCTTGCGATGCTCGACACCCTCGAAGCGGGTAACGCCGACGCAGTCCTCGCATGGCATGCCGACCGACTGCACCGCTCCCCCGCCGAACTCGAGGGTTTCATCGACCTGTGCGACCGCAAGGGCGTGGTCGTTCGGACAGTGCAGGCTGGCGAGATCGACCTCTCGACGCCGTCCGGAAAGATGACCGCGCGCATCGTCGGGGCTGTCGCCCGCCACGAGATCGACCACGCCCGGCAGCGGATGGTCGCCGCGCACGCCCAGTCGGCGAAGAACGGCGGCGCCCACGGCCGCGTCCCCTACGGGTACCGGGCGGTGCGCGAGGGTGCGAAGGTGATCGCCCGCGTTCCTGACGAAGAGACCGCACCGGTCGTGCGCGAGATCGCCCGCCGCGTGATGGCCGGCGAATCGCTGTACTCGATCGCGGCTGATCTGACCGAGCGCAAGATTTCGACGCCGGGCAGCTCGGAAGCCTGGCGTGCGTCGATTATGAAGCAGATGATGGTCCGCCCGACCTACGCGGGGATGCGCTCGCACCACGGCGTCGTCACGCAGGGCAGCTGGGAACCGCTGATCAGTCCCGAGGACCATGCAGTGATCGTGTCACTGCTCAACGACCCGAAGCGGAAGACACACCGAGGCGTCGAACCGAAGTACCTGCTGAGCGGGATCGCGAAGTGCGGGGTATGTGGCGATCCGGTGTGGCGGCTCAAGTCGAACGGTCACAGCGCCTACGCCTGCGCGAAGAATCGCTGCGTCTCTCGTCGGGTCGAGCCGGTCGACCGGCTGATCGAGGCGGCCGTTATCAGTAAGTGTGAATCTATGTCTGGAGTGGAAGATCTGGTCGACGCATCAGTGTTAGATGCGACACAGGAAGCGCGCCGTCTGCGCGCCCAGCTTGACTCGTTCGTCGATCGCGCAGCAGAGGGAGAGCTGACCGCCGCGTCTCTCTCGCGGATCGAAGCGAGGCTGCTTCCGCAGATTCGTGAGGCCGAACAACGGGCTAAGTCTGTACTCAACCCGCTGGTAACTGACCTCCTTGGTTCGAACGCACGTTCGCGTTGGGAGGCGATGTCAGTTACTTCCCGGCGGCACGTCGTGCGCTCGCTGATGTCCGTGACCATAAATAGGGGCGGGCGCGGTAGAGCCTTTCGTCCCGAATTTGTTCGGGTTGAGTGGCTGTAACGGCAGGTTTCAGAAAGGGACTACCGACTGGTAACTGAGTAACGACGTCTTTACCTGACCGATACTGGCGTGGAGCCGTGAACACGCGGATAGATGGCGACGCCCTCGCGAAACGAGGACGCCGCATGCATTCGAAGGTCGGAATACGAACAATGACGCTCGACTCTGGGATCTCTGGAATCACCCCTGCGACCACAACTGAGTTCTGCTCGTTGTGCGCGAATGATCGCGCCGCTGAGGTGGTGACCAGCCGACATCCGGTCCCGGGGATACTGCACGCTATGCGCCAGGCCGGCGTAAACGTCTACGATCTGGCCGAGGCGATCGGAGAAGCCACCGCAACGGTGCTGCGGTGGTTCAAGTGGCCGTCGACCATGCCGCTCGAGTCGGTCGTCGACATCGCGCGAGTGTTGGGCGTAAGGCCTTCAGTCCTGTTCTGACCGCTGCCGCTCCTCGGCCGCGGTCATCAGCTTCCGCACGCTCATCTTCACGGCCGCGGCCAGGAGGGCGATCTCTTCGACGTCCATCGCCCGCTTTCCGGACAGGATCTTTCCAACGGTGGAGCGGGGAATTCCGGTGCGCTCGCTGATGTCTACATGTGTCAGCTCGAGACGCTCAACCGCCGCGCGCAACTCCTCTGCGACCGCGACCGTATAGCTACCTACACGCCTAGGACTCTGTGCCATATGGAGCACAGTACATCCCCCGTAACCCTTGGTGCTCTATATAGCGCGGCGATTGAGGTACCAGTTCTGTGAACTGCATCACTGTAATTCGACGCTTGTCATTCTCCATATAGAGCGCTACTGTGCTCTATATGGAACATCTCCAGCTCACTCGAGCCGTTACCGAAGTCGTCAGGCGGGAACTCGAAGCAGCCGACATGTCGCTGCGAGAAGTGTCCCGCCGCACCGGAATTGCGCTTTCCACCCTCGCGAGCCGCATGCGCGGCAAGACCCGATTCAACCTCGACGAGCTGGACCTGATCGCCGGATTGCTGAGCCTCCGGCCGTCTGACTTGGTTCGTACGGGCGAGGAAGAGGAATGACCGAGTGGACACCTGAAATGCAGGCATGGCTCGAAGAAACCATGAGCCGCTCGACTCCCCTGACGATCACGCAAGAGGACGTCATCAAGTCGGAATTCCGCAAGGTGAAGCTCGACCCACCCACTGCGGCATAGAGAAAAGCCGTCAGATGCGGACACATCTGACGGGCCAGTGATCTCCCGAAGGGAACGAACGTGATTCAGATTAAACCACAGCCGCGGCTGACCGAGCACGACGTGCGACAGATCGCCCGCGCAGAGATCCAGCGCCACGCGTCAATGCAGGAAGTGGCCGTTTCGGAACCGACCACCGGTGGCCTCCGGTCCATGGTGGTCGACGGTTTCGAAGTGGCCTCGTTCGCAGTGAACATGGTCGCCGCTCTCGGCATCACCCTGGCGAAGTCGCTAGTCCGCTAGTCCGCCGGTGGCGGCGGGAGCCCAACGTGAATGTGGAGTTCCGTTGACACGCACCAGATGTGCGCCCCGCCGCCACCGGATTCCAACCCATCCCATCTCATTGAATCGAGACACCGATGACTGTTCAGGACGAGGCCAGGACATACGACCTGCTCACCCTCGAAGAGTTCGAGCGTGCATGCGATCAGGCGCTCGCGCTCGCCGCACCCACCCCGACCGCCCGCCGGCCGATCGGCTTCACCGGCTGGCTGTCGCTCGCCGGTCTCGTCGTCGTCCTGGTCCTCATCGGGCTGGCAGCCGCGCCGGGTATGGCCTGATGTCCTGGGACCTCGAAGGGAACCCCGTCGCGGACGGCTACTGCCCCACACACGCGTGGGCGCAGGAGCCGTGCGCCGAGTGCCCGGCACCCGCCACACAGGACGGCGGCGGCATGTACGCCACGTGCTCGGTGTGCACCGGCGAGTACATCGCCCTCGGCCAGACCGCGGCCGGGCCCGGCACGTGCCCCAACTGCACCACCAGCTACGGCTTCGTTGGGGGTCTGCTGTGAGCACGAAACGCCACCGTTGCCCGGGCCGTTGCGGAGTCGTTGTCCGGCACGGCCGCTTCGCGTGCTCCGACTGCTGGGCGAAACTCCCGAACCACCTCCGCCGCCCGGTCCTCGCGACCATCGGGAAACCCCCGTCGAGGTCCAAGACCGAAGCGTGGCAGTCCGCCGCCGACTACCTGGGAAGCAGGGACCGATGACCACCCAACTCGACGCCGACGACCTCCGCGCACTGTCCACCAAGCTCGGGTCGCAATACGCGATCCTCCGGATGCCCGGTGCCGGCGACTTCCCTTGGCACTCCGAGGATGAGCTGGCAGCCGTCTGGCACACCGGATTCGGCATGGTCCGAATCTCCGTCGATTCCTTCCTCGACCCAGAGACCGCGCTCGCCCTCGCCGCCGCCATCGCCGAGAAGGCCACCAACGCAATCGCCCTGAGGTCCGGCGACTGATGCCCGGCTCGCGGTGCAGGAACTGCAATCAGGAGATCGTGTGGGCGAAATCCATGACACGTGACGCATGGGTACCGCTCGACCCGTCGATGGACGCCGCCGGGTCCGTCCGCAAACGCCGCGTCGACGACACCACCTACGCCCAGGTACTCAGCGGCGACGACCTCCACGCCGCCGTCGCGAACGGCGAACTCCTGTGGGTCCTGCACCGCGACACGTGCAACGCATTCCGCCCAACCAACCCCATGCCCGCCCACGTCCGCGACGCCCTGCCCGCACGGCGCCGAACGTTCCGGTCATGAACGACGCGGCCCGCGCCGCCGACGAGTGGTGGCACACCCTCCCGGACGACCGCCGCGCCCAGATCCACCGGTGGGTCGACCCACCCACCACCGGCCCGCCGCCCGTCGCCGGGCAGTACGAACTCCCGATCCACGACAACGAACAAGGAGGTGACGACTGATGGCATCGATCCTCGTCGGAACCAACGACCTGCGCGCCGGGCTGATCTCGGTCCTCGTCCACGCCTGCACCGACCCCGAACTCCCCGGCCTGTGCCGCATCCGCCTCGACGTCGGGAAGGAGAACGTCACCGTCACCGCCACCGACCGGTTCACCGCAGGCCTCGCCCTCGTCTCCGTGTTCGCGCACCTCGACCACGAGCTCGAAGAGACCGACATCCCGTGGGCCGAGATCATCGACCTCACCGTCGACGACGCACAGAAAATCCTGAGCATCTTCAAGGCAGGCAAGGACAAGGCCGACGAACCCGAGTTCCTGCTGCGCATCGAGACGACCGATACCCACGTCACCGTCACCGACTCGTCCGGGATGATCGACGGCCGCGCACTGAAGCTGCCCCGCCTCGCCGCCGCCGACGCGTTCCCCGACCTCACGGACCTCTTCGCGAAGGTCCACCACGGCAAACCGTCCCTCCTCGAGGACATGGCAGTCGGCGGGAAACTCCTCGCCAGATTCAAGGCCGCCGCCGCCTGCTACCGCGAAGCCCTCCTCATCGAAGCGACGACCAGCTCCCGCTCACTCACCATCCGATGCGGCGAATCGTTCCTCGGTGTCCTGATGCCAGTCCACCTGGACGACGAGGCCCGCGACAAACAGAAGGCATGGCGTGACGCCTGGACCGAACGCCTGCCCCTCCCCGCGTACGCCAACGACTCGGCCGAGTCATGACCGCCCCAGGGTTGTTCCCCGACTGCGTGCTGCCCGGATGCCGACAGCCCGTCGCGAAGATCGGCGACACCTGCGACACCTGCCGCACCGCGTTCGGTGCGTTCCTGCGCCCCACCGAGGCCGCGCTCACCGCCACCGAGATCGCCGAACGGGACCGCGTCGTCGCCGCCACCTACGCCGCGCGGAGGACCTGATGACCATGTACGCCACCACCGAACGCGACGGCTCCGCAGTCACCGTCGTCCGCGCCTCCGGAGACCTGGTCTGCCTCCGCTGCCCACTGATCCCCGGCCGCGACGTCTACAGCCGATTCACGGCCGCCGACATCCCCACGATGCTCGACCACCTCGACTTCCACCAGATCCTCGGCCAACACGTCCCGCCGGCCACCTTCCTACGCCTGCGCACCGAGCACGCCGACAACTTCGAGAAAGGCCCCCGATGAATCCGCTCCGCACCCCACCGCCCGCACCCACCCGGGTCCGCGTCGCCCGCGAGCACCCGATCCCCGGCACAGATCGCACGTCCACCGAGATCATCCCGTGCCACACGATGTACGGCGGGCACGACGGCGAAACCCATTGGTGGGCAATCCGCACCGTCACCGACGAATGGATCCGCCCCACCGACACCATCACCCACGACCCGATGCCACTGGACTACGCACTCAGCGGCTACACCACACCGGCGGTAGCCGCATGAAGAACGCAGCACGCACACTCCGCAACGGCATCATCTGCGGCATCGCAGGATGGGTCGGCGGCTTACCTGTATGGCACATGTCCGACCCCGCCGACGTCATCACCAACTGCCCGGCGAACTCGCCGCTCCGCACCATCGCCGACCAATCCGCAGCCTTCGCCCTCGGCGACCTTTCGGCATGGGGATGGGACCTGATCGACCGGCTACGCCAGAACCGTTGGCAGGCAACGATCACCGACTGGAGAAACACCCGCGAGGTGTGGCGGACATACGCGCAGGCGATCGACAGCGCACGCGGCTACCTCACAGGTGACCACACGAGCTATGACACGCGGCGATACCCCGCCAGCGCCCGCACCTACTGCGAGTGGCTCGCCGACCGCATCAACGAAATCCAGGAGTGACCATGGCAACCCGCTACTTCTACGACACCGAGTTCCTCGAAGACGGCATGACCATCGACCTCATCAGCATCGGCATCGTCGCCGAGGATGGCCGCGAGTACTACGCCGTCAGCTCCGATCTTCCGATTGCCCGGATTCGCAAGGACGACTGGCTGCTCCGCAATGTGATGACGAGCCTGCCCGTGAACGAGCCGCAGTCCCTGCAGCGGTACGTCGAGAACTCGCCCAATCACCACCCGCGACCATCGGTAAGCACGTTGGACGTCGACCGCCGAGACTCACGCGTCAAACCGGAATGGGTCATCGCCAACGAGGTCCGAGACTTCCTCCTCGCCGCCCACGGTGTCGAACTGTGGGCCGACTACGCCGCGTACGACCACGTCGTTCTGTGCCAGCTGTGGGGCCGCATGATCGGACTGCCCACCGGCATCCCGATGTTCACGAAGGATCTGCAGCAGCGACTCAGCGACCTCGGCAACCCGCGCGTGCCCGAGCAGACGGCCGGACTGCACAACGCGCTCGACGATGCACGCCACGTCAAGGCTGTTGTCGACTACATCGAGGCCCGACCATGAGCCTCGGCATCGAACGGGCCCGCGAGCAGAAGGGTCTCGGCAGCCATACCGAGCAGTGCGACCGCGGCATCGCCCAGGCCGTGCGCGAGGTCGACGAGATGCGGGCCGAGAACGCCAAGCTGCTCGCCGTCGTAGACCGGTATCGGCAGGAACGGGACGAGGCGCGCGAGGAGGCCACTCGCATCCAGGCCCGGCAGATCGCCGAGGTCGCCGACCGAATCGACTCACGCTCGAACGCGATGGTCATGGATTTGGTCGCGCGACTGCGTCGTGTGGAGGACCTGGCCGGACGCGCCGACTGGCGCGGCACACCCCACGGCGTGGAGCTGCTCGCGATCCTCGAAGGCGGTGCGTGATGGCGCGCTGGTACATCCGCAAGGCCCGTCAAGGCGAACTGTGGGCGGGCTCATGGCAGGTCATCGAGCGCGACGGCGGGAAGTATGGCTTCGACGCTGCTCTCTTCCTCGGCCCGAGTTGGGCCGACGCCATGGGCTGGCTCGAATGGGAGCTGGCCCGTCGCCGCCGAGCACGTAAGACCGCTCGCCGAGCCATCGACGCGTTCACCCTGACGCGGGGTACCTGATGCCCGCCTGCGAGCACAGCGGGCTCGGGCACTGTGCCGCAAAGCATCCCGTGGGCTGGCCGAAGGGACTCGACCGATACCTGTGGGGCGTCGCGTGGATTCCCGACGAGGGATGCCTGCACCCGTTCCAGTACGTACTCACCGAAGCCGAAGCCGTGAAGCACCTCGGCTGGGAACTGACGAAGCGGTACCGGCCCGCGCGGCGGCCCGTCGTCATTGTGCGCCGCGAGAGCGCATCCGAACCGTGGGAGGCGACGCTGTGACCGAGCTGCCCGACGACCCGATATCCCTGGGCGGGTGGGGTCACGATCTGAAGCCGATCCCTGACGGCGAACCGAAGGTGTACGGCGAGGACTTCAAGCTCCTCGACTGGCAAGAGGACCGGTTGCGGGGGGTGCTTCCCCACACGGCCATCGAATGGGTTCTGTCGGTTGGGACGTGGACCCTCCCGGGCGTCGAGCCCACGACGGATACCGCTCCGGACACACGCACACCGCAGGAGCGCGCGCTGCCTCGTCCGAGCACCATGCCACCGATGTGGGCTCAGCAGCCGCAGAAGTCGAAGCGGGACCGCCGACCCACAAGGCGGGTCAAGTGACTAGCCGTGCCCCTCCGCCTCCGTATGCCCCAGGCCCATCGATTCCACCGTGAGGACGTAACGAATGATGCTCTCCGCTCTCAACTTCCACAGCCGTCAGGTAGGTGGCTGACGTGCCGTGGGTGCGGTGGGGCGACACGTCCGCGAACCATCCGATCGTCTTGAGTGTTCTCGAGCATGAGGAGTGCGACGACAGACTCGTCAACGAAGTCCACGGCTTCATCAGCCGATGCTCAGCGCAGGCAGGCGCACACACAACCGACTACGTCGTTTCCCGCGGTACAGCGGTTCTGATGGCTGGTCCGTCGCGTGTCGACGTCATGGTCGCCGTCTCGATCTATGCGGGCTACATGTCCGAGATCGAGGTCGACGGCCGCACCGCCTACAAGCTCATCGACGATGATCACGACTTCCTGCACCTTCGGCTGCGGGAAGAGATCGACTGGGAGAAGCAGCGCAAGTCCGACAACTCCAACCCCGCCCTGATCGTTCCCGTCCGCCTCCGCGACGGTGACGCATGCCGGTGGTGCGGAAAGGTCGTCGACTGGTCCGCCAAGACAGGCGGACGCGCAGGGACATACGACCACCTCGTCCCCGGCCAGGGCGCGACTATCGACACCTACGTCGTGTGCTGCCGCAGCTGCAACGCCTCGAAGGGCAAGGGCGCACACCCCGAGAAGCACCCGAACCTCTACGACGCGCCCGTGCAGCCGTACTTCTCCCGCCACTCGATCGACTGGCTCACCGAGAACAACTGGCGCAAGGACCAAGGCCTGCCAGTCCCGCCACGGCCCCGCAAGGTCGTAGCCCCCGGAACACCGGCCCCCGGCACCCAGCCGCCGGCCACCCCGAAGATGCACGGCCAGAGCCCCGCCACGGCGGCGAGTTCGGCCACCACAGGAGAGCGACCCGACAACCAGTCGGGGCACGCGGGCACACCCGATCAGAACAGCACCACGCACGGCTCTGACACTCCTGCACAGCGAACCGACACCATGTCGGCGACCGCGGCCTCTTCCGAGCGACCCGACCACGTGTCGGCGACCGCCACCAACACCGGGGCAGACCAGCACGAACCCCAGTCCTGGCAGGACCCTGACAAGATCCCGCAAGATCCGATAAGAGCGCAGACTGCAAATCCTGTCGGAACCGGTCGGGGCGGGTCGGGACGGGACGGGTCGGGACGGGACGGGAGCCCAGCTCTACCCCCACCCTCTGATAGCCGATCTGCAAACCCTCGGAAGTCCTCACGTGGTCGCAGACGTCGTAAACCACGCTCCTCTCAGAAGCTGACCCCCGGGAGAACCAATGACTGACCTCACCCCCGCAGAGATCCACCAACTCGATTCCCGGGCCCTCGAACTGGTTGGCATCGTCCACGGCGGCGGCGGCCCCGCTGAGGTAGAGACCCTCGTCCGAGGACTCACCCCACAGCAGCTCACCGGCATCGCGATCTCCTGCGCCGCCATGGTCGACCCGGACAAGCAGATCGGCCAGCTCCTCGCATGGATGAACCTCGACGACCCGTCCGAGGGATGGTCAACCGACGAGTTGAAGGACGCCCACACCAAGTACGCCCGCGGCGTCCGCACCCCATCCGTCGAGAACGGCGAGCGGATCTATCAACGCCTGCGCAAGCGCAACAACCGGACGAGGGAAGGCAGCACCCGCGCATGAAGAAGACCACCGTCCACTCCGTCGCCCAGGACCTCGCCTACCTCGAAGAGGCGTGGCCGGCCATCGTGAACCTGAAGATCCCCGGCACCGCCCGATCATGGGTCGAGACACCCCGACGCCGTGGAGTCCTCTCGGCCGCCGACCGAGAACGCCTCGGCAAGAAGGGCGTGCCCCGTCAGTCGCCCGTCGACGTCGGCGTGCTCGACCTCCTCGCCCTGATCGCATCCCGATCCGAGGACATCTGCCGCACCGTCGTCGAGGTAGCCGGACTCGGGCAGGCCGCACTCTCGGGGGAGCAGTCCCAGTGCAAGCCGTGGGCGTGGCTCGACGCGACCGCCGTGACTGCGGCCATCGAATGGCACACCGCCCGGTTCCTCCCCACCGCATCCGCCGCCAAGTACCCCGTCCCGTGGTTGCTCGTCGCCCGGCTCTGGCTGTCCGCGGCACAGGAGTTCGACGACCGCACCGTGCCATGGGTCGCGGCAGAGATAGCCGGCCTCGTCGGTGCGGCGGCCCGACTGCTCGGCGATGTGCGTGACGGCCAGGTCATGAACGGCATCTGCCCGTGGTGCGAGGGCCGAACCATTGGCGCCATCCTCGGAGGTGAACGCACGATGCAGATCGTCTACCCCGACCTCGACGACGAGGCCGACGAACCGGTCATCGTCTGCACCGGCGAGTACTGCGTGCCACCGTCATCGGCGTGCGGGATGCGGAAGGATGGGATGCCTGCCTGGCCTCGTCGTGAATGGGACTGGCTGTCGACCATGCTGCGCACCCCAGGTGCCCAGCTCGAAGAGAAGGCGAGTGTCTGATGGACATCGTGGACTTTCTGAATGCCCGACTCGACGAGGATGAGCGGATAGCCGATGAGGCGCGGTGCCTAGTCCCTGGCAAGTGGGAGAGCAGGGGCATCGACCTCATTTACGCCGACGTCGACGGGGTAGCAGGAACATTGCGCCACGAGGAGGACGCTGTCCACATCGCCCGGCATGACCCCGCTCGCGTGCTGCGTGAGGTGGCGGCGAAGCGGAAGATCGTCGAGACCTATCGCGAGGCACGCGAGCACCCCGACTACCGGACCGACCCAGTGCTCCACGCAATGGTCAAACAGCACAAGCAGTTCGCGCTCTTGCCTCTCACCGAGGTCTACCGAGAGCACCCCGACTTCGGCAGGTGGCGATCATGAGCACAGTGCACCGACAAGGAGACACGCCCATGCTGATGAGCTGGCTTGCTATGTGAGTTATCCACAGGCACAATGTCCCCAGTCGATCTCCCATGCCCAGGTTCGGGTGTGGGAGATCTTTCGTTGGAGGTGATGGCCATGCCATCGATGCCACCGAAGGTGTGCAACAAGTGCCGCGGCCGAGTGCGCGCCGGGCAGCGATGCCCGACCTGCCGACCAGCTTGGCAAGGGTCGAGCTACTCAGGTGGATCGACGAGACGCGGACGACTCCTCGCGAAGCAGCAGCTCGAAGACCACCCGATCTGCCAAGCCCCCGGCTGTCGACGACTCGCCTCCCAGGTCGACCACATCGTCAACCTCGCATCGGGCGGAGACCGGTACGACCGGGCCAACCTTCAGTCCCTCTGCGGACCTCACCATGAGGCCAAGACGCTCGCCGAGGCCCGCGCCGGGCGACGTCGCCGCACCGCCGATGACGACCCCGCGCCCTTCTGACACATAACAGCAGGTCAGAGGGGTAGGGGGGTCCGAATCTCTGACCAGGGATGACGGGACCTCGGCCGGGTAACTCTTCTTTTTTCTGAACAAGTTGGGTGCAATGGGGGGTCACCACCCCTGAACTGGCGTTTCAACCCTTTTCGATACCCGTATCGGCCTCGCTGAATGGCCTGTCGTTGGAGGTTCTGATGCCTGGTCCGTCCCCTGCCCCCGCGAACATCCGCCTTCTGAAGGGTCGATCCGAGGGACACGACGTCGCCGGCCGACCCGTCGCACCGCCACCGCCCTTCAAACGGCTTCCCCCGAAGCCTCCGACGTGGCTCTCCCGCGAGGCCAAGGCGGAATGGCGGCGGATCTTGCCCGAGCTGACGCGCCTGGACCTCGTGAAGAAGGAGGACCGGGCCTCGCTCACCGCGTACTGCGAGACCTGGGCCACCTGGGTCGACGCCGTGCGCAGCGTTCGGCGAGACGGCGCGGTCGTGAAGAACACGTCCACCCGCAAGGATGGAACCGAAACTACTTGGTACACAAAGAATCCCAGCGTCTCCGTTATGGAGAAGGCGTCGCAGCAGCTTCGTTCATGGGCGCAGGAGTTCGGGCTGACCCCGAGCGCCGAGGGCCGGTTAGTGAGGGACGGTGCCCGCAGCAACGCGGAAGAGGACTCGGAAAACCCGTTCCAATGACGTAGAGATGCCCAGCGACGCCGAACTCTCGCGGCTGAAGATCTCACCCGAGGTCGCTTGGTACATGCTCTCGCGCGGTATACCGCTGCCCGACTGCCCGCCGCTGCACAAGACACCCGAGCCCCGCGACCTGCCGGGTGCTGCGTTCGATCCGGAGCGCGTCGACAAAGTGCTCCTCGTCTTCTCGCTCCTGCGTCACACGAAGGGCCGGATGGCGGGCAAGCCGCTGAAGCCGGACCCGTGGCAGATCGCGTACGTGCTCGCCCCGGTGTTCGGATGGGTGCACCTCGACGAGGACCTGGGCGACTACGTCCGCATCATCACCACGCTGTACGTCGAGCTGCCACGTAAGAACGGCAAGTCGACACTCGCGGGCGGAATCGGGATTTACCTCACCTGTGCGGACGGTGAGCAGGGCGCACAGGTCATCGCAGCGGCGACGACCCGCGATCAGGCCGGGTTCGTGTTCGACCCGATCAGGCAGCTCGCCGACTCGTCGCCCGCGCTGAAGCGGTTCGTCAAGCCGCTGAAGTCGCAGATCCTGCACAAGCGCACCGGCTCGTACTTCAAGGCGATCGCCAACGCGGGTGACGCCCAGCACGGTGCCGACCTCCACGGCGGCATCATCGACGAGCTGCACCTGCACAAGGACGACGAACTGGTCGAGGCCCTCGAAACGGGCACAGGCTCGCGTAGCCAACCGCTGATCATGTTCATCACGACAGCGGACGCGGGTCGACGGCACACCCCGTACGACGCGAAACGCACTCGTGTCGAGCAGCTCGCCCGCGGCGCACTGACCGACCCGAGCACCTACGGCGTCGTCTTCGCGGTCACCGCCGAGGACGATCCGTTCGCCGAAGAGACGTGGCGCAAGGCGAACCCCGGCTACGGGATCTCGCCGACCCGCCGCTACTTGCGGGAGAAGGCCCTCGAAGCGCAGCAGTCGCCGGCCGATCTGGCGAAGTTCCTGCGCCTGCACCTGGGGATCCGCACCAAGCAGCTCTCGCGGTACATCGAGCTGGCCGCGTGGGACCGCAACGCCGGGCCAGGGTTCGACGAGGCAGACCTTGCGGGCCGTCCCTGCTACGGCGGCCTGGACCTCGGTAACACCTCCGACCTCACGGCGCTGTGCTGGGCGTTCCCCAACGCGGCCCGCGACCGGTACCAGATGATCTGGCGGCTGTGGACACCCGAGGACAACCTCGAAGCCCTCGACAAGAGGACGGCGGGCGCGGCCACGGTGTGGGTGCGGGAGGGCTGGCTGAAGACGACACCCGGCAACGTGTCGGACTACGACTTCATCCAGGCCGAGCTACTCGCGGACTGCGAGACGTTCGACGTCCAGGAGATCGCGTACGACCGGTGGAACAGCAGCCAGCTGGTGAACAACCTCGTCGCCGAGGACGCGCCGATGGTGACGATGGGCCAGGGCTTCGCGTCGATGTCTGCTCCGACGAAGGAGATTCAGCGACTGACCCTCCTCGGGGCGAAGGGTGCGCCCGCACTCGAGCACCGCGGCAACCCCGCCGTTCGATGGATGGTCGACAACCTGGCTGTCGCAATGGATGCAGCGGGAAACGTCAAGCCGGACAAGGCGAATTCGGGAGACAAGATCGACGCCGTCGACGCCATGGTGATGGCAATCGCGCGGGCTCTCGAGTCCGAGGGGCCAACCGAAAGCTACTACGAATCCAACGATCTGATGATCGTCTGACGAAGGGCACCGATGAGTACATGGATCTGCGCGGCCGTCGCGATTGTCGCGCTGGTCGTGCTCTCAGCCGCCGCGCTCGCGCCGCATCTGTCCTACCGCCGACTGCTGATTCATCGCCGGGTGGTGGTGAACCTGCGCAGCGGCAACGCAATAGCCGGGATCGTCACCAAGTCGACCCCGAAAGTCGTCATCGTCCGCGACGCCGTGGTGCATGAGCACGGCGTCGCTCCGGCACCGGCCGATGGCGAAATCCTGATCGAGCGCGACCACATCGATTTCATCCAAGCCACGACCTGAAGGAGGCGGCCCCATGTCGTTCGTCGTCTCTGAAGGATCGATCCGCGGACTCAACAAGCCCGAGCTGCCACCGATCACCAAGATCCAGCTGGCAGACGGTCTGTCCGTCGACTACTACGAACTCTGGCGAACCCAGCCCGCGGTGCGGACCACGGTCTCGTTCCTCGCCCGCAACATTGCCCAACTCGGAATTCACACCTTCCGCCGCAAGGGCGACGCTGACCGTGAGCGTCTGACCGATCACCCGCTCGCGAAGCTGATCGCTAAGCCGAACCTATGGACGACGCGCTACCGGATGATGGACGCGCTCGTGCACGACCTCGGAATCTTCGACTGCGCGTATTGGCAGAAGACCGCCGGGCCGGGACTGATTCGGCTGCCGCCCCCGATGGTCACGCCGAAGGGCGACAACTGGCTGTACCCCGAGTACTTCGAGGTCAAGGGATCGAAGGGCAAAGTGCAGATCGCCGCCGACAAGGTGGTGTTCTTCCGCGGCTACTCGGGCATGGGCGACCTCTTCGGTACCTCGCCGCTCGAATCGCTGCGCCGCACGCTCTCGGAGGAGTACGAGGCATCCCGTATGCGTGAGGGAATCCTGCGCAACGGTGCCCGAGTCTCGGGCTACCTCGAACGCCCCACCGACGCGAAGCCCTGGACCCCCGAGGCGCGCGACCGCTTCGGCACCATGTGGCGCTCGCAGTACACCGGCAACGGTCCGATGGTCGGCGGCACACCGATCCTCGAAGACGGGATGACGTTCAAAGGTGCGGCCCAGACCGCTGAGGAGCTTCAGTACATAGCGGCTCGCAAGCTCACCCGGGAAGAGGTGGCCGCGGCGTACTTCATCCCGCCGCCGATGATCGGCATCCTCGACCACGCCACGTTCTCGAACATCGAAGAGCAGCACAAGATGCTGTATGCCGACACCCTCGGCCCGTGGCTGACGATGTTTTCGGAAGAGATCGCGTTGCAACTCATCGACGACCTACCCGATCCAGTGAACGTGTACGTCGAGTTCAACCTCGCCGAGAAGCTCCGAGGCTCGTTCAAGGAACGGTCCGAGGGTCTGCAGAAGTCGGTCGGTGCTCCGTACATGACGGTGAACGAAGCCCGCGCCATGGACAACCGGCCGCCGCTCGAAGGCGGCGACGAGTTGGTGCGTCCGCTGAACGTCACCCAGAACGGCGACCAGGATCCGACCCCCGCAGCGCCGGGAACGACTGACCCGACCGCCGACGACCAGAACCCCGAGGAGGGCAACTGATGCTCACCAAGAATTGCGCGCCGGTGCGGGTCAAGGCCGGGACCGACGACGGACTCGAAGACGGCGAGTTCACCGCGTACGCCAGCGTGTTCGGCAACAAGGACTCGTACGGCGACATCGTCATGCCGGGCGCGTTCGCCGACACCCTCGCCGACTGGGCGAAGTCCGGTGACCCGATCCCACTGCTGTTCGGCCACAACATGAGTGACCCCGACTACAACATCGGGCACATCCTCAGCGCCGAAGAAGACGAGATCGGACTGAAGGTGCACGCGAAGCTCGACCTGGAGGGCCCGAAAGCCCTGCAGGTGTACCGGCTGATCAAGGGCCGCCGCGTGTCCCAGATGAGCTTCGCCTACGACGTCCTCGGCGGCGGATACGCCGAGCGCGAGAAGGCGGACGACTCAGGCGAAACCGAGGGCTACTACGAGCTGCGCAAGCTGAAGCTCTACGAGGTCTCGGTCGTTCCGATCGGGGCCAACCAAGAGACCGACATCCTCGCAGTGAAATCGATCCCGGCGCTGGCCGACCGGATCGTCGAGGATGCCAAGGCTGGCCGAGTCATCTCGGCCAAAAACGAGAGCGAACTCCGCACCGCGCACGAGTCCATCGGCCGCGTGCTCTCCGTTCTCGATTCCACCGACGAGGAGAAGGCCAGCGGTAAACCGGCCGACACCGCCCGTCCCGAAGATCAGGGGCCAGCGGAGAAGCAGGCAAACCCGTCCGTCAACCCCTTGGCAGCGCTGGAAGCGCTTGCGCTCGCGATCGAGCTGAGCGCCTAACCCAACCTCCCGAGAAAGGGAACCCATCATCATGATGACCAAGACGAAGCTGGCCGACCTGCAGACCGCTGCACTCAAGGCCACCGAAGCCGCCCGCCAGATCGCGGAGAAGGCCGACGCCGACCCCAGCACCTGGTCCGAACAGGTCCGCTCCGAGTACGACGCCGAGATGAAGAAGGGCCGCGACCTTCTCGACCAGATCAAGGTCGCCAAGGCGGACCTCGCCGTCCTCGACGAAGCGAAGGGACTCGCCGCCGAAATCGGCCAGCCCGCCGTCGACGACATCGAGTCGCAGGGACAGCGCCCCGTGCGCGAGCGAGTCAAGTCGCTCGGCCTCCAAGTCGTCGACTCGCAGGCATTCAAGGACGCCCTCGCCCCGTACAAGGGCGCGCCGATCCCCGAGCGCTCGCGGTTCCAGACCGACCCCATCGGCATGAAGGGCCTGTTCGTCGGTGGCACCGACACCAGCGCCGGCGCGTTCGTGGTCAACGAGCAGACCGGAATCGTCGAGACCCTCGGACGCAAGGAACTGACGATCCGCGACCTGGTCTCGGTCCGCCGCACCGGCTCCGACGCCGTCGAGTACGTCGCGCAGACTTCGCACACCAACGCTGCGGCCGTGGTCGCCGAGGCCACCAGCTCGGCTGCACCGACCGCACCCGGCACCGCCGGCGCTCTCGTCCTCAACCCCAACGGCGGCTACAAGCCCGAAGGCTCCTGGGCGTACGAGCGGAAGGTCGCCAACGTCAAGACGATCGCCGAATGGGTGCCCGCCACCAAGCGCGCGCTCGCCGACGTCGCGGCCCTCGAAGGCCTGATCAACGACGAGCTCCGCGCCGACATCGCCGAGACCGAAGAGGCGCAGATCCTCAACGGCGACGGCACCGGCGAGAACCTCACCGGAATCAACGCCTGGTCTGGCATCCAGACGCAGACCTTCTCGACCGACATCTTCGAGTCGATCCGCAAGGGCATCACCAAGGCCCGCACCGTGGGACGCGTCAACCCCAACGCGGTCGTCGTCAACCCGGTCGACGCCGAGAAGATCGACCTCGCCAAGGATCTCAACGGCACCTACCGCTACGGCGGACCGCAGTACATGGGCGGACGTACGGTGTGGAACCTGCCAGTCGTCGAATCCGAGACCCAGGCAGCCGGAACCGCTCTCGTCGGCGACTTCCAGAAGGCAGTCCTGTGGGACCGCGAGCAGACCACGGTGACGATCACCGACTCGCACGCGGACTTCTTCATCCGCAACATGGTCGCGATCCTCGCCGAGGAGCGGCTCGCCTTCGCGGTGACCCGCCCGACCGCGTTCGTCAAGGTCGCCACGGCCTAATCGTTGCTACTCAACAGCTCTCGGCTGGGCGCGGAGTCGACACCCGCGCCCAGCCGGGGCACCAACACTCACGAAGGGGTAACGGCAATGGCCGAACTCAAAGAGTATGAGGTCGAGATCAACGGCTGGTCGACGACCGTACAGCTCAACGACGAGGACGCGGAGAAGCGTGGCCTCACCGTGGACGACACGCTCGACGCGAAGGCCGCCGCCGACGCGGAAGCTGAAGCTCAGGCGGCAGCCGAGCCCGAACGCCTCGCCAAGGAACAGGCCGACGAGCAGAAGCCTGACACCGTAGAGGAGAAGGCGGCACCGACCCCGGCGAACAAGGCCCGCACCGCAGCGAACAAGAGCGCAGCGAAGTGACGACGCCGGCCGAGCCTGAACTCGTCACTGCTGAGGATCTGGTCGCGTTCCGGTCCGGCTCAGGGATCGAAGAAACCAGGCTCGCCGGCGTCATCTCTGCGATCCGTGGATTCTGCGAATGGCACGTCGCTCCGGTGAAGACCGAGACAATGACAGTGGATGGCAACGGGCACGATGTGTTGCTGCTCAGAACCCACCGAATTGTCAGCGTGACCTCGGTAGTGGAGAACGGCGTCACGCTCGACCCGAGCGCGTACGAGTGGTCGGCGAAGGGCATGCTCCGCAAGCGGTCCGGGTGGACGGACCGGTGGCGTGGCGTCGTGGTCACGCTCGAGCACGGTTACCCGGTTGTGCCGGACGAGGTTAAAGCCGTCGTGCTCGACGCCACCACACAGGTTCTGGCCACCGAGCCGGACGCGGTGGCCGAGAAGATCGGCCCGTTTGAGTACAGCGGATCGGCGGGCGGTGTCCAACTGCTGCCCAATCAGCTGGCTGTGCTCGCCCGGTACAAGATCGGGTGGGGCGCATGAGCGAGAAAGTGCACCGCGTCCGCGCCCTGGCGTACGACGAGAACAACGACCCGCTCCCCGACACCGGTGGCCCGCCGTTTGAGCTCACCGCCCGCGGGGTCGAACCGGGAGCGAGCGAAGGGTTCGAGGAGTACGGCCGCAACGGCGAGGAGATCGCGTACACCGTCTACTTCACCAAGGCTGTCGACCTCACCAACGACGACGACTTGATCGTCCGCGGCGACCGATACGGCGTGCGGGTGGCGGACTGGCGATCGGCGTTCGGCACCGGACGCCGCGCGATGGTCGTCTTCGCGACTCTGAGCAGGGGGTGACCATGGTGCGACGGCAGGGCTTCCGGCTCAACTACGCGGGTGTTGCGAAGATCCTGAAATCCGATGAGTACGCGGCACGGATCAACGCGCTCGCCCGGGAGATCGCCCGAGAGGTTGGCGATGACGCCGAGGTCGAGGAGTACACCACTGACCGGCGGGCAGCGAAAGTGTCTGTCCCGGCCGCACGGCAGGCCCGCGACGGTGCTCTGACCCGGGCCGCCGCCGCGGTGGGGCTCGAGGTGCGGACTCGATGAAGCCGGTACGAACCCCCGGGCATCCCGCGCTGTACGCCAAGGACTACCTGAAGACGGCGTTGCCCGCGCTGACAGCGGTCCAGTTCACCGCCGGGCTCGCGGTCCCGGACCAGTGGACCCCGCACTCGAAGCCGCATATCGGTGTGTTCGACGACGGCGGGCCGACCCGCTGGCCGGTAGCCACCCGTCCGGTTCTTCGGGTGACCGTGTGGTCGGTGAGCGAGACACAGTCACGCGACCTCGCCGGGCTGTGCATGGGCGTGCTCCTCGCCCACAAGATCCCGGGTATCGCGCATGTTCGCGAGCCGTCGTCCATCCTCGCGGCCCGGGACCCCAAGAACGACGGGTTGATGGCCTCGTTCACGGTTCGGACCACCGTCCGCACCCTCTCTGTCTAGCTGCCACTCGGTGGCCCAATGCCCTTGAAAGGGGTGCTTTGCCATGCCAAACGAAATCAATCCCGATGCCTCCCGGATTTGGGACGGGGCCGAGACCTACGTAATCCCTCGCAGCGCCGTCGTCGGTGGGAACATCGCGCCCTACATTCCCGCGAACGTCGACGAGGAACTCGATCCGCTGTGGGAATTCGTCGGGCTCCTCGACGCGTCCGCTGGAATCCCGGTCAACCCCGAGATCGAGATCACCCACTACGACGGGTTCGGCCACCCCCGGTACCGCAGCAAGGCGCGCAAGGGTGCGATCTCCACCGGCTTCACTGCCCTGGAGGACAACTCGGTGACACGCAAGTTCGTGCTGCCCGGTTCCTCGCCCAACAAGATCGGCGCCCCGAAGGGTGTGTACTTCTACGTCGCGTACGTCCTGCGCGACGAGGACATCGTCACCGACATTCGGATCACTCTGCGGCCTGCGCTGTTCGAGCTGACCGGACACAGTGGCGCGGTCGAGGGTGAGCAGGAGTCCTACGAGATCGCCTGCCACCACGCGAACGACGCGAACGGTGACGTATTCCAGCGGGTGGAGACCTCCTCGATCGAGCCCATCGTGAAGACGTTCACCCTCCCGGCCGGTACGACGGGCGGCACCTGGACGGTCACGGTCGACACGAAGGCGACCGGGCCGCTGGCGAGTTCGATCACGCGGGCCCAGTTCGAGTCCGCACTCGAGGCGCTCTCGGTCGTCGGCGAGGGCAACGTCACCGTCACCGGTACGGGTGGTCTGTCCGGTTACACCGCCACGTTCTACGTGCCGGTCACGACGGTCACCGCGTCGGGTACCAGCCTGACCCCCTCTGGCACGGTCACCGTCGCCTGATACCCCGGCCGCCTGGTGGAGTGCAGCCCGCCAGGCGGCCGGTTCTACCTCTGCTGCACCCGGCTGCACATAGGAGCGTCATGCCCCGCACACCGACCGATCACGAGATGCAGGAGGCCGCCGAGCGGCTCGGCATCGTCGAGCCAGGACAGCCCCTGCCCCCGCGTCTTCGAGCCAAGGTCGCGAAGGCGATCCAGGCGGCCGAGAAGATCGAGGCGACCGAGCAGGCGGAAGCCGCCGCGTCGTCCGACTTCGTCACGCCCGTCGCCACCATCCACGCCGACCTGATCACGGCCGGTCTCCCCGAAACCGCCGCGGCCCGAGTGGTCGCGGCCATCGCGCCCGCAATCTGGCGCACAAGTCAAGGAGCTGCACATGCCCGCCAATGACGACTTCGACGCGTTCGAGAACGACGAGGAATTCAGCCCGGAGGAACTCCGCGCCGCCGCCGCCGCACTCCGCGAAGGACGAGAAGCCGACCCCGAGCTGGACGACGACGAGGACCCCGCCGAGGACGACGAAGCTGACGAGCCCGACGAGGTCGATGAGGTGGACGAAACGCGTACCGCTGCAGCCGCAGTCGTCCGCGCAAATCGCCCGAACCGCAAGCAGCGCCGGGCCGCCGGGTCGATCCCGAGCCACGCACCCAAACCGCAGGACCGCAAGCCGAAGAAGTCACCAGCCCAGGCCGAGGCGGAGGACTCCGATCTGCTCCTCACGCTGTTCGGTGAGGAGCTGCGCATCGACCGCAGCGCCGTGCTCAACAACTGGGACTGGCAGCTCGGCGCGATCGAGAAGAACCCCCTGCAAATGGTCAAGGGATTGCTCGGCCAGAAACAGTTCAACTGGTTCTGCATGCGCTCCCAGGCCGAGGGCATGCAGCCGCTCCAGGCGGCGACCGAACTGATGGACCTGTTCGCCACCGCGGCCGGGTTCGAGAGCGCGGGAAACTCCTAGGCCTCCTCGCACTGCTCCGCGACCAGGAGAAGTGCGACGCGATCGAGGCCGACCTGAGCAGATTCCACCACGGTATGGACCTCCGCGACCTGTGGCGAACCGACGACGACGGGAACCCACGCCTGACCCTGCGTCAGGTGTGGGTCCGCGTGCGCCACCTTCCACGGACGTCGGCGATGGCGATCCTCGACAACGGAGGAACCGAACCATGGTCGATCGCTAACCATCTGAGCGCTGATCTCTGGCTCGTCCTCGCGCGGGCGAACTCGAAAAAGGGCAAGGAACCGAAGGACCATCCCGCCCGCGAGAAGCAGATGAAGAAGCGGACCGCGAAAAAGGCGAGCACCAAACGCACCGCGTACGAACGCGCGAAAGCACGCAACGCCAGGCGGATCGCTGGCACGAAAACGTAGGAGGCGATGTGGCTGAATCGATCGGTTGGGCAACCCTGCAGGTCATTCCTTCCATGGATGGCGTTGCCGGCCGGATGGACAGCCAGCTCGTCGCCCCGATGCGGACGGCCGGTCAGGCAGCCGGTCGGGCCGCGGGCCAAGGCGTCGCCTCCGGAATCGAGGCCGCCCGGGCCGCCGTCGACAAGGCCACGTCAGTCCTGGCGAAGTCGCAGGACAAGATCGCCGACGCGACCGGTAAGCGTGCGGTCGCAGAGAAGCAGCTGCAAGCGCTGGTCGACAAGGGTGTCACCGATGCAGGTCGGCTCGCCGCAGCGACGGAGAAGATTGAAGCCGCGCGCCGGCGGGAAACAGCCGCCGCCCGCGAGGCAGAGAAGGCCACCCGGGATCTCGCCGCCGCTGAAGAGCGGGCAGCCACAGCAACCGACGAGGTCGCGGGTTCCGCCGAGCGCGTTTCCGGCGGATTCCGGTCGATGTTCTCCGGTCTCGGTGGTGGAACGAAGCAGCTCCTCGCGTTCGGCACCGGCATGGCTGGCGTTGCCGGGGCCGCGGATCTCATGGGCAAGGCGATGGACCAGGAGAAGTCCGTCTCCAAGCTCAACGCTTCCCTCGGCGCGAGTGGCCAGATGGCCGCGGATTTCGGTGCCGCAGCGAAGTCGGTGTTCTCCTCGGGCGTCGGCGAGTCGATCGGTGAGATCTCCAGTGCAGTCGGCCTCGTGCAGTCGTCGTTCGCGACCCTCGGGTTCGAGGGCGACGCCACGCTCGAGCAGGCGACGACGCGGGCGGTCAACTTCGCGAACGTCTTCGACACCGACATCGCGTCGTCGGTGCAGGCGGCGTCGACGCTCGTCACCCAAGGTCTGGCGAAGGACTCGACCGAGGCCTTCGACCTTCTGACGAAGAGCTTCCAGACTGTCCCGGCCGCCATGCGCGACGAGCTGCCCGAGATCATCCAGGAGTACGGGACCAACTTCCGTGCTCTCGGGTTCGATGGTCAGGAGTCGTTCAACCTGCTCGTCGCCGCGGCGGGTCAGGGCAAGTTCGCGCTCGACAAGACCGGTGATGCCCTGAAGGAATTCACCATCCGCGGATCGGACATGTCGAAGTCCTCAGTGGGTGCGTACGAGGCGATCGGCCTCAACGCAGAGGAGATGGCCAACAAGATCGCAGCTGGCGGTGACGGTGCCCAGGAGGCCCTTCAGCGGACGGCTTCTGGACTGCTGACCATCACCGACCCAGCGGAGCGCGCCAACGCGGCGATCGCACTGTTCGGTACCCCGCTCGAGGATCTGAGCGTCGACCAGATCCCTGCATTCCTGCAGGGGCTGGCTGGCGCACCGGATGCCATGGCGAACTTCGCCGGCGCAACGGATGCCATGGGCGACACCCTCAACGACAACGCGGCCTCGAAGCTCGAGACCTTCAAGCGTGGGATCGAGTCCTCGATCGTCGGGGTCCTGGGCGACCAGGCGCTACCGATGATGAGCGAGTTCACCGGGTCGCTCGAGGAGAACGAAGGGTCGATGCTCGCCACCATCGCCGGGATGACCGGCATGGGTGGTGCGCTCGCGGGATTCGAGCAGGCGAAGGGCGTGTTCGACTCCGCGAAAGAGGGTGTGCTCGGACTCAAGGACGGTTTCCTACAGGCGAAGGACACCGCGCAGCAGGCGTGGTCGAGTGTGCAGGCCGGTGCCGGGTGGGCGAAGTCGAAGGCTTCGGCTGTGGCGTCGTTCGTCCACACGTCCGCCTCGGCGACCGTCGAGGCGGTCAAGACCGGTGCGGCGTGGACCGGTGCGCAGGCGAAGGCCGGTGCCGGGTGGGCAGCTGCGAAGCTGTCCGCGGTCGGAACGTTTATCGCGATGTCCGTCTCGGCGACCGTCGAGGCGGCCAAGACCTCGGCCGCGTGGGTGGCGTCCAACACCCGAACCGCTGCATCGTTCGTCATCAGCAGGGGCGCGATGGTCGCAACGACGATCGCGACCGGTGCGATGACGGCGGCGCAGTGGCTCCTCAATGCGGCGTTGAGCGCCAACCCAATTGGCATCATCATCGTCGCGGTGGCCGCCCTGGCGGCTGGCCTGATCTACTTCTTCACCCAAACCGAGATCGGGCGGCAGATCATATCTGCCGCTTGGTCCGGCATACAGGCTGCGATCTCGTTCGCCTGGGAATCGGTGATCAAACCGATCTTCGATTTGTGGTGGGCAGGCATGCAGGAAATTGGAGACGTCGCACTCTGGCTGTGGAATTCAGCCATCGTGCCCGCCTTCAACGGCGTCCGCGACGTGATCGGCGGCGTCGCTACCTGGGTCGGTGACCGGTTCAACGACATCGTCGGATTCGTCACCAGCATGCCGGAGCGGATCTCGTCCGCCGCGTCAGGTATGTGGGACGGCATCAAGAACGCGTTCAAGTCCGCGATCAACTGGATCCTCGAACGGTGGAATTCGCTCGACTTCAGCATTCCCTCGGTCGAGATCGCGGGCGTGAAGTTCGGTGGATTCACGCTCGGTGTGCCGGATATCCCGCTGCTCTCCGGTGGTGGTGTGGCTGGTCGCCGTAAGAACGGTCAGCTGTTCGGTCCCGGCACGGGCACCTCGGACTCGATCCTCGGAATCAACGAGCTGGGCATCCCGACCGCCCTGGTGTCCGACGAAGAGGGAGTCGTCAAGAAGACGGCGATGGACAACGGGGGCGCTGAACTCGTTGCCGCTCTCAACGCCGGATGGACACCTACAGCGGACGATCTGCACGGCATGTTCCCGGGACTCCCTCGATACGCCAACGGCACCGTGTCGGTCCAGGACATGGATTCGTTCGCCCGACCGATCGAAGGAGTCAAATACGCATGGGGCGGCTGGGGTAACGGCTGGCTCACTGACTGCTCGGGCGCCGCTGCTGCGGTCGCAAACTACGCGGTCAAGGGTCTGCCTGCCGGTGAGGGTCAGCGGTTCGCCACTGGCACCCAAGGCGACGCGCTCGCTGCGCTCGGCGCACAGACGGGACTCGGCCCTCCCGGGTCACTGTCCTGGGGCTGGTACAACGGCGGCCCCTATGGCGGGCACACGGGCCTCACGCTGCCTTCTGGGGTCAACGTGGAAATGGGCGGCAGCCGCGGCAATGGCCAGTTCGGCGGCCAGGCCGCGGGCGCGAACGACCCGATGTTCACAGACCACGCGTTCATCCCGCCGAGCTTCTTCAAGAAGGACCTCGGCTCGCCGAACGACGTCCGCGAGGGCGACGTCCGGTCCGACGCGGGGCCCGCGGGCGACTGGTCGGGGACAACCCCACCGGCCGGGTCAACGGTTCCGTCTTCACCGTCCTCACCGTCGACTACGCCGGGTGCATCGAGCACGGAACCGGCGAAGGCCTTCTCGGCCCGAGATCGGTACAAGTCGATGTTCACCGACATCGGCGGGATCTGGGCTGATGCGTCGATCGAGATGTTCGGGATGGGTGACTGGCTGGACCTGGCCGACCGCTACACGATCAAGGACAGCTCCGGAACTGCGGGAGCGCCTGGCGCACCAGCGGTCGGTGGTGACACCGGGGGCGGCGATCCGAACATCATCCCGATGATCGAGCAGGCGAAGTCATTCCTCAAGGGTGTCGGCCTGTTCGATACCGGCGGCGTATGGGAGCCAGGCACTTTCGGGTTCAACGGGCTACACGAACCCGAGCACGTCCTCAAGGACGCGCACTGGAAGGTCGCCGAAGGGAACATGACCAAGCTCGACGAGCTCGTCGGCGCTGGTGTGGGCGGTGGTCCGCGCGTGCAGATCATCAACAACAACAACCAGACGATCGCCGACCAGGCGTCCTGGCAGCGCGATCAGGCGAACCGTACGCGGATCGCGATGATGCGGTACGGAGGAGGCAACTAGTGGCTGTCGATATTGCCTTCATCAGTCCGGAGGGCACCCGCATCGACGTGAGTGGGCGTTTGGCCGGCCGTCAGGGAATCGTCCTGGCGGCCGGTCAGGTGCAGAACATCTACGGTGCGCCGATCTCGCAGGAGTGGAAGCGCGCTGCTCGCGAGCGGGGCGGTCGGTTCAAGTCGCAGTCGTTCCCGATGCGGGACATGGCCATCGGTGTGCACCTGTTCGGCGACGAACATCCCGAGGGTATCGAGTACCTCGAGTCGATGATGGATCACTGCTTCCCGTCCGAGCCGGACGAGTGGGATCAAGACTGGGAACCGGGCCGAATCGTGATCAAGTCGAAGAACGCGGTCCGCAGACTCTTCGCGATGCGGTACGACGGCGACGACTTCGAACCCGATTTCGACCCGCACGTCGACGACTACGAGAACCCGATCCTGAAGCTCCGCTCTGGTCAACCCTTCTGGGAGGCAAGGCCAGTAGTCACCGCGTGGGAGACAGACGGCACGTCGGGTTCGGGCTTCATCGAGGTGTCGAATCCGACACCGGTCCTGATGTTCCAGTCGTGGCGGCTCACCCTCGGGACGTGGTCGATCCCCGATCCGTCATGGGTGGGTCGCAAGGGGAAGCGTGTTCCGGGTGGCGAGTACGGCGATCGCACTGTGCCTCTGCTGCCGATCGAACCGGTGCACGGCGGTGCACGGATCAACTACGACCCGATGCGTCTGATGCTCGAATCCTGGTCGGGCACCAACCTGCTCGGCGAGAACGGCGGGCGTGATTTCTTCATGCACAAGATCCCGCCGTTCACCCCGCCGACGATGTTGCCGATCTCGGTGACGGGTGCGCCGGCGGGCGTCGGTGCCCGCGCTGAACTGCACCAGCCGCGTCTATGGCTGAAGCCCTGGGGAGGTGAATGGCGATGAGTGTGGATCTGAGTCTGAGTCTCGAGGAGCAGTGCCAGGCGATCTGGGACGAGACCGAGGCGCGTGACCGGTGGATGCAGGCGCAGCGGCGCAAACCCCCGCTGGTGCGTCTCCACACGGGGGCGAACTGTGATCTCGTACACGTCGTCGAGTGCGAGGACGAGGCGACCTGGGAAGACCCGGACAACGACACCGGCCCGGGGACGCTCATTCTCGACTTCGCAACGCCGCAGGCGCAGTGGCTCAACGACATGTACGGGCGGATCCAGCGCGGCGAGAAGCGCAATGTGATCGTCTCGGTCGACTATTGCGGCATTCGGTGGTCGGGCTTGCTCGAAGAGTGTGATGTGCAGACCGACGAGACGGGCTACACCAGGCTCGTCGCGACGTTCCTGTCGGACTTCGAGCAGCTCAAGTCGAAGTTGCTGTGGTCGACGCCGGTGATGCCGGCGGCGTTCCAGCCGATCAAGGTGTTCGGCCTAGCCGGGCCCGCCCCGTGGGTCTGCCTGACGGCGCTGCAGATAAATCTGTGGCGCGAAAACTTCAGTCTCCTCACACTTCCCGACGACCCTCTCGCACCGTCCGCCTGGTTCACCGGTCTGGATATGGCGAACTGGACCGTGGTCGTGAAGCCGTCGAGCTTCATGTATTGGATGGGTCAGGGTGTGCCCTGGGCGATCCTCACCTCGCGGTTCAAGTACTGGCACGAAGCGGCGCAGGACATTCTCGCCGACGCCGAGCTTTCGCTGCGGTGGCGACGGTGGTTCGAGGGCGACCCCGAACCCTGGCCAGGAGCGCAGGTCCGCCACGGTGCGCTGGTCGTGTGGATCGAAGATATGTCGGGCGTGCTCGCGGGCACCTCGAACGGAGGCACGCTGGCGGACGGCCTGGCTCGCACGATCCGTTCGTACACCGAGGACTTCGTCGAGAACATCGAAGAGACCATCACCGATATGCCGGTGATCGACGACTACCGGGATCCGAACAAGCCGTTCTCGTACGACCCACGGGTGCCGTACGTCTACTACCCACCGGACTCACCGGGCGTGACTCAGTCGAGTTTCAAGTCCAAGGGCGCGAAGTATGTCCAGCTCGTCACGGGTGGTCACTCGATGCCCGGTGTCAACGAGACTATGAGCGCCCTGACGCAAGGCATCTTCGACGTCATCGGAAATGCGTTGCAGGTCGGGTCGATCGGCGGATCGGTCGACGCGATCTTGAAGCCGTTCTACGAGGACACCGTCCTCGCCTGGGTCGCGGTGAAGCTGTTCGAAAGAGCCCAAGCCTCTGGGGATTTCCGCCTGTTCGAGTTCTTCATTGCCTCGGCAGGGAAGGCGTACACACTCGATACGCTCATGGTTCTCCGCAAGGGCGCCCACGACACGCGCACCATTTTCTCCTGGTCGATGTCGATCGCTGACGCGACGCCGTACATGTTGGGAGAGAACGGCCTCGGCCATTTCTCGAAGGGCCACAGAATCGCGGGCCGGATTCCCGGCGACCTCACTCGCCGCATCCACGTGCAACGGGTCGCGAAGACCGTGCTCGGTTGGGGCGTCGATCGGTCCGCGGGCTGGGAGCTGGTCGTCGGCGAGAACAAGCCACAGGAAGATCCGCTCGTGCGCCTGATGGGCGACGCGGCCGAATTCAGATCCGAACTCAAGGAAGCGGGAGTGTTCTAGTGCTCAGCGAAAATGACATGCCGACCCGCGAGAACTGCGACCTCGACGATCCCGAGGAAATGTTCTGGTGGATGTTCGTCGCGCAGCCCGAACTCAAGGGCGGCCTGGCGCTGATGGTGTGGGCGTACTACCGCCTGATGTCCAAGCGCCTGCACGACCTCGGCGCCCGACTCAAGTGCGACGCGTGCGGGCACATGGCCGAGCCGAAGCTCAAGCTGCGGCTGCCCCCGACCGAGGCGCACTGGCTCGCTGGCGAAGGCAAATGGGTTCCGATCACAGAGCCCGACGCACCGCGCGACGAGGCCGAGGAGATCGTGCGGAAGCTACCGCCGGCAGCCCGCGCAAAACTGAACTCGGCCCTCGACGCGATCAAGGCGGAAGAGGCGATGCAGAGGGGGACGGGCCGATGAGTTTCCGAACCGCGTACGGCAACGCCTGGTCCGAGAACGGGTGGCGGATGTGCGACCGCAACGAGTGCGAGCGCATCTACATCGATGGTGCGAACAACGACTACCTTGCGGCGATGATCGTCCGCTCGGGTCCCGCCGAGGTGGTGCTGCGGGCGTGGGCGACCTGGTACCACCGCAACGTCGAACCGCTCGACCGATACCAGTCCGGTGTCGGTGACGACTGGGGTTGGTCAGCGACGAACGACGTCGCCAACAGCAACCATCTGTCGGGCACGGCGTTGGACTTCAACGCCGTCCAGTACCCATGGGGCGCACGCGTCATGCCGAGAGATCGCATCGCGAAGGTGCGCGAGGGCCAGAAGCTGTTCCGGGGATTCGTCTTCTGGGGCGCTGACTGGGCGCGCGCCGATGAGATGCACTACCAGATCGGTGTGCGCGAGTTCGATGCGGACGGCCAGCCGAACCGAGCTCTTGCCGCATTCGCCGCCGAACTCGTGAACGGACTGCATGGCATCCTCGCCCCCGCGGCGCCGGCCGCTCCTGAGTACGACGACTACGTGCGGGCTGGCTTCGGCCAACTCGTTCCGAGGAGGTCCTGATGGGCACCTACTGGGCGGACGTCAGCCAATACCAGCGCGTTGTCGACGACACCTACCCGCACCGGGTGTTCTCGTTCCGCACGAACTCGGGCGACAAGCTCGACACGAATGCGGCGGCGAACCTCGCATGGGGGCTCACCGCACTGCAGGCGGGGCGCATCGACATCCTGATCCCGTACTACTTCTTCCGCCCGGGGCAGGCGAACTGCGACCTCTGGCGGCAGGTCGTCACCATCGACGACAAGATCGACCCGCGCATCGTCTGCATGGTCGACGTCGAAGGCGATCGAGGCACGGTGCACGGGAACCACTCGGCTGAGATCAACGCTGAAATCAGCCGGGTGCAGGCCTGGCTCGGTGGCCGGCGGGTGATCGGCTACCTCAATCCGATGGCCGATCCCCGGTTGTGGCCCACCCGACCCGACATCCCGCTGGTCGTACCGCACTACAACGGCACACCCGGGCAGTCCTACGACTATTTGAACCGCTTCGCGCACCAGTACTCCGACCGGGTGCTGTGCGCCCCGTTCGGCCCGTGCGACGCGAACTACACCCACCTCGAGATCCCCGAACTGCTGACCCTGTTCGGCATCACCGAAGGAGAAACCATGACCGACGTAGTCCGTAAAGGTGCCGCCCAACTGCACCCGTTCGCCGGGAAGCTACGGCAGATCGGCACACCCGCCAACGTCAACGAATCGACACGGTCCACTCAGGAGCCATGGCCCTACGACATCTGGGCCGACATCTGGAACGAGGCCGTCTGGGACCAGTACGACTTCGACGCCGCGATGGCCGATGTCCCGGACGACGCGAAGCGCTCACTCGTCGGCCTGGTCCGCACCATCGGCGCCCGCCAGTCCCGCATCGAGCGCAAGCTCGACGCCCTCCTCGAAAAGCTGGAGAAGTGACATGAGTTTCGCTGACAGCAAGTACAACCCACTGAACTACTCCGCTTCGCAGATCGCGAAAGCGCTCGTCTCGCTGGTCACCACCGCGATCATCCTGTGCGGTCTCGCCGCCGGCGCATTCGTCGACGGCCCCCTCGCCGCTGTCGGACTGTGGGCAGCGGCGGGCGCAGCGGCACTGACCCCGATCGCCGTGTTCCTCAAGGGCGCAACCCCCGTACTCGAGCGGTGGGAGAACGGCGACATCGGCGATCACGAAGCTGATGCCTGATCGGGTGATGCGGGCGGTGTGGTCCCGGTTGCACGGCGACCGGTTCACCCGCCCGCTGACCCGGCGCATCAACGGCCATCGCGGAAAGTTCCTGTTGCTGTTCGCGATGATCTACGCGCTCTTCGGATACTCGTACGTGATGGCCGGGATCACCGCAACCCGGCGCGCCACATTCGGGTGGCTCCCCGACTGGTTCAGCTTCACTGTGTTGGCGTGGCCATGGTTCATTGCCGCGGGTGTCGCCGTTGTGAGCGCAATCTTGTATGACCCCCCACGGACGGATCGGCACGGGTTCATGGCGTTGGCTGTGGTGCCGATGGTCTGGGGTTTCATGTACCTGATCTCGTGGCTGGCAGGGTTCGCCACGACCGGGTGGATCAGCGCAATCATCTATTTCGGTTTCTCCGCGATCGTCACCCATGCATCGTCGTGGCCGAACGCGATCCAATTGGGCGGTGACCGGCTCTTGCCGAAACATACTGAGCCGGAGGATGACTGATGGGAACAGCTAACGGGCCGATGTGGGCTCTCGCTGGGGTGATCATCACCGCGATCTGCACGGTCCTGGTCGCGAAAATCAACGGCCGGTCCTCACAGAAAGCAGCGGCGGATCCGATCCGGTTGCAGGCGGAGCAGAAGGCATTCGAGTCCGCGGCTGCCTATTGGCAGAAGCAGATCGAGGGATTGAACAGTGACGTCGCCCGACTAGAGGGGAAGGTCGATACCGTCGTCCGCCGGTCCGAGGAGAACGAACGGAAGAACCGGCGGCGTATCCGCCAGCTCGAGAACGAGCTGATTACGCACAACATCACAGTCCCCGAATGGGATACAGCGACGTGACGGAAGGCGGTGGTATGCGATGACGTCACCGATCGAACAGACCCCGGACGGAATGCTCGACGGCCTCGGTGGCATCGAGGCCTGGGGGCAGAAGACACAGGCCGAGTACGAGGCCGAGCGGGTCAACATGATCACAGAGAAGACCGAACCCATCAGCCTCTTCTCGGTCGCCCAGTCGCTGTTCAAAGGTGGATATGCCAGCATCGGACAGGTAATCACGAACCTCGTCGGGGCGATCACTCAGGGTGCGTTCACAGACATTGTCGGCCTGGCGACATTCATGGGCGAACTGACCGGGCAGGTGGAGGAAAACAACGAACTGATCCAGGTTCATGGGGAGCAGATCGCAGACCTCGAAAGCTTCATCGGAACCGGAACCACCACACCGATCTGGGCGTCGACTGGGGGTCGGGACCTTGTGACGTTCCCTGACACAATGATGCAACGCCTGTACTACATGGATGACGATGGCGAAGGCGCCAGCAAATCACTGACGGAAATCCCATCTTTCAAGCCGGGGAAGCGATTCGTCGAATTTGCCTTTATCCGTGGTGGTCGTGACACGCCTACCCCCGTTGAAGCGGTGCGAATAATTACCGGTGACGACGCAGGATTAGTCGACATCGATGCGTGGTACCTCGGGGTCTACGTTTACGACCAGCCGAACGATCGCATGCAACTGCTGTGGAACTCGGGAAATATCAAGAGCGTCCTGACGTCCCAGCGGCAGCGGTATCACATCGCAACGGGAATGACTCAGGAAGCACAGAACGATCAACTGTTCGCGATCGCCCAGCTGCAGATCGCCCCGGGATTCCTTCAGGGAACGCGGAGCCTCGGCTGCATTTTCCAAACTGGTGTGGCAGAGCAAGCGGGGACTGTCCCTCAAGCCCGCCACGCCTACATCGGGGATCAGAGCGTGCTGCCCGCCACTATCGCTATGTCAGCGCTCACATACGACAAAACGAAGCTCATGTGGGGCGCGATAGGAGAGTCGGCGACATGATGCAAGACGGAGCGTTCCGGATCACTGCGGAGGAGTTGGCCGAGTTCGTCGGCCCGGCGGAAGTCCAGCCAGTGGCGCCCCACCTATGGCTGCTGAACACCCTCACGGGCGAGACCACGGTAGAGCGTCGCGGCGACTACGGGAACGTGCCCCAAGGGTGGGTGCTTCTGATGACCGGCCCCGACCCGGCGTGGGTGGATCAGTGGGCCGGGGACCTGCAGCGCGCTTGTGACGAACAACTGAACCCGCTTCTCGCGGAGGCGTTTCCCATGGAAGGGGTAGCAGAATGACCATTGTCAATTCCAGCTTCATCTTGCCCACGGGTGAGGATCTCGAAACCGGCACTCTGACTTACACGCGGACCGATCTTCTCGCGGGCGCCGGCGGCGCGATCGTAGCCCCGATCGAGACTGTCGTGAACATCGTGGACGGCGACGGAGCCTCGCCCGATATCCAGTCCGGCCCGTACGAGGTGCGCGTCGAGGCAGGCTGGTATCTCGACACCTTCAAGATCGTGGTCCCCGCGACCGGCCCCGTCGATCTGATGGACCTGATCGAGGAGTTCGTCACCTACGAACCGCAGGTGATCGGTCAGGTGCAGCAGCTCGTCGCCCAGGCGCAGGGCCTGGCCGCCGCCCAGGACGAGGCGATCGCGGCCAAACTTGCGGACCCGGACTCGGAGACTCGGACGACCGCTAACAGTATTTATGCCCCGGCCACCGGCATCGTAAAGACCGCTCTCGCGTCGACTGTGCAGACTTCGCTCGGGAAGGCGGACACGTCGGCCCAATTCAGCCAGCTCGCACGTAACCCCGATCTGCTGATCGCTGGGACCATCACGCGGAACTCGAACGAGGCGGCGATCAGCGCGCCCGTGGTGTGGCCGGACGGCACCCCAGGCACGTACACCGCGACCACGCTCAGCGCGTCGTTCCCTGGCGCGGTGGATGCCTACACGATCACGTACGGCTCGCCCGTGACGAAGACCTATGCCCAACCCGCCGTAACCCGCAACGCCGCTGGCGCAGCGACGGCCGTACCCGCGATTGTGGTGAGCTGACATGGGAATACTTGACGCGCCTGGGCTGGCACCCCGCTTCGCTGACGCTAAGTTCGCCGCCCGCCGTGGCCGCGCAACCGCCCGCCCGCTCCTGTCTCTGCTGATGAACGAGGCCTCGTCCGGGTGGGCGATCGCGGGCTCACAGGCGGCGATCAACTACACCGACTCGACGGCGGCCTACACGACCGACGCCATGTTCGGCGACCGCTGTGTACGCCTCAAGAGCAACGGCACGTCCGCTGGGAACATGAACGTCACGAAGGTCCTCGGTGCGCCGTTCGATGCGTCCTCGTGCAACGTCCGGTTGTTCGTGAAGGTGCTCGACACCAACTGGACGCAGATCCTCGTCAACGTCGGCACCTCGTCGGGCGCGAACGCGTCCGTTGCGACGATCTCGAAGGACGCCGCGCAGACGGGCACCGTCGTCCAGGTCGGCCGGTGGGTGATCCTCGACATTCCGCAGTCCGCCTTCACGTACACCATTGGCACCGGTGCGCCGTGGTCTGCGATTCAGTCGATCATCGTCACTGCCACCGCGGCGGCGAGCGTGACAGAGGTCCGCTTCCATGGTGTTGAGTTTGTGCACCGCGACCCGCGTGGGGTCAACGCGAACGGAGCGATCGTTCTCACATGGGACGACTCGCACGTCTCACAAGCCACAGTGCTAGAGCCCGCGCTCACCGCTCGAGGCTTGAAAGCCACCTTGATGCCCATCCCTGGGGCGCACGGCACGAACGCGAGTGTGTTCATGACGAACGCGCAGGTAGCCACACTCCATGACACCCACGGTTGGGAGGTTGGCGCGCACTGCTATTCCCTGTCCTCGCACGGCCTGGGGCTCACTGGCCTGACTGACCAGCAACTGATCGACGAGTGCGAGGCGATCAAGGCGTGGCAGTCAGGCTGGGGATACGACTCCACCTCGCACTCGTATCCGCTGGGAGTCCATGACGCTCGCGTCGAGGGGATCATCTCCCGGTACTGGCAGACCTCCCGGATCGCCACCAACCCGCTGATTACGTGCGAAACCGTCACCCCGGCCCGACTCTTTACCTTGCAGGCACTGAACGTGAACCAGTCGATTGCGAATCTGTCGGCAGCGATGAACAAGGCGCACACCGACAAAGGCCTTATCATCTTGATGGGTCACCAGGTTATGGAGTCCGGTGGCGACGGCAACACGATCAACCTGGCAAAGCTGAATCAAATACTGGATGCAATGGTGGCGTCCGGGTGCGATCTGGGGTTGACGATGCAGGAGTTCATCGCACGAATGGCGCTCTAGGCGATCTCGAGGCGGTACAAGAGAGCGTCCGAGATCGCTGTGTAGCCGAAGTCGTTGGGGTGGAAGTTGTCGCTGATGCCGCCATGCTTCGGCAGGTCGGCCGGTCCGCGGTATCCCTCACCGAGGAACAGTGAGGACAGGTCGACGTATGCGCCGCCGTTTTCCAGGCACAGTCGTTCGATCACCAGGTCGTAGGGTTCCCCGAGTTTCGGATCCTGCCAGGTGCCGGCGCATAGGAATTCCACATCGGGTGACGACGCACGGACCGAGGTCAGTAGGTTCCGGTAGTTCGTCTCGAAGGTGGGGAGATCGGTTCTGTTGACATCGTTGGTGCCCAGCTCCACGACGGCGAGTGAGTAGCCGCCCGATTGGTAGGACTGAGGTTTGATGTCAGCGACCTTCCCGCCGACCTGCTCGGCTGTTCGCTCTTCGACCGGTCCGCCCTCTCGGATCGCTTCGACCAACTGCGGCCTGTACCCGGCCGCGTCGTTGGAGGCGTACAGCCCGTAGGTCAGGGAGTCGCCGAGGAACAGGACCTTCAGCGGCCCACCGTCCGGGCGGGTCACCACGGCCGGGTCGGGCTGGGGTGGTGTGAAGTCTGCGACGGGCGGTGGCCCGCTGATCCTGTCTGCGGATACAGCCCCGCGTTGGGTATCCCACGCGAACCCGGCTGCGACGGCGACCGGGGTGATTGCGATCAGGGTCCAGAGGGCGATTGCCTTGGGCGTGCGCTTCGTTCGGGTGGGCTTCCGGTTCGTCAGGGGCATGTCGCGCATTCTCCCGTACCGGACGGTCTGCGCAACTCGACCAACTGAATGAGAGGTCAGGGTCCGCCTGGCCGCTCGTACCAACCGAGGTCGCCCGGTTGCGGGTGGTCGTACCCGAGCAGGTGTGGCTGTGGCGGTACGGGCAGGGCCGGGGTCTCGGGCTCCGCGTCGTGACGACCGAAGGTGATCCACAACAGGAGCGGTGCGGCGATGGCGATCAGCAGCCCCCAGGCCGTCCACACGAGCAGGCCGCTAGTCGCGGAGATGGTGGCACAGGCGGCGACAGTCGCTGTCTCCTGCGCCTCGGAGACGGTTCCGCCAGTCAGGTAACTGCCGCATGTCACGACGTGCGGTTGGGTCGTGCCGGGGAGCGGGCGCTCTGGGATCTCCTGTGTACGGAATCCCGCATACGCGGAGACGCCGAGGAGCAGTGCAATGAACGGGAGCGCGACGTGCATTGCCACTCGGATTCCCTGGCTCTGATTCACCTCGGGATCGTACCCAAGCCGACCCGATCGGCCACCCGAATGACCCGCCTAGACTTGCTCAGCGAAGGGAGATCGTAGCGATGAAATGCAAAACAGTGGGAGAACTCAGGGCCGCACTAGAAGGCCTGGATGATTCACTGCCCGTCATCGTCGAACGCGGCGACTGGAGTGACAAGGCCGAGTCGCCCAACGTTGATCTCGTTGATGGGTCGCTGGTGATCGAACACCCCTACGCCTGACCCTGATGTTTACTTCGGCCTCAAAAAATCACAGGATGTGCGAATTGCGAGGCTGAAACAAACACCGCCCATAAACCCACCATCAGGAGAGTTGACGACAGTGGCGCTGCACTTAGACCTCAAAGTCAACGGGAAAACCATCGGAACGTTCGAAGCCGTGAACATCCCCTTCCTCGGCACTGAGGGCAAGGCGCGCTACCGCGTCGACCTTCGCCGGATCAAGGACAGCGGCGAGGTCCAGGGAACGACAGCGATGGTCGACCACAACCCTGACGACGGGGCGTGGGAATTGCTTCGCAAGTCGCTTGAGCAGACCGGCTTCAAGTAGGTCCGCTACCCCCGCCCATAAACCCACACGCTCCATGGATTATTTACACGTTTGCGATTCCGGTCTAAGGTCGTGGCACCCCAGAAAGGGGACGGCCCCCGCGAGTGCTACCAACACTCTGCGAGGGCCTTGCCACCACACCAAACGCCTGGAGTGATGACCGATGCTCGACGTTACCCGAGTGACGACTGCCCTCACCATCCCGAGAACACGCAACGACATGATCGTTGCCGGGTTCCTTGCCCGCTACGGCAACGAGCACACCTTCGAGGGATACCGCACCGATCTGAAGATCCTGTTCGACTGGTGCGGCCATCACGGCCTCGACCCCATCGTCGACGTCGAGCGCCCGCACCTCGAGCTGTTCGCCCGCCACCTCGAACTCGAACGCCACAACCGGCCCGCCACCGTGAACCGGCGGATCGCCGCGATCAAGATGTTCTACTGGCTCGCCGAGGAGGACGGGCACATCGCCAAGTCGCCCGCCCGGAACGTGCGGCTGCCGAAGGTCCACCAGGACAAGACACGGACGATGGGCATGTCCCGCGCCGAGTTCGCCGCCATCCATACCGCAGCCCAGAAGTCGACCAACCGGGTGACCGACGAAGCGTTGGTGATGCTGATGGGCATCCTCGGCATGCGGGTCTCCGAGGTGTGCGAGCTGGACATCGCCAACTGCCAGGGCGCCGAAGGCGGGCACCGCGTGATCACCTTCGTCGGGAAGGGTGGCAAGCCTGCGACGTTGCCGATGCCCGTGCCGGTCATGCGGGCAGTCGACGCGGCGATCGGCGATCGGACGAGCGGCCCACTGCTGTTGCGCCGCGACGGCACCGCGATGACGAGGCGGTCCGCAGACCGCGTCGTGAAGCGCCTCGCAAACGTCGCGGGAATCAAGAAGACGGTGTCGCCGCACTCGTTCCGGAACACCATGATCGTGAGCGCACTCGACGCCGGCGTACCGCTGCGCGACGTCCAGGACGCCGCGCGCCACAGCGATCCGCGGATGACGATGAAGTACGACCATGCCCGGAAGAGTCTCGACCGGCATGCGTCGTACGTCGTCTCGACGTACATCGGCGCGCACTGATCGCAGACAGATTCGCCCCCACCCTCGCAATGAGGGTGGGGGCGTTTTGTGCGTTCAGCACTCGTCGGCAGCAGCAGCGCGGATCGATTCGATGAGGGCGGCTTGTTCGGCGGGTGTCGACTTCGCCCAGCTGTCTTCGCCAGCGTCGGTCACAGTGCCTGCGCTGACGTTCTCCTGGGTTGCCTGCATGATCGCGAGCAGTTGCTCGGCGGTGGTGAGGCCGAGCGCGCCCATCGCGGCCTTCGCTTCGGCGCATCCCTGGGCGAGTTCGGCATCGGACTTGGTGACGGGGACGTTGACGGCGGTCGTCAGGCCTGCCTCGGTGACCTCGTAGATGTTGGCTGCGGGCACTGGGGCGATCGGTACCTGAGCGGTGGTGGTCGCTACGACGGGTGCGCTGGTCGCGGGCGCGACTGCGACGGGCTCGCTGGAGTCGCCACACGCGGCGAGCAGGAGGGCGGCTGGGATGACGAGCAGGATTCGTTTCATTCGCTGATCAAACCAGACGGTACGCCAGCGACGCCCGGCCTGGGCTTCCCTCCCTGACCGGACCGCGCGAGCGAATCTACAACGACGGTGTCATGCGACTGCTTGGGCTTGTGCGATCCACCTTCGAACCGTGTTTCCTGGTGCACCGCCGATCCGCCGACCGGCTTCACGCTGCGACACTCCGGCTGCGACGAGCGCGAGCGCCTGCGCCTTCTGCTCCTCCGTGTACTTGCCCGGACGGGGCGTCGGTGCGACGAGGTGCAGCGGCTCGGGTTCCATCGCGCTCGCGGGCGGCGGGTCGCTGGGTGCGGCGTCCTCGACTGTGACGTCCGGCTGCGACTCCTCACTGACCTCGTCGTTTCGCATCTTGCGGGCGAGGTGCGACGCGAACGGGAGGCACAGTGGCGGTACGACTGCGACGAGGGCGGCAGCGAAGGGTGGCAGTGGTCCGGCAGGAACCATCGCATTCAGGATCGCTGCGAACACCGACACGGCGGTGCCGGCCACGAGAAGCGACCAGGCGTACCGCCGTGACGTCGCAAGGCGCATCACACCCCGCGCCGCCAACACAGCGAGGCCGTCGACAACGAGCGGCCAGACGTACGCCATGAGTCCGTAGCCCGCACGGTCTGCGAGGTCGACCAGCTTCGAGTAGCTCAGGGCGAACGCGAGGAACGCGATCGCGTAGGCGACGTTGGCGTCGAGGTTACGTCGCATGCTCACGCCTCCTCGTCCGTCGAGAGACCCGCTCGACGCAGTGCTCGCGCAGCCTGGTCCTCGTCGGGGGCGGGACCGTTGCCGACTGTCAGCAGCAGTGCTGCGGTGCGCTCACCGCCATTGACGAGGACTCGGCCGAGGGCGTCGGGGCGCAGGTTCGAGTCGGGGCGGTAGAAGGCGTCGTCGCCGAACTGGGCGAGGATCTCCTCGGCGCCGGGTCCGCTTACCGATCCTGTGGTGGTGTGCCAGATAGTCATTTGCGGTTCCTTCGGTCGGCATCGGTCTCGGCGATGTAGCGCTCGTACTCGTAGGCGTCGGCGTAGGTGAAGGTGTTGGACTCGATCAGCTGTGTGATCAGAGCATCGACTGCGGCGTACTCGGCCGATGCAGGGTCGAGCTGGCTACGGAAGTCGAGGGCGTTCTGTAGATGCGTCATCACGCCGCCACGCGGGCGAGGTTCGGGCGGCAGCTCGGGCACGGCTGGTCGTAGTCGGCGCCGTACCAGCCGTTCTCGCAGCGGTCACAATCCTTCGCTGCGGGTCTGGCCGCCCGAGGTATGGGCATCGACCGCCAGAAGTTGAGCAGGCCGCCCGCGTGCTTCGTCGGATTGCCGGGGGTATGCATCTTGAGCGCGTGAGCGGCAAGGGCGTCGACGCCGTGGATCTCGACCAGGTCGGTGATCGCCTGGGCCTTCTCGCGGCTCAGGGTGTCCCACGACGCAGGCAGCCCCTTGTCCCGGCATGCCTGGGCGAGGGAGGTCAGTTCTTCGTCAGACCTTGGAACCACCACCACCGGCTCTTCCCTCACCGCGGCCGGGGCGGGCTTCGGCGAGGAGGTCTGGTGGTGGTTTGTCTCAGTCCTTTGTAAGGCATTCCTTTGTGTAGCGCCTGCCTTACCGAGGTCCGGTTTACCGGACGCCTGTTTTCCAGGCCTCGGCGGAACAGGGCTCTGATCAGCGTCGACGGGAAGCTCGTAGACGGTGGAGATCGTCGACCACTGGCCGGTCTGACCGTCCTGGATCTTCTCGGTCACCATGTAGCCGAACTCGCGCAGCTCGCGCAGTGCAGTGCGGATCGCGTCGCGGCCTTCCTTCGCGGCCCGGGCGAGCGACTCCGACGACGTGCGCCAGTCAGCTGGCTTCGACAAGATGTAGGCGAGGATTCCTCGGGCGCGGAACGACAGGCGATCGTCACACAACGCGGCGTTGTCGAGGATGGTGAACTGGTCGGCCTTGCGTGGGCCGCGGCGGACGCTCATAGCGTCTGACCTGGGTATGAGATATGCTGAAGCAACGTTCGACTCCCTCTTAGTCGGACTCCGACCCGTTGCGATGCCAGTCGCGGCGGGTCTTCTTTTATTTCACCAAGTACAACGGCTACCAAAATGGTTCATGCTGATCATGGTTCTCGGAGCCGAGATCACCGGCGCGTCGGGCATCGTCAGCGGCTGGCTGCCCGGGGTCCCACAGTGGGTGGTCGCCCTGGTGTTCGTGATCTTCTTCGCGGCCGTCAACCTTGCCAAAGTCAGCAACTTCGGTGAATTCGAATTCTGGTTCGCCGCCATCAAAGTCACCGTCATCATCGCCTTCCTGGCGATCGGAGTGCTGCTCGTGTTCGGGCTGCTCCCCGACACCGAACCGGTGGGTACCACCAACCTCTTCGGGCACGGCGGGTTCATGCCCGAAGGGTTTGCCGGTGTCGCCGCCGGACTCCTGGTGGTGGCATTCGCTTTCGGCGGTATCGAGATCGTGACCATTGCCGCGGCCGAGTCCGAGAACCCCGAACGGTCGATCGCCGTCGCGGTGCTCAGCGTCGTGTGGCGTATCAGTGTCTTCTACATCGGCTCGATCTCGATCATGGTCCTCGTCCTCCCCTGGGATTCTTCCGACCTGAAGAGCGGGCCCTTCGTGGCCGTGTTGAATCAGGCGCACCTTCCCTACGTGGCCGGCTTCATGGAACTGGTCGTGGTGATCGCGTTGCTGTCGGCGTTCAACGCCAACATCTACGGCACCTCACGGATGGCGTATTCGTTGTCCCGCCGCGGAGACGGTCCGGCGTTCATGGCCCGGATCTCCAACTCGGGCGTGCCGCTCAACGCGGTGTTGCTGTCCGTGTTCTTCGGTTTCGTCAGCGTGCTTCTCAACTGGTGGCTGCCGGACGACCTGCTCGGGTTGCTCTTGAATGCCGTGGGCTCGGCGCTCCTGGTCATCTGGATCTTCATCGTCGTCTCGCATCTGCGGCTGCGTCCGCGGCTCGAACGCGAGGGCAAGCTCACCGTCCGGATGTGGCTGTTCCCGTGGCTGAGCTACGCCACCCTCGCCCTGCTCGGCGGGTTCGTCGTGCTGATGCTCTTCGACACCAGCGCTCGCACCCAGCTGTTATCCACGTGTGTGCTGTTCCTGGGAATCACCGCGCTCGCCTTCGCGAACGCGCGGTTCCGCAGGAAGGCCGCTCCCGCTACCGACCCCGGGCAGCGAGCGCGTTGACGAACACATTGGAGATGTCGGCCGGATCCTTCGCGACGTAACTCGACCCGCCGGTCACCCTCGAGATCTCCGCGAGGGTGGCCGCGTCGGCGTCGTCGGTGATACCGATCGTGACGATGATGACGGGACGCGCCGGATCCATTTCCCGCTCGAGGATGCTCAGCAGCTGCTCCTTGGTGATGGAGTCCGGATCCTCGTTCGCCCCGTCCGTCAAGATGATCACACTGTTGACGGCGCGCGGATCGTACGTTTCCTGCACGGTCCGGAACGCGGCCAGCGCCGTGTCGTACAGACCCGTGGCGCCGCCGACGAGACCGTCGACCTTCTCCGCCTGCTGGGCCATGACCTGGCGTTGTGTGAGGCCGTCGACCACCGTGTCGTAGCGCCGGATCGGCACCATCTCCCGATAGTCCTGCGGTCCCCCGCCGAGCCCCTGCGAGAACGCCCACAATCCCGCCGACACGCTGTCCGGGAACATGGCGTTCCCGGCGAGCGCGGCGTCCACCGTGAGGTCCATCCGAGACCGGTTGCCCGCCGGCGTCTCCATCGATCCCGACACATCGATCGCGACGAGAGTACGAATGGGCAGCGCCATCAACGCCCACGCACCGAGTGCGTCCTGCAACACCGTCTCCTCCGTCAGGCCCAGGTCGGGAACCTCACCGACACCGCGCCCGCCCGGCAATGGGCTACCGTCCGGCCCGCGAAAACCGCTGTCCGCAAAAGCCGTACGGGAAGACTCGCTACCGAGAACCTCGGCGACGGCACGCGCAACCTGGGTGGCCTTGTAGTGGCGGTCCGGCGCCGGCGACGTGACGACCAGAGGGAAGTTCATGAAGTTGCTGCCCGTCGGGGGCACCGTCGCAACGAGTCCCGGACCGGTGTCCGCGGTGTAGTCGACCACTGCCTGTTCGGTGGCGACGGCGACTCCGCCGTTGTCGGCCACACCTCGCAGCATCTCTACACCGATGGGTTCGTCGGTGGTGCGCGCACTCTCCTCCTGCGCGAGTGGCACCAGGGCGGCTCGCACCGTGCCCGTTGATACCGGGTCGGACTCGCCTTCGGCGAGGGCAGCAGTGATCGGCCCCTGCGCGACGCCGGTGACGAGGGGGTTACCGAGCTGGATGTTCTCGAGGTGCAGCGCAGCGAGCCAGGTCTGAGGTGCCGGAGCCTCGCCCTCGCGGGACACCAGGACGATCGGCGACGACGCGATCGACCCGGTCATCACCTCCACCGGACCCGCGGCGGTGAGTGCCGCTTTCCCCACCCACGCTCCGGTGTCGGGAATCCACAAGTCGGGGGCGTCGGTGCCCTTACCCAGTCGTCCGGCGATGTCACCCGAGGTGGCGGCGCTGACAGCGATGGTGGCGCAACCGGTGTCGGTGTCCTTCGCCTCGCCCAGGATGTCACTGAGCGTCGGCGCGATACTCGGATCTGCCGCAAGGGTGTATTCGGATAGCTGGTCGCAGCCACCGGTCCAGGACCGCACCTCTTGCACAATCACGACTACGGACGCCGCCAGACCGACCACAACGACAGCACAGATCAGGTAGAAACCGAGGGAACGGCCACCACGCTCATCCCGCGTACTCGAATGACGACCTCCGACCATCGCCTGCCTCCCAGACTTTTTCGGTCACGAGACGACCGACGACACACCCGGATCGAATATGATCCGCCACACATCGTAGCGAAGGGTGGTGTCGGCGGACCCTGCGCTACTGACGCGGATGGGCCTGCTCGAGGCGCCGGGCAATGAGTGCCGCTTGGATCTGTCGTAATCCGGACGGCCGGGTGGGATCGAAACCGGTGAGCTGGGCAACCCGCTTGAGTCGGTAGTCGACGGTGTTCGCGTGGACGTGCATCTTCTTCGCGGTCCGTTGGCGGTTCAGATCGTGACCGATGTGGACCTCGAGTGTCTCGACGAGTTCCGGTGAACCGTCGAGCGGTTCGAGCAGACTCGCGAGATGCGTTCGCCCCGGCCCGTGCCGGGTGAGCTGAAACTCGAGGGCAAGGTCTTCCATTCGATACAGCCCCTGCGGCCGGGACAGCTGATGCACGAGGTCGAGCAGTTCGTGCACTTCGTCAGCCGCGCTGGGAATGCGGTCGATGCGTGCGGGGGCGACGGCCGCCGTCACGTCCGCCTCCGATGCTTCACCGAGCCGGCGTATGAGGTTCTGCAGTTCCGCCGGTGTCGGTGTGCCCGGGAGGAGGATTGTTCCGCCCTCTTCGCTGAGGAGGGCGAGCGGCGCACCACCGCAGGCGTCCGAGATGGCGGCTTGCACACGTCGGGTCCGCCGTCGAATCCCGACGGCCTCGGGCAGCTTCGGGTTCGTATCCGCACGATACGGCGGCACCGACAACCCGATCACGACATAGTTCTCCACCAGTCCGATACCGGACTGTCTGGCCAGCGATACCGGATTACGCCCACTCAGGAGCGCCGTGACCATCGCCTGCGCCGCCGAGTTCCGTTCGCTGGTCAATGCCTCGACCTCCGCCATGTAACTGGAGGTGGCAGCGACCGTCACACTCTCTACCAGTGCGAGCAGGAGGAGGGAACCCGCGACGACGTCATCCAGATCCTCCGCGCGAGCCTTGGAGACGACCAAGTCCCACCCCCGGCGGATTCCCTCGTGGTAGACGTGAAGAACCGACTTCAGTGGTACACCCTCACGCGCCCATTGGGCCGCGATCGTGCGCAGCGGATCCAGGTCTCCGTCTGCGGGTGCACTCCTGGTGTCGAACATCTGTATACCGAGCTGCAGGCAATGAACCGTTACCTCGGTGACGTCGTTCTCGGACTGCTTACCCGGCGCCGTTCCCGGTGACGCGATCTCGGTGGCGAATCGGGAGACCAGATGACGCGCCAGCGACCGAAAATTGCGTAGCGGCTCCGACGCCGGTTGGCCGGCCATCATGATCCCCAAGCCGGTCTCCGAATTATTATCGGCCACAGCGTTTCCCCTCTCGCACTATGGCGGCTGACAACCCCCCGCACCGACATGAGTCGCCGAAGGTTACTGCACACGAGAGGTTCACGCACCCACTACTCGCAGATGGCCGCCATTCCCTTGTGATGCCCGACAATCGGACACCGGCGCCGCTGCGATCTCCACCAAGAACGCCAGCGAAGACTGGCAAGCCTTCGAGTGCGCGACCTACGGTCCTCGAGTCAGCCCGCCCCAGTTGTCGACCCGAGGGATTCCCATGGCCGCTACTTCCACCGTGACGATGTCGAGCCCGCACGGGCCCCGGCCCACGCTGCTCCCGCAACGCCAGTTGCTCCGTGAACTGCGGCCGACCGCGGAGGAGAACCTGCGACGCCACCGCGAGGCCGTCGACGTGTGGCACCCGCACGACTACTTTCCCCGAGACTGCGGAACCCCTGCTCCTAGGAGGATATTCACGGAACGGCGCAAACTCGACGACGTCGGGGAGGCGGCGATGATCGTCACCCTGCTCACGGGAGACAATCTGCCGTCGGGCCTGCAGCAGCTGACCGACAGCGTCTCGAGGGACAGCGCCTGGGCAACATGGGTGCGGACCTGGACTGCCGAGACCCACCGGCACGGCGTCGTCCTGCGCGACTACCTGGTGGAGCGCCGTGGAGTAGATTCCGTGGCCCTCGAACGCGCCCGGATGCAGAACATGACCGTCGGGATTGCCTGCGCGCTCGAAGGTGCCAGCCTGCTTCATTCGCTCGCGTCGGTCACGGTGCAGTCGCTCGCCACCGGGGTGTCGCACCGAAATGCCGGAGCGGTGTGTGGCGACCCACTCGCCGACAGGATCCTCACCAGAATCGGGGACGAGAAGAACCTGCACATGATCTTCTACCGGAATCTGGTTGCGGCAGCACTCGACTTGGCGCCGGACCAGGCCGTCCGCGCGGTGGCCGACGTGGTGATGAACTTCCAGATGCCCGGGGTGACCCTCCCGGGCTTCCGGCACGCCGCGACGCTGATGGCGCGGCACGGAATCTACGACCTCCGGCGGCACCTCGACGAGGTGCTGCGGCCCACACTCGAGGCGTGGAACCTTTTCGACCGCAACGACTTCGGCAGCGCAGGCGAGCAGGTCCGCGACTGCATCAGCCGCTACCTCACGGACATGGAGGCGCAGGCACGACGATTCGACGAGTCGAGGGACCGCGCCTTCACCCGGACCACCGAACTCGCGGGCTGAGGAACCCGGCAGTCAGCGTTCGCGTTGGGCCACCTCGAGTTTCCGGGCCACGAGCGCGGCCTGGATCTGACGCAATCCGGAAGGTCGCGTCGGGTCGCACCCGGTGAGCTGCGCTATTCGTTTCAACCGATAGTCGACCGTGTTGGTGTGCAGGTGCATCTTCTTCGCCGTGCGCTGCCGGTTCAGGTCGTGGCCGATGTGCACTTCGAGAGTTTCGATCAGCTCCGGTGAGTTCTGCAACGGATCGAGAAGACGTGCGAGGTGGGTACGGCCCGGGCCGGGACGGGTGAGCTGATATTCGAGTGCCAGATCATTCATCTCGTAGAGACCTGGAGCCAATGCCAGCTGATGCGCGAGGTCGAGAAGTTCGTGTACCTGCTCCGCCGCCGTCGGGATGTCTGCCGTGCGCACCCGACTCACCGTCGCGGTCAGTGGTACTTCCGCGGCCGCCCCGACGCGGTCGAGCAGCGACACGATCCATGCCCGTTCGGGCGAGCCGGGGAGCAGTATCGTGCCGCCGTCGGGACTGAGGGAACACAGGGCCGCCCCGCCGGAGGCCTCGGCCAGTTCGATCTGCAGACGTCGCAACTTCTGCCGCGCGACCACGGCCTTGCGCCGGTGAGCGACTGCCTCGGCGGGGTGCGGCGGCACCGCAAGGCCCATGACAACGTAGTTCTCGGCCGGCTCCACCCCCGCATGTCGGGCAGCCGACGCCGCCTTCCTACCGCTGAGCAGTGCGGTGACAAGGTTGACGGCGGCGCCGTCGCGTTCACTGTTGACGGCTTCGAGCTCGTTCACGTAGCTGGTAGTGGCCGCGACCGTCACGCACTCGAGAAGCGAGAACATCACCTTCTGGATGACCAGCAGGCCGGGCAGATCCTCCTCGCGGGCATTGGCCGCCGCGAGGTCGCCGGCCTTGGTGATGCCCTCGTGCAGGATGCGCAGAACCAGCGTCAAGGGAAAGCCCTCGCGGGCCCACCGAGCCGAGGCGTTCCGCACTTCCGCGAGGTCGTCGTCGGTGGGCGAAGTTCCTCCGTCGAGCATCTGAATGCCCAGTCGCAAGCACACGACGGTGAAATCGGTCACGTCGCTCTGGAGCTGCTCACCGGGCAGCGATCCGCAGGGAGTCACGTTGTCGGCGAAATGCCGTACCAGTTTTCGGGCGACCGCGAGCGTGTCGCGTAGCGGGGCAGACGCCGGCCTACCATCGACGAGAATCTGCAAACCCGCCCCCGAACTGTGATCTGTCATAGATCTCATCACTCCAATATGTGGATGACACCGAACTCTCGCACCATCGACATCACGCGCACATAACGAGGGTTCGCTTCTATAACTGTTTTATCACGACGACGCTCTGTGCAGGAAGAATACGGCGATTTCCGAATCGCCAGTCTGTCGGGTGCAGACGTTGCACCCGGCGAAGACGCTCCGGGCGGCAGACAACCGTGCACTGTTCTGCGACGCCCGAAAACCCTCGCGGTGTGAACCGGCACAGCCGGGCTGGTCCTCAGGTCTCCTCGGCGACCCGGACCACCAGCTTGCCGAAGTTTTTTCCGCCGAGAAGTCCGATGAACGCTGCCGGGGCGTTCTCGATTCCGTCGACGAAGTCCTCGCGGTATGCGAAACGTCCCTCCCCAATCCAGCCCGCGACATCCCGCTGGAAGTCGGCGAACATGTCGGGGACGAACTCGCTCTGGATGAATCCGCGAATCGTGAGACTCTTCACCAATACTCGAGTGAAGAAGCCGGGCAACCGATCCGGACCCTCGGGAGTCGCCGTGTCGTTGTACTGGGCGATCAAACCGCACACGGGAACGCGAGCATAGAGATTGAGGAGCGGGAGCACCGCCGCGGCGACGGCGCCGCCGACGTTCTCGAAGTAGACGTCGATCCCGTCCGGCACTGCAGCGCGGAGTTGTCGGGCGAAATCCGGGGACCGATGATCGACGGCGGCGTCGAAACCCAGTTCCTCCGACAGATAGGCACATTTCTCGGGACCGCCCGCGATACCGACCGCCCGGGCGCCCTTCAATTTCGCGATCTGGCCGACCGCGGAACCGACAGGCCCGCTCGCCGCCGCGACGACGACGGTCTCCCCTGGTTTCGGCTGACCGATCTTCAGCAATCCGGAATAGGCAGTGAATCCGGGCATCCCGAGAACACCGACCGCGGTCGAGAGCGGCGCCGCGGCCGGGTCGAGCTTGCGGAGATGACGACCGTCGACCACCGCATGTGACTGCCACCCGGCGTAGGCGAGAACGTAGTCACCGGTAGCGAGCTTCGGGTGGCGCGATTCGATCACCTGGCCGACGGTGCCGCCCACCATCACCTCGTCGATCTCGACCGGATCCGCATACGATTCGGCGGTGCTCATCCGTCCCCGCATGTACGGGTCGAGCGACAGGTAGATGACACGGATGAGCACCTGCCCGTCGGCGAGGTCGGGCAGACTCACTACCTCGAGACGGAAATTGTCCGTCGTGGGCGTGCCGTCCGGGCGGGAGGCCAGGACGATCCGGGTGCTCTGAACAATGCTGTCGACACTCACTGTGCGCCTGCCCATCCGTAGTGATCCGGTTCCGGACGCCACCCTACCGACGTCAGAAGAGTTGCTTCTTCTGAACCTTTCCCATGGCGTTGCGGGGTAGGGAGCCGACCACCCTGATCTCGCGAGGTCGCTTGTGCACCGAAAGCTCGGCTGCCACGTGGTCGATCAGCTCGCTCTCCGAGACGTTGTCCCCCACCACGAAGGCCACGAGTCGCTGGCCGAGGTCGGGGTCGGGAAGGCCGACCACTGCCGCTTCCCGCACACCCGGGTGACTGAGCAGCGACGTCTCGACCTCACCCGCCCCGATCCGGAAACCACCCGACTTGATGAGATCCGTGGATTCGCGTCCGACGATGCGATGGAACCCCGCCGAGTCGATGACTGCGACATCGCCGGTCTTGAACCAGCCGTCCTCGGTCCACGATTCCGCGGTCGCCTTCGGACACCCGAGATATCCGTCGAACAGCATCGGACCCCGCACCTGCAATCCGCCGATCGACACTCCGTCGTGAGGAACCTCGCCGCCGCGTTCGTCGCGCAGGCGGGTCTCGACGCCGCGGACGGGAACTCCCACCCAGCCGGGCCGCCGCTCTCCATCCGCCCGGGTACTGAGGGTCAGCATCGTCTCGCTCATGCCATAGCGCTCGATCGGAGCGAGCCCGGTCAGCTCGTGGATCTTGTCGAACACGGGCACCGGGAGGGGCGCACTGCCCGACACCAGCAACCGCGCACCCGACAGCGCGCGGGCCGACTCAGGGTCATCGGCAATACGACTCCAGACGGTCGGAACGCCGAAGTACATCGTTCCGCGTGCGGCGGCATACGCCTTCGGGTTGGGTTTGACAGTGTGCACGAGCGGGCTGCCGAATCGCAGCGGTCCCAGCATCCCGAGAATGAGCCCGTGGACGTGGAAAAGCGGAAGTCCGTGCACCACGGTGTCGGCGCCGGTCCACTGCCACGCCTCGGCGAGCGCGTCGAGTCCGGCAGCAATCGCTTTCCGGCTGAGGAGTACACCCTTCGGCGGTCCCGTCGTCCCGGACGTGTAGAGGATCAGTGCGGTGGCCGCGTCGGGCGGCTCGGGGTAACTGTGCCAGGAGCGGGCATGGACCCGGACCGGGATGACGGGCAGCCCTGCGGCGTCCTGCGGGGTCTCGCCGAGCCACGCCTGGGCACCCGAGTCACGCAGGATGTGTTCGAGTTCGGCGGGGCCCGAATCGGGCGGAACGGGTACGGCGGTGACGCCCGCGATGAGGCAGCCCACCACGGCAAGCACAGTAGTCACGGTAGGGGTGGCGAGGATCGCGACCCGGTCGGCACGCGAGACGCGTTCCGCCACGGAGGTCGCGGCTCCCAGCACGTCGCTGCGCGAGAGCGTGGAGTCGCCGATCCGGACGGCGTCGGGGATGTCGTCGCCGCGGGCGACGGCCACAGGATTCAGGGATCGCAGAAGCACACTGACAGCTTCTCACAGGGTCCGGGCCGCACTGGCCGGGTCTCCTACCGGCGGACTGACGGTCGCCAGGGCGGCGCCCAGCAATGTTCCGGTGAGCACCGCGAGTCCGTGAGCGTCGCCTACCGCGACGAGCAGAACGCCCGCCAGCACCACCCCGGCACTTGCCGCGCGGGACCGCCATTCCTTCGACTGCATGACCACCAGCCCGGCGATGGACGCCGCAAGTGTCAGCGTGGCTCCCGAGTTCCCCGCCCCGGACGAGGGAAAGAGGAATGCGGTGAACAACCCGAAGATGATCTGGCCGGCCACGAACAGCAGAACCGCGCGAGCACTTCCCCACACGTTCACTGCCAACGGCGCCACCCACGCGAGAACCGCCAAATTCACCAGCGTTCCTGCGAGCCCGCCGTCCTGTACGGCAACGGAGGTGACAATGCGCCACCACTGATCGTCCCTGATCCGGTCCGGAGCGCGATCGAGCGCATCGAGAATCGCCGGAAACACGAACTGCAGCAGCGACGGGACTGCAATCACCGACCACAGCACTACCGCGGTCCGGGGTGGGTGAGCCGGCAGTCGGTGCCCGACGAGCGCCTGGCCGAGCAGCGTCGACAGCACGAGGACCACTGCGAAGAGGACCGCACCGGTCCATCCTTCGACAGAAGTGGTCACCGCGAAACTCTACAACGGCGCAGTCCCGGCCCGGACTCTGTGGCAGAGCGTGTGTCAGTCCCTGCTCACCACCGACCGAAGGAAGAATCGCAGGTTCGAGGGACGCTCGGCGAGCCGGCGCATGAAATAGGCGTACCACTGAGTTCCATACGGTACGTACACCCGGACCTGCTTGCCCTCGTCTGCGAGCCGGCGTTGCTCGAGGTCCCGGATGCCGAACAACATCTGGTGCTCGTAGTCCCCGAATGTGCGCCTGGTTTTCGCAACCAGAGGCCCCACCGCCGCGATGACCGATGGATCGTGCGAGGCCACCATCGGGTATCCCGATCCGTCGATCAGGATCTCGAGGCACCGCAGATACGACGCGTCCACCGCGGCACGGTCTTTGAACGCCACCGACTCCGGTTCCTGATATGCGCCCTTGCAGAGACGAACCCGGGAGCCGTGACCCGCCAGTTCGCGACAGTCCTGCTCGGTGCGCCGAAGGTACGACTGCAGCACGGTCCCCAGCCAGGGGTAGTCCCGCCGCAGTTCGCGCACGATCGCGAGTGTCGAATCGGTGGTGGTGTGGTCTTCGGCGTCCACAGTCACCCAGACACCGGCGACCTCCGCGGCGGCGCAAATGGTGCGGGCGCTGTTCGTGGCCACCGTATTCCCACCGTCCGGGAGTGCCTGCCCGAGCGCCGACAACTTCATCGACACCTCGAGCCGGCGCACGCCCGACCCGCCGGGCGCCGCCTCGGGTAGCGCGCCGAGGTCGGCGACGAGTTGCAGATATTCGTCGACCGTTGCCCGTGCTCCCTCCTCGTCACGGGTGTCCTCGCCGAGGAAATCGATGGAGACGGAGCGGCCCGAGTCGAGGAGGTCGCGGACGGTCCGCAGAACGGAGTCTCGGTCGTCGCCGGCGATGAATCGATCGACGAGCTTGCGCGTGACCGGCGCGCCCGTGACGGCCCGCTGCACCCGGGATGATCGCGAGGCCGCGAGGATCGCCGGCCGAAGCGGATTTGCCAGCGACGCGGGCGCTTTCATTCCGACCCCATGTGGGGGTAGCGGTAGTCGGTGGCGGGCGAGAACGTCTCTTTGATCGTGCGCGCCGACACCCACCGCAGAAGGTTCAGCTTGGACCCCGCCTTGTCGTTGGTGCCCGAGGCCCGGGCGCCACCGAAAGGTTGCTGCCCGACCACCGCTCCGGTCGGTTTGTCGTTGACGTAGAAGTTCCCGGCGGTAAACCGCAGCGCCGAGGTGGCGGCTTCCACCGCCCGGCGGTCGTCGGCGATCACTGCCCCGGTCAGCGCGTACGGGGCAGCCGAGTCCACGGCGCCGAGGATGTCGGCGAATGCGCCGGGCGCCGAATCGTCATAGACGTGCACTGTGAGGAGCGGGCCGAAATACTCGGTGGTCATCGCCTCGTCCAGCGGGTCGTCGGCGAGCAGCACTGTGGGGCGGACGAAATAACCGACGCTGTCGTCGTACTTGCCGCCCACCGCGATCTCGACGCCGCTGGTGCTGCGGGCGCGTTCGATGGCCGCGACGTTTTTGTCGTACGCTCGGCGGTCGATGAGAGCGCCACCGAAGTTCGCGAGATCCGTCACGTCACCGTAGGTGAGCGCGTCGACTTCCGCGGTGAACGTGTCGCGCATCCTCCGCCACAACGACTTCGGAACGTAGGCGCGCGACGCCGCCGAGCACTTCTGTCCCTGATATTCGAACGCGCCCCGGATCAACGCGGTACGCAGCACGTCCTCGTCCGCCGAGGTGTGGGCGACCACGAAGTCCTTGCCCCCGGTCTCGCCCACCACACGCGGATATCCGGCATAGTTGCCGATGTTCTCCCCGATTTGCCGCCACAGGTGCTGGAACGTCCGGGTCGACCCCGTGAAGTGGATCCCGGCGAGACGGGAATCGCTCAGCGCCACCTCCGACACCGCCTGCCCGCTGCCGGTCACCAGATTGATGACGCCCGGTGGCATTCCCGCGGCCTCGAGCAATCTGATGGTCCAGTACGCCGCGACTGTCTGCGTCGACGACGGTTTCCACACCACCGTGTTGCCCATCAGCGCCGGGGCGGTGGGCAGATTGCCCGCGATGGCACTGAAGTTGAACGGGGTGATGGCGTACACGAAGCCCTCGAGCGGCCGGTATTCGAGTCGGTTCCACACGCCGGGTGACGAGATCGGTTGATCGGCAAGGATCTGCCGGGCGAAATGCACGTTGAAGCGCCAGAAATCGATCAGTTCACACGGTGCGTCGATTTCCGCTTGCTGCACCGACTTGGACTGACCCAGCATCGTGGCCGCGGCCAGCCTCTCCCGCCACGGCCCCGACAGCAGGTCGGCGGCGCGCAGGAGGACTGCTGCCCGGTCGTCGAAGGACAGCGCCCGCCATTCGGGCGCTGCCGCTGTGGCCGCCTCGATGGCCGCTGAGGCGTCGTCGTGGGTGGCGTTGCGCAGAGTACCGAGCACCGCGGAGTGCCGATGTGGTTGCACGACGTCGACAGAGTCACCGGCGCCGTGCCGGTGCTCCCCGCCGATCACGTGCGGGATGTCGACGGGATCGGTCGCGATGTCGGCTAGTGCGGCTTTGATCCTTGTGCGTTCGGGACTGCCCGGCGCGTACGAGTGGACCGGCTCGTTGGCGGGTACCGGAACCTGGGTGATGGCGTCCATGCTGCCTGCCTCCTGCCCTCAGATCGTGAGGAACTGTGACCGGGAACGAACTGCGATCGGGAACTTCGTTCGGATGGGACACCCGACCGCGTGGAACCCTGTGCCCAGGTTAGCGCCGGAGCGGTGTAGTCACCCGGTTTTGGCGGCGACTACACGTCGCGGGCGTTCGAGACCATCTGATGCACGTCCTGGTCGGTGGCGCCGAGACCGAAGCTGATGATGCGACGCGGATGGATACGGATCGTCGGTCCGCCGAGACCCTGCCCTTCCGCAGAATCCGCATCGATGGCCTCCGCCCGCCCCCGGATCTCGACACACCGCACCCGCCACGGGTCGACGGAAGGGACGTCGTCGACTACGAAGGCGACCCGCCCGTTATCGGCGACGTTGCGGAACTTCCGGCTCGCCGCCATGCGGTAACCCTGGATGTCGATCGTCGATGTCGTGGGGTTGTAGGAAAAACCGACGGGGCTGACCTGCAAGGTCCCGTCGGGCTGGACCGTCGCGAGACGTCCGAGGCGCTGGGTGGACAGGTAAGCGAGTTCGTCGTCTGTGAACGGCATGTCCTCACGCTAGAACCTGAACCGTGCTGGAGGTCAAGTGCTCACCGAAGGTCCTCGACAGCCTGCCGTGCTTCGTCCACCCGCTGTTCGGCCCGGTCGAGTTCACGTTCCGACCGGGCCGCGGTGTCCGCCGACGCTTTCTCGGCGTTCCGGGTGAATTGCCTTTCCTGTTCCGCATGTTCGAGCTCCGCGCGCAATTCCTCGATCCGGTGGTCGATGGTGGCCAGCGTCGAGCGCGCCTGTTCGAGTTCCGACCGGGCATCGCCCAGCGCGCTGCGGATTTCCTCCGCCTGCGCGGTGGCCTCCGCGAGTTCCGCCTTCGCGGTCGCTCGCTCGGCGTCGCGTCTGCTCGCCTCCGACTCGGCGTCCGCCTGAGATGTCGACCTCGCCTTCGAAGTGGTGACCGACTTCTCGGTCGTCTTCGGCGCCTTTCCCGAGACGACACTCAGTCCGGCCGGGCCGAAACCGCTGTAACTCGCGGCGGTCACCATCCGGCCGCGCCGGACCTGATCTGCCGTGTCGGAATCGGCCAGCGCAGCGGTGAGCGTCTGCCCTACCTCGCGTAACGCGTCTTCACCGACCTGCCGCCCCCGCTCGGCCGCGATGTCCCCTGCCCGGCGTACCAGGGCGCTCACCGCCTGCTGCCGTTGGGCGGAGAGCTTCCGAAGGTCCGGCCCCGACAGATGTCGCTGAGCGTCCCGGAGCGCCTCCCCCAACTGGAGGAGCGCCCCCACCTCATCCGGCAACGCGCGGGAGAGCACATTGACGAGCCACCCCACCGTCGTCGGCTTCCGCAGCTTCCCGATCGCAGTCGCCAGCGCACGATCCTCGGCCTCACGCGCTGCTTCCACCCGGGCGGTGCGCGCCTCGACGAACTCACCGGGGTCGAGGCCGTACAGCTCGTCGGCGACTTCGTCGAGGTTCACGTACACAATCCTGTCACCGCACACCACCGCCCGTCCGGCACGACGCGCTCACGCCGCCTCGGCCGCCGCCTCAGCGCAACCGGTCGGCCGCCGCCTGGATCCGCTCGTCACTGGCCGTCAGCGCGATCCGGACATGCGTGCCACCGCGGGGACCGTAGAACTCCCCAGGGGCGACGAGAACGCCGCGATCGGCGAACCACTCGACGGTGTCGCGGCACGACTCACCACGGGTGGCCCAGATGTAGAGCCCGGCCTCGGAATCGTCGACGGCGAACCCAGCACCCCGCACCGCCGCGAGGAGGACGTCGCGGCGACGACGGTAGCGTTCGCGCTGCTCGTTCTCGTGCTCGTCGTCGGACAGCGCCGCAGTCATTGCCGACTGGATCGGCAGTGGCACCATCATCCCTGCGTGCTTGCGCACTTCGAGAAGTTCGGCTACCAACACGGGATCGCCGGTGACGAATCCGGCCCGGTAACTCGCGAGATTGGATGTCTTCGACAGCGAGTGCACGGCGAGCAAACCGGTGAGATCGCCGTCGTTCACCCGCTCGTCGAGGATCGACAGGGCTTCACCCTCCCAGGTCAATCCCAGGTAGCACTCGTCGGAGACGACGACGGCGCCGCGCCGCCGCGCCCAATCGACCACCTTGCGCAGATGCTCGAGACCCAGCACCTTGCCTGTGGGGTTGGACGGCGAATTGACGAAGATGAGGGATGCAGCCTCCGGCCCCAGCCTGTTGAGACCATCGGCGCGGATCACCCGGGCACCCGCGAGCAGTGCCCCCACCTCATACGTGGGATACGCAAGTTCCGGGATGACCACCAAGTCTTCGGATCCGAGCCCGAGGAGGCGCGGCAACCAGGCGATCAGTTCCTTGGTGCCGATGGCGGGGAGCACCGAGACCGGATCGATCCCGGCAATCCCGTACCGGCGTTCGAGCGACTCCGCGGCCGCGACACGCAACTCCTGCGTGCCGTGCGTCGTCGGATATCCGGGAACGGCTGCGACGGCGGCGAGCGCCTCCTGGATGATCTGCGCAACAGGATCGACGGGTGTGCCCACCGACAGGTTGACGATGCCGCCCGGATGCATGAGTGCTTTCGCCTTGGCCGACTCGAGGGAGTCCCAGGGAAAGTCGGGGAGCGCTTTCGCTACCGAGATACGCGGCACATCTAGTCCTCGCCCATGGGCGGCAGAGCCTTGATGAACGGCGGGTCGTAGTCGACCTTGCCCAACTTCGCGGCACCGCCGGGAGATCCGAGTTCGTCGAAGAAATCGACATTGGCGGCGATGTAGCCGTTCCACTGATCCGGGACGTCGTCTTCGTAGAAGATGGCTTCCACCGGGCAGACGGGTTCGCAGGCGCCGCAGTCGACACACTCGTCGGGATGGATGTAGAGCATCCGCCCACCCTCGTAGATGCAGTCGACAGGGCACTCCTCGATGCATGCCTTGTCCAACACATCGACGCACGGTTCAGCAATCGTGTAGGGCACTGCCGCTCTCCCTGCCTTTCTGATGCCACCAACGAGCTGCGGAAGACCCGCAGGAGACCCTATTATCCCCTGCCCGGGCTCCCACTTTTCGCTGAGGGTTACCTGACTCGGCGTAGCCCCGGGGTGAGCGCCGCACGCGAGCCTATCCACTGCTCGCCCTGCTGTGCCGCCCTCGCCAGCGCGCCCCGTTCACCGAGATACGCGGCCACCACACCGATCACCGGCACGTTGCCGAGCAGGGAGGAGGTGCGGCCCGGCCCCGGCCGTTGATCGAGTTCAGTGGTGAGTGCGCGCAGCGTGCGGGCCGTGCGCCACAACACGCCGATCAGTGCGAACGGGCGCCACGACGACTCGGTTACGACCGGGCCGGACTCGTCTCCGTCGGCAGACACAGTGCGGGCATCGATCTCGCGCCGGCACAGCACCGACGCCAGCAGATCCACCTGCTCGGCGCGCTCGGTGACGCCGTGCTCCCGTGCAACGGCGACCAGTACGAGCGCCTGGTTCGCGAACCCGAGCAGATCTCGGATGGGCAGCCGGTTCAGGAGGACGCCGAACATGCCGGGGAATGCGACGGCGATGGTATTGAGCGCCCCGATGCGCGTCACCCACCACCGTGCGCGTTCCTCGTCGTTCGCCTTCTCCCACGACGCAGTTCCCGGGAATTGGATCGTGTCCAGCACCCAGGCGATGCCGTCGAGCACGGCTTCCGCGGCGCTCCGCTCCTCCTGTGTCGGCACGAACGTCCGGCCCTTGATTCCGAACGGGTCCGTCATTGCCAGATCGAGCACGGGGTTGATGCCTCGTGCGGCCCGATCCAGTATTCCGACGACCTTGTCGTCTCCAAGTCGATCCGTATCGCTCATGCTGCCGGTGACCTTCCTTCGCGTCGTGCATGTGTGGTGGTGCGTTCGCGTGCCGGGCGGCCGATTCCCTCGGCGATGGCCCGCAGTTCCTCGACGGTCTTCTCGGAGCCGTGCTCGGACCCGGCCATCCGGGAGATGGTTTCCTCCATCAGGGTGCCGCCGAGGTCGTTGGCGCCGCCCTGCAACATCACCTGAGTACCCGTGACACCGAGTTTCACCCAACTTGTCTGAATGTTCGGGATACGGCCGTGCAACATGATCCGGGCCAGGGCGTGGACCGCGCGATTGTCTCGGTTGGTCGGGCCCGGACGCGACGCACCCGCCAGATACAGCGGCGCGCTCTGGTGCACGAACGGCAGCGGCACGAACTCGGTGAAACCACCGGTCCGATCCTGGATCCCGCGCAGCACCCGCAGATGCCCCACCCAATGCTTGGGGTTGTCGACGTGGCCGTACATCATCGTCGAACTGGACCGCAGCCCCACCTCGTGCGCAGTGGTCACCACCTCGACCCAGGTGGCCGTGGGCAACTTGCCCTTGGTGAGCACCCAGCGGACCTCGTCGTCGAGGATCTCGGCGGCGGTGCCCGGGATGGTGTCGAGGCCGGCCTCCCGCAAGTCGGTGAGCCAGTCACGGATACTCTGACCACCCTTGGCAGCACCGTTGACGATCTCCATAGGACTGAACGCGTGCACGTGCATCGACGGCACCCGCGCCTTCACCGCGCGCACCAGGTCCGCATATCCGGTGACCGGAAGTTCGGGGTCGATGCCACCCTGCATGCAGACCTCGGTGGCCCCGGCGACGTGCGCCTCCCAGGCCCGGTCCGCCACCTCCGACGTCGACAGGGTGAACGCGTCCGCGTCCCCCTTGCGCTGCGCGAACGCACAGAACCGGCAGCCGGTGTAGCAGATGTTGGTGAAATTGATGTTCCGGTTGACCACGTAGGTGACCTCGTCACCGACGGCCTCCTTGCGGAGCGCGTCGGCCAACGCCACCATCGCCTCGAGTCCCGGACCCTCGGCCGTGGCCAGGGCCAGGTACTCGTCGTCCGTGCACCCGGCCGGATCCCGTTCCGCGCTGCGCAGCGCGGCCAGGACGTCGGTGTCCACCCGCACCGGGCCGCTCAACTCCAGCACCTGCTCGCGGACGGTCTCCCAGTCCCCGAATGCGCTACCGAGGTCGCTGCGGGTCTGCGTGTTACGCCCGTCCGTATCGATCCCGGTGTTCAGGTCTACCCGGCCGGTCGACTCCCACGACTCGTCCGGCTCCTGCCAGGGCAGGCCCACGGGCGTCGTATCGCGCCTCGCCAGCCCGGTCTGCGGGTCGGCGAGCGCCTGTACGTGCCCGAGAATCCGCGGATCGATCCACGGCGAGCCGGCCAGCACGAACTGCGGCTGCGCCGCCGTGCGCTCGGTGAGCTCGAACCCGGCCTCCGCCGTGATCGCGGCCAGGGTGTCCAGGTTCGGCCACGGACGCTCCGGGTTCACGTGGTCCGGGGTCAGCGGCGACACTCCACCCCAGTCGTCGACACCCGCACCCAGCAGCGCGGCGCATTCGGTGTTCGACACCAGGTTGGGCGGCGACTGAATCCGCATCCCCGGGCCCAACAGCAACCGGGACACCGCGATCGACGCCAGGAACTCCTCGAGGCCCGCGTCCGGGGCATCGCGCATCGCGGTATCGGGTTTGGCCAGGAAGTTCTGGACGATCACTTCCTGAATATGACCGAACGCCTTGTGCGACTTGCGGATCGCCATGATCGATTCCGCCCGCTCCCGCACGGTCTCACCGATGCCCACCAGAATGCCCGTCGTGAACGGCACGTTCAGTCGGCCCGCGTCGGTGAGCGTCCGCAGCCGCACCGCCGGATCCTTGTCCGGGCTGCCGTAGTGGCACTCCCCCTTGTCGGTGAACAATCGGGTGGCCGTGGTCTCGAGCATCATGCCCATCGAGGGCGCCACCGGCTTGAGGCGGGAAATTTCTTCCCAGTTCATCACCCCCGGGTTTAGGTGTGGCAGCAGCCCGGTCTCCTCGAGCACCCGGATCGACATGGCCCGCAGGTAATCGAGCGTCGAGTCGTAACCACGCTCATCGAGCCACTGCTTGGCCTCGGGCCACCGATCCTCCGGACGGTCACCCAACGTGAACAGGGCTTCCTTGCACCCCAATTCGGCACCCTGCCGGGCAATCTCGAGCACCTCGTCCGGCTCGAGGTACGCACCGCGCCCCTCGGCCCGCAGCTTGCCCGGCACGGTCACGAACGTGCAGTAGTGGCACTTGTCGCGGCACAACCGCGTCAAGGGAATGAACACCTTGCGTGAATAGGTGACCGCTCCCGGCCTCCCGGCCGCCAGCAGCCCCGCATCACGGACCTTCGCCGCCGACGAACACAGATCAACGAGACTTTCGCCCCGGGCCTGCAGCAGGATCGTCGCCTCGTCGACGTTCAACGTCGCGCCGTCGCGGGCGCGGCGCAACACGCGTCGCATAGCGGATGCGGAAGGTGCCACTTCCTGCACCGATGCGCCAGTCGGGGTCGCCGCTGGAACACCCGGCATGGGGAGCATGGTGGGCCGGCCGGTTTCTTCACCTGAATGGGTCACCCAGCGATCATGCGCCACGCACGAGCGCGCGTGCCACCCAGACTCCCCGAGCGGCGGGTACGGCTATTCGCGCGGATAGTCTTCGTCGTCCGGGACGACTCGACTCTGCTCTGCGGCGTCGGCCTCGTTCACTTCCAAAGACGACAACTCCTCGACCTGGTCGGTGGGCTCGTCGTCGACGGCCAGATCCTGCTCCAGACGGTCGGCTTCGGGTACCTCCGGAGAGTTGGCCGCATCGAATGACGTCATGTCTGCGCTCCTTTCACTTCGGGGGGACCTCCCACGATAGGTCGGTTCTCGACAGAATGCCGGTACACGGCCAAAGTAGGGGCATGAGTGCGCCCGCCACCGTCACCATGGCCGACCCGCTGTGGCGACCCAGTCCCCGAGCCAGGCAGTTGTGGGCAATCAACGCCGCACTCCTGTGGCTACCAGTCTTCGCCCTCCAGGCGGTGGGCGCCTTCGTCGGCAGCTGGTGGCCGGCGTGGGCCCAGATCGCCGTTTTGGCAATCACTCTCGCCCTTGCACTGCTGCACGTCACCGTCGTTCCGTTCTGGCGTTATCGCGTGCATCGCTGGGAGATCAGCGACACCGCCGTGTACACGCGCACCGGATGGTTCACACAGGAACGACGCATCGCACCCATCTCCCGGGTACAGACGGTCGACACCGAACGCGGTCCCATCGACCGCATGCTCGGACTCGCCACTGTCACCGTCACCACGGCCTCGTCGGCCGGTGCGGTCAAGATCACCGCCCTCGATCAGGACATCGCCGATCGCACCGTAGCCCAGCTCACCGAGATCGCCGGCACCAACCTCGGTGACGCCACGTGACCGCAGCCCCGCGGCCCGGAGTCGCGCCTCCCCTCGCGCACGGTGAGGCCGCGGTCGCTGCCGAGGCGGAACAACCGTGGCTCCGCCTGGATCGACGGATGCTGCTGGTGCACCCGGTGAGCGAGATCGTGAAGCTGCTCCCGGTCCTGTTGCTGTCGCTGGTGGTGGGCAGCCAGAGCGGCAATCACGTGTGGGGCCTGATCGCGGTGGTCGCGTTCGTGGCTCTCGGTCTGTCGCGCTGGTTCACCACGAGCTACCGCATCGGCCCCGTTCACGTGCAACTGAGACAGGGACTTTTCCGCAAACGGCTTCTGTCCATTCCACGAAACCGCATCCGGTCGGTGGATGTCGAAGCGGGCGTCCTGCATCGCCTCCTCGGGTTGTCGATCGTCCGGATCGGCACAGGACAGCAGGTCGGGTCCAAACCGGACGCGGCGACGTTCGAACTCAATGCGCTCTCCGCCGCCCTCGTGCCGGATCTGCGCGCCGCTCTGCTCACCCGCACACCCGAAACAGTGCCAGGACCCGACGCGAGCGCGACCGAGTCCCCTGTCCGCGAGATCGGCCACTGGAAGCCCACCTGGGTTCGATACGCCCCGTTCTCGATAACCGGGGTGGTGACCATCGGCGCGATCGTCGGCGTTGCGTTCCAGTACGGACTCGCCCGGGAGATCGCTCGGTCGTCGACGGTGACCGAAGGTATCGAGTCGGCCGAACGGCTCGGTGTCGCGCTCGTCGTGGTCGTCGGAATCGTCCTACTCCTGATCGCTGCCAGTGCGCTGGCGTGCGTCCGCTATCTCCTCGCGTACGGCAACCTGACCCTCACCGACAACGGGCGGACGCTGCACGTCAGCCACGGCCTCCTGAAGACGCGGCAGACGACTCTCGACCGTGCGAGGTTGCGCGGCACGACCTTGAAGGAGCCGTTGCTTCTCCGGCTGGCCGGCGGCGCCCGGCTCGATGCCGTCATGACCGGCGTGAGCGCCGAGAAGCACGAGTCTTCTCTCCTGCTCCCCCAGGCGCCGCGCCGAGAAGCCGAACGGGTGATGGCCACGGTGATCGGAGACAGTCGTCAAGCCGCGGTGGCCCTCCAACCGCACGGGGCTGCCGCGCGACGACGGCGCTTCACGCGGGCGCTGGCGCCGGCGGGTGTCGCGCTCCTCGCCGCGCTTTTGCTCGTGAGCCTGGGCCGGCCGGTGTTCTGGCCCGTCTGGGTGGGGATCGGTGTGTTCACGATCGGCGCCGCCGCCCTCGCGTGGGACCGGTACCGCGGGCTCGGCCACGCGGTTCTTCCCGGTTGGCTGATCACCCGCAGCGGCTCCCTCGACCGGGCCCGCGACAGCCTCGAAGCGAACGGCATCATCGGGTGGACCGTCCGCCAGACGTTCTTCCAACGCCGGTCGGGGGTGGCCACCGTCATCGCCGCCACGCCGGCGGGCACCGGGAAATACCTCGTGATCGACCTGCCTGCCGATCAGGCCTGGACTCTCATCGAGTCCGTCACTCCCGGTGGAGGTGACGTGTGGGCGCGCCGCTGAACGACATCGCGCGTCTCGAGGCCGAACTCGTCGACTGCCGGGCCTGCCCCCGTCTGGTGGAGTGGCGAGAGAAGGTTGCCCTCGAGAAGCGCGCCGCCTATCGGGGTGAGACATATTGGGGCCGACCGGTTCCCGGATTCGGACCACCCGACGCCGCGATGCTGATCGTCGGACTCGCTCCCGCCGCACACGGCGGCAACCGGACGGGACGCATGTTCACCGGCGACCGCAGCGGCGACTTCCTCTACGCCGCGCTGCATGCCGTCGGGCTGGCAAGTCAGCCGACCGCCACGCACATCGGTGACGGTCTCGAGTTGTTCGGCACCAGAGTTACCGCCCCCGTGCACTGCGCGCCGCCCGACAACAAACCCACTCCCACCGAACGGCAGACCTGTCGTCGCTGGCTCGATGCCGAACTGAAGATTCTGCAGCCTCGGCTTCGATCGGTGATCGTGCTGGGCGGGTTCGGCTGGCAGGCGCTGCTGCCCGTGCTGTCAGACGCCGGATGGGTCGTCCCGAAACCCCGCCCCAAGTTCGGGCACGGCGCCCATGTCGAACTCGCCGGCCGAACCGAACCTCTGCACCTGTTCGGGTGCTACCACGTCAGCCAGCAGAACACCTTCACCGGCCGATTGACCCCCAGCATGCTCGAAGCCGTACTGGCCGACGCCGGACGCGCTGCGGGGCTCCTCGGGTAGCCGCGCGCTCCCGACCGCCCCGCCCGCCCCCGGCCACCGCACGAACGGGACGCCCGTTCGATCTGACGCAACGGGCGTCCCGTTCGTCCGACACGCGAAGAACGTCACCGCCGGTTCGGCAGTTCCTCGATGATGAACTTGGCCATGCTGCCCAGTCGCGAGCGGGTAGGTTGCAGGGTGTCGACGCCGAGCACGGTCAGAGGCGACGCCGTCACCGAGCCGACGCAGATCGCGGCCACCGGCCCGTTGAACGCGCGCACCAGAGCATCGACACGGCCTGCATCCTTCGCGGTGCTCAGCAGCGAGGACACCGCCGGCGCACTGGTGAAGGTGACCGCGTCGACGTCCCCACGGACGATGCCGTCGAGCAGCGCCCGCAGGGGTCGTTGATCGATTGGGCGGATCCACCGGTACACCGACACCGCCGTGGTCTGCGCGCCCGCCTCGGCCAGGGAGACACTCAGATCGGTGATCGGTTCCCATTCCGTGATCGTCCCGTGCAGCTGGACTGCAACGTGTAATCCCCGCACGCCCTCGGCGATGAGGTGATTCGACACTTCCTCCGACGACTCCGTCTCCGGGGACCATTCTTCCCGTAGGCCCGCGCCGCGCACGGCGCCTTTGGCCTTGGGGCCGCGGGTGATGATCCGTGCCGTACGCAATGCGCTGAGGAGACCGTCTTCATCGCCCCAGGCCCGTGCGGCGTCCATCCACCCCCGGAAGCCGACGGCCGTACTGATCACGACGAGGTCCGGCGGCGACGCGATGATGTCGGATGTGCGTGCTTTCAGATCGGAGTCGTCCACCAACGGCAGCACATGGATGGCGGGGGTGTGCTTCACGGTGGCACCGTGCCGTTCGAGCAGCGTGACGAACTCCGCGGCTCGGCGTTCGGCGGTGACGGCGATGGTCAGTCCCGCGAGTTCATCGTTCGACATTGTCCCAGTGTGACGGACTTTCCGGCTTATGCTGACGATATGATCACCGCTGTGCACACGCTCGTCTATGCCGACGACGCCGAGGCTGCCCGCGATTTCTTCCGGGACGTGCTGGGCTGGGACCACGTGGACGCCGGGGGTGGCTGGCTGATCTTCCGCACCGGACCCTCCGAGATGGGCGTGCACCCCACGTCGGACGACCGCGGCGGGGAGCCGTGGTCGACGCAGCCTCACCACGAGATTTCGCTCGTGTGCGACGACATCGAGGCGACGGTGGCCGAGCTGGAGGAAAAGGGCGCCGAGTTCACCCGGGACATTCGCGACGAAGGATACGGCCGCACTACCGCTCTGAAAGTTCCCGGGGCCGGCGAGATGATGGTGTATCAGCCGCAACACCCGGTCGCGTACTGAGAGATATATGCGATCAGGCGGAAACCGGGGAGGTCGGCGGAACCGCCGACCCGACCTTCCACAGATACGCAGCAGGTGAAATCAACCCGCCGAGAAAGAGCAGCAATGTCCACGCGGACGCGAGCAGGAGAATGTCGCCGCCCGGACCGCCCAACATGCAGAGCAGGAAGCCTGCGGTCCACCCGACGAGCGGTAGGGCCGCGGAACCCACCCGGCCGGTCGCGGACCGCGCGGCGATCACCAGGGCCACGTTGACCGCTCCGGCGACGAGAATGCTGACCGGGAACGGTGTCGCCCCGAGATACATCGGCAGAAAGAGAACGGCGAGGACGGCGCACAAAAAGCCGTCGAACACCAGCAGCGCAAGGGTAACCCTTGCGAGAACGTCCGTATGTTCAAGTTTCGCTGCGGTGCCGACGGCCATGTGTCAATAGTGGATCAGGCTACCGGCGGGTAGCCCAGCAGGGTCAGCAAGTGACTCTGCATGTCGGCAAATCCGTACAGCACGCTGTAGTACAGCTCGCGCTGGGCGGGCCATGACGGTTTCAGCGTGTCGACGAACGCCACAATGGCGTTCTGAACATCCCAGTTGTACATCGAATGCCTCTCCTGACGGGTGTCACAAGGACTCGGCCGAAGCCGCTGCGTGACGTGCGCCACAGTGTAATACGTCATGCCCGTCACAGTTGAGTGCGGTCGTGGCGCACACACCCGGGTTCAGAGTTCGACGCCGCCGAAGAGGTCGCGCTCGCGACCACGTCCGTCGACCTGCCCTGACAGACCACGGGCCAGCACGAAGTGTTCCTCCGTGAGGATGGGCTGCGCGATGGCGTTGGAGAGCGCGTACTCGGCACCTCCGGGTGCCACCGTCACCTGCGTGGCATGAGCCGCGAGAGCGGCCCGTTTGGCGTCGTACACCTCCCGCACGTCGATCACCGTGGTCACGTCGGAGTCCGGCACGCTCGGTAGTTCGCCGGGCTCGGGCAGTCGCCACCCCTCGGGAAGGTCGCCGATCCGGCAGATCCCCGACTCGAGCGCGCTTGCCTCGGTGACCGTCCAGTACAGCTTGGACACCGACCACGGCTCGCCGGCGTCCGGGAAACTTGTGGTCCCCGCCGCCTCCACGGCAGCCTCGGTGAGGCCATGCGCCTGGATGTGGTCGGGGTGCCCGTAGCCGCCGTGCTCGTCGTAGGTGACGACGACGTGCGGTCGCAGCTCCCGAATGACCGCCACCAGGGCCGCGATTGCGGTCTCTCTGTCCGCGTTGACAAAGGCACGAGGATTGGCCGCCGACGGGGTGCCCGCCATTCCGGAATCCCGAAAGTGTCCAGCCCCCAGAAGGAATCGCGGCCGTCCGGCGCCGAGAATCGAGAGAGCCGACGTCAGTTCACCGATCCGGTATCCGCCGAGTTGATCGGCCGCGCCGGCAACGAGCCCGGCCCAGTCGTCGCCGATCACCTCGCCTTCCTCACCCAGCGTGCAGGTCAGGACGTGCACCTCGGCACCCTCGGCGGCGTAACGCGCAATGGTGCCACCGGTAGTGATCGTCTCGTCGTCGGGATGGGCATGGACGAGCAGCAGTCGCCGGTCGGTCATTCCTCGATCCTGCTCCAGTCGGCTGCGTCACTGAAGATCCCCACCGGCACAGCGCCCGACAGCGACACTCCCTCGACGCCAGGCCCTGCCGCGACCAACGTACGGTCCTGCATGATCGGCAGCACGGCGGCAAGATCCCACAGTCGGCGATCCGCGTCGGCCAGGGCCTGCGATACGTCGCCCGCACCGCGCAGCGCGGCGTCGATCGCGGGCTGCAGCGACGGGTCGCACACGCCGGACAGATTGGACGGCGCGTCCGCTTCTGCCGTGGAATCACGTTCTGGCGCAGCGCCTTCGGTGTGCGTCTGAACCCCGGTCGCTGCGGCGGTCGGACAACTGTGCCGAGAGGCCAGCGCGGTTGCGGGATCGGACCCGTCGCGCGACCACCCGACGACGGCACCGATCTCGCCGCTCGTCAGCGCTTCTCCGTACAACTCTTCCGCCGGAACGGATTGCACGCTCGCGTCCACTCCGGCACCACGCAACTGGTCGGCGGCCGTGTTGGCGACAGCGCCAGCGGTGTCGTCCCCCTCCGGAGTTCCGATGACGAGCGTGAGCGGCACGCCACCGCGGACGAGCCTCGCCTGGGGCACAGTTCCGGCGGGATCAGGGGTGGGCGTGGCAGTTTCGGCGATATATCCGTACTCCGCGAGCTGTGTCAGGACCTGTTCGCGCGACGGACGCGCGGGCGCGGTGGCGGTGTAACCCGGGTCCGAGGGGGCGTACACCTGCGAGCGCGTGGGAACGGCGGCCGCGTCGCTTCCCGCCCCGACGACCGCTAGAAGATCTGTGTCGAGCAAGTCCAGCAGACTTCTGCGTACCCGGACATCCGCGAGTTCTGGCACCCGACCGTTGAGTGTCAGCGACAGTCCTCGCGGCTGGAACGACGCACCGGTGCGCACGGTCGGAATCGCCGCGAGCTGAGCGGAAGCCGCTGTCCCACCATGAATCTGAACGATCTGCGTGTCGTTGTTGCGCATGGAGTCGGCGAGCTGCGACGGGGTTCCGTCACGCCGCATGAGGATCTGGTCCGGGGTCGCCGGCTTGCCCCAGAACCGATCGTTACGTTCGAGCAGGATCTCGTCGCGACCGCGGTCGATGGACTTGATGTGGAAGTGTGCGCCCGACACCGGGATGTTCTCGGACAGACCGGTGGCGAATCCCCCCGGCGAATCCTTGATCAGGTGCGACGGCAGCAGGTCGGTGAACAGTTCTCGCCACGCCGGGTACGCGGACTTCATCACCACGTTCACGGTCTTGCCACCGCCCGACGACCGCACGTCCTCGATGAGTTGATAGCCGGCCGGGTCGACGGCGCCCGGGGCGCTGATCATCTGCTGCCACAGATAGCGGAAGTCCTCCGCGGCGATGGGCGCGCCGTCGGACCATTGGGCTTCGTTGCGCAACTGATAGGTGATGGTGAACGGTTCCTGCGAAGACACCTCGGCGGAGATCACGAGCGAGGAGTCGGGGACCCAGTTGCTGCCGCCCGCACGCTGGGGGTCGGGCACGGGGCGGAACGGGCTCGGCAGGACGAGTGCACTGACAGCGGAATTCGCCGGCGATTGATCCGACAGAAGATGCGGATTGAATCCACTGCCGACGTCGTCGATAGCCACCACGACGGGCTGTTTCTCCGTGGGTGAGACGGTGGGTTTGGGGCTGTCGGTGCTCTCCACAGGAGGCGGCGGATCGGCCGTGCACGAGGTGAGGACCGTCGTGGACACTGCGAGAAACACCGCGGTGGTCACGAGCCCGTTGCCACGCCTTCGACGCCGCACTCCCCACGCCCTGTCGAACGAACCCCCAGCAACCACCGCGCCGCCTTTCCTCAGAGATACCGGAAGGCTCCGGAAACCCTCGAGCGAATGTACCTTCGGTCGGCGATCGACCGAAGGAACATCCGCCCGGTTGTGTCTTACGTGGTCGGACGCGCGACCTACAGGGCCGCCTTGTCGCGGGCCTTGGAACGCGAACGCTCACGGGCGCGGTCGGTGGCCGACAGGTGCACCTTGCGCACGCGTACGACCTCCGGGGTGACCTCGACGCACTCGTCTCCGGCGCAGAACTCCATCGCGCCCTCGAGTTCGAGCTTGATGGGCTTGGCGAGGGTCTCCATCACGTCGGCGGAGGACTGACGCATGTTGGTCAGCTTCTTCTCGCGGGTGACGTTGATGTCGAGGTCCTCCTGGCGCGGGTTGATGCCCACGACCATGCCCTCGTAGGTATCGGCACCCGGCTCGACGAAGAAGGTGCCGCGGTCAGCCAGCTGAATCATCGCGAACGGGGTAACGGTGCCGGTGCGGTCCGAGACGAGCGAACCGGTGTGGCGCGCACGGATCTCGCCCGCCCACGGTGCGTAACCGTGGAACACGGCGTTGGCGATGCCGGTGCCGCGAGTCTCGGTGAGGAAGTCGGTACGGAAACCGATGAGGCCACGCGAGGGGACGATGAACTCCATCCGAACCCAGCCTGCACCGTGGTTCGCCATCTGGACCATCTTGCCCTTGCGGTTGGCCAGCAGCTGGGTGATGGCACCGAGGTACTCCTCGGGGCTGTCGATCGTGAGCTCCTCGAAGGGCTCGTGCACCTTGCCGTCGACCTGACGGGTGACCACCTGCGGCTTGCCGACGGTCAGCTCGAAGCCTTCGCGTCGCATCTGCTCGACGAGGATGGCGAGCGCGAGCTCACCACGGCCCTGAACCTCCCAGGCGTCCGGGCGGCCGATGTCGAGGACTTTGAGCGAAACGTTGCCGACGAGCTCCTGGTCGAGGCGGGACTTCACCATGCGGGCGGTCAGCTTGTGTCCACTGACGCGGCCGACGAGCGGCGAGGTGTTAGTGCCGATGGTGACCGAGATGGCGGGCTGGTCGACCGTGATTCGCGGCAGCGGAACCGGGTTTTCCAGGTCGGCAAGGGTGTCGCCGATCATGATGTCGGGGAAGCCCGCGACGGCGACGATGTCGCCGGCGACCGCCTTCTCGGCGGGCTGACGCTCGACGCCCTTGGTCGCGAGCAGTTCGGTGATCTTCGCCTTGGTGACGACGGGCTCGCCGTCCACCTCACGGCACCAGGAGACGGTCTGACCCTTGGTCAGCTCGCCGTTGTGGATGCGTACCAGCGCAAGACGCCCCAGGAATGCGGACGCGTCGAGGTTGGTGACGTGAGCCTGCAGCGGAGCGTCGACGTTGCCCTTGGGCGCGGGAACGTAGTTCAGCAGCACCTCGAACAGGGCGTCGAGGTTCTCGGCGTCCGGTGCGTGACCGTTCTCGGGCTGGCTCTTGGACGCCTTGCCCTCACGGCCAGAGGCGTAGAGGACCGGGAGATCGAGCGCGAGTTCGGCGGCTTCCGCAGCTTCGTCGTCGAGATCCGACGCGAGGTCGAGGAGCAGGTCGTGGCTCTCGGAGACGACCTCTTCGATGCGGGCGTCGGGGCGGTCGGTCTTGTTGACCACGAGGATCACGGGCAGCGACGCGGCGAGCGCCTTGCGAAGCACGAACCGAGTCTGCGGCAGCGGGCCCTCGGAGGCGTCGACGAGCAGGACGACACCGTCGACCATCGACAGACCGCGCTCGACCTCACCACCGAAGTCGGCGTGACCGGGCGTGTCGATGACGTTGATGACCGTGACACTGCCGTCGGCATGATGCTTGTGGACGGCGGTGTTCTTCGCGAGGATGGTGATGCCCTTCTCGCGTTCGAGGTCGCCGGAGTCCATGACGCGATCGACCAGTTCGGCGCGCTCCTCGAAAGCCCCCGATTGGCGCAGCATGGCGTCGACGAGAGTGGTCTTGCCGTGGTCGACGTGTGCGACGATGGCAACGTTACGGAAGCTGGTGATGGTCACGCGATGGCTCTCCTGGCTGAGTTGATTCGGCCACGCGAAAGTTCCCTCGCACGGCATTCTGGCGGCCGCATTGTCATCCTGATTCAGAAAATCCCTCGTCGAGGCGATGGCAATATCGCCCATACAGGCATCGCGGCCACGTAAATACTACCCGCCCGGAGGCCAGTTCCGCGCATCGCCGACGTCGAGCGCCATGGACCATCAGCGTAAAGTGATCTGCGCCACGCAGTGTGCGGGCCGGCTCGCGGGCCGACCGGGGACCAAGGCGAGACCACGCTAGCCTGGGTCGAGCGTCGCATCCGGTGCTCCATCCGATCAGGGAGGCCGAGCCGAGCATGGGCAAGATCAAGGCCACCGAGGTGTCGGGCCTCAAGCCGAAGAAGAAATGCTGTCGCAGCAAGAAGCGCTGTCTCAAGTGCCCCGTGGTCATCATGCGGATGAAGAAGCTCGAGAACGAAGGCGCCTCCAAAAAGGAACTCAAGAAGGGCCTCGCGAAGGCCCGCAAACCCTGAGCCTGCCCTCGCGGATCCGCTGCCCTCAGATCCCACTGTCGAGGTACGGGCGCAAGTCGGGCACCCAACCTCGATCGTTGGCGACCAGGTCGACCTCTCCTAATTCCCGGCCGTTCACCCATCGCAGCTGGGCGTGGTCGAGTGCGGACGGCGTTCCCGACACCAGCTCCACCCGGTATGCACGGAGCACGCGCCCATCGGGAAGAGGCACGTCGTTCCCCACCCGGGTGCCGCCTGCCACCTCGACTCCGAGTTCTTCCCGCAGTTCCCGCCGGAGCGCGTCCTCGGCCGTCTCCCCTGCTTCGGCCTTGCCGCCCGGCAGTTCCCACAGGCCCGCCAGCTCCGGCGGTCGCATCCGCTGGGCGAGCAGGAGGCGTCCGTCGACGATGATCGCCGCCGCCACCACCTCGCCGACGTCAGCGGTGGGTCTTGCAGGTTCCCTCGGCACCGCACCATCATGGGGTATGGCCGAGTTGCTGTCAGACGGAAGTATCGACACCGGGCTCGCCGGGCTGCCCGAGTGGCGGCGTACCGGCGATTCCCTGGTCCGCACCATCGAGTCGCCGAGCTTCATCGAAGCGATAGAACTGGTCCGGAAGGTTGCCGCCGCGGCGGAGGCCGCCAATCACCATCCCGACATCGACGTTCGCTGGCGCAAGGTCACCTACACCTTGTCGACCCACTCGGCCGGGGGAATCACACAGCTCGATCTGGATCTCGCTGCTCAGATCGATGTGCTGGCGGGGTAGGCGTCCGCTTCGTCCGCCGACCCGCCCACGCCACCCAGGCGTACACACCGAAGGCGCCCACGACATCGACGGTGCCGAGCCAGGCGAGCACTGCAGGCCTCGAGATGAGCCAGATCGAGTCCTGGAAGAAGCTCAGGACCCACGGCACCCCGATCAGGGTGGTGACGAGCCAGTACCCCGCGACGATCCGGGTGCCTAGCATCGACCCGTACGGGCCGTGAAGCAGCCAGATCAGCATCGGGATCACCCACACCCAGTGGTGCGACCACGAGATCGGGGACACGAGCAGTCCCAGCAGCTCCACGATGACGAGCGTGCCCAGCCTGTCGTCGCGGGCAAGAGCACGCCACGCGAGCACCGCCAGGACGACGGTGACCACGACGGCCACCAACCAGACCGCGCCCGTCCCGACGTCGTACCCCAGCAGCCGGGACAGCGCCCCACGCAGGGACTGGTTCCAGACCGAACCGACCGGACCGATGCGATCTGCGTCGCCGAGGAGGTGGGTGAAGTACTCGCGGGCCTCGGACCCGATCAGGAGATAACTGATGCCGACGGTCGCGGCGAAGGCCACCCCCGAGAAGACGGCAGCTTTCCATCTGCGTTGCAGCAGGAAGTACAGCCCCGTGATGGCCGGAGTGAGTTTGATGCCGGCGGCGAAGCCTACGAGCGCACCCGACAGCCACCACCGCGAACTGCGTACCGCAGTCATCACGAGCAAGGCCAGGAAAACATTGATCTGGCCGTAGTCGAGTGTGGTGCGCACCGGCTCCAGCCAGACGCCCACCGTCGTCCACAGAAGTGCCGCCGCCTGCCACCGAGGACGACGCGCCGCGGCGCCCAGCACGAGACTCAGGCTGAGGCGAGCCAACGCATACAACGCGAGGATGGTGAGCAACTGCCAGCAGACGCCGACCAGCCCGAACGGCAGAAAATGCAGGGGGAAGAAGACGAGCGCGGCGAAGGGCGGGTACGTGAACGGCAGTGGAAAGTCCGGTGTCACTTCCGAATAGGTGAAGTCGTACAGACTGCCACCGCCGAGGGCCTCCGAGCCGTCGACGTAGACGTGTAAGTCGACGAGGTTCATGCCGTTGGGACTCAGCAGCGTCCAGGCCATCCGCCCGAGCACCGACAGCGCGAGAAGCACGGGCGCGCAGCGCAACAGCGCGCGGGCTACGGAAACACCTTGTGACGAGGGAGAAGACGGGTCCTCGGAGCCTGCTCCGCCGTCGGACGCTCCGTCGTGGGACGCTGCATGGTCGGACACAGTGTGGCGCTCTCCCGTGAGGTGTGTAGACGTCTCAGCCGATCCTGAAACGGTCTCGCACAGCGTAGACGCCCGGGCCCACGCGCCTCGTCGTGTCCGTAGTAGCGCGTAACAGTTGCATCACCATCACCACTGACCCCACTAGTCACACGCTATGGTTCCGGGAAGGATCACCGCCGGGGTCGACATGCCATACACTCCCCATCGGGGTGCCGCAGCTTCCACGGGATGCACTCGTCAGCTGTACAACCCGGGGGCGCTGTACATAGAGTGACCCCCCGAGCCGTAAGACGTGGATTGGATTGTCGTTCACGCTGTTATGACAAGGATGGGGAGACTGTGCTTCGAACCCGAGGTATGCGCAGGGCATTGACTGCTTTCGCAATTGCCGCAGCAGCAGCGATGGCAGTGCCGGTACAGGCATCCGCGCAGCCGGCGCCGCCGCCCGTGCCCGAGGGCATACCCGTGGAGATGCTCGCGTCGTTCGCTCCCGCGATCATCGGCGCAGCCGCCGGTACCGCAGACGTCGCCGCCAGTCCTCAGGCCGACCTGCTCGCGCAGGCACGCAACCTTCTCGAGTCCCCCGGGATTCCTCCCGAAATCAAGTCCACGCTCGAGCGCGTCATCACGTTCCTCGACGGCAGCGGTGGTGGTGGCCCCGAGATCCCGCAGGACAACGCACCGGTCATCGCGCAGTTCCTGTACCCGACGCTCGGTAAGGGCTGCATCGGAGAGGGCGCCGACTCCGTCGGCACCGCACTCGCCGTGCCCGGCCCCGCGCATCTCCCGCCGCCCGGACCCCAGGCCGGACAAGCAGGCTTCGTGTTCACGGCACTCGGAACCAGCGCGGTCGCTCCCGAGCAGCCCAATCCCCTGACCGTCACGTGGATCAACCTGGACAACCAGCGCCGCGCAACCCAGAACCTCACCAACGAGGCGCGGATCAACCCTGACGGCCCCGCCACACTGTCCGCGATCGCCGACACCGGCCCCGGTCGCGTGATCGCTGTCGTTTCCGGTGGACTGACCACACAGAAGGAAGGGGCGGCACCGATCACGTGCAGCTTCCTCCCAACCGTGGGCATGTTCCGCGTCGCGTGAAGTAGTCGAACTCGCGAAAAGACCCCCGGACATCCGGGGGTCTTTTCGTCGGTCCGAGGCCGATCACTGTTTGCCGGCGGCACCACCGTGGTAGACCGAGGAATGCCTCCCGCGACGCAACCCTTCCGCCGTTCACATCGATCCCGGCACGGCCACCGCTCGATACTGTCGATTCGATCGGAAGGATCCATCCTTTCGATCGGGTCGGCCTACTCCGTTCTGTCCATCGGCAGCGTCGGCTCGGTCCTGTCGATCGGGTCGGCCGGCTCGATCGGGTCGGTGCTGAGCACAGCCTCGTTCGGGAGCTTGGGCTCTGCTCTGTCCGGGCTGTCGGGCTGGTCGCTGATGTCGTGGCGCGGATGGCACGAGTCGCCCCAGGAACACCCCCACCTCACGGTCATCGCCGAAGAACCCGACCTCGCCCGGGACACGACAGCCCACGTGCAGTCCTGAACCCGCGCGCTCGCGCCCTTCACGCCCCATCAAAAGATCCGTCGGGAACTACGACCCATTGACGAAGAACGCGGTGTAGAGGAACGACGCGACGGTGTAGCCGAAGTCGATGAGCAGATCCATGGTGAAACCTCCGGTGTCGAAGTGAAAGAAGAGACACCTGTTGCATCGGAGTCGACTCGCCCAGTGTTTCAGATCGAATCCCGCTCACCGGGAACTTCCCCACGCCCGCAGTGAAACGTGTTCTCATTCTCGTAGGAGCTCATCGACGAGCGTCATCCGAGGGAAGGACACGTGCATGTCGTGGAGCCGGGCCGAACTGGACGAGGCATTCGCGCACTATCAACGAAGCGTCAACCGTTGCGTCGAACTCGGTGATTGGAACGGTTTCGCCGACCTCTTCACCCAGGACGCCACCTACGCGGAGCATGCGTTCGGAAATTTCGAGGGGCGCGAGGCGATCCGCGCATGGGTCACGCGGACCATGTCTGCGTTTCCCGGCAGCCGAATGACACAGTTTCCCGCGAACTGGTACGTGATCGACGAAGAACGCGGATGGGTGATCTGCGAAATCGATAACCCGATGGAAGATCCGGGAGATGGCTCGGCGCACGCGGCCGCCAACATCACGATCCTCCACTACGCGGGCGACAACCTGTGGTCGCGGGAAGAAGACGCGTACAACCCGCTGAATTTTCTTGCCACAGCCAAGAACTGGTGCCGCGCAGCGGAAGCGGCGGGAACGCTTCCCGACGATGCTCGGAAGTGGCTTGTCCGGATGGGCGAGAAGCCCACAGGTTAGGCGCTCAGCACAGCTAGAAGCTCACCACTGGCCGTAGTCGGGGGCGAGAATGTCGTTGAGGTCGATGCCGACGCCGTCGACCGTGCTGGCGTCGATTTCGTACTGGTGCAGATGTGCTTTCGGGTGGACGAACCCCTCCGGTGTACCCCAATCGTGCTGCCAGTACCACGATCCGAGTCCGGCGAGGATGGCTAAGTCGAGCGTCGGGGAGTTCGCGTAGATTCCCGTATTCGCCTTACCCACCACCGATTCCCAGCCGGCGAGATAGGGCGCGATCATCGTGAGAAAGTCTGCCGGCGTGGGATTGTCGTCGATCGACGCATAGATCGGCTTGTTCTCGGGACCCCCGGCCGCGAGGTGGAGCTCGAGTCCGCGCTCCGCGTGACGTTTGCCCGCCTCGAGTCCGCCACGCCAATCCGCCGTCGAACCTTTCCCGAACTGGTAGCAGGACACGACAGACAACCCCGCCTCTTGCAATGCGCTCGCCTCGTCGGCGCGGAGCGGTTTACCCACCATCCACTCCGCCCCCGGCCGCCGATCCGACACGTACCTGATGGCCCCGGCGTATCCGGCCGCGCTGATCGCCTCTGCAGACGGCACTCCGCCCGAGTAGTCGATGAGCGTGCCGAGACTGTCGGCATGCGCCACCGCCCCCGATACCAAGTTGGAGGTGAGCGCGGCAACTCCGGCCACGGCCGACCCCGCCGCCGCGTACCGGAACAGGTCTCGTCGAGAAATATGCACTGTGCCCCTCATATCCAATCGGTCGCGCCCCGGCGTGTCGTCGACGTGTGGTTCCGCTCAGTAGTTATCTTGTTCGGTTTGCATTCCACCACACTCACTGGTGTCCCGCCAGCCACTTGCACGACATCAGTCACACTGGACACTCGAGTTCGGCGAAGCACCATCGCGCGAGTCACTGCCTCCTGTCGATGTGACGCCCAGCCAGGTGCCGGGGCGGCGTGAGGGACCACACGTTGCACGTTACTCCGATTAACACATACCTTGGGGGCCGTGTGGGGTGGACGCCTCGCACGAACAAGTGTCGTTCCATCGCGAAAGGGCGGTGTGTCATGAGCATTGCGGTTGTCTCGATTCTGATCGCCATCGGACTCACTCCACTCCTCGTGAGCGGCGGCGGAGACCTCGACTTCCAGGCCCGCCAACTCGGGGACCGAATGCGGGCCCGCCACTGACGCAGAGAGTTACACCTTGGACGCGATAGCGAGTGCGGTCGATCCGAGCTTCGGTAGACGTAGGTCGGCGATGGGGGTGAGCATGTTGCCCAGCCGATTGGTGACGAAGGCGATCGACAGCCCCGTCTCGGCGTCGGCGAACGCGCCCGAGCCGCCCAAGCCGTAGTGGCCGAACGTCTTCGACGGCTGGGTGCGCCTCGCTACCATGCCGGCGTGGTAGCCGAGACGCCAATTCATGGGTAGACCCAGAACGTAGTCGCGGCCCGTCGTCTGTACCTCACCGAGTTGCGTCACGACCTCGGGGGCGAGAAATTCGACGCCACCCACCGTGCCGCGATTTGCCAACGCCCCGTACATCTTTGCCAGCGCGCGAGCGCTGAACACTCCGTTCCACCCGGGCATCACACTGTCGTGGATAGCAGGGTTGCGGACGAGCAGATCGAACCCCGCCGGCATTCCTGCATCAGCGACGTTGCGCAGTCCCGGCAACTGCGACATCGCAAAGGACGTCGCGGCCCACGGCACACCGAACGGGTTGATGTGCGGGAAGGTTCGGGCGATCCGGCCGCGTTCGTCGAGCGGAACCGCGTACCAGAAGTCCTTGACCCCGAGCGGTTCGGCGATCTCGGCTCGCACCAGCTCGGTAAAAGGCGTTCCCGCCGCCCGCGACGTCACTTCCGCGATCAGCGAGCCGAATGTGACCGCGTGATAGCCGGGAGCGCGCAATCGGCGCCGATCCGGGGTCGCGGCGGCAAGCGCGGCACTGACGAGGGAATGGTCCATCAGGCTCAATGGTTCGGGAACCAGCCCTCGCACCCGGTGGAGCCCGGCACGATGCGAGAGCAGCTCACGTACCGTGATCGCCTCCTTGCCCGCCGCTGCGAACTCCGGCCAGTACTGCGCGATGGGGACGTCGTACTCGATGACGCCGCGCCCTGCCAGTCTGTGCAACACCGTAGACGCCACACCCTTGCCGGTGGAGAACGTCAGCGTGACGGTGTCGCCGTTCCACTGCGTGGCCCGGCTCGCCCATCCCGCCCACACGTCGACGACGGGCTCGCCGTGCAGATACACCGACAGGGCGCCGCCGCCTTGCTTCGTGTCTCTGAACAATTGGAAGAACTGGTCCACGAGCTTCCCGAAGCGCCGGTCAACCAGCATTCCTGCCGGAGGCCGCGCCGTTCGGCCGATCAACGGCCACGGCGTTGTGGTCGTCATGCCAGTTGTCCTCGCACTCGTTTCCCGTGAGCACTGTGCACACCTACTTCCTCTGTACACACCGCGGAGGCTGTGGGTGGCGGTTGGAGGCCGACGTGACCGCTTCGTGGCCATACCGCAACGGAAAATGCGCCTGAACAGCGCACGAGCAGGCCTTTCGCTATTTCGGTTCGAGTGAGCGGAAATAGTCCGAACAGACCTCCACGTCCTCTACGAGGCGCGTGGTGGTCTGAACTCCGAGCGCGTGTTCCTTGAGCAGGTCGCACAGCCGGTCTCCGTCGATGAGATCGATGGGAGGTGCCCCGTCACGCTTGGACTCGGTGCGGGCGTCACCGGTGAAGGTGCCGGTCGTGATGAGGAGCCCTTTCTCGCCACGTCCTGCCATTGCGCCGCGGAAATCACGCACGGCCCCGGCGCCGACGCTGCCGCTGTGACGCTTGCATTGGAAGAAAACGGGGAAACTGAGCAACGACAGTTGGTACACGCCGAGACCCTCGATGTCGCCCTCTCCCCCGCGCCACGTGACGGACGCGCTCGAGAACCCGGCTTCGCGCAGCAACCGCTGAGTGAGGCGTTCGAACGCAGCGGGCGACATCTTCAGGACAGTCTCGAGGAGCACGTCCTTCCAGCCGGCATCAGTATCGACTTCGGCGATGTTCGCCTCCGGCTCGTCACTCCTGCGTGACGCGGCCTTGGCCGATTTGCGCGCGGCGTTCCTTTTTCGGTTCTCGGCCGAGGACTCGGCGTGCAGGGGCCGGATCTCACCTTCGGTGACCTCGCGACCCTTTTCTGTCACGCTCCACACCCCGCGGCGACTGTTCGTGAGCAGACCCATCCCCTTGAGGTGGGTGCGGGCCCACGCCAATCGATATTCGATCTCGGTACTCGGCCCGTCTCCGTGCAGCACACCCTGCACGTCGGACGACAGTCCTTCACGCTCGATGACCGCGTTGTCGAGTTCCTCGTTGGACGCCGAACCGCCGAGCGCAATCACAGCCTGAAGTGCCGGCCACAGGAGATCGACGTACCGAGGAACCTGAACAGTCATGGCGACAAGCATGCCGGAATCCACCGGGCCGCCCACACACCGGACCCCGATCCGCTCACCCGGGCGAATTCTGCAACTGCCGAGCCTCCTCGCGGTTTTCGAGCTGCGCCCGGTAGATCGTCTTCCCGGATCGCCGCACGATGAGATACGAGAGGGCGACGGCAACCATTCCCGGGGCCAGCACGCCGATGCTGCCCGTCATCTCTGCCACCATCAGCATCACCGCGAGCGGTGCCCGGGCGATGCTGCCGAAGCAGGCCATCATGCCGACGATGACGAACGGCGCCGGGTTGTCGGGGACGCCGGGGGCGATGGGTTCGAGCAAACGCCAGACCGCAGCCCCGGTGAATGCCCCGATCACCATGCCGGGACCGAAAATGCCGCCGGAACCACCGGACCCGATTGACAACGACGTGGCGAGGATCTTCGCGAACGGCAACAACATCACCACCCACAGCGGAATCGCGGCGAGGTCGACGCGGGCCATCGATTGCTGAATCCAGCCGTAGCCGCTGCCGAGCACCTCAGGAAGAGCAAGTGCCATCAGTCCGACGAGGAGTCCCCCGATCGCCGGCTTGAGGATGCGGCTTCCCGGCAGCCGATGGCTCAGATCGACGAACGAGTAGAACGTTCCGCTGTACAGAAGTCCGATCAGCCCCGCCAGGATCCCGATGAGCGCGAACCACACCAGCTGTACCGGGGAATTGAACGTGTAATCCGACGCGGCCGCACCGAACAACGGTCCGAAACCGAGGACGCTGCCGAACACGGAGTAGCTGACGATCGAGGCGACGAGGCCCGGCACGAGGACGTCGTATTCGAAGTCGTCCTTGTAGGGGATCGCGCAACACAGCACCGCCCCACCGAGTGGGGCACCGAAGATGGCGCCGATGCCGGACCCGATTCCCACCCCGACAGCGATCCTGCCGTCGCGGTCGGACAGGTCGAGCCTGCGGGCGAGGAGCGAGCCGAAACCTGCCGAAATCTGTGCCGTCGGCCCCTCGCGTCCGCCCGACCCGCCCGACCCGATGGTGATCGCGGAGGCCACAAGTTTCACCAGGACGACACGGATCCGGATCATCCGGGGATTCCGGTGAAACGCCTCGATCGCCGCATCGGTGCCGTGCCCTTCGGCCTCCGGTGCCAGAGTGAACACGATCACTCCTGAAACCAGTCCGCCCAATGCCACCACGAGCGGGACAGCCCAGGGCCGGGTGAATTCGCCGCTCCCCGCAGCCCCGCCGTCCCCCGCTGCGGACGGCGGCTGATACCCGGCGAGTTCTCCGAGCAGCAGGTGCGTTGTTCCCGCGAGGGCGATCGAGAACACCACTGCCCCGAGCCCGGCGATCACGCCGATGACAAGTCCCAGCACGAGCCACTTCGGCAGGTAGCTCGCACTGCGGACCCACGCGGCTATCGACGTCGGGATCGACCGCAAGGCCCTTGACACGGGCGCCACGCGGGTCACTCCAGCTTTCCGAAGACCGTCCGGCCCTCCAGAATCGTGGCGAGCACCTCGAGATCCGCTATGTCTTCAGGGTCGACGCGCAGCGGATTGGCCGACAACACTACGAGATCGGCATGCTTGCCTGGGGTGATCGATCCGATGGCATCCTCACTGTGCAGGTGCCAAGCCGAGTTGACGGTCTCTGCTCGCAGTGCTTCGAGGACGGGAATTCGTTCCTCGGGAGCGAGGACGCGTCCCGACCGTGTTCGGCGGGTGACCGCGTCGGCGATGTTGCGCAACGGGTTCGTGGGTGTGACCGGCCCATCGTTGTGGAAGGAAATACGCTGACCGGCTGCAATCGCGGAAGCTGCCGCAGCCCAATGTGATCCGCGCTCGGCTCCGAACAAATCGTCGACGAGAACGTCACCCCAGTAGTAGAGATGGTCGACGAACATGCTGCAGGTGACGCCCAGCTCCGTTGCTCTGCGGAATTGATCCGGACGCATGGCCCCGACGTGTTCGAGGCGCAGACGGTGGTCTTCGCGCGGCACCTCGGCGAGCATTCGCTCCCATGCATCGAGGACCATGGTGACCGCGTCGTCGCCGTTGGCGTGACACGAGATCTGCCAGCCCTTCTCGAAATACGGCCTGCTGATGTCATATACCTCGTCGGCCGTGTAATTCGCCTTGCCACGGGTGCCGGCGAGACCCAGCGACCGGGTGACCTCCGAATCGATGTACGGAAAACTGGTGGCGGCGTTGCCGACCCAGGGAGAGCCGTCCGACCAGATCTTGATGCCGACCTGACGCAGGAGGTCGTTGCCGACACCGGGCGACACCGCAGTGGCGCGTTGGGAATTCGACATCTCGTACAGGCGCAGCCGAGTGGTGAGCGCGCCGGACCGCGCGATTGCCGTCAAAGCCGCACTGAATCGAGGGTCGAATGCCATCTCACTCACGGTCGTGACCCCCACGGCATTCATCCGCGCACATTCGGCCGCGAGAAGTTCGGGGAGACGGGCGGTTGCGCCGGCAAGTACGTTGGCGGCCACTGCCATGACGGCGGGTGCTTCGAACGCCGACCCGTCGAGTTCGCCCGACGAGTCCCGGCCGAAGCTACCACCTTCAGGGTCGGGCGTCTTCCGCGTGAGCCCGGCCTCGCGCGCCGCGACATCGTTGAAGTAGGCGACGTGGCCAGTGTTGTGCAGGATCACCATCGACGTCTCGGGCGCAACGGAATTGAGCCAATTCCGAGTGGGGGCGGGCAAGCCCTTCTGCAGCAGCGGATCCCATCCATTGAAGACGACACCCTCCGGGTGCTCGCCGACCGCACGGCGAACGGTGTCGACCACAGTGTCGGCATCGGCGACGGTGACCGGGCGGATGTCCACCACGGGCTCGCCGAGCAGAACCGCCGAGTTCAGCGGATGCCCGTGGGCCTCGACGAATCCCGGCATGATGCACGCGCGGTGCACGTCCACGGTCGCGGTAGTGGGCCCGATGAGCGGAAACACCACGGCGTCATTTCCGACAGCGGCTATTCGTCCGTCGCGCACAGCAACGGCCTGCGCTCGTGGCTGCCTGTCGTTCATGGTGACCACGTCACCGAACAGCACCAGATCGGCTGCCTTCTCGTCGTTCGTGCCCATCAGTGCACCCTCCCGTCAGACCGGGCGTGGGCGAGTGCCCGCGCGCCGGCAGCGAGCGTCGACTGGAACTTCAGATTACAACTCGAGATGCAGGTCATATGTAGGAATAGGCAGCAAGAAGTCCCTGTTGCAGACAGTCATGACCGAAACACCGCTACCCGTGGACGGACTTTTCGAGCCGTTCGCAGTCAAATCGCTCCAGCTGCGCAACCGCTTCGCGATGGCCCCGATGACACGAGCCTTTTCGCCCGGCGGGATTCCCGGCGACGATGTGGCGGCGTACTACCGGCGCCGCGCCGCCGGTGGAGTCGGTCTGATCATCACCGAGGGCACGTACATCCCCGACCCGGCCGCGGGAGCGCACACCCGAGTTCCGCTCCTTTACGGCAACGACAGCCTTGCCGGCTGGAAGTCCGTAGTGGACGCCGTCCATGCCGAGGGCGGGCAGATCATTCCGCAGCTGTGGCATCTCGGCGTCGAACGCGGACCACAGCCGCGAATGCATCCGGAGGTGACCACGGTCAGCCCTTCAGGGCTGGCGCTGGACGGAACCGCGGTCGGCCGGGCGTTCACCGGCCCCGAACTCGACACACTGCGCGAGGCATGGGTAGCCGCGGCCGTCAATGCTCAGGACGTCGGATTCGACGGTATCGAGCTGCACGGCGCCCACGGCTACCTGCTGGATCAGTTCCTGTGGAACCGGACCAACCTCCGCTCGGACGGCTACGGCGGGTCGCTCGAGGCCAGAACGCGCTTTCCCGTCGAGGTCGTCTCGGCGATCCGCGAGGCCGTCGGTGAGGACTTCGCGATCGTCTACCGATTCTCCCAGTGGAAGTCGAACCATTACGACTCGCGCATCGCCGAAACCCCGGACGAGCTCGCGAAGATCCTTGCCCCCTTGGCCGCTGCAGGCGTCGACGTGCTGCACCCGTCCACCCGCAGGCACTGGGAGCCCGCATTCGCCGAGCTCGGCGGAGGCGACGGCGAGATGGGCCTTGCGGGGTGGACGAAGAGGCTCACCGGACTTCCGACGATCACGGTCGGTTCCGTCGGACTCGACAAGGTGTTCACGACCGCATTCTCCGCAGACAGCGCCTCTGCCACGGTCGGCATCGACCGCCTTCTCGCCCAGTACGAGAACGGTGAGTTCGATGTGGTCGCCGTCGGCCGAGCGTTGTTGTCGGACCCGGAATGGGTACTCAAGTTGCGCGAAGGCAGGAGCGCCGAGCACGTCCCCTACACCGACGAGCACCGCACCGTCTTGCACTGAGGACCGGAAATGCCGGTCAGCTACCCTCGACGGTGATGTCCGCCTGATCGACGTTGACTCCGTCGCTCGGGTTCGCCGTGCCGTCGACGGAGATCCGGCCCTTGTCGACACCTTGCGCGGCGAGTGCGTCGGCGACCGCATTGGCACGCTGCTCGGCCAATGCCTCCGCCGCCGCCTCGTCGGAGTTGACGGCGTATGCCGTGATCTCGACCTTGTTGTCGCTGGCTTTCAGGGCAGCGGCCACTGCCTTGATGGTCACGTCGGAGACGGCATTGAGTTCGGCGGATCCCGATTCGAATCCGATAGGCACCGCCGCGATCGCCGAGTTGATGGCGTTCTGCGTGGCCTCGCGAGCCGTGTTCACGGCCGAGGACGCAGTAGCTTGCACACTGCTCATCGCGCCCTCCATGCGTTCCGACATCGACGCCGAGGTGGTCGTCGTTGCGATCGGGGCCTGGTCCGAGCTGTCGTCGGTACACCCGGCTGCGCCTGCGACAGCGACGGCCGCCACTGCGATACCGGTGACGATGGTCTTGCGCATCATGGATTCCCCTATACGTCTGTATTGCCGGAAGCCTTCTTGTGAGGATAGCCGCGACGCGATCCCGCGGCGGTTGTATTGGGATGAGCCGACAGGATCTGCACGCGGTGTGCAGATGCAGTGGGCGTCGCACAAGATATTTACTTTCCATTTCTCCCAAATCAATCTCCCGAATTGCGATCCCTATTCAGTCACGGTAAGAAGGTGGACGGCGCCCGCTCAGCGCCACAAATTCCCACAACCGAGCAAGGAGTTATCAGCATGGATCTGTCCTTCCTTTCCGAGTTCTTCACCGCGGTCTCCGACCTCTTCGGTGCCCTCGATTTCTTCTCGGGCTCCGCTGAGGCACTGGGCGGCGCCGAAGAAGCCGCATAGGCATCTTCCACACAGCTGGCCATTAGCGCTGGTAGCTAGCTCGACAACACGCGACGGTGCTCGTCCGTTCCATGGACGAGCACCGTCGCGTTGTCGTGTGCCGGTTGACACGTGGTGGAACTCTGCGCAAATCACAAGGATGTAACAACACATCACGCACACATCACCGCGCACACTTGTCGAGAATTGACTCAATTGGTCGAACGACCAGTTGCATTATTTACGAAGATCAACTTTGTTCACCGCGGAATAACTCGCCCAACATCTCTTCCCATTAATGGCGGCAGATGCCGACCGGACGGTTCATCCGACAGTTTGAGTGCACAGCTGTACACTCACCCTCCATGACCGACTCAGAGCTACGGCGTCGATCCGAGATAAGGGCTCTCGCCCGGCTGGCCCTCGATGAAATCGCGGGCGCTGCAGACGGCATCGGCTCGATGCACCGCGCCATCGCGGCCCGCATCTTCGCCGGCATTCGAGCAGGTGTCGGGCCTGCGGCGCTGCCCGCGCAGTCGCTCCACGACGCTCTGTCGCACGCGATCTACACCGCTGTCGCGAGCACCGCCCGCTTCGGCGGATCTATGGCCTGGCACCTGCTCGACCTTCCGACTTCCGACAACGTCCCGCCCTCGCAGACCAAGGGCGGCGCCCAGGTGATCGCCGCGATTCAGGGCTTGATCGGCGACGTACTGGAATCGGAGGGTTCCCCGCTCGCGGAACCGATGGCAATACGAGTCGACGGGGCGGCGGTCCCCCTGGACAGTGCCGCCCTGGCGGCGGCGTTTCCGGAGGCGAGCACTCGTATCGTCGTCTTCCTCCATGGCCTCGTGGAAACCGAGAGCGCGTGGATGCTCGGCGGAAGACCGACGTACGGCGAACGCCTCGAGACCGATCTGGGGTGCACCGCGCTCCAGGTCCGGTACAACTCGGGACGACACATCTCGGACAACGGCAAATCCCTGTCCGAGCTCCTCGACACGCTCACCGCCCAGTGGCCGGTCGAGGTCGAGTCGATTGCCCTGGTCGGACATTCGATGGGCGGACTGATCTCCCGTAGCGCCTGCTATGCCGCCGCCCAGGACGATCGACCGTGGGTATCGCAGGTTCGGCAGGTAGTGAGCCTCGGATCTCCGCACCTCGGGGCTCCGCTCGAGCAGGCGGTGCACTATGCGAGCGCCGCGTTGGCTGCACTGCCCGAGACGCGCGCGATCTCTGGATTGCTCCGCCGGAGGAGTGCGGGTATTCGCGACCTGAATCAGGGATCACTGGTCGACGAGGACTGGCGCGACCGCGACCCGGACGCGCTGCGGGCCGCTGCGTGCAACGAGGTGCCCCTCCTGGACGGCGTGATGTATTTCTTCGTCTCCGCGACCATCACGCGCAGTCCCAGGCATCCCCTGGGCCGTCTGCTCGGTGACGGCATGGTTCTGGTGCCGAGCGCATCCGGGCACAACAAGACTCGCATGATCGGGTTCCGTGAGGAGGACGGGATGCACCTGGCGCCCGCGAACCATTTCACGATGCTCAACCATGAGTCGGTGTACGAGAAACTTCTCGGCTGGCTGACCTCCGCGACACCGGAGTCGGCCGGGAAGCCCCCGAACCCCCCCGGCCGACTCGGATCGTCACGCACTCGAGTCGTGATCGCATCAGGCTAGCGTGACTCGGGCCGGCCGTCGGCTGTCGGTTTACCCAGATTTCGTCGACCACGGCCTGTGTCGCCTCACAGGCTTCGGGAGCCGTCGAATCGAATTCACGCCATGGTCGTGTGCCACACAATGGCTGCCGCAAGCGCGCCTGCGCCGTTCAAGGACCAGTGCAGCGCGATCGGTGCGATGAGGCTGCCGCTTCGTCGGCGCAACCACGTGAAGACGACGCCCGCCGCGGCCGTTGCGACCACTGCAGCGAGAACGCCGAGGATCTGACCGAGCAGTCCGCCTCCGAGAAACCCTGACAGGCCCTTGTTCCCGGAGGTCAAACCGAGCGAAGACGCGATGTGCCACAGCCCGAACAGGAGCGAACCGGCCGCGAAGACTCCGCGCGCTCCATAGACACGCTGCAACGTTCCGTGGAGGACACCGCGGAACGCGAGTTCCTCCGGAATGACGGTTTGCAGCGGGATCACGATCATCGAGGCGACCAGTGCCCCGGACAGGGTGGCGTATCGGTCGGCCATGAAGAACGGGCGGGTGATCGGTAGCGCTGCGCCGATCGCCACCACACCGATTACGAGGCCCATCGCGGCCAGGGCGTACATCGAGCCACGCCGCCAGTAGCGGGGTGACAGTCCCAGCTCGGCCCAGCCGAGCCCGCGGCGGCGCGTGAGAACAAGGAGGACTACGGCGGAGATGGGGACGGTCGCGATGCTCGCCCACACGGTGGTGAAATGCGCGATGACATTCGTCGCGACAAGAACCGCAACCACAACGGCCACGTCGAGATAGGCGTGCAGGACCGGTCGATTCTCGCGGCCGCCGAGGCCTCGACCACCTGCGGCGTCGACGTACCCGGTGTCGATACTCATCCGGTTTCGCCGATCCAGTCCGTGTGCATCCATCGACTCCAGTGTACGGATCAGCCCTGGACATCCTGTGAGCCAAGCCACAACACAGGCGCATGGTACGCCCCCTCATCGAGAGACGGTCGGGCTCGCGTCTAGCCTGATTACGAACTTCACGCCCCCTGCTGTCCAGGAGATAGAATGGCCGACTTCCTCTACGAGGACTTGCTGCCGATCGGTGACGACCCCACCGAGTATCGGTTGCTGACTACCGAGGGGGTGTCGACCGTCGAAGGACCCGACGGTCGCACCTTCCTGTCCGTCGAGCCCGAGGCCCTGCGCCTGCTCACCGAGACCGCTCTCCACGACATCTCGCATTACCTGCGCAGCGACCATCTGAAGCAGCTGGCGAGCATCCTGGACGATCCGGAAGCCTCCGGCAACGACAAATTCGTCGCCCTGGACCTGCTGAAGAACGCAAACATCTCCGCGGCAGGCATCCTCCCGATGTGCCAGGACACCGGCACGGCGATCGTCATGGGCAAGCGTGGTCAGCACGTCCTCACCCCGGGTGACGACGAGAAGGCCATCGCGCGCGGCGTGTACGACGCCTACACCCGGCTGAACCTGCGGTACTCGCAGAACGCTCCGATCACCATGTGGGAGGAGAAGAACACGGGAAGCAACCTCCCCGCGCAGATCGAGCTGTATGCCGACACCGCGACAGGCCACGAGAACTCTTACAAGTTCCTGTACATGGCCAAGGGCGGCGGCAGCGCCAACAAGTCTTACCTGTTCCAGGAGACCAAGGCGATCCTGAACCCGGACGGCATGATGCGGTTCCTCGAGGAGAAGATCCGCGCCCTCGGCACCGCGGCCTGCCCGCCGTACCACCTCGCGATCGTCGTCGGCGGCACGTCCGCTGAGTTCGCGCTCAAGACGGCCAAGTACGCGTCCGCGCACTACCTCGACGAACTCCCCAACGAGGGCGCGATCACGGGCCGCGGCTTCCGCGACCTGGAGCTCGAGGAGAAGGTGCTCGAGCTGACCCGTCAGATCGGCATCGGCGCACAGTTCGGCGGCAAGTACTTCTGCCACGACGTGCGCGTCATCCGCCTCCCCCGCCACGGCGCGTCACTTCCCGTCGCGCTCGCCGTGTCCTGCTCGGCGGACCGCCAGGCCAAGGCGAAGATCACCCCCGAGGGCGTCTTCCTCGAGCAGCTCGAATTCAACCCCGGCCGGTTCCTCCCCGAGGTCACCGACGCCCAACTCGACGCCGAGACCGACGGCGTTTCCGGCACCGGCAAGGGCGCCGCCGTGAAGATCGACCTCACCAAGCCGATGCCGGAGATCCTCGCCGAGCTGTCCAAGCACCCGGTGAAGACACGGCTGTCGCTGACCGGCCCGCTCGTCGTCGCCCGCGACATCGCCCACGCCAAGATCAAAGAACGGCTCGACGCCGGCGAGGAGATGCCGCAGTACCTCAAGGACCACCCGGTGTACTACGCCGGCCCTGCCAAGACCCCCGACGGCATGGCGTCCGGTTCCTTCGGACCCACCACCGCCGGTCGCATGGACTCGTACGTGGAGCAGTTCCAGGCCGCGGGCGGCTCGATGGTGATGCTCGCGAAGGGCAACCGCTCCAAGCAGGTCACCGACGCGTGCAAGAGCTACGGCGGCTTCTACCTCGGGTCCATCGGCGGTCCCGCGGCGCGTCTCGCCCTCGACTGCATCAAGAAGGTCGAGATCGTCGAGTACGAAGAGCTCGGCATGGAAGCGGTCTGGAAGATCGAGGTCGAGGACTTCCCCGCGTTCATCGTCGTCGACGACAAGGGCGAGGACTTCTTCGCCGGTGTCTCCACCCCCACCCTCACCATCGGCAAGCGTCCCGGCCTTTAGGCGCTCCGCGCCATGGCGGTGAGTGTTTCCGCACTGGTGTAGCGGGGCTGCCAGCCGAGATTCTTCTTCGCCTTCGAGGTGTCCATCACCACGGACGTACGCCCTGTGTGCAGCCATTCCAACATCGCCGGCACGGCCGGGAGCCGTTCGAGGGCAGCCGAGGTGGCCTGCGCGACGGCCAGGGGGATGCGGACGGGCCTGGCCCCCAGCGCTGTCGCCACCTCGGACAGTGACACAACTCCGTCGCCGGCGACGTTGTAGGCGCCGGGCGGCGCGTCGGTCGTGACCGCCGCGCCGATCGCCGCGGCCACGTCGTCGTGGTGGACCAGTTGCAGCGAGATGCCGGGGTCGGGGAAGAGCGGGCGCGGGAGGGGCAGAGCACCGACCACTTTCGTCACGACACCGGGCAGGCGATCAGCGACCTGACGCCACGGCATGGCGTCGGCCAGCGCGGTGGCGTTCGGCCCGGCGACGATGCACGGCCGGAGCACGAATACCTCGAGTCCGTCGCCGTCGGTGATCTCTGCCAGCACCGTCTCGAGTTCCGCTTTCTGTTCCGAGTAGTAGTGCTGGCGGGACCCGCGGGTAGGCACGTCCTCTGTCAGGGGGGTCGGATTGTCGGGGTGATACCCGTACGCCGCTACCGAGGAGGTGTACACCAACCGGGTGGGTCGCGTGGCTGCGACCGTGGCTTCGAAGACGTTCCGCGTTCCGGTGAGATTGATCCGGCTGCTGTCGGCCCGCGACCCCATGATGAGGAACGCGAGGTGCACCACGACATCGGCTTCGTCGACGAACTTCTCGACCGCGGCGCGATCGAGAATGTCGCCTTGCCGGTACTCCGTCTTCGTCCATCCGCGCTCGCGGGGGTCGAATGGCCGTCTGGCCATGCCGAGGATCCGATCGACCGCGGGTTCGTTCTCGAGCGCGGCAACCACGGCGAGGCCGATCTCGCCTGTGGGGCCGGTGACAGCGACGGTGATACCCATAAGTTCCGCATTTCCCCGCCGAGGCCGTATCCAAACTTTCGCCCCGGGGCCGCCGAGCGCGCTGTTAGCGTGGTCGGCAGACCTCTGCACGGCAAACCGAGGAACAGCCATGACTTTCAGTCTTGCTCTCACGCCAGCTCAGAAGGATCTCGTCGAGCGGACGCATAGTTTCGCCGAAGACGTGATCCGGCCGGTCGCCGCCGAGTACGACCGGAAGCAGGAATTCCCCTGGGACGTCCTCGAGAAGGCGGCCGCGGAAGGTTTCTACAGCCCGCTGTTCTACCGCGACCTGATCGGTGATCCGACGGGATTGTCGTTGCCGCTGTTCATGGAGGAGTTGTTCTGGGGTTGCGCGGGAATCGGACTCGCGGTCGTGATGCCGGCGCTCGCATTATCGTCGATCGGCCAGGCCGCGACTCCGGAGCAGATGCTGCGGTGGGCGCCCGAGTGCTTCGGTCAGCCGGGGAACCTGAAACTCGCGGCCCTGTGCATCTCGGAACCGGAGGGCGGAAGCGACGTGCGCAATTTGCGGACCACCGCGACGCGGGACGGTGACGAGTGGGTTATCGAAGGTCACAAGATGTGGATCGGGAACGGGGGCATCGCTGATGTGCACGTCGTCAACGCGACGGTCGACCCCGACCTGGGTCATCGTGGACAGGCGTTGTTCGTCGTGCCCGGCGGCAGCCCGGGCATCGAGTTGGTGCGCAAACTCGACAAGCTGGGTTGCCGCGCGTCCCATACCGCTGAGCTGAAATTCCATCAGGTGCGGGTGCCGGCAGATCATCTTCTCGGCGGCGACGACAAGCTGCAGAGCCGCATGAAGAAGGCTCGCGAAGTGCAGGAGGAGGTAGCCACGGGTGCGCCGCGCCGGAAGTCGTCAACGCTCGGCACGTTCGAGCAGACGCGTCCCATGGTCGCCGCGCAGGCGCTGGGAATCGCCCGCGCGGCGCTCGAATACGCAACCGAGTACGCGAACCGCCGCGAGGCCTTCGGTGGTCCCATCATCGACAACCAGGGCATTTCGTTTCCCTTGGCCCAGCTCGCCACCGAGATCGATGCGGCGCGCCTGCTGACGTGGCGGGCGTCGTGGATGGCTGCCGCCGGGGTCGAATTCCGGCACGGCGAAGGCTCGATGGCCAAGCTCGCGGCCTCGGAGGTCGCGGTGAAGACCACGGAACGAGCGCTGCAGACGATGGGCGGCTGGGGTTACATCAGCGACCACCCCGTCGAGAAGTGGTACCGGGACGCCAAGTTGTACACCATCTTCGAGGGCACCAGCGAGATTCAGCGCATGGTGATCGGACGCGCTCTGGGAGCGGCAGACGGGGCTCCTCCCCTACATTTCGATCAGGCGACCGAGGGTACCGCGTTCAATCGGCGCTTCGGCCGGGGCACGTCGGTGCGCACCAAGGCCGGGGAATTCGCGATGTCCATGAAGGACCGGATGCCCGAGTCGGCGCAGCGACTGGCGATGCGCGTCCTGGCGCCACCGAAGAAGTGATCAGGTCCACAGCGCGGCCACCAGAACGGTGACGACAGCCAGCCCTCCTACTACGTGCACCAGTTCCGGCTTCTCCTGCCCTCGTTTCTGCCTGCCGCGCAGAATCTCGGCGAGCACAACCACCACGAGCGACAGCAGAAGTTTCACACCGATCTTGATGTGGTTGTACTCCTTGTCGAGGGCTGCTTCGCCGAGTCCGACGAGGATCAGTCCGGTCACGAACTGGAGCCGGGCGCCCCACACGATCACCTCGGAGATCCGCGGAGCGGCAAGCACAGCGAAGTAACCACCGACGAGGGCTGCCATGCCGAGCAGGTGGCCGACGAACACGATGTTGTACACGACAGACATATCGGGAGCCTAGCGGCCCGCCGGATCAGACCTCAACGATGCCCGCCTCGATCGCTGCCTCCCGATACGACGCGGCGAGAGTGGTGACGGTTTCGTGGGCGTTGAGCCCACTGGGATTGGGCACCAGCCACAGGGTGGCCCCCTCCAGATCACCCGATTGCCTTCCCTTCTTCGCGGCCCGCTCGCGGAAGGCCGTCCGGTATGCAGTGATACCGGCGACGGCCACGACCTTCGGCCGGGCGTCCCGGACCACACCGCGCAGGCGTTCGGCGCCGACCGTCAACTCCTTGTCGGTCAGCTCGTCAGCCTTTGCGGTGGCGCGTACCGCCAAATTGGTGATGCCGACTCCACGCTCGATCAGGTGGTCCCGGTCGGCGTCCGACATCCCGGCGGTGGGGTCGATCGATCGATCGATGATTCCGGCGGCAAGCAGAGCCGGGTAGAACCGGTTACCCGGTCTCGCGAAGTGCGCCCCGGTGGCCGCGGTCCACAGTCCCGGGTTGATGCCGACGAAGAGCAAGTTGCATCCCGGCCCGATCAGGTCCGGAACCTCCACATCGCGGTACGACTCCAGCTCGGCGCGGGTGAATCTCACAGTCGCCCGGCCGCCGCGAGACCCGCAACGGTGTCGGCGAGTGTTTCCGCCGAATCGCGGTACTTCACACCGAGTTCCACCTCGCTGGGCCGGTCGTCCGTGTCGGGCATCCGCGTGTAGTACTCCATCGCCGCCTCGGACACAGGTGTGTCGAAAGGAATGTACCGGTCGACCGCATCGACGAGGCGCCCGATGAGGCGCAGCACGCTGTCCGGAACGGGCAGGACACCCATCCGCCTTCCGGTGACCGAGGCGAGCATGTCCGCCACCGCGCTTATCGGAATCCGGGGACCGCCGAGCATGAACCGCCGGGCGCTCCGCCCGGGTTCGAGCAGGGCGGCGTGGGCTGCGGCCACATCCCGCACGTCGACCATCGTCCACGCGGCGCTCCGCCCCGGCAGAACGCGCAGTCGGACGGCTACCTCGACACCCTGCGCCGCCTCACCGAACTGATCGCCCGCGGGCGGGCCGATCACCATCCCCGGGTAGGTGATAGCAATCGGTGCACCGCCCGCCTGCAGGTCACGGGCGTACGCCTCGACTCGGGCCTTGCTCTGCCCGTAGGCGTCCGCGGGACCGCACACGGGCAGGTCGGGGGTCAGCAGGTCGACGCCGGGCTGGAACAGTGCAGCGATGCTCGAGACGTAGACCACGGGATCGCAGCCGAATTCGATCGCCGTCCCCAGTACGTTCCGCGCACCGGCGAGGTTGGTCTGCTTCATCTCTTCGGCTCGGCGCGGGTCGACCGCGACGACGGCGGCGGCGTGGATCACCGCGTCGCAGCCGTCCATCGCGCGCCGCACCGAGTCCGGGTCGGTGATGTCGCCGACTACGTGATCCGAAGTGTCCAGACCGATCTGCGCCGCACTGCTCTCGAGTCGAGCAGGGTTCCGGACGAGGAAACGCACGCGGTGACCGGCGTCCACCACCGCCTTCGCACTCCACGCTCCGATGAATCCCGTTCCCCCAGTGATCAGGACCAGCAAGGTGCGCTACACCGTCCCGGCGAGGCGACGGGCCAGCAGACTCGTGAAGTGCGCCGGATCGTCGAGTTCGCCGCCCTCCGCCAGCAGCGCCATTCCGTAGAGGATCTCGGCCGTCTCCTTCAGGCCCGGATCTTCGCTGCGTTCGGCGTGCGCCGTCCGCAGCGCCGTCACGAGGGGATGCTCCGGGTTCAGCTCGAGAATCCGCTTGGTGGTCGGAACCGGTTGGCCGGAGGCGCGATACATGCGTTCGAGCGCCGGCGACATGCTGAAGGCGTCACCGACCATGCAGGCAGGGGAGGTGGTCAGTCGCGTCGACAACCGCACCTGCTTGACGTGCTCGTCGAGGGCTTCGGTCATCCAGGTGAGGAGATCGGCGAAGTCCTTCTCCTTCTCCTCCCGCTCGGACTCGTGAGCCTTCTTGTCGTCCTCGGTATCGAGATCGACTTCTCCCTTGGCGATCGACTGGAACGACTTGCCGTCGAACTCCGGAACGGCGCCCACCCACATTTCGTCGACGGGGTCGGTGAGCAGTAGTACCTCGATGCCCTTCGCACGGAAGGCTTCCATGTGCGGCGAACTTTCGAGCAGTTGTCGCGACTCGCCGGTCGCGTAGTAGATCTGCTCCTGGCCTTCCTTCATCCGCGACACGTAGTCCTCCAGCGACGTCAGCTCTTCGTCGCTGTGCGTCGACGCGAAAGACGAGATGGACAGCAACGTCTCACGGTTGTCGGTGTCGGACAGCAAGCCTTCCTTGATCGCCCGGCCGAATTCACTCCAGAAGGTGCGGTACTCGTCGGGACGCTCGGCCTTGATGTCCTTGATCGTCGACAGCACCTTCTTGGTGAGCCGCCGGCGGATGGCGCGGATCTGCCGGTCCTGCTGGAGGATCTCCCGAGACACGTTGAGCGACAGATCCTGGGCGTCGACGACGCCCTTGACGAAGCGCAGATACTCCGGCATGAGCTGGTCGCAGTCGTCCATGATGAAGACGCGCTTGACGTAAAGCTGCACGCCCACCTTGGCGTCCCGCATGAACAAGTCGAACGGGGCGTGGGAGGGGATGAACAGCAGCGCCTGGTACTCGAAAGTGCCCTCCGCCTTCATGGGAATGACCTCGAGGGGATCGTCCCAGGCGTGGGCGACGTGCTTGTAGAACTCCTTGTACTCGTCCTCGGAGACGTCGTCCTTCGAGCGGGCCCACAGGGCTTTCATCGAGTTGATCGTCTCGTCCGAGATCGTGACCTGTTCCTCGCCTCCTTCCTCGGCGGGCGGGGTCTTGCGCTCGACCTGCATCCGGATCGGCCACGCGATGAAATCGGAGTAGCGCTTGACCAGTTCCTTGATCTTCCATTCCGACGTGTAGTCGTGGAGGTGATCCTCGGTGTCTTCCGGCTTGAGATGCAGCGTGACGGAGGTGCCCTGCGGCGCGTCGTCCAACGTTTCAATCGTGTAGGTGGCCTCGCCGGCGGACTCCCAGCGCGTGGCCTGACTCTCCCCTGCCTTCCGGGTCACCAGTGTGACCTTGTCGGCGACCATGAACGACGAGTAGAAGCCGATGCCGAACTGGCCGATCAACTCCTCGGAGGCGGCGGCGTCCCGCGCCTCACGCAACTTGCTCCGCAGTTCCGCGGTGCCGGATTTGGCCAGCGTGCCGATGAGGTCGATCACCTCGTCGTGGGACATACCGATGCCGTTGTCGCGGATGGTGAGGGTGCGCTGTTCCTTGTCCGTCTCGATCTCGATGTGCAGATCGGACGTATCCACGTCGAGGTCCTTGTTGCGGTATGCCTCGAGACGGAGCTTGTCCAACGCGTCGGACGCGTTGGAGACGAGCTCGCGCAGGAAGGAGTCCTTGTTGGAGTAGATCGAGTGGACCATGAGGTCCAGCAGCTGACGAGCCTCGGCCTGGAACTCGAGCTGCTCGCGGCGCGATGCGCCGCTCTCCACCGTTTGTGCGTTCACTTCGATTCCCTTCGACAGCAGAACCCTGGACACAGAGTCGTTTTCCGGAATGATAGCCCGCCGGGAAACGTGGTTTTCACGGTGTCGGCAGAGCCGGATCAGCGGTATCCGGTGACGTCGGCGGGCTTGCCTGCATCCTGTACCTCGTCCATGTACCGCCAGCAGTCGGGCCTGCTGCCATCGAGATCGTCGAAGTCGTACACCTTCGCCAACTGGCCGCTCGACAGCGACTGGCCGTTCCACCTCGACACGGCCGGATCCTGCGCGAGTGCCGCCACCGCCCGTCCGACGAAGGCCGGACTCTCGGAGATCGCGAAATGCGGGACGCGTTCGGTGGCCTCACGCCAGTTCGCCTCGGTGACACCGAACGCCTCGAGCATCATCTCCGACCGCAACCATCCCGGAGTGAGAGACACCGCCGTCGCACCGTGGGGCGGGAGTTCGTGCGCCAGTGCGAAGGCCATTCTGTTCACCGATGCCTTCGCCAGGTCGTAGAAGAAGGACACCCGATAGTGGGCGGCGTTGTACTGGTCGGTTCCGTCGGTGACCTCGACGACGAGCCCGCCCGGAGTCTCGATCAGCAGCGGCAGAGCGAAGTGACTGGTGACAGCGTGGGTTTCCACGCCGTGACGCAGATAGTGCAGGCCGATGTCGAGGGACGACTCCCACACCGTCTTGTCCCACTCCATGGTGGTGGCGCCCCAGATGTCGTTGACGAGAACGTGCAGCGCTCCCCGTTCGTCGCGGATGCGGTCGACCAGGTTGCGCACCTCCTCGGGAACCAGGTGATCCACCCGGACGGCGATTCCACGTCCGCCTGCCTCGTCGACGAGTTCTGCGGTCTCCTCGATCGTCTCCGGCCGGTTCATCTCGGACGGCTGGGTGCGGGTGGTACGCCCGGTGACGTAGACGGTGGCTCCCGCCGCACCCAGTTGCACGGCAATGCCCCGGCCCGCTGCCCTGGTCCCTCCGGCCACCAGGGCAACTCTGCCCGTCAACGGCTTCTCCATGTCCCGAACCTAACGCCGCCGAGGCCGTCGGCGGAGACGAATCGGCGAGCGTTCCCTGTGCTTGTGCAGATCGGACACCCGGATCAGGTCTGTCCACTCCACCACTCGTACCGACCGAGTGAGGCCGTCGCGGAAACGTAATCTTCTTCTGCACAAGCCCCGTAGGCTTGCGGGATGGAACGAACTTCGGCGAGGTGACGGAAGTGACCGAACTGATCCTGGGGCCACTCCTGCGACACGTGGGACGGTGTGACGCGACGGTGTGGGTAGAGACTTCGGGGCCGTGCACGGTCGGTGTACTCGGTCACACCGAGCACACGTGGGAGGTCGCCGGTCACCACTACGCACTTGTGGTGGTGGAAGGGCTGGACGGAGGGTCGAGCACGCCCTACGAGGTCACTCTCGACGACCGCCTGGTCTGGCCGCTGCCGGACGCGAAGCCGTCGACCATCCGCACGCTTGCCGACGACGGTTCGCTGGTTCTCGTCTTCGGCTCGTGCCGATTCGCCACCATGTCGACGACCGAAGACAACCACCACCTCGACGCCGACGCCCTCGATGCCTTCTCGCTGAGGATGTCGGAACAACCCGAGAGCCAGTGGCCCAATGCTCTCCTCCTGCTCGGCGACCAGGTGTACGCCGACGAACTGTCCGCAGAAACCGAGCGCCGCCTCGCCGAAATCCACGACCTGAGCGAACCGCCGGGACCGCAGGTCCGAAACTACGAGGAATACACCTGGCTGTATGCGGAATCCTGGTCCGACCCGCAGGTGCGCTGGCTGATGTCGACCGTGCCGACGTCGATGATCTTCGACGACCACGATGTTCGTGACGACTGGAACACCTCGCAGTCGTGGCGGGACGAACTCGAGGCGACCACGTGGTGGGAGGAGCGGATCGTCGGCGCGTTGTCGTCGTATTGGGTCTACCAGCACCTGGGCAATCTGGGGCCCGCGGAACTCGCCGAAAACGAACTGTATCAACGTGTTCGAAACCATGGCGGTGACGTGGAACCGATCCTCCGCGAGTTCGCGTCCGCCGCCGACGAGGAAGCGGACGGCGCCAAGGGCGCGCAATGGTCCTATCGCCGCGATCTCGGACCCGCCCGGCTCCTCGTCATCGATTCACGCTGTGGACGCGTCCTCACCGACGGCCGGCGCGAGATGGTGTCCGACCCGGAGTTCACCTGGATCGAGCGTCAAACTCAGGGAAACTATGACCACCTCCTGGTCGGGACGTCGCTGCCGTGGCTGCTGCCGCGCGCGCTGCACGATCTCGAATCGTGGGACGAACGTCTGGCCGCGGGCAGCCGGGGGCCACGCCTGGCAGCCGTGGCCGAGAAGATCCGGCGTGGAGCCGATCTCGAACACTGGGCGGCCTTCCGTAGTTCGTTCGATCGGCTCACCAAATTGTTCGGCGAAGTCGGCCGCGGGCAGTGCACCGGCCCGGGCGGACGAGCACCGTCCACCATCTCCGTGCTGTCCGGGGACGTGCACCACGCGTATGTCGCCGAGGCGCACTACCCGGAGCCGATGCAGTCCCTCGTCTATCAACTGACGTGCTCGCCCCTGCACAACTACGTGCCTGCAGCGATGAAGGTGACCTTTCGTATCTCGTGGCGGCGCGCCACCGAACGGACGATCCGCTTCATTCTCGGCCGGGTCTCGAAGGTACCGCCGGTGCCGATCGAGTGGAGCAAGGTCACGGGACCGTTCTTCGGCGATCAAGTGGCCACCCTCCGATTGGACGGCCGGGCGGCTCACCTCGTCATGGAACAAGCGAAACACGACAGTGAGGGCACCGCACAGTTCACCACGATGGCCGATCTCGTGCTGTCGACGGCGGACGACTCGGTCCCTAGCGCTTCTCCGCCTCCGCTTTGAGTTGCACCCGGCCCTTGTCGAAGTCCTTGCCCACCAGCTTGTCCATGTTCACGATGAAGCCGAACAGTGTCAGCAACCGGTTCTTCCGGCCGGTCATCTGCCAGCGGACCGTCGTCCCGGCGCTGTGCGGCTCGAGGAGTTTTGCTTGCTCGAACCGACCCCGGTAACGCCCGAAGCCTGGGCCTCGCGCGGTATCGTCGAGGACGACCCGTACGACATGCTGTGGTAGGGGGTGCGACATCGCCAGCGACTCGATCCGCAATATCGCTCTGGTGGGACATCAGGGTAACGGCAAGACGAGCCTCGCGGAGGCAATGCTGTTTCGTGCTGGTGTCGTCACCCGTCCGGGGCGCGTCGAGAACGGCAACACCGTGCTCGACACCCAACCGGAAGAGCATGACCGTACCCAGTCGCTGACTCTCGGACTGGCGTCGTTCGAGTGGGCCGATTGCCGGATCAACCTCCTCGATGCGCCCGGCTACGCCGATTTCATCGGTGATGCGATGACGGCGCTGCATGTCGCCGACGTGGCCGTATTCGTCGTCGACGGGGTCAGCGGTCTGCAGGTCAACGACGAATTGCTCTGGCAGGCGGCGGCGGAACGTTCGATTCCCCGGATCGTGTTCATCAACAAGATGGACAAGGAGAGGGCATCGTTCGATCAGACGCTGGCAGGACTCCGAGACCATTTCGGCGCCGGGGTGGAACCGCTCGATCTGCCGGTCGGTGAGGCGTCGGAGTTCACGGGCGTCGCGGATCTTCTCAGCGAGCACGTCATTCTCTACGACACCGGCTCCGCAACCACCAGCGACGAACTCCCCGCGGACATCGCCGACCGCGAGCACGAGCAGCACGAACACCTCGTGGAAGACGTCGTCGAGATCGAGGACGATCTGCTGGCCCGATACCTCGACGGTGATGCCATCAGTGTTCCCGAACTCGAGCACGCACTGCGTCGGGGATTCGCCGGCGGATCCCTGTGGCCGGTGCTGTGCGGTTCGGCGACCGAGGCGATCGCGATCGACCGGCTGCTGGACTTCTTGTGTCACATCGCGCCGGCGCCTTCGGAGGTGCCCGGTGTCGAGGTCCGGGACGGCAGTAGAGCCCGCTCAGTGGTGTGTGATCCGTCCGGTGATCCCCTGGCGTTCGTCTTCAAGACGCAGACCGACGAATACGTGGGGCAGGTCGCGTTGATGAAGGTCCTCTCCGGCACCTTGCACGCCGATGATGTGCTCGTCGACCAGAGATCCGGAACCAAGGAGCGCCTTCACAATCTTCTCCGAGTGCTGGGCAGCAAGCACACCCCGATCGACACCGCAGTCGCCGGCGACATCGTGGGGGCGATCAAGCTCACCGACGTCACTACCGGCGACACCCTCGCGCCGATCGGGTCTTCGCTCATGGTCGCACCGGTCGAACACAAGCGCCCGGTCTACGGAATCGCTGTCGCTGCCGACAGTGCGGGCGACGAAGACAAGTTGTCGACGGCCCTGGCCGAGCTGGTGGGCGATGATCCGACTCTGGAAGTGGTCCGCGACAGTGAAACCCATCAGACCGTGCTCCGGGGGGCGGGCGACGTCCATGTCCAGGTTGCTCTGACCCGCCTGCAGCGGCGATATGGCATCACAGTCCGCACCGAACCCGTGAAGATCGCCTACCGGGAAACCCTGCTGGCCCCGGTCGAGACGGAAGGCAGGCACAAGAAACAGAGCGGCGGTCACGGGCAGTTCGGTGTCGCGACGGTCCGCTTCGAACCCCTCCCCCGCGACGGTGGCTACGAGTTCGTCGATGCCACCCGGGGAGGCGTCATTCCCAAGTCACTCATCCCGGCGGTGGGCAAGGGTGTCGCCGAGTCGATGGAACGCGGAGGCAGCCACGGGTTTCCGCTCGTCGACCTGAGGGCGACGGTTCTGGACGGCAAGCACCATTCGGTCGACTCGGATGATTTCAGCTTTCGGATGGCCGGGGCGCTCGCCCTTCGCGCCGCCATCGACAAGGTGGGTACCCTGATCCTCGAACCTGTCGACCACGTGGAAGTCACCGTGCCGTCCTCCCTCCAGGGTGATGTGATGGCAGACCTCGGGCGACGGCGCGGCCAGATCGAGGGCACCGAACCCGCGGGTGACGGAGAAGTCACGGTGCTTGCCTCGGTTCCCACGAGCGAGGTCGTCGACTACCCTGTCGCGTTGCGGTCGATGACCCACGGACGCGGCCGACTCGCGCTGTCCTTCGAGCGCTATCAGGAGCGCCCCGACCCTCGGTAGCGCCGCCGCCTGAGCGATCGGCATCGGCGGTGAGGAAGACTCCGGCCAGGAAGGCACACGTTCCCACGGCGATGACGCCGTCGAGAACGGACGTGGGATTCACACACCGGACCGATGCTGTGGTCTATCAGAACCCGGTGCCGGCCTCCGCGGCGCGGTCCTTGACCTCGCCGCCGATGAGTAGACCTGCTTTCGATACAGCACCGTTCAAGTGATTTCCGGGCAGCATTCCGTAGCCCGACCGACGCACCGAACAGTGAGCCGCTGACCCACTCGGCGTCCGGCGAACTGTGAATTCAGCTATCCGCCATCATCGGACGACCGGAACTCGAACCGGCTGTTCCGGGAAGAGGACGGGACTGAGGTCGCGGAGGAGGACGTTCACCGGCGGCTCGCCGTCGATGGCCGCGTCGCTGTTGATGAGGAGGACGATCGTGGCGTCGAGGCCTGGGTGGTAGACGGCGTAGGACATGTATCCGGGGACGGCGCCGTTGTGCCCGATCCAACCGGAGTTCTCCTCGAGGCCGAAGGTGTAGTGCCAGTTGTCGTCGTTGTCGCCGAGCGGCAGCCACCGGAGTCGTTCGGACTGCAGTTCGGGAGTCAGTAGGGCGCCGCGGCCGACGAGACGGATCCACTGGGTGAGATCGGCTGCGGTGGAAATCATCTGACCGGCGGAGTACGCCTGGGTGGGACTCCACGACGTGGAATCGGTGACGTCGTGCGCTGGATCGAGCGAGGTGTAGCCGAATATGTGGTCCTCCGGGAAGCTCCCGTCGACGGGCCACACCGTGTGGTCGAGGCCGTAGGGCCGGAGGATCTTTTCGGTCAGCACGTCACCGAACGGGGCGCCTGCAACCTTCTCGACAACGAGACCGAGGAGCACGGTGTTCGCGTTCGAGTAGTCCGAGTCCGTGCCTGGCGGAAACTGCGCGCCGAGAGAATAGGACGCCTCCAGCAACTCCGCTGGCGTCCACACGCGCATCGGATCCTGGAAGAACGTGTTCCGGAAATCGGGATTGGCGAGGTATTCGGACAGGCCGGCGGTCATTGTACCGAGCATCCGGAGCGTGATGCGGTCGCCATCGGGCACACCGCCGACGTAATGCGACACCGGGTCGTCGAGCCCGACCTTGCCCTCCTGGACCAGTTGCAGGATCAGTGTCGTGGTGAAGGTCTTGGTGATGCTGCCGATTCGATGTTGCAGCTGCGCGGACATCGGCGTGTCCGGTGAGGTCGCCGACCGGCCCGCCGTATGGGTCCAGACGCCGTCCGGGGTGCTCACCTCGACGACGACGCCCGGAGCGTGTCCGTCGGCGACGAAGCGATCGAGCATCGTGCTCGCCGAGGAGACAGCTTGCTGCGAGAGTCCGGCGGTGCTGTCGCCATCTTCGCTACCGGCGCTCTGTGCGCAACCGGTCGCCGTGCTGAGGACCACGGCGAGGACCATTCCGAGAACGCGCAGCAGCGCCGGGCTCGGTCGCCGCGTGCGGAAATCGGGTAGTGCCCTGTCGCCCATACCTCGCAACGGTATTCGAGGTGCGTCCGTCGCGGGCCCGTTCCCGCACTCGACACCGCCGGAGATGGGGCCGTTCACTGTGTCAGGGTCAAGCCTCGCTCTCAGGGCGCGTCGAACCACTCGCAGATGCGGCTGCGGGACGTGGAGGTGCTGTCATATCTACTGTGATGGGGCGAGTCCCACCGATGAGTTTGTCCGCTTCGCGGAGTCCAATCATCATCACCATTATCACGAGTGCAGGAGGAACCGAGTGGAACAGCTGCTGAGAGTCCAGAACTTCACCGTCTCGCGGGACGGGTTCGGCGCCGGTGAGAACCAGAGCTTCGAGAGACCGTTCGGCCACGCCGACCCTGGTGAGATGTTCGCCTGGGCCGGCGCCACGGCGAGCTGGCCCATGCGGACCGACCCCGGTGGGAGCCGCGGACTCGACGACTACTTCACGCGGGATTTCGCCCGAAATATCGGCGCCGAGATCATGGGCCGCAACAAGTTCGGACCCCAACGGGGGCCGTGGGAGGACCACAGCTGGCGCGGCTGGTGGGGCGACGAACCGCCGTTCCATACCCCGGTATTCGTGATGACTCATCACGAGCGTCCGTCATTCGCCCTCTCAGACACCACATTCCACTTCGTCGGTGGTGACCCTGCCACGGTTCTCGAGCAGGCGCGTGACGCCGCGGGCGGCAAGGACGTCCGACTCGGCGGCGGGGCTACCACCATCCGGCAGTTCCTCGACGCCGACCTCGTCGACACCATGCATGTGGTGGTCTCGCCGGTGCAACTCGGGTCCGGAGTGCGACTGTGGGAGTCCCCCGATGAGCTGCTCGACCGGTTTCATCTCGAGGTTGTGCCGAGCCCCAGCGGTGTAGCCCATCACCTGTTCTGGCGCAGGTGATCACTCTGCCCGACTCACCTGCGGGGAACCGGCGCCTGCCGGTTCCGTCGCAGGGCCGAATCGGAGCCGCGCAGCGAGTTCGGCGCGACTGCGAACTCCCGTCTTCGCATAGACGGATTTCAGGTGATCCTGCACGGTATTGGCAGTGATGGCACGGCGCTGCGCAATGTCGGATGTGGCGTATCCCGCCACGACGTCGCTGCAGATTTCGCGTTCTCGTGCGGTCAACCCATAGGCGGCGAGCAGCAGACCGGTGAGGTCGCTGCCACCGGCCGATTCGAAAGTGACCACCGTCTGCGGTTCGTCGCCACCGAGCATGGCGGTTGCTCGCACCAGAATCCAGCCGCCGTGTGCGTCACGGATGCGGGCCCGGAAGATCCCGGATCTGCTGGACCGTGCACCGAATGTCGCGGCCCGTAGCACCACGGTCATCCGCCCGTGGGCGACTTCCTCGACGCGATCCCGCCAGGTTCGGGCCGCGGAGGTGAAGGAAAGGGGATCGCCCGTGGCGCTCGTCAACACCACCGCCGGCCCCTGATCGTCCGGTGGGCGGGTAGCCGGAGCGTGCACTGCCGCTGCCCGGGTCGCGGCCGCCAGCCCCGGCGCCACCAGCGCGAGGAACTCGACATCGCGGTCGGAGAAGTCCGGCCCAGATCGAACGAAGCCGGCTCCACCCCAGCACGTTCCGTCCACTCGGAAGATGACCCGAACCTCGCGTGGCAGACCGAGGGGCCGCCACACGGAACTGTGCCGGAGACTGCGCGCCACCTCGTCGACGGGAAGATCGGAGGCACGTGCGACTCCACGACCGGTGCAGGCGAGATCGGCAAATGTCGCGGGATCACTTCCGCCGTATTCCGCTTCGGCAAGCAGCGGCTCGTATTCTTGAGGAATCCGAGTGCGCCCGCTGGTCATCGAACTGATCGCGAGCGACTCCGGGTCGATCATCGCCCAACACGTCAGGTCACTGGACACCGTCTGCTCGACGAGCGCGATGGCGCGCTCGTGCACTTGCGTGACGCCGGCACCCGATGCCGCCAACGCCGCCACTTCCCGGCGGATCCTGTCCGCTCGGATCTCGAGCATGCAGCCAAGTATGCGCTGCTCACACCGTCGCGGCTATCCCAAATTTCTGGGATGGGCAGCCGATCACCCTGGTCTTACGGTCGCAGTATGTCTACCCACGTTCACATCCTCCACTCCTGTGATGGCCTACGCCTCACCATTCCCGACGCCGATATCACGGTGCTGGTACCCGGCGAGGTCACCCTCGGGGCATACGAGGTTTTCCTGGTCGAGAGTCGGCAAGGCAGACCGGGGCCACTGCATACCGAGCCGTGGCCGAAGTCCTACCACCTTCTGCGCGGCCGGATTCTCGTCCAGGCGGCCGACACCGGCTACGAACTCGCCCCGGGTGAATCCATCACCTTCCTCCCGGGAACGATGAACACCTTCACCGTTCTCAGTGAGTCGGCCGAGTTCCTCCTCGTCACGGCCGGTGCGGACATGAGCGGGTTCTTCACCGAACTCGACGCTCTCGGTCGCGCTCAGCACTCGGAGGAGGACGCCGCTCCCCTTCTCCACAAGGTCGCGAACGAGTACGGGATCACGCTGGCGAGCCAAGCTGGTGCGTCATGATCGTCATTGCTCAGATTGCCGCGCTGATCGCGGCGGCCGTTCATCTACTCGCGTTCGTGTGGGAGTCGGTGGTGTTCCTTCGGCCGTCGGTGCACGAAAAGCTGTTCCGCATCCCGACCACCGACGTACCGGCCGTCCGCCTGTGGGCATTCAACGTCGGCTTCTACAACTTGTTCCTCGGTTCCGGCGCAGTGGCCGGCGTGGTTCTCTGGTGGGCGGGTTCGGACACCGCGGGCCGCACCCTCGTGGTCTACACCTGCATCTTCATGTTCCTGGTAGGAATCGCTCTAGCCGTCTCGGACCGCATGGCCCTAAGCCGCCCACGAGGGTCGGGAATCGCCGGAGCTATGTCCCAGAGCACACCTCCGCTGGTGGCGTTGATCGCCCTGTCGATCGGATGAGTGCGAGGGACCACGAACCTGCGGCTCGGATTGCCAGTAAGTTCTCAGACTCCGAACCCGCCCGGACGCCTCCCCGGGCGGCACCATGGAGTGATGTCACAGATGACCGTGCTCGCCCTCGGTGGCACCGGCGAATCCCATCCCGACGACCACCGCACCGAAGTGTCAGGCCTCCTGCGGGAGGTCACCGACAAGCTCGACGATCGTTTTGTGGCCCGCTGGGTCGGCTACCCGGCGTCGTACGGGCCGGTCGCGGCAGGCGGCCTGAGCTACAAACAGAGCACCGAGATGGGTGTCCGCGCCTTACTCGACCGCCTGAAGGAGACCCCAGCCCCAATCATCCAAGCAGGTCAAGCAGGGCGGGTGACGCTCCGAATGTGTTGCGAACGCCCATCCCGCGGCTGACTCCCAGAGAGGTTGACCGTCGACCCCGTCCGACAGGAGAATCAGGGTTCGTTCCCTGACAGTGTGTGAGTGGCAGGAAGCCCTGACATTCGCAGAGGTGCGAGGGGGTCGAGAAGTGATTCGACATAGTCGACGACTCACGTCGATCCGGCGAATCGGTGGCCCTACACCGCCTTGTGCCTGAAGGAGCGGTGAACTTACTTCTCTGGCCTCGTTGTGAAAAGCGCATTCCGCCGGCCGGGTTCGATGACCAAATTCCTGACGAAGAGCCCAAAGTCGAAGTCCTCCTCGTCGCCCCATGTCGCCTCACTTCGAGGCATCACACCGGCGGGCTCGGGGTTGTACTCCCATGTCCGCTTGAAATCGTGTGCCGTGACGGATACGGTCGACTGGCCAGTTTTGCTCCTCTCCCAGGTCACGTGCAACGTGTCCACTAGATAGTCGTGGCCTCGAACCCAGAGTCGAAGTTGCATATTCTCCCGGTAGAGGACGACCAAATCACTACCCCAGTAGGAGAATTCGCCCTTGACCGGACGGTCGTCTCCCGCCGTGAGGACTTGCAACGATCCCTCGGCGGGGTCGAAATCGGGGGTTACTGCGTAGCGATCGAACTCTCGCACTTTCATCTGCCCAGTCCTAAATCTCGGCCGCCAGTGTTCTTGGCACCGTCGGCTATCTGCTCCCAGGTCTTGTCTCTTGCCCGCAGCCACTCGACTGTGGGGCCAAGAGGATCACGGTACCGATCCACGTTGCGACCATAATTCACGGAGGCGTGTTCACGAGATTTCGCCGACCGGCGGCCTGCCCAACGTGGCCGACGCCGATGATCATCGGCGTCCCCACGCACATCCCGGCGGCTACGAGACAGATTCTTGCCCAATCTGATTGGGTGTGGCTCCACGCGTAGCCGAACAAAGCGACGGCGCCGAGATACACCGCTAACCCGCATACTCCTGCGAGTAACACCACTGTCCGCCGATACCGAACATCATTGTTTTTCACAGGTTCATTTCCGTCCATCGGCGTCCGGGTTATATGACGGATAGTCCTGTATCCCGCGCCGAGGACGGCGCGGGGGGTCGCCGGTGTCGAGGCCGCCGCTGATAAACGTCGCAACCCAATAGACGAAGCACTTTCCGAGCCACTTAACGTATTTCCAGAACACAACGCATCCCTACCCAAACATCGAATTCCATGCATTGCCGATGGAATGACCGACCGCCCCGACCCCGTCATCAATGCTGCCCTTGACTCCGTCCGGAAGCTTGCCGTAGGCCCACCGGGTCCCGTAGTACGCGCCCATCCCGACCCCAGCAGCCACCAGGGCCGGAGCGATGCCCGTACCCAGGACCGCGGCAGTGCCGATCGCTGCGGCGGCACCGACTGTGCCTGCGGAAATGGCCTCACCCGGGGCGACACCACTGCGGATATCCATATACATGCCTGCCGGGGCGGCAGCAGCCGGTGCGAGTTTGCCGATCCGTGCCGCATTCTCTAGAACCGTCAGGCTCTTGTTCGTGAGTGCGGAGTTGCCATCTAATAGCCCCGCTATTGCGAATGCCTCCGCTTGTGTAATTCCGAACTTGGCGCCTTGGGAGACGATCTGTCCTGTAACGAACTTCGGGGCGGCATGTTCCGCGGTCTGGAGCATCTTCTCGGTGACGTCTTCGATCTGTCCGGTCCGAAAGTTGTAGGCGGTGCCGTCATCGCGGATGAGCACCTGATCACCGCGGGCGTTTGTGCTGATCAGCAGGTCGGGTTGTTGCGCTGGTTCCCATTGTTCGGTGACGGGGTTCCAGCGGGTGCCCATCTCGCTGTTTTCGTCGAAGAGGTCGAGAGGCCGTCCCTCGGCGTCGAGGTCGATCAGATCTCCTTGAGGTGTCATGACGGTCTGGGTGCCGTCCGGGTCGGTGGCGGTGGTGTAGTTGGTGCCGTTCTCGGCGAGTGCTCCTGAATGCACCTGCGATGTGGATTGATCGGGGTTGGTGATAGTGGTGCCGTACGAACCGTCGTCGTTGGCCGCCCACGTCGCCGTGGATGTCGTTCCGTCTTCGTTGGCAACGGCCGTAGACCCTTCGGTGTTGACCACGTTCGCTGTCGAGACCGCGTTCGGGTCATCCCCGTAGACCGGGCTCCCGATGGTCCAGGTGTCGGTGTATGAGGCGTCCTCGGTGACGCTGGAGTTGTTGTAGGAAGCAGCACCCCAACTGTCGTCGGCCCACACCTGAGTGGCGCCCTGGCCGTCGTCGTAGGTGCGGATATCGCTCCACGTGTTGTCGGCACGCTGGACGGTGGTATCGACCGTCTCTGCGCCGGTGTAGGTATGTGTCGCCGTTTGTCCGCCTGGTAGCTCTTCGGTCCAGGTATCGCCCACTTGCCGGTTCGTCACATCGATTCCGCCGATTGCCTTATCGTCCGGGTCGGCGAGGATGGGGTAGGCGGTGTGGGCGTCGGCGTGCACCTGTTGGATGAGTTGCCGGTCGCGGACCGCGTAGCGGGTGGGGACCGGATGGCTGTTCGCGTCGTACGCCCAGGGCGCGGCCATCTGTGAGACTTCGTTGCCGGTGGCGTCGAGGATCGATGCGGTGTCGTCCTGATTGATCCGGATGGATCCGTCTGGTGGCACGTCGGGGGTCTCGATCACGGCCTCGTGGAGCGAGGTGGGATCGTTGATCAGGAACGCCGTCCGGTCTCCGCCGTGGCCGTTCGGGATCACCACCCGTTCCGTGCCGCCGGGGGCGTACCGCACGAGTGGGGCGACCGCCCGATCCCTGCGGAGGTAAAGGCTGCCGCGCCGATCAGCAACAGTTCGAGGAGCCGATCCCGTCCGCTCTCGGCAGTGACGGTCTTGCCGGTCTCGTTGAGATCACCTGATGTGGTCG
>NZ_JANFQF010000009.1 GCF_024438035.1 Rhodococcus tibetensis
CATCGAACGAGTTGTTCGCGTTCGCTATCGGTCAACATCAACTCAGCCTTCGGGCGTCCGGTTCGAGGCATGCCTCAGAATATCAAGCTAGAGCACGAATTTATGGCGTACGACACTAGAGTCAGTTGCTGCAAGCCGTGAGTACCCGCGGCCAGTGCCCAATCAGCTTCACGTGTCGGCTAGTTGGAGTTCCGGGCGACGTTGTGACCGCCGATGCGGTCGATAGGCGACTTGCCTCGATTCCGTGTGAGAGCGGCAAGAACCGGGGCGATTCACTCCACGACCTCGACCAGTTCGGGGCCGTCGCACTGAGATGCGAAGAGGCCAGCAGCGCCATGCCATCACAAGGTCGACCCTGACACCGCAATCCTGCAGCGCACCGGCCCAGCGATACTGGAAGTTCTGTGATCAGCAACGCTGCACACTCACTCTGGTTAGGTGGGCGAGCCTGTTGCTGCGTGGTACCAGTCCACCATCTTCTGCCACCGTCCCGGTCGTCGCGTCGGCCGACCAATTGCTGGTTCGCGCAGGACGCGCCTTTTGCGCACAATTTGGTTACGTACATTGCGGCGCACGACAAGTCGTGCGCTGTGCCCGAAAAGCCAGTGATCGCGGGTGCGCCGCAGACCGGAAACGGATCTAGCCAACGGTCCGCCCAGAAGAATCAGAAGAGCTATCCCGAGGAGCAGCTGCCAAAGAGCTGTCTGCTGCTTCAGTGCTACTGACAGCGCAGACAACGCACTGGTCAGATCGAACCGTTCCGACAACGGTGACGAAGGCAACGATTGTCAGCGCAAGTGCAGCGAGACATACAGCGGCACAGTCAATCAGTGAGATATGGAACGGTCTGCCGTTCTCACCCCTGACAAAGGTGACAACGATCACCGGGATTGCTACCGTCACTGCCGAGACAATGTTGTCTCTCACGACACGGCTGATGATCCTATTTTCGCTGCCGAAGACATCCCATCGGCTCAGCACACGGCCCAGGCGGGCCGCGTCGGCCCCGACTCCCGCACGATATATCTGCCACCTAAGGTTGGTGCCGGCATGTGGGGTCCAGTTACGTGAAAAGTCGCGCTTAGCGGTGTTTTCCTGGTCGGGGCGTACCGGTGGCCGGTGGGATCGTGCGGGCATGGTCGAGGCGGTGAATGCGGCGGCGCTGATCGCCGAAGCGCGGGTGGCTATGCCGCCGGACCCGAGCGAGGTGAGTGGACGGGTGGCGGATTTCGTGAACGGTCTGGTCATCGAGTGGCGGGGTCCGGCCGAGACAGTGCTCTGATCTGGTTGATTCGGTCGTTCGGTGAGTGCGGTTGCGCTGCTGGTGGTTTCATGTGCGGCTGTGCGTGATGAGGGGGCCGTGGAGTACGGCCGGTTCGGTGCGTTGACGCGGGCCGATTTGGAACGGTTTTTCTATCTCGATGATGAGGATCGCAAGCTGATCGCGGAGCGACGCCGCGACAGCAACCGCCTCGGCTTCGCCCTCCAGCTGGTGACTGTGCGCTACCTGGGCATGTTCTTGCCCGACCCGCTCGATGTTCCCGGCGATGTGGTCGCCTATCTGGCCGAGCAGCTCGATATCGCCGATCCGACGTGCGTGAAGTCCTACACCGAGCGCAAGCAGACCCGCTACGACCATCAGGATGAGATCGTCCGCATCGACGGATTGACCGAGTTCGCGCAGGTTGAGGCCGAGTTGGCGGCGTGGGTCGCCGATCAGGCGTGGATGAGTGGCGACGGTGGCAAGGCTCTGACCGCGGGCGCGGTGCGCTGGCTGCGCGAACGATCGGCCCTGCTTCCGGGTGTATCGACCCTGGAACGCCTCGTCACCGAGGGCAAACAGGCCACCGATCAAAGGTTGTGGACGCAGCTGGCGGGGCAGTTGACCCGCAGGGAGGCCGGTGTCCTGTGGGGGCTGTTGGAAACTCGTGAAGAGGGCCGCCGCAAGGTGGTGGAGCTCGAACGGCTGCGCAAGGGCGCGTTCACGCCGACCTTGACCGGGATGCGTCACGCGTTGGCCCGGGCGCGGGATCTGAACGCGGTGGTCCCGGCGTCGGTGGACATCGCCGAGGTGCCGCCGCGCCGGTTGATCGCCCTGGCCGCGCACGGGATCACCGGCAAGACCTCACATCTGCGGCGCATGAAATCGCAGCGGGAACGGTTGCTGGCGTTGTTGACCGCGACGGCGTTCACGTTGCGGGACAAGGCGGTCGACGATGTGCTCGAATTGTTCGACCTGATCATGGTTACCGACCTGATAGCCAAGGCCGAACGCCAGTCCAAAGACGAGAAACTGCGCCGATACCCACGGGTGACCCGCAACGCCGGCAAGCTCACCCGCGCGGTGCGGGTGCTGCTGGAGATGAGCGAGGCCGACCCGGGCCTGTCGCTGGAGCTGGTGTGGGATCTGATCGAGAATACCGTCTCCAAATCCGAGTTGCGGGCCGCGCTGGCCGCGATAGACGAGCTTGTGCCGCAGGCGGATCCGGAGTTCGACGACCAGCGTCCCGAGGAGCTGGCGGGCCGGTTCGCCACGGTGCGGGCGTTTTTGCCCGCGATGATGCGCACGATCGATTTCGGTGCCACCGGCGACGCAAAACCTGTCCTGAAAGCCATGCACACGCTGGCGGATCTGATTTCCCCGCAACGCAATCGCGGGCTGCCTGCCCGGTGGCTCGATGCCCGCCGTGTCGATCACGATCTGGTGGGCGGGGGCTGGCAGCGCCTGGTCTATCCGCCGGAGCGGCCGGAAGAGACCGTGGACCGGGCCGCGTACACGCTGTGCGTGCTTGAGCAGTTCCACCGACATCTCAAGTACCGCAACCTCTTCGCTGAGGATTCCTCGAAATGGCGTGACCCGCGTGCGCATCTGCTGTCGGGGATGGCATGGGAGGGCGCGCGCGATACCGGCATGAACGCCCTGGGCCTGCCGGACAACCCGCAGGCGATGTTGGGCGAGCTGGCCGCGAGTGTGGACGCCGCCTATCGGGAGTTGGCTACTCGCCTTGGTGACGACACTCAGGCCAGCGTGGATGAGGACGGGAAACTGCACGTAGCGTCGTTGAGCGCGATCCTTGATCCGCCCAGCTTGACCAATCTGCGCCGCCGCGCGACGGCGATGATCCCGCGCGTGGACCTGCCGGAACTGGTCTTGGAAGTGATGTCGTGGCTTCCGGAGTTCGGTGAATCCTTCACTCACGTCGCCGGCACCAGTGCTCGCGTCGCCGATCTCGGTGTCTCGGTCGCGGCGGTGTTGTGCTCGCAGGCCATGACTGTCGGGCTGACAGCGGTTGTTTCACCCGGCGCGCCCGCGCTGACGCGGGACCGGCTGCGCCACGTCGACCAGCACTACATCCGTGCCGAGACCATGGCCGCGGCCAACACGGTGCTGGTCAACGCCCAGGCGAGCATCGCGTTGGCGCGGCTGTGGGGCGGCGGCTGCGTCGCCAGCGTGGACGGGATGCGGTTCGTCGTCCCGGTCCGGTCCATCCACGCTCGACCCAACCGAAAATACTTCGGACCGAAACGGGGCAGTACCTGGCTGAACATGCTCAACGACCAGGCCGCCGGGCTCAACGCGATGGTCGTGTCGGGCACCCCGCGCGACTCGCTCAACGCCATCGACGTGATCCTGCGCCAACCCGAGGGCAGCAAGGTGCCCGACGACATCATTTCCGACGCCGGATCGTATTCCGACATCGTCTTCGGCCTGCTGCATTTGCTGGGCCGCAAGTACCGGCCGCAGCTCAAGCACCTGCCCGATCAGCGGCTGTGGCGCATCGACCCGGCCGCCGACTACGGTCCCCTGGACAAAGCCGCACGCGGGCGCATCGACATCGAGAAAGTGTGCTCCCGCTGGGAGGACATGTGCCGGGTGGCGGTGTCGATGAACCGCGGTGAGGTCTCCGCGCACGAGGTCACCCGCATGATCTCCCGCGACGGCAACCCCACCTCGCTGGGGCAGGCCATCGCCCACTTCGGCCGGATTTTCAAAACCCTGCACATCCTGCGCATGGCCGACGACGAACCCTACCGGCGTGAGGCCAAGGCACAAGCGAACCTTCAGGAGGGCCGTCATGACCTGGGCCGCACCATCTTTCACGGCAAGAAGGGTGAGATCACCCGCACCTACCTCGACGGCATGGAAGACCAGCTCTCTGCGCTCGGGCTGATCCTGAACTGTGTCGTGTTGTGGAATTCGGTGTACCTGGACCGGGCATTGGCCGAGCTGCGCGCCCAGGACTACCCGGTCCGGGATGAGGACGCCGCCCGGCTCTCGGCGTTCATCCGCAAACACATTCGCCTGGAAGGCCACTACAGCTTCCATCTGCCCGAACTCGGCGAGGGCCACCGACCGCTGCGCGATCCTGACAGTTCCGACGATGACGACTGACATGGTGTCGGCGCGGGTGCGCTTGCAGCCCGGACGAGGACAATCTCTTTAGGGAGGTCCGGGCGGCGATGTCGGTCGAGGAGGGTGTCAGAGTCTGATACCCGCCGCCGCCAAGTCGTGCCGCAGCGTGCCGATCTCGAGTAGTTCGTGGATCCATGTCGGTGCGGTGATTCGGTGGCGTGTCACCTCCCGCACCGTGGCGGCGGCGACCGCGGCCGTGGCCAGCGATTGTCCACAGCCGGTGGCCCACCGTGTCGGTCCATCGGCGGATCGAGCGAGGACCACCCACCGGTCGCTGCCGGGCATACGCTGCGGCACCAGCGCCCGTAGCGCGGGCGCCCAGGTGAGAGCGGCCAATCCGGTGGTGGCGAGGCGGGAGTCCAATCTCAGATAGGTGCGGACGGGGACCGCGTATTCGCGGGTGAGGCGGTGTTGGTCGGCGAAGTCGGCGCGCAGCGCGGGAAACGGTTGGTATCCGGCTTGTTCGGGGATCGTGAAGTGTGCGGGTTGGGTGAAGTTGCGGACGCTGGTGCCGTCGGGGTCGGCGAAGTGCTGTCCCAGCAGTCGGTAGGTCCAGGCCGTGGCGGCGGGGCCGTGGTGTTCGCCGGAACCGAGCCCGATCATGATGTCGACCGGGCCGGGGGCGCTCGAGAGCACGTCGACGGCGAGCAGGGTGCTCAGGCCGGGCGCCAAGCCGACCCCGAGTACCGCCGGCCCGTCGACGCGCTCCAAGGCCCGCACGTAGTCGGAGGTCGCCGAGATCTCGATGAATACGATCCCGCGGTGGGTGCACTCCTCGGCGAGCCGGATGTTTTCGGCGCCCGCGCAGTTCACCACTGTCGACACCCCGGCGAGCGCGGTTCTGAAACTGTCCGTCGCGGTGAGATCGAGCACCCGGTCCGCCTGTGCCGGGTCGCGTCCGGCCGCGAGTGTCGGGATGCCTTGCGCGCGTAGCAATCTCACCAGGTGAGCGCCGACGGCTCCGTATCCGCCCAGGACCAGCACGCTCATCGGACCTCCTCCGGCGCGGGCGTAGCCATGGAGTCTCCGTGGGATCGTCGCGATGGGAGCAATTGCAGGGTGAGAGCGTCGATGGCCCAGGACTCCCACTCAGCATCGGTCCAGCCGCGTTCGTGGACGAGGAGCCGGTAGGTCTCGGGGGCCAGCGTGGAGAGCGCGATGTCGGCGGCGCGCGCAGCAGTGACGCCCGCGCGCAGCGGCGTCTTGGCGGCGAGGGCCTCGGCCAGGCGGAGCTGGACCAGGTGACGTTGGGCGATGTTGGTTTCCCAGAGCTCGGCGAGTTCGGGGTCGGTCGCCGCGGCCGACCGGATCACCTCGAGCAGTGGGCTGACACGGGTGTAAATCGTTGCCGCCGCCGCGACTTGAAGCCGGATCTGCTCGGCGGGCGCAGCCGCCACGGCAGCGGCGAACCAGGGACGGTCCATGGTGGCGACCGGTTCGGTGTCGCCGGCGATCTCGACGTCGAGTAGCTCGGACAGGATCGCGCGCTTGGTGGCGAAGGTGAAGTACAGCGTCTGTACTGCCATGCCCGCCGCATCGGCAATGGCCTTCATGGTCGTGGCCGTGTAGCCGCGGGTGGTGAACAGTTCCTGTGCCGCTGCCAGCATCTTTGCTCGGTTGGCCGTTGTCTTGGCCGCCCGAACGCCGGTGTTCTTGCCTGTCATGGCCCGAATACTACTTGACTAGAGTGCGACACTAGTGAACTCTGACTGTAGTGATGCTCTAGCGAAAGGGTGTGCTCATGGTGAGCAGAGGTGCACTCGGGGCGAGAGACCGGCTGGTCCTGCTGTTGATCACGATGGTCGAACTGGTGGTTTTCCTGGACACGACCGTGCTGAATGTGGCGCTGCCCAGCATCGGCGCGGACCTAGGGCTCGATGAGGCGGGACTGGGTTGGGTGACCAACTCCTACTTGCTGACCTTCGGCGGGTTCATGTTGCTCGGCGGGCGCGCCGCCGATCTGCTCGGTCCGCGCCGGGTATTCGCGGGCGGCCTCACCGTGTTCACCGTGGCGTCCGCACTGGCCGGTTTCGCCACGGAGCCAATCATTCTCATCGCCGCGCGGGCGTTGCAGGGTCTCGGCGCGGCCGTGGTCATCCCTGCTCAGCTGGCCTTGCTCGCCACGACGTTCACCGACCCCGGCGTGCGCAATCGCGCCTTCGGAGTGTGGAGTGCCATGGGGGCGGCAGGCGCGGCCATCGGCACCGCGGTCGGTGGGCCGCTCACCGACCTGTTCGGCTGGCCGTCGATCTTCCTGATCAACCTGCCCGTGGGGGTGCTGGCGCTGGCGTTCGTCCGGGTGCTGCCGCCGGATCCGGCACGACCGGCTCGGGCCGTAGGTCGGCTCGACGTGCCCGGCGCGATCACCGGTACCGCGGCACTGTTGATCATCGGCTATGCCATCGGCGCGATCGGCGACGAGTCGACGCGCACCCTGGCCGCGGTTCTGCTCGCAGTGGGACTCGCGCTGCTGGCGTCCTTCCTATTCCTCGAAGCGCGCAGCCCCCATCCTCTGATGCCGCTGCGGCTGTTCACGATTCGCCAGGTGAGCGGGTCGGCTCTGGTGAACGCGCTCGTCGGCGCGGCGCATGTGCCCACCTTCGCCCTGCTGGCGCTGTACTTACAGAACACCCAGCACTACAGCCCGACTGAGTCCGGCCTCGCGGTGCTGCCGGTCGCCGTGGTGAACATCGTCATCTCCCGCACCGTGCTGCCCTCCGTGCTGGATCGGCTGGGCGCCTGGCGAGTACTGACCGCGGGCCTGCTGCTGCAAGCCCTCGCCATGGCCTGGTTCGCCCGCCTACCCGATCACGGCAGCTACCTGATCGATGTGCTGCCCGGCGCGGTACTGCTGGGCATCGGCCTGCCCGCCGCCTTCGTCGGAGTCACGGCCCCCGCGGTCACCTCGGTCGACAAAGCCGACGCCGGGATCACCGCGGGCGTCGTCAACACCGCACAGCGCGTCGGGTCGGGGCTCGGAGTCACCGCCGTCCTGCTGATCGCCGAGCTCGCGACCCGCAATTCCACGGCCGCCGACGCCTACCGGGCGGGCCTGAATCTCGCGTTCGCCGGTCGCGGCCGCACTGGCCGCGACCGGCGCTGTGCTCACCGTCGTCCTACTACGCACCAATCCGGCTCCGGTCACGGAGCCGGAATCCGAAACCCCCGCCGCAGTACACGAGTGACCGGAGACCGAAGATGGCAACCAGCAAGCGCAACGTCAAATGGATTCGCGCCGAGATCGAACGACTCGATCCCGAGACCGACAGCGAACAGATCGTCCGACTGACCAGCTGCCAGCTCCTACCGAAGAGCCTGCTCGTCGTACATCTCTTCTATACCGTCGGATTCATCCGCTTCGCCGGCCCACCCGTCTCGGCGGAGTCGGTGGACCGCAACGGCACCGGGATGCTCTACGACCACGGCATCCGCCGCGCCGACGAAACCATGTTCCACCTCTTCTCATGGGTCGACGACGGGGTATCCAACCCCACCAGCATGAAAAGCCTCGACTACGTACGGAACTGGCACTCCGGCGTCGCCCGCGACTGGCCCATGCCGATGCACACCTTCCAGCACAGCGCCGCGGTCTTCACCCTCATCTACGACCGACTGCTGCGACACATCGCGGGGTCTCCCGGACTGAACGAGAACGAACGCCGCGCCCAACTCATCCACTGGCGCAGCGTGTCCGAACGCCTCGGCGTCACCGATATCCCGCACACCTGGCAGGAGATGGAACAACTTCTCGAAACCTATGAACACGGAACCGAATTCGCGTACTCGCCGCCCGGGCAGCGCCTGGCGAACGCACTCGTCGACCAGTTCGCGACCCGGTGGTTCCCCAAGCCACTGCGCTGGTTCGGTCGCTGGCTGGCCCTGGCATTCTCCGAAGAACACGTCATCGACACCCTCGGCATCCCGCGGCCGCCCACCGCGTTCAGTTACACGGTTCGCCGCCTGGCCCGAGTCGCGGTATTCGCCAAACGACACCTGCTGCCGGATCCGCGCGAGGTGCTCCGGCTCAGCGACATCATCACCGCACACAAGGATTCAGCGCTGGTCAACCCCTCCATCCCGGCATCTGGAACCACACGGAGTGAACGATGAACCAGCGATGGGTCCCAGCGCGGTATGCCAGGACTGCCGAATACCTGTTTCCCGCGTCGCAGGAAGCGGTGGCAACATTGGGGCTGCGACGCGGTGATGTTCTGCTGGACAGCGCTACCGGTACGGGAAACGCTGCCGTGGTTGCCCTCGCACATGGGGCACAAGTCATCGGCGTGGATTCCTCACCCGAGCAGATCGCCGCGGCCCGCGAACGACTCCCGACCACGAATGCCGAGTTCGTCGTGGCCGACGCCGCAGATCTTCCGTTTCCGACCGCGTATGCCGACGCCGGGGTATCGGTATTCGGGATCATCTTCGCGCACGATCCAGCACGTGCTCTCTCGGAGTTGGTGCGATGCGTGCGCCCCAGTGGACCGGTCGCATTCACCACGCTCAGCGCGGATGGGTGGCCGAACGGGGCACGAAGGATACTCGCCGACGAACTGAACGCACCACCACCGCAATTCCCGAGCATATGGAGCAATCCCGAAGCCGCCGACCAAGCAGCCGCGAGTTCCGGGCTGGAAACGATCGAGGTCCGATCCCGCTCATTGCGGTTGCCACTGGATGGTCGGCGCAGCCTCGCTGATCAAGTCACCGAGCAGATGGGCGCACTGGCGGCCATGCGAACGCAACTGGAAACCCTCGGCCGGTGGCACCAAGCAAGCACCCGACTGGACGAATACCTCGATGCGTGCACACATCTCGACACCAACACCCCCGAACTGGCCGATCCCTACCTCGTGGTGACCGGGCACAAGCGCTGAACAGAGCACAGACACGCTCATCCGGACCCTTTGACCCTCCTGGACGCCGCACCTGCGTCCCCGGGGGGACGGTCCGAACCTCTGTCGCGTCATCATCTCCGCTTACGAGCTGCTGGGTCGGTGTGGGCCTGCCACCGGATCAGCGCCTCGGCGGACGGCCCCGCATACTTGCCGAGCGATCGCACCGAGGTGTGCCCGCTCATGCGCATCAGCATCGGCGTGGACGCCCCGTCCTCCGCCGCGTGCGTCAACCGGCTATGACGAAGTTGATGCAACGTGAACGGCCCGCGCGCGAAATCGGCGGTGTGATGCTCGAACAATTCGAGGGCCCGCCGATATGACAACCGTCCCCGCAAGGTCGACGGGTCGATATCGCCCACGGCCATACCGGGTTTCGCCTTTCGGTCGGTCAGGAACACCGGCCCGCTCCTGCGGCCGGCCAGCAGCCTCGGCAGCAGTCGCGCGGTGCCGGTCTGCCAGGCACCACATCCCTGGCCCCACCCTTGCGGGTCACCGTGAACACCGGTTCGCCGTATCCAGGTCCGGGATATCGAGCAGCAACAGCTTGTCGGCGCGGGCGGCGGTCTCGTACAGCATCGTCCACAACACCCGCTCCCGCAGCGGCACATCCTTGGAGAGCAGCCCGGTGACCTCGTCGCGAGTCATCGCCCGGGCGATGGTCAGGCGGCACCTTCTGCGGCACCAGCCGCACGAGCGGCTCACCGACCAGCCACTCCTGCGCACGCCAGTACTCGCACGCCGCTCGCAGGGAGGCAAGACGGACGTTGAACGTCTGGGCAGAGCTGCCGCCCCACTTGAACGTGAACCAGCCACCAACCCGCTCGGCCTCCAGCAGACCCACGTCCGAGTCCGCGCCGAAGTCGCGTACGAGCTGATCGAGGGCGACGGCGTACCCGCGGCGGGTGTTGGCGCTCGGGATCGTCGACAAGAACTGATCCACCGCATCCTTCAACCGCACGCCGCGCACCGGCAGCGCCCGCACCTGTCCCACGATCAGTCCTTCCACCCGGCTTATCGGATCCCGATCGGCGCTACAGCAGATAATTTACGGAGTCGCCCGGTGTGGAGCGGGCTGTAGCGCCTGGTCGCGATGGAGGTTACCGCAGATAATAGGCCATTGTCTGCGGTAACTCCTTAGCGCGACTTTTCGCGGATCTGGGCAGTGCCCTGTGTCCGTCCGGACGAAACCCACTGCTAAACAGTCAATCTCGGGAACCAAGAGATGTCAGATACCGCTTAGCGCGACTTTTCTCGCCACTGGACCCCGCATGCCGTGCCGTCGTTCAATCTCTCGGCTGTATGCACCGAGATCATGACGATCAGCGCCACCGCGATCAGACCCGACGAAAGTCGCGGAACATCCAATTCAGTTGTCCAATAGGACAATACAAGCGCAGTTCCCACAAAGATCGAACCCTGCCCTACCGCGACAGCTGCTTTGGCCATCGCCTGGGCATGGGCGCACACACGGGGATCCGACCGACCGGTTGTATGCCACCCCCACACAATGAAGTTGATCCCAACTACCAGCCCACCAAGGACACCCAAGATCGCTGCCGCATCCCCGAAGTGATAGTGACACCGACACGCCACGATGGAGGACTGCCGCCCCACGACCCCTCCCAATTGACGAACGCCAGCATCCCACACACGAGGAGGTACACACCCGCGCCCAGCCCTACCATCTCCGTGATCCGCCCCTGAATGGCCTGCGCATGCTCACGCACCTGCACCGCATCAGGCGCACCCACACCATCATCAACCCCGACGCTCACGTTCCCCCTGTGTTCCACAGCTTCCTACCGGCTGAAGAGCACCCAGAATTTCATACTGGACCGACACAGCACTCCCTCGGAAAACTACGCGTGTGCTCGATGTACTCGTCTAGCACCGCTCGGGCTGGCCACCGCTGATCGGCAAACGCACGGCGCACACGCTTGCTGCAATCCTTGCGCAAGGATTGACAATCTTGCGCAAGCTGACGGATAGTATGTGTCGGCAGTCACAACGAACAGCGAGGCGGTAGCACCGTGGCACCCACCTTGACCGAGGTCGCACAACGCGCAGGAGTATCCCTGTCCACCGCGTCACGGGCGTTCAGTTCCCCAGACCGGATCGGACCGGACACACTCGCGCGGATCATCGCCGTCGCCGACGAGATCGGCTACCGGGCGGCGTCACCGACCCGCACCGACGTCGTACGCCCCACCGCCACCACCGTCGCGGTCGTGGTGCCCGACATCGGACACACGGTGTTCGCGAGCTTCGTGAAGGCGGCGCAGGCTCAGGGGTGGCACCGGCGCCAGACGGTGCTCCTCACCGACACCGACGGCAGCGCCGACCGCGAGCGTGAGGTTCTCGGCGAGTTGCAAGGTCGCGTCGACGCGCTCGTGGTCTGCGCTCCACGGCTGCCCGCATCGGACATCGTGCAGCTCGCCGGCCACACCCCCTTGGTGCTCGTCAACCGCTCGTCACCCGAATGCGATTGCATCGTGGCGGATTCCGAGGACGGAATTCGCCAGGCCATCGACTACCTCGTCGCTCTCGGGCACGAGCACCTCGCCTACGTCCAGGGCTCGCCGCAGTCCTGGTCGAACCAGCGCCGCGTCGCCGCGGTCGAAGAGTTCTGCAAGGCCCGGGATGTGCAGCTGAGTCTGCTCGGCTGGCAGCAGGAAACCCTCGCGGGCGGCCATGCCGCAGCCGCGGGCGTGATCGCGACCGGCGCGAGCGCCGTGATCACACACAACGATCCGATGGCTATCGGAGTGATGAACGGCGTCCGCGCAATGGGCTTCTCGGTGCCGGCGGACCTGAGCGTCGTCGGCATCGACGACTCGCCGCTCGCCGAACTCGCCAGCCCTGCGCTCACCAGCATCAACGTGCCAATGGCACGAGCCGGCGTGCTGAGTCTGGACCTGGTGTTCCAGCGCGCGAACGAGCCGGACTCCGATATCCGAGAAATCCATCTCCCCACTCAACTGGTCGTCCGGGCTTCGGCCGGACCGGCGCACGATCGGGTGTTTCGCCCCGGAAAAGAGAGCCGCTAGATGAAAATCGTTGTTGCCGACAGCAACCTGATTCCGCACCGATCCCGGCTCGAGGCCGCAGTTCCGTCCGATTCGCGGCTGTCCTGGCACGGCAGCTTCGACGAGGCTGCCCTGATCGAAGATCTGCGCGACGCCGACGTCTACGTCGGGGGAAAGTTCACACCGTCCATGGCATCGTCTGCCGAGCGGTTGCGTCTCGTCCACGTCGCGGGTGCAGGAACCGACAACGTTGCCTTCGATGCCCTGACGCCGGACATTCTGGTGGCGAACACTTTCCATCACGAGAAGTCGATCGCCGAATACGTCGTGGCTGCCGCGGTGATGCTCCGGCGCGGTTTCGTGGCCCAGGACAAGGCACTCCGGCAGGGCGTCTGGGCGACCTCGGTCTACGACGACGGACTCGCACAGTCGAATTCGCTGCAAGGCGCACGAGTGGGCTTCGTGGGCTTCGGCCACATCGGCCACGCCACATGGACTCTGTTCCGGGCGTTCGGCGCGACAGGAGCGGCCGTGACCGGTCGTGGCAACGTCGACGCGCCGAGTGCAGGACTGGACTGGGCCGCCGACGTGTCCCAACTCGGGCGTCTCCTCGTCGAATCCGATGTCGTCGTGGTGTCCGCACCGCTCGACGACCGGACGCGAGGCATGATCGGTGCCGACGAATTGCGCGCGCTCGGCCGCGAGGGTGTGCTGGTCAATGTGGGCCGCGGACCTCTCGTCCAGGAGCAGGCCCTGTTCGACGCACTGTCCTCGTCGACCATCGCCGCTGCGGCCATCGACGTCTGGTACGACTATCCCGGACCCGACGGTCGCGGGACGCCCAGCGCTCTCCCGTTCTCCGACCTCCCCAACATCCTGATGACACCGCATTCTTCCGGGGTCACACAACAGACTTTCGTCGGCCGCGTCGACGACATCGCCGACAACATCACTCGACTCGCGCGCGGTGAGCAACTGCGCAACGTCGTCGCACTCGCCGTCGGCTCGAAAGGAACACGAGCATGACCGACAAGATCATCTCAGCGGAGGTGCTGGTCTGCAGCCCCACCCGCAACTTCGTCACTCTGAAGATCACCACCGCCGACGGCGTCGTCGGCTACGGTGACGCCACGCTCAACGGCCGTGAACTGTCGGTCGCGTCGTATCTCCGGGACCATGTCGCGCCCTTGCTGATCGGGCGCGACCCGGCGCGGATCGAGGACACCTGGCAATACCTTTATCGCGGCGTGTACTGGCGGCGCGGACCCGTCACGATGGCCGCGATCGGAGCCGTCGACGTCGCCCTCTGGGACATCAAGGGCAAGACCCTCGGCCAGCCCGTCTATCAGTTGCTCGGCGGTGCCGTCCGCGACCGGGTGCTCTCCTACACCCACGCGACCGGGTGGGACGCGCCCGCGTTGCTCGACTCCGTCGATGCCAAGCGCGCGAACGGCTTTCAGGCGATTCGAGTGCAGTCCGGGGTTCCCGGCCTGGATTCGGTGTACGGCGTGCACCAGGGCGCCGCCGGATACGAGCCCGCGAGCCGCGGCGCCCTTCCGGTCGAGGAAGTGTGGGACACCGACGCGTACCTCAACCATGCACCCCGAATCCTCGAAGCCGTACGTGAACACGTCGGCCCCGACCTCAAATTGCTGCACGACGCCCACCATCGGCTCACCCCGCAGCAGGCCGCGCGGCTGGGGAAGGCCGTCGAACACGTGAACCTGTTCTGGCTAGAGGACGTCACGCCGGCCGAGAACCAGGACGCGCTGCGTCTGGTGCGCAACCACACCACCACACCCCTGGCGATCGGAGAGGTTTTCAACACGATCTGGGACTGCCAGCACCTGATCACCGAACAGTTGATCGACTTCATCCGCGTGGCCATCGTCCACGCGGGCGGAATCAGCCACGTCCGCAAGATCTTCGCGCTCGCCGAGGTGTACCAGGTTCGCGGCGGACCGCACGGCCCGTCGGACGTCTCGCCGATCTCCCTGGGCGCGAGCCTGCACCTCGGGCTCGCGACGCCGAACTTCGGAATCCAGGAGTACATGGGTTACGACCCGCTCGTCAGCGAGGTCTTCCCTCACGCGTGGTCGTTCTCGGACGGGCACCTCACCCCCGGCGACGTTCCGGGCATCGGAGTGAGCATGAACGAGGAACTCGCGGAGCAGTATCCGTACGAGCAGGCCTATCTCCCGGTCGCCCGGCGCCGCGACGGCTCCATGACGGATTGGTGACGAGCATGTCCGTACCGACACTCTCGCGCCGAAACGTTCCCGCCGCGGCACAGATCCAACGGCGGGCGCCGGAAGGCACCGGGATCGTGCACCTGGGCCTCGGCAACTTCCACCGCGCACACCAGGCGGTGTACACCGCGCTCGCGATGGAACGCGAACCCGGACCGTGGGGCATCCTCGGTGTCGCGAGCCGGTCGAGCACCGTCGCCGATGCGATGAACGCACAGGACCTCCTGTACAGCGTCGTCGAGATCTCGCCGGAGGGTTCTCGTGTGAGCGTCCCGGGTTCGCACACCGGAACCCTGGTGGCCGAACAGGACCCGGAGTCCGTCGTCCGCGCAATCGCGGACCCGGCGACGAAGATCGTCACGATCACGGTGACCGAACACGGGTACACGGTGTCACCCGAGACCGGGTCCCTCGACCTCGACTCCGACGCCGTTCGCCGCGACCTCGGCGAGGTGTGGACGCCCCGCACCACGATCGGGCAGATCGCCCGCGGACTGGCCCTGCGGGCGAGCACACACGCGGCCCCGGTCACGGTCCTCAGCTGCGACAACCTGCTGTCCAACGGGCGCCAGACCGAAAGACTCGTACGCGAGTTCGTCGGCACGTTCGCACCGACTCTGCGCGACGACCTGCTGTCCTGGATGGACTCGTCCGTGACGTTCCCCAACTCCATGGTGGACCGGATCGTGCCTTCCGGTTCGGACCGCTACAACGAGACGGCACTGGCACACCTCGGCGTGCGCGACACGATCGCCGTTCCCGCGGAGCCGTTCACGATGTGGGTCATGGAGGAGCGGTTCGCCGCCGGTCGTCCCGCCTGGGAGCACGGTGGCGCGCTGTTCACCGACGACGTGGAGCCGTACGAGCTGATGAAGGTCCGGCTGCTCAACGGGACGCATTCGCTCATCGCCTACCTCGGCGCACTCGACGGGCGTGCCACCATCCCCGAGTCCGTGGCGCAACCGTTCGTCGAGGCCGCAGCGCGGCGCATCCTTTGTGACGAGTACCTGCCGACGGTCACCGTTCCCGAATCGGTGGACACGGACGACTACATCCGGCAGCTCTTCTCGCGTTGGTCCAATACCGCGCTGGGACACCGCACCTCGCAGGTCGGATCCGACGGATCGGTGAAACTGGCGCAGCGCATCCCGATCCCCGCACTCGAACACCTCCGCCGCGGCACGGTCCCGCAGTACCTTTCTCTCACGGTCGCGGCATACCTCTGCTGCATCGCCCCGCCGCCCGGGTTCGACCCCGGCCCGCACGCACGATCCATGACCGACCCCGCTCGACCGCGCCTGGCAGGAATGGCCGACAACGCCGCGTCCACTACCGAATTCGTTCGCTCCGTCTTCGTCGATGGAGGTCTGTTTCCCAGCACTCTCGCTTCGCACACCGAGTTCGTCTCGCGAATCGCCGACTTCGTCGACATCATCGTGCGCCACGGGCCGGCAGCCGCCGCCGGCGAAGCATCCGACCCGGTCCCGGACCTCGGGACGATCACATCGCTGCAGTCCAGCGCGACCATCTGACTCCCTCACCCCTGCCCGGACGATTCCGGGAACCACCAATGGAGGAATCCATGGACACTACACTCGACCCCACGGTGAACCCGAAAACTCCCGGCCGCGCAGGCGGTACACCCCAGGCAGACCCGTCCGCGGTCCGCCGGGCAGCGTGGGCGGGGCTCATCGGCACCACGCTCGAGCAGTACGACTTCGTCATCTACGGCACCGCTTCGGCGCTGATCTTCAACACACTGTTCTTCCCGAACATCTCGCCGGCGGCGGGCATCCTCGCGAGCTTCAGCGCCTACGCCGTCGGGTTTCTCGCCCGGCCGCTCGGCGGCCTGTTCTTCTCGCGTTACGGAGAGCGTCTCGGCCGCAAGTGGGTGCTCGTCGCAACGCTGATGCTGATGGGCGGCGCGACACTGTGTATCGGCCTGCTGCCCACCTACAGTCAGGTCGGGCTGCTTGCACCCGCTCTCCTCGTCGCGTGCCGGTTCTTCCAGGGGTTCGGCGCGGGCGCCGAACAATCAGGTGGTGCAACCCTTCTGACAGAGACCGCTCAGATAGGCAGGAGAGGTAGGCTTGCCGCCCTGGTGATGACCGGAGCCGCGCTGGGCACAGCGCTCGGCGCAGTCGCGTGGATCGCCGCGCAGCTCCTCCCGGAAGAGCAGCTCATGTCCTGGGGCTGGCGTCTCGTCTTCATCAGCAGTCTGTTCGTCACGGTCGCCGCATTCGTCATCCGTCGCAAGCTCAACGAGAGCCCGGTGTTCCAGGAACTCAAGGAGCAGCACCACGTTCCGAAGACGCCCGTAAAGGAGATCTTCGCGAACGGCAAGAAGCCGCTGTTCATCGTCATGTTCATGACCATCGGCATCAGCGCGCAGTCGTACACGTATCAGGTGTTCATGGCGTCGTACCTCAAGAACGACGTGCATGTCGACCCCACGTTCATTCCCAAGGTGCTGCTGGTCGGGGCCATCTGCGGCGGCATCGCGGCATACGGGTTCGGTCGGTTGTCCGATCGGGTGGGCCGCAAGCCGGTGTACATCTCGATCGTGATCGCCCTCATCATCCTGCCGGTGCCGACGTTCCTGGCCCTGAACACCGGCTCACACTTGTTGATCACGATGGCGATGATCGTCGGCTTCATCCTGGCCTGCCAGGGCGCCGTCGGCGTCACCATGAGCTACTTCCCGGAGATCTTCGGCTCCCGCTACCGCTACGCCGGCGTCACTCTCGGCCGTGAATTCGCCTCGATCTTCGGGGGCGGTGTCGCGCCACTGATTTGTGCGGCCCTCGTCACGGCCTTCTCCGGCTCGTGGATTCCGGTGGCCGTCTACATGATCGTGATGGCGGTGACGGTTCTGATCGCCTCGACGATGGCACCGGAAACCCGCGACCGCGACCTCACGCTGGCGGCCAACGCCACCGACCGCGAGGTGACGGCGGCATGACCACCTCCGTCATCGCGGTGCTGCGTGCCGCGGACGCCGACCGGTACGCCCCCGTGGTCAACGTCCTCGCCGAGAACGGGGTCCGTGCCGTCGAGCTGACGATGAGCACACCGGGAACCCTTGGGTCCCTGAGCACCATCCGGCGCGACGCACCCGACGGCGTCGCGATCGGGGTCGGGACGGTTACCACCGTCGACCAGGCTGGCGCCGCAATCGACGTGGGTGCCGACTTCCTCGTGACGCCGACGACCAACCTCGACGTCATCGCCACGGCCGTGCGTGCCGGCGTTCCGATCTACCCGGGCGGATTCACCCCGACCGAGCTATGGGACGGATGGAACGCCGGTGCGACTGCGGTGAAGCTGTTCCCGGCGTCGGTGGTCGGACCGGAGTACATCGGGCACCTGCGCGGTCCCTTCCCCGACATCCAGGTGGTTCCCTCGGGTGGGGTGGGCATCGCGGACGTCCCCGCGTGGATCGCGGCCGGAGCGGCGGCGGTGAGCCTCGGCGGCCCGCTGATCGGTGACGCACTCCGCGGCGGCGACCTCGGGCAGCTGGCCGAACGATGCCGGCGCCTCGGCGACGTCGTCGACGAAATGGAGGTCACGCGATGACGGTGCTGACATTCGGCGAGACGATGGCCCTCACCAGGGCGGTGGACACCGGACCGCTCGCCCACACCTCCACGCTCCACCTGGGAATCGGCGGCGCCGAATCGAATTTCGCGATCGCACTGCGGCGACTCGGTGTTGACGTCACCTGGATCGGGCGCGTCGGCCAGGACAGCCTGGGCGACCTGATCGAACGGGAACTCCGGGCCGAGGGAATCACCGCCGATGTCATCCGCGATCCGGATGCTCCGACCGGACTGATGGTGAAGGAGCGGCGAACCGCCACCGCCACCCGCGTCTGGTACTACCGGAGCGGCAGCGCGGGGTCGCGGCTCACGATGTCGGACATCGCGGACGACCGCCTCGAGTCGGCGTCCCTGCTGCACGTCACCGGCATCACCCCCGCCTTGTCCGACTCCGCCAGGAAGACCACTCTGCACTGCGTGGAACGGGCACGCGCGCTGGGCATCCCGGTGTCGTTCGATCTCAACTATCGCCGGACGCTGTGGTCGCCGGACGATGCGGGTCCCGTCTTCCGTGAGCTGATCGCGTTGTCGGACATCGTCTTCGCGGGTGACGACGAGGCCGCGATCGCGGTGGGCGAGGGCACCCCCGCAGAACTCGTCGCCCGTGTCCACGACCTCGGACCACGCGAGAGCATCCTGAAACTGGGTGACCACGGGTGCCTGGCGATCATCGATGAAGAGACGTACGCCCTGCCCGCGGTGCCGGTGAGCGTGGTCGACTCCGTTGGGGCCGGAGACGGTTTCGTCGCCGGCTACCTCGCGGAACGCCTGGCCGGCGTGGCGCCCGCCGACCGCCTGAGAACCGCTGTGACGGTCGGGGCGTTCGCGTGCACCGTGTCCGGCGACTGGGAGGGCATGCCGCGCCGGGACGAACTCGGCCTCCTCACCACGGCGGAACCCGTCACCCGATGACACGCTCCCATCTCCGACAGAACTGGACTTCACCGATGAACACCAGCCCAACCACCGCTTCCGAAGCCGTACAGGTTCCGACGCACGCGCAGGCGGTCGTCGCCCACGGTGCGCAGGACCTGCGCGTGGAGGAGGTGCCGATCGCCGCACCGAAGTCGGACGAAGCGGTGATCCGCATCGCCTACGGCGGGATCTGCGGATCCGACCTCCACTACTGGCAGCACGGCGCCGCCGGCGAGTCGATCCTTCGCGCACCGATGCGGCTCGGACACGAGGCGTCGGGCACCGTCCTGATCGGTGCGACGGACGGAAGCGGTCCCGGCGCAGGCACCCCCGTCACCATCCATCCCGCAACCCCCGGCGGCGACAGCGCGAAGTATCCGGCCGATCGCCCCAACATTTCGCCCGGATGCACGTACCTGGGCAGCGCGGCGCATTTTCCCCACGCGGACGGGTTGTTCGTCAGCCACGTTGCCGTCCCGACCCGCATGCTCCGGGTTCTTCCCGACGGCCTCGATCTGCGTCTGGCCTCACTGGCCGAGCCGGCGAGCGTGGCGTGGCACGCGGTCGCGCGGGCGGGGGACGTGAAGGACCGGGCGGTCCTCGTCATCGGTGCCGGACCCATCGGCGCGCTCGTGGTGGCGGTACTGAAGCGAGCGGGCGCCGGCCACATCACGGCGGTGGACATGCACGAGTACCCGCTCGAGATCGCGCGGGCCGTGGGCGCCGACGAGACCCTCACCGCCACCAATGCCGACGCAGTCGCGGCGGTGGAAGCGGACGTCACCATCGAATGCTCCGGCAACCATCGCGGTCTGGCATCGGCGATACACGGAACGGCCCGCGGCGGCCGGGTCGTGATGGTCGGTCTGCTTCCCGCCGGGGATCAGCCGGTACCCGTGTCGATCGCGATCACCCGGGAACTGGATCTGGTCGGCTCGTTCCGGTTCAACGACGAGATCGACGAGGTGGTGGCCGCCCTCGCCGACGGCTCGCTGGTGGTGGATCCGATCGTCACGGCCGAGTACGACGTCGCCGATGCGCTCACCGCCTTCGTGTCGGCCAGGGATGCGTCCTCATCGAGCAAGGTGCTCCTCCGGTTCTGAACCGGGAACTTCGCCCCGACGTCCTCTGCCGCCTGTGGACACCTGCCTTGGCAGAGCACGCTCAGCCGCGGCTCACCATGGGTCTGCTGGAGTTCGGTGGAGGCGTCGAGCCTTGTTCATAATTAACAACGAATCATCCTGCAACACGATCAATACGCTAACAGTGCGCATCGCGCCACCATTGGTTAGGGTCTCGCTCGGGGACGTGTCGCAACTTGGCGACCGCATACGGCTCGTTCTGGCGCGGTCAGCCCGGTTCGGCGTGAATCGCGACAGTTGCAGTGAACCACCGCCGCAGGTACGGGTGATGTCGAGATGACCTGAGCGGCACGCGTCGTGGCCGCCTCGATTAGGAGGTGAGGCGAACTGCTCCTGCGTTGCTGCCGCATTCCAGGTAAGAAACCGGGCCACTTGTTCCTTCGTAGCATTGCCAGTGCATGCCTGCTGCATCAATGGTTGTCGAGGTCGAATTCGAGCCGGCTAGGAAGCTGCCGTATTCGCCTTGTACGACCATCGCGGTATCGCAGTCGGGGCCGTAGGACCACACGGCCAGACCGTTGTAGCCGGGTCCACAGTAAGTGCCGGCTGCTGCCGGCTCGTCGGGTGCGGTCGGTGCTGCATCCGCACCCTGTTGTGGCGCGGCGATACCCGGGTTGTCGATAGTGGCCGACGCCTGTGGTGCTCCGTCGACTTCCGGTGGTGCCGGCGTGTTGCTGGCTGGGGCCACAGGTGGTGGACTCGACATCGTTGACGCCATCTCTGCAGAGGAAGTCGCGGCGGAAGTGGCTGGGTCAGCTGAGCTGTCGTCGGTCCCTGAGCCGACGCATGCGGTCCGGGGATGCGATGAAAACCGCGGGCGCTGCCAACGCGGCCGGGCCGATCGCAATCGACACTGCGGTTGCGGCCGCCGCCGCGGCCACGAAGGTACGGACTCTTGGCATGTTTTATCCAATCTGCACGAGAATATGCTCACGTACTTGATTCGTGGAGGCTATCGGGCTGCAGGGGTGGCGCATTACACACCATGCGGAGTCCGTGCCGACGGCCCTCCGGGGCCTCTAAACGAGACAAAGATGATGCCGCACAATCAATTCACAAGATGCACTCGATACTGAACTGGTCGATAATCTTTCACTCGTTGAAAGCGTTGCCCTGCGAGGACTTTTCCAGTACTTCGACGGACACCGTGACCGGCCCATATGTGACTCCGGTGTAGAAGTTGACGAAGCGCTGGCCCGTCTCGATCAAGCTGCCGCGTTGTCTACTCGAAGTGTGTCTGCTTCCATTGGGCTTGGGGCGCTGATCGACTCTATGCCTTCGATTGGCCGCCCCGAGCAAATAACGGTTGGCTGATTTATCCTTCGCGAACGTGGATGAACGGTGTCACACACTCTGTTCTTGCTGTAGAACCAGTCGTAATTCCGCCACCATCTGCGTGTGGGACTCGGAATGCGACGGTCAGCAATCCGTTCACTCTGTAACGCGCCGCCGGGTGTGGTATTTCCCGCCGTGTCACGTTCAAACATCTCGGTCTGCCCGCTGGCGTCCACGCCGAAATCGTCGGAGCGGCGATGAGTACCGGATTCATCGCCGCACTAGCGGACGGACGGCTGCCGTTCCTCGCTGTCGTCGGGGTCGCTGCCGTCGGTACCACCGAGCGCACTGTGCTGTGGACGAGCGGGTGTGGCGAGGCGCGGCCCGATGACGGAGAGCGCCTCGGGCGTGGTCATCGTCCAGTGCGTCGCGTCGACGAGGTGCTCGTGGATGTCGCCGCCGACATGGGGCTTCCAGCAGGTCACCGGGTCGACGTGGAACCCGTCATCCAATGCGGCGGTGAAGAATACGAGGTCGCCGTCGAACATTCGCGCCTGGTGCCGGTCGATCAGCTCCGGCGCCCGCTGTGCGTTCGCGTAGATGCGGGCGAGTTGGGGCGCGGTGAGACTCGCCAGCGGGCCCCCGATCACCCCGAGGAGCGCTGCGGCCCGCTCCGCGTCGAAAATCCCGTCCGGCGCGAGGTCGTCGAATTCGCCCGTTGTGGGCAGTTCGAGACCGAAGCCACCCAGGAGGTCCGCCACGGTAGCGGGGTTCTCGGAGCTCGCACTGCGGTCGAGCCCGACGTAGCTGTCGAGCAGCCCGAGGAGTCGGACTTCCTCGCCGGCCTCCTGTAGCTGTACCGCCATTTCCTGGGCGATCACCCCACCGAGGGACCATCCCAGCAGGTGATAGGGACCGTGGGGCTGAATCGAGCGGATCTCGCGCACATACCGTGCCGCGAACTCGGTGATCGTCGCGAGCGGCGCCTCGTCCTCGGTGAGAGCCGGGGACTGCAGTCCGTAGATCGGCCGATCCTGGGTCAGTTCCCCGCTCAACCCGGCGTAACTCCATGCGAGCCCGATGAAGGGGTGGACGCAGAACAGCGGCTCCGCCGCTCCGCGGGTGCGGATGGGAAGGAGGACGTCGAGGGACGCTCCGGTGTCGAGCATGCCTTCCGTCGCCCACTTCGCGATGCGCTCCCCCAGCGACTGCGGCGTGGGGTCACTGAACATCCATTGGAGCGGGAAGTCGATCCCCAGCTCACCGGCGAGTGCGGAGGCGACCCGTGTCGCGATCAGCGAGTTGCCGCCCAAGTCGAAGAAGCTGTCCGTGCGGCCCACCCGGTCCCGGTCGAGCACCTCCTCGAAGACACGTGCGACGGTGCGTTCGGCCGCGGTCCGAGGCGCCGTGTATTCGGCGGCCGCCGAGGACACCTCGGGTGCGGGCAGTGCGGCACGGTCGAGTTTGCCGTTGGGCGACAACGGGAGGGCGTCGAGTTCGACGATGTGCGCCGGGATCATGTACGACGGGACCCGCGCGGACAGGTGGGCGCGCACGTCGGGCGTACTCGGCGAGTGCCGTCCTACCAGGTACGCGACCAGGGCCTCGTCCCCGCGGCGGTCGCGGTGCACGATCACCACGGCTTGGCGGACGTCGGGATGCGATTCGAGGGCCGTCTCGATCTCGCCGAGCTCGATGCGCTGGCCCCGCAGCTTCACCTGGAAGTCGGTGCGGCCCAGATACTCCAGCGCTCCGTCGGGTCGACGCCGCACGAGGTCTCCGGTCCGGTACATCCGAGCCCCCGGCATGTAGGGGTTGGCGACGAACCGTTCCGCCGACAGGTCCGGCCGCTGGAGATACCCGCGTGCGAGTTGGTCACCGGCAAGGTACAACTCCCCCACCACGCCGTTGGGCACCGGATGCAACCGGGCATCGAGGACGTGGAGTTGCGTGTTCCAGACCGGGTGTCCGATAGGCACAGCGTGGATGTCGGACGGGCCTGTGGCCCAGTAGGTTACGTCGACGGCCGCCTCCGTGGGGCCGTACAGATTGTGCAGGCCCGCCCCACTGACCGACCGGAACCTCTGCACCTGCTCCGGGGTGAGCGCCTCGCCTGAACAGAACACCGTCCGTAGCGAATTACACTGCGCAGAAGACGGTTCGGCAACGAAGACGGACAGCATCGACGGAACGAAGTGGATGGTCGTCACGTGACGTTCCTGGACGAGCCTCGACAGGTACCGGGGATCGCGGTGACCGTCGGGTGCGGCAATCACCAGGCTCGCACCGACCTGCAGCGGCCAGAACAGTTCCCACACCGACACGTCGAAGGTGACCGGAGTCTTCTGCAGAACGACGTCTTCGCTGGTGAGCTCGTATTCGTGCTGCATCCAGAGCAGCCGGTTGACGATCGCGCCGTGGGTGACGGCAACACCCTTGGGCCGGCCGGTCGATCCCGACGTGAAGATGACGTACGCGGTGTTCGCCGACGACAGCGGCGCCAGCCGTTCCTCGTCGGTGACGGCTCCGCGCCAGTATCCGGGGAGGTCCTCGGTCGCGACGTCGATCACCGGGACCGCGGTGTCGAGTGCACCGCCGTCGACGAGCACGCACACCGGTGCCGCCGTCTCGAGCACCGAGGCGGTGCGTTCGGCCGGGTGGTCGGGGTCGACGGGAAGGTATGCGCCGCCGGCTTTTCCGACGGCGTAGATCGACACCAGCAGTTCGAGGGAGCGGCGCATCGCCACTGCGACCACCGATTCGGGGCCCACACCCTGCTCGATCAGTCGGCGCGCGAGGACGTTCGCGCGGGCATCGAACTCGGCGTACGTCAGGACTTCCCCCTCGAAGACCAGTGCGGTCCGGTCGGGGGTGGCGGCGACCTGCGCGTCGAAGAGCGACACCAAGGTGCCCGCCGGCACGTCGTGCGACGTCGCATTGGTGCCGACGATCTGCTTCCGTTCACCGGCGCCTAGGACGTCGATGTCACCGACCGAAACGTCCGGATTGTCGGCGGCCGTGGTCAGCACCTGCAGGAATCGCTCACCGAAGACATGCACGGTGGATTCGTCGAACAGGTCGGACGCGTAGGTGAGCCGGGCGGTGATCCCGTCCGCCCGGCCGTCGGCGTCGAAGCGTTCCATCAGCGTCAACTGCAGATCGAACTTGGCCAGGTCGACATCGAAGTCGACGCCGCTCACCGCCAGCTCTCCGAGCTGAAGGGTTTCCTGGTCGAGGTTCTGGAAGGTGAGCATCACCTGGAACAACGGGTGCCGTCCGGTGGACCGCGCGGGATTGATCACCTCGACGAGACGCTCGAAGGGGACGTCCGCGTGGGCGAACGCCGCCAGATCGGTGTCCCGCACGTCTTCGACGAACTCGGCGAACGTGCGTGCGCCGTCGACCTGCTGTCGCAACACCAGGGTGTTGACGAACATGCCGATCAGGTCGTCGAGTGCGCGCTCGCCGCGGCCGGCGACCGGGGTGCCGATCGCGATGTCCCCGGTCCCGGCGAGGCGGCTCAGCAACACCGCGAGGGCCGAATGCACCACCATGAACAGGGTGGCGTTCGCGTCCCGGGCCGTTCGGTGGAGACTGTGGTGCAGTGCGGCCGGGACGATGAAGTCGATGCTCCGGCCCCGGTACGACGACACGGCCGGACGCGGCCGGTCCGTGGGCAGATTCAGCTGGTCGGGCGCACCCGCCAGGGTGCGGGTCCAAAACGCCAATTGCTGCGCCGCCAACGAGGTCGGATCCGATTCGTCGCCGAGCAGGTCGCGCTGCCACAACGCGTAATCCGCGTACTGCACGGGCAGCGGCGACCACTGCGGTGCGGCGCCCGCCGAACGGGCAGCGTACGCCGTCATCACGTCCCGGACCATCGGTGCCATCGACCAGCCGTCGCCGGAGATGTGGTGCACAACGAGCGCCAGGACGTGCTCGGTGTCGGACAACCGGAAGATCCGCACTCGCAACGGGACCTCGGTGGTGACGTCGAACCCGGCCGTGGCCACTGCGGCGATCAGCCCGGCCAGCTCCGTCTCGTCGGCACCGACCACGGACACTTCCCCGCCGACCCGGTCGACGGGCAGGATCACCTGGTGCGGCCCTTCGGGGGAATCCGGGTAGACGGTCCGCATCGACTCGTGGCGGCCGATTACGTCGGTGACCGCGTGTTGGAGCGCGTCCACGTCGAGGGACCCGGACAGTCGCACCGCCACCGGAATGTTGTCTGCGGCCGAGTCGGGGTCTAGCCGGTTGAGGAACCACATCCGGCGCTGCGCCGACGACAGTGGGATGCGTGCGGGGCGCGTGGCCGGTGCGAGGCGCGGACGTTCGGCGCCGGCGTCCTCCGTCGATTCGAGCAGCGCTGCGAGACCGGCCACGGTGGGGGCTTCGAACAGTGCACGGATCTCCACCCGGCGTCCCAGGGTTTCGGACAACCGCGCGACCACCCGGGTAGCGACCAGCGAGTTCCCGCCCAGTTCGAAGAAGCTTGCCTCGGCGCCGACGGGCTCGATTCCGAGCACGTTCCCGAATGCCGCCGCGACCGCAGTCTCCAGATCCGTTCCAGGGGCTCGGTATTCGTCGTGCCCGGTTCCGAACTCGGGTGCGGGCAGCTCCTTGCGGTCGAGCTTTCCGTTTGGGGTCAGGGGCAGGGCGTCGAGGACGACGATCGCTGCGGGCACCATGTAGCTCGGCACCCGCCGGGCTGTCTCGGCCTGCACGTCCGTAGCGACGAGGGTGGCTCCGTCCTCGGGAACCGCGTATGCGACCAGGGCCGTTCCGGTCGTCGGGTTCTGATACGCGACCACGACGGCCTGGTGCACTCCGGTGCACGCGATCAGAGCCGACTCGATCTCCCCGAGTTCGATCCGGAATCCGCGTACCTTCACCTGGAAGTCGGAACGTTCGAGGTAGTCGAGCATGCCCTCGGTGCCGCGCAGGCGCCAGCGGACCACGTCACCGGTGCGGTACAACCGCGACCCGGGCGCGCCGAACGGGTTGGCGACGAAGCGGTCCGCGGTGAGATCGGTGCGGGCGACGTACCCGCGGGCCAGCTGGTCACCGGCCAGGTACAGCTCGCCGGCTACCCCGAGCGGAACCGGCTGTAGACGCGTATCCAGTACGAACACCTGCGTGTTCCACGCGGGAGTACCGATGGGGACGCTGTCGCGATCGTCGTCGGTGTGCTGCCAGGAGGTGACGGACACTGCGGCCTCGGTCGGCCCGTACAGGTTGTGCAGTGCCACGGCCGAGCCGAACCGGCTGCGGAAGCGGGCGGCCACGTCGGTGGGCAACGCCTCGCCGATGCACAGCACACGGCGCAGGGCAGGCTGCTCCGCGGCACCCGGTGTCGCCAGGAACGCCTCGAGCAGTGACGGCACGAAATGCGCAGCGGTGACCCGTTGTTCGCGCATGAGCTCCGCCAGATACGCCGGGTCGCGGTGGCCGTCCGGTCGGGCGATCACCAAGCGCGCCCCCGAGACCAGCGGCCAGAACAGTTCCCACACCGAGAGGTCGAAGGTGACCGGTGTCTTCTGGACCACGGCATCGGTGGTGTCGAGCGGGTACTGATGCAGTTTCCAGAGCAGCTGGTTCGCGATGGCGGCATGGGACACGGCGACACCCTTGGGTCGCCCGGTGGAGCCGGAGGTGAAGATCAGGTAGGCGGTGTTGTCGGGTCGCGGCGCCGCGAGGTTCTGCGTGCCGGACGACTCTTCCGGTGTCGCGGTGTCGAGGTAGGACCCGTCGATCTCGATGGTGGGCACGCCTGGGGCGACGAAACCATCCGAAGACGTGGTGAGAATGCAGACCGGTGCCGCGACGTCGAGGACGTAGGCGAGGCGGTCCGCAGGGTGGGTGAGGTCGATCGGCAGGTAGGCGCCACCCGCACGCAGGACCGCGTACATCCCGGTCATGAGCTCGATGGACCGGTTCATCGCCAGGCCCACCACCGATTCCGGGCCCACACCGCGCTCGGCAAGTCGTCGGGCGAGCAGCGCGACGCGACGGTCGAACTCCGCGTACGTCACCTCGACGCCGTCGAACCACAGCGCGACCGCATCGGGTGTGCGCGACACCTGCTCGGAGAACAGATCGACGAGTGTTGTCGCCGGCACCTCCATCGCGGTGTCGTTGAACTCGCCGAGGACCCGCAACTTCTCCGCGCCGTCGAGGAGGTCGATGCCGCCGACCACGACACCGGGATCCTCGGCGACCGATCCCAGGATCCGCAGGAATCGGTCTGCGAAAGACTGCACCGTCGACTCGTCGAACAGGTCGGTGGCGTAGGTGAACTGCGCCTCGATCACGTCCGGGTTCCGGTCGTGATCGTAGCTTTCCGACAGTGTCAGATGCAGGTCGAAGTTGGAGATCGCGCTCGGTACGTCGAGACCTTCAACGTGCAACCCGGGGAGTTCGAGAGCAGTACGGGCAAGGTTCTGGAAGGAGAACGCCACCTGGAAAAGCGGGTGGTGCGCCCGGGACCGGGCGGGATTCAGCACGTCGACGAGCCGTTCGAACGGAATGTCGGAGTGCGCGAACGCGCCGAGGTCCGTTGCCCGCGCGGCCCCGAGATTGTCGGCGAACGAACCATCCAGATCGACCGAGGTGCGCAGCACCAGCGTGTTGACGAACATGCCGACCAACTCGTCGAGGAACTGTTCACCGCGGCCGGCGACGGGAGCGCCGACGGCGACATCGGTGTCATTACTCAACCGCGCCAGCAGCACCGTGAGGGCGGTGTGCATGACCATGAACAGCGACGCGTTCTGACGGCGCGCCACCGCGAGCAGCGCAGCGTGGATGCCGGCGTCGATCGTGAACGTGACGTGCGCGCCACGGTTCGACGCCACCGCGGGCCGGGGCCGGTCGGTCGGCAGCGAGAGCCGGTCCGGCAGCCCCGCCAACGCGGACGTCCAGTATGCAATCTGTTCGGCGGCAAGCGATTCGGGGTCGGTCTCGTCCCCGAGTAGTTCCCTTTGCCACAGGCTGTAGTCGGCGTACTGCACCGGTAGCGGGGACCACTGCGGCACGTGACCTTCAGCCCTGGCGGTGTAGGCCAGCATGACGTCCCGCGCGAGCGGTGCCAGCGACCACCCGTCCCCGGAGATGTGATGGGCCACCATGACCAGGACGTAATCGTCGTCGGCGACGCGATAGATGCGGGCGCGCAGCGGCACCTCCGTGGTGACGTCGAATCCTGTCGTCACGAGTTCGATTACCCGCTCCAGGACGTCGTCGGGGTGCGCGGAGATCGGGGTCACGTCGGGTACAACGCCCGCGGCGTCGACGACAACCTGACGGGGCCCGTGTGCGGAGTCGGGGTAGATGGTGCGCAACGATTCGTGCCGTCCCACCAGATCGGCGACCGCGGCGCGCATCGCGGGCAGGTCGAACTCGCCGGTCAGGCGCAGCGCGATGGGCAGGTTGTAGGCGGGCGACGCCGTGTCGAATTGGTTGATGAACCACATCCGCTGCTGGGCGAGTGACAGCGGGATGTGATGGGGGCGTGGTCCGGCGACGAGCGGCGGGCGTCGCACACTGTTGCCGGTGGACTCGGTGAGGCGGGCGGCGAGCGCAGCGACCGTCGGCGCTTCGAATACTTCGCGGACACCGACGTGCACGTCGAGAGAGGCGTTGACCCGCGACACCACCTGCGTGGCCAGCAGGGAGTTGCCGCCGAGATCGAAGAACCCGTCGCGGATCCCGACTTCCGGCAGTGCCAGGACGTCCGCGAAGATGCCCGCGACGATGACTTCGAACGGGTTGCGCGGCTCCTCGAAGGGGCGGTCCGCGGCGGCGAACACCGGCTCGGGCAGCGCGGCGCGGTCCAGCTTTCCGGCGGGGGTGAGCGGCAGGGCGTCCAGGATCGTGATCGACGACGGAATCATGTACCCGGGCAAAGTCTGTCCGATGAAGTTCGCCACCTCCACCCGGTCCACGTCCTCGCCGGTGAACGGCAGCACGTATGCGACGAGGGAGGTGTCCCCGTTGGGATGCTGGTGCCCGAGCGTGGTGGCGTACTCGATCTGCGGATGTGCGGTCAGCGCGGCGTCGATCTCGCCGAGCTCGATCCGGAAGCCGCGGATCTTCACCTGGTGGTCGGTGCGGCCGACGAAGTCGAGTACCTGGTCCTCGCGCCACCGGACGAGGTCGCCGGTGCGGTACATCAGAGCGCCGGGTTCACCGAACGGGTCGGCGACGAACCGTTGGGCGGTGAGGCCGGGGCGACCGAGGTAGCCGCGGGCCAGGCTCGGCCCACTCACATACAGCTCGCCGGGCACACCGACCGGCACCGGACGCAGCCGCCCGTCGAGCACGAGCGCCTGCACACCGCGACTCGGCCCGCCGATCGTGACCGGTGCGCCTGCCTGCAACGGCTCGGTAATCGACGACATGATCGTCGCCTCACTCGGCCCGTACGCGTTGACCATGCGCCGCCCGGGAGCCCAGCGCGCCACCAGTTCCGGAGGGCACACGTCCCCGGCCACCACCACGACAGCGAGGTCGTCGAGCCCGTGATGGTCGACGGACGCGAGGGCCGCGGGCGTCGAGAACGCGTGGGTGACGTGTTCTGTAGCAAGGAGTTCCGCGAGTTCGGAACCGCCGTAGATGGTCGGCGGGGCGATCACCAGCGTGGCACCGGCGCTCAGAGCCATCAACATCTCGAACACGGATGCGTCGAAGCTCGGGGAGGCGAAGTGCAGCACCCGTGACCGGGACGTCACCGCGAGGAGCTCGCGTTCGTCGGTCACCAGATTTACCAGGCCACGGTGTGTCACCGCGACACCCTTGGGGCGGCCCGTGGACCCGGAGGTGTAGATCACGTACGCCACCTGGTCGGGCAAAATCGGCCGCATGCGGTCCCGGTTGGTCAGGGGCAGTCGTGATTCGTGGGTGCAGCGCACGTCGAGCGCCGTGTCGTCGAGCAACAGCCACCGGATCGAATCCGGGAGGAGGTGACGTTCGGCGGAGACGGTGATGCCGACCATCGCCCCCGAATCCTGCACCATGTGCCGAATCCGGTCCTCGGGGTAGCGGGGATCGACCGGGACGAACGCGGCACCGGACTTGGCCACTGCCCAGACGGCCATCACGGATTCGCACGAGCGCGGCAGTGCCAGCGCAACCCGTGTTTCGGGTCCCACTCCCCGATCGACGAGGAGCCGGGCCAGCTGGTTCGACCGTTCGTCCAGGTCACGGTACGACATGCCCCGGCCCTCGAACACGACCGCGGGTTCGTCCGGAGCGGCGGCCACCGCGTCCACGAGGATCTCGGTGAGCATCTGCACCGGGCGGGCCTCGGCGCCCGAGACCGGTGTCAGCTTCTCGTATTCTTCGCTTCCGAGTACGGGGATGTCCCCGACGGCGCGCTGCGGATCGGCGACGACCGACTCGATGATCCGCTGCAGGCGCAGGGCGTACTCCGCCGCGGTACCGGCATCGAAAATGTCGGTGGCATAGACGAGCTCGCCGTCGATGCCCGCCGGCTCCGCCGAGTCGTCGAGCCGCTCGACGAGGGTGAAGTGCAGGTCGAACTTCGCGATGTCCACGTCGACGGACAGCGGCGAGGCTGTGACGCCGTTGAAGTGGAGCCGATCGACGGACGCGGTCTGAACGCCCAGCGCCACCTGGAACAGCGGGTGATGGGAGGTGGATCGGACGGGGCTCAGCACCTCGACCAGACGCTCGAAAGGCAAATCCGCGTGCGCGAACGCCTCCAGGTCGACGTCGCGGACCTGCCCGAGCAACGACGCGAACGATGCCCCCGGATCCAGCTCGGCGCGCAGCACGAGGGTATTGACGAACATGCCGATGATGTCATCGAGTTCCTGACGACCGCGCCCGGCGACGGCGGTGCCGACCGTGATGTCGTAGGTGGTGCTGAGCCTGCTCAGCAGTACCGCGAGGGCAGCGTGCGCCACCATGAAGAGACTCGCACCGTGCGCCCGGGCCAGCTCGGTCACGGCGCGGTGGGTGTTCGGGGACAGCGAGAAGCGCACGGCCGCACCACGATGCGACGGTACTGCGGGTCGGGCCCGGTCGCGGGGCAGGAACAGCTGATCGGGCACGTTGTCCAGCGCACGTGTCCAGTACTTCACCTGTTCGGCGGCGAGGCTTGTCGGGTCGGAGTCGTCGCCGAGGATCTCGCGTTGCCACAACGCGTAGTCGGCGTACTGCACGGGCAGGGGTGCCCAGCGGGGTTCCGATCCGGCGGCGCGGCTCGCGTACGCCGTCATTACGTCCCGGATCAGCGGTTCCATCGATGCACCGTCGGCGGAGATGTGGTGTACGACGAGCGCGAGGACGTGTTCGGAGTCGCCGAGCGAATACACCCTCACCCGCAACGGCACCGCCAGGGAGACGTCGAAGCCGGTGAGCACGAACTGCGCGAGATCCGCGCGCAGGCGAGTGTCCGTCGTGGCCACGGGGGTGAGGTCGCGGACGACGTCGCCGGGTTCGAGGATTACCTGGTGCGGCCCGTCCGGCGAATCGGGGAAGACGGTGCGCAGCGACTCGTGGCGGATGATCAGGTCGTCGATCGCCGCCGTCAGCGCCGCCTTGTCCAGTGCACCGCTCAACCGCACCGCCGCGGGCAGGTTGTAGGCGGGCGAGGACGTGTCGAACTGGTTGAGGAACCACATCCGCTGCTGTGCCAGCGACAGCGGGATGCGGGCGGGGCGGGGCGCCGCCGTCAACGGCGTGGTGGCACTCGACGGAACCTGCGCCGCGACCCGACGGGCCAGCGCGACCACCGTGGGGGCGTCGAACACGTCGCGGATGGCGATCCGTGTTCCGGTCGCCGCGCCGATGCGGGTACTGAGCTTGGTGGCGGACAGCGAGTTGCCGCCGAGTGCGAAGAAGTTGTCGTGCACACCGACGCGCGGCGCACCGAGCAGGTCGGCGAAGATGTCGGCGACGATCCGTTCGGTCTCCGTGCGGGGGGCTGTGTAGTCGGCGGTCACCGCGAACATCGGTGCCGGCAGCGATCTGGAGTCCACTTTGCCGTTCGGGGTCAGCGGCAGCGTGGTCAGGGGAATCAGCAGCGACGGAATCATGTACGACGGCAGCGTCGCCGCGGCGTGGTCGAGGACCGCGCCGGAGTCGAAGACAATCTCGGTGCGAGGCACGACGTACCCGACGAGGTGATCGCCGGTGTGCGGGTCGCTGTGCGACACCACGACGGCCTGGTGCACGTCCTCATGGCGCAGCAGTGTGGACACGACTTCGGCGAGTTCGATGCGGAAGCCGCGCACCTTCACCTGGAAGTCGGTGCGTCCCAGGTATTCGAGCCGGCCCTCCCGGTTCCAGCGGACGAGGTCGCCGGTGCGATACAGCCGTGCACCGGTCGCCGAGAAGGGATCGGCGACGAAACGTTCCGCGGTCAGGTCCGGGCGGCCGAGGTATCCGCGGGCGAGCTGCGCCCCACCGAGATACAGCTCACCCGGCACACCGACGGGCACCGGCCGCAGGTGGTCGTCGAGAACGAGGGTGCTCGTGTTCCACACAGGCGAACCGATCGGCACGGTGTCGCCGTTGTCGGCCCGGGCAGCGAAGTAGGTGGTGGTCACCGCCGCCTCGGTGGGGCCGTACGTGTTGTCGATCTCCGCCGGGTGCGCCGCCCGGAACTCGTCGACGGCTTCCGGGGACACCGCTTCGCCACCGACGAGCACGTATCGCAGGGACGGCAGGTCTGCGAGGCCCGGTCCGCCGGCCACGGCCGCGAGCATGGCGGGAACGAGATGAATGACGCTGACACCGTGCTGCCGGATGACCGCGGTGAGGTAGTCCGGGTCGCGATGCCCGTCGGGTTCGGCGATGACGAGCCGGGCGCCGGCGGCCATCGGGGCGAAGCATTCCCACACCGACACGTCGAACGTGATGGGCGTTTTGAGCAGCAGGGTGTCGCTTCCGCCGAGCTCGTAGTGGGCGCACAGCCACTCGAGTTGTCCGGTGATCGCCGCATGGCTGATGGCGACCCCCTTCGGGCGGCCGGTCGAACCGGAGGTGAACAGGACGTAGGCGATATTGTCGGGGCGGAGCGGGGCATTGCGCTCGTCGGGGCGGATCGGCGCCGAATCGAACTCGTGCGGGTCGAGGTCGTCGACGACGATCGCGTCGATGTCGTACCGGCTTCCGCTTGCCCGGTCGTCGTAGAGTGCGCTCGTCGTCAGTAGGAGGCGGGCTCCGGACTGGTCGACGATGTCGTTGTTCCGCTGCGCCGGCTGGCCCGGGTCCAGCGGGGTGTACGCGCCGCCGGCCTCGATCACGGCATGAATCGCGACGAGAAGATTCAATGACCGCGGAACCTCAACGGCAACAACGGTATCCGGTACGACACCGACGCCGATGAGTCGGCGGGCAAGACGGTTCACGCGGGAAGCAAACTCGCGGTAGGTCAGTACCGAATCGCGCCAGAAAATCGCCGGCGCATCGGGCGTGGTGCGGATCTGCTCGTCGAGGAGGTCGACGAGCGTGCGGTGCCGGTTCTCCCGGACGCGTCCCTGGGACCATCCGGCGAGGGCGGCGCGTTGGTCGTCGCCGAGCAGGTCGAGGTCCCCGATTCGGGTGCGGGGGCTGCGTGCCAGTTCGGCGAGCACGCGGAGGAAGGCGGCGCCGATCCTGTGCACCGTCTGTTCGTCGAAGAGGTCCCGCGCGTAGCCGAGCTCGAGGTCGAGACCGGCCGGCGTGCCGTCGTCCGCGTGCCGCGCGGCCAGAACGAAGTTGAGATCGAATTTGGCGACGGGCGAGTCGATGTCGAGTGCCGAGACCTCGAGTCCCGGCAGCTCCAGCGTCGGGCTCTCGAGGTTCTGCAGCGCGAGCGCCACCTGGAACAGCGGGTGGAATGCAGTCGATCGGGTCGGGTTGATCACCTCGACGAGTTGCTCGAAGGGGACATCGACGTGGGAGAACGCCTCCAGATCGACCCTGCGGACCTCGCCCAGGAGGTCGGTGACCGTCGCGTGCGGTCGCACATCGGTACGCAACACCAGGGTGTTGACGAACATGCCGACGAGGGCATCGAGCGCCTGCTCGCCACGTCCGGCCACGGAGGTGCCGATGGCGATGTCCGCGCCCGCACCGAACCGCGCGAGCAGGGCGGCGAGGCCGGTGTGGATCACCATGAACAGGCTGGCGTTGTGGGTGCGGGCCAGTTCGAGCAGCGCGCGGTGGCGCTCGCCCTCGAGGAACAACCGCACGGTGCCGCCGCGATTCGACGGAACGGGCGGCCTGGGCCGATCGGTCGGCAGCGCAACGTGATCGGGCAGGCCGGCGAGCGTCTTCGTCCAGAACGCGATCTGCCCGGCCGCCAGGGACTGCGGGTCCGCCGCGTCCCCCAGCAGCGTCCGCTGCCATACCGCGTAGTCGGCGTACTGCACCGGTAGCGGCGCCCACACCGGGGGGCGGCCCGCGGCGTGGGAGGCGTAGGCCGTCATCACGTCCGTGGCCAGTGGAACGAAGGACCAACCGTCGGCGGAGATGTGGTGCACGACGAACAAGAGGATGTGCTCGGAGCGGCTCTCCCGGAAGAGGTGCACACGCAGCGGCGGCTCCGCGGTGACGTCGAAGCCGGTGGAGGCGTGCCGCAGGACGGCGGAGGTCAGATCCTCACCCGACAACCGCAACGGGGTCAGGTCGAGCGGGATCGTGTCGACGGGCACGATGACCTGTTCCGCGCCGTCGTCGGTCGGCGGATACACGGTGCGGAGGGTCTCGTGCCGGGCAAGCACGTCGGTGAGCGCCGCGCGCAGACTGGCGACGTCGATGCGCCCGGACATGCGCAGGGCGAGAGGGATGTTGTACGCCGGGGAGGTGGGATCGAACCGGTTGAGGAACCACATCCGCTGCTGCGCCGGCGACAACGGGATGCGGGCTGGGCGTATCGCCGGCACGAGTGCGGGGCGGTCGACGACGGTTCCGGACTCGGCGGCCGCTGCGAGCAGGCGCACGGTGGGATTGTCGAACAGGGTCCGGACCGAGACGCGGGTGCCGAGCGCCGAGCCGACACGCGAGACCACCTGGGTGGCGGACAGGGAGTTGCCGCCGAGGTCGAAGAAGTTGTCGTCCAGGCTGACCGAGCGCTCCCCCACCACGTCGGCGAACACCGCGGCGATAGTCTGCTGCTGTGGGGTTTCGGACGCAGCGAACTTGCCCTGGCGGGTGAAGACGGGTGCGGGCAAGGCGGCGCGGTCGAGTTTCCCGGCCGGGGTCAACGGTAGCGACTCGAGAACGACGATTGCCGAGGGCACCATGTACCCGGGCAGACTTTGTCCGGCGAACGCACTCAACGCCGAGGAATCCACTTCAGCGCCGGCGGCCGGAAGCACATACGACACCAGCCGGGTGAGACCCGCACCGTCGTCGTGCCCGACCGTGTGCGCGAACTCCACCCACTCGTGGCCCGACAGCACGGCGTCGATCTCGCCGAGCTCGATCCGGAACCCGCGAATCTTCACCTGGAAGTCGCTGCGCCCGAGGAACTCGAGAACATCGGTACCGACCGGGTCGCGTACCCACCGCACCACGTCGCCGGTGCGGTACATGCGCCTGCCCGATCCCGACGGATCTGCGACGAATCGCTCGGCCGTCAGCGCGGCGCGGCCTACGTACCCGCGGGCCACGCTCGGACCCGACACATACAGCTCACCCCGCACGCCCCGCGGGACCGGACGCAACCGTGTGTCGAGCACCAGCAGGTCCACCCCTACCGTCGGCGATCCGACCGTCACCGGCTCCCCCGCCACCAACGGCGCGGTCGCCGAAGACATGATCGTGGTCTCGCTGGGCCCGTACGCATTGACCATCCGCCGGCCCGGCGCCCACCGCGCCACCAACTCCGGTGGACACACGTCCCCCGCCACCACCACCGTCTCGAGATGGTCGAGGCCACGCTGATCCACCGACGCCAACGCCGCGGGTGTGCAGAACGCATGTGTGATCCGCTGCTCGGCCACGAACTCCGCCAGTTCCCCACCACCGAAGATCGTCGGCGGGGCCACCACCATCGTCGCCCCCGCACCGATGGCCATCATCCATTCGAACACCGAGGCGTCGAAGCTGGGGGACGCGAAATGCAGGGTCCGCGACTGCGCCGTGACCGCAAGCCGATCCCGTTCGTCCGCAACAAGATTGACGAGGCCGCGATGAGTGACCGCGACACCCTTCGGTCGTCCTGTCGACCCCGACGTGTAGATCACATATGCCGGATGGTCCACCGACAGCGCCGCACCACGGTCCGTATCCGTCACCGGCAGGCGCGGATAGGTCGCCAGCATCGACTGCACCTCGGCGTCGTCGAGAACGATCCACTCCACACCGTCGGGCAGTCCCGCGCGCACCGCCGCCGTGGTGATCCCCACCGGGGAGCCGCAGTCTTCGAGCATGTGCACGATCCGCTCGGCCGGATACCCGGGATCCACCGGCACGAACGCGGCCCCGGATTTCACCACCGCCCAGACGCTCGACACCGATTCGAGCGAACGCGGCAGCGCCACCGCCACCGTCACCTCGGGACCCACCTGAAGGTCGACCAGCAGCCGCGCCAACTGCGTCGAGGATTCGTCCAGTTCCCGGTACGAGAGCGACGCCCACACACCGGAAACCGAGGGCCCCGTCACCGCCACACCGTCCGGATTGCTCCGCACCGCTCCGGCAAGCAATTGCGGCAACGGCACCGGTTCGAAGCCCGACCTGCCTGAGGCCGGCACCATGGCGGCGCGCTCGTCCGACTCGAGAATGTCGACGTCGCCGACGACGACGTCCGGATCGGTGACGATCGCGGCGAGGATCTTCTGGAATCGCCGCGCGAAGCCGCGCACTGTGGCGTCATCGAACAGCTCTGTGGCATAGACGAATTCCGCGCGGATACCGGAAGGTGCACCGCCCTCGTCGACGTTCTCACCCAAGGTCAGCTGGAGGTCGATCTTGGCGACGCCCGGGTCGATGTCTTCGACCCCGACCTGCAGGCCCGGGAGGTCGTAGGTGCCGGTGGGCATCGGGTTCACCGACAGGGCGACCTGGTAAATCGGGTGATGGGCGGTGGTGCGGACGGGGGCGAGGACGTCGACGAGCCGCTCGAACGGAACGTCCGCCGAACCGAATGCCTCGAGGTCGGCGTCCCGCACCCGGCCGAGGAGCTCGCGGAAGCTGTCACCGCCGAAGAGCGGAGTACGCAGGACGAGGGTGTTGACGAACATCCCGACGAGATCGTCGAGGGCCCGCTCGCCGCGTCCGGCGATCGGACTTCCGATGACGACGTCGTCGGTGGCGGCCAACCGTCCCAGCAGGAGGGCGAACGCAGCGTGCGTCACCATGAAGGTGGTGGCCCCGTGCTGACGAGCCAACCGGTCGATGCCGCGGTGGATCTCGGGGTCGATCTCGAAGGCGACCGTTGCCCCGGCGAACGCCGGTTGCGGCGGGCGAGGCCGGTCGAATGGAAGCCGGAGTTCGTCGGGGGCGCCGGCGAGGGTATTCGTCCAATGCGCGAGTTGCGTCGACATCAGGGAATCGACGTCGTCCTCGGTGCCGAGAACCTCTCGCTGCCAGAGGGTGAAGTCGGCGTACTGCACCGGCAGCGGCGCCCACTGCGCGGCCACGCCGGCCGTGCCCGCCGCGTAGGCGGTCACGACGTCGCGGCTGAGCGGTCCGAACGACCAGCCGTCGGCCGCGATGTGGTGCAGCGTGATCGCCAGCACGTGCTCGGCGGGTCCCGTGCGGACGAGCAGTGCACGCACAGGTAATTCGACCGTCACATCGAATCCCCGAGACGCGAAGGCGATGATCCGGGCGCCGAGTTCGTCCTCGGTCGCCTCGACGCTCTCGACTGTGACGGCCGCATCGGCTGGCGAAAGCACGACCTGCCCGGGTCCGTCCTCGGTCTCCGGGAAAACGGTGCGCAGTGATTCGTGCCGCGTAACGACGTCCTCTACTGCCGACGCCAGCGCCTGCGCGTCGAGTGCACCGGACAGGCGCACCGCGAAGGGCAGGTTGTAGGCGGGTGAGGTGGTGTCGAATTGGTTGAGGAACCACATCCGCTGCTGCGCCGGCGAAAGCGGAATGCGCTCGGGTCGAGGCGCCGCGGTCAGCGCGGGGCGGCCCTCGCTCGACCCTGGCCGCGCCAGGCGCAAAGCCAACGCGGCCACGGTGGGGGCGTCGAAGACGTCACGGACCGACAGCCTGCTGCCGGACATTTCCGTGAGCCGCGCCGCCACCCGCGTGACGGACAACGAGTTCCCGCCGAGGTCGAAGAAGCTGTCGTGCGCACCGACCCGGTTTGCCTGGAGCACTTCTGCGAAAACGGCAGCCACCGACTGCTCGTGCGGAGTGCGCGGTGCCAGGTATTCGGTGTCGGCTGCGGCGAATTCGGGTGCGGGGAGTGCTTTCCGGTCGAGCTTGCCGCTGGTGTTGAGCGGGAACTCGTCGAGGAGCACGATCACGGACGGCACCATGTACGACGGCAATGCCCCCGACGCATGGGTACGTAACACCGAGACATCGAATACCCCGTCCGCGGTGACATAAGCGACCAGATGATCGCCGGTGGAGGCGTCGGCGTACACGGTTACCGCCGCACCCGTCACCGCCGGATGCGCCCGCAGCACGGTCTCGATCTCGCCGAGTTCGATGCGCTGACCACGGAACTTGACCTGGAAGTCGGTGCGGCCGAGATACTCGAGCACCCCATTCCTACGACGCCGCACCAGATCACCCGTGCGATACATGCGCGCACCCGACTCCCCGAACGGATTCGCCAGGAACCGATCCGCGGTGAGATCGACCCGCCCCAAATACCCGCGCGCCAACTGAACACCACCGAGGTACAACTCCCCCACCACCCCCGCCGGCACCGGATGCAACCGCGAATCGAGGACATAGGCCTGGGTATTCCACTCCGGAACACCGATCGGCACCGTCACCGTGTCGGCGTCACTGGCCTCCCAGAACGTCACCGACACCGCGGCCTCGGTCGGGCCGTACAAGTTGTGCAGACGGGCAGAAGTCAACGCCCGGAACCGGACCACCGTCTCGGGAGGCAACGCCTCACCGATCACGAACACATGACGCAGACTCACACAAGACCCGGCAGGCACGGACGCGATGAACACATCGAGCATCGACGGCACGAAATCGGTGACCGTCACACCCCGCTCATCGATGACCTGCGCCAGATACCCCGGATCCCGGTGCCCGTCCGCCGTCGCCAGCACCATCGTCGCACCGACCTGCAACGGCCAAAAATATCCCCACACCGACACATCGAACGTCGTTGCCGTCTTCTGCAACAACACATCCCGACCAGTCAACCCGTACTCGGCCTGCATCCACAGCAACTGATTCACGATGCCCGCATGCGGCACCGCCACACCCTTCGGCTTCCCCGTCGACCCCGACGTGTAGATCACGTAGGCGGTGTTGCCTGCACGCAGCGGAAGCACCCGATCACCGTCGGTCACCGCGGTGTCCGCAAAGCCGGTGAGGTCGAGCGTATCGATGGCGACGATGTCGGCCCCCGACGGAAGCCCAGCGCGATCGGCCGCCGTACTCAGCACACACACCGGCCCCGCGGACCGGAGCACATAACCAATCCGCTCCCCCGGATGATCCGGGTCGACCGGCACATACGCACCACCCGCCTTGACCACCGCATACATCCCCACCACCAGATCGAGGGAACGCCGCATCGCCAACACCACCCGCGACTCCGGACCCACACCCCGCCCGATCAGATACCGCCCCAACCGATTCGCCCGCGCATCAAGCTCCGCATACGTCAACGACACACCCTCGAACACCACCGCCACCGCACCCGGCGTCCGCGCCACCTGAGCCTCGAACAAAACCGACAACGTCGCAGCCGGCACGGACCGATCAGTGCCGTTCCAGGCCACCAACGCGGAGCGTTCGGTGGCATCGAGCAGCGGAATGTCACCGACGCACACAGTCGGGTCCGCGGCGACGGCACCGAGAATCGTGCGGAAGCGTTCGGCAATGGCGGCGGCTGTCGACTCGTCGAACAGGTCGGCGGCATACATCAGCTGGGCCGAGATGCCGCCCGGCAGCCCGTCCTCGTCGAACTGTTCGACGAGGGTGAAATGCAGGTCGAACTTCGCGACGTCGAGGTTCGCGTCGATGCCGCGCAAGGTGAGACCGTCGAGTTCGAAGGCCGTCTGCTCGAGATTCTGGAAGGTGAGCATCACCTGGAAAAGTGGGTGGCGGGCGGCACTGCGGGTGGGACTGAGAATCTCGACCAACCGCTCGAACGGCACGTCCGTGTGAGAGAACGCTTCGAGGTCCGCGTGCCGCACTTGGTCCAGGAGATCGTGGAATGTCTTCCCAGGATCGACCTCCGCGCGGAGTACGACGGTGTTGACGAACATGCCGATCAGGTTGTCGAGTTCACGTTCACCGCGGCCTGCTACCGGGGTGCCGATCGTGACGACCGGTGTCGCACTTACACGACTGAGCAAGACACTGAGCGCGGAGTGCACGACCATGAACAGTGTCGACCGCTCGGACTGTGCGAGAGACGTCAGCGCTCGGTGCGTGGATCCGTCGATTGTGACGTCGACCTGGCCTCCGCGGTAGGACTGCTCAGCAGGTCGGGGACGGTCGGCCGGCAGGGGCAGCTCCTCGGGCAGCCCGGCGAGTGCAGTCGTCCAGTAGCCCACCTGCTGTGCAGCGAGCGAGTCGGGGTCGGATTCGTCACCGAGAAGTTCGCGCTGCCACAACGCATAGTCGGCGTACTGCACCGGCAAGGGTGACCAGGTGGGCCGTTCCCCGTGTGTGCGTGCCGCGTACGCCGTCATCGTGTCACGCACCATGGGGGCCATCGACCAGCCGTCCCCGGAAATATGGTGGACCACCAGCGCGAGGACGTGGTCGTCGACGTCGATCCGGAACAGGGCGACGCGGACGGGGAAGTCGGCCGTCACGTCGAAACCGGCGCCGAAGAACCCGGCGAGTTCGGTGTCGAGCCGGGCCTCGTCGACTGCGGTGATTGGCAACTCGGGAGTCGCGGAGTCGGTGTCGAGCACAACCTGGTGCGGTCCGGTCTCCGAGTCCGGGAACACGGTGCGCAGGGCTTCGTGCCGCTCGATCAGGTCCGCGACCGCTGCGGTGAGGGCGCCGATATCGAGTGCACCGGACAGGCGTACGGCGACCGGCAGGTTGTAGGCGGGTGAGGTGGTGTCGAATTGGTTGAGGAACCACATCCGCTGTTGCGCCGGCGACAGCGGAATCCGTTCCGGGCGTGGCCGCGGCGTCAGCGCGGGACGGACGTCATCAGCCTTGGTCCCCGACACCTTGGCCGCGAGTTCCGCCACCGTCGGCGCCTCGAAGAGATCCCGCACGCTCAGGGGCACTCCGAGGTCGGCGCGGATCCGGGACACCAGTTTGGTCGCGATCAGCGAGTTGCCGCCGAGTTCGAAGAAGCTGTCGTGAACGCTGACCTGCTCGAGTCCGAGAATGGCACCGAAGACGGTCGCCACCGCCTCCTCGACCGCGGTGGCGGGGGCGACGTAATCATTGGTCTGGGAGATGAATTCGGGTGCGGGGAGTGCTTTCCGGTCGAGCTTGCCGCTGGTGTTGAGCGGGAACTCGTCGAGGAGCACGATCACGGACGGCACCATGTACGACGGCAATGCCCCCGACGCATGGGTACGTAACACCGAGACATCGAATACCCCGTCCGCGGTGACATAAGCGACCAGATGATCGCCGGTGGAGGCGTCGGCGTACACGGTTACCGCCGCACCCGTCACCGCCGGATGCGCCCGCAGCACGGTCTCGATCTCGCCGAGTTCGATGCGCTGACCACGGAACTTGACCTGGAAGTCGGTGCGGCCGAGATACTCGAGCACCCCATTCCTACGACGCCGCACCAGATCACCCGTGCGATACATGCGCGCACCCGACTCCCCGAACGGATTCGCCAGGAACCGATCCGCGGTGAGATCGACCCGCCCCAAATACCCGCGCGCCAACTGAACACCACCGAGGTACAACTCCCCCACCACCCCCGCCGGCACCGGATGCAACCGCGAATCGAGGACATAGGCCTGGGTATTCCACTCCGGAACACCGATCGGCACCGTCACCGTGTCGGCGTCACTGGCCTCCCAGAACGTCACCGACACCGCGGCCTCGGTCGGGCCGTACAAGTTGTGCAGACGGGCAGAAGTCAACGCCCGGAACCGGACCACCGTCTCGGGAGGCAACGCCTCACCGATCACGAACACATGACGCAGACTCACACAAGACCCGGCAGGCACGGACGCGATGAACACATCGAGCATCGACGGCACGAAATCGGTGACCGTCACACCCCGCTCATCGATGACCTGCGCCAGATACCCCGGATCCCGGTGCCCGTCCGCCGTCGCCAGCACCATCGTCGCACCGACCTGCAACGGCCAAAAATATCCCCACACCGACACATCGAACGTCGTTGCCGTCTTCTGCAACAACACATCCCGACCAGTCAACCCGTACTCGGCCTGCATCCACAGCAACTGATTCACGATGCCCGCATGCGGCACCGCCACACCCTTCGGCTTCCCCGTCGACCCCGACGTGTAGATCACGTAGGCGGTGTTGCCTGCACGCAGCGGAAGCACCCGATCACCGTCGGTCACCGCGGTGTCCGCAAAGCCGGTGAGGTCGAGCGTATCGATGGCGACGATGTCGGCCCCCGACGGAAGCCCAGCGCGATCGGCCGCCGTACTCAGCACACACACCGGCCCCGCGGACCGGAGCACATAACCAATCCGCTCCCCCGGATGATCCGGGTCGACCGGCACATACGCACCACCCGCCTTGACCACCGCATACATCCCCACCACCAGATCGAGGGAACGCCGCATCGCCAACACCACCCGCGACTCCGGACCCACACCCCGCCCGATCAGATACCGCCCCAACCGATTCGCCCGCGCATCAAGCTCCGCATACGTCAACGACACACCCTCGAACACCACCGCCACCGCACCCGGCGTCCGCGCCACCTGAGCCTCGAACAAAACCGACAACGTCGCAGCCGGCACGGACCGATCAGTGCCGTTCCAGGCCACCAATTCACGCGCGCGCACCGCAGGATCGGTGATCGCCACGTCTCCGACCGCGATGTCGGGTTCGGCGGTGACAGACTCGAGGATCCGGACGAACTGCGCCGCGAAACCCTGAACCGTGGATTCATCGAAAAGATCTGCCGCGTAGTTGAATTGCGCCCCGATCGGTCCGGGATGGCCGTCACCGTGGGTTTCGGTGAGCACGAGCTGCAAATCGAACGCGGCGACGTCGGGCACGATCGGCTCACTCGACACCGACAACCCGGGCAGTTCCAGGTGAGCGGGAGCGTGATTCTGGAAGAACAGCGCCACCTGGAACAGCGGATGGTGTGCGGTGGTGCGGGTGGGATCGAGATGCTCCACCAGCCGCTCGAACGGGATCTCGGCGTGGCCGAAGGCCCCCAGGTCGACCTCACGCACGCGGTCCAGCAGTGCGGTGAACGACATCGCCGGGTCGACCTCGGTACGCAGGACGAGGGTGTTGACGAACATGCCGACCAGGTCGTCGAGTTCACGATCTCCTCGCCCCGCGACGGGGGTGCCGATCGCGATGTCCCGGGACGCACTCAATCGGCTCAGGAGCAGGGCCAATGCCGAATGCGCCACCATGAACAGGGTCACGTTCTGCGCGCGGGCGAATGCGAGAAGTCGATCGTGCAGGTCGGCGGAAAGTTCCCAGGCCAGTGTCGAACCACCCTGGGACGCCGCGGCGGGTCGGGGACGGTCGGTGGGCAGGTCGAGGCTGTCCGGCAGACCTGCCAGCGCGGTGCCCCAGTACGCCAGTTGCTGCGCCGCCCGCGACTGCGGGTCGTCCTCGTCGCCGAGCAGTGCTCGCTGCCACAGGGTGTAGTCGGCGTACTGCACCGATAGCGGCGACCACGGCACGTCGTGTCCGGCACTGTGCGCCGCGTAGGCGAGCATCAGGTCGCGCGACAAGGGGGCGAACGACCAGCCGTCGGCGGCGATGTGATGGAGAACCAACGCGAGGACGTGTTCACCGGGCCGCGTTCGGAAGAGCCGGGCGCGCACGGGGATGTCGGTAGTGACGTCGAAACCGGCGAGAACGAACTGACGGATCGCATCGTCGAGTCGCTCGACGTTCACCTCGGTGGCGGTAACCGCGACATCAACCTCACCGGGGTCGAGAACCTGCTGCCACGGTCCGGTGTCGGAATCGGGGAAGACGGTGCGCAGCGATTCGTGCCGCGCGAGAACGTCGCACACGGCCCGACCGAGTGCGTCGACATCCAGGTCCCCCGAGAACCGCACGGCGAGAGGAAGATTGTGGACGGGGCTGCCGGTGTCGAATTGGTTGAGGAACCATACCCGCTGCTGGGCGGAAGACAACGGGACGCGTTCCGGCCGGGTTCGACCGGGCAGCGGCGGGAGATCGGAGCGAAGGTGGCGACCGGCACCTTCGAATCGTTTCGCGAGGGCGCCGACGGTCGGCGAGTCGAAGATGTCACGCAGTGACACCGGAATCTCCGCGGCCGTGCGGAGCCGGGACACCAGACGGGTGGCGACGAGCGAGTTGCCGCCGAGTTCGAAGAAGTTGTCGGTCAGCCCGGCCCGGTCGAGTTCGAGCACGTCGGCGAACGCCTCGGCTACCGCGATCTCGGTGGGCGTCCGCGGCGCCACATACTCGGCGGTGACGGCCTCGATGACCGGGGCGGGCAGGGCGGTGCGGTCGAGTTTGCCGTTGGACGACACCGGCAGATCCTCGAGCGAAACCACGTACGCCGGGACCATGTACGTCGGCAGCATCGCGGATACGTGCTCGCGCAACGCAGCGGTGGTCACCTGCTCCTCGCCCACGACATACGCGACGAGGGCTTCCTGGCCGCAGTCGTCGCGGTGCACCGTCACCACCGCGCGACGAACATCCGGGTGCGATTCGTAGGCGCTCTCGATTTCCCCCAGCTCGATGCGCTGCCCGCGCAACTTCACCTGGAAATCGGTGCGGCCGAGATACTCCACGGCACCGTCTGGGCGGCGCCGCACCAGATCACCCGTCCGGTACATCCGGGCACCCACCGCGAACGGATCGGCGACGAACCGGTCTGCCGACAGATCGGCACGGTTGAGATAACCACGCGCCAGCTGAGCGCCCGCGAGGTAGAGCTCACCGGCCACTCCGGCGGGCACCGGATGCAGCCGGGCGTCGAGCACGTGCAGTCGGGTGTTCCACACCGGTCGGCCGATGGGCACCGTCACGGTGTCTGCGGCGCTGGTGTGCCAGTAGGTGACGTCGACTGCGGCCTCGGTCGGCCCGTATAGGTTGTGCAGATCGGCGTCGCTGATCGCCCGGAATCTGGCTGCCTGGTCCGGTGTCAGCGCCTCACCCGAGCAGAACACCATCCGCAACGAACTGCACTGCGCTGCCGAGGGTTCGGTTGTAAACGTCGATAGCATCGAGGGCACGAAATGCATCACGGTGATGCGGTGCCGACGCACGAGGGCGGCGAGATACTCGGGGTCGCGGTGCCCGTCCGGTACGGCGATCACCAGTGTCGCGCCGACCTGAAGGGGCCAGAACAGCTCCCACACCGACACATCGAACGTCACCGGTGTCTTCTGCACCACCGCGTCGGCGGACGTCAGGGCGTATTCCTCCTGCGCCCACAACAGCCGGTTCACGATCGCCCCGTGGGTGACCGCCACCCCCTTCGGTCGTCCCGTCGAGCCCGACGTGAAGATGACGTAGGCGGTTTGTTCAGGAGCCGGGGAAACGGGGAGCTCGCCGGAATCGACATTCGACAGGTCGAGGGTGTCGACGTTCAGTACCGGTGAGTCGGTGACCCACTCGACGCCTTCGGTGCTGCGGGTGAGGATGCACTCCGGCTGGGCAGTCTCGAGAACGTAGGTGGTGCGATTCACCGGGTGGTCCGGGTCGACCGGAAGGTAGGCGGCGCCTGCTTTCAGGATCGCGTAAATGGCGACCATGAGGTCGAGCGAGCGCCGTATGCCCACGGCGACCACCGATTCCGGTCCCACGCCTTCCGAAACCAGGTGGTGGGCAAGGCGGTTGCTGCGCTCGTCGAATTCCGCGTAAGTGAGCCACTCGTCGTCGAATACCAGTGCCACGGCGTCTGGGGTCGCGGCGGCACCGGCTGCGAACAGCGACACCAACGTGTCGGTGGGCACAGGATGATCGGTGGCATTGAGTGCGGCGAGGGCAGCTCGTTCCGGTTCTTCGAGCAGGTCGATGTCGCCGATGGTGACCGGTTCGTCGCCGAGTACAGCATCGAGGATCCTGCCGAACCGTGCTCCCATCGCGACGACGGTGCGTTCGTCGAACAGGTCGGTCGCGTAGGAGAGGTCTATCGACATCCCCGAAGCCCGGCCGTCGGTGTCGAAGTGCTCGACGACGGTGAACTGGAGGTCGAATTTCGCGAGATGGACGTCGATCTCGGCTGCCTCGACGGCGAGGCCGTCGAGTTCGACACTGGTGGTCGCGGTGTTCTGGAACGAGAGCATCACCTGGAACAGCGGGTGATACGCCGACGATCGGGCGGGGCTGAGTACTTCCACGAGACGCTCGAAGGGGACGTCACCATGGGAGAAAGCGGACAGGTCGGCGGTGCGGACGCGGCCGAGTAGGTCGGCGAAGGTGTCGCCCGCTTCGACGGAGGTCCGCAGCACCAGGGTGTTGACGAACATGCCGACGAGGTTGTCGAGTTCCTCCTCACCGCGGCCGGCGATCGGGGTGCCGATCACGATGTCCGAACCGGCGCCGAGGCGATGCAACAGAACGGCCAGGGCAGCGTGGGTCACCATGAACGGCGTGGCGCCGGTGCGGTGAGCAAGTTGCGTCAACCGCTCGTGGAGGACGGCCGAGGCCGTGAAGCCGACTCGGCCGCCGCGATGCGACATCTCGGCAGGACGGGGACGGTCGGTGGGCAGGTCGAGCACCTGCGGCAGACCGGAGAGAACGGCCTGCCAATGGCTCAGCTGCCGGGCGGCCACACTGTCCGGATCGGTTTCCGCGCCGAGCAGTTCACGTTGCCAGAGCGTGTAGTCGGCGTACTGCACGGGCAGCGGCGCCCAGGTCGGTGTCTGCCCGTGGGCGCGCGCCGCGTACGCAACCATCACGTCGGCGGCGAGGGGCGTCATCGACCACCCGTCGGCGGCGATGTGGTGAACGACCAGAACCAGGACGTGACGGTTGGGTGCCTCCCGGAACAGTCCCACCCGCAGCGGGGGGTCGGTTGTCAGGTCGAAGCCGGTGCCCCCCAGCGACGCCACCGCGGCCGTGAGGGAGTTGCCGTCCACCGCGACCGGCGGGTCGAGCGGCGGCACCGTCCCGGGCGGGAGAACCACCTGGTGTGGTCCGTCCGCGCTGTCCGGGAAGATTGTGCGTAGCGTTTCGTGGCGTTCCGCGGCATCGGTGAGTGCGCACCGCAGGGCGTCGTGGTCGAGGTCACCGGTGAGCCGGAGCGCGATCGGCAGGTTGTAGGCTGCGGACGCGGGATCGAACTGGTTGAGGAACCACATTCGTTGCTGCGCAACGGACAACGGAATCCGCTCGGGGCGCTCCCGTGGCCGCAGCACCGGTCGCGGGAGCGTGTCCGGAGTCGCCCCGGCCACGGCGATGGCCAGCTGGGCCACCGACGGCGACTCGAAGAGGTCACGGACGCCGATCCGCGCGCCCAGTGCGGCTCCGACTCGGGACACCACCTGGGTGGCCATCAACGAGTTGCCGCCCAGTTCGAAGAAGCTCGTCTCGACGCTCAACTCGTCGACGCCGAGGACGTTCCGGAAGATGCCGGCGAGCACCTCCTCGGTGACGGATCGGGGAGCCACGATCGCGGTGGACCGCTCGGCGAACACGGGTGCGGGTAAGGCATTCCGGTCGAGTTTGCCTGCCGGGGTGAGCGGCAACGAGTCGAGGACCATGATCGAGGACGGCACCATGTACGCGGGCAGACTCTGCCCGACGAACTCGGCCAGCGCCTTGATGTCGACCACGGAACCCGGTACAGGCAGCACATACGAGACGAGGCGAGCGGTTCCGGCGCCCTCGTGGCCGATCGTGCGGGCGAACTCCACCTGCGGATGCACGGACAGGGCCGCGTCGATCTCCCCCAGTTCGATCCGGAACCCGCGAATCTTCACCTGGTGGTCGCTGCGACCGAGGAAGTCGAGCACCGGTGTCCCGTCGGCCGCGGACACCCAGCGGACCACGTCGCCGGTGCGATACATCCGTCCGCCCGATCCGAACGGGCAGGCGACGAACCGTTCCGCCGTCAACCCGGCGCGGTGCACGTACCCCCGGGCCAGGCTCGTGCCGAGGACATACAGTTCCCCGCGAACCCCGACGGGAACGGGACGCAGCCGATGGTCGAGGACCACGAGATCGACACCGACGGTGGGTGCACCGATGGTCACCGGCTGCCCGGCTGTCAGAGCGGCGGTGGCCGAGGACATGATCGTCGTCTCGCTCGGGCCGTACGCATTGACCATCGTCCGGCCGGGCGCCCAGCGAGCGACCAGCTCCGGTGGGCACACGTCACCGGCGACGACGATCGTCCGAAGGTGTTGCAGAGTGCGATGATCGAGCGATGCCAGTGCGGCGGGCGTGCAGAAGGCGTGCGTGATCTGCTGCTCGGACAGGAACTCGGCCAGCTCGCCGCCACCGTAAATCGTGGTCGGCGCGATCACCAGTGCCGCACCCGCGCACAGCGCCATCACCAGCTCGAACACCGAGGCGTCGAAGCTCGGGGACGCGAAATGCAGTGTCCGCGACTCCGGTGTGACCGCCAGCCGGTCGCGTTCGTCCGCGGCCAGGTTCACCAGACCGCGGTGCGACACGGCCACACCCTTCGGTCGCCCCGTCGACCCGGACGTGTAGATGACGTACGCGGGGTGGTCCAACGACAGTGCCGCGGTGCGGTCGGCGTCGGCGACGGCATCCCTCGGGTAGGAGGCGAGGTCGGCCCGAAAATCGTCGTCGTCGAGGACGATCCAGTGCGTGCAGTCCGGCAGGTCTGCGCGCAGGGCCGCTGTGGTGATGCCGATCGGCGCCCCGCAGTTCTCGAGCATGTGCACGATTCGCTCGCGCGGATAGTTCGGGTCGACCGGAACGAATGCTGCTCCCGTCTTGGCCACCGCCCACACGCTCGACACCGATTCGAGCGAGCGGGGCACGGCCAGGGCGACGGAGACCTCGGGGCCGACCTGAAGGTCGATCAGCAAGCGCCCCAACTGGTTCGACTTCTCGTCCAGGGCGCGGTAGCTCAGGGTATCGGCGGCGACTCCCGGCCGGGGTGCGACGAGGGCGTCACCGTCCGGGTTGCTGCGGACCGCACCGGCGAGCAGCTCCGGCAGGGTGACCGGGGCGAATCCGGCGCGGCCGGTGGCAGGCACCAGGCTGCGGCGTTCGTTCTCGTCGAGAATCTCGAGGTCGCCGATCCGACCGGTGTCGGAGGTGACGAACTCGCCGAGGAATCGGGTGAACCGGGTGTGGTGCGCGTCGAGTGCGGTGTCCGAGTAGAGGTCCGGGTTGGCCTCGAAGTCGAGGTTGAGGCTGGTGCCCGCCACCCCGTGGTAGATGTTGACCGCCAGATCGCTGATCGGGCCCGTCGACAACAATTCCAGTCTGCCGACGATATCCCCGAGCGTGATTTCGTTGTGAAAGAGCATCACGTTGATCAGCGGTCCGTAGAAGCCCTGATGGTCGGTGCCGGCGTCGCGTCGGATGTCGATGTGCGGATACCGCTGATGGCGCAATGCGGCCGTCACCTCGAGCCGGACTGCCGCGACCAGGTCGGCACTCGTCATGTCGGGGCGGACCTGCAGTCGCAGGGGAACCACGTTCGACACCATGCCGCCGGAGCGGCGGAGCAACGCGGTGGTTCGGGCAGTGACCGGCAAGCTGACGGCCACGTCCCCGCGTCCTGTCATGCGTGAGAGGTAGGCGGCGAATGCCGCGATCACTTCGAACGCGACGGAGGAGGTATGCCGGTCGACTGCGGCGTCGAGGTGATCGACCAGGCTGCCGGGCAACTGGCTGCCCGTGGTACGACTCCGTGCGCGCGCCGGCGCGGTGCGGTCCACCAGGCTGTGCGGCTCGCCGATGTGGGAAACGCGCTCCGACCAGTACCGGCGATCGGTGTCGTAGCGGGCGGAGGTCCGGTAGTTGTGGTCCACGCCGGCGACCTCCGTCAGGTCTGCCGCCTTCGATGGCGCGGCGTTCACCCCTCGGACGGTGGCTGTGTAGAGCTCCGCCGCGCGGTCGACGAGCGTGACCGAACCCATGCCGTCGAGTGCGACGTGGTGTACGCGGCTGTACCAATAGTGTCGGTCGGGCGCGATCCGTAGCAGCGCGGAGGTCATCAACCGGTCACCGAACATATCGATCGGGACGGTGTACTCCTGCCGCATCCACTCCTGGGCGGCGGCGCGTGGGTCGGCTTCGTGCTGCAGATCGACGAAGCGCACCGACGCTTCGAGTGTGGGATCGACCACCTGATACGGCACGCCGTCGACCTCGACCAGGCGCAGGAATGCGGACCCGAGTTCGCGGCCGGCGGTGATCATCGACTCGGACAGCAGGGGCACGTCGAGATCGCCGACCAGTTCGACGCACTGGGCGATGTTGACCGGGACCGAAGGTTCGAGCTGCTGAGCGAACCACATTCCCTGCTGCGCGGCGGAAAGGGGGAAGGCACCATCGGGGAGGCCACCTGATCCGGGCAGTACCGGACCCGGCACAGAGTCGACCACCCGTTCACCCCCCGTTTCTCATCCACTCGGCGGGTGGAACGTCCACCCCGTCACCACCCGATAGTGACCGGCGACCCTGAGAGTTTTCCGAACCTTACCCAGGAGTACGCCTCGAGTTCCCTATCGGACGTCCAGTTCAAAGCGTTTCACCCATTCCACGATGTGGAACGACGCGCATTTCGCCTGGTCGCAGGCTCGTTCTTCAGACGCCGGAATGATCACCGGCGGCGGGGCGCCCGGCTTCCGCCGGCTCCCCTTCCGTACCGGGGGCGGCGCCCCGCGGGGACCGTCGGCGTTGCACCAGGGCTCCGGCGATCGCCGCGGCGGCAACGAGGCAGAGGACGATTTCGGGAAGAGGACCGAGGCGACTCGCCGGCGTCATCGCGGTCCGCAGCGGCACCTGCGACACCAGGGCGGCGGGAACGAACAGTGACGTCTGTTCCACGGTGGAACCGTCCGGCGCGATGATCGCACTGACTCCGCTGGTGGCAGCCACCACAACCGCCCGTCCGTGCTCGACGGCCCGGACCTTCGACATGGCGAGTTGCTGATACGTCATCTCGGTGTCACCGAAGGTGGCGTTGTTCGTCGGAACGGCGAGCAGTTCGGCCCCCGCCCGCACCGAGCCCTCGAACGCTCGATCGAAAACCACCTCGTAGCAGGTGGCGACACCGACCGGAACACCCTTCGCGTGGACCACTCCGTCGCCGTCGCCGGGTACGAAGTTGCCCGCCCGGTCGGCGTATGAGGAGAAGTGCCGGAAGAAGTCGCGGTAGGGCAGGTACTCGCCGAACGGCTGGATGATGCGCTTGTCGTGTCGTTCACCCGGTCCCTCGTCGCCGTCCCAGACGATCACCGAGTTCGTCGTGGTGCGGTCGGCGTTGACCAGCACCGCACCCACCAGGATGGGCGCGCCGATCGCCCCGGACGCGCGGGAAATGTCCGCAGCCGCGTCCGCGTTTCGCAACGGATCGATGTCGGACGCGTTTTCCGGCCAGACCACGACATCCGGTTGCGGCGCCGTCCCGGCGGCGATCTCGTCGGCCAGTTCGAGAGTGCGTCGCACGTGGTTGTCGAGGACCCGTTTGCGTTGGTCGTTGAAGTCCAGCCCCAGTTTGGGCACGCTGCCCTGGATGGCCGCGACGGTGATCGTCCGGTCCCCCGACCCCATGTCAGCGAGCGTCGGCCCCAGCACCACCGACAGCACCGTGGCAGCGAGGGTCGCGGCCAGTCCGCCGGCAAGGGTTCGCTTCCAGTCCTCCGCGCCGTGCGCCCGAGCCCACACCGTCACCGCGACGGAGGCCAGGCCGGCGCCCGTCAGCGCCACCGCGAAGCTGAGCAGCGGGGCGCCGCCCAGACTTGCCAGCGGCAGCAGCCATCCCTCCGACTGGCCGAACGCAAGCCTGCCCCAGGGAAAACCTCCGAACGGGACACTGGCACGCAACCATTCGGTGAGAGACCAGCCGGCTGCGATCCACAGCGCGGCCCAGCGCAGCCGGGACACGAGCACGGCCACCACCCCGAACAGGCCCACGAACACCGCTTCGACGGCCGCGAGTGCAAGCCACGGCAGAGCGCCGACGAACACGCCGATCCACGGCAGCAGCGGCACCAGAAAGCCCAGGCCCGCCAGGTAGCCGTAGCCGAAGCCGGCGCGGAGTCGCGGCGCCGGCCCGCCGGCCCCGGTGAGAACCAGGACGAGCAGTGCCACACCGACGGGCGCGAGGAACCACAGCGGTCGCGGGGGAAAGCCGGCAAAAATTAGATATCCGGCGGCCACCGACACGAGGCTGCGCAACACCAGGCCGCGGACGCCGGCCGAGCGGCGGGGCACAGTCTCGTCAGCGCTCATGGACGACGCTCCCCCGGTGCACCGAACGCAGCAGCACCGGCGTGGGTGCGTTCTCGTCGAGTCGTGGCAGGGCCGGCACCCGGGACCGCGGATCGGTGGACCACCGTTGCACGGAATCCTTGGGTGCGCTGACCACCAGTTCCCCGGCGTCCCACACCGCATACGACGCCGGGGCGCCCGGGTTCAGGGTGCCCGCCAGTCCGTCGCGAACCCCGCCGGCCCGCCATGCACCACGAGTGGCAGCGGAGAACGCGGCACGCGGGGAGATGCCGCTCCCCGGTGTCCGGTGCTGGACTGCCGCACGGACCATCGCCCACGGTTCGACCGGGGTGACGGGAGCGTCGGAGCTCAGCGCCAGCGACACACCGGCGGACGCAGTCGCCGCAAACGGGTTCAGGGTGAGGGCTCGTTCGCGGCCGAGACGCTGCGCGTAGAGGCCGTCTACCCCGCCCCACAGGGCGTCGAACGCGGGCTGCACGCTGGCGATCACACCCCATTGCGCCAGCCGCGCCGCGTCGTCACCGGTCATCATCTCGGCGTGCTCGAGCCGGTGACCGGCTGCGGCGACTGCGGGACCACCGAGTTCGTCGGCCACCAGTGCAAGCGCGTCGACAGCCGCCCGCACGGCGGCGTCGCCGATGACGTGGAAGCCCGCCTGAATGCCGGCGATCGTGCATGCCCGAATGTGGGCCGCGATCTCGTCGACGGTGAGGTAGCTCTTCCCGGTGGTTCCGGGCGCATCGGCATAGGGTTCGCGGAGCCACGCGGTGTGCGATCCGATGGATCCGTCGATGAACAGGTCGCCGCCGAGAGCATGAGCACCCGTGGTATGCAAGAGGTTTCGGGCCTCGTCGACCTCACCGACCGCCTGCCCCCAGTAACCACGTACCTCAACTCCGTGCGACGTGGCCAACAATTCGCGAAAGTCGTCGAGTCCGGCGATGTCCGGACCACCACATTCGTGCACAGCCACGATTCCGCGGGCGGCAATGGCGTCGAGCGCTGCGGCGCGGGCAACGGCTCGCTGCCGTTCCGTCAGCAGGGACCGTGCGACCGTGCGGGCGGCGTGGTGCGCCTCGAAGGTCAGCGGCCCGACCGGGGAGTAGCCTGCGGTCTCGTTCAGGTCCGGGACCAGCTGCCGCAGCCCAGTGGAGCAGACCGCCGAGTGGACATCGATACGCGACAGGTACACCGGGCGTCCCGGGGCGGCTTCGTCCAGTTGCGCCGTGGTGGGGCCGGCGCCCTCCGGCCAGTTCGAGTCGTCCCAGCCGTGCCCCCAGATGACGGCATCGGCGTGTGTGCGCGCGAAGGCCCGCAACCGGTCGAGGCACTCGCGCAACGAGCCGACCCCGACGAGGTCGAGGCCCACGATGTTCAGCCCCAGCGCGGTCACGTGCACGTGGGTGTCGACGAACGCCGGAGTGACGAACGCGCCACCCAGATCGATGACCTCCGCGTCGGGATGCAGAGCACGGGCAGCGCGGTCGTCGCCGACCCACACGACGGTGCCGCCGGTCACTGCCATCGACGTCGCGTCTGGTGCAAAGGAACTGTAGATTCGGCCGCCGACCAGCAGTTGGGTAGTCACGGGCAACCAGTGTGCCTGCTAGGGCAGAAGGCGTGGATCACGGGTCGGGGTTGGAGGTTGTGCATCGGCCACCTCGCCGTCGAATACGTCGTGAACCACCTCGCCCTCGATCACCTCTCCGCGTCCTCGCCGGGGCGCCCGCGCGAACGCCTCGGCGCCGGCCGCGACGACGGCGGCACGTTTGCCGGCAACCAGCACGACCACGGGCCGGAGCAGCCATCGAGTGGGCGGGATCAGCAGCAGCAGTCCGAGAAGCGAGGTGACCAGTCCGGGCACGACCATCAGTGCCGAACCCACTGCCACGAGGGCGCCGTCCGCTACCGCGGCGCCTGGCGACCCCTTGCCGCCTGCGGCCTCACGCAATCCTTGGATCACGCGGCGCCACTGGGAGCGCATCAGTATCAGGCCGACGAGCGATCCACCCAGGAAGAGGCAGGCCGTCCAGAGGACGCCGATGGTGCCGCCCACCCAGATGAGGGCGGCGATTTCCACCACGACGTACAGCAGGAACATTGCGGCGTACATGACGCCCCCTTTCGAACGGCGGGTAACGACAGTCTGGCCGTCTGTCCCTTCAACGTTCGAGGGCGCCGATTTTCTCCCGAGCGCAGATCTCGAACCGCTCACGATCTAACCCTAAAGTTGACATTGAGACTTGGTGCATGGTGCAGTTCTCTCGGATGGGGGATCTTCCGATCCCGCGCACAACGAGGAGCCGCTATGTCCCGGTCCACCCTGTTCCGCCGTGCCACGTTGATTTTGGCATCAGTCGCTGTCGCCGGCGCGCTGTCCGCCGCACCTGCCTCGGCCCAGCCCCTCCCCGACGCGGCTCGGGGCATCGGGGAACTGCAGGCCCTGGCAGCCGACGTGTCACCGGTTGCGAGCAACGCGGTGAACCAGCTCCTCGGCGCCAGTGTCTTCGTTCCGAAGGACGTGCTCGAATTCGGGCTCACCACCCCCCAGGACTTCATGTACCCCTCCCCCACTCTGGGATGCGGTGTCGCCGACGAGCCCGCGACCGTCACTCTCGCGAGCGCTCAGGCAGGACCGAACCTCTTCCCCCAGATCACCGCCGGCCAGTTGCGGTTCCAGGCAATCCCCGCATACGTGGCGATACCGCAGTCGTCCGACCTCAGCGTTGCCTGGATCAACCTCAACACCTTTCAGGGCGGGATCGTGAAACTCGACGACCGGCTGCCCATCATCAACACCCCACTGCTGTCGAAGATCGTCGACACGGGTGCGGGCACTGTGCTCGCCACGATGTTCGGCACCGTGAGCTACCCCGGCAACGTCAACTGCACCGTTGTTCCGACGGTCGGCACATTCACGTCCTGACCACCGCAGCGGGTGAGGGTCTACGAGCCGGGCCGCACCAAACCCGTCTCGTAGGCCAGGACCACCGCCTGCACCCGGTCCCGCACATTCAATTTGGTGAGTATTCGGCCGATGTGCGACTTCACCGTCGACTCGGACAGGAACAGGCTTTCCGCGATCTCCGTGTTCGACAATCCGGTGGCGACCAACTGCAGCACTTCCCGCTCGCGCTCGGTCAGCACGTCCAGCACGGCCGGGTCGCGGCGCGGAGCCGGGCCGTCGTCGAGGAAGCGGGCCAGCAGTCGCCGCGTCACCTTCGGCGACACCACGGCATCTCCCGCCGCGACACTGCGGATGGCCGACACCAGGTCCTCGGACGGGGTGTCCTTGAGCAGGAAGCCGCTGGCACCCGCCCGCAATGCCCCCATCGCATGCTCGTCGAGGTCGAACGTCGTCATCACGAGCACGCGGCTGGCGACGCCCGATTCGAGAATCTGCGCCGTCGCACTGACCCCGTCCACCACCGGCATGCGCACGTCCATCAACACGACGTCGGGTTCGAGTTTGCGGACCGCCGCCACCGCCGCCGCCCCGTCGCCGGCCTCACCGACGACCACGATGTCGTCCTGCGCATCGAGCACCATGTTGAGGCCCATACGCATCAATTCCTGGTCGTCCACGAGTAGCACGGTGATCGGCACAGCGCCAACCTAACACCGCCCCGCCCCGGACCGCGGATCCATAAGGGCGGCGCCTTTGGACGAGGGCGCGCTGTCAACTGGTGTGGTGACCCTGCACGGACAACGCACCGAAAACGTCGGCTCAGGAGCCCAGCGGGTTCACACGCAGTTTCTCGGTCATGGCCGGCCCTTCCGACTGAGGACGATTCTGCCCCACTTGGATCTCTACAAGATTGTTCGGTCTGCTTGGGGTGCCCAACCCGGGTACCGGCACGGTCTTCGGGATCATGCCCGCCGCCGGTCTGCGCGTCCTCACCTGGATCTCACTCGAGCCTCGCCGAGTACCGACCGCCGGGGGATAATCCAACTAGGAGGATCGTCCCACCCCGAAGACGATGCCCTTGCAAACGTCGACCCCGGCCCAGGGCCTCAGGACCGCCCGAGTGCGCCGGGGTCGGCCCGAACAGGACGGGTGTGCTCGTGCGGCAACCGACTGCGTGCGGACCGACACCGAGGAATCCGCGACCGACGTGGAGCGCTCCGATTGTCGCTCTTCTCTGACATGCGGTAACAAGTCGGGGCCCGTCACCGAAATAACAGATGACACAGTCAACAGCGGGCGCTGCACTCGAAAGGCGAGCAGGCAGATGAACGAACTGCTCAGCACGCTGCCGGAGAAGCACCGGGAAATCGTGATCCTTCGCCTCGTGGTCGGTATTTCAGCCGAGGACCCGGCCGTGGGAAGTACCACGGGAGCTGGCCGCGTGGCTCAACACCGAGCCATCGCAGGTGACGAGGGCAGGTGAGAGGTTTGGCTAGGGGCATCAAGCGCAACGGCAATCCCGCTGCCGATCTCCCAGGAGACGACGCACCGGTGGACGTAGCGGCGGTGCTCCGCGACGACGCGCTGATCGACGCGATCGCCGGCGGCGGTCCCGTCACGGCGGATTCACCGGAACAGGACCAGCTCGCGCTTCTGCTGGCCAAGTGGCGCGCCGACATCGTGGCGACGCCGATGCCAACCGGTCCGCTGCTCGACGACGTGATCGCGGCGATCGACGCCTCCGACGCCCGTTCCACACGCAGCGCCGCCCGCGGCAAGCTCCGCCTGTTGCGACCCATCGCAGGCGCTGCCGCCGCGATCGCGGTCGTCATGGGCGGCGCCACCATCTTCTCGTACAACGCCGCACCCGGCGATCCGCTGTGGAGCGTCAAGTCGGTCGTATTCAGCCAACAGGCCGATTCGACCGTCGCGCAGATCGACACCACGTCACAGCTCCAGGAAGCCGAGCGGCTGATCACCGCGGGCGACGCGGAGGCGGCGAAGAACCTGCTCGAGGGCGCCGCGAACCGTGCCGACGGGGTACGCGACGCCGACATGCGCAACGAACTCGACGTGTGGCGTGCAAAGCTCGCCGCGGAACTCGAGAAGATCGCTCCCACCACACCGCCGACGACGACGCCCGGTACCGCCACCACCGACTCGCCGACACAGACCGCCGAACTGCCTGCCACCGTGCCGGGCACACCCGGTTCCACAACGGCGCCGGGAGTCGAACCGCTGCCGGGGCCGGGCACCCTACCGTCCACCGATCTGCAGATTCCGGGACAGCCGCCCATTCCGTCGCCGGAGCCATCCACGCTGCCTCCGCAGCCGCCGCCCACGCTCCCGCCGCCGCTACCCACGACGCCGCCGCCGCTGCCGCCCGAGACGTTCCCGTCCACGAGCCCTGATCCCACGACCATGGTGGTGCCACCTCCGCCGCCGCCCGTGCCTTCGGACAACCCGACCACGCAGCCGCCCACCCAACCGCCGCCGCCGGAGCCTTCCTCGGCGCCGCTCCCCACGACGGCGCTCCCGCCGCCACCAGTCCCGACCAGCTGAGAATAACGCGCTCTCCACAGACCGCTCTGTTGGTGCGGCGCACGTACACCCCAAAGCTACTGTTCTCCAGAGCTTCCTGACGTTCAAATATTTACGGACGCCCCGTTCGCCCCACCACGTGCAGGATCTCGAAGCCCGCGTTCTCCAGAGTGCCATCGCCGACGTTTGCCCCTGTTGCGCAACCTCATTCATTTGCCGGCAATTTGCCAAATGCCAACTAAGGCAGTATTGCGCTCTGTACTAGAGGTTTTCAAATTCCCTTGACCACCTAAGTGAGGCACTCCGTCTCGAGCCCGGCATCACCGTCCTCCCAACCACACTCCCTGCGAAATATTCGCCCCAGTGGTGTTCGACCCACAGCAGGGAGGATGACAACCGTGACCGACCGGACCGGCGACGACCACGAGGTGTTCGTGTCGGATTTGGTGTGCAGCGGACCGCCGGGCACGGACATGGCGGTGAGCTGCGCGGCGACCCTGCCGCGCCAGGATCCGGGTAGTTCACGCATACCGTGCCGCCCGCTCGAGGGCGTCCTTGTTTAGGTCCATTAGCCGGCCGATCTCGTCGTCGGGCAGCAGTCCGCGGTGATAGGCGCGGTCGGTCTCGTCCTAACTACCGGGCTCGTATGCATTCGCCGAGACACCCCCTTTGACCGGGACTCGGCCGAAGGTGAAGTCCCAGTCCAGCAGAACCTGCATGATCTCGTCGTCGCTGATTTGGCCGGCAGTGCGGCGGTCGATGACCTCGGTCGGTGTTGGGTCGAGAAGAGCCGGGTTCGCCAGCACGGTGCGCAGCATGCGATGAATCGTCGGTTGCGAGAAGCCGATGTCTCATGGTTCACCCGTTGCGTGATATTGGCGGCGTTCGCCTCGGCCACCGCCCGCAGGACACAGGACATCGAGGTCGGCGACCCGGCGCCGGGCGGCCGCGACATCGCCCTCGACACCGCAATCCCCTGACCCAGACCTGCCGACTCGATGCCGGTTCGAACGCCTTCGTCAATGGCTCGAGTCGGAGCGGCAGCGATGTGGGTGTCGGTAGTTCAGGAACAAGGGGCCGCGCCGGCCGTGAGTCAATACAACCTGTCGGCATCACCTTACTAATTGAACTCGCGCGTTCAATTAGTAAGTCGGTGTACGTCGGCATCGTGTTGGGTCCAGATCCCGTGGGTGGTGACGCCGAAGGCGCGCAGGCTGGGGATGTGGCGGGGCCAGTGCACAGTCGCGTAGAGCTCGAGTGCGACGGCCGTCCGCAGGGTGTAAATCCCGAGTTGGAACATGATCTAGGTGCCCCTCTCGGTTGCGTTGATTAATTGTCGACGGTGGGCACTCGGGAGTTCGTCAGCTGATCAGGCTCACGCACAGCGCTGCGGTTGCCAGACCCTGCAGGATTGCCCTGGGGACGATGATGCGGTCCCAGTCATGTTGCAGTGCACGCGCGTTAGCCAGCGTCTGGTGTTTGTCGGCGGCCTCGGTGAGTGCACGGCTGATCGGCGCACTGACGCGGAGGTAGAGCGGCAGCCAGACCAACAGCAGTGCCAGAGCTACCCCTGCGGCGGCTGCTGCGATGGGCCGGCCATCCAGTATCGCGAAGACGGATGCGGCGGCGGTGGCGAGGATGCCGAGGATCCCGGGGACGGGCATCCGCCGGTCCCCGAACCGATGCACGTTGCCCATGACCGCGGTGAGCGTGGCGTCGTCGACACGGGCAACTGCGGGTCGTTGTACGAGCGCGCAGAATACGTCGGTACCATAGGCAACCCCGATGCTCAGCACCGCGACTATTGCGGCGAGATGGGCGAGGTGTATCACGACTGTGACTCGGGGCCGGCGCCCAGTGGCGGCAATGCGCCCATCTGCTGGAACATCTGCAGCAGGTTCAACTCGTCCCAGTGTTCGACGAACACGGCGTCCTTGACGCGCCAGATGTCGATGGATCGCATCTCCACCGGGTTGCCGCTGGCGGGGATGCCCATGAATTCCCCGGTCTGGCTTCCGCAGTAGGTGAACCGGCCCACTACGCGGTCACCGGGTGATGAGGTCATCCATGGTGGCGCTTTACACCGGGCCCGATAATGCACGGGAAATCTACGAGGAACACACCAGGCTCCGGAAGTTGTGCAGTGGGCATCCCGGGAGGATTGCCGATCCACACGTCAGCACATTCGAGTGGACTGGGTAGGTCTTGGACACCAGCCGTCAGCTATGCGGCCGGCTTCTGCCTGGAGCGCGAGGGATTTGTGCCGGGACTATCTGCCATCACGGAGTCCGAGTACGAGAGCCTCGCAAAACAAGTGCGGTCCACGTCCGATCGAAAACCTGAACTATGAGCGATCGGATCTCGGCGTTCTCGCAGCGATCCCCTTACGGTCTGCCCCCGAGAGCTCAGTGTCTGGCACGAGTCACCGCAAATAATTGTCGGGCTCGGCAAGCGTCAGATCCGATCAGCCGGGCGCATGTGAAGATGCGTTCATGCGTACTGAGGATCACGACGAGCCCGCAGGTGACAGTCGACCGACGGCTGACGATGGGCCGTTCACGTTGACTGTCGATGGAGAGGTTTTCACGGTGAGGCTACGTCCAGAGGAACCAGGCGCCTGCGACTATGACTGGGAATCCGGACCGAACGAGGGGTACGGATTCTCCAGCTTCCAACGCGTAGCCTATTCCAGCATTCAAGACCGAGCGAACGCTCCATCCACGTTCCAGCCGATCACGATTGACGAGCATCGCGAGTCGATCCACGGCTTCCTCGGTCAGATCAACCCCGAGACTGGCTATATCGACGACTAAGACTCCGCCGCGGGGCACAGAGGTCCCAGGTTGAGACCGTTCGCCGATCGTCGAGCGGAAGTCACTAGTCAGTCGAACGTGTGCGGACCCAAACCGCGAGCGAGACAACGACGATCACGAGACCGAACAAAGCGACGAGATTTGCTTGCCAGTCGATCAGGACCACCGATTGTTGGAACCCATCCGGCTCAGTCACTCGGCACGTCGCACTAACCAAAGGTGACCAGGTCCTGCGGTACTCAGGAACGAACGTCGAACCCACCCAGCCGAACTCCACGCGAGGTGGGAACTCGTACCCTGAACAGAGGGCCTCCGGCGATCGAATGAGGAAGGCAGAGGCGTACACACACAGGCCAACGACAACTCCGAGTATAGCGATGGCGCCACGCATGGTCAGAAACCTAGCCGACGCTGTCCGCACCGTGTTCCCAAGGCATTCGAGAATCGGTGACCCGTCAGCGATCGTCTTGCGGCGACCGACCCGCAATCAGGCGCACTCCCGTGATTTGCGGGTCTGATCTTGAATGTGTATTGGCGCGGTGTGTCCGCGTCCCAAGCTGGCGCCTGATCTCTACTGCGTCGAAACTTCAGTTGTCGCCACGCGTGTCAGCGTTCTTCTAAGAGCCCGCTCCCTTTCCCAGCCGCAACTCGAACGCAACCGCAATGAGAGCGAGCGCAACGCCGACTGCAAGTCCGAGAGCCGGGAAGAGCAGGGCAATCGGCGACAGGTCCACATGCCAGGGCGCTCCTTCGATCGCATACAGATCCGAGGATGCAGTCGTCGATGTCGTCACCAACAGTCTCGGCGGATGCACGGCAGCTGCGACGGCGGTCACAACACCCCCCAGGAGTCCGATGGCACCAAGGGCCACCGCGACCAACCAACAACCGCCCTGCTCCTGTCGAGACCACCTCAGCCCACGCGCCGCCACCACAACACCGACTAAGAGCCCCACCAGCGTTCCGAGCACGGGCACCACGACCACCATAGGCATCCACGCGGGACCGGAAACGTAGACGTAGTGATCGAAGACGATCATGAACCCAGGCTCAGGTCCCGGCGGTATCAACTCGGGCGGGACCGGCGCATGCTCGACACCTCCGTACGGCGCTCCGTATCGCCATGCAGTGACCCCCAGAGCTCCGACAACCAGACCGCACGCTGCGAACCATGCGACCGTGCCCCATCTCGAATGCGTCCACGCTCTACCCTCTGTCACAGGATGAATCATGCACGGCGTCGCACCGGCGGGAGCACCAGCCCTCCCATCGATTCCCGCGAGCGGAACGCCTATCGGAGCACACTGGTTGCCGATCCTTCGTCCTTGTTCAGAGCATGGTCATCACGTCCAGTGTGAGCTTCCCGCCCTCAGCAGAATTGAAGCCGAGTTCCGTCAGCGCCGGGTGGTCGAGTGGGGTGACTATTTGTTGTGCGCCGGCGTCGGCGGCGTCATGCACGACCGCCATCACCAGACGGTGCACTACGTCGTTGGGGACCTCGGGCAGAGTCTCGATCGCATCGACGGACGCGACCGATTCGGTCGCGGTCCAGGTGGCGACCGTGTGCCCGAGGTAGTCCGACCCGCATCCACCGGGATCGTTCCGCCAGATGTGCACCCAGGAGATCAGCCGTCCTTCTCGATGTGCGTCGCCGGCATCGTCGACGTGCATGCCGAGCCGTTTGAGCGTGCTTGCGGCGGCATAACCGGGCACGGTCCTCCCGAGGCCGAACTCGCGGCCTGGCAGTTCCTCGCGCTCTCTCCGCGTTGGACCACCCAAGTGGATCACGCCGTCGAAACGTTCATGGCGTGCTCGCACGAGCAGTCCAGTCGACAGTTCTTCGTCGTAGGTCAGGGCCGCGGCCGACATCCAGGCACTCGGGTTATGTGCCGGTGGGCTGGTGAACTCCGCCTCGGATTGAGGAATTCGGATGCCGATAGCGAAAACGTTGGGGTTCTTCTTCCACCGGAAATGCACGTGCAGCGTGGCCCCCTCGACGACCAGGCGGGTGGGCTGAAAGTGCGTGTTCACCGCGCCGCGCTGGCGGAAGAGGCGCCGCGCGGCCTCCACCGCTTGCTGGGCCGTGGGAGTGAGGGTCTCGAGCGGATCGCCGGTGACGTCGATCTTCCAACCCCCGTCCGGATCGGTCCGAGGATCGCGGACGGGTTCGGAGTCGGTGTACGGGCCTCAGGTGGCAAGGAGCGTGCGCAGTTCGGTGTTCTCGGGCGACGGTTCGAGCCTGCGGGGTGCGGAGAGGGAGAAGAACAGCATGCCCCAGCGGTAGTTGTCCGGGGCGAGCATCGGGTCACCATTGCGGTCGACGAGAAGGGTGAACACCTTCTGGTAGGGCGGTATCTGACGTTTGAGCCGATCGGGTATTTCTACCGTGAGCTGGTACGCGTAGTCCGCCCATCGTGGGCCGAACATGATGCGCGCCCAGGCCTCCGCCTCCGCGTCTCCGAGCTCCATACGGGTGCGACCAGAGGTACGGATGTCCTGGTACATGTCAGGGAACGCATGCACGTGCGCGGTGATCGCGAATGGCTCCACGTCAGCGGCGAATGATCCGAGATCTGCGGCGGAACGGTAACCGGCCGTGACATCGACCCAGGCCCCTGGAACCGTCACCGACCGACCGGTAAGGGACTCCTGTGCACGTTTGAAGGGCCATCCCAACTGTGGGCGCTCCCCAGAATTGCGTTCGATGTGGCGCATCAGATTGGAAACTTGTGCCAGCCAGTCCTCAGCACCGGCGGCAGTCGCCGGGCTATCCGGCGGAAACATACTTTCGACGAGTCGATGAGTTCATCCCCTCACAGTAATCCTGAGTCAAGAGTCGTGGTCCGATAAGCGATCCGCTTACGGGATCAAGCTGAGCGGCACGGGTTCGGCGTACATGCCCCGATCAACGTTGGTTTATTGGATCACGGGTGGATACGGGCTCCGGCTACGCCGTTCGGATCTGTCGGAGAGTACGTGTATAGATGTCTCGGTGACCGCTGACGACGCTGCCATCGATTCGCGATCGCAGGAATTTGCTTCGGCGTGGGCGCACCACGACATGGCCGAGAACTGTCGAAGTCTAATTCAGACTGCCTGGAATGAGCTGGGCGGCTCGGACTTGTTCGGCACATGGATTGGAGCCGATGACGACGGCTCGGGAAGTATCGCTGTCACCGTCGATTGGCCACCGGAAGCCCAAGAACTGCAAAAGGTCGCGCGGGAATTTGTAGAAGAATTGCACGCCTCCCTCGACGATGCCGTTTCGATCGCTGAGAAGATTGTCTCGGGGTCGTTAACAACTCCTGATAATCCGGCACGGTTCCCGCTGTGCAGCAACCTCGACGAGTTTATTGCCCACGACAAACGCGGAGGGATGGCCGGGCTTCGTCCGGATCATATGCAACTCCTCGAGGCGTTCCAGCCCTTTGCCGATGATCCGGCCATTGATATGTCGGTGAACTTGGTTCGCCGAACTATGCGGCTTCTCTCAAGCGTCACTACACGGAGCACGAACTCTGAGGTGGTGACGGTGTGGGCACACTCGGCGTCTCCCATAGTGCTGGTCGACACGCCGCAAGTCGTCGCCGGGCTTACAGTCGAACCTGCAGGGCGAGTTGTTGACGCCTACACCGTTGCGCGGTTCCGACTCGAACCGGCCGGGCCCGCACGCCATTTGCGCGGAAATCCACAGGTGGCGCTGGATATTGCGTTCAATGCGGAGCCTTGGCCGATCGATCCGAACGACACCTTCGCTCTGCGATGCCATCAACTGCTAGTGGTGACTGCGGAAGTTGTTCGATCTTTCGAGCGGTCTTTCGGACTGCGATCGACCGAGGTCCGGGACCGGAACAGGGGCGGTGGCATGCCCCCGAGCCACGAACGTGACACATCGACTTGGGCGCCCGTCGACTCAAGCGCAGTGCCCGAGCTCGAGATCGCACTGAGTGAATCCGATCTCGGACTCGCCGTATATCGCGACGGTGACGAAATGATCATGATCGTTAACACCGAAGACGGTGTTTTCGGGAGAATCGTGCCTCAGCCTGTTGCACTCGATCCGGATCTGCGGCGCGGGATCGCGGCGGAGAACGCGACGTTGGGAGCAGCCGCCCGATGGGGTTTGCCCGACTTCGTCCTGACACCACTGACGGTGTCGAAGTCGACGGCAACGCGCGAACTAGGCGACGGCACAGTTATTTTTGGAAACCGTGCCTTAGCGATTCAAGTGAAGGCACGCGACCACCCCGGTCCCAAACCCGAACGCGAACGCGCGTGGATCGCCAAGAACGCCGCCAAGGGTGCACGTCAGGCAGCGGGCTCGGTACGGTCGCTCAGCGATACGCCCGTGTCGATGACTAATGTCCGCGGACGTTCGATAAAAGTCGACGGTAAGTCCCTGGACTGGGTGGGTGTTGTGATTGTCGATCACGACGACCCTCCTGACAACATCGCGCCTGTCGAAAGTACACCGGCCCTGCCGATCGTCGTCCTTCTGCGGCGCGAATGGGAGTTCTTGTTCGACCACCTGCGATCGGTCACCGCTCTGGGTTCCTACCTGCACCGCATCAAAGGCGATGCGGTCGCCCCTGGTGATCATCCGGGGCACTACTACGAGCTGGCCACCGCAGACGAACGCGCCACACCGAATCCAGGGCGACTACCGGTAGCCCTCGGCTCCGGGGAACAGCGATTTTCGTATCCGCTGCTGCCCATGGAACCGGCCTCAAGCCTTGACGAACAGGGCGCAGCGATGTTCCGACAGATGCTGGAGGACCTCGCCACGTCGCCATGGGATCGACCTGAGGAAGATCGACTGACCCTTCTGCACTTGCTCGATCGACAAGCTGTAACTGAGCGAGCGAGAGTCGGTCGACGCATGATCAGCCTGCTACGCGGCGCATCGTCCGTTTCGCGCGAAGCAACACGATTCGATCTCCGACGGTATGTGTTCGGTGAGGGGGATCTTCAACTCGGGTTCGGGGTGTGCAACAAATTAAGCGCACATCACCGCGAAGCGTTCCGCAGATGGGTGATGTTGCGTCACCACGAGTGGACCGAAACCCTTCCCAGCGACGGCCGAGAGGATATCTGGACAGTAGCGATACTTCTGACACCCCGCCACGACGGGCTACGCCCTTGGGACATCACTGTGTTTGCGATCTACGGTGTACTTGAGATCGACGAAAGTGACCTCGAAGCACTTGACCTGTTGTGGAACAGACCGAGCGCAGAAATTAATGAGTGAGTGATTTTGCGGCATCACATGCAACGCCGGAGGCGACCAGCGATTCGAGGCAGTCAGTGACCGTTCCGGGATCGGCAACCGGCACATGGGACACCATGGGCTCTGATGGAGTGGATATCGCCTGTGACGGCCGCCGATACTTTGAGCGGTCAACTGATCACTCGATGCAGGTCATCACCTTCCGGACTTGAACTGGACCACCGTGCTTGCGGCCACCTCTGACGTCGGCCACATCTCGATGAGGTACTTCTCGTCGTCACCGATCTCGTCGTACTTCAACGCCCGGCCCGAAGCTGACACTCGAACTCTGTGTGCCGTTGGACCTTGTGGGGTGAGCCCATCGGATCTGCCGGGGATGATGTTTTCGAACGAGTATCCGCCGGCGACGTACACACCGCCCTCGGTTGTTCGTAGATCGCCTTCGTTGATGTCATCCCACGAGGTGTCCATCGGTGGTTCAGCATCGAGCATGGAAACGGTGACGTCGACCAACCCACCGGAGACCCCCGTTTTGATAATGGCACCGTCCGTGCCGAAATGAACGAAGCCTTGCACACCTGTAGGAGGCCACATCAATTCATAGGACACTGGCTCCTGTATCAACCAGAGAAGATGATCACTGACGCGGACGCTGCCGTGGTACTCCATCGGTCAATCGTCCCACCCGTGCCCTGGGTGGTGAGCTTCCTCGGCCGGTCAAGGATCCGGTTGCGGAACTGGTCGGGAGCTCGACGTTCGGACGCCTTGGAGTACACCTCAATCGCCTGATCGGACGCTATGGCTGATAGTCCCATCGGAGTAAACCGTTCTCGATGACCGGCACCCACCCCTCGCAGTGCACTCCTTGCTCTAGCGCCGTCGCCGTGCAATCGAGCATGTCCGCGATAGAGTCCCAACGGAAGGCTGCACCACCCTCCTTGTAGAACTCGACGACACAGCCACTGCGGACACCGCCACGGGTGTCGACCGCAAGGTAGTTCCCGGCCCCGTCGCTTCCAATCGGAATGAACGCAGGTAGGAAGGTCTCTGTCTCGGTTCCTGCCGGCAGCGCCATCAAAGCCTCCGTGCCACCGAGGTCATCAGTGTTGTCTTGCCACAATTCAACCAATTCGTCATGAGTTCGGACCGCGAGAGCAACCGAGATTGGCTCATTGCTCGGCAGCACGATCGACTCCGGCTGGCTATCGAACCCGCCGTCATGCAGTGCGAACCACTCGTGCAACTGCGCAGGCCAGATCCGACCCGTTGCAGCCTCGGCTGCATGTACGGCTTGCTGTCCGGACGGCGGTAGCACCCGCGACGCCGTCGTGGGGGCATGCTGCTCGCACCATCGAATGATTCGAACCCAGTTCGCCTCAACACTCATTGCGCAAACCTATCGACGTCAACCCTGGATTGCGGCCGAAACACCCCCGGCTCGCTGGGCTTTCCGGGGCCGACGCTTCCCTCGTCGAACCTCCACCGAGATCATGCGGCCGGTCTTCGAGCAGTCCTGGCGTTGACAGTGACGGCAGCCCCTAGGAGGGAGCAGGCGGTCGCACATCAACCGACGGTTTGGAGCTCCGATGCGAAGGCCTCAGCCGACGCGGTCGGGTGGGGTCCTCAGCCGAACCGGCATCAAGTGGCTGCAGCCGTCGATCGGTGACCGTTCTCCGATCCGCTACTGACGACATCTTCTGTGCCGCAGAAGTTATAGTCCGCCGCCTACTCCACCACCGCTGCTGTTGAAGGGAAAAATCTCGGTATGGGACCCGTCCACGCGTCGAGGTGATACCGACGAATAGGCGCTCGGTTTCCGGTCATGGAGAAGCCCTCGGAGTCCACGGAGGAGGTCTCGAAACGTCATCCTCTGGAACCAGCGTCTCAGGTTGGGCGAGGGCTCAGACTCGTACGGGATCGGTTCCTTGCGCACGTAGTGCTCCATAAACCCAGGTTAGTCGGCGAACGGCCACCAGAAGTAAACGTCGTCACCTAACCCGATCATCGCATTTAGCCGAAGATCGGGCCGAAGACCGTTATCAGCGGGTACACCGTGTACCAGTAATGGTCACCGAGCCAGTACCACATCGGGGAAGGGGACATCGGGGATCCTCTCGTCGATCGCACGGCAAGTGCTCGCAGCCACCCCGACCTACGTCAACGTTCGCCCAGCTGGCCGGCCCTGTCAACCGAGTCCCGCACGTCAAGGACGCCAGGAACTCTGAAGGATCGGCGACCGGTCAACGATCGGTGACCGGTCAGCGATCCGCAATCGGGGCGACTACTGACCGAACGTGAAGCGCAGGTTCGCGTTGATGAGTTCGTTCACTCGCTTGCGCATGCGGACGGTCGTTTCCCCGTCCGGGACCGGTTCGTCGACGATCAATGTCCAGGACAGAGTGGTGCAGCCGTGTGGTGGGCCAATGATGTCGAATCGGATCCGTGCATCCGGTCGCCACCGCCATATCGATGTCCAAACGACAAGGTTCGGTTCGACAGCTTCGGCAATCGCGGGACGTTGTTCGTCAGTGTGCAGGATCAGCCACGGACGAACCGGGTCACGGTCCGGGTTGGTGAGAGCTTCGTAGACGATACGAGGCGGCGGTGGTTGGGTGCGACGCCGGCCGGCAATTTCGGGCACACCGAACCATAGCGTTGCTTCTCAGGCTTCGATCACCGTTCGATGAAGGAGTTCGTTCACCCGGATAGTCTCGGTATGAGTTACGAACCAGACTCGCCAACAACGATGACGATGACAAGGGATCCATTGGGGCGTTGCAGCAAACCAACACCTGGCCTGGGATTGGCTATCGTAGGCGTGGGTTCTCGCAATCAGTCGTTCATGTCCTCCATGACCGCGCCGGGCCTTGGCGCGGTCGGGTGCGCCCCACTTCCCAGTAGTGGGGACGGTCGATCATGGGCGACGGCAGATCGTCCTTTCGTAGCCGCACGTCTTCGCATCGAGCCCGAAACAGATGTGCTGGTGCACCGCCGCTATCGGCTGGGTCACCGGGCACCCCTTCATCGTCTACGGGCCACTCTCGAACGGCGCAACGCAGGTGGGCTACGAAAGCACCCCCAACTCCCCGAACGAGCACCGCCACTTCGACAGCCTCGAAAAGTGCGGCTTCACAATCTACTCGCCAGGGTGGGGCGCTGGCTGTTCGCACGCCGATCATGGTGGATCGCGGCGGCGGGTCGAGGAGTACTTCCAGCAGGCCATTGCATGCATAGGAGGTCGTATCCCGGCCGCGCGGTGACGGTATACGACCTCCGACTGAGGCGGCGTCAGAGGCTGGCTACGCAGTCAGGTCGATGATGAGCTTGCCTGGTTGGCCGTTGGAAAACGACTCCACGAAGGCGGCCGGCAGCTGCTCGAATCCGGGCAATACCGATTGCACGGCCTCCAACTGTCCGGAACTGATGAGTTCGCCGAGCGTGGCTTCAACCTCTGCTGCGCGGTCCATGTAGTCGAGCACGACGAATCCTTGCGTAAGGATTCGCTTGGTGAGAAGCTGTCCGAAATTGATTGGGCCGGAGGGCCGTTCGGTCAAGTTGTAGCCGTCGATCAGGCCACACAACGCGATGTGTGCGTGGTTGTTCAGCCGGGCGATCGATGCCTCGAACATCGGGCCCCCCGAGTTTTCGAAGAGGCGGTCGATGCCGTCCGGTGTTGCCGCCTCGAGTTGGTCCTTCCAATCCGGAGCTTGCGTTCGACGACGGCATCGGCGCCCAGTCGGGCCACCATCGAGCACTTCTCGGCGCCTCCTGCGATGCCGACAACCTGTGCGCCCGCCTGCTTCGCGAGCTGGACAGCCACGCTTCCGACTGCGCCAGAGGCACCGGAGATCAAGACGGTGTGCCCTGGTTTCGGCCGCAGGATGTCGCACACTCCGGCCCACACGGTCAGCCCCGTCATCCCGAGGACGCCAAGGTAGTGCTCCAAGGGAACGTCCTCACGTGATGCGATGCGATCCCAGTCAGTACCGGGCGAGCTGACGATCTGGCGCCGTTGCCAGCCGACGAAGCCACGAACGATGTCGCCCGCGGTGAAGTTGCTGTTGCGTGAGGCGGTCACGCGTGCCAGACCGAAAGCGCGAACTGGCTCTCCGAGTGCGCCTGGCGGAAGATAACTCGGTCGGTCGTCGAGCCAGCCCCTGATGGCCGGATCGATCGAGATGAAGAGGGTCTCGAGTGCGACGTCGCCAGCGTTGAGTTCGGGCAGGGCGACGTCCTCCACGCGGAAGTCCTCCAAGCTCACGTGCCCGTGGGGGCGCTGCGCCAGGACGATCTGTTGTGATGAATTCACGGTGTGCTACTCCTTCGTCACCAACGACGGTAGAAGTCATAACAAGGCGAAACTTGGCCCTACGCGCACGGGACTCGAAGGGCGCGCACAGCGCGCATCTCAATGCCGAATGCGTGTGCGCCTGATGAAAGCAGATACGCGCAAACAGCCAAGACGTGATGTCCATCACTTCATAGGGTCGGTGACAAATGGGCTTCGTGCCGAGGAGCCCTCCTGGAAGATCCGGAGTCAACGCAATGAATGACACACGCGCCGACCGACCTCTCGAGATTGCGGTCACGATCGACGACTTCGTCCTGTGGGACGGCGTTCCCATGCCAGACGACACGACTCCCACTGACATCACGCGCTCTGTGGCGAAAACGCTGAACGACTACGAACTCGCGGGGACCTACGGCTTCTCCCACACATACCGGCTCGAGAACGAGCCAGAGCAAATCGAGGCCTTCGAGGCGTGGGCCGAAGCGGGCCATCACCTGGGCAACCACACTCACCAGCATGCTCCACTGCGCTGGATGCCCGACGCGGCATTCCGACGCGATTTTGAGACGGCCGAGAAGTACATCGGTCATCTGATCGACGCCGCACCGTCGAAGTACTTCCGGTACCCCATGGACATGTCATCAGGATCGGAACGACGTCGAGGGGAAGTCGAGAATTACCTCGCAGATCTCGGCTACCGCACTGCCCCGATCACCAGTTGGTTCAGTGATTTCGCGTTCATCATGCCGTACTTCCGCGCGATGACCCTTGGCGACAAGGACGTGCAGAAGCAGGTACGCGACCTGCACGTGTCGACCGCGATTGACATGCTCTACAAGCACGCGGACACCGCGCACACCCTGTTCGGTGCCGACGCGCCTCTCATCTGGCTCGTACACGGCACCACGATCTCTCGTGACACCCTCGCTCCGATCCTCGAGGCATTCCTCGAGCGTGGCGTGGAGTTTGTAACCCTCGATGAGGCGATGAAGCATCCGGTGAACTTCGGGAAGCCGCCGTGTAGTGAGAGCTTCACCAACCAGCTACAAAGGTTCGCGATTGCTGCGGGCTTGCCGAAACCTGAACTCGACTTCGAGCGGCTTGCCGAGATCCTGAACCTCGCGCCCATTCCCGGCCTCGACACTATGGCGACTTACGAAGATCGCATGTTCAAGCCGTTGGCTAAGCGGGTGGGAGCCGAATACGACTGGGATTGGTCCTGAGTCGGCAATCCACATTCACAACGTCACGCCGTCATCATCTGAAAGCAGGATCATGCTCAACCTGGCCACCATGCTTGCCGACACTGCTCGACGCACTCCCGGCAGAACCGCTGTCATCGAAGGTGACCGAACCCTCACCTTCGGTGAAATCGATGCGGCTGCGAACAGTGTTGCCCATTTTCTTCTCTCACGGGGGTTGCGCCCAGGCGACCGCGTCGCCTTGACGATCGCGAATGTTGTCGAGTTTCCGATCGTCTACTTCGGCATCCTCAAGGCCGGTGGAGCCGTCGTTCCGCTCAACACGATGCTCAAGCGGGAGGAGATTGCCTACCACCTCCGTGATTCGGGTGCGACGGCATACTTCTGTACCGTGCCGGGGCTAGACGACGAGGCGTGGCGCGGATTCCAGGACGTCGAATCCTGCGAGCATCTGGTCACCCTTGGCTCCGCCATGCTCGATGAGCCAGGCGTGGGAACAACCTTGGCTGACGCATTGGCCGAACACCCCGCGGAAGACGTCCTGCAGGTGACCGAGGCAACGGACACAGCGGTGGTCCTGTACACGAGCGGGACGACCGGCAAGCCGAAGGGGGCGGAGCTCACCCACGCCAACATGGTCCTCAACGCCATCGGGCATAACCAACTGCTCGACGCCCGAGCCGACGACGTACATCTGGTCACTCTTCCGCTCTTCCACTCGTTCGCACAGACCGTACAGCTGAACGCCGGTTTTACATTGGGTGCGACCCTGGTCCTGCTGCCGCGATTCGACGCAGCTGAGGCACTGGCGTTGATGACAAAGCACCGGGTGACGGTCTTCGCCGCTGTCCCGACGATGTACTGGGCTCTGCTCAACAAGACCGCTGACGGAATAGACGTCGACCTCGCCGGTCTCCTGCGAATCGCGCTTTCCGGCGCAGCTGCCATGCCCGTCGATGTGCTGGAGCGGTTCAGGGATGTCTTCGGTGTCGGGAACCGGGAAGGCTACGGACTCTCCGAAACCAGTCCGACCGTCACGTTCAACCCGCTCGACCAACCGAACCGGTCGGGATCGATCGGCAAACCGATCTGGGGAGTAGAGGTGAAGCTCATCGGCGATCACTGGAACGAGGTCCCCGCCGGTGAGCCAGGAGAACTCGCCGTACGTGGATACAACGTGATGAAGGGATACCTGGGGCGGCCCGAGGCGACAAAGGACGTGATCCGCGACGGCTGGTTCCGGACGGGCGATATCGCAACGCGAGACGAGGACGGCTACTACTTCATCGTCGATCGCGCCAAGGACTTGATCGTGCGGGGAGGCTTCAACGTCTATCCGCGCGAGCTCGAGGAGGTGATCATCGGCCATCCAGAGGTCAGCCTCGTGGCCGTCGTCGGAATCCCCGATGAGCGAATCGGTGAGGAAGTGAAAGCCTTCGTCATCCGCGAGCCCGGATCGGAGTTGAAGGAGGAAGACCTGATCGGCTGGTCACGGGAACGGTTGGCGGCTTACAAGTACCCGCGCCTGGTGGAGTTCAGGGACACCTTGCCGGACACGATCACCCAGGCCGGAGGCACCGCACTTGCTGTCGGCGCAGATGTCTCCAACGGAACTGGTGTCGAGAAAGCAGTGGATAAGATCACAACGGAGCTCAGAGAACCGGTCGTTCTGGTCAACAACGCCGGCATCACCCGCGACAATCTTCTATTCAAAATGTCGGCCACCGACTGGGATACCGTCATGAACGTCCACTTACGTGGCTCGTTCCTGATGACGAGAGAGGGCCAGGGACACATGACTCAGGCTGGTTTCGGACGAATCATCAACCTCTCGAGCGTGTCGGCTCTCGGAAACCGCGGCCAAGCAAACTACGCCGCAGCCAAAGCCGGGCTGCAAGGTTTCACCAAAACTCTAGCCCTCGAACTCGGCAAATTCGGCGTCACCGCCAACGCAGTTGCTCCCGGTTTCATCGAGACCGAGATGACAGCCGCGACGGCAGCGCGAATGGGAATGAAATTCGACGATCTCAAGAAGAGGGCGGCCGCCGACATCCCCGTCGCCCGAGTTGGGGTCCCCGAAGACATCGCACACGCGATCTCATTCCTCGCGAGCGAGGGAGCTGGATTCGTCTCCGGGCAGGTTCTCTACGTCGCCGGAGGGCCCAAGATATGAAGACACTCAACGGAATCGACGATCTGCACGCCGTGGCGAACACCCGGATCGGCTACTCGTCATGGCACACCCTCACCCAGGAGAAAATCGACTCGTTCGGTGACGCGACGGGTAACCACCAGTGGATTCACGTCGATCCCTCACGGGCTGCTGACGGACCGTTCGGCGCCACCATCGCCCACGGACATCTGCTGACCTCGATGATCCCGATGCTTGTATGGGAGGTCTACGCCGTCGACGGCGTCCGAATGGGAATCAACTACGGGTCGAACAAGGTCCGATTCCCAGCACCCGTACCCGTCGGCTCACGGATTCGGGCCACGGTTGACATAGCAAACGTTGAAACCGTTCCCTCGGGCGCCCAAGTTGTCACAGGCGTCACAATCGAACGAGAGAATGCCGACAAGCCGGTTTGTATTGCAGAGATCGTCAGCATCTACATTCCGAAATAACGTCGCAAATTTGCGTAATCCCCACTGGCAGGTCCCCGATAGTCGGACCACGTCGTTCTAGAGTCGCGATTGTTCGAGTTCAGTCGATCTCGCACCCGTCCACCGGTTGGTGGGTGTGGGTGCAGTGGGCAGCGTACTCGGCCGGCGTCAGGTAGCGCCGTGGAACAACGGGCACGCCGGGACCCTCCGTCGGGCGGCCCCAGCATTGCGATCTCACAGTGCGCGCCGGAGATGCCGCAGACGGTCTCCACAAACTCGCCCTCCACGGATCCGGTGCCCTCTACCTCGAGGCCCAGTCCGACGAAGAACGCCGTTACCGAGGCGCGGTCCGCGACGGTGATGCCGATGTGGTCGAAACGTTGTACGTGTGCCATGGGATCCATCCTCCAATTGTTGTCTTGCCGATTCGATGCTGGGACGGAGCCGGGGCTGGGATCTCGACAGCGAGTCCCCGATGGTGGATCGCTGACCGGAATAGATTCCGTGCGGGTGGTTCTGGCTCGTCGACTGTGGGCACATCATCGACTCACAACGAGTGTGTCGATCCAGAGGGTGATCGCGGTCCGCATCGAATCGCGGTGTTCGGCGAAAGAGCTACTGGGGACGAGAGTCCGCGCCCCAAATGTAAGATCGAACACGAGTCCCTCGAGCAGGCTGATGAGGTCACGTGCGGCAAGTTGGGGGTCGGACGCGCCCAGAGCACCCATCAGTGCCGTCGCCTCGGAGCGCGAGAACAAGCACGACGCCAGGCCTGTTCGCAGGGCGTCATCGTTTGTCGCGTCCACGACCAGTGCGTACCGGGCCCGCACATCCCTGCGACGGTCCACTAGCAGCGTTTCGAGTTGGTCGGCGATCAGCCTCCCTGCCTCGTCGGTCGTCTGCGGCGGGACCGACGAGACGGCCTTGTCGAAGAGTTCACGGGACCGGCGCGCCAGGTGCGTGATGGCGGCGGACACCAGGGCGTGACGGGTGCGGTAGTAGTACGAGGTCGAGCCCCGGGCCAGGCCGAGCCGTGCGTCGATTCCCTGATGCGTGAGCGCGTGGTTACCGCCTTCGGCAGCAAGATCCAGCGCGGCCTCGCAGATGAGATCTCGACGTGAGCGACGGTCAGCCATGCCACCATCCTCCCAGAACTCTACGATGCTAGAGTTTTGGGATGCGTTGGCCTCGCCGGACTTCACCTCCCCGTCGCTCGCTCCACGTAGAGGAGTCTGTGTTCGACACGGCTGCGGAAGAACTGGGGTTTGCTCTCGACGACGCGCAGCTTCGGGCCGCGGCAGCACTCGCGACCGGTGCTCGGAATCTGTATCTGTGGGGCCCCGTCGGACGGGGTAAGAGCTGGTTGATGGCGACGTACTTCGCTGCACTGCCGACCGACCGGAAGATGCGGATGCACTTCCATGAGTTCTTTCGCGACCTACACCTGGCCATCCGAAGACATGGCAACGACCTTGCGGCTGCCTTGGATGAGCTCCTCGGTGGCTTGGATCTCGTGTGTTTCGACGAGTTCCATGTGCACGACCCCGCGGACGGCAAATTCATCGCCCGCCTACTGCCTGCACTTCTCGATCGGAAGATCCGGGTCATCCTGACCTCGAACTATCCTCCACGCTCTTTGCTCCCGAATCCGATGTTCCACGACGACTTCGTACCCGCGATCGAGCTGATCGAGCAGGCGCTGACGATCATCGCCATTGACGGTCCCGTCGATTACCGCACCATCTCCAGCCACGAGGCGGGCTTCGCCGCCGGATGGTGGGTCAGTCCTGGCACTGCAGAGCAACAAGCGCGTCTCGGACTCCGCCCGCCGAGCCCCGACGAACGCAGGACACTCGCTCCGGCCGGGCATCCCGTACACGTCCGGCGCGCGACGAACCAATGCCTGTGGGTGGACTTCGTCGACCTCTGTGAGAACACCACCGCCCCCGTCGATTACCTCGCACTCACCCAACAGTTCCGGACGTGGGTTGTCAGCGACGTGCCGAATCTTCGGGCGTCAGGACGGGAGCCAGCTCAACGCTTCGCGAACGTCGTTGACGTGCTGTACGACCGTGACATCACCAGCATTTTCCTCTCGACCACGCCCTTGGACGCACTTTCGGACGGCACCGAACTCCCTGTCGATATTGAGCGAATCACGAGCCGGCTCGGCCAACTCGGACGACTTGAACTCGCGGCCGGGGCAGTTGACCCCAAACGCGATAGTCCTCATCCCAGATCCAGAGTTGGCTGACGTGATCGTAGGATCTCCGCTAATCGATCAACGTCTCACCGCTGCTGTGCCGGCGGTGCGTTCCCGGCCAGATCCAGTGGCCGGTACCACGGATATGCCTGAGCCAGAGCGCGGTCAAAGAAGCAAGGTGGGCTGCCGGCCAAGAAGCCGCCTGCGGTCTTCGCCCTCTGTATTCGAGGCCAAACTTGGAGTAATACCGCTCCTCGGTCGGCGGATCGTCGTCTTCTCGATGCCCGCCCAATGCCTCTCTTCGTGTTCACCTCGTGAGCGCGCACTCGGTAAAGACCAGCACCTCTCGCTGTCACCGACTGGTGAAAAGTGCCAAGTGCATCAGCAGCGAACGGGTAGTAGTTGCCGGCCGCCGCCCTTGTTCAGGCGCTCAACGCGCGGAACCCGATCTCGACTGTCTCCCAATTACCGAAAGCCAGCTCGATCGGCTCGCTGACAAGAACTTGAACCGTCAGATGCACTCTGCCTCGCATCACCGTGGTGACCACAGTGACGACGCCAGGTGCAGCGGCGAGCAGATCGAATCCCTCTGGGGGATCCGGAGGTGGGAGATAGTCGTCGACGTCCTCGGCGGAGGTGACACCCGGATATGCAGGGTCGGCCTGAGAATCATCGATCAGGCAGATGGACCTGAACTCCGCCATGACCCAGCCGCTCATTTCGTCCATCCGCCAAGAACTCCCCCACCTGAAAATCTATTTCTACTCGAACATGCCCTATCAGAGATCCTCATCCGGCGATGGAATGAGGACCGCACCCACCGGGTGCGGTCCCCCGCAGACTTAGTTAGACAGCCCGCACATTCGTGGCCTGCGGGCCCTTCTGGCCCTGGCCCACCTCGAACTCCACACGCTGGTTCTCATCGAGCGACTTGAAGCCGCTGCCCGAGATTTCCGAGTAGTGCACGAAGACGTCCGGTGTTCCGTCATCGGGTGCGATGAAACCGAAGCCCTTCTCGCCGTTGAACCACTTCACGATGCCACTGCGCCATGCTGATACTCCCTAAATGTCGATCCGGGCACTCACATCGAATTCCCGATCTCGATACCGCTGATCCTGCCACCCGAAGAACGGCCCCGAACGACCGCACCTGATCTGGGAAGCGGACATCTGAGAGAACGTGGTGCCCATGCCGTGAGACGGACGATGAACGCGAAGGTCGAAGCATCTCAGATGCCATCGGCGGCGAGAATCTACAGGCATCCTGACCGTCACATGGTTTGGGGATCGCGTTGTTCGACCCCTTGCCTAGTAACCATGCCATTTGTGCGAGGGGTATCCCTAGAGATGTTCTGATCTTCGGGGTTCCTGATACGAGTGCAGTTCCGATACTTCAGACGACGTCCCCGAACGTTAATCGGCGACCAGTTGCGCCCACCCGGAGGACCGCCCGACGCCCTGTTCTCGTTGCCGTCCGATGACATACCGGCCAGGGGCGATACCGGTGGCTCCGTGCTCGGGATGAATGAGGTAAGCGGTCACTCGGGTGTCGAGGATACCGAGCGCAAGCCGCCGGGGGTCGTTCACGGGCGTTGACCACGTGCAGACCCCTTCGTCAGCGACCAGGCTGTGCGGGTTCCCGCCCACAGCGCTACGCAGCAACTCCACTCCTGAGAGCGGAACATTCTCCGACCGCGTCCACGTGGTGGGCGTGACGATGTCGGCGACAAGCGAATACGGGATCACAAGTAGATCCCCTTGGGCCTGCAGGCCGTCGATGACGGGTATGGATACCTCCTGGTCGAGATAGTCGAACACATCGAGGCCGGTAAGGGCAGTGAGAGCGGACAAGGTCGTGCTTGAATTCATCTGAGACACCTTCGAGTTCGGGTTTCGGGTCAGGTTCGACGAACGAGACGGGCATAGTCGGCACCGTCGAGTCCATAGGTCCAGCCAGCGGCGTCCAGTGCGGACGAGATCCATCCGGGCACGTGAAGGCCATACCGTCGACGATGTCCGTCGCGTTCGGAAGGACCGTTGACCGCGAGCAAGATACGGCCACTGCGCCCCCAACCGTCCGGTGTCGCGTAGAGCTGAAGAGTGCAACCGACATTGCCGGGATCGTCGGCTCGGTCGACCAGTGCGAGTCCGGCCGTATCGATGTAGGTGTCCCACCCGATGCGCTCGATCGCGCATCGGCGGATCTCGACGTTGCGTTCGCGTGCGATGCGTTCGGCAGTCGGGTCTCGGACGACCCAATCCGGGACGATGGTTCCGTGCTGAACGAACACTGCGCGACCGTCATCGAAGTGGACTGCAGGGGCATCCGAGTGGTGCAGCCGTCGTTCGTTGTGCACTCGGCCCGGTATGGACTCGAAATGAAGGGCCGTCGGTCGTTCAGCCATGACACACACGTTGTCGAACGCCCACCACCATCCGGTTGCGCCAGTCAGCGCGGCATTGGCGTCGAGTAGCTCGTCGTCGTCGGAGTGGAATTTGGCGAGGCCGAGCCGACGGTATGTGTTGTAGTAGGCGACTCGGTGGGCTTCTTGCTGTCCGTACCAGGTCACACCGACGACGACAGGGGGCAAGAGCGTCCGTATTGCAGCGGCGACCCCGTCGAAAAGTGTGGTGTGCAACGAATCCCAAACGGCGGCTCGGATGATCCGATCGGGGCTGACGCCCGCGCGGGCAGCATCCTCGGTTGACTGGACCCGCGCGGTCTCGACCGCCCAGCGTTCGCTGGGCCAGTCGGATCTCCTCCGCTCGATACGTGCGTCCATACGTCTGCGGGATTTCAACAGCAGGGTAGCGATACGGGCGGAGGCGCAGCGGACTCCGTTGCCCGCGAGCGACATCGACGTTGACAATCCCTCGGCGGCGATCAGGTCCGATCCGGCGACGGGAGACGGAACCCAGACGAACTTCGGCTCTCGGGACCCTGATTGCCGATACAGTTGCGCGACAGCCGATTCTGCAGTGGTGCGATCGGAGGGGTATGCGCACAGCCCGTGCCCGAGCCATGTGTCGCGCACGGCCTTGACGACGGACAGGTGCTCAGAAGAGACATCAGCGTTCTCGGTGAATGTCGCTCGGTGTCGAGCCACCGAGCGACACGGTGCGGCGCTCACGCGACCGTGGCGGTGTCCGCCTTTCCGGTAGTCATAATTCTAGAGCGTGACACGCGGACGCGGCGAGTGCAAGGGTGACCGACCCTGCGTAAACAGATCCGCCGGCACCCCACAGCCGGTAACACCCCTTGCGCGTACACAGCGAGAAGCTGCGGAACCAGCGCATCGGCCCTCCTGCGTGGGGGCGTTCTACACCATCGGCCCGCAACCACCCGTCTGCGACGAGAAGGGCTCGGTACGACGACGCCGCCGGACCGGACCAGTCCGCTGTTTGGGTGCCATGACCCGCGACCTCGAAGGGGCCGGCGGGGAAGAGTAGCGTCGTGGGTGTCGAGGGCCATTCGAATATGCGCGGTCAAGCCATATCGTCCTCGGCGCCCAAACCGGCCCGAAGTTCAAGGGCCGAGAACTGGAGCGCCGCCATGGCGTCGAACCCGACTGTTGTATCGAATTCTGTAGCAACTTCTGAGTCAACGAGCGATGCGCAGGCACTGGATTCAACTCCGTCCTGCACGGCATGTCCACACAGTGCTGATTCTCACGATGCGCTCGGTATTCGGTTCTGCGCCGTGACCTCGGAGCGAAACCTCGACCGACACTGCATCTGTTCCGACGGACAGGCGACTGGGCAGCACTACTCCCGCTACTGACCGCAGTCATCGGCTTTCTGCCCGGGTGCCGCCCACGCCCGCGGGAACGCTTGTGTGGGCCCCGAGGCGCTCGCGCGCAGGTCGGCAGTCAAAGCAGTCAGGAATCGAGAAGCGCCGGTCCCCGAACCGCAAATAGAGTCACCGTCACGACCTGGTCGATGGGCCGCGAATTCAGAAAGCGACCATAACCGGCTCTTCTGTCAGGGACTCGCGACCGCGCTGCATCCTGCTGCCGATACACCATTGAAGGACGTGATGAGAATGAAGACGATGACGTGCAAACAAATGGGTGGCCCCTGCGATACCCCGTTCCACGGTAACAAGGCCGACGAGGTCATCCAAGCGCAAGACAAGCATCTGAAAGAGATGGGCGCCCAGGGTGACCACACGCATCAAAGCGCCTTGAAAAGCATGCAGGACAGGTGGAAACGGCCCTTGTCAGGCATGGGGTGGTACATGAAGACAAAGAAGGCCTTCGCCGCACTTCCGGAAGACTGATCGGTGGCGGCCTGCTCGCACCACGAGCAGGCCGCCACCGAAACTCTCCGCGTCCGGTTACTCAGCTTCCGGTGGTGTCGGTTCCTTCGGCTGGTCGAGGACGCTGACGGTGACTCCGTAGGGAAGGAAGCGCACCGATCGCCGCGGATCGGTGTTGTGCTTGTGGGCGCGGAGGGCATCGAGTTCGGTGGCGTACACCTCCTCGACGCGGGCGAGTCCGCCGTCGTCGACGCTGTAGACGGCCCACACGCCGTCGCCGGTTTCGCCAGTCGTTTCCGGCTGAGGTCCGGGTCGCTTGGTTCTGGCGGCGATGTCGGCGAACAGGCCGGTCCAGGGAATCTGGGCGTCCGCCTCGACGAACTGAACGATCTTGTCCTTGAAGCCGCGCAGCTCCTCACTCGCTTCGCGAATCACGCGGTCGAGGTCGTCGGGGTCGAACCCGAAGGGTCTCTCGTTGGCCATGGCGGTCTCCTGACGGTTCGACCCACCCAACGTCCGCGGGTGGGGTACCCCCTCCAGTGTGGGCACGAATCCACATCGGCGCCACCTCCGTCACGGCGAGGACCGCGGCACTCCCCTACCGCTCCACCAGCGCGGCGAGCTGCGCCACCACAGTGCCCCACCCGTCGGCAAAACCCATTTCCTCGTGCAGGTTCCGGTCCGCGTTGTTCTTGTGCATCGCATGAGCCACATATTCGGTGCCCTGCGGATGGTCACCCAGGGTGATGATCGCGGTCATGAACGGGTTTTCTGCGGGTCGCCATCCAGCGACGAGAGAGTTGGTGAAGACGATCCGTTCGAGATGGTCGACCGCGAGGAAGCACCCGTTGATGTGGGGCGCGAATTCACCGCCGTCCTCGCTGATCTGGGTGGCGAAGGCCCCGCCGGGACGAAGGTCCATTTCCAGAACCCGACACTTGGCGGGAGCCGGCACCCACCATTGTTCGAAGCTGGCGGGATCCGTCCAGGCATCCCAGACAGCCGACCGCGGCGCCTTGATGATGCGCGAGATCGTCAGGTCGAGCTCATTTGTCAGTGATGGAACCATTCCGATTGTCCTCTTCTCGGGTAGTGACGAACTGTTCGAGCCGGTCGGTGCGGCCCTCCCACAGGGCGCGTTGCTCCGCCAGCCACGACTGGGCGGTGATCATCGACTCCTGCTCGAGGGCGCAGGTGCGCACGCGCCCTTGTTTGCGGGTCTGAATCCACCCACTGTCCTCGAGGAAACGGATGTGCTTCATGAACGACGGCAGCGCCATGTCGAACGGTTTCGCCAGTTCGCCGACACTGGCAGGCCCTTCGCCGAGCCGTGTCAACACGGCCCTGCGGGTGGGATCCGCGAGTGCCTGAAAGATGCCGTCCAACTGCTCCGAATACTGAGCCATAAGGCAAAGTATCACCGACGCAATACTTAGATCAAGAGCTAACTAATGCGCCCGGGTTCAGTCCTCGAGTTGCAGCGGTAACTCCGCGGTGACCCGCCAGCTTCCGTCGGTTTGCCGACCCGCCTCCAGGGTGCCGTGCAGAACGGCCACCCGTTCCCGCATTCCGAGCAACCCGTTGCCCGAGCCGAGGGTGAACTTCTCCGTCGCGTTGCCGTTGTCGGTGATCTCGACGAGCACGTCGACATTTCGGCGGCGAACCCGGACCTTCGCCCGGGGACGCTCACCCGCGTGGCGCAACACATTGGTCAACGATTCCTGGACCAGCCGGTGGATGCCCAGGCTGACGGCAGGGCTGATGTCGTCCAGTTCCCCGGTGAGTTCGAGCTCGACCGGCAAGCCTGCGCTGCGCATCATGTCGACCACCCGGGCGAGACCAGCGGTCCCGTGCTGGGGCATGTCGTCGACCGCGGGTTCGGTTCGCAGCAGCGACACCGTGCGCCGCAATTCCGCCAGCGCCTCCCGCCCGGTACTCGCAATGTTGGTCAGCGCCTGCTCCGCCACCGCCGGGTTCTTCGTCAACGCATACGACGCGCCATCTGCCTGGACGATCATGACGCTCACGGCGTGTGCCACCACGTCGTGCAGTTCCCGGGCGATGCGCGTCCGCTCCGCGGCCACCGCGTCCTCGGCGCGGCGGTCGCGGTCGTAGTCCGCGACGGCCAACCGCGCGGCCACCTCCTCGTCGTAGGCCCGGCGGGCGCCGAGGAATTCGGCAGTGATCCAGGACAGTGCGTAGATCAGCGCGGAATACAGACCGACCTCGATCACCCTCTGTTCGAGCAGCCAGATGGAAAGGACGGAGTCGACGACGAGCCCGACCGCATAGATGGCAGCCGTCCGCCGATCGACATACGCCACAAGGGTGTAGAGGGCCACGGCAAGTCCCAGGAGGGCGGGATGCTCGGCGTCGACGTCACCGATCGAATAACTGACGAAGGTGACGGTGACGGAGATCAGCAGAATGGCGCCGGCGGCCGCGCGCGGATACCGGCGGCGCCACACGATCGGCACGCACACCAGAAAGCCCATGAACAACTGCACCCACGGCGGCCTGTCCTCGGAGGCCGCGAACACGAACACCTCGAGCGTGAACAAGATCGCCGCCAGCATGGAGTCCGCAACCGTCGGCTTTCCTCGCAGCCACAGACTGAACCTTCGCATGACCACAGCGTAGGTATCCCGGGCTCCGCGCCGAAAGTCACGGGATCCGACGAGTCGATGGACACCTCCCTCGAACAACCTACGGCCGGTAGGAAAGACACCCAGTCCCTTGTCGTGGACGTCGACGAGACCGACACCCATCCCGAAACACTCGGACGAATTCACCCCATCAGTTGCTTTCCCGACACCCGATACACCACGTCACGCTCCGCCCCTGTGAGCGCTGGGGCCGTCCGGACACCGTGTCCCCGGGGCCGCCGGGGATGATGACTACGGTTCGGTGGAGTCAGGGGCAGTTCCGAAGTGCCTGCGCGGCTCGCATTCGCCGGGGTGGGGACGTCCCCGTTCTCGCTGGCGCCGGTGGAGGTCGAGGTTCCTGTCTCCCAGGCCGAACTCGTTTCGGCGGAATAGTCTTGTAACCGAGCGTGATCACACGTCCGACTCGAGCGGGAAGGGTACTGATGCGCGACGTGCTGGCGGACCTGATGGCGGTGTGGGCCGCGGGTGGGACGGCGGGTGTGGGAACCGTGGTTCGCACGTTCCGCTCCGCGCCGCGACCGCCGGGGGCGTCGATGGTCGTGGCGCCCGACGGCAGCGCGTCCGGTTCGGTGTCCGGCGGCTGCGTCGAGGGAGCGGTCTACGAACTCGCGTCCGAGGTCACGGCGGCCGGCACGCCGGTGCTGCAGCGGTACGGAATCAGCGACGAGAACGCGTTCGAGGTGGGTCTCACCTGCGGTGGAATCATCGACATCTTCGTCGAGCCCGTGTCGCGGGACAATTTCCCCGAGCTCGGTGAGATCGCCCGGGACATCGAGAACCACCGGCCGGTCGCGGTCGCCACCGTCGTGGCGCATCCCGATGCCGCCCGCGTGGGGCGCCGGCTGGTCGTCCGGCCCGAGAACGTGAGTGGCTCGCTCGGCTCGGACCGTGCCGATTCCGCGGTCATCGACGACACCCGGGGCCTCCTCGCGGCGGGCGGCAGCACGGTCCTGACGTACGGCACCGACGGTCAGCGTCGCGGCGAAGGTATGGAGGTGTTCGTCGCCAGTTACGCGCCGAGACCCCGCATGCTCGTGTTCGGGGCCATCGACTTCGCCGCCGCGGTGGCCAGGCAGGGCGCCTTCATGGGATATCGGGTGACGGTCTGCGACGCCCGCCCGGTGTTCGCGACGCACGCGCGGTTCCCGACGGCCGACGAGGTGGTGGTTGACTGGCCGCACCGCTATCTCGCTGCGCAGGCGGAGGCTCAGGCCATCAACGGCCGGACCGTGATCTGCGTGCTCACCCACGACCCCAAGTTCGACGTCCCTCTCCTCGAGACGGCGCTGCGCCTCCCGGATGTCGCGTTCATCGGCGCCATGGGATCACGCAGGACGGACCTGGACCGGCGCGAACGCCTGCGTGAGGCCGGCCTGACCGACACCGAACTCGACCGGTTGTCGAGCCCCATCGGCCTGGACATCGGCGCCCGGACACCCGAGGAGACGGCGGTGTCCATCGCCGCCGAGATCATCGCCCGCCGGTGGGGTGGCACGGGGCGCCCGCTGGCGGAGTCGAGCGGCCGGATCCACCACGAGGAACACGTCGATTCCTGCGTCGACTAGGGCCGTACACCCGGGGTTGACGGACCCAAGGTTGTTGCGCAGGCTGAAAGGATCCACGTTTGTGAGGTAGGTCACAATGCAAGCACCAGGATCCTTCGAATACGAGCGTGCAAGGGGCGTCGAGGACGCCATCGCCCTGCTCGACCGGCTGGGCGACGAAGCCCGCCTCGTCGCAGGCGGCCACAGCCTGCTCCCCATGATGAAACTTCGCCTCGCCAATCCCGAGTTTCTCATCGACATCAACGACCTCGAGAGCGAACTCGGCTACATCACTACCGAGCGGTCGAGGCTGCGGATCGGTGCGATGACACGGCACCGCCGACTGCTCGAGTCGGATGAACTCGCGGCGGCGTTCCCCCTCTTCCGCGACGCGGAGAAGGTGATCGCCGACCCGGTGGTCCGAAACCGCGGGACCATCGGCGGATCGCTGTGCCAGGCGGATCCGGCCGAGGACCTCACCACTGTCTGCTCTGTTCTCGACGCCACGTGCGTGGTGCGTGGGCCCGGCGGACGCCGCGAGATCCCCATGTCCGAGTTCCTCGTCGGGCCATACGAGACGGCGCTCGCACACAACGAGATGCTCACCGAGATCGTGCTCCCGGTCCACGGCCACAGCTCCAGCGCGTACGCGAAGGTCGAACGGCGGACCGGGGATTGGGCGATCACCGCGGCCGGAGCGGCCGTCACGGTGGAGGGCGGTGAGATCGCCCGGGCCGCTGTCGGCCTGACGGCGGTCAACCCGGTTCCGTCCGGACTCTCGGATGTCGCCGACTACCTGACCGGACGTCCCCCGTCCGAGGAGGCGTTCGCCCAGGCCGGCCGAATGGCCGCGCAGGCTTGTGAGCCCGTCGGGGACGCCCGCGGCACCGTCGACTACAAACGCCATCTCGCATCCGAACTCACGATCCGCACACTCCGTACAGCGGTCGACCGGGTGCTCCGCAGCGACGTGGAGCACGAGCCGACCGGAGAAGAGGCATAGCCATGCAGGTGAACATGACCGTCAACGGTGAAGCAGTGGCCGCCGAGGTGGAAGCGCGCATGCTGCTGGTCCATTTCCTCCGCGACCAGCTCGGCCTGACCGGGACGCATTGGGGCTGCGACACCAGCAACTGCGGCACGTGCGTCGTCACCGTGGACGGCGATCCGGTGAAGTCGTGCACGATGCTCGCCGCGATGGCGAGCGGACACGACGTTCGCACGGTCGAGGGCCTCGAACACGACGGTGAACTCGATCCCGTCCAGCAGGGCTTCATGCAGTGCCACGGACTGCAGTGCGGGTTCTGCACCCCCGGCATGATGATGACGGCGCGGGCACTGCTCGACCGGGAGGAGAGCCCCGACGAGGCCACCATCCGGGAAGCGATCTCCGGGCAGATCTGCCGCTGCACCGGGTACACCACGATCGTGCGCTCGATCCAGTGGGCTGCGGACCATCGGGCGGGCGAGGCCGCCGAGCCGGAACCGGCAGGCGACTTCGACGCGGAGGTGCAGGAGGACAAGACGCGGGGCGCCGAGGGCGCACCGATGACAGTCGAGGAACACGCGACGACCGGAAGTGCATCATGACCACCGTCGAATCCCGCCCGCCGTCTGGCGGCGCGGACATCGTCGACAACGACAAGAAACCCTGCGGCCACGGCCGCATGCTGCGCAAGGAGGATCCCCGCTTCATCCGGGGGCTCGGAAATTACGTCGACGACATCACCCTCCCCGGCATGCTGCACCTGGCGATCCTGCGGTCGCCGGTCGCGCACGCCCGGATCGTGAACATCGATACCACTGCCGCACAGGAACACCGGAAGGTGACGGCAGTGGTGACGGGCGCCGACCTCGCCGCGAAGAACCTCGCCTGGATGCCGACGCTGTCCAACGACGTGCAGGCCGTGCTGGCCACCGACAAGGTGCGTTTCCAGGGCCAGGAGGTGGCGTTCGTCATCGCCGAGGACCGTTATTCGGCCCGGGACGCGCTGGAACTGATCGACGTCGAATACGACATGCTCGATCCCGTCGTCGACGCGCGCGCCGCGCTCTCACCCGACGCGCCGGTGATCCGCGACGACCTCGAGGGCAAGACGGACAATCACTGCTTCGACTGGGAGACAGGCGATGCCGCCGCAACCGAGGCCGTGTTCGCGAAGGCGGACGTGGTGGTGAAGCAGGAGATCGTCTACCCCAGGGTGCATCCGGCGCCGATGGAGACGTGCGGTGCGATCGCCGACGTCGACAAGGTGTCCGGCAAGCTCACCCTGTACACCACGTCCCAGGCACCGCACGCGCACCGGACGGTCTACGCCCTGGTCTCGGGGATCCCGGAGCACAAGATCCGCGTGGTGTCCCCGGACATCGGCGGCGGATTCGGCAACAAGGTCCCGATCTACCCGGGATACGTGTGTGCCATCGTGGCGTCGCTCGTGACCGGCAAACCGGTGAAGTGGATGGAGGATCGCAGCGAGAACCTGATGAGCACGGGCTTCGCCCGCGACTACATCATGGTCGGCGAGATCGCGGCGACCGCAGAGGGCAAGATGCTCGCGATCCGCACGAAGGTGCTGGCCGACCACGGTGCGTTCAACGGCACTGCGGCCCCGGTGAAGTATCCGGCTGGTTTCTTCGGCGTCTTCACCGGCAGCTACGACATCGAGGCCGCGCACTGCGCGATGACGGCGGTCTACACGAACAAGGCGCCTGGCGGGGTGGCGTACGCCTGCTCGTTCCGCATCACCGAGGCCGTGTATCTGGTCGAGCGGCTCGTCGACTGCCTGGCGTTCGACCTGAAGATGGATCCGGCGGAACTGCGACTGAAGAACTTGCTGAGGCCGGAACAGTTCCCGTACACCAGCAAGACCGGGTGGGTGTACGACTCGGGCGACTACGAGACCACCATGCGCAAGGCCATGGACATGATCGGCTACCAGCAGTTGCGCGAGGAGCAGAAGGAACGCCGCGAACGCGGCGAGCTGATGGGAATCGGCATGTCGTTCTTCACCGAAGCCGTCGGTGCCGGACCCCGGAAGGACATGGACATCCTGGGCCTGGGCATGGCCGACGGCTGCGAACTGCGCGTCCACCCGACGGGCAAGGCCGTCGTGCGGTTGTCGGTGCAGACCCAGGGGCAGGGTCACGAAACGACGTTCGCGCAGATCGTGGCGGAGGAACTGGGCATCCCGCCGGACGACATCGACGTCGTGCACGGCGACACCGACAACACGCCGTTCGGGCTAGGCACCTACGGCAGCCGGTCGACACCGGTGTCGGGGGCGGCCGCGGCGCTGGTGGCCCGCAAGGTCCGGGACAAGGCGAAGATCATCGCCTCCGGAATGCTCGAGGCCTCGGTCGCGGATCTGGAATGGGAGAAGGGCGAATTCCATGTAAAGGGCGATCCCTCGGCGAAGGTGACCATCCAGGACATTGCGATGCGGGCGCACGGCGCCGGCGACCTGCCGGAGGGAATCGAAGGCGGACTCGACGCGCAGATCTGTTACAACCCCGAGAATCTGACGTACCCCTACGGCGCGTACTTCTGCGTCGTCGACGTCGATCCCGGCACCGCGGTGGTGAAGGTGCGGCGGTTCCTCGCCGTCGACGACTGCGGCACGCGCATCAACCCGATGATCATCGAGGGGCAGGTCCACGGCGGCATCGTCGACGGCATCGGTATGGCGCTCATGCAGATCATCGAGTTCGACGAGGACGGCAACTGCCTCGGCGGATCACTGATGGACTACCTGATCCCCACCGCGCTCGAAGTCCCGAAGCTCGAGACCGGTTTCACCGTGACCCCGTCGCCGCATCACCCGATCGGCGCGAAGGGCATCGGTGAGTCCGCGACCGTCGGATCGCCCGCAGCCGTGGTCAACGCGGTTGTGGATGCGCTCGCCCCGTTCGGTGTCCGGCACGCCGACATGCCGCTCACCCCGTCCCGGGTGTGGGAGGCCATGCAGGGTCGCGCGACGCCCCCGATCTGAATGTCGCCCGTCGGCTGCGAGGAGGCCCGATGGATCTGAAAGAGCGTGCGGCGCAACTGACGCGCGACCGCAGGCCGTTCGTCCATGCGACCGTGGTGCGGGCGCAGCCGCCCACGTCCAGTCACACCGGCGACGAGGCGATCCTCCTGCAGGACGGGACGATCGAGGGGTTCGTCGGTGGTCAGTGCGCGCAGAATTCGGTACGCATGGCCGCCCTGGGCGCGCTGGCAACCAACGAGAGCGTGCTGTTGCGGGTCCTTCCCGACGGGGCGGTGCAGTTCCCCGAGACTCCGGGCGCGTCCGTCGTGGTGAATCCGTGCCTGTCCGGCGGTGCCATGGAGATCTTTCTGGAGCCGCAGCTGCCACCGCCGTTGGTACGGATCTTCGGCACCACGCCGATCGCGCAGGCGTTGGGGGGCATAGCGGAACTGCTGGGATTCACCGTCGAGCACGACGACGCCGGAATCGAACAGTTCTCCGGCACGACGGCGGTGGTGCTCGCCGGCCACGGCGGACCCGAAGCGGAGGGGATCCGTGCGGCGCTCGACGCCGGGGTCGGATATGTCGGGCTCGTCGCCAGCCGAACACGCGGTGGGGCCATCCTCGACACCCTCGGGCTGACCGAGTCCGAACGGGCGCGGGTGCACACCCCCGTCGGTCTCGACATCGGGGCGCGGACGTCGGCGGAGATCGCGGTGTCGATCGCGGCCGAGTTGGTGCAGGAACTGCGAACCGCGGGACTTTGCGCGCCCGAAGATGATTCGACTTCGCGAGCGGCGGTGACGGAGGTGATCGATCCTGTGTGTGGGATGCGCGTCGTCGTGGGGCGGGACACCGCCCACCTACGGCGCGGCGGTGACGATTTCTGGTTCTGCGGGCCGGGTTGCCGGGCATCGTTCGCGCAGCGGACGGGAGCGGTATGACGGCGGCATTCGAGGACGTGGCGGACGTGGTCCGGCGCTTCGATGCCGAGGACTACCTCCTGGACTTCGGAACCGCGTCGGCCCTGTATCTCGCGGCGGCCCTGCGCCGCCCGCTCCTGCTCGAAGGCGAACCCGGAGTCGGCAAGACCACCGCGGCGAAGGCTCTCGCGACCGTCCTCGGCGCCCCGCTGATCCGGTTGCAGTGCTACGAGGGCCTCACCGCGAACGAAGCCCTCTACGACTGGAACTACCAGCGGCAGTTGCTCACCATCCGGCTGGCCGAATCGCGGGGCGACGGCCTCACCGAGGACGACCTGTTCACCGAGGAGTTCCTGCTGGAACGTCCGATACTTCATTGCGTGAGATATCGAGGACCGACCCCGCCCGTACTGCTGATCGACGAAATAGACCGAGCCGACGACGAGTTCGAGGCACTCCTCCTCGAATTCCTGGGGGAGGCATCGGTCACCGTTCCGGAACTGGGAACGTTCACGGCCGAACAGCACCCCGTCGTCGTGCTGACGTCCAACCGGAGTCGCGACCTCCACGACGCGCTGCGCAGACGATGCCTCTACCACTGGATCGACTATCCGGAGCCGGCGCGGGCGGCCGCCATCGTGCGCCGCACGGTGCCCGTGGCGGCGTCGCCCCTCATCGAGCACGCCACCCGCTTCGTCGGCCGGGCCCGCGAACTCGACCTCGACAAGCCGCCCGGAATCGCCGAGACGATCGACTGGGTGTCCGCACTCGCGGCGCTGGGAGTGGCCGATCTGGTGCGCGACGACGCGATCCAGAGCCTGAGTGCCCTCGCGAAGACCCCGGACGACCGCACAATAGTTCAGGACGCATTCACCGACTACGCGCACGGCCTGGCCACCGGATGAGAGGCAACTGCCATGAAGATCGCCAACGAGTTCACCGTCAGCGCCCCGATCGAGCAGGCGTGGGAGGTGCTCAGCGACCTCGAGGAGGTTGCTCCCCTGCTCCCCGGAGCTCAGATGACAGGGCGGGAGGGTGACGATTACCTGGGGCAGGTGAAGGTCAAGGTCGGCCCGGTGACCAGCGAGTTCAAAGGCAAGGCCGCCTTCGTCGAGCGTGACCCGAAGGAGCATCGCGCCGTGATCGATGCCCGCGGGAGGGACTCGCGCGGGTCCGGCAACGCGTCCGCGACGATCACCGCCCAGTTGCACGAGGTCGGTGACCGCACCCGCGTCACCGTGGACACCGACATGAAGATCGTCGGCAAACTCGCGCAGTTCGGCAGCGGGATGATCCAGCAGGTGTCGGAGAAACTCATGGGCCAGTTCGCGGAATCGCTGGAAGCGAAGCTCGCCGGGGGACCCGCCGACCAGCCCGCGGCCGAGCCCGAGTCCGCCGGCACCACGACGCTGTCCGTGGCCCGGCCTGCCGCCGAACCGGCGCCGCTGGACCTGCTGGCGCTGTCCGGTGCGGGTGCGGGTGCGTGGAAACGGTACGCCCCGATCCTCGCTGCCATCCTCGCCGGGATCGTGGTCGTCCTCGTGGTGGGCCGCCGCAGGCGATGACAGCGTCGGGCGTCCTGCGGGGCGTCGATCTCGCGGCGTTCGCGGTGGCACTCGTCGCCCGGTTGCGTTCCCGTGGCGTCGTTGTCTCCGCGAGTGGCCCCGCGGCGTTCGTGCAGGCGCTTCATCTGTCGCCGCCGAGTTCGCGGTCGCGGCTGTACTGGTCGGCGCGGCTGACACTCGTCAACCGCGTCGACGACCTCGCGCCGTTCGACGCCGTCTTCTCCGCGGTCTTCGAGGACGCCCTGCTGTCCGTGGATCCGCCTGCGCGGCGAGCCACTGCGGGACGGGAGACGGACCTCGCCGGTGTCCGCGACGACCGCGACCGGCCCGGTGACGCGCAGGACGTCGAGGGCGTGCCGTGGATGACCGATGATGACCGGCGACGACGACAGCGGCGAGGACGACATTCACGACGTGCTCACCGCCGTGCCGGACACCCTGCCCAGCAGGCTCGTGGCTCGCGCCGACGAACCCTTCGCCCGATTCGACGCCGGCGACCTCCGGCTCCTCGGGGCCTGGCTGGAGCAGGCCACCGACGCGTGGCCGTCCCGCCGCACCCGGCGTCGCGAAGTGCATCGCCGCGGCCGGCGTATCGACCTGCGGGCCACCATGAACCGGTCGAGGGCCACGGGCTGGGAGCCGGTGGTCCTCGCGCGGAGCCGCCCGCGGAACCGTCAGCGGCGCATCGTGATGCTGTGCGACGTGAGCCGGTCGATGCAGCCGTACGCCGCGATCTATCTCCATCTGATGCGGGCGGCGGTGCAACGACAGACCGCGGGCAGGCCGGAGGTGTTCGCCTTCTCCACCTCGCTGACGAGGCTCACACCCGTGCTCGCGCACCGCAGCGCCGAGACCGCGGTCCGCAAGGCGAACGACAAGGTGGTCGACAGATTCGGTGGCACCCACATCGCAGGCAGCGTGAGCGAACTGCTCGCGTCCCCGCACGGCAACGCGCTGCGCGGCGCAGTCGTGGTCATCGCGTCCGACGGCTGGGACAGCGACGACCCGACGCGCCTGGCGCATGCCCTCGCCCGGGTCCGGCGCCGCGCCCATCGACTCGTGTGGCTCAACCCCCGCGCCGGTGATCCCGACTTCCGGCCGCTCGCCGGATCGATGGCGGCTGCGCTGCCCTTCTGCGATGCCTTCCTCCCAGCGCACTCCGTGTCCGCGCTACGCGAGGTGCTGGACGTGATCAGCCGGATGGGATAGCGGGTGGCGCTGCAATCCTGACCGGGTCAGCCCTACATTGCCCAGCGCGGCCGGGAAGGATGCGGCGCGACCGAACTACCGCTTGGCGTAGTCGGCGACGCCGGTCCAGTCGACGAACACGCAGGGCTCATCGCCGAGAATCCAGGCGTCGTGTCCGGGCGGGCAGATCATGAGATCGCCGGGGCCGAACTCCATGTCCTCTCCGTCGTCCATGACGATCTTCATTCGACCCGAGATGACGTAACCCATGTGGGCGGCTTGGCAGCTGTCTGTCTTGGCTATCGGTTTGACGTGCTTGGACCACTGCCAGCCGGGTTGGAAGGTTGCCCTCCCCACAGCGCCGGATGGGACGTTGACGAGTTCGAGTTTGCCCATGTCCTCCTCGAAGGGGCGGGTTTCCTCGGGTGAATCGAGACTTTTGCGGATGAGACCGGACATCGTTGTCCTCCCACGTCGTTGGGGCGGCTCCCACAGATGCGGCGGACCTTCGCCCGTCGAACGCAGGGAACCGGGGGCTGAAGCGAATTCCTGGCACTTTCGATTCTGGGCGTCCACCCCGGTTTGCCGCAATATCGAGCGACGGTCCGTGGGTGGGGACAGCGGCGCACTGGGCGAACTGCGTCCTCCCCCGGAGGTTTCCGCGCGACCCGGGCGGCAGGGAGCAGCGGGTAGTCGTGAGGACCGAGCTGGCGGCGATGGTGGCGCGATGCTCGTGTCCACCGACCTGGTCACCGGCGCGACCGGAAACGGCCGGCGCTCGCCCGCGCAGTCGGGGTCTTCCCCCGCTCCTACTATGGTGAGCCGTGCCCCGACGATCGCAAGTCCGCAAGAGCTCGCCTCCCCTGTCCGCGGCAGCGACCCGGCGATGACCGTCAGCGACTGGGCCCTGCTGCTGACCGCCGCGACAGCCGCAGGGTGGGTCGATGCCGTGGTCGGCGGCGGCGGACTGATCCTCATACCGGCGCTGTTTCTGGTCGCCCCACATCTGACGCCACAGGCCGCGCTGGGCACCAACAAGCTGACCGCAGTCACCGGCACGTTCGCGGCCGTCGTCACCTTCGCGCGGCGTGTCCGGATGAACTGGCGGCTGCTGATTCCGGCCGGTCTCCTCGCCGCGGCGACGTCCGCGCTCGGCGCAGCCACGGTCACCCGCATCGACAAGGACGTCTTCATCCCGCTGATCATGGTGGTTCTCGTCGGGGTCGCCGTGTTCGTGACCGCACGGCCGCAACTCGGCGTCACCCTGGCGAAGGATCCTCCGACGCAACGGAAGATGATCGCCGTCGTGTTGTTGGCCGCCGGGCTGCTCGGGTTCTACGACGGGCTGTTCGGCCCCGGCACCGGAACCTTCCTCATCATCACCTTCGCAACCTTCCTCGGCACCGAGTTCGTGCGCAGCGCCGCGATGGCGAAGGTGATCAATCTCGGTTCCAACCTGGGCGCGCTGGTGTTCTTCGCGGCCAGTGGAAACGTGTTGTGGGCGCTGGGCCTCGGTATGGCGGTCTGCAATGTGCTGGGCGCGATCGTCGGATCGCGCATGGCGCTGAGCAAGGGCGCTGGATTCGTCCGCATCACCCTGCTGGTGGTGGTCATCGGTATGGTGCTCCGGCTGGGTTGGCAACAGTTCGGCTGAGTTTCCGACTACGGTGGTCCCCGTGACGGCTCCACGACAGGTTGATCCGGAATTTCTTGCCCTCCCTCTGCGTGTGCTGGCGGACGCCGCACTCGGGGCCGCACGCGCTGCGGGCGCGTCGCACGCCGATCTGCGGGTTCACCGACTGACCAGCCAGTCTCTCCGGCTGCGCGACGGCAAAGTTCAGGCGGCGGTCGACACCAACGAGGTGGGTTTCGCGGTCCGTGTGGTGGTGGAGGGGACATGGGGGTTCGCCTCCCATGCGGAACTGACCCCGGCCACCGCCGCCGCGACGGCCGAGCAGGCGGTCGCCGTGGCCAGGGCGTTGCGCGGACTCAACCGTGAACACGTCGAACTCGCCGACGAACCGGTGTACACCGATGCCGAGTGGGTGTCGGAGTACGAGGTGGACCCGTTCGAAGTGCCTACCGCAGAGAAGATCTCACTGCTCGGGGAGTACTCCCGCCGGTTACTCGCGTCCGACGGTGTCGACCACGTCACCGCCGATTGCCTTCAGGTGAAGGAGCAGACGTTCTACGCCGACCTGGCCGGCTCCTCCATCGTCCAGCAGCGGGTACGCCTGCACCCGCACCTCGAGGCCACCGCCGTCGACCAGTCGGCAGGGGTGTTCGAGACCATGCGCACGCTCGCTCCCCCGGTCGGCCGCGGCTGGGAGTACGTCCGATCCGACAGCACGTGGAACTGGGCCACCGAACTCGCCGAGATCCCGGAAATGCTGGCAGAGAAGGTGAAGGCTCCGACCGTGGTGGCCGGACCCACCGACCTGGTGATCGACCCGACCAACCTGTGGTTGACTATCCACGAGTCCATCGGGCACGCCACCGAATACGACCGGGCCATCGGCTACGAAGCCGCCTATGCGGGCACCTCGTTCGCCACACCCGACAAGCTCGGCACCTTGCAGTACGGAACCCCCATCATGCACGTCACCGCGGACCGGACGGTGCCCCACGGTCTGGCCACCATCGGATACGACGACGAGGGCGTCGAAACGCAGTCCTGGGATCTCGTGGCGAACGGTGTCCTGGTGGGCTACCAACTCGATCGGGCGTTTGCGCCTCGCCTGGGGCTCAACCGATCCAACGGGTGCTCGTACGCCGACTCTCCCCACCACGTTCCCATCCAGCGCATGGCGAACGTGTCGCTGCAGCCCGACCCGGACACCGACCGCAGCACCGCAGACCTCATCGCCGGCGTGGAGGACGGCATCTACGTGGTCGGCGACAAGTCCTGGTCGATCGACATGCAACGGTACAACTTCCAGTTCACCGGCCAGCGGTTCTACCGCATTCGCGGCGGCAAGATCCACGGGCAGGTCCGCGACGTCGCGTATCAGGCGACCACCACCGACTTCTGGGGGTCGTTGGAGGCGCTCGGTGGACGTTCTACCTGGCAGCTGGGCGGCGCATTCAATTGCGGCAAGGCGCAACCCGGTCAGGTCGCGGCCGTCAGCCACGGCTGCCCGTCCGCGTTGTTCCGCGGCGTCAACGTACTGAACACCCGGACGGAAGGTGCCCGATGATCGCCCCGCAGCAACTCGTCGAGCAGGTTCTCGCCCGCGCCACCGTGGACGACACCATCGTCCTCGTGACCGACGCCAGCGAGGCGGCCCTGCGGTGGGCCGGCAACTCGATGACCACCAACGGCCTGTCGACGTCACGCAGCTGGACCGTCGTCTCCATCGTCCGGGACGGTGACGAGGCGAAAGTCGGAATCGTCACCTCCGCCTCCGTCGATGCCGCGGACATCGACGGCGTCGTCCGTTCCGCCGAATCCGCCGCTCGCGCAGCCGGATCCGCCTCCGACGCTATGCCCCTGCTCGCGGCGGCCGACACCGACCCGCGGTGGGAGGAGAAGGCCGCAGGCACCGAGATCGGCGCGTTCGAGCACCTCGCCCAAGATCTCGCGATGGGCTTCGACGGCAGCGATCAGCTCTACGGCTTCGCCCATCACCAGCTGCACACCACCTGGCTCGGGACGTCCACCGGAATCCGGCGCCGATTCGTCCAGCCCACCGGGTCCGTCGAGATCAACGCCAAACGCGGCGACGCCAGCGCATGGGTGGGCACGAGCACCAAGGATTTCACCGACGTCCCCGGCACGAAGATGCTCGAAGAACTATCGACTCGCCTCGACTGGGCGAGCACCCGGGTGGAACTACCCGCCGGCCGGTACGAGACTCTGCTTCCGCCGTCCGCCGTGGCAGATCTGATGATCTACCTCATGTGGACCATGGAGGGGCGGGCCGCGGAGGAAGGCCATTCGGCACTGTCGGCGCCCGGCGGCACACGAATCGGCGAACGCCTCTCCGCACTACCACTCACGCTCACGTCCGATCCCGCCGCACTGGGCCTGGAGTACGCCCCCTTCGTCGCCATCCGATCCTCGTCCGAGTCGGTGTCGGTGTTCGACAACGGACTGGACGCGGGGCGCGTCGACTGGGTGCGCGAGGGCTCCGTCCACGCCCTCGCCTATCCCCGCGCAGCGGCCCGGGAGTTCGGCGCCGAGGTCACGGTGCCCGGGGACAACCTGATCCTCGACGCGGGCGGATCGCTGTCACTCGATCAGATGGTGGCCGAGACCGAACGCGGGCTGCTCCTGACCACTCTGTGGTACATCCGCGAGGTCGACCCGGCCACCCTGCTGCTGACCGGACTGACCCGCGACGGTGTCTACCTCGTCGAGAACGGGAAGGTGACCGGCGCCGTGAACAACTTCCGTTTCAACGAGAGCCCCCTCGACTTGCTCCGCAGGGTCTCCCAAGCCGGGGCCACCGAGCGCACGCTTCCGCGCGAATGGAAGGACTGGTTCACCCGAACGGCCATGCCGCCGTTACGGATCCCCGACTTCCACATGTCCTCGGTGAGTCAGGCGTCGTAACTCAGGGGCGCTCGTCGTTCCCGGAAGAGACCGCCCACTCCCCCGCTCCGCAGGCGGGCATTGGCCGGCCGGTCCTTCGCACGGGGCTCCTCGTCCGCCTGTCCAGCACCGTGGCCGCCCCGAACTCGGGCGCGTGCTCGTGAACACTGGTGATGTTCATTCCGGCCGCTGCGAACCGAAACGGCAAGTTCATTGTCTGAACGATTGTCCAGATGACATCTGGTGCCCGTTTACGCTATAAAGGTCCAGACGTCCTCGTTATGACATTTCTCACTCACCACTGAAGGGGCGGGAGACGTCACATTTCGGTCTCCAGAGAAGGGGACCACAACTCAGGTGGCTTGCCGCGTATTCGGCGTGCGCCGAGTTCTGTCCCTCGTACTCTGCCCAGGAGGTTGTATGCACTCCAGTGCCCTCGAACACGACTCGCTGACCCCCGAGTCGCGTCGATCGATCGTCGCGGCGAAAGCCGACTTCGGGAACGTGGCTCTTGCCGGATTCGTCTGCCTCGTCTCGGGTGTGGGCAGCGGCGCCATCACCGGCTCGCTGCTGGTCGGAGCAGCAGTGGGATCGATCGTTCTTCTGGCGACCGCCCTGTCAGTTGCCGCTGTATGAGCACTCCCCTATGCCTGCGTCCCACCCCGGAAGCCACTACTTCGCGAGCTCTGCCTGGTCCCGGTGAGATCCTCGCCGCGGCGAAGCGCATTCTCATCGCCAGCCGCGGGTACGGCGATGCCGAAGCATTCGAGGAACTACTGGATGTGTCCCGGCACCACCATGTGAGCGTGCAGCGAGCCGCGAGAATGCTGGTGGAGCTGGCCGATCGTCGACCGGCGGCGCCGCTACCCGCCGGATCGAGTGCCATGGCGTTCGGCGCATGGGCCACCTCGCTGTCGCCGAGTGTCGAGCGCCCGGGTGGTGGCGGTGCGCACAGCCGCGAGAAGCCGCGGCTGATCGGCGACCGCCTTGTCGTACACCAGCGCGCCCATCAGAACGCCTTCGTGGATGAGAGCGGTCGCTTCCCGGGCATCGTTTCTGCGCGGAAGGACCTGGCGTAGTCCCTGCGCATCCACATATCCGTCGTGGACGCGGGAATATGACCACAACGCCAGGCTGGGGTCCCGGAGCGCCTCGCGCAGGGCGTCGACGAAGCCCTCACCGAAGGGGGTGGCGCCGATGTCGACGGACAGGTTGCGCACCGCGGCACGCGTGACTCTGTATCGCCACAGCCCCACCAATACGGCGAGCGGGATCAGCGCGGTCGAGGGGTACCGCAGAAGCAGGGTCCACGCCTGTTGTGGACTGTGCACCCAGACCGACGCGAGCGGCGTCCATGCGGTGGCGGCAGTTCCGAGCAGGGCGGCGCAGCAGAGCGGTGCCACGGCGGCCCGGTAAGCTCGCGTACCCGAACGCCACCGCGCAAGCAGCACACCGATCAGAACCAGACCGATGGCCATTCCCCCGACACCGAAGACGACCTGCATCGCTGCGAAAATGGTCGGGTCGTCCCGTACCAGGAGAAGGTTCAATCCCGGTGGATGAGCGGAGTTGACGCGGCGGGTGTCGAGGAAGGCCAGCTCGCAGATGACGGATACCGCGTAGTACCCGTAACACCCGCCAATGAACCGGCGCTCCCACCGGTGGTGCAACCGCCCCCAGGGAAAACTGAACACCAGCTGGATCAGCACCGGTATATACATGTTGGTCAATACCGTGCCGGCGGTGAACAAAGCCGGGACCGTCGACAGCCGAAAGCCTTTCACCAACCAGAGCAACCCGGCCGCCACGAGCAGCCGCCCCAGAGTGTCCGCCGGCCGGTAACAGCCCGCGACCAGACCCGCCGCCACGAACACCCCGCCCACCATCAGGAACAACGCCAATTCCGTTGGGCCGAAGGTGGTCCGGCACATCTGCCACTCGACAGAAGCCGTCACCGCAACAACCAGCACGGCCGCCGAGAGGGCAGCCGCGATCATCGCACGACGGCTCATCGGGCGCCGTCCCTCGGCTCGAGGAAGAGCGAATGAGCAGATCGAGACATTCCACGGCGCACCTGCTCAATCGTTGCGGGCGACGGGATCGACCACCACCACCCCGGAGTGGGTCAATCGAACACCTTAGGTGGCCGAGCCACCACCCTGTCGTGCGCGGCTTCCGTGCGCCCGCTCCGAGAGGCCGGTCGAGCAGCCATTCCGATGTGGTTGCGATGCCGGCCCCCTCGCCGCACTCGTCGGCGCGGGTGGCCGCTGCTACCGGTCGCCCGCGGTCACGGCGAGCCCGATCGTGCCCGTTCTGCCTCGCCGAAGCAGGCTGAGCTTCATCGAGACCCACCCGAGGATCCCGTACTTGCGGGCAATGACGTCGCGCGCACGATCAGTGTCCGCGGCGTCGAGGACGACCGCCCGCCCCGGGACTTCCGGGCCCTTCGGCTTGCCCCGGACATCGCACACCGCCACCGTGACCTCCGGGTTGCGGCGGATTCGTTTCACCTTGTAGGAGTCGGTGACCGTCCACATCAGTAACCGGCCCCCGTCGGGGGCCGCCCACAGTGGCGTAGCCACCGGGGAGCCGTCCTGGCGAAAGGTGGTGAGCAGAACATACTTGGCGGCCGACACCCGATCGAATTCTGTGGTCACCCGGCCCATGCTAGCCCGCGCGAGCGCCGTCTCAGTCGCCCTCGAGTTCACCCTCGGTCTCGAGGTACACCTGCCGGAGCCCGTCGAGGGTGCCTTGTTCGGGGCGCTCCCACATGTCTCGCTCGGCGGCCTCGAGCAGCCGCTCGGCAATACCGTGCAGCGCCCACGGGTTCGACTTCTCCATGAATTTGCGGTTCTGCTCGTCGAGGACATACGACTCGGCCAGCTTCTCGTACATCCAGTCGGCCACGACGTTGGTGGTGGCGTCATAACCGAACAGGTAGTCGACGGTGGCGGCCATCTCGAATGCACCCTTGTACCCGTGCCGGCGCATCGCCTCGAGCCAGCGCGGGTTAACCACCCGCGCGCGGAAGACGCGGGACGTCTCCTCCGACAAGGTGCGGGTGCGCACCGAGTCGGGTCGGGTGCTGTCACCGATGTACGCCTCCGGTGACGTCCCGGTGAGCGCGCGCACCGTCGCGACCATGCCACCGTGATACTGGAAATAGTCGTCGGCATCGGCGATGTCGTGCTCGCGGGTGTCGGTGTTCTTCGCGGCCACGGTGATTCGCCGGTACGCCGCACGCATGTCGTCGGCGGCGGGGGCGCCGTCGAGTCCGCGTCCGTAGGCGAAACCGCCCCAGGTGGTGTACACCTCGGCGAGATCGGCGTCGCCGCGCCAGCTCTTGGAGTCGATCAGCTGCAGCAGTCCGGCGCCGTAGGTTCCGGGTTTCGAACCGAAGATGCGGGTGGTCGCGCGCCGCTCGTCACCGTGGTCCGCCAGATCGGCTTGCGCGTGCGCGCGCACGAAGTTGCTCTCCGCGGGTTCGTCCAGCGCGGCAACGAGCCGGACGGCGTCGTCGAGCAACGCCAGCACGTGCGGGAACGCGTCGCGGAAGAAGCCGCTGATCCGCACGGTCACGTCGATGCGCGGGCGGCCCAGTTCCGCGAGGTCGATCACCTCGAGGTTCACCACCCGCCGGCTGGCCTCGTCCCACACCGGCCGCACACCGAGCAGCGCGAAGACCTCCGCGATGTCGTCGCCGGAGGTGCGCATCGCGGACGTGCCCCACACGGACAGACCCACCGAGCGCGGCCACTCGCCGTGATCGGACTTGTAGCGGTCCAGCAACGATTCGGCCATCGCCTGGCCGGTCTCCCAGGCGAGCCGGGACGGTACGGCCTTCGGGTCGACGGAGTAGAAGTTGCGGCCCGTCGGAAGCACGTTGATGAGCCCCCGCAGCGGCGACCCGCTCGGCCCGGCGGCGATGAAACCACCGTCCAGGGCGTGGAGCACCTGCGCGATCTCGTTGTCGGTTTCCCGCAGTCGCGGCACGACCTCGGTGGCGGCGAAGCGCAGGATCTTCGCGACCGTGGCGTCGTCGGTCAGCGTGTCGGCTGCTTCGGGCCGCCAATCGGCGTCGGCCATGCCCCGCACGAGCGCGTGGGCCTGGGCCTCGACGTCGTCCACGCGGGTGCGCGATTCGTCGCCGTCCTCGCTGAGTCCGAGGGCCTCCCGCAAACCGGGAACATTCTGCTCGCCGCCCCACATCTGTCGGGCACGGAGCATGGCGAGAATCAACTCCGCCTCGGCGTCGCCGCGGGGCGCCTGCCCCAGCACGTGCAGCCCGTCCCGGATCTGGACGTCCTTGATCTCGCACAGCCAGCCGTCGACGTGCAGCAGCATGTCGTCGAAGACGTCTTCGTCGGGTCGTTCCTCGAGCCCGAGGTCGTGGTCCATCTTGGCGGCCCGCATCAGCGTCCAGATCTGCTGGCGGATGGCCGGCAGCTTCGACGGGTCCAGGGCGGAGATGTTGGAGTGCTCGTCCAGGAGCTGCTCGAGCCGGGAGATGTCGCCGTAGCTCTCGGCGCGGGCCATCGGCGGAATCAGGTGATCGACGAGTGTCGCGTGGGCGCGGCGCTTGGCCTGCGTCCCCTCGCCGGGGTCGTTGACGAGGAACGGGTAGATGAGCGGGAGATCGCCGAGTGCAGCGTCGGTGCCGCACGAGGCCGACATGCCGAGCGTCTTACCGGGCAGCCATTCGAGGTTGCCGTGCTTGCCCAGATGGACCACGGCGTCGGCGCCGAAACCCCCGTCTCCGGGGTGCGCGGCGATCCAGCGGTAGGCGGCGAGGTAGTGGTGGCTCGGCGGCAGGTCCGGATCGTGATAGATCGCGACCGGCTTCTCCCCGAATCCGCGGGGCGGCTGCACCATCAGTACCAGATTTCCGAACTGCATTGCCGCGATGACGATTTCACCGTCTGGGTCCTGAGACCGGTCGACGTACAGCTCTCCCGGTGCCGGGCCCCAGTGTTCCTCGACGCCCTCGCGCAGATCGGCGGGCAGCGCCGAGAACCACTCGCGGTAGCGGGCGGCCGAGATGCGGATCGGGTTGCCCTCGAGTTGCTCGGCGGTCAACCAGTCGGGGTCCTGACCGCCCGCGGCGATCAGCGCGTGAATGAGCGCGTCCCCGTCCTGCGCGGCGAGGCCGGGCACCGCGTCCGGGCCGTCCTCCGCTCCGAGGTCGTATCCGGCCGCGCGCATCTCGGTGAGCAACCGGATCGCGCTGGCCGGGGTGTCGAGACCGACGGCGTTGCCGATGCGGGCGTGCTTCGTGGGGTACGCCGACAGCATCAGAGCGATCCGGCGCTCGGATGCGGGAATGTGGCGCAGGCGGGCGTGCCGGACGGCGATGCCGGCCACCCGGGATGCGCGTTCCGCATCGGGGACATACGTGGACAGCCCGTCCGCGTCGATCTCTTTGAACGAGAACGGCACCGTGATGAGGCGTCCGTCGAACTCGGGCACTGCGACCTGGGTCGCGACGTCGAGCGGGGAGAGTCCGTCATCGTTGGACGCCCACGACTCCCGGCTGCTCGTCAGGCATAGACCCTGCAGGATCGGCACGTCCAGTGCGGCGAGCGCGGCGACATCCCATGCCTCGTCGTCACCGCCGGCGGACGCTCCGGCCGGCTTGGTGCCACCGGCGGCCAGCACGGTGACCACCATGGCGTCGGCGCGGCGCAGCGTCTGCAGCAGCTCGGGCTCGGCGGTGCGTAGCGACGCGCAGTAGATCGGCAGCGGGTTGCCCCCGGCCGCATCGATCGCGGCGCACAGCGCCTCGATGTAGCGGGTGTTCCCGGCCAGGTGCTGGGCGCGGTAGTAGAGCACGGCGATGGTGGGGCGCTGCGCATCGCCCTCGACGGCGAACGGTGCCAGGCCCCAGCTGGGCAGGTGGACCGGCGCCTCGAAGCCGTGACCGGTCAGCAGGACGGTGTCGGACAGGAAGTGATGCAGTTGGGCGAGGTTGTCGGCTCCGCCCTCGGCCAGATAGTTGTGCGCCTCCGCGGCGACCCCGGCGGTCACCGTCGAGCACTCCATCAACTCGGCGTCGGGGGCATGCTCACCGCCCAGCACCACCACCGGCCGGCCACTGGCCAACACGGCGTCGAGCCCGTCTTCCCACGCCCGGCGACCACCGAGAATCCGGACCACGACGAGGTCGGCGCCCGCGAGCAGGGCCGGCAGATCCTCCTCGATCAGCAACCGTGCCGGGTTGGCCCAGCGGTAGTCCGCTCCGCTGGCACGTGCGCTGAGCAGGTCGGTGTCGGAGGTGGAGAGCAGCAGGATCACAGGTGGAGCCTTCCTGGGGTGTCGCGCCCCGTGGCGGTGGTTCACCGAAAACCAGGTCGGCTTCGGAACCGTGGGTCAACAGGACGACAGGTGAGGGTCTGGCTCGCCCACCGGGTTCGGCGAGCTCACAGTGGCGCGACCGCACCGGAATTACACCGGCTTCCTCTCCTGCTGCCGCAAGTGGTCGTGATGCTACCGGGCGGCCGACGTAACCTGGGACCATGGTCGCCCCACGTTCCCGCCCCGACGCCTGCCCGGGCGCGCTGCAGGTCCATCAGGCCGCCGACGGCCCGCTCGCCCGCGTGCGACTGCCCGGTGGTGTCCTCACGCCGGCGCAGCTGCAGGTCCTCGCGGAATCGGCACGCGACCTCGGTAACGGGGAGATCGAACTGACCTCCCGCGGCAACGTGCAGCTTCGCGCCGTCGACGATCCCGCGGAGTTCGCGCGGCGACTCGCAGACACCGGCCTGTTGCCGTCGCACACCCACGAACGGGTCCGCAACATCCTCGCCTCACCGTTGACAGGCCGCATCGGTGGCGTCGCCGACCTGCGGGATCTGGTCGACGAACTCGACCGCCGGTTGTGCGCCGACAGCGCGCTGGCCGAACTGCCCGGCCGCGTCCTCTTCACCCTCGACGACGGCCGCGGTGACGTGTCCGCTCTCGGCGGCGATTTCGGAGTGCACGCAGTGAACGAGACCGAGGTGGCGCTGGTGCTGGCCGGGTGCGACAGCGGTGCCCGGATCTCGGTCGCCCAGTCGGTCGACGTGCTGCTCGACGCGGCCCGCACCTTCCTCGGTCTACGCGGGGGGCAGTGGCGGCTGTCCGAGATCGACGACGGGATCGAACGGACACTCACCGCGCTCACCCTCCAGCCCACCGCGGAACCGGTGACCGGGTACGCCGAGCACCGGCCCCCGATCGGGTGGCTGGATCAGCCGGACGGCACTGTCACGCTCGGTGGCGGCCTCGCATTCGGCATCCTCGAATCTCGGATGGCGGAGTTCCTGGCCGCGGTGGAGAAACCGGTGATCGTCACCCCGTGGAGGTCGGTGCTGCTGTGCGATCTCGACGAGTGGTCCGCCGAGCAGGTGGTCCGCGTCCTCGCACCGATGGGCCTGATCTTCGACGAAAACTCCCCCTGGCTGCTCGTCAGCGCGTGCACGGGCCGGCCGGGATGCGAGAAGGCGCTCGCCGACGTGCGCACCGACGCTCGCGACGCGGTCCTCGGTGGCGAACTCCCCGCCCCCGGGAGGCAACACTGGTCGGGTTGCGACCGCTGTTGCGGGCGCCCCAAGGGTGAGGTGACCGATGTCGTTGCGACCGGCACCGGTTACCGGGTCGACAACCCCTGACGGCACTGCCTCTATCGTGAGGCCATGATCGAGTACATCCGAGACGGCGCGGAAATCTACCGCCAGTCCTTCGCCACGATTCGCGCCGAAGCAGATCTCAGCGCTTTTCCGGAGGACGTCTCGCAGGCCGTGGTCCGCATGATCCACGCGAGCGGGCAGGTCGATCTGGTGGACGACGTCGCGTTCACCCCCGGTGTCGTCAAAGCCGCGCGTGAGGCCCTCGCGAACGGTGCACCGATCCTCTGCGATGCACAGATGGTGGCGGCCGGCGTCACCCGCAAGCGGCTGCCCGCGGACAACGAGGTGGTGTGCACTCTCCGCGACCCCCGGGTGCCCGTGCTGGCCGCGCAGATCGGGAACACCCGGTCGGCTGCCGCGCTGGAATTGTGGGGCAGCAAGCTCGACGGCGCCGTCGTCGCGATCGGGAACGCCCCCACCGCCCTGTTCTACCTGCTCCATATGATCGAGTCGGGCGCGCCTCGGCCCGCTGCCGTGATCGGTGGCCCGGTCGGTTTCATCGGTGCGGCCGAATCGAAGGAAGCACTGATCGAGCATCCGAGTGGGCTCGAGCACCTGGTGGTCCGCGGCAGGCGGGGTGGCAGCGCCATCACGGCGGCCGCCCTGAATGCGATTGCGAGCGAAGTGGAATGAGCACTGACGCGGGTGCGCCCGGCAAGCTCTGGGGAGTCGGTATCGGTCCGGGCGATCCCGAATTGGTGACGGTCAAGGCGGCGCGGGTGATCGCCGAGGCAGACGTGGTCGCGTTTCACAGCGCCCGGCACGGTAAGAGCATCTCCCGCGGAGTCGCCGCTCCATACATGCGCGAGGACCAGATCGAAGAGCACCTCGTCTACCCCGTCACCACCGAGACGATCGATCATCCCGGCGGGTATCAGGGGGCGATGGACGAGTTCTACGAGGAAGCCTCGGCGCGGCTCGCCGCGCATCTCGAGGCCGGTCGGTCGGTCGCGCTGCTCGCCGCGGGTGATCCGCTGTTCTACAGCTCGTACATGCACATGCACAAGAGGTTGGCGCAGCGGTTCGACGCCGAGGTGATTCCCGGTGTCACGGCCGTCAGCGCCGCCTCCGCCGCACTGGCCATGCCACTCGTCGAGGGCGAGGAAGTGCTCACCGTCCTGCCCGGCACGCTGCCGCAGGCGGAACTGACCCGACGCCTGCGCGAGACCGACGCCGCCGCAATCCTCAAGCTCGGCCGCACCTATCCGGCGGTCCGGCAGGCGCTGAAGGATTCCGGCCGCATCGACGAGGCCTGGTATGTGGAGCGGGCCAGCACCGACCGCGAACGGATCGCCTCCGCGGACGAAGTGTCCGACAGCGACGTGCCCTACTTCTCGATCGCCGTGGTCCCGAGCCCGTCCAACAGTCGCCCACCCACCGCGGCATCCACGGGCGAGCTCGTCGTCGTCGGCCTGGGCCCCGGCGATCAGGCCTGGACCACCCCGGAGGTGCAGTACGAGTTGTCCCTTGCCACCGACGTCGTGGGGTACGGACCATACATCGACAGGCTGCCCGAACGACCCGGTCAGCGCCGGCATTCGAGCGACAACCGCGTCGAAGCCGAACGCGCCGCGATGGCACTCGACCTGGCCAAGAACGGTGCCCGGGTGGCCGTGGTGTCGTCGGGTGACCCAGGAGTGTTCGCCATGGCCGCCGCCGTCCTCGAGGTGGCCGCCGAGGACCAGTGGCGCGACGTTCGCGTCCGCGTGCTCCCGGGCATGACCGCCGCCAACGCGGTGGCGAGCCGTGTCGGCGCTCCCCTCGGACACGACTACGCCGTCCTGTCCCTGTCGGACCGGTTGAAGCCGTGGGACATCGTGGCGCAACGGATTTCCGCCGTCGCGAGCGCCGACATGGCGTTCGCCGTCTACAACCCGGCGTCGAAATCGCGCACCTGGCAGGTGGCCGCGATGCGCGACCTCGTGCTCGAGCACCGCTCCCCCGACACTCCCGTGGTCATCGGGCGCGACGTGGCCGGGGCGCAGGAATCGGTGCGGGTCGTCCGACTCGCCGATCTCGACCCCACCGAGATCGATATGCGGTGCCTGCTCATCGTCGGGTCCTCGATGACCACCGTCGTCGAGAACGCACACGGCACCCGGGTCTTCACTCCGCGCCGCTACCCTGGCTGAGCGGCTCGAGTGCGACCAGTACCCCACGTTCCGATACCCACGGACCGTTGTCGGGCGGCGCCATCGACATCCAGCCGGTGCCCGCGAACGGTGACGACGGATCCGGGCGTTTCGGGACGAGACCCGTGTCGAACGACGCCTTGCCGTCGGGCATGTCGCTCAACGCGTAGGTACCGGCGGACCGGTGCCGTCCGTCCGGATCGCGGGGTCGTGTCTGGGTGATCAGCTGACGGCGGCGAATGATGCCACGCACCCGGGCCGGCGTGGGCAGGAGTGCACCGTAGTCGGCCTCGAGACGCCCGTGCAGGGTCACGGCGCCGTGCAGTTCGTCGGGAGACTTCACGAAGGCGGTAAAGCCGTTCCCGTGGAGCAACCCGGGGTGCAGGGAGGTCGTCGGCGCCGCGTCGAGCGCCTCGATGACCCCCGACACCTCCGAGCACAACTCCGGGACGACCACTCGAAGTGTCACTTCTTCACTGTGCCTCGTCGCGCGTCAGCGTGCACTGCGGCTCAATGGATGCGTCCGGACCGGAGTTCGGACACCGCGATCTGGGCGGCGCGGCCGATCGCCTGATCCACCACGGGCAGCAGGGGATCCGCCCGCGCGGCCCGGGTGAACACGGCCACCGCGACCGGGATCTCACCGGGGAAGGTAACGACGGCCGCCTCGTTGCGGATCGCCCCGATGGTCCCGGTCTTCCCCGCCACCGTGACGTCGGCATAGGGAAACCCCGAGCGGATGCGGTGTTGCCACACCTGCGCCGCCATCACCTGTCTGATGAAGTTCCCCTGCACCGGCGACACTGCCCGGTCCGTCCAGATCGCGTCGAGCAGCGCCGTCATCTCACGCGGGGTGGTGGCACTCGCGTACGACGGGTCGTAGGCCGACACCGTCCACGCATCGTCGTTGTCGGCGAGTGCGGCGAACGCTTCCGCGGTGGTGTGCGCGCGGGAGTCGATCACGAGTTTCCGATGGGAGTCCGCCGTCCCGCCGACGACGCGCGTCCGCGTCAGGCACAGATCGGCGAGAACCTTTTCGATGCCGTCGAGCCCGACACCGCCGAGGACGAGATCGGCCGCGGCGTTGTCGGAGACGGTCATCATCGACAGCGCCAGATCCCGCCAGCTCATCACGACGGGATCGCGGAACATCGACACCCCGGTCGGTCCCGGTGTGCAGTCCGCCGGGTTGACGCGCACCGTCGCCGTCGGCGACAGAGTGCCCGCATCGAAGGCGCGGCAGAGCGCGACCAGGAGCGGAAGTTTGTACACCGACGCGGTGACGACCAGATCGTCACCGTCCACGGAGATGTCCGGAGAGCTGGCGCCGCCACCCGGCGTACCGATGCGCCGCGCATGAAGCCAGCCGATGCAGCCGGCGTCGGCGAAGACGTCACGGATCCGTTTCTCGGCAGAAGGAGTCATCGCCTGCCCTTGAACAGCACTCGGTCGAGTGCGCCGGCAGAGGCGGCGACGTCGCTGCCCGACCGCCAGACAATGCGCACACGGAGGGCCAAGTCGTCCCGTGCAAGGTCGATCCAGGCCACTCCCGGCATGTCCGTCGGAGGAGACGTTGTCACCCCGAAACACCCGCCGGCCGCCACGTGAGCGAGCACCTCCCGTGGGCCCGACGCGACCACGACGTCCGGGTCGAGGCCGCGGACCCGCCACAGGTCGACGAAAAGATCGTGTGCCGGCGGGTTGTCCGAGCGCGGACCGGTCGACAGCGTCAGCCCGCGCAGCATACGGACCTGAGGCTGCCGAGCAGTCGCTGCGGGGTGATCGTCCGGAACCACCACCCAACGCCTAATTTTCAGGACGGGCCCACTGCCGAGCCCGGTGAGCAGTGCGGGATGTTCGATCACGGCCAGCTCGAGACTGCCGCCCCGCACCTCTTCCACCAACTCGCTCGTTGCTGCTGTTCGCGTCACCACCCGCGTGGGCTGCGCACGGTCCGCGTCGCGGAGGACGCGGACACACCGCACCACCACATCGTCACCCAACGCCGAGGTCACGCCCCACCGCACCACCGCATCGCTTCCGCCGGCAATGCGGTGCGCCTCGTCCTCGAACCGGGCGGCATCGCTGACGAGAAGTCGCGCCCGCGGCAACAGATGACGCCCCGCCTCCGTCAGCCCGACACCGCGGGCGCTGCGGGACACGAGCTCGGTGCCGAGCCGCTGTTCGAGCCGCCGCACACCTTGCGACAGCGGCGGTTGCGTCATCCCCAGTCGGGTGGCGGCGTTCCCGAAATGACCCTCTTCCGCAACGGCGACAAAGAAACTGAGGTGGCGGAGAAGATCCATGCCCACCATTGAACCAGCGGCGACAGCCGCGACTCGATGCGTCCACGAAAATGGTCCTCTCCGGACGGCTGTCTACCTGCGGTGATATCGAAGACGACTCGGTGGGGCGGCGGCCACGTCTTTGCGTTCGTGGACGTCGGGCCGGAGATTGTGTGCATGACCCGACCACGACCCACTCGACTTCCTCGCAGCGCCTACGCCCTCGCGCTCGCACTTCCTTTGCTGCTCGGTGCCTGCACGGACATCGCCGAATCCGCCGCTCCCACCACGCCGGCACCCTCCGCCCCGCAGGCGGTCTCGGCGGAGCAGTTCGCCTTCCTCGACTCGAGCATCGGTGCGCTGGAGGCGCGGTACTCGACCCGGATCGGAGTCACGGCTCTCGATCCCGCCACCGGCGCGGTGTACCGGCATCGGGGTGACGAACGGTTCGCCCTGTGCTCGACGTTCAAGACGTACGCCGCCGCGGAGGTACTCCGCCGCACGAGTGCCGGCACGTCGTCACTCGACAAGACCGTTCCCGTCGATGCCGCTGACCTCGTGGAGAATTCACCTGTCACCTCAGCGGCCGTGGGCACATCGATGACACTGGCACAGCTCGCCGAAGCGGCCCTCACCCGCAGCGACAACACGGCCGGAAACCTACTGCTCACCGAAATCGGCGGCCCGCAGGCCATCACCTCCCTCGCCCGCGACATCGGGGACGACACCACCCGACTCGATCGCTGGGAAACCGAACTGAACACCGCGCTCCGCGGCGATCCCCGCGACACGTCCACGACGAACGGCCTCGCCGAGGGCTACCGGGCACTACTCCTCGGCGACGAACTCGAGCCCGCGCACCGGCAGCAACTCCTCGACTGGATGCGCGCCAGCACCACCTCCGACACACGAATCCGCGCAGGATTGCCGCCGGGCTGGTCCGCCGCCGACAAGACCGGGACCGGACGCTTCGGCACCGCCAACGATGCCGGCGTGGTGTGGGACCCGGAAGGCAACCCTCTGGTTCTCGTCATCCTGACCGACAGTTCGACGAATCAGGAAGCAGCCCAACCGAACAACGAGGCCGTCGCGGAAACCACGAGCGCGGTCATCGGAGCGCTCACCGCCCCGTGAAGCGGATCCACCGCAGCACCGGCCGGGTGATGCCCACCGTCGACGGTCTAGTACACCGCGAAATGCGCCGAACGTCGCAGAATGTCATGGACCCGGGACAGCTGAGGGGTGACCACCCGAGTGACCGACTCCTGTCGACGACGAGGCAGTCGGCTCCCGACCGTGCTGGCCGGTCAAAATCTCGGTGACGGCAGCGGGAACCAGCAACCAGCTCCGGGCGATCGCAACCTCGACCGACGGTGTCGGAAACGATCCGATACGCATATCGCTCTGCGCTCTGCCCTGCCCGTCAGTCTGCCGAGAACCGGCGCCGGGCACACTCGCCGAAGCGGAGTGTGCCCGGCGCTCGAGGGTGCCGCTTCGTCGGGTGCGCAGGCCCCGCTCGTCACAGTTCAGATTTCGAAAGCCCAGTTGACCGGGTTGACGACCACGCGATACCAGACGTCCGTCGCGGTATCGAGGGTGCACGGGATGATGATGTAACCGGTGGTCTGCTCGAGCGCTGCCGCCTTGTTGCAGAAGTACTCGGCACCTTCACCGGAGGTCTCCGCGCGGTAGACGGGTCCGACGTGCCAGGGGTCGGCACCGGCGGTGCCTACACCGACGGTGGAGCCGAGGACGAGGGGTGCGGCCATGAGGCCGGCGAGTGCTGCGGTTCGCCGAACGGACTTCTTCTGCACGAGAGCTCCTTCACGTGGCGGGGACACGACAGTTCTGTGCCGTTAGGTCGTTCGCCACGAAAATATCGTTACCCTCGCATCTCGACAGTGGTGCCGGATTTCCTGCGCACTGTCCCGCCGATCAGGCATCGTGAAGGTCATGCGCGATTTCCGGTTCTCCTTCAACATCCTCGATGTCGGTTCCCGCGACGCGCTGATCGATCGATGTCGCCGCAGCGCCGAACTGGGCTACGACGTCGTGCTCGCCGCCGACCACCTCGGCGCACCGGCACCGTTTCCGATGCTGGTCGCCATCGCCGATGCCACCCGACAGCGGGTCGGCACTCTGGTACTCAATGCTCCGTTCTGGAACGCGGCCCTCCTCGCCCGGGAGATCGCGACCACCGACGTCCTCACCGACGGCCGGCTCGAGATCGGTCTCGGCGCCGGACACATGAAGTGGGAATTCGACGCCGCCGGCATCGAGTGGAAGCCGTTCGGTGGGCGTGTCGAACAGTTGGCGACCATGGTCGACGGCCTGCACACGTTCTTCACCAACGATTTCGACGAACTCCCCGAGGAGCGCGACACCCCGCGGCCACTGCAGCGGTCCGGCTTCGAAGGGTCGGGGCCTCCCCTGTTGATCGGCGGCACGGGCGATCGGGTGCTGCGCATCGCTGCGGCACATGCGGACACGGTCGGAGTGGCGGGCACGTTCCAGATTCCCGGTAAGCCGCCCGGAACGTTCCGGCTCGCCACCGCCAGCGAAACCGACGAACGAATCCGATTCGTGCGCAAACACGCCGGAGGCCGGGCTGACGGTATCGAGTGGCACCTGCTGGTACAGATGGTCGTCGAGACAGACGACCGACAATCCGCGGCGCAGAGCATCGCCGAGCGGATGGCCGCAAACATGACTGCCGAGGACGTGCTCGACACCCCGTACCTGCTCCTCGGAACTGTGGAGGAGATGGTCGAACAACTCGAGCGGCACCGCGAACGGTACGGCTTCTCGTACATCACCGTGCACGACCCCTATATGGAGGTGTTCGCGCCCGTCATCGACGCACTGCGTGGGCGTGGGTGACCCGGACAGCCACCCGTCCGGGCCACCGCCGACCCCTACGGCGTGGTGATGTACTCCTGAATGGCCTGCTGCGCCCTGGGATTTCCGTTACCGATACCCACGATGGCGCCCGTGATGGCACCGATGGGCGTCCCGATCATGCAACCGGCGAGGCTACCGGGGAACATCGACACACACCCCACCCCGAGACCGATGAGGGCGCCGATCGCCGTCCCCGCAGCGCCGCCGTTGGCCCAGCCGACGCCGAGTTCGTTGAGCATGTTCTCGAGGGCTTTCTGCTTGTCGACCTCGTGCCGGAAGGGAACAGCCTGAGCGGGCACGACACCGCTCGGTTCCACCGGATCGGCGTGCGCCGTACCCGCTCCCATGGTCAACGCCCCCGCAACGAGGGCCGACGCTACTGTCTTCTTCACCATGTTCATCGTGATCCCACCCTGCTGACGAAGGAAAAACCGTTCCGACTGTAACCCGCAGTGGTGGGCGCGGGAGGCGAAAATGGGCCCGAAGTATCCGATCCCGAAACGGGCCCGCGGGTCACCCCCTCAACCGTAGGCTGGGGTGTTCGGGCACTTCCGTGCCCCGAGAGGTGGTGGCGATGTCCGTCAAACCGAGTCTGGCTGCGTTGACCTGTGTAGCCCTGGCAGTGCTTCTTCCCTCCCCCGCGCAGGCCACCCCCTCGTCCGGCGTGACGGCGCAAATCCTCTTCGAAACAACCGTGCCCGCCATGACCGGTTCCGCGGAGACCGGTGCCACCCATCTCACCCTGCGCCGCATCGAGATCGCCCCCGGCGGCACCACGGGGTGGCACTACCACGACGGGCCGGTGTACGCCCTCGTCGAATCAGGCGTTCTCACAAGGACTCTGGACGACTGCACGACAGTGGTAACCACCGCCGGGCAAGCGATCACCGAAAACTCCGGACGTGACCACGTACACATCGGTTCCAATCTGGGTCAGGTTCCGCTGGTCCTGTTGGCGTTCTACACCGAACCGGAGGGAAAACCGTTGTCGGAGGACGCACCCGCCGTCGCGTGCTGAAGATCTGCTCGGGTCTACCGATCGGAGCGGATCCAGTCGAGCGCTCCCGCGACATCGCCTACTGTCGCGCTCGCGCGAGGTAACGGTGGTCGGTCGATCATGACCACGGGAATTCCGAGGTCGCGCGCCGCGTGGAGTTTCGCGGCGGTCTGGTCACCACCGCTGTTCTTCGTGACGAGTACGTCGATCTGGTGCCTCTGCATGAGAGCGATTTCGGCCGACACGGTGAACGGTCCACGGGCGAGCAGCAGAGTCGAGCGCGCGGGCAGGTCGACTGCCGGTGGATCGATCGCGCGAACGAGGAACCGCAGTGCAGGAAGGTCGGCGAACGCCCCGACACCCTGCCGTCCGACGGTGAGGAAGATGCGCGCTCCGAGGTCGGGAAGAAGTGCGGCCGCGGCCGCCAGGTCCCGGGCGGGGCGCCAGTCGTCGCCCGGGGTGGGTGTCCACTCGGGCCGTCGCAACACGACCAGGGGGATCCGGCAACGCCGGGCCGCCTCGGCAGCGTTCTCGGTCATCCGTGCGGCGAATGGGTGGGTGGCATCGACAATCGCGTCGACGCGATTGTGCTGCAACCACTCCGCGAGTCCGCCTTCACCACCGAATCCGCCGATCCGCACCACACCGGCCGGGATCCGCGGATCCCGAACCCGCCCGGCGAGGGACGACACGGTGTCGATGGCCGGATCCTCGGCCAACGCTGCTGCCAGCGACCTCGCCTCCCCGGTGCCCCCGAGGATCAATATCCGCTGCACGGTCAGTGGGTGGTGCGCTCGCGGGCAGCCGAGTACAGGTAGCTGTCCGGGAACCCTTCGGCGGCAAGAACTTTGCCGACGATCACGACAGCAGTCTTGGTGACACCGGCGGTTTTCACCTGGTCCGCGATGGTGGCGAGGGTGCCGCGCAACACGATCTCGTCGGGTCGTGACGCGAAGGCGACGACGGCGGCCGGGCAGTCCGGCCCGTAGTTCTCAGTCAGTTCCAGGGCGATCTGATCGATGCGATGCGCACCGAGATGGACGACGAGGGTGGCGCCGCTGCGTCCCAGCGAACGCAGATCTTCCCCCTCCGGCATGGCGGTGGACAACGTGGACACCCGGGTCAGCACGATCGACTGAGACACGCCGGGCACCGTCAGTTCTCGCCCGAGCGAGGCCGCCGCAGCGGTGAACGCGGGAACGCCGGGCACGATGGCGTAGGCGACTCCCGCGGCGTCGAGCCTGCGCGCCTGCTCGGCGACCGCGCTGAAGATCGAGGGATCCCCCGAATGCAACCGCGCGACATCGTGACCGGCGGCGTCGGCGTCGAGCAGAAGAGCGACGATCTCGTCGAGGCTCAGCCGGGCCGTATCGATGACCCGTGCGCCTTCGGGGCATTCGGCGAGCAACTCCGCGGGGACGAGACTTCCCGCATAGAGGCACACCGGGCTGGCCGCAATGATGCGCTGTGCCCGCACGGTGACGAGATCCGCCGCTCCCGGGCCGGCCCCGATGAAGTAGACCGTCATGCTGAGTCACCTTTCGCCTGCTTCGACACCGACCACTGCGCGACCGGCAACTGCGGACGCCAGGCGGTGAATCCGCCGAGCGGTTGGCCGCGATACACCTGAAACTTACGGAGTTGCCCACCGTGCTCGGAGAACCACTGCACCAGCAGCGCCTCCGATTCCGCCGTCACGGCGTTGGCAACCAGTCGGCCGCCGTCGCGGAGCCGCGACCAGCACTCTTCGAACAGTCCGTCCTGGGTGAGCCCGCCTCCGACGAAGATCGCGTCCGGAACGCGCCCCTCCTGTTCCCTTAGGTCACCGAACGCCCCGGGCGCGGCACCGTGAACGGCAAGGGCGGGCACACCCAGTGCCGCGGCGTTCGTCTCGATCTGGGCGACGCGCTCGGGGTCACGCTCGAACGTGACCGCCCGGCACCGGGGATGGGTGCGCATCCACTCGATCGCGATCGTGCCCGACCCACCGCCCACATCCCAGAGAACTTCTCCGGGAGCAGGCGCCAGGGCACACAGCGTCAGTGCCCGGATCTCGTGCTTGGTCATCTGCCCGTCACCCGAGTACGCCGAGTCGGCGAGGCCGGGAAGCCTGGTCAGCCGCGGGCCTCCAGCGCTCGCGCGGCAGTCCACGGCTATCACGTTCAGCCGGGCGCAGGCGTCGTGGTTCCACGCCGAGGCCGTTCCGTCGACCCGGGACTCGCCGGGCCCGCCCAGCTCGCCGAGCACGCTGAGACGCGAGTCCCCGAACCCGTGTCCTTTCAGCAGTGCGGCCACCACGGCCGGGGTGTGTTCGTCGCGGCTGAGCACCAGAATCCGCGCGTGATCGTGCAGGGTTGGCAGCACCGTTTCCGGCGCCCGGTTCACCAGGCTGATCACGGGGGTGTCGTGCGCCGGCCAGCCCATCCGGGCGCAGGCGAGCGTCGCCGACGACGGATGGCTGACGACGCGCACCCGCTCCGAACCCAGCAGCTCGACCAGTGTCACCCCGATGCCGTGGAACATCGGGTCGCCACTCGCGAGTACGCACACCCTCCGGCCGGCATGCGTGGCCAACAGCCCACCGAGCGCCGGCACCAGCGGCGACGGCCACGCAACGCGCAGCGCGGTGGACTCGGGGATCAGCGCGAGTTGCCGGTCCGACCCCATGAGCACGTCGGCTTCCCGGATTTCCCGTTGCCCGCGCGGCGACAACCCGTCCCAGCCGTCCGCGCCGATACCGACCACGGCGACGACATCACTCATCGCGGCATCCGGCGCCACAGTGCCTGCGGCAGAAGCCGCATGACGAAGAACACCGGCCGCAGTCGTCCGGGCACCCACACCCGGGCCGACCCCCGCCGGAGTCCGCGGACGACGGCGTCCGCCACCTGTGCGGGTGTGCTCGACATCGGTGCCGCGGACATTCCCTCCGTCATCCGGCCGATGACGAAACCCGGCCGGACCAGCATGAGGGCGACACCGCTGCCGTGGAGCGCATCCCCGAGCCCGGACGCGAATCCGTCGAGTCCAGCTTTCGCGGACCCGTACACATAGTTGGCCCGCCGCACGCGGACCCCGGCGACAGAGGAGAACACGACGATGCGTCCCGACCCCTGGGCGCGGAGCAGGGTGGCCAGATGAGTCAGCACGTTGATCTGTGCGACGTAATCGGTGTGTACCACCGCCACGGCATGTCGTGCGTCTCGCTCGGCGCGCGCCTGATCGCCGAGAATCCCGAACGCGAGGATCGTTACCGACACGGGACCGTGCGTCGTCACGACGGACCGGAGAAGGTCCTCGTGGCTCTCGAGGTCGTCGGCGTCGAATTCCACACACTCGACCCCCGAGGCACCGGCGTCGAGCAACGCTTGCCGTTCCGCGACGAGGTCCCCGCTGCGGCGCGCCGCCAGAACGATCGTGCGGCCGGGCGCCAGCCGGGTCGCGATCTCGAGACCGATCTCGCTGCGCCCGCCCAGCACGAGTACCGCCCCGTCGGCTTCGTGCTGTCCGCTGTTCTTCTTCGATCCCAGGCTCACCGGTCCAGTGTCCTGGATTACCGTCGGGTCATGGACCGCACCCCCCAGGCACCGATTCGCCTCACCGACACAGCGCTCACCTTCCTCGGCGAATATCACCTCGGCACCCTCACCACGCTGCGCAAGAACGGCACCCCCCACGTGGTGGCCGTCGGCTTCACCTGGGATCAGGAGCACGGCATCGCGCGGGTCATCACCAACGGTTCGTCCCAGAAGGCGCTCAACGCCGAACGTGGCGGGTACGCCGCAGTGAGCCAGGTGGACGGGCCACGGTGGATGACCCTCGAGGGGCCGTCGCGGGTGCTCACCGACCCTGCGGCGGTGGCCGATGCGGTCGCGCGATACGCGGCCCGCTACCGGCAGCCCCGCGAGAATCCGACCCGGGTAGTCGTCGAGATCGCGGTCAGCCGCGTGCTCGGTTCTGCTTCGCTCCGCGGCCACTGAACCGCAGTTTCCACGGCACCAGCGCGGATTCCATCTGCACTCCCAGGCTCATCTTCGACACACCGTCGGTGCGCTCCTCGAAACGGATGGGCACCTCGGCGATACGCATGCCGCGCTGCACCGTCCGGTAGTTCATCTCGACCTGGAATGCGTAGCCGTTGCTCTGCACCCCGTGGACGTCGATCGCCCGGAGAGTGTCAGCGTGCCAGGCCTTGAACCCTGCAGTCGCATCCTTGACCCGCAGCCGCAGAATCGCGTTGACGTAGAAATTGGCCCACGCCGACAGCGCCTTGCGGTGCCACGGCCAGTCACTGGCAACCGCACCGCCGGCCACGTAGCGAGAGCCGAGCACCACCGCGGCGTCCGTCTGCGTCAGGGTCTCGACCATGCGCGGAATTGCCTCGGACGGATGCGACAGATCAGCATCCATCTGGATGACGATGTCGGCGCCCTCGTCCAGGGCTCGGGTCATGCCGGCCACGTAAGCGCGGCCCAGCCCATCCTTGACGGTGCGGTGCAGGACACCCACCGGGATGGGTGCGTCGATCGCCAGCTTCTCGGCGACGTCACCGGTGCCGTCCGGCGAGTTGTCGTCGACCACGAGGACGTGCATGTTCGGAATGTGCAACGCGGCGAGAAATTCGACGAGCTTGGGCAGGTTGTCGCGTTCGTTGTACGTCGGTACGACGACGGTTACCTTCGGGGCGACGCTTTCCATGACACCTTCGGTTGATCTGTGATCCCGACCCGCCGCCAACGGGCGGCGGCGAGTGCGGTCGCGAACAAAGGGTAGATGTTACTACCCGTGGCTGCGGACGCTGCCGCACATTCCCGTCGGCCCGGAACGATCAGCCGGGGAGCACCGTCAATCCGTGCGGCCGGGTGTTGAGGGATTCGCACCCGTCGGCGGTGACGACGACGATGTCCTCGATGCGCGCCCCCCACTGCCCGCGGAAGTAGATTCCGGGTTCCACACTGAACGCCATTCCTTCCGCCAGCTCGATCGCGTTGCCCGACACGATGTACGGCTCCTCGTGCACGGACAGCCCGATCCCGTGCCCGGTGCGGTGGACGAAGGCCTCGGCCAGGCCCTCCGCCGCCAGCAGATCCCGCGCGGCCGCGTCGACGGCCTCGGCCGTGACTCCGGGACGAACCAGGTCGACGGCCGCCGCCTGCGCCGCTTCGAGGACGGCCACCCGGGCCGCCACCACCGGGTCGGGTTCGCCCATGCTGTAGGTGCGGGTGGAGTCGGAGTTGTAGCCCGGATCCACGGGGCCTCCGATGTCGATGACCACCACGTCACCCGATTCGATCACCCGGTCCGACACCTCGTGATGGGGATCGGCGCCGTGCGGGCCCGATCCGACGATCACGAAGGCGGCCTCCGTGTGCCCCTCGTCGAGAATGGCGGCGGTGATGTCCGCGGCGACCTCAGCTTCGGTGCGGCCGACCTTCAAGAACTCGCCCATCCGGGCATGCACGCGGTCGATCGCCTGACCAGCCCTCCGGAGGGCGTCGATCTCGGTATCGTCCTTGACCATTCGCAGCTCGCGCAGCACCTCGGTTGCGAGAACGGGAAGCGCACCGAGCGCCTGCGCCGAGGGAAGCAGATGCAACGCAGGCATGGCGTCGGTGACGGCTGTTCGAGCCGGCGCCGGAAGCAGCCCGGCGACCAGGGCATACGGATCGATCCCGTCGACCCAGTCGAGGATCGTCACTCCCAGTTCCGCCGCTGCCGAGTCGGTGAGCGATGCCAACTCGAGTCGCGGCACGACCACCGACGCGGTGTCGCCGTTCGCCGGAATCACCAGGCAGGTGAGCCTTTCGAACGACTCGGCCCGGGAACCGAGCAGATACCGCAGATCGGGACCGGGTGTGATGAGCAGGCCGTCGAGTCCGGACTCGCGGGCGAGCGCGGCGGCCCGGGCGATCCGGTCGGCGTAACTGGCTGCGGGGAAGCGGGACGTGGAGGCTCCGAGGGAACTCATGGGCTCAGGTTAATGCCGTTTGGCAGTATGTGAGCCATGAGTAAGCCCCTGCTTCTCCTCGACGGTGCCAGCCTGTGGTTTCGCGCGTACTACGCGTTACCCGATTCCATCACGTCCCCGGACGGCCGACCGGTCAACGCCGTACGCGGATTCACCGACATGGTGGCCGCGTTGATCACCACCCACCGGCCCTCCCGGCTCGCCGTGTGCCTCGACCTCGATTGGCGGCCGGCGTTCCGGGTGGACGCGGTGCCCACCTACAAGGCGCACCGCGTCGCCGAGGAGAGCGGCGGGGCCGAGGAAGAAGTGCCCGACACCCTGTCCCCTCAGGTGCCCATGATTCTCGATGTCCTTGCCGCCGCGGGGATCGCAACGGCCGGCGCCGAAGGTCTCGAAGCGGACGACGTGCTCGGCACGCTCGCAGCCACCGAGACCCGCGACCCGACCATCGTGGTCAGCGGCGACCGCGACCTTCTGCAAGTGGTTGCCGAGAGCCCGGTACCGGTCCGCGTCCTGTATGTGGTGCGGGGCCTGGCCAAGGCCGAACTCATGGGTCCGGCCGAGGTGGCCGCCAAATACGGGGTGCCGGCGGACCGCGCCGGCGACGCCTACGCCGAACTGGCCCTGTTGCGTGGTGACTCCTCGGACGGATTGCCCGGGGTGAAAGGAATCGGCGAGAAGACCGCATCGAGCCTGCTCATGCAGTACGGATCGCTTGCGAATCTGCGGGCCGCCGCGCTCGATCCGGATTCGGACATGGCGAAAGGTGCGCGCGCGAAATTCGCTGCGGCGGCGGACTATCTCGACGCCGCCCTGCCGGTGGTGCGGGTGGTACGCGACGCCGACGTCGTGTTCTCCCGTGAAGACACGTTGCCCGCCGAACCGGTCGATGCGGACCGGCTCGGCGGACTGGCGGCAGAACTCGGAATCGGCAGTTCCGTTGCCCGCCTCACGACGGCGATGCAGGCGGTGGCCGCCGCTCAGGTCCCCTGAGGGCCGACCGCGGCGAGCTACCGGGTCTAGCTGGGGCGGCTCACCTCGTAAGTGCCGTTGTCGTCGGTGAAGGTGAGAGTGACCTGCTTCTTCTCTCCGTCGACGGTGAGATCGCACTCGAAGCTTCTGCCCTCCTTCACTTCCTGGTCTGCGGGGCAGGACACACCGGACACGTTCTCGGCACCGTACGACTCGGTGACGATGCGCTCGACACCCTCCTCGGCGGCCTTCTGGTCGAGAGTGTCCGTGCCGAATACGGTCAACGCGAGCGCCAATGCAACACCGACGACCACCAGCAGCACCACCACGCCGCCGATGATCCACGGCACCTTCGACTTGCCGGACGACGCCGGCGGCTGACCCCACTGCTGAGGTTGTCCGGGCGGCTGACCCCACTGCGGTTGACCGGGCGGCTGGCCCCACTGGGGCTGTCCGGGCTGCTGGCCCCACTGCGGCTGACCCGGTTGGCCGAGCTGCCCTGGTTGCGGCTGCTGGCCCCACTGGGGTTGACCGGGTTGCTGCGGTTGCTGGCCCCACTGGGGTTGGCCGGGCTGCTGCGGCTGACCGCCCGGTCCCGGCTGTCCCCACGGCTGGGCAGGTGGTTGCTGCCCGTACTGGGGTGACCCGTACTGGCCGCCGGTCTGGTCAGCGTTACCCTGACCCTGGCCCCACTGTCCGTTCGGGTCGTTCGGTCCGTAAGGCCCGCTCATCGTCGCCTCCCGCTCACGTGTCACTTGTCGTCATACCGTAGCGCCCCGCACCCGCATCCGGGTCTCGGACAGCGTGCGAATCCAACCACACCGTTCCCGGGTCACGCTGCATCCACCGCGACGACACCACGACGGATCGCGGACACCGCCCGGCCGGCGGCCTTGCTCACACCCGGGTCCGGCGATGTCGACCGGACCTGCTCGAGCAGATCGATCACCTGCCGGCACCAGCGGACGAAGTCACCCGCCGAAAGGGCACGCCCCTGATCGCCGGCGGCGATCAACGCCTCGACCAACGAATTCTCGCTCGCCCACTGGAAAATCGCGGACGCGAACCCGAGGTCGGGCTCACGGGTCGGCGGCAGTCTGTGCCGGATCTCCTCGGCTCGCAGATCCCGCCAGACTCGCACCGTTTCGTCGAGCGCGTACCGCAATGCTCCGGGTCCGCCCTGTTCGACGGTGTCGCCTTCGCGCCGCGATTCGAAGACGACGGACGAGACGACGGCGGCGAGTTCGGCGGGCCCCAGCCCCTTCCACACGCCCTGGCGCAGACATTCGGCGACGAGAAGGTCGCTCTCCGAATAGATTCGGCTCAGCCGGGCGCCGTCCTCGGTGGCCTCCGGATGCTCACCCGGGGTGACATATCCGCGCTCGGTCAGGAGCGAGAGGATGCGATCGAAGGTACGGGCCAGCGAATTGGTCGTGGCGGCCACCTTCTGCCGCATGGTCTCTGTCTCGCGGGCGAGCCGGTTGTACCGCTCACCGATCCGGCTCAACTGTTCACGGTCGGGCCAGGAGTGGCAGGGGTGCTGACGGATCGCCCGCCGCAGCCGCGCGATCTCCGCGTCGTCGGCGGCGCCCGCCTTCCTCTTCTTGCGCCGTCCCGGCACGACGATGCCGGTGCTGCGCAACGCCGAAGCCAAGTCGCGGCGCACCCGGGCGGTGTGATGGTCGACGCGGCGAGGCATCCGCATCGAGCCCAGCGACCGTGCGGGCTCGGGGAAGTCGCCGGCCGACACCCGGCCCGCCCACTTTCCCTCGGTCAGGATCAGGGGTTTCGGATCGGTCGGGTCCCGGTCCGGTTCCAGCACCACAGCCAGACCCGAATGCCTGCCCACGGGAATCGCGATCACGTCACCGCGCCGCAGCGACGTCAGGGATGCGACGGCGGCGTCCCGGCGCTCGCTGCGGCCCTGTCTTTCGAGTGCCCGTTCCCTGCTGCTCAGCTCTTCTCGCAGTCGCGCATATTCGAAGTACTCGCCGTCTTCCCCACCGAGTCGCTCCCGCAGGGTGCCCATCGCCGCCTCGTTGCGCTCGATACCCCGCGTCAGCCCGACGACGGAACGGTCGGCCTGGAACTGTGCGAACGACCTCTCCAGCAGGGCACGCGATTCGGGGGCGCCCATCCGGTCGATCAGGTTGATCGTCATGTTGTAGCCGGGGCGGAACGAACTGCGCAGGGGGAAGGTTCGGGTCGAGGCAAGGCCCGCGACATCGACCGGTTCCACCCCGGGTTGCCACAGCACCACCGCATGCCCCTCGACATCGATGCCGCGGCGGCCGGCGCGGCCGGTGAGCTGGGTGTACTCCCCCGGCGTCAGTTCGGCGTGCGCCTCCCCGTTGTACTTCACGAGCCGCTCCAAGACCACCGTGCGGGCCGGCATATTGATGCCGAGTGCCAGTGTCTCCGTAGCGAAGACCGCGCGGACCAGACCCTTGACGAACAGTTCCTCGACGGTCTGACGGAACGCGGGCAGCATGCCGGCGTGGTGCGCAGCGAGTCCCCGCTCGAGCGCCTTCCGCCACTCCCAATAGCCGAGCACTTCGAGATCCGCCTTCGGAAGATCCCCGGTGTGGGCGTCGATGATCGTGCGGATCTCGGCTACCTGCTCGGCAGTCGTGAGATCGAGCCGCGACCGCAGGCATTGCGCCAGGGCGGCGTCGCAGCCGGCCCTGCTGAAGATGAAAGTGATGGCGGGCAGCAGCCCCTCGTCGTCGAGGCGGGAAATGACCTCCGGACGCGGCAGCGGACGGAAGTCGCTGGGCACACCCCCGCGGCCGCCGCGGCGCCCCCGTTCACGCGACTCCCACGGGTCGGCCCTCTCGAGCGCCTGACGCTGCTTGACGTGACGAACCAAGTCCTGGTCGACCACCAGGTCGCGGCGCCCGTCGGTGGTGCGGGCCCGGGTGTCGAAGAGGTCGAACAGGCGGCGGCCGACCATGATGTGCTGCCACAGCGGGATCGGTCGGGTTTCGTCGACGACCACGGTGGTGTCACCGCGGACGGTTTCCATCCAGCCACCGAATTCCTCGGCGTTGCTGACCGTTGCCGAGAGGCTGACGAGCCGAACATCCTCGGACAGGTGCAGGATCACCTCCTCCCACACCGCCCCACGGAACCGATCCGCCAGGAAGTGCACCTCGTCCATCACCACATGAGAGAGACCGCGCAGCGCCGGCGAGTCGGCGTACAGCATGTTCCGTAGGACCTCGGTGGTCATGACGACCACGGGGGCATCGGGGTTGACGCTGGAATCACCGGTCAGCAACCCGACCGAATTCTTGCCGTACCTACGCACCAACTCGGCGTACTTCTGGTTGCTCAGCGCCTTGATGGGCGTGGTATAGAAGCATTTGCGCCCCGACGCGAGGGCAAGGTGCACGGCGAACTCACCGACCACCGTCTTGCCCGCGCCGGTCGGCGCACACACGAGGACACCGTGGCCGGCTTCGAGCGCCCGGCAAGCATTGATCTGGAAAGGGTCGAGCACGAAACCGAGCAGCGCCGAGAACACGTCGAGTTCGGTGCCGCCGGCTGTCTCGCCTGTTGTCACTGCCACCCCGTCAGATTGTCACAGGGTGTCGGAAAAGTCCTGACCCGGTGTGTTGGGGCCAGTCGCGGTGGTGCCTTGACCCGTGTTTCCCGCGCCCGACCTGGGTGACTTGCGGTTACGCCGGAAGCGGCCCGCGGGCTCGGGAACCGGAGTCGCCGCGACGTCGAAGGCCTCGTCCAGATCTTTCGGGGCAGCGATCGGCGAGGCTTCGTCGTCGTCCAGCGCGCCCCACTCCTGCTCGCTCCGGCGTGCCTTCCGACGGTCGTTGAGGCGGGCGACCTGCACCGCGATCTCGAACAGGACGGTCAGGGCCAGCGCGAGCGCGAGCATGGAAAACGGGTCCTGCCCCGGGGTGGCAATCGCGGCGAAGACGAACAAGCCGAAAATCAACCCGCGCCGCCATGCCTTGAGCTTGGCGTACGGCAGGATGCCGACGAAGTTGAGCGCGACGATGAGCAGTGGGATCTCGAAACTGACACCGAAGATGATCAGGAGATTGACGATGAACCCGAAGTACTCCGCACCACCGAGTGCCGTGATCTGGACGTTGTCGCCGATTGTCAGCAGGAAGTGCAGGGCCTTCGCGACCACTACGTACGCCAGCACCGCGCCGGCAACGAAGAGCAGCGCACCCGAAACCACGAAGCCGATGGCATAGCGACGTTCCTTCGCGTACAGGCCGGGCGTGATGAATGCCCACAGCTCGTACAGCCAGATCGGGCACGCCAGGACGATGCCCGCGGTGAGGGCCACCTTGAACCGCAGCATGAACTGCTCGAAGGGTCCGGTGGCGAGAAGCCGGCACGCACCGTCGCTACTGAGATCCGCCCGGCTCGAGTCGGGCAGTGAACAGTACGGCCCGCGCAGAAGCTCGCCCAGACTCTCGATCCCGAGGAGCTGATGGGAGTACCAGAAGAAGCCGACTGCGGTGGTGACGAGGATCGCCAGCACCGACAGGAGCAGTCGCGTACGCAGCTCGTAGAGGTGATCGACCAACGACATGGTGCCGTCGGGATTGGTCCTCCGCTTGCTGTGTCGCGGATCGAACGGAATACGCACTATGGGGCCCTAGTCTCGGTCAGCAGGCGAACCGGTCTTGGTCAGCAAGCAACCGGGGTGACGAGTCACCCCGGTTGACAGACCTCTCGGACTACGCCGACTTGTGCTCGGTGTGCTGCGGCTGCACCGGCGCCGGAGGCGTGACCGGCGTGGTGGTGGTATCCGCGACGGGCAGTTCGGCGGGCGCGCTCTGCTGCGCGGTGGGCGCCGGAGCGTTGTTGTCGTTCTGCATCTCCTTGACCTCGCTCTTGAAGATGCGCAGCGAGCGACCCAGTCCACGAGCTGCGTCGGGCAGCTTCTTGGAACCGAAAAGGATGACGACGACCAACGCAACGATGGCCCAGTGCCAGGGGCTCATGGCTCCCATGATGAAACCTCCAAAAAGATCAGGTGACCCCGATGCTACCGGACAGCCTCAGGACCAGCCGGGGCGAAACCGGCTAGTTACGCTGCGGTTTACCTGTCGGTTTCCTCACCGGCGGCCTCGCGGACCACCGCCGGGCACCGTCCACGTGTGTTGGCCACCGTGCCGCTCGAGTCGTTCAGCTGGACAAGAGCTTTGCCTGCAGCTCTGTGAGCTGATCACATCGGGTGGAGCGAGCGCGGCGAAGGGTGTTGTCGAGGAAGGCACGGAATGCTCTGCTTGCCCAGCCGGCCCGCCCTCTCCCTTCAGAGGCGCGGAGCAGCTCGGTGGCCGATTCTTGTTCAACGACCGAAGCGCCTGACGTTGCGGATGAGGCCAGCAGGTCGGCCACTGTCTCCGGCTTCTCTAGTGCGATGAAGTGGCCCACTCCCCGCAGCTCCGTGAAATCGGCGGCGGGGAGCAGCGCCTTGTTGGCATCCCGGTCCGACCGTCGGGACCAGTCTTTCTCCCCGTAGACGAGGTGGATCGGGGCCTTGACGTCAGAGTAGCGTGAGCGGGCCGCCATGAGGCTGGGCATGTTCTGGTACACGGCCCGGGCAACGGCCGGGTAGCCGGGGCGGCTGCCTACCTGGAGGAGCTCGTCCACGTAGTCCGCCGGTAAGGCGGTCTTGTCGACAAGCCCGCCCTGCAGGACCCGGCGGAGGATGGCCTTGGGTTCCACCCCGGCGATTACCGAGCCAACCCCCGGGGCGAGAACACCGCCGATCACCATACGAGCGAGGACGCTGGACCGGGCGATTCCGTCACGGTAGTCGTACGCGTTCACCGCGACGACGCGTCGCACCCGCTCCGGCAGGTCGGCTGCGGTGGTCAGGGCGAGCACCGCCCCCATGGACTCCCCGACCAACGTCACGTCATGGAGGTCGAGTTCAGTGAGGAGCCGTTCGACGCCCGCGCGCATCTCCGGTTCCTGGTACGACGCACCGGGGACAATCTCGGAGTAGCCCATCCCCGGGAGATCGAGGGCATACACGGTGTAGTGGTCCGAGATCAACGGGATGAGAAAGCGGAAGTGCTCGGCCTGCGTGCGCACGGTGTGCAGCAGGACCAAGGGTGCCCCGGAACCCGCTTTCAGGTAGCGCAGCGTTCCCTCCTGGCTGTGCTGGCTCCCCCGCGGGCCGATGGTGTGGCTGCTGGTCCCTGGAATGGTAATCGTGGGACGCATCTCTCTGTTTGGCATGTCGCCGACTCCTCATGTGTGAAACGCGGTTGGGTGACCCCTGCTTCGTGCTGCCTCCAGGGCCGGAAACCGATCGGTTTCCAGCAACGGTAAACCGAGCGGTTTCCGGTTGCAAGTCCAGCGGGGCACGCGGTCATGCCAGGGCCAGAGTTCCGAGGCTGTCGGTACCTCGCTGTTCAGAACAGACTCGAAGATCAGAACCAACCTGCGAGCGGGGTGGCCTACCAGGTGAAGGCAAACCAGACCGCCACCGCACGGTCTCCGCCAGTCAGCCCGGTGCGCCGACCGGTTTCGACGTCGTCCCACATCGACGACCGAGCGTGTAGGTCGATGACTATGCGTCCACGGCCTCGTACGCCGCGAGGGCCTCGACCGCCCGGCGCCGCACCTCATGCACAAGTTCCACCGGTTCGAGGACGGTGACGCCACCACCGAACCCGAGTACGAGCCGCGCCATCCACTCGAGCGCCCCGTAGCTCATGCTGGCCTCGACGGAACCGTCCGCACCGACGGTCAGCACATCCATCGGGTAGTAATCAAGCACCCACACGCACTCCGCGGTGATGTGCAGCCGGGCGTGCGGCAGGGAGGAGTCGCCACTGAACAGTTCCAGGTTGGAATCCCGCACGAGCGCCTGCGCCGGCGGCGTGGAAGGCTCCTCCAACTCGGTGGCTGCGTCAATCCGATCGAGCCGGAAAAGGCGCACCCCTTCGGCCTGGCGGCACCACGCCTGCAGGTAACTGTGGTTGTCGACCAGCACGATGCGAACCGGGTCGACCGTCCGCTCACTCACCCGATCCCGCGAGGCGGAATAGTAGGTGAGATCCAGTGCGCGGCGACGATGGAGGGCAGAGCGGACCGCCGCCGCGATGGGGTCTTCTTCCACCTCCTCAGCAGTCTCCTGGCCCGGCGACAGCTTTGCCGTGGTGCGCGCTGCGGCGGTGCCGGCGGCATCCTCGATCTTCGCGATCGCGCTGTGCGCCGCCGACGGGTCGACCATGCCGGGCATCTCGACCAGCGAACGCAGGGCAATCAGAAGCGCGGTCGCTTCGGTGGACGTCAGCCGCAGCGGACGGTCGATGCCCGCCGAGAACGTCACCTCGATGCTCTCCTCGGAGAACGAGAGGTCGATCAGGTCACCGGGGCCGTAACCCGGCAACCCGCACACCCACAACTGATTGAGGTCGGACATCAACTGGGTGGTCGTCACCCCGAGCTCGGCGGCGGCCTCGGCCGCGCTCATCCCCGGATTCGCGATGAAGTACGGCACCAGGTTGAGCAGCCGCGACAATCTCGACGACAGCCTGTTACTCACTCGGAAGCCCCCTGTCCTGCCGCGTCTCGAAGCTTCGTCAGCACGTCGTCGCGCAATTCCGGTGGGTTGAGGACCAACGCGTCCGCCCCGTGTCCGGCAACCAGTCGGGCGATCCAGTCGCGCGAACGCACCGGAATCTGCAGGACGCTACCGCCGCGCCGACCGACCTGTCGTTCCCCGGTGGTGGTGCCCAGTCGGCGCAACTCCTGAGCGCGCCCCTCGGCCACCCACACGGTAGCGGTCCCGGTGACCTCACCCGATCCGGTGACCCGGTCCACGATCTGACGAAGATCGACGTCGTCGGGCTTGTGCACCACACCGGCCGGTCCGAATGCCGTGACGTCGTCACCGATACGCGAGAGCCGGAACGTCCGCACGGCGCCGCGGTCGACATCGTGGCCGACGAGATACCAGCGACCGTGTGCGGTGACGACACCCCACGGCTCCACGGTGCGTTCGGAGTACGGCTCGTTGAGCGCCCCCCGGTGCGGAAAGTGCACGCCGCGACCGGCATCGATCGCGGCCAGCAGCTTGCCCAACGCCGGTTCCGACCCTCGTGTGCGTGCCGGGACGGCGGTGACGGGAGTGGCCGCGGAGTCCGGATCCACCTGCACCCCCGCTGCACGCAACTTCAGCAACGCGCCCTGCGCAGCCGATGTCAGTTCCGGCGACTCCCACAGCTGCACCGCCACCGCCACCGCTGCGGACTCTTCCTGGGTGAGGTCGATGTCGGGGAGTTCGTACGCGTTGCGATTGATGCGGTAACCCTCGACCGTGGAGAAGCGCGATGCCTGCCCGGTCTCGAGGGGCACGCCGAGATCACGGAGTTCGTTCTTGTCGCGTTCGAACATGCGACTGAAGGCCTCGTCGCTGGCGGAGTCGGCATACCCGGCTACGCTCTCGCGAATCTTCTCGGCGGTGAGGAACTGCCTGGTGGACAGGAGACAGATCACCAGGTTCATCAAGCGCTCGATCTTGGATGTCGGCACGCCCGGAAGCCTAGTGGGTGAGGTAGTTCCGGACTCCCGCAGCGCGGCTACATCGAGGCAATCAACCGCTCCACCCGTTCGTCGACCGACCGGAACGGATCCTTGCACAGGACGGTCCGCTGCGCCTGGTCGTTGAGCTTGAGATGCACCCAGTCCACGGTGAAGTCGCGACCGGCCTCCTGAGCTGCGGTGATGAACTCGCCGCGCAGCTTCGCACGGGTAGTTTGCGGTGGCGTGTCCACGGCAGCTTCGATCGTCTCGTCCTCGGTGATCCGCTTCACCAGGCCCTTGCGCTGGAGCAGGTCGAACACACCGCGGCCGCGTTTGATGTCGTGGTACGCCAAATCCAGTTGCGCGATCTTCGGATCGGCCAACTCGAAACCGTGACGGTCCTGGTAGCGCTGGAACAGCTTACGCTTGATCACCCAGTCGATCTCCGTGTCGACCTTCGCGAAATCCTGCGACTCCACCGCATCGAGCATCCGGCCCCACAGATCCACCACCTGCGTGACCTGTGGGTCGGGCTCACGATTCTGCAGATGCTCCACCCCGCGTGCGTGGTACTCGCGCTGTATGTCGAGGGCGCTGGCCTGCCTGCCACCGGCCAACCGCACCGGGCGACGACCGGTGACATCGTGGCTGACCTCGCGGATGGCACGGATCGGGTTGTCGAGCGCGAAATCGCGGAACGAGACCCCGGCCTCGATCATCTCCAGGACGAGAGCCGCGGTACCCACCTTCAGCATGGTGGTCGATTCCGACATGTTGGAATCACCGACGATCACGTGGAGACGACGGTACTTCTCGGCGTCCGCGTGCGGTTCATCACGCGTGTTGATGATCGGCCTCGACCGGGTGGTCGCCGAGGACACGCCCTCCCAGATGTGCTCCGCCCGCTGCGACAGGCAGAAGGTGGCCGCCTTGGGAGTCTGCAGAACTTTCCCGGCACCGCAGATCAGCTGTCGCGTCACCAGGAACGGCAACAGGACGTCGGAGATCCGGGAGAACTCCCCCGCCCGCGCCACCAGGAAGTTCTCGTGGCAGCCGTAGGAGTTGCCAGCGGAGTCGGTGTTGTTCTTGAACAGGTAGATGTCGCCGCCGATACCTTCTTCTGCGAGCCGCTGCTCCGCGTCGATGAGCAGTTCCTCGAGTACCCGCTCGCCCGCCCGGTCATGGTTGACGAGCTGGATCAGATTGTCGCACTCCGCCGTCGCGTACTCGGGGTGCGAGCCGACGTCCAGATACAAGCGGGCACCGTTCCGGAGGAACACGTTGGAACTGCGGCCCCACGACACCACCCGCCGGAACAGGTAGCGCGCAACTTCGTCGGGGCTCAGTCGCCTGTGACCATGGAAGGTGCAGGTCACACCGAACTCAGTCTCAATACCCATGATTCGTCGCTGCACACCTCGACAGTACAACGCCGACCACGCGGCGGAGCGAGAAAACGTCGGCGACACCGCACGCATACGCTGAGGTCGTGAAGCCCCCGTTACACCGGATCCACCGAGCCGACGAGATCGTGTTCGACCACAGCGCAAATCTAGGTCCGTCCGAGGCCGACCGGGTGATGCGCTTCCTGAGCCGTGCGGCCGACAAGGGGGTGCTGTGGTGGGTCACCGCGGCTGTGCTCACCGCCGTCGGCGGGCGGGCGCGGCGCGGCGGTGTCCGTGGCCTGCTGTCCCTCGCACTGGCGAGCATGCTGGCCAACGGAATTCTGAAACCGCTGTTCCCTCGGCGGCGACCCCCCGCCCGGCAATGGGCCAACGTGCTGCGGGGAGTGCGGATACCCCTGTCGTCGTCGTTCCCGTCCGGGCACGCCGCATCCGCAGCAGCCTTCACCACCGGGGTCGCTCTGGAGTCGCCCGCCACCGCGGCCGTGCTGGCGCCGATCGCGGTGGCGGTCGCCTACTCACGCGTCCACAACGGCGTGCACTGGCCGAGCGACATACTCGTCGGGCTCGCGTTCGGTGGTGTCGTGGCGTCGAGCACCCGACGCTGGTGGGCGGTTCGCTCGGAGGAACCGGCCGACCTCGGTTCGGCGGCCGATGTTCCGGCACTGCCCGGGGGCGAGGGACTGCTCGTGGTGGTCAATCCGGGGTCCGGACCCGGCGACGACGCGCCGATCGAGGAAATCGCCACCGCCCTGCCGAAGGCGCTGGTGCGCACCCTCGACACCGACCGGGACTTCGTCCAGCAACTCGACACCTGGATCGGTGAGACAAATCCGCGGGCGCTCGGGGTCTGTGGCGGCGACGGCACGGTGGTCGCGGTCGCGGCGGCAGCGGTTCGCCACAGGCTGCCGCTGGCGGTGTTCCCCGGCGGCACTCTCAACCACTTCGCCCGCGATGCCGGCGTCACCGACATCGCCGGAACCGCGAGGGCTGTCGAAGAGGGGCACGCCGTTCACGTCGACCAGGCGGTCGTCGTCACCGATGTCGCAGAGCCCGCCCCATTTCTCAACACGGCCAGCCTGGGTGGATACCCGGACGCGGTGCGACTACGGGAGAAGTGGCAGCCCCGGCTCGGAAAATGGCCTGCCGCGTGCGCCGCGATGATTCGGATCCTGTCCGCCGCTGCACCACTCCCGGTCACCATCGACGGCGAGCCGGTGCTGGTCTGGATGCTTTTCGTCGGCAACGGCCGGTACTCGCCGTCCGATCAGGTCCCGATGTCACGTCCTGCGATCACCGGCGGCATGCTCGACGTCCGATACGTGCGGGCAGACCGCCGTGCCTCACGACCCCGGCTGCTGTTCGCCGCGGCGACCGGCACCCTCGGCACCACACCGGTGTACGTCCGGTCGCTGGTGCCGAGGCTGACCGTGCAGGTCGACGGGTCACCGGTTGCTCTGGCGACCGACGGCGAAGTAGTCGCCGACGCCCGCACCTTCGAGTTCCGGACCGTGCCCGGAGCGCTTGCGATGTACCGCCCTCAGTCCTGAGAGTCGGTCGGCGTCGTCCCGTTTTCCGGGGTCGGCTCGGCGGCCGCTTCCGGCGTGGCGGCCGGCGCCTCGGGGAGCAATCCCTCGAGTGCGCTCCCGACGATCCGCCGGAACGCACGCCGGGGACGGGACTGATCGAGCACCGCCACCTCGAGAGCAGACACATCGACGTTGCGGCGTTCACTGTCACCCGCGCCGCCCCCCTGACGCAATGCGTTGACCGCGACCCCGACCGCTTCCTCGAGGCCCAGATCGGCCCGGTACGACTCACGCATCGCAGTCGCGATCGGTTCGGTCGTGCCACCCATCACGACGAAGTCCTGCTCGTCGACGATGGATCCGTCGTAGGTGATGCGGTACAACTGAGGCGCCTTGGGGCTGCCCACGCGCCCGACCTCGGCCACGCAGATTTCCACCTCGTAGGGCTTGGGCTGCTCGGTGAAAATCGTGCCGAGTGTCTGCGCGTACGCGTTGGCCAACGACCGGCCCGTCACATCGCGGCGGTCGTAGGAGTAGCCGCGCATGTCGGCGTGCACGATTCCGGCCCGCCGCAGGTTCTCGAACTCGTTGTATTTTCCGACGGCCGCGAACCCGAGCCGGTCGTACAGCTCGCTCACCTTGTGCAGGGCGGTCGACGGGTTCTCGGCGACGAACAGCACGCCGTCGTGGAACGTGAGCACCACGACGCTGCGTCCCCGGGCGATTCCCTTGCGCGCCAGCTCCGAGCGATCGCGCATGATCTGCTCGGCTGATGCGTAGTAGGGCATGGTCATCGCGCCGTCCCCCCTTCTTCGGTCCGCTCGGCGACGATGCGCCGCGCCAACTCCGACGTGGTGTCCTCTGACACGTGCACCGCTCCGGCCTGCGTGATCGTCACCGCGGTCGGGTAGATACCCCGGGTCACATCCGGTCCGCCGGTGGCGGAGTCGTCGTCAGCGGCGTCGTAGAGCGACTCGATGGCCGCGCGCAGCGCGGTCTCCTCGTCGCTGTCCGGTGTGTACAGCTTCTTCAGCGACGACTTCGCGAACAGCGAACCCGAACCGACCGCGTGGTATCCGGAACGTTCCTCGTAGCGACCGCCGACCACGTCGTAGGACACGATGCGGCCCGCCCGCGCGTCGTCGTCCGCGTCGAGATCGTATCCAACGAGGAGTGGAACCACGGCGAGGCCCTGCATCGCGGCCCCGAGGTTGCCGCGCACCATCGACGCCAGGCGATTCGCCTTGCCGTCGAACGTGAGCTGTACACCCTCGATCTTCTCGTAATGCTCGAGTTCGACGGCGAACAGCCGCACCAACTCGATCGCGATGCCGGCGGTGCCTGCGATTCCGGCGGCCGAGTACTCGTCGGTGACGTACACCTTCTCCACGTCGCGACTGGCGATCAGGTTTCCCTGCGTCGCTCGCCGGTCACCGGCGATCAGCACCCCACCCTTGTAGGTGAGGGCCACGATCGTCGTGCCGTGCGGTGCGAGATCACCGCTGTCCATCCCGTCACCACCCCGTGTCGTCGAGTGTGAACGAAGGCCGATCCGATTCTCCGGCAGCAATTCTGGTGCGTGACCACGCAGATACTCGGTGAACGAGGACAGGTTCGAGCCGAAACTGAGCCTCGTGTCACCGTCGTGTATCCGCAGTGCCGGTCGATCCGCCGTCACTGGCCGCCCTTCTGGACGTAGGCCCGGACGAAGTCCTCGGCGTTCTCCTCGAGCACGTCGTCGATCTCGTCGAGGAGGTCGTCGGTGTCCTCTGCCAGCTTCTCGCGACGTTCCTGACCTGCAGCTCCGTCACCGCCGGGGGTGTCGTCCTCATCGCCGCCACCAGTACGTTTGGTCTGCTCCTGTGCCATCGCCGCCGACCTCCTTGTGTAAAGGGAGCTCTTCTTCCGAGCGTCCTGTTCTGCCAAGCAGTCTGACTGATCATCCGCTCGGACCTTCACCCTACCGAGCGCCGACGTCCCACGTGGGCCGACGCGTCGGTGAGTTCGCGGCCCGATCCGTCCGGAACCAGCAGACTACTCAGTTCGTGAGCTCGTCGACGAGCTCTTTCGCAGTGGCCACCGACTCCAGCAACGCTCCCACGTGGGCTTTGCTACCCCGGAGCGGCTCGAGAGTCGGGATCCGGACCAGTGAGTCCCCACCCAGGTCGAAGATCACCGAATCCCAGCTCGCGGCCGCAATGTCCGCGCCGAACTTGCGCAGGCACTCGCCGCGGAAGTAGGCGCGGGTGTCGGTGGGTGGAGCATCGACGGCGTCGAGGACCTGCTGCTCGGTGACGAGTCGATCCATCGACCCACGCGAGACCAGAAGGTTGTAGAGCCCCTTGTCCAATCGCACGTCGGAGTACTGCAGGTCGATCAGGTGCAATTTGGGGGCGGCCCACCCGAGGCCCTCCCGGCTGCGCGCACCTTCCAGGAGACGCAGCTTCGCAGGCCAGTCCAGCAGGTGCGAGCACTCCATCGGATCACGCTCGAGCAGGTCGAGCACCATTGCCCACTTCTCGAGCAGATCGGTGACGCGGAGGTCGTCGTTGCCCTCGGCGGAGACGAACTTCGCGACCCGGTCGTGGTAGATCCGCTGCAGGGCAAGACCGGTCAGCTCCCGGCCGTCGGCCAGCGCCACCGTGGCCCGCAAGGTCGGGTCGTGGCTGATGTGATGCACGGCGGTGACCGGGCGCGCCAGTTGTAGGTCGGTGAGATCGACACCGGCCTCGATGAGATCGAGGACCAGGGCGGTGGTTCCGACCTTGAGGTACGTCGACATCTCGGCGAGGTTGGCGTCACCGATGATCACGTGGAGTCGGCGGTACTTGTCGGCATCGGCGTGGGGCTCGTCGCGGGTGTTGATGATCCCCCGCTTGAGCGTGGTCTCGAGACCGACCTCCACCTCGATGTAATCCGCACGCTGCGACAGCTGGAAACCGGCCTCGTCACCGGACTGGCCGATGCCCACCCGCCCGGAGCCCGTAATCACCTGACGCGACGCGAAGAATGGGGTGAGGCCGTTGATCACCGCAGAGAACGGGGTGGCCCGCGACATCAGGTAGTTCTCGTGGGTGCCGTAAGAGGCGCCCTTGCCGTCCACGTTGTTCTTGTACAGCTGCAGTCGCGGGGCACCGGGAACACTCGACGCGTGCCGGGCGGCAGCTTCCATGACCCGTTCGCCCGCCTTGTCCCAGATCACCGCATCGAGCGGGTCGGTGACCTCGGGGGCGGAATACTCCGGATGGGCGTGGTCGACGTACAGGCGCGCCCCGTTGGTAAGGATCATGTTGGCGGCGCCGACCTCGTCGGCGTCGATGACCGGTGCGGGGCCGCTGAGCCGGCCCAGGTCGAATCCGCGGGCGTCGCGCAGCGGCGACTCGACCTCGTAGTCCCAGCGGGTCCGCTTCGCCCTGGGCACCCCGGCCGCTGCCGCATAGGCAAGTACTGCCTGAGTCGAGGTCAGGATCGGATTGGCCGACGGCTCGCTGGGCGAGGAGATTCCGTACTCGACTTCGACACCGATGATCCGCTGCATGCTGCGAGCCTATGCGATCACCGGTTGCGGAGACGGTCAGGCCTGCGCGCACTCCAGGTAGCTGTCGACGGAAAGAGCCCTGAGTACCGTCCGCACCCCGGGCGGGGCCCACAGGTGGGAACTGTCTTCGACGAGCCGCGGGTCGGTGAGTGCGACGGTCTTGCCGCGCGTCTCGATGGTGCACCCACCCGCCGCGAGTACATTGCGCACCCAGTCGCTGTTCGCTCCGTAGGTCAGCGCGAACCGGTACCGGCCGTCGACGACAAACACGTTGACCGGAGTGCGGTAGAGCCGGTCGGACTTGCGACCCCGGTGCATCACCACGGCGAAGCCGGGCAGGACGGTCGCGACGTGACGCGTCACCCGATTGGTCGCGACACGGTTGAATCGAGCGACCGTGCGTGGCAACGCCATGAACCCATCCTCTTCGACGAACGCTCCCCCACCCCAACCCGACAGTACTGGGCTTCGCCGCGCTGCTGGCAGGATCGGGCGCATGGACTCCGCACCGAACACTTCACCAACGGCGCACGAAATGGTGGCAGTGTTCGACGACGCAGGCCGCGCCATCGGGTCCGCCGAACGCGCGCGTGTCTACGACGAGGGGCTGTGGCACGCGAGTGCCGGAGTGCTGGTGCGGTCGGGCGACGGAAGACGCCTCTACGTGCACCGGAGATCCGATACCAAGAGGGTGTTCGCCGGTCATCACGACTGCCTGGCGGGTGGAGTGGTCGAACCCGGCGAGACGCCCGAGCAGGCCGCGAGCCGGGAATTGGCTGAGGAACTGGGCATCACCGGTGCGGAGCTGACCCCGATCGCACAGGTGTCGTGGAACGGTCAGTGGCAGGGACTGCGACTGCGCTGCCACCTCTACGCTTACGAAACCCACTGGGACGGCCCGATCGTCCACCAGGAGAGTGAAATTGCCGCCGGCTGGTGGTGGACACCAGAAGAACTGGCCACCCACCTTCGCGACCCGGCATGGCCGTTCGCTCCCGACACCCGCGCTCTGCTCGGGAACCGCGTTGCCCCGGACGAGGATCGGCCCGGAAAACACACCGGCACGGCGGGAAACGAATGACGTTCCCGCCGTGCCGGCGTGGACAGCCCGCTACAGGTACTGGCCGGTGTTGGATTCGGTGTCGATGGCGCGGCTCGCGCTCGCGTTCTTACCGGTGACCAGTGTGCGGATGTAGACGATCCGCTCGCCCTTCTTACCGGAGATCCGGGCCCAGTCGTCCGGGTTCGTGGTGTTCGGCAGGTCCTCGTTCTCCGAGAACTCGTCGACGATCGAATCGAAGAGGTGCTGGACCCGCAGGCCCGGCGCTCCGGTGTCGAGCACCGACTTGATGGCGTACTTCTTGGCCCGGTCGACGATGTTCTGGATCATCGCGCCGGAGTTGAAGTCCTTGAAGTACAGAACCTCCTTGTCACCGTTGGCATAGGTGACCTCGAGGAAGCGGTTCTCCTCGCTCTCGGCGTACATGCGGTCGACGACCCGTTCGATCATCGCGCCAATGCAGGCCGTGCGGTCACCACCGAACTCCGCCAGATCGTCGGCGTGGACGGGCAGTGTCTCGGTCAGGTACTTGGAGAAAATGTCCTGTGCCGATTCCGCGTCGGGACGCTCGATCTTGATCTTCACGTCCAGGCGGCCCGGACGCAGGATCGCGGGGTCGATCATGTCCTCACGGTTGGACGCGCCGATCACAATGACGTTCTCGAGCCCCTCGACGCCATCGATCTCGCTGAGCAGCTGCGGGACCACGGTCGTCTCGACATCGGAGGACACACCCGATCCGCGGGTACGGAAGATCGAATCCATCTCGTCGAAGAACACGATGACGGGAGTACCCTCGGATGCCTTCTCGCGAGCCCGCTGGAAGATGAGCCGGATGTGCCGCTCTGTCTCGCCGACGAACTTGTTGAGCAGCTCGGGGCCCTTGATGTTGAGGAAGAACGACTTTGCTTCTTTGCTGTCCTGACCGCGGGCCTCGGCGATCTTCTTGGCCAGTGAGTTCGCGACGGCCTTTGCGATCAGCGTCTTACCGCAACCGGGCGGGCCGTAAAGGAGGACACCTTTGGGCGGGCGGAGCGCGTACTCGTGGAACAGGTCCTTGTGGAGGAACGGCAACTCGACCGCGTCGCGGATCTGTTCGATCTGCCGTCCGAGCCCGCCGATGTCGTCGTAGTGCACGTCCGGGACCTCTTCGAGGACGAGGTCCTCGACTTCGGCCTTCGGAATCCGCTCGAACGCGTACCCCGCCTTGGTGTCGACCAGAAGGGAATCACCGGGCCGCAACTTGCGGGTGGGTGATTCCGCATCGTAAGCGATCGACTCCCGCTCACTGTCGGCGAAGACCGCCGCGAGGGGTTCGGCGAGCCAGACGATGCGTTCTTCGTCGGCATGACCGACCACGAGGGCGCGCTGGCCGTCGTCGAGGATCTCGCGCAGGGTGCTGATCTCGCCCACACTCTCGAAGGCGCCTGCCTCGACGATGGTGAGTGCCTCGTTGAGGCGCACGGTCTGACCGAGCTTGAGGGTCTCGGACTCGACGTTCGGCGAACACGTCAACCGCATCTTGCGGCCGGAGGTGAACACGTCCACGGTCTGGTCGTCGTGGACCCCCAGGAGGACGCCGTATCCACTCGGCGGCTGGCCGAGGCGGTCGACTTCCTCGCGGAGAGCGATGAGCTGCTGGCGTGCTTCCTTGAGGGTGTCCATCAGCTTGGTGTTACGAATGGACAACGAGTCCACTCGTGATTCCATCTCACGGAGCTGTTCCGGCGACTCCGCGAGCTGCCTCCGCAATGCCGACGCCTCTGCGCGCAACGCCTCGAGCTCTCGTGCGGCCGCAACCGAATCGGGGTTCTCTGTCGAGCTCATGTGCGTCTCCTCCCAATGAAGATCTATCAACGCTACCGGCACCGCCCGAATTCTGCGCCGTGACACGGAATCTGCCGATTGCGAATCGGCCAACGAGAGTCCCGAACCTCCAGTTTCCATCATGTTAGCCTTACCTACCTGCTGAGCAGTTTCTCTCTCTTCTGGTGTAACGAAAGGGCTCGTTGTGATAATCCGCACTCCGCTGATCGGCACCTCCTTCGTCGGCAAGGCCGCGGTCGCCGCGGGCGCTGTCGTCCTCGCGCTCGGACTGTCGGCGTGCTCGTCCGACGACACCACGCCGGCCACCGCCACGACGGCCACCGCCGCCGCGACCGCAACCGCGGACCAGGATTCCGTTGCCGCGCCAAGTTCGGCGGAACTGCTCACGACGCTCCAGGTCCTCGTCGATCCCGCGCGCCCCGTGAACGAGAAGACCGTCGTGGTGGTCGAGGGTGAGAAGCGCCGCTCCAACATCGAGGCCATGACCGCTGCCACGGCCAACTACCCGGTGTCGTTCGCCGTCGCAGACGTCCAGGTAGACGGGGATATTGCCACGGCGAACGTCGCGGTGACGAGTCCGCACGGCACCGCCGCTCCCACCCCGTGGACATGGGAGAACGTCGACGGCACCTGGAAGCTGTCGGACGAGAGCACCTGCGCGTTGCTGGGCATGGCCCGAACGGGCTGCAGCTAGAACAGACCCGAAGGACCGTTTCTGCGGCGGCGCCCGTTCGGGCGCCGCCGTTTTCCGTCCGTCAGCCCTTGCCGGACCTGCGCTGCGGCTTGGGGGTGACCGTGCCCTCGGCGAGGCGCCGGGCACTGACGAGGAACGCGGTATGGCCTTGCATCCGGTGCTCGGGGCGCACCGCCAGGCCGACCACATGCCAGCCGCGCACGATCGACTCCCACGAACGCGGCTCGGTCCAGCACTCCTGCTCCCGCATCGCCTCGACCACTTTGGAGAGCTGCGTCACAGTAGCCACGTAGACGACGAGGACGCCTCCCGGAACGAGCGCCTTCGACACCGCGGGCAGGGCATCCCACGGCGCCAGCATGTCGAGAACGACCCGGTCCACCTGGCCACCCGCCGTCTCGGCGTCGAACTCGGCGACATCGGCGATTGTCAGATCCCAGTTGTCCGGCCGTTCCCCGAAGAAGGTCTCGACGTTGCGGACCGCGTGCTCGGCGTGGTCGTCGCGCACCTCGTAGGAGATGACCCGGCCCTGTGGTCCCACCGCCCGAAGAAGGGAACAGGTCAGTGCCCCGGATCCGGCGCCCGCCTCGAGCACACGCGCACCGGGGAACACGTCACCCTCGTGCACGATCTGTGCGGCGTCCTTCGGGTAGATCACCTGGGCGCCGCGCGGCATCGACAGGACGTAGTCGACCAGCAGCGGCCGCAACGCCAGGTAGGGAGTGCCGTTGGTGGACTTGACGACACTGCCTTCGTCCGTGCCGATCAAGTCGTCGTGCAGGATGCCGCCGCGGTGGGTGTGGAATTCCTTGCCCGCTTCCAAGTTGACCGTGTAATGCCGGCCTTTGCCGTCTGTCAGTTGGACGCGATCGCCCACCCGAAACGGTCCGCTCGGTCGCGTTTCGCGTCCTACCATGTGTCAACGACTCCTCAACCTGTTCGTTCCGGCTCGTCGTACTCGCCGGCGGCCACGACGAGACTGTCGGACCAGGCGCCTACCCTGCCAGGTGTGAGCATCTCAGAGTCGTCAGCCCCTGTGACAACGGGTTCCCCATCACAGACCGAACTGGGGCCGGCAACCCGCAGGCGCCCCGCGCTCTCCCCGTCCCGGGCCGGTGACTTCAAGCAGTGCCCGTTGCTCTATCGCTTCCGGGCCGTCGACCGACTCCCCGAGGCACCCTCGCGGGCGCAGGTGAAGGGCACGGTGGTGCACGCGGCGCTGGAAACATTGTTCGGGTTGCCCGCCGCCGAGCGTGTCCCGGAGCGCGCCGTCGACCTGATCCCTCCCTCGTGGGATCGGATGCTCGCCGAGGCACCCGAACTGATCGATCTGGTACCCCTCGACGAGCGCGAGGCGTTCCTCGACGAGGCCCGCTCTCTGGTCGTCGCCTACTACGGTCTCGAAGACCCGACGCGGTTCGAGGCGGAGTCGTGCGAGCTGCGGGTGGAGACGGAACTCGACGACGGGGTGTTGCTGCGCGGTTTCGTCGACCGCATCGACGTCGCGCCTACCGGCGAGGTGCGGGTGGTCGATTACAAGACCGGCCGCGCCCCACGGGAAATGAGCGAGTCCAAGGCGTTGTTCCAGATGAAGTTCTACGCCCTGGTGCTGCTCCGGACCCGGGGCATCGTACCCGCGCAGCTGCGTCTGCTGTACCTGGCCTCCGGCATCGTGCTCACCTACGCGCCCGACGAGGACGAACTGCTGCGGTTCGAACGCACGCTGTCGGCCATCTGGAAGGCGATTCTGACGGCGGGTGCGACCGGCGACTTCCGCCCCAAGCCCAGCCGACTGTGCGACTGGTGTGACCATAAAGCCCTGTGCCCGTCGTTCGGCGGAACACCGCCGCCCTATCCGGGATGGCCGGAAGGTCCGGCCGAGGACGCGCCAGGATTCGAGGAGATCGTCGAATGAGTTCGGAGTCCTACTACGTTCCGGTCGGTTCGGAATCGCTGAGCGCTGCAGCGTCCGATCCGGACCGGAAGGTCACTGTCGGGCGGTTCGCGAGTACCGACCTGACCATCAGCGTGTGGGCCGACACCATGCAACACGGCGCGCCCCCGTCCGCGCTCCTCGTCCGCGCGCTCGAGCGTTGCGGCGCCCGGAACGACGTCCGGGTCACCCGGGTCGCCGTCGATATCCTGGGCCCCATCCCGATCGCCGAACTCGAGGTCCGCTCCTGGGTGCAGCGTCCCGGCCGAAGGGTGGAGTTGGTGGTCGCGGAACTGTGGGCCGCCGATGCCGCCGGCCGATCGAGGGCGGTAGCGAGGGCCACCGGGTGGCGGATGGAGACCGTCGATACCCGCGACACGGTCCACACCGCCGACGCACCCCTCCCACCACGGACCGCCGGCCGCGAAGGCGCCGTGTGGACCTTCCCTGGTTCCGGGTACCTCGACACCCTCGAGTACCGATGGATCGCCGAGATCGGCGGCGATGGCCCCGCCGCGGTGTGGGCGAAGCCGAAACCTGCCCTCGTCCGCGGCGAGCAGATGACCCCGCTCGAGCGGTTGTTCTCGGTGGCCGACATCGCCAACGGTGTGGGATCCAAGCTCGACCCGACGCACTGGACGTTCCTGAACACGGACCTCACGGTGCACGTGTTCCGGGTACCGGAGGGTGAGTGGGTCGGGGTCAGCGCCGAAACGTCCATCGGCCCCGACGGCGTGGGCATGTGCGCGGGCGTGCTCTACGACGACGCCGGGGCGATCGGTCGCATCGCCCAGTCCGTACAGGTCCGCGCCCGCCCCTGAGTTGGAGGCGAGCGCGGAAGGGAAGTGGAACGCGACGTCTACAGCGCGCGGCACGACCGGATGTTCGAGGCGAGGATCGCCTTGGCACCGAGTTCGGCGAGCTCGTCCATCACACCGTTGTGTCCCTTGATCGGCACCATCGCCCGCACCGCCACCCAATTCTCGTCGGCCAGAGGGGACAGTGTCGGCGATTCCAGACCCGGGGTGATCTTCAACGCGTCGTCGAGGATCGTCTTGGGGCAGTCGTAATCGAGCATGAGATTCTGTTGCGCGAACACGATGCCCCGAACCCGCTCCACCAACTGATTGCGGGCCGAATCGTCGGCGGGCGAACCCGCGCGTTCGATGAGCACACCCTCGGAGTCGCAGAGAGTATCCCCGAACGCGACCAGGTTGTGCTGGCGCAGTGTGCGTCCCGACCCCACCACGTCGGCGATCGCGTCCGCGACACCGAGCTGAATCGAGATCTCGACAGCACCGTCGAGGCGGATGACCGAGGCCTCGATGCCGCGGGCCGACAGATCGTCGCGCACGAGATTGGGGTAGGACGTGGCGATCCGCAGCCCCGCGAGGTCCTCGACCGACCAGTCCTTCCCCGCAGGGGCGGCGTACCGGAAGGTGGACCGCCCGAAGCCCAGGGAGAGACGCTCGGAGACCGATGCACCCGAATCGCGGGCAAGGTCGCGGCCGGTGATCCCGAGGTCGAGCTCACCCGAACCGACATAGATCGCGATGTCCTTGGGGCGCAGGAAGAAGAACTCGACCTGGTTGGCCGGGTCGAGAACGGTCAGGTCACGCGAGTCGGTGCGGCGGCGGTAACCGGCCTCGCTGAGAATTTCGGCGGCGGACTCGGACAGCGAGCCCTTGTTCGGAACTGCAACGCGCAGCATGAGAGGGGTCCTTTCGGAGAAGACGCGGGAAGAGAGAGGCTCGATCGACCGATCACAGATGTCGGTAGACGTCCTCGAGCTTCAGCCCTTTACCCACCATCAGCACCTGGACCCAGTAGAGCAGCTGAGAAATCTCCTCGGAGAGCGCGTCGTCGCTCTCGTGCTCGGCGGCAATCCACACCTCACCGGCCTCTTCGAGGATCTTCTTTCCCTGCGAATGGACGCCGGCGTCCAGGGCGGCAACGGTGCCGGAGCCCTCGGGACGGGTGGCGGCGCGTTCGGTCAGCTCGGCGAACAGGGATTCGAAGGTCTTCACGAGGACCCATTGTTTCACGCCACCGCGGTCTCCTCGGAACCGGTCACCGCCCGAGAGTGCGGCGACTCTCGAACCGGCGGACCGCACCCGACACCGGGTCGGTGAACTCGATGGCCCGTGCCAGCAACTGCAGGGGCGAAGAGAAGTTCCCGGGCTCGGAACGGCGGAAGGTCGGGTAGTAGTTGTCGCCCTCGATGGGCAACCCGAGCGAAGACATGTGCAACCGCAGCTGGTGTGTGCGACCCGTCCTGGGCAGCAGACGGTAGCGTCCGCGACCGTTCCTCGACTCGATCAGGTCGATGACGGTTTCACTGTTCGGCTCCCCCGGTTCTTCGGTCGCCGTCATCACTCCGTGTTCCTTCACGATGCGGCTGCGAAGGGTGCGTGGGAATGTCAACGTCGGATCGGTGTCGGCAAGTGCCTCATACTCTTTCGTCACCTGCCGGGAGGCGAACAACTCCTGATACGGTCGACGGTCCTCTCGCCGGACGAGGAATACGAGCACACCCGCCGTCATCCGGTCGAGCCGGTGCGCCGGCGTCAATTCGGGGAGATCGAGGGTCTTTCGCAGTCGCACGACCGCGGTCTCGGTGATGTGGGCGCCACGCGGAATGGTCGCGAGGAAGTGCGGTTTGTCGACCACGACGAGCCGGTCGTCGTGATGGAGGATGTCGATGTCGAACGGCACCGGGATTTCGGGGGCGGGGTCACGGTAGAAGTACACGAAGCGAGTCGGCGAGTACCGCGTTCGGCGATCGACCACCCGTCCGTGTTCGTCGACCACTCCCCCGCTGTCGATCAGCGTGAGCCAGTGCGCACTGTCGTCGGGATAGGTCCGCAGGAGAAAATCGGCAACGGTCTTCGTGTCGACGTCGGCCGGCATCCGAATGCGGTCCGGTCCGAGGCCGTTGCGGACGGGCAGCGGGGCACCGGCCATGTCAGCCGACCCGGCCTTCGGCCGTGCAGCTCTCACACACGAGAGCGAGCGCGCGTCCCTGATCCTCGGGCAGATTCTCGTAACGGGACGTGGGGACCCCACATTCGGTGCAGCGGCCCAGGATGCTTGCCTGGTCACTGAAGTTCACGGCCATTCGCTTGTCGAAGACGTACAGCGACCCCTCCCACAGGCCGGTGTCACCGAAGGCTTCGCCGTATCGAACGATGCCGCCGTCGAGTTGATACACCTCGCCGAAACCGCGCGAGCGCATCAACGACGACAACACCTCGCAGCGCACTCCGCCCGTGCAGTACGTGACCACTGCCTTGTCCTTGAGGTGGTCGTACTTCCCGCTGTCGAGTTCGTGCACGAAGTCTCGGGTAGTCGACACCGCGGGGACGACGGCGCCGCGAAATCGGCCTATCTCCGCCTCGAAGGCGTTGCGGCCGTCGAAGAACACGACGTCGTCGCCCCGTCCCTCGACCAGGTCGTGTACCTCACGTGGCGCCAGGTGGGTGCCGCCGCCCACCACCCCGGACGTGTCGACCTTCAACTCGTCGGGCGCACCGAAGGACACGATCTCCGGCCGCACCCGGACACTGAGTCGGGGAAAGTCGTCGCCGAGCCCGTCGGACCATTTGATGTCGGCTTCCCGGAACGGTGCGTAGCTTCGGGTGCCCTTGACGTACCGCTTGACGTCCCGAATGTCGCCGCCCACTGTGGCGTTGATGCCGTGCTCGGAGATGAGGATCCGGCCGGTGAGGTCATTGGCCTCGGCGAGGGTGTGCTGCCACAGCCGGATCGCCTCCGGGTCGGCGAGCGGTGTGAACACATAGAACAGCACAATTTTCGGTACGGCCACGGGAAACCAGGATACCTAGAGCCGCAGGGCGCTCGACTGCGCTCGCGGCCGCGACCACAACTCGCCGAGTTCAATGCCCGTAAGGCCTTCGAGGCTGTCCCGGAACACCCGGCCCGGAGCCTCCGGTACGACGACCTCGCAGGGGATGACGAGGACGACGCATCCGGCGGCCTGTGCCGACGCGGCGCCGGTGGGTGAGTCCTCGATGGCGAGGCACTGTGCGGGGTCCAGTCCCAGCAGCTCCGCGCCTCGCAGATACGGGTCGGGGTGAGGCTTGCCGAAGGGCACCTCGTCACCACACACCGAGTGGTCGAAGTGTTCACGCCCGAGGGTCTCGAGTGCGCGTTCGGTGAGACGACGCTCGGTGTTGGTCACCAGGGCGGCACTCAAACCGTGCTCGCGCACCGTGCGCAGGGCCTCCAATGCGCCGGGGCGCCACGGGATGCCGTCGGCGAACAACCCTTCGACCCGGGTGAACATCCATTCCTTGGCCTCGGCCAGCGCTCGCGGATCCTGCGCAAGGCCGAGAGCGTCGAAGATGACGCCGAGCGCATTGGCACTGGACGCACCGATCGTCTTCAGCCGTGTCTCTTCGGTCATGGGACCGCCGAGGTGCAGCGACAACTCCCGCACCGCGACATCCCACATCTTCTCCGAGTCGAGCAGGGTTCCGTCCATGTCCCACAGAACACCTGCGAGATCGTTGCCCAGCTCAGACATTGAAGTACTTCGCCTCGGGATGGTGCAGGACGAACGCATCCGTGGACTGCTCCGGATGCAACTGCAACTCCTCGGACAGCTTCACGCCGATCCGCTCGGGTTCGAGCAGAGCCACCATCTTGGCCCGGTCCTCCAGGTTCGGGCAGGCGCCGTAGCCGAACGAGTAGCGGGCACCCCGGTACGCCAGATCGAAGAACCCGGACACCTCCGACGGGTCCTGTTCCGCCACATTGTGTCCGCCAGGCAACACCAATTCCTCCCGGACCCGGCGATGCCAGTACTCGGCCAGCGATTCCGTCAACTGCACGCCGATGCCGTGCACCTCGAGGTAATCGCGATACGCGTTGGCGGCGAACAACTCGTTCGCGAAATCCGCGATCGGCTGTCCCATAGTGACCAACTGCATCGGGAACACATCGACCTGTCCGGTCTCCTTCGCTTCGGTCCGCGAGCGGACGAAATCGGCGACGCAGAGGAATCGGTCACGGTGCTGACGAGGGAACGTGAACCGGAACCGTTCTTCGGCATCGGGCTTCGGCTCGGCGAGCACCACCACGTCGTCACCCTCGGAGACAGCCGGGAAGTATCCGTACACCACCGCGGCATGCGCGAGGATGCCCTCCGTGCTCAGGCGATCGAGCCAATACCGCAGTCGGGGGCGACCTTCGGTCTCCACCAACTCCTCGTAGGTGGGACCGTCGCCGGACCGCTGTCCGCGCAGACCCCACTGTCCGAGGAACAGCGCACGCTCGTCGAGAAGTCCCGAGTACTCGGACAACGAGACGCCCTTGACGATCCGGTTGCCCCAGAACGGCGGATTCGGGACGTCGATGTCGGTAGCCACGTCGGACCGCTCGGGCACCTCGATCGGCGTCTCGGCAGCCTTCCGCTTCTCGGCGATCCGCTTGGACCGTTCGTGGCGAGCCTTGCGTTCGGCCGCCTTCTCGCGGGCCGCGATCGCTTCCGGGCTGTCCGGATCGGGTCCACCGCCGCGCTTGAACGCCATGATCTCGTCCATCCGGTGCAGACCCTCGAAGGCGTCCCGCGCGTAACTGACCTCACCCTCGTACACCTCGGCGAGATCGTTCTCCACATAGGAACGGGTGAGGGCGGCACCGCCGAGGAGCACGGGGAACTTCTCCGCGACGCCTTTGGCGTTGAGTTCCTTCAGGTTGTCCTTCATCACGACGGTCGACTTCACTAGCAGACCGGACATGCCGATCACATCGGCCCTCTGCTCGATCGCGGCATCGAGGATTGTCGCGATCGGCTGCTTGATGCCCAGGTTCACCACGTCGTAGCCGTTGTTGCTCAGGATGATGTCGACGAGGTTCTTGCCGATGTCGTGGACGTCGCCCTTTACGGTGGCGATGACGATGCGGCCCTTGCCGTCCTCGTCGGTGGCCTCCATGTGCGGTTCGAGGTGCGCCACGGCCGCCTTCATCACCTCGGCCGACTGCAGCACGAACGGGAGCTGCATCTGCCCGGACCCGAAGAGTTCGCCGACGGTCTTCATGCCGGACAGCAGGGTCTCATTGATGATCGCGAGCGGCGGCTTCTCCTCCATCGCCGCGGTGAGGTCCTCGTCGAGGCCGTTGCGTTCACCGTCGACGATGCGCCGCTCGAGTCGCTCGAACAGGGGCAGGGCAGCCAGTTCCTGGGCGCGGGATTCGCGCGCCGACGCCGCCGAGACACCCTCGAAGAGTTGCATGAGCTTCTGCAACGGGTCGTAGCCGTCGCTGCGACGGTCGTAGACCAGGTCGAGGGCCGTTTCCCGCTGCTCGTCGGGGATGCGTGCCATCGGCAGGATCTTCGACGCATGGACGATCGCGGTGTCCAAACCCGCCTCGGTGCACTCGTGTAGAAACACCGAGTTCAGCACCTGCCGTGCGGCCGGGTTGAGACCGAATGAGATATTCGACACACCGAGGGTGAAATGCACCCGAGGATGCCGTTTCTTCAGCTCCCGGATCGCCTCGATGGTCTCGATCCCGTCCCGGCGCACCTCCTCCTGACCAGTGGAGATCGGGAACGTCAACGCGTCGATGATGATGTCGGACTCGTCGAGACCCCAGTTCACGGTGATGTCTTCGAGTAGGCGCTCGGCGATGCGGACCTTGTGCTCCGCGGTCCGTGCCTGACCCTCCTCGTCGATGGTCAGGGCGACCACGGCGGCGCCGTGCTCCTTCACCAGCCGCATGATCTTCTGGAACCGCGAGTCCGGCCCGTCGCCGTCCTCGTAGTTGACGGAGTTGACGGCGCAGCGACCTCCGAGATGCTCGAGGCCCGCCTGCAGCACGGCCGGCTCGGTGGAGTCGAGCATGATCGGCAACGTCGACGCCGTCGCGAAACGGCTTGCGAGAGCTGCCATGTCGGCGGCGCCGTCGCGGCCGACGTAGTCGACGTTGAGGTCCAGCATGTGAGCACCGTCGCGGGTCTGGTCCTTGGCGATGTCGAGGCACTTTTGGTAGTCCTCCGCGATCATCGCCTCACGGAACGCCTTGGAACCGTTCGAGTTGGTGCGTTCACCGATCATCAGGATGCTCGCATCCTGATGGAACGGAACCGCGGTGTAGAGAGAGGACGTCCCCGACTCACGCACCGGGTTGCGCTCGGCCTTTTCGACCAAACGCACCGCCTCGGCTACCTGCCGGATGTGCTCCGGGGTTGTGCCGCAGCAACCACCCACCAGCGCGAGCCCGTACTCCGAGACGAAACCGCTGAGCGCCTCCGCCAGCTCCTCGGCTGTGAGCGGGTACTCCGCCCCGTTGGCTCCCAGGGTGGGCAGGCCTGCATTGGGCATGACCGACACCGGCAGCGACGTGTACTTCGACAAGTGCCGTAGGTGCTCGCTCATCTCGGCGGGACCGGTGGCGCAGTTGAGGCCGATCATGTCGATCCCGAGCGGTTCGAGAGCTGTCAGCGCGGCACCGATCTCACTGCCGAGGAGCATCGTTCCGGTGGTCTCGACTGTGACGTGCGTGATGATCGGCAGCCGCGAGCCGAGCTTCTCCATCGCCATCCGACTGCCGAGGATCGCGGCCTTCACCTGCAGAAGGTCCTGGCACGTCTCGACGAGGATTGCGTCGGCACCCCCGTCGATCATCCCCATCGCGGCCTCGGCGTAGGCGTCGCGCAGGCTCGCGAACGAAGCGTGGCCGAGTGTCGGCAGCTTGGTTCCCGGGCCCATCGATCCGAGCACGAACCGACCCATGCCATCGCGTCCCGGGCCCATCTCGTCGGCGACGTCACGCGCCAGCCGGGTACCCTTTTCGGCCAGCTCGCGAATCCGATCTTGGATGTCGTAGTCCGCCAGGTTGGGCAGATTGCAGCCGAACGTGTTGGTTTCGACGGCGTCTGCCCCGGCCGCGAAGTACGCGCGATGGATCTCTTTCAGCACGTCGGGGCGGGTGTGGTTGAGAATTTCGTTGCAGCCCTCGAGGCCCAGGAAGTCGTCCAGAGTGAGATCTGCGGCCTGCAACATGGTGCCCATGGCGCCGTCGCCGATCACAACGCGCTGGTTCAACGCATCGAGCAGGGCAGTGTGGAATGGCGCAGACATGCCGTCCAGACTAATGGGCGTCGGGGCGGATGCTGGCCGTAGGCTGGGTGGGTGAGTTCCAGTGAGTTCCCTGTCACGCCCGCGGGCCGCGACGACGACGCCCTCGACACCGCCGATGCCGGTGCCGAGGACAGTGGCGTTCCCGTGCTGCGTGACCCTGTCATGGTCGCCGCCTTCGAAGGCTGGAACGACGCCGGCGACGCCGCGAGTGGAGCGGTCGAACACCTGGAGTTGACCTGGGACGCCCAGCCGCTGGCCGAGCTCGATTCCGAGGAATATTACGACTACCAGGTCAATCGCCCCACCGTCCGGCAGGTCGACGGCGTCACCCGGGAGATCGTGTGGCCGGCGACCCGCCTGTCCGTGTGTTCTCCGCCCGGCAGTGAGCGCGACGTGGTCCTGCTGCGCGGAATCGAACCGAACATGCGCTGGCGCAGCTTCTGCGAAGACCTGCTGGAGTTGATCGACCAACTCGAGATCAACACCGTCGTCATCCTCGGGGCTCTCCTCGCTGACACGCCGCACACCCGTCCCGTTCCCGTCACCGGTAGCGCGTACAGCAGTGAGGCCGCCGAGCGATTCAAACTCGAGCAGACGCGGTACGAGGGGCCGACCGGTATCACCGGGGTGCTGCAGGACGCCTGCGTCCGGGCCGGTGTACCCGCCGTGTCGTTCTGGGCGGCCGTCCCCCATTACGTTTCGCAGCCGCCGAACCCCAAGGCCACAGTCGCGCTGCTCCAGCGTGTCGAGGACGTCCTCGACATCGAGGTTCCGCTCGGCGAGCTGCCGAGCCAGGCCGACGACTGGCAGGAAGCCGTCACGGAGATGACCGCCGACGACGAGGAAATCGGCGACTACGTCCGCTCGCTCGAAGAACGCGGCGATGCCGAGACCGACATTTCCGAGGCGATCTCGAAGATCGACGGTGACGCATTGGCGGCTGAGTTCGAGCGGTACCTGCGCCGGCGTGGGCCCGGCAGCTTCGGGCTGTGACGCGGCGCTCCCCCGAATCGATTCGTTCTGCCCTGCAACGCACCGCCCTCTACGGCGGTGGCTTCCTCGGCCCGTTCGGCGGCGGCGTCGTCGTCTCGATCCTCCCGGAGATCGGTGACGATCTAGGCGTCGACGCCGCAGCCGCCGCCAGTTCCCTGACGGCGTACCTGCTTCCGTTCGCGCTGGTCATGCTCGTGTCAGGAACGCTAGGGGCCCGCTGGGGTCGCACTCGGACCGTCCGGGCCGCCTACGCCGTCTACCTGGTGTCGTCGCTGGCGTGCTTCGTGGCGCCCACACTGCCGTTGTTCCTCGGCGCGCGGGTATTGCAGGGATGTTCCAACTCGTTCACCACGCCCCTGCTACTGGCTGCGCTCGCCGCCTCCACACCGAAGAAGCACCTCGGACGTTCCCTCGGAATCTTCGGCGCCTTCCAAGCCGCAGGTCAGTCGAGCGCACCGCTCGTCGGCGGACTCACCGCGGAAATCGACTGGCGGCTGTCATTTCTCGTCATCGCCCTCGTCGCAGCGGCCCTCGGGCTGATCGGAATACCCGACGCTGCACCGGACGAACCGGGGGCCGCGCGCCCACGCCTGCGCGACGCGCTCACCCTCCCAGTACTGCGAATGGGTGTCGTCGCACTGCTCGGCTGGGGAGCCCTGGGTGGGCTCAGCTTTCTGGTGGCCTTCCGCGCCGAGGACGACTTCGGCCTGAGCCCGACCCAGCGAGGCCTCCTGCTCACCGGATTCGGAGTAGCCGGAATCCTCACGGCCCGCCTCGTGGGCGGCGTCATCGACAAGATCGGCGCACGCGCCGCCGTGGTGATCGGCGCAGTCGCCGGCGCCGCGCTCATCGCTGCTGCCGGCACCATCTCCCTCCTCGCCGTCGTGGCCGTGGCCTGGTTTGCAGCCGGAACGGCGGGTCAGTTCATCCTGGTCGGCGTCAACGCAGCAGTCCTCGGATCTTCCGGACCCAATCGGGGCGGGGCGGTCTCGGTGGTGCAGGCACTGCGGTTCACCGGCAATGCGCTGGCACCGATTACCCTCACCCCCGTCTATGCGATATCCCCGGCAGCGGGCTTCCTGGTTCCTGCCGTGCTGCTCGCGGTGGCAGCTCCCCTGTTCATGCCACGGGACAACTCCCCCGTCTGACACAACCTTCGCGGACCCTGTGAGGTGTTCCTGATTCCCATGTAACGTCCGCGCAGCCGTTACGACACGGCGGGAGCGGAACCTCGTCGTATGGCCAACACACCGAGTTCGAGCAAGCTGCTGGTCGTCGGCAACGGTATGGCCGGCGCACGCACCGTCGAGGAAATCATCAACCGCGGCGGCCGCGAGCGGTTCGAGATCACCATGATCGGCGACGAGCCCTACGGCAACTACAACCGCATCATGCTCTCGCACGTCCTCTCGGGCGAGGCGGCCGTCGACGACGAGGATCTGATCCTCAACCCGATGGGCTGGTACACCGCCAACGGCGTCACCCTCCACGCCGGTGATCGCGCGGTGGCGCTCGACCGCTTCGCGAAGACCGTCACGTGCGAAAGTGGCCGCGTCGTGGACTACGACGTGCTGATCATCGCCACCGGAAGCAACACGTTCTTCCCCAACATGGATGGCCTCCGAGAATCCGACGGGCGGCTCGCCCGCGGGGTGTTCGGATTCCGGAACATCGCCGACACCAACGGCATGCTGCAGATGGCGCAGGCCCACGACGACGTGTCCGCCGTCGTGATCGGTGGCGGGCTTCTCGGACTCGAGGCCGCCTACGGGCTCCGCACCCAAGGCCTCACCGTCAACGTGGTGCACTCCCCGGGGCACCTCATGAACCAGCAGCTCGACGAGCGGGGCGGCAGCATGCTCCGCTCCGAGATCGAGAAACTCGGTGTCGGAGTCCACACGTCGATGCGTACCACTGCGGTACTGCGCGACGACGCGGGACGTGTCACGGGCGTCTCCTTCGTCGACGGCAGCACTCTGGACGCCGACATGGTCGTCGTCACTGCCGGCATTCGTCCCAACGCCGAAATGGCCCGGGCGGCCGGACTGGTCGTCGAGCGGGGCATCGTGGTAGATGACCAGATGCGTTGCGAGGACGAAGGTTCGGTGTACGCCGTCGGTGAATGCGCACAACACCGCGGTGAAACTTACGGCCTCGTCGCCCCGGTATGGGAGCAGTCCGTGATCCTCGCGGAAGTTCTCACCGGTACCAATCCCGAAGCCGCGTATGTCGGTTCGCGCACCACCACCCAGCTCAAGGTCGCGGGCGTCGACGTGGCGGCCATGGGTGTCAAGGGCCCGGAAACGGTCGACGACGAATTCGTCCAGTACTACGAACCCCGCAGCGGCACATACAAGAGTCTCGTCGTCCGCGACGGAAAGCTGATCGGCGCCACGCTCATGGGCGATATCAGCAAAGCCGGCTACCTCACCCAGGCGTTCGACGGGAAGGTTCCCCTGCCCGAGGAACGCATCAGCATGCTCTTCGACCTCGGCACGCCCAGCGTTGCGGCCAGCGCCGCGGATCTGCCCGACGACCTGCAGGTGTGCAACTGCAACGGCGTGAGCAAGGGTGATCTGGTCGCATGCGTGCACTCCGGCGCGAAGACCCTGTCCGCGGTGTGTGCGCAGACCCGGGCGGGGAAGGGGTGCGGGTCGTGCAAGGGACTCGTCGCCGATATCGTGGCCGCCGCAGCCGGTGGCGAGCTCGAAGTCGACCCGTCCGCCGACTGGTACGTACCCTGCATCCCGATGACCAAGCCCGAACTCATCGCGACCATCCGGGAACGCGATCTCCGCGCCGTGTCACAGGTGTTCGCCGAGCTCGCGACGGACGCGAAGGAGGACGCGTCCGCGAAGATGCCACTGGCCTCACTGCTTCGCACGATCTGGGGTCCTGACTGGGTGGACGAGCGCGGCGCGCTGTTCATCAACGACCGCGTGCACGCCAACATCCAGCGCGACGGGACGTTCTCAGTGGTCCCGCAGATGAAGGGCGGCGTCACCACGCCGGAACAACTCCGCAAGATCGCCGATGTGGCCGACAAGTACGGCGTGCCGCTCGTGAAAGTGACCGGAGGACAGCGCATCGACCTCCTCGGCATCAAGAAGGAAGACCTTCCCCAGGTGTGGGGTGATCTGGACATGCCGTCCGGATTCGCCTACGGCAAGAGCATGCGCACCGTCAAGACCTGTGTCGGCACCGACTTCTGCCGGTACGGCCTGGGCGATTCGACGAGTCTCGGCATCGCGATCGAGGAGCGCTTCCAAGGTTTGGAAACGCCTGCGAAACTGAAATTGGCGGTGGCCGGCTGCCCCCGCAATTGTTCCGAGGCGTTGTGCAAAGACTTCGGAGTCGTCGCCGTTGGTGACGGCCGCTGGGAAATTTACATCGGAGGCGCCGCGGGAGCCCATGTGCGCAAGGGCGACCTCTTGGCGACCGTCGAATCACCCGAGGCCGTACTGGAACTCGGAGGCCGGTTCATCCAGTACTACCGCGAGAACGCGAAATGGCTCGAGCGCACCTACGACTTCGTGCCGAGGGTTGGACTCGAACACCTTCAGGCGGTATTGGTCCGAGACGAGGAGGACATCGTGGCAGGCTTGGACGAGCGCATTCAGACGGCAGTCGACGGCTACCGGGATCCGTGGAAGGAACGTAGCGCACCCAAATCGCCGGCACAGTTCGCGCCGTCGCTTCCTCTGCTCCCGCTCCCCCAGGTGCCGGTCCGATGACCGCGACCATCGAGGGTGCATCGGAGATCGCACTCGGCCCGGTCAGCGACCTCACACCCGGGGAGGGCCGCACGTACGTCGTGCAGGGCCGTCAGATCGCCGTGTTCCTGCTGTCCGACGGCACCGTTCGCGCCATGGACGCCGTGTGCCCCCACAAGGGCGGTCCGCTCGCCGACGGACAAATCGACGACGCGGTCGTGATGTGCCCGCTGCACCAGTACGCCTTCTCCTTCGACACCGGAGCCTGCACGTCGGAGGGCGTCGCGTCGGTACGCGCCTATCCCGCCTCCGTGCGGGAGGGGAATCTGACCCTGCGCGTCTAGGCTCGGTGCGCAGGGCTGCTTGTGAGGCACCCGATCACCGACACGCACCTACTCCGGCGAATCGACTGATGGAGTTGGCGGTGCCGCGATCCCCGTAGGAGACATCACTCAGGCGCGCGAGAACACGGCAACCAGGAACTGCGACTCGTCGGTGAACGGGCGCAGATCCCACGTCGACAGTCGCAGATCCACCGCGAGACCGGCGGTGGCGGCGTCGGTCAGGAACTGTGGGAACTCGTAACCACGATCGGCGCCGAAACCCACAACCACCCGGCCCGCAGGGCCGAGATGGCGCGCGAAGCCTGCCAACACCGCTTCCCGCGTGGACGGTGCAAGAAAGGTCATGACGTTACCTGCGCACACGATGACATCGAAGTCGGCTCCCACCCCGCGGCCCGGCAGATCCAACTCGGCGAGATCACCGACCAGCCACGTCGGACCGGGATAGTCCTCCTCCGCCGCAGCGATCAATACCGGATCGACATCGACACCGACCACGACGTGACCGGCCTCGTGTAGATAGCCACCCAAGCGACCCGGGCCGCACCCCGCATCGAGGATCCGACCGCCGCGGCCGAGCATCGCGTCGACCAGACGCGCCTCCCCGAAGATGTCTTTCCCCTCCGCCGCCATCGTTCGAAACCGCTCCACGTACCACGCGGAATGCGCTGGGTCGGCGGCCGCGAGTTCCTCCCACTGGCTGGGGGTGCGTTCACTCATCGTCGATCTCTCCTCGCTTCGGCCGGCATCCCGCTCACCGTGCCACTCCCGGACTTGCCGCTCGGAGCCGAGGCTATCCCAGGTGACCACCTGCCCGGATCGCGCGGCCACGCCCGAAAGTCCGCACGGGGCGCGGGCTGTGCTTGCAACGCCTTAGCGAACCATGAAGCTGCGCCACACCCCGCCCCCTCGAAGAGGAACCGGGGGGGGTTCTATGCGGGAACCACTATGCACAGAACCACGCCGGTGATGACAACCGTCGGCGAGACAACTACCCACCAGGACCATCGCTGGTCTCTCCCGACGAATTGCAGAGTGCGAATCATCCACAGAAGGACTGCGATGGCCAGTACGAGACTCAGCAATGTGCCGACGAGCAGTTCGTCCGGAGCCGTCATATCCGACAGCCAACTGGGCGTGTCGTACCGCATCCCGAGGAGAACGACAATCGGCAACACGGTGAAAAGCGGTATCGACCATCCTGCTGGCGGACTCGGATGCGGCTTCTGCCCTTTCGACATGCCTGACCCTTTCATGTACACAATTGCTCTGCCGCCGTGGTCCCACAGCTTGCCGGCCGTTCCGCCGTTGCGGGTGGGAATGTGAGTGTGTGTGAAGTGGAGTGTTCGTCTCGACTCAGCCAGTCGGCCGAGGTCTGAGCGGGCCAAGTGAAGTTCGGTAAACTGATATGTTCCGTCAAGGACAGATTATGCGCGTCGAAAGGAACGCCAGGAGTTCACCGTGGCGAGCAGAATGCGCCTCGTCTCGACCCGAAAGGGCGGCGTCACGGTTGACGTCGTACCGATTTCTGCCACAGTTCGATGCCACCGTGCGCCCTTCTGATAGCTCCAGCTTCCACAGAGGCGCACGGGCACTCTCCCACCGCCGGGCATCGACGTCCGACAGGCCCACTCCCCCGATTCCGTCGAGGTAGTCGGAAACGGGGGCCGCGTATTCGGATTTTCAATTCATTCCGTCTGTGACAGATGTTAAGGTCGGGACGTGTCAAGCCAGGAGAATGCTGAATTCGCGGGTCGCGAGCAAAAGGTGCCGTTTCCCAAGCCGGAGCGCGACATCGACCTTTACCGCCGGTCGATCGCGACGCTTCAGGCTGCGCTCCCCCACGGCTGGACGTTGACGTCCGGTAAGTCCCGCTCCCTCCCCGATGCCCCGGAACGCCTACTCGTCGGTGCGCCGAACGGAGAAGTGGCCTCCTTCTCGGTCATCCCAGCTCGCGGTGTGTTGGCAGGCGACGCGGCGAGATTCGCGGACGGCCTATCCAGTTCGGATCACGGTTTCGTATGCGCGCGTTACCTTTCGGAGCCGGTGCGACGCCAACTCGATGCACGCGGCCTCTCCTATGCCGACGCCACGGGCAACACCTCGCTGTCTGCTGACCGGCCCGCCATCTGGGTGCGCGATCGTGGTGCCGACGCCGATCCATGGCGAGGCCCCGGCAGGCCCGCTGCTCAGTTGACCGGCGACCCGGCAGCGCGGGTGGTGCGGGCGCTCGCCGACCATTCCGGTCAGCTCACCGTTCCGCAGCTCGTCCGGCTCTCCGGCGCCTCCACGGGCGCCACCTATCGGGTTGTCGAAACCCTCGAAGAACGCGATCTCCTCGCGCGACTCCCCCGCGGACCCGTCACCAGCGTGCGATGGCAGCAGATGTTGCGCGCCTGGAGCAGCGACGCCAGCTTCAAGGACGCCCCTACCGTCGGCTACTTCGCACCCGAAGGGGTCGCGTCCGTCCTCACCGGCCTCGCGAAGCATGCAGATCAGCTGTACGCAGTCACGGGTTCGGTCGCTGCTGCAGCGTTCATCGAGTACGCGCCGGCCCATCAGGTACAGATCTACGCCGACCACGGCGAGGCACTCGCCGCCGCCCTCCAGTTGCGACCCGTCGACGAAGGCGCCAACGTCCTCATCGCCACCCCCCGATCAGCGGCCGTGTTCGAGCGCACCCTGTTCCGAGAGAACGTTCGACTGGTGGCCCCGACTCAGGCCTTCGCCGACCTGCTCGCCGGTACGGGGCGTCACCCCCAGGAGGCCGAGCATCTCCTCGGCTGGCTCTCGGACAACGAGAGCGAATGGCGAACTCCACTCGCGGCACACCCGTCTTCGTGACGATTTCCGGCGACGTATCCATCAAAAGTGGTGAATGCGAGCGACACGACGCCGCCACGCCGCGCGTGATGGCGGGCACACGCCCGTCCGGGTAGCAGGATGTACATCTTGTGGCCGCGCCGAGCGCGTCGGACGGCCAGGCGGAATTCACCATCCGTTCGCACACGAATAGGGGTACTTGCATGTCCATGGGAGTCGGGCTCAGGATCGGCAGTGTCGTGTCCACAGCGGTGGTCGCGTCGAACGACCCGGGGTCACCGGACCCTGTCGTGATCGTCAGGGACACCGTCCTGCACATGTGCCCGGACGGCACCGCGATCCTCGGCGGTTCGGCACCGCAGACCCTCGGCCAGACCCACACCGTGTCGGGGTTTCTCTCGCGGGTCGGTGACCCTGCCGGCGTCGCAGTGGGTGACACCGCCCGGTACCGCGCCGAAGACTTGGTCGCAGGTGCCATGCGCTGCCTGCTCCGGGAGTGTGAACCACTCCCCGACCACGGTGGGCGAACCGGCGGTGCCCCCGACATCATGGCGTCGTACCCCACCCGCTGGGACTCGACTGCGGTCGCTGCCTTGCGCGACGCCCTCGACTACGCCGACATGTCGTATTTGTCCCTGGTGTCGGACGCCGAGGCGGCAGCCGCCTGGTTCGAGTCCGAAATTGCCGAGCGGCCTGGGCAATTGGTCGGAATCTATCACGTCGACGACACGGGTGCGACGGTTGCGTTGATCCGTTCCGGAGTCGAAGCAGGCAAGGCATTCCGCTTCGGATCAGGGGGTACCCCTTCCGCCCAGATCGCCACCGCGCTGGGTGCATTCGGATGGCTGCCGAGCAACCTCGACGCCGTCGTGGTCACCGGTGACGGGCTGATCGCACGGGACGCAGCAGCGATTCGCGGCTTCGCGACCTCGGTGAGCGAGAAGTTCGACGTGCGGTGTGTCGTCGGCCCCGGCCCGGAGCAGACAGCTGCCCTCGGCGCGGCCATTCGCGCAGCGGGGTTCAACCCGACGACGCACCGGGTCACCCCTATCGGACTCCCGCCCTCCTACGACGTCACCGAGGTGATCGACGCCGTCGTCGGTGAGCCACTGCCCGACGCAGCCGAAACGCCGAGACCGAAGCGCACCACAGCGCCCGCGTCTGCCGCGGCGGTCGGCGCCTCCCCCGGGCGCGTCTCGGGTGGAACGGCCGTCGCGACATCACCGGAACCGCGTGCCACCGCGCAGGACGAAGCCTTCGCCGACTCGACCTCCCGAAGTTCGTGGCTGGTCGCAGCAGTGGTCGGGCTGGCGCTCGTGCTGGTCGCGATCGTCTTCGTCCTGTTCGTCCTGTGACAGCCGGCCTTGCCCACGGGCGATGTAAAGGCGTTACGAACTGGTGGTGTTCGGTCGGGACTCGCGCTCGGCGGGAGCGAGGTCGGTCGAATATCAGTACGGTCCCGATATTCGGGAAACTTGGGTCTTCCGTCCCGCTCCGATTCTGCGCGTCGCAGCGATTGCGCAGGTCGGCACGGCGTTCGGTCATGGGGTGGACGACCGCATAACCTGTTCCGGTGAGCGAATCAGGCAACTCCCGTGAGTGGTCGCGTCCCGAGGGGCCACTCCCCGATCTCCTCGTACGCGACGATCGGCTGAAGCTGTTCTCCTTCGCCACCGCCGAGAAGCGTGTCGAGTATCTGTGGGTGCTTCGGGCGTTCGACCATGCCCGTGCCAACTATGTCGTGCTAGTGCATGCTGCGGAGGTGGCCACCATCCTCGGACGTATCGCCGCCGACGACGCGTCCGGTCAGCTCTCCTCCGCAGAAATCACCCCCCTGCTCGAGCAACTGCACGTATGGGAGGTCCTCGAACGCAGCTACGACGGAACGCGAGCCGCCAGCCTCGCCGAATATCGGAACCGGCATTTCGTCTACCAATTCAGCCAGGCCGGCTACCAGGTGTTCCGGGCTGTCGAGGACGTCCTTGCCGCCCGCCTCGACGACGCCTCACTCTCCCGGCTCGCCCTGCCCGAACTGCTGTCGGACATGAAGGAACTGGCTGCCGCCAACAAGTCGGCCGACAACGACTTGATCTTCCGTAAGCTCAGTCGCCTCGACGCCACGTTGTCCGATATGGCCACCCGCGCCGCTCACTTCTATCTCACACTCGGCGATCTGGTGCGCACCACGGAGATCACTCCGGAAACCTTCCTGTCCCACAAGGATGCGCTCCTCACCCACATGCGGGAGTTCAGTTCCGACTTGTCCCGCTACGCGCCGAAACTGGCTGAAGCGATCAGAGAGGTCGACGACACCGGGATCGACGACCTCCTCCGGAGGGCCGCGGCGAGCGACGAGCGGGTGTTCCTTTCGCCAGCCGAGCGGGAGGCCGATTGGCGCGCACGGTGGAACGGCCTTACGCACTGGTTCCTGCCACCGGAATCCGGGCCGAGTGAGTCGGAGCGACTTCGCGAAGGCACCATGAGTGCCATCGCCGCCGTGCTCTCGCTGCTGCGGCGGGTCACCGAGACGCGTCGCGGCGGCGTCAGCCGGGAAAGTCAGCTCCGGCACCTCGCGGGGTGGTTCGCTGCCGCTCCCTCCGAGGAAGCGTCGCACGCGCTGTTCCGGGCCGTGTTCGACCTCGGTCGTCCCCGCCATCTGTCCATGGTGCATCCGGATGCCGACATCATTCCCGACTCGCGGTCGTGGTGGGAGGCACCGCCCGTCGAGATCTCGCGCACGCTCGCCGAGACGGGACGTGCGCCCACCCCCGGGGCGCCTGCCCGTGTTCAACGAAACGACGCCAGCATCAGACGGTTGCGTGAAGAACAGTTGGCCGGTCAGCGCGCACGGGCCTCTGCGGCGAGATCTCTCGCCTCGGGTGGAGTACACGAACGGGTACTCGACAACGCCGAAACCGACGTTCTCCTCAGCCTCCTCGACGCCGCGTTGACGGCGCGTGTCCCTGTGAGCGGGAAAGTCACCGGCGCGTCCGGGTCCGGAAACGGAGTGAAACTCACCTTGACTCCCCACTCGGAATCCACCGTCGTCCACACTGCCCGCGGCCGCCTCTACCTCGACGGACTGCGGGTGAGCGTCCAGTGAGGGCGAGGGAGATACCGCCGCTGGCACTCGATTCGTACCAGCGAGCGGCACGCATCATTCTGTCCAATCATCTGGTGACGCAGACCTACCCGGATCGGATCGCGCTGCCGCTGCTCCGTCGGTGGGCCACCGAACTGCGTGACGACCTACTCGAACTGTTCGGGTATCGACTCGAGGTCACCGAAACCACCGCGCGGCTGTTCACCGTCGCCGATCGACTCGACGCCGGAACACCGGCCAAGACCGCGACGGACCGGACGTTCGACCGCTACCGCTACGCGTACCTCGCGCTGGCACTGGCCGCGCTCGGAAGGGCGGGCAACCAAATCACCCTCTCCGAACTCGCAGACCACGTGGCAGCCTCCGCAACGCAGGTCGAGGGCATCGAACTGGCGACCGAGCGTGCCGCAGACCGGGACGCCTTCGTCGACGCGGTCAGCTGGCTCGCGAACCGAGGCGCGATAGCGCTGGCCGACGGTGATGCAGGCGGCTGGGCAGCCAATCCCGATGCGGGTGAGGCGCTGTACGATATCGACCGCTCGGTGGTCATCGCCCTGTTCCGGCCGTCCCGGGCTCTCCAGCACCTGCGTTCGATCCGCGAACTTCTCTCCGGAAGCGGTGCCGACACAGATTCCGCCGCGTTCGACCGCACCGCCGACAACAAGGAGGTCGCTCGGCGGGTTCGACGCGCCCTTGTCGAGTGTCCCGTCGTCTACGCTGCCGACCTCGACGAAGACGAACAACTGCAGCTCGCCCTCCCCCGAACCTCCGCAGACGTCGAACTTCTCACGGGACTGGTCGCCGAACGGCGCCGCGAGGGCATCGCCATGATCGACTCGTCGGGACGTCTGTCCGACATCCGATTTCCGGGCACAGGCACCGTCGCCCAGGTCGCGTTGCTGCTCGCGGGCGAGCTCGCGGACCACGTGCTCGATCCCGACGCACCCGAATCGGTGCAGTTGTCGGTCCCTGCGCAACAGACGACAGCCCTGATAGAGCAGCTGGACGGTGCCGTTCCGCTGTCCGGAATCTTCGACAGCCTGGCCACCGACGCCCCCGACATCTCGGCACCGCCGGCAACGGCCGAACCGGCTGTGTATCCGTTCGTGGAGGACAGCTGGATTCGACTGACCATGACGTCACTGGTCGATCGTTTCGGCAAGACGTTCGCCGCCGGGTGGCAGGCAGACCCCGAGGGATTGGGGCGGGCCGCCGTCGCACTCCTCGACCGGCTCAGTCTGGCCTCCGCCGTCCCCGGCGGGATTCTCGTACTTCCGGCGCTTGCCCGATATCGCGGTGTCGTCGTCAACATTCGCGACCGCAACCCGGAAATCGACCTGTTCCCTCATTCGTCGAACGACAGCAAGGACACCTTCGCATGACCAGCGCGCGCTTCCGGCCCACCCGTGCCGGGATCATCAACCTCTGGGACTACCGCGACCAGGAGTTCTCCTTCGCCGACGGCCGATTGGTGCTGCGGGGCCCCAACGGGTCCGGCAAGACGAAGGCACTCGAAGTCCTGTTCCCGTTCGTCCTCGACGGCCGCATCGAACCTCGGCGGCTCAATCCTTTTGCGGGTGAGGAGCGGACGATGAAGTCGAACCTTCTCTACCGTGGCCAGGACAGCGCGTACTCGTATGTGTGGATGGAGTTCTGCCGAGGCCCGAAGGACGATCCCGAGGCAGTCACCGTGGGCATCGGGATGCGCGCGAGCAGGTCCAACGACAAGGTCACCCGGTGGTATTTCGTCGCCGACGGCCGCGTCGGCGTCGACTTCTCGTTGCTCGGCGCAGACGATCGCCCATTGACGAAGAAGCAGTTGGGTGAGCAGATCGGAACCGACTGCCTGACCGACCGGCCGGTGGACTATCGCGCTGCGATCGATGCCCGCATGTTCGGCCTCGGCGCCGAGCGCTACGACCAGTTGATCAACCTGATCCTTACCCTCCGGCGTCCACAGCTCGCCAAGAACCTCGACCCGAAGGGGTTGTCCCAGGCGTTGACCGACGGTCTGCGACCCCTCGACGAGCAACTGGTACTCGAGGCTGCCCGCTCGTTCAGCGACATGGAAGAAGTGGGGCGCGCCCTCGAAGGTCTCGCGGCCGCTGATGAGGCAACGCAGCGGTTCGTCGGTGTGTACACCAAGTACCTGCGCCAGCAGGCGCGTTCGGACATCGACCAACTCGCCGGACGACTCGAGGCCGTCGATACCGGAATCACCGCACTGCGCGAGACCGCAGCCGAACAAACGCGGAGCCGGGAGGCCCGCGAAGCGGCCGAGCAGGGTTTCATCGACGCCGAGCGCGCGCTGGACCAGGCGACCGAGAATCTCGACGCCCTCAAGCGTTCCACCGCCTACGAGGGACGCACACAACTCGACGACCTTGCCCAGGCCGTGGCCACCCTCGAGAAGTCCACCGAGCAACAAGTCGACAAGGCCGCGAAAGCACAGGCCACGCTGGTGCAGCGCACCGAGGAGGCCGGACGGGCCGACGCCGCTGTCACGAAACTGGCGGAGGTGCTCGCGCGCGCAGAGGACGAACTGCAGGTCGCCGCCGAGGACGCCGGCATCACCTGGACCGCGCTGCCCACGGGTGCCCGCACCGACCAGCTGACTGCGGCACTGCACGGTCACGCCGAGGAGCGCGACGGTGACGTGCGGGCTGTGCGAGCTGCGTTGAGCACGGTTGAGAAAGCCGCCACCGAACGAGCCCGCGCTGACGCCGCAGCGCGTCGAAGCCGTGAACAACTCGAACAGGCCCGCGCCGCGATCCTCGAGGCCGAAGCGGCTGTCGAGCTCGCGCGCAGCGAAACCGCGGCCGCCCTACGATCCTGGTGGATCGAGCATTCGCCGCTGTACACCGCCCTCGAAGTGCCCGCCACGCTCGTCGACGCCCTCGACGCCGCGTTACGCAAAGCCGGCGAAGACGACTCGCCCACCTTGGCCGAAGTTCTCACCGCGCACACCGCCGACGCGCTCGAGTCGCTGCAATCCCGTCGTCGTCGCGCGGAATCCGACATCGCGGTGCTCACCGAGCGAATCAGCGAACTGCGAGTCACCCGTGCGGAGGTCGCCGCCGAGCACGACGACGCCCCTGCGCCTTTCGCGGCCCGAACGGGATCGCGAGCGGACTTGCCCGGCGCGCCGCTGTGGCGTCTGGTGCGGTTCCGCGACAACGTGGAGGCCACAGTGGCGACTGGCGTCGAGTCGGCACTGCAAGCCGCGAACCTCCTCGACGGGTGGATCTTCGGCGGCGACGGACCGCTGCCGGATTCGGAGTCCGAGCAGTTCCTGCTGGCGTTGCCGAAGGGAGATCGCCCGGGCGGCCGAACTCTGGCGGAGGTTCTCGAAGTCGAGCCCGATACCGGCGTCCCCGCGGATCGTGTGCAGGCCGTGCTCGAGTCGATCGCCTGGGCGCCGGAAAGCGGCTCGGTGGCCGGCACGGTGGTCGCCGTCGATGGTTCGGGTGGATACCGGCAAGGCGTGCAACAGGGTTCACACACGAAGAGTGATGCGGAGTACATCGGCGCCACGGCCCGCGCGCGCAGGCGGGCGACGCGAATCGCCGAACTCGATCGGACCATCGACGAGTCCGAGGCAGCGCTGACCGACGCCCGCACCGCCGAGGCGGAAGCCGTCGCGTTGTCCGCGCAGGTTGCCACGATCAGCCGGTCACTCCCCCGCACCGCAGCGGTTCTGCGCGCGCTCAAATCGGTGACCGAGAATGCGGGGGTGCTCCGCTCTCGCACCGAGGCGTCGGCGGCGGCGGATCGCGATCTCGATCAGGCCATCGCCGACCTGTCGGCCAAGGAGAAGCAGCTGCGCGCCGCAGCCGTCGCCCACCGAACTCCGTACCTGGCACGCGAAGTCGACTCACTGGCCGCGGCCATTCGGCATTTCGAAAAGCAGGGCGAGCTGGTATTGCGCTGTCGGCGTGAGCATCTCAAGGAACTCGAGCACACCCGGGAAACGCACGACCGACTCGCGGAAGCACGCGGCAACGCGGAGGAGTTCGCTGAGGAGGCGGCCATCGCCGAAGAGAGCCTCGCAACTCAGGTCCAGCGGCTGGACACCCTTCGCGAAAGTCTCGGTGCCAGCGCGGAGCAGATCGACGCTCAACTCGGAGACGCGCATGCCCGAATCGAGGCGTGTAAGCAGCGGCAGCGGGAAGCACGCAAAGCGGACAAGGATGCCGGAGAGGCGATCGGCAAGGCCGAGGGGGCGTACGCGGCGGCCGTCGCCACCCTGCGTATCGCGCTCACCGAAACCCACAACGATGCGGCGCGCCTCGCCCCGTACGCACGACGCGACCTCCTCGAACTGCTCGGCGTCGACATCGAACATGTGTGGCCCGCGAGTCCTGCGGCGTGGATGAATGCGGATCAGCTCGTCTACCGAATCCAGAACGCGGACAGCACAGCACAGGTCCTGCCCAGTGAGGTTCTCGCCCTGTACAGCGCGCTGGATTCTGGCACCGGCTCGGTGCGGGTCAGCGAGGCGGCACGCAAGTCCACTCGCACCGCGCTCACCACAGCCCTGCAGGACTTCGACGCCGGCCTCGCGTCCGCCGGCCAGGACTACCGCGTGCAGTGGGATGCACCGGACGGGCTCACAGTGGTTCAGGTTCAGGACGATCAGGGCTACTCGTCGGTGGGTGCGTTCGCGTCCCGGATCGCCGCTGCCCGGACCGATCAGGAACTCCTCCTCACCGAATCGGAACGACGCATACTCGAGGACGCCCTCCTCACCGGGCTCGCTCAGCAGATCCACGAACGCACCATCGATGCTCGCGACCTGATCGCCCGGATGGGTTCGGAAATGCGGGAGCGGCGGATGTCGTCGGGCAACACGATCGGCGTGCACTGGGTTCTCGCCGACAACCTCGACGACAACGCACGCGCCATCTCGAAACTGCTCGATCGCGATGCGTCCGCGCTGAGTCCGGACGACCTCGCCACCATGCGAGCACATTTCGCGGCGCAGATTCGCACCGCCCGGGCCGCGCACCCCGAACGCTCGTACCCCGAGATCCTCGCCTCCGCGCTCGACTACCGCAGATGGCGGGTGTTCTCCTTCACCCTCGTCGGCGGCGACGGCAGCGAGGACCGGCTCACCGTCGCCCGGCACAGTGCACTCTCCGGCGGGGAGCAATCCGTGTCGCTCCACCTGCCGCTCTTCGCGGCCGCCCACGTGATGCTCGACTCCGCCGATCCACACGCGCCGCGACTTCTCGCGCTCGACGAGGCCTTCGCCGGCGTCGACGACAACGGTCGCGGTGAGCTACTGGGGTTGAGCGTCCAGTTCGATCTCGATCTGTTCATGACCGGGTACGACCTCTGGATCACGTACGCCGGGGTCCCGGGGTGCGCACACTACGACCTCGCGCACTCGACGGCGGAACACAGTGTCAGCGCCGCGCTGCTGGTGTGGGCCGACGGCGAACTACTCGCCGAACACGACGGAACCGATCTGGCGCGCGCTCTCGGATCGCCCTTGCGCAGACGAGTGCCCTCTCCCGCCGAGGGCGGATTCGAATTCGCCGAGGTGTGAGGTGTGAGTAGCTGGGACGGAACGCCCGAACTCGCGGAGCTCCTCGACGCGGCGCGCAGAAAGCTCGAGCGGAACTGGTTGCGTATCGAGGACACGGTCGATGTCACTGCGTCGCCGTTGGCACCGGAACTGTGGCGGCTCTGCACTGCCATTCGCGGGGGTCGCGCCAAAAGCTTCACCAAGAAGATCACTGTTCCGCTGACCGAGATCGACCGATGGTTACACGACAACACGGGGCAAGGCCTCCTCGCTACGCTCGGACCGCTGACCAACAAGAAGCTGGCCGAAGCCGAGAAGAGCGCCTACCGCGAACACTGGCCTCGTGAGATAAGGAGCCGACTCGGTGAGGGTGCCGACGAATTTTGGGTCGAGTGGCTCCGCTCGAGCGGCAAGTTCGTCCAACAGAACTACTTCCCCGCGCTTCGTGCTGCACCCGAGGTTTTGAAGTACCTCCCGGCCGAGGACATTGCACTCACCGAACTCGCCGAACGCGCAACGGGCGACACCAAAGCATTAGGGCGCGACGGCAGATTGGCGTCGATTGTCCTGCATGCCCTGGCTCTGAAGCAGGGAGTCCCCCGGCCGGACTCGGTCGAAGCCGAACGTGCGGTGTGGGAAGCCGCGGGCGTGATCGTCGACACTCTGTCGAGCCAAGTGATGGTGCTCGGAATGCGGGCACGCGACGAACACCTGCTCGGCCGGTTCCTGAACGAGTCGGCGGAGGCCGGGCTTCCGTTCGTCATCACGCTCGATCAACTCACGCGCTTTCCGGTAACGGGATTCGAAGGACCGGTGTTCGTCTGCGAGAACCCTGCGGTGCTCGCCGCGGCAGCCCGCACGCTCGGTGCCCAGTGCCCGGCACTGATCTGCACACAAGGCCAGCCGTCCGCGACGGCACGCCGCCTCCTCGCCGCGTGCTCCGACATACATTGGCGCGGCGACTTCGACTGGACCGGACTCCGCACCACCGCCGCGGCGATAGACCGCTACCTGGCCGTTCCCTGGCTCATGGACGCGGACACCTACCGCACCGCTTCGAACCGCGGGCCGTCGGAGTCCTTCAAGGAATCCGACCTTCTGTACGACGCTACGTGGGATACGGAACTGTCCGCACTTATGAGAGCAACCGGGCGTGCGGTGATGGAAGAACGGATCATTCCCGAACTCCTCGCCTCACTACGTGCCGCGAGCACTGCTTAACCGCGGGCGGTTCAGAGCATCACGGGCGCGTCAGTGCAGAGAGATCCCGAGGAGTGCGTCCACGGCAGCGGCGAAGTCGCTCGGCGCGTTCGTGTCCGAGCCGCCGTGATCGAGCGCGCGGCGGGCCCAGCCGTCGAGGGCGTCGAGGGCCTTCGGGGTGTCGAGGTCGTCGGCGAGATGCTGACGCAGCCGGGCGATCGTGTCTGTGGCCGACTGCGCCGACTCCAGGGCAGCGGCGTCCTTCCACAGCTTCAGCCGGGTGTGCGCTTCGGCGAGCACCTGCTCGGTCCACGGGCGGTCCTGCCGGTAGTGCCCCGAGAGCAGTCCGAGCCGGATGGCCGCGGGGTCGACGCCGCCGCCGCGTAGCTTCGAGACGAACACGAGGTTGCCGCGGCTCTTCGACATCTTCTCGCCGTCGAGGCCGATCATCCCGGTGTGCACGTAGTGGCGGGCGAAGCGACGGTCTCCCGTGACTGATTCGGCGTGCGCAGCCGAGTACTCGTGGTGCGGGAAGATCAGGTCACTGCCCCCGCCCTGTACGTCGAAGCCCGAGCCGATGCGATTGAGGGCGATGGCAGAACATTCGATGTGCCAGCCGGGACGGCCCTGGCCGAACGGCGCCGGCCACGACGGCTCGCCGGGACGGGCGGCGCGCCACACCAGGGCGTCGAGGGGATCTTCCTTTCCGGGGCGCTCGGGGTCGCCGCCGCGCTCCGCGAAGAATTTCTCCATCGTCTCCCGGTCGTATCCGGACTCGTACCCGAACTGCTCGGTGGCACTGGTACGGAAGTACACATCGGGGAACTCTGCGTCGTCGACGATGTAGGCGGCGCCGGAGGCGAGGAATTTCTCGACGAGCTCCACCACTTCGTTGACCGACTCGACGGCCCCGATGTAGTCGCGGGGAGGGATGACTCGCAGGGCCTCCATGTCCTCCCGGAAGAGTGCCGTCTCCCGCATGCCGAGCACGACCCAGTCCTCGCCGTCACGGGCGGCGCGCTCGAACAGCGGGTCGTCGACATCGGTGACGTTCTGGACGTAATGCACTTCGTGCCCGGCGTCACGCCACAGCCGGTTCACCAGATCGAACGTCAGATACGTCGCAGCGTGACCGAGGTGAGTGGCGTCGTAGGGAGTGATACCGCACACGTACATGGTTGCCGTGCGCCCCGGGGTGACCGGGCGAACCTGCCGGTCAGCGGTATCGAACAACCGCAGCGGGGGCCCCTGGCCAGGGACGGACGGGACAGCGGTATCGGACCAAGACTGCATGATTGCGAGCCTAGTGGACCGGCGTAGGAGCCCTCGATGGAGCCGCCGCCCGACGGCCTTGAACGGGTTCCAGTCCCCTGGTCGGAGCTATCAGAACGCGGGCCACGGGATCGGCCGGTGCCCGTTGGGACGTGGCATCACCGGGGCGTCGAGCAGGTCGACCGCCCGTTCGTACAGCGCCGCGACCTCGGCGGAGGTGATGTGCTCCGCGAGCTTCACGCCGAAGTCGCGCTCGAGCGCCGGAATCAACTCGGCGATATCGACCACCAGGGCACCGGGCACCTGTGTCCCTGCCCACCCCCACAGCACTGTCCGCAGTTTGTTCTCTCTGTGCAGGCAGATTCCGTGGTCGACGCCGTACACGGAACCGTCGAGCCCTTCGAGCGCGTGACCACCTTTGCGGTCGGCGTTGTTGATGAGGATGTCGAGGACGGCCATGCGCTGCAGTCTGGGGTCGTCGGCGTGGATGAGGGCCACCGGCTCTCCATCCATGTCGCTGGCGCGCAGGATCTCGAACCACCCCTCCGGCACGGCACCGGGCGCGCAGACGTCGACCAGGTCGAGTCCGCCGCCGTCGTCTCCGTGACGGTCAGCGGTGTCCACCCATTGCTGCACCATGCCCCGCCCGAAGGGACCGTCCCGGAGGAGGGTGCGGGGAATCACACCCCACCCGAGCTGTTCGGACACCAGGTACGACGCGTACTCCCGGCCGGCGAGGGTTCCGTCGGGGAAGTCCCACAGCGGCCGCTCCCCGCGAATCGGTTTGTACACGCACCGGACCGACGTCTCCCCGACGACCGCATCACAAACCAGCGTGGCGTTGCTGGCATGGGTGATCTGGCCGATGAGGGTCAGTTCGCCGAACTCCAGAGGGTCCGAATCCTCGGCGGGCAACTGTCAGTCCTCCTCGTCCGTCTCCGGGGTGAGTCCGAAGCTGTGGCCGCGGCGGTACCCGTTGGTGCGGATGCAGATGTGCCCCTCAGGCATGAGCGGCTCTCCACACAGCGGGCACGGTGCCCGGCCGGCCGCGATAACTCGTTCGGATCGAAGCGAGAAGTCCCTGGCCTGCAAGGGTGTGAGGAAGACCCGTACGGCATCCGGTCCGTCGTCCGAGTCGTCGAGGACGACCGACTCGTCGAATTCCGTCTCGGTGACTGCCAGAAGCTCCACGACCACGGCCCCGGCGTCCGCGTCCCAGCCCAGGCCCATCGTCCCCACCCGGAATTCGGCGTCGATGGGGGTGACGAGCGGGCTCGCGTCGTCGAGTTCGTCGCCTTGCGGCGGAACTTCTGTACCGAACCGGCGGTGCACTTCCTCGAGGAGGAGTCCCATCCGATCGGCGAGCACCTGAACCTGCTGCTTCTCCAACAAAACGCTGACGACACGTGTCTCGTGAACCGCCTGGAGATAAAACGTCCTGTCGCCGGGCTCACCCACCGTTCCCGCAATGAACCGGTCAGGAGTGCGGAATACGTGAATCGCGCGTGACATTGCACCTCCTTCAGCTGGAGCCGGGCCCTTCTGCGGCGCTGCCCACTCGTTGATCCGTCTCGGACTCTTCCTAGCAGCGTGCCCCGTTCATTATCCGTCAATCGTTACAGGCGGACCTCCCCGCCGGGGACCGACCCCGAAACTTCGGCGGTGGCACCGTCCCCCGACGCGGGTGATGTGTTGACCCCCGACAGGTCGTGGCCGGTGTCGTTCATCTTCAGCACGTACGGCCGGGTGGAGGTGTAACGGACGACGCTGATGGATGCGGGCTCGGCGACGATCCGCTGAAAGCCGTCGAGGTGCGAGCCGAGTGCATCGGCGAGCACCGCCTTGATGACGTCACCGTGCGAGCATGCCACCCAGACCACGTCCCGGCCGTGCCGTTCCACGAGCCGCGCATCATGCTCCCGGATGGCTGCGACCGCCCGGGCCTGCACCTGCGCGAGGCCCTCACCGCCAGGAAACACCGCCGCAGAGGCGTGTTGCTGGACGACCTTCCACAGCGGCTCCTCCAGCAGAGCCTTCAGCTCACGGCCGGTCCAGTCGCCGTAGTCGACCTCCACGAGCCGGTGTTCCACCACCGGGGTCAGTCCCCGCGCCCGCGCGAGCGGCTGCACCGTCTGCTCGCACCGCAACAGCGGCGAGTGCACGATCTCCTCGATCGCCACGTCCGCAAGCCGGGCGACGACTCCCTCCGCCTGTTCCCGGCCGTGGTCGTCGAGTTCGACTCCCGGGGACCGGCCGGCGAGCGTGCGTGCAGTGTTGGAGGTCGACCGCCCATGGCGCAGCAGCACAACTGTCATTGGCCCAGCCTAGTGTCGCGCATGCGCCGACCGCCCGATCTCATGTTGCCGACACGACGCCGGTTGCCAGGAGCGACAACACCACGGCGCCCAGGATGATGCGGTAGCCGACGAACCAGTACATCGAGTGGTCGACGACGAAGCGGAGCAGCCACGCGATCGACGCATACCCGATAGCGAACGCGATCAGCGTCGCGACGAGCAACTGGGCACCACTCGCGTTGAGGCCTTCGCCCGAGGGTTCGAACGCGTCGGGGAGGCTGAAAAGACCCGACGCGACGACGGCCGGAATAGCGAGGAGGAACGAATACCGGGCCGCGGCCTCGCGGGTCAGTCCGAGAAACAAGCCCGCGCTGATCGTGCCGCCGGACCGCGACACGCCGGGAATCAGGGCCAGGGCTTGAGCCGTACCCATGATGATCCCGTCCTTGGCGCGCAGATCCTCGATCGGACGAACCTTGCGCCCGTAGTACTCCGCTGCCGCGATGACGAGTGCGAAAACGATCAACATGGTGGCGATCAACCAGAGATTGCGTGCCCCCGTGCGGATCTGATCCTTGAAGAGAAAGCCGAGGATTCCTACCGGGAGGGTGCCGATGATGACGTACCAGCCCATCCGGTAGTCGAGGTCACCTCGATGTTCGGGGTGCAGCAGTCCACGGAACCACGCAACGATGATCCGTCCGATGTCGCGGGCGAAGTAGATGAGAACGGCGGCTTCGGTGCCGAGCTGGGTGACGGCGGTGAAGGAGGCACCCGCGTCGTCACCGAAGAAGACCTCGGACACGATTCGCAGGTGACCGGACGAGGAGATAGGCAGAAACTCCGTCAAGCCCTGGACGACTCCGAGGACGATCGCCTGGAGCCACGACATCGCCTCCCCCATCACTGACCTGTCCCGAGGTGCAGGGCCCCGGCCCGCGTGGCCTCGAATCTGCTGTTCGGACGCCAATTTCCCATGTCGCGTTCGTCATTCACCGGCGCCACGGTACCGGGAGGCCCCGCCCGCGGCAGAATCCGGCGTGGCAGGGCGGCCTGTTCCGCGCGACACCATTACGCTGCTCCTGTGGTGGCCCGTCCCGGGTGGCAGTGGCACTCCGGGGAAACAGCACGAGACGCAGGCGGTTATGGAACAGAGATCGGTCGGAGCAAGTGGTCTACGGGTGTCACGCCTCGGCCTGGGAACGCTCACGTGGGGACGCGACACCGACGGCGACGAAGCCGCCGCGCAGATCGCGGCCTTCGTCGATGCGGGAGGCACCCTTGTCGATACCTCGCCTGCCTACGGCGACGGTGCGGCGCAGCGCATCCTGGCGGAGTTGCTCGACGACGTGGTGCCGAGAACCGAACTCGTCCTGAGTTCGAGTTCCGGCATCAACCCGCACGGTCCCTCGCGCATCGACTGCTCGCGCCGAGGACTGCTCGCGCAACTCGACGCCACGCTGCGCGAACTCGGAACCGACTATCTCGACATGTGGCAGGTTGCCACCTGGGATCCGTTCACCCCGGTCGACGAGGTGGCCGCGACACTGGATTTCGCGGTGTCGAGTGGCCGCGTCCGCTATGTCGGCGCCCGCGGCTACCTCGGGTGGCAGCTGGCCACCGCTGCGGGCGCATCCCGCGGTACCACCCTGGTTGCGACGCAGGTGGAGTACTCGCTGCTCGCGCGCGGGGTCGAGGAGGAAATCATTCCTGCCGCCGCGCATCACGGGATCGGGGTGTTCGCGGCGGTGCCGCTTGCGGGCGGCGTCTTGACCGGCAAATACCGGAACGGGATTCCCGTCGACTCCCGTGGTGCCGACGACGCGCACTCGCAGGACGTGCAGAATTACCTCACCGACTCCTCGGTCGGCGTAGTCGATGCGGTCGTCACCGCCGCGGACGGGCTCGGAACCTCCCCGCTGGCGGTCGCGCTCGCGTGGGCACGGGACCGCCCCGGTGTCGCAAGCGCGGTGGTCGGTGCCCGGGACATCGCCCAGTTGACCGGTGTACTCGTCGCCGAGGAACTCGAGTTGCCGCCCGCGATCTCCGCGGCCCTCGACGACGTCAGCGCCTGACGGCCGGTGAGGGCGCTCACCGCACGAAGGCAGCGGCAAACCAGGGCAGGCTAACCTGGTGCTCAACCGTCGATGTCGTTAGATCTGCAGGAGAGCCCATGACCACGCTGAACGAGGCCGACGCGGCCGATCGCCGAGCGGTCGGTTTCGCCGAGCGCATCAAGGACGGCACGGACGCCGCTCACCGCGAGACCGAACAGTCCCGATTCGTCGGAGCGTTGCTCGCCGGCGAGCTGACCCCCGACGGCTACGCCGAGCTGCTCGCCCAGACCTATCTCGTCTACCGCGAACTGGAAGACGCCGGACGCACCCACGCGGATGATCCGGTGGCCTCACCGTTCCTGTCCACGAAGCTGATCCGCGTTCCCGCCTTGGAAGCGGACCTGGCTTACCTGCGCGGCTCACACTGGCGCGACACCGTCTCCGCGCTGCCCGCCACCACCCGATACCTCGAGCGGTTGCGCGATGTGGCGTACGAGTGGCCCGCCGGTTTTGTTGCGCACCACTATATTCGGTATTTGGGCGACCTGTCGGGTGGTCAGATCATTCGCCGGATGCTCGAACGAGCGTACGGATACACCGAGGACGGTTTGCGGTTCTACATCTTCGACGAGATCCCGAAACCGAAAGTGTTCAAGGATGAGTACCGCGCGAAACTCGACGCCGCCCCGTTGTCGGCGGCCGATCAGCAGCGGGTGATCGACGAGGTGAACCTCGCGTATCGACTCAACGGTGCTCTGTTCGCCGATCTCGAGGCCGACATCGACAGCTACCTCGCGCGGTGAGGCGGGTGTTTCGCGGGCGCACTCATCGATCGCTTCTCGCCGTTGTAACAATCTTGCTCGTCGCCGCGGTCGGTGCTTCCGCATGCACGTCCCCCACCGGTGACGGCGGGGCTGGCGCCGGCGGTGCATCGACCGCGGTGCTGGACAATCTCGATCCGCACACGGTCGCCTCGACGGCCGCACCGGTGCTGCCGGTCACGGTCCGCAGCTTCGACGGCGTTGACGTCACGATCGACGACGTGAGCCGGATCGTGACCGCAGATCGATACGGCACCCTGACAGAGACGGTCTTCGCTCTCGGGCTCGGCGACAACGTGGTCGGCCGCGACATCGCCGCCGAGTTTCCCGCCGCAGCCGATGTACCGGTCGTGACGCCGGGCGGCCAGTCACTCAGCGCCGAGGCGATTCTCGATCTCGCGCCGACGGTCATACTCACCGACACCAGCATCGGACCGAAATCCGTTCAAGATCAATTAAGGGCGGCGGGCGTTCCGGTGGTCTACTTCGACCCGACTCGCACCCTCGACGGTGTCTCCCCGCAGATCATCGCAGTGGCGAACGCTCTCGGGGTGCCCGAGCGCGGAAGCGAACTCGCTGCCCGCACCGACGACGAGATCGCCGCGGCGCGCGGCCGGGCTCCCGAAGGCGAGGATCCCCTGAAGATCGCGTTCCTCTATCTGCGCGGCACCGCGATCACCATGATCGGCGGGCGGGGGTCCGGAGCCGACTCGTTGATCGAGGCTCTCGGAGCCGTCGACGCAGGCACGGCTTCCGGCATCACCCAGCAGTTCGCGCCCATCACCAGCGAGGCCATCATCGCGGCCGCACCCGATGTGATCCTGATGATGACGGGTGGCCTCGAATCGATCGGGGGGATCGACGGACTGGCGAAAGTTCCTGGTGTCGCGCAGACGCCGGCAGGGAAGAACCAGCGAGTCGTCGACATGGAGGACGGGGTGCTCCTCAGCTTCGGACCCAACACCGGTCGTGTGCTGGACGCCTTGGCAGACGCCGTCTATCAGCCGGCCGATCGATGAGTAGCGGCACCCTCGCACCCCCTGAGCCTTCTTCTCGTACACGCACCGGCATCGTCCTGGCCGGGCTGCTGATCGCTCTCGCGGTGGCGGCGGTGTCCTCCGCGTGCATCGGCCAGGTACCGACCGGCCCTGGTGAGGTGCTCGGCAGCATCCTTCACCGCGTAGGACTCGACGTCGGCCCGATGCCTGCCCATCCCAGCGGCGAGGTGACGCTGTGGGAGGTCCGTTTCCCCCGGGTCGTCCTCGCAATTCTCGTCGGCGCTGCACTCGGTTGCGCCGGTGCTCTACTGCAAGGCGTTTTCGCCAACCCCCTGGCCGAGCCTGGCGTCATCGGGGTCTCCGCCGGGGCAGCCGTCGGTGCGAGTGCCGCCATCGTCGTCGGCGGGGCGTTCGCCGCCGGGTGGACCGTTGCCGCGGCCGCGTTCGTCGCCGGCCTGGTCACGACCGTCGCCGTGTACGTCCTCGCCCGCCACGACGGTCGCACCGAGGTGGTCACCCTGGTACTCACCGGAGTCGCGGTCAATGCGTTCGCGGGCGGACTGATCGCGTTCTTCACCTTCATCGCGTCGCCGACCGCCCGTGATCAGATCGTCTTCTGGCAACTGGGCAGCCTCAACGGCGCCACGTGGAGTGCGGTCGCGGTAGTCGCGCCGATGACCGTCGCCGGTATCGCCGCCACCATGGTGATCGCGGCGAAGTTGGACCTGCTCTCGCTCGGCGAGAGCGCAGCGCGACATCTCGGACTCGACGTCGAGCGTCTGCGCCTGATCGCCGTCATCATCGTCGCCCTGCTGGTGTCGTCGAGCGTGGCCTTCACCGGAATCATTCTGTTCGTCGGCCTGGTGGTCCCCCATCTCATGCGCATCGCCGTGGGACCGGGCCACCGCGTGCTCGTTCCGGCAAGCGCGCTGTGCGGCTCGCTGGTGCTCCTCCTCGCCGACCTGGGCGCCCGGTCACTGGTAGCCAACGCGGACCTCCCCCTCGGCATGCTGACGGCGCTGGTCGGTGGACCGTTCTTCTTCTGGCTACTCCGCCGCACCCGGGCCAGCCAGGGCGGTTGGGCATGAGGCCCAGCCGCCTGCGGACGAGGGTCCGAGAAGTCCTCGCGCAGAACTTCCTGCGCCGAACCGATTCGGTTCCGCCGCGGCGGCCCGCAGGCGCGGTGACGCTGCGCGCCGTAGACATCGACGTGCTCCGCGGAGGCCGACCCGTACTGGGCAAGGTCTCGGTGGAGGTGCGCGTCGGCGAAGTTCTCGTTCTTGTCGGACCCAACGGGGCCGGCAAATCCACGCTCCTGGCGGCGATGTCGGGTGACCAGAGCGTGCAGTCGGGCAGCGTGCACCTCGACGACCGGGAAGTCGCCGCGTGGACACCCCTCGAGATGGCCCAGCGTCGCGCCGTCCTCCCCCAGCAGAACACGGTGGGATTCTCGTTCACCGCACGCCAAGTCATCACGATGGGCCGGTCCCCGTGGGCCAGAACCTCGCGGGCGGACGAGGACGGCAGCGCAGTGGCCGAGGCGATGAGAATCTGCGACGTCGAAGCGTTCGCCGATCGACCTTTCACCGCTCTCTCCGGCGGTGAGCGCGCCCGCGTCGCGCTGGCGCGCGTGCTAGCTCAGCGCACCGAGACGATCCTGCTCGACGAACCGACCGCAGCGCTCGACCTCGGGCACCAGGAGACGGTGATGCGGCTCGCGCGCGACCGTGCCCGCGACGGCAACGCGGTGGTGGTGGTACTCCACGATCTTGCGCTCGCCGCCGCCTACGCCGACCGGATCGTCGTTCTCGAAGCCGGCCGTGTCGCCGCCGACGGACCGCCCGGGAAGGTGCTGTCCCCGGAGCTGCTCACGCGCGTCTACGGGCACCCGGTCGAGGTCTTCGCACATCCGCTGACCGGCGCGCCCCTCGTACTTCCTCGACGTGACCGCCGATAGGGCAGGGTGGCGCTGTCACAGTCCGTCGATGACGGCGCCGAGGCGGCTCAGTACGGCGCGCACAGTCCGTCCGTCTTCCTGTCCGACGACGACCGAATCGGGGGTGGATACCGCATCCCGCACCACCGCGACGATGGAGCGTTCGTCGGTCAGGTCGATCTCGCGAATCGAGCGACGGGCCGTCGCGATGATGTCGTCCGGTGCCGGCACATCCGTCTCGGCATCCGCCCGGTAGACCTCGACGAAGAGGGTGCTCTTCCGCACGCGGAAGGCGTACGAGTTTCCCTCAGCGGTACGGCCGAAACCGTGTGCGTGCGGGCCGACCGAGACGTCTTCGACGGTGAACGTCGGTGTTTCGGGTGGTTCCACGGTGTTCTCCTCGATGACCTCGTCCAGTTGTCGGGGAACAGCCGGGCGTGGGGTCGATCGTCCTACGGTATCGCCTCGCGACGCGCTCGGCACCGACCGCTTTGCCCGGTGTTTCGCGAATCAGGGATGCTGGTGGACAGTTGTGCAGGTACGAACAGATGAGAAACCCGAGGAGCAGCGCATGGGTAGACCGGGAGCGCGCGTTGTCGCGTGGTGTGTCGGAATGGCATTTCTGCTGGTCGCAGGCTGCTCGTCCAACAACGACGAGGAAAGGGCACCCACGATGGTGCCGGCCGGCGCAGCCCAGTCGCCCGCGCAGTCCACGACGCCTGCCGGGGTCGTCCATCCGCTCGGGCAGCCGATCGAGTCCGTCACAATCGACTCCGAGACTCGCACCGCCGTGGTTCTGCTCGCCGACCGGAGGGAAATCCTTCTGTTCGCCGGTCTCGACCTTGCCGGCGCACCGCGTTCGATTCGGGTGGACGAGCCCGTCACCCAGGTGTCCCTCGCCCCCGGCGGGACTGCACTCCTCGCCATGAACGACCAGGTGGGACGGCTGGATCTCCGGTCCGCCGAGCTCAGCTCCGTCCCTGCAGAGGGGGACGTGCGGTCGGTCGCGCAGCTGCCCGACGGACGGCTGGCCATCGGACTCGGAAATGGTGAAATTCACATCACCGGCGCCGAGGGGATCGCGTCACAAGTGATCGACGGATTGACATCCGTGGATGCGCTGGCAGTGGTCGGCGAGTCGCTCACCGCGCTCGACCGCGGTCAGACGTCCGTCACGGAGGTCGACGTGCCGAATGCGTCGCTCGGCGCCGCTCTCCGGGCTGGTGAAGGTGCGACACAACTCACCACCGATCACTTCGGTCGCATCCTGGTGACCGATACGGCCGGCGACGAACTGCTGGCATACACGACGGACACGCTGATGCTCCGCCAGCGGTTCCCGGCGGGAGACGCGCCCTACGGCGTCGCCTACGACGACGACGCCAACCGGGCGTGGGTCACGTCGACCGGCACGAACGAAGTGGTCGGATACGACCTCTCCAGCGGTGTCGGTGTGGAAACCGCGCGCTATCCCACCGTCCGCCAGCCCAACTCGATCGCCGTGGACACCGTCAGCGGTGATCTGCTCATCGGTTCCGGCACGGGTGACGGATTGCAGCAGATACCGACGAGGAGTCCATAGATGTCGTTGCATTCACGCCGTCTACCCTCCGGGTGGGAGATCGAGTCCGAAGACTTCGAGTACGTGCCGCTGCGGTTGCCGCCCGACGTCACCCGCGTCAGTGCGTCGATGAGGCTCGCTATTCAGGCGGAGTTCGGTGGCTGGGAGCTGTCGCGGGTGCGCCTGTACTCCGACGGCAGCCGCCGCGTGCTGCTCAAACGAAGAAAGACCACCCACCATGTCCCCGACCCGGCAATCTAGGGAGACCCCGTTGTATCACCTGCTCCTGCGGCTGATGTTCCTCGTTCCCCCGGAGCGGATTCATCATCTGGCATTCACGGCGATGCGCCTCGCGACACGCGTGACCCCGCTGAGACAGCTGGTCGGCAAGGTTCTCGTGGTCGATGATCCGGTACTGCGGAACACCGTGTTCGGCCTGGAATTCCCGGCTCCGCTGGGACTGGCCGCGGGCTTCGACAAGGACGCCACTGGTGTGGACGCCTGGGGACCGCTGGGATTCGGTTTCGCCGAGGTGGGCACCGTGACGGCGCAGGCTCAGCCCGGCAATCCGGCTCCCCGCCTGTTCCGGCTGCCCGCCGACCGCGCTCTGATCAACCGGATGGGGTTCAACAACCACGGCGCAGGCAATGCCGCGAACCACCTGCGGCAGCGACGCCCCGGTGTTCCGATCGGGGCGAACATCGGCAAGACCAAGATCGTCGACGCCGCCGATGCGCCCGCCGATTACACCGAGAGTGCACGCCTTCTCGGCCCCCTGGCCGATTTCATGGTGGTCAACGTCAGTTCGCCCAACACGCCGGGACTGCGCGACCTGCAAGCTGTCGAGTCGCTGCGGCCGTTGCTTCAAGCAGTACAGGACACCGTCAGCGTTCCCGTTCTGGTGAAGATCGCCCCCGATCTGTCGGATGAAGACGTCGACGCCGTCGCTGATCTCGCGGTCGAGTTGGGCCTCGCCGGAATCGTCGCCACCAACACCACAATTCGACGCGACGGTCTGCGTACTCCGGAATCGGAGGTCATCGCACTCGGTGCGGGCGGGCTGTCGGGCGCCCCGGTCGCGGAGCGTTCCTTGGAGGTGCTGCGCCGCCTGCACGCGCGGGTCGGCGATCGACTGGTGCTGATCTCCGTGGGCGGGATCGAGACCGCCGAGCAGGCGTGGGAACGCATCCTCGCCGGTGCTTCGCTGGTGCAGGGGTATACCGGGTTCATCTACGGCGGACCGTTCTGGGCGCGCCGCATCCACATGGGATTGGCGCGAAAGGTCCGGGAGGCGGGATTCCGCAGTATTGCGGAGGCGGTGGGCGCAGGCTCCGTCCGCTGACACGGGCGCTCCGACGACGGTGGCCGGCGATCTTCTGAGAAGATCGCCGGCCACCGTCGTCTCGAAACTACTGCTCGTAGGTGGCGGTGATCCTCGCCCGTGCGATGGCATGGGAGAAGAGATTGAATCCGAGAAACGCGGGAGTGGAATCCTCGTTCACGCCGTCGAGGGTATCTACGTCCAGGGCATGGACGGCAACGATGTAGCGGTGGGGGCCGTGACCCTCCGGCGGGGCCGCACCGAGGAATCGACGAAGTCCGGCGTCGTTCTTCAGCGTGATCGCACCGTTCGGCAGCCCGGTTCCGTCGTCGTCGCCTGCGCCGTTCACCAGCGTGGTCGTGTCGGCCGGAATGTTGGCCACCGCCCAGTGCCAGAATCCGGACGCCGTCGGTGCGTCTGGGTCGTACACCGTCACCGCGAAACTCTTGGTTTCGGCAGGGAACCCCGACCACGACAGCTGCGGTGAGTTGTCGTAGCCGCCGGCGCCGAAGATCCCGCTGACCTGGTCCTTCTCCAGCGGCCGTCCGTCGGTGACGTCAGCGGAGGTCAGCTCGAAACTCGGCAGGTCGGGAAGTGCCTCGTACGGGTCGTAGGACATGCGGTTCCTCTCTTGTCGCGAATGGGCGATGGGGATCAGCTGTGGAGCAGAAAATGCTCCAGCACACGCGTTCCGAACAGTAGTGCGTCCACGGGTACCCGTTCGTCGACGCCGTGGAACAGGGCACTGAAGTCGAGGTCGGGCGGCAGCTGCAGGGGCGCGAAGCCGAAGCACCGGATACCGAGCTTGGCGAATGCCTTGGCGTCGGTGCCACCGGACAGCATGTACGGCACGGTCCGGGCGCCGGGATCGTGCGCGAGAATCGCTTCGCTCATGGCGTCTACCAGGTGACCGTCGAATGTCGTTTCGTAGGAGTCGAGGTTGGTGATCCACTCCCGCTGGACGTCCGGCCCGATCAACTCGTCGACAGTTGCCTCGAACTCGGCCTGACGACCGGGCAGAATCCGGCAGTCGACCACGGCCTCCGCGGTCTGCGGGATGACGTTGGCCTTGTAGCCGGCGGACAGCATGGTCGGGTTCGCCGTGTCCCGCAGTGTGGCGCCGATGATGTTGGCGATACTGCCCAGTTTGGCCAAGGTGCCGTCGAGGTCCGGCGACTGCGCATCGAAGTCGAGGCCCGTCTCCTCCCCCGCAGCCGCGAGGAACTCGGCCACCGAATCCGAAATGACCAGCGGAAAGGTGTGCGCACCCAGTCGGGCGACTGCCTGCGCGAGGATGGTGACGGCATTGTCGGTGTGCAGGAACGATCCGTGACCGGCCCTGCCCTTGGCTGTCAGGCGCATCCAGCCGAGACCCTTTTCCGCGGTCTCCACCAGATACAGCCGTCGCTCGGTGCCATCCGGACGCGGAACGGTGAGCGAGAAGCCCCCGACCTCACCGACGGCCTCGGTGACACCCTCGAACAGATCGGGACGATTCTGTACGAGCCACTGGCAGCCGTACTTGCCCCCGGCCTCCTCGTCGGCGACGAACGCGAACACGAGATCGCGCGGCGGAACGATTCCCTCGGCCTTGAACTGGCGGGCCACCGCCAGGATCATGCCGACCATGTCCTTCATGTCGACCGCGCCCCGGCCCCACACGTAGCCGTCCTCGACGGCGCCGGAGAACGGGTGGACGCGCCAGTCGGCCGGCTCGGCAGGCACGACGTCGAGGTGACCGTGCAACATCAGCGCACCGCGGGTGGGGTCCGATCCTTTCAGTCGCGCGAAGACGTTCCCGCGTCCCGGCGCCCCTGATTCGACGTATTCCGTCTCGTAACCCACTTCCTGGAGCCGAGCGGCAACCCACTCCGCACACTCACGCTCACCCTTGGTCGTGGCGAGTTCCCCGGTGTTGGACGTGTCGAAGCGGATCAGTGAGCTCACGAGCTCGACGACCTCGGCTTCGGCGCGACCCCGGCCTGGCGTTTCCTGTGTAGTCGGCACTCCACTTTCCTACCACCGCGCCATGGGAAACGCTCAGGTGAGAGGGGCGATTTGGGCCGGGGCGCTTCATCAGATAGTCTTTCCCAGCGCCCAGGAAATGGGTGCGAGTCCGAGTGGCGGAATGGCAGACGCGCTAGCTTGAGGTGCTAGTGTCCTATTAACGGACGTGGGGGTTCAAGTCCCCCCTCGGACACTCTGAGTTGAGACAGACGAAAAGGCCCCGGTTCATCGAACCGGGGCCTTCTTCGTGAGAGGGCGAAGTTCGATGGGTGAAACAGCGACGGGAATCGATCCGGCAGATCTGGAGATCTGTTTGCGGGTTCTCGATCAGGCGGCGGGACTGGACGAATCCGACCCTGATTCGGTCACCGTCCAGCGCGCCGTAGGCCATCTCTTCAAGAAGCTGAAGAAGCGGCGACGCCTCGCTGCCCGTGATGCCGTCGCCGAGGCGGACCGTCTGGTGGTCGCTGCCACGGCGACCGGGTCGCCCGATCGGATCGACGACGAGACCGCCGGTATTCCCCTCACGTCGAACGCGGACGGCGCCACCGCGGGAACACTGATCCGCCCTCGCCCGTGCTACATCTGCAAGCAGCGGTACACGCGGGTCGACGCGTTCTATCACCAACTGTGCCCAGACTGCGCCGGGAAGAGCCGGGCCAAGCGGGACGCACGCACCGACCTCTCCGGTCGCCGGGCCCTCCTCACCGGTGGTCGCGCCAAGATCGGGATGTACATCGCGTTGCGTTTGCTCCGCGACGGTGCACACACCACGATCACCACGCGATTCCCGAACGATGCGATCCGCCGATTCAAGGCGATGGAGGACAGTGCCGACTGGATCCACCGTCTGCGCGTCGTGGGTATCGACCTGCGCGACCCTGCGCAGGTGGTCGCGCTCGCCGATTCCGTTGCGGCGCAGGGCCCGCTCGACATCCTCATCAACAATGCCGCCCAGACTGTGCGACGCTCCCCCGGCGCCTACAGCGCTCTGGCGGACGCGGAATCCGGGGCACTGCCCGCAGGCGTTCTTCCCGATGTCCTGACGTTCGGAAAGACCAGCGACGCGCACCCGGCCGCCCTGGCCGGCTCTTTGTCCGACGTGTCAGCGATGGCAAGCGCAACCATGGCGCCCGAGTCGGTCAGCTCACTCGCACTCGTGGCCAAGTCGGCCTCTCCGGATCGCATCGCGCAGGGCCTCGCGATCGACGCCGGCGGTCTCCTGCCCGATCTCGCGCACACCAACAGTTGGGTCCAGACGGTCGAGGAGGTCGACCCGATCGAGCTGCTCGAAGTGCAACTGTGCAACTCGGTCGCGCCGTTCATCCTGGTATCCCGGCTGCGTCCGGCGATGGCGGCGGCCGCCGCCCGCCGCAAGTACGTGGTGAACGTCTCGGCAATGGAAGGTCAGTTCAGCCGGGCCTACAAGGGACCGGGGCATCCGCACACCAATATGGCGAAGGCCGCGCTGAACATGCTGACGCGGACCAGCTCCAAGGAAATGCTCGACGACGGCATCCTGATGACCGCAGTCGACACCGGCTGGATCACCGACGAGCGACCGCACTACACAAAGATGCGGCTGGCCGACGAAGGCTTCCACGCGCCCCTCGACCTCGTCGACGGGGCGGCACGGGTCTACGACCCGATCGTGCAGGGCGAGCAGGGCGTCGACCTGCACGGCTGCTTCCTGAAGGATTACGAACCCTCCCCCTGGTGACCGAGCACTCCTCCCGGCGCGCCCAGAGAGCATCGACACAGCCGAAGCACACTGGTACACGGGGATAATGGGGTGGTAACGAATCCTGAACTGGAGGCACCACACATGGCGATCGCCGTTGTCCACCGAGACAGCCCCGAGGGCCGGGCAGCAATCGTCCACGCCGCCCGTGAGGCCGTGCAACGACACGAACAGCTCGTGGTTCTCTCCGTTGTGGACGAGGTCCCGGAGCAGGACGCCGAGTCGGACCGCTCCGCTCTGTGCGCCGAAGTTCAGGCCACGCTCGAGGGCAACGGCGTCGGCGAGGCCTCGTGGGAGTTGCGCACCCAGGCGGGCGATGGCGACCACGCCAGCGCCCTCCATACCTTGGTGGACCGCAGTGGTGCCGACCTCCTCGTCGTGGGTACCCGTCGGATGTCCCCGATCGGGAAGTTCCTCCTCGAACGATGGCTGCAACGTCTCCTGCTCGAGGTCGACATTCCAGTTCTCGTCGTCAAGGAAGAACTGCACGGATCCGCCTGACCGCACTTCCGACGGTCGGCCTTTGCCGCGCCTAGGATGACAGGGCGGATGGTCCAGGGAGCAGGAGTACACCGATGGGGAGTGCGGCTTTCTACAGGGTGATTGCCGACGCGACGGTCGTCGTGCATTTGGCCTTCATCGTCTATGTCACCGCGGGGGGCTTCCTCGCCTGGCGTCTGCCGCGCACGATCAGCCTCCACCTCGCTGCAGTCGCCTGGGGTTTCACCGGACTTCTCGTGGGCATCGACTGCCCGCTCACTCACCTCGAGAGCTGGGCCCGGGTCCAGGCCGGACAGGATCCGCTGCCGTCCTCCGGCTTCATCGACCACTACCTCACCGGAGTTCTCTACCCGGAGTCCGCCGCCGGAGCGATCCAGACGTCGGTGGCCCTCGGTGTCGTCCTGTCCTGGGCTGGGTACGGAGTTCTCCGTGTCCGGGCCCGCACGGCACTCGCGCACAACCCTTCCGGTCACGCCGGTTCGTAGCCACGGAACGACCGCCCCGGCTTGTAGTGTCGGAGCCATGACAGACAGCGCACGTGAACTGGACCTGGTCGTCTACGGGGCTACCGGCTTCGTCGGCAAGCTTCTCGCCGACTATCTCGCCCGCACGGCCCCCGAAGACGTACGAATCGGCCTCGCCGGACGCTCGCAGGCCAAGCTCGAATCGGTGCGATCGTCGCTCGGCCCCCGCGCGGCGCAGTGGCCGGTCATCGTCGCGAACTCGGACGATCCGCAGTCGCTCGCCGACCTGGCCGCCCGCACCAGAGTTGTCGCCACCACAGTGGGTCCCTACGCCAAGTACGGACACGGCCTCGTCGCCGCCTGCGCCGAGGCCGGCACCGACTACGCCGACCTCACAGGCGAGGTCCTGTTCGCTCGCGACAGCATCGACGCCAACCATGACAAAGCCCGGGAAACCGGCGCACGAATCGTGCACTCCTGCGGTTTCGACTCCATTCCGTCGGACATCGGAGTTCACGTGCTCCACGAGGCCGTTCAGGCGGACGGGGCCGGTGAACTCACCGACACCACCTTGGTCGTCACCTCACTCAGAGGCGGCGTGAGCGGAGGGACCATCGATTCCCTCCGCACCCAGGTCGATGTGTCGAAGAAAGATTCGGCGCTGCGCAGGCTCGCGGCGTCGCCCTACTCACTGAGCCCGGACCGGTCTCAGGAACCCGACCTCGGAAAGCAATCCGATGTCAGCGTGGTGAACGGTAAGGACATCGCCCCCGAACTCGAAGGGTGGAAAGCCCCGTTCGTCATGGCGTCGTACAACACCCGAGTGGTTCGGCGCAGCAACGCGCTCAGGAAGTGGGCGTACGGCCGTGAATTCAAGTATCGGGAGGTTATGAGCGTCGGCAAGTCGCCGGTCTCACCCGTGATCGCGGGTGCCGTGGCAGCCGGTCTGGGCGGTCTGGTGCTCGGCCTCAGCGTTCCGCCCACGCGCTACCTCCTCGATCGGGTGCTTCCCGCACCCGGCGAAGGTCCGAGCGAGGATGCGCAACGCAAAGGCCACTTCACGATCGATATCTACACGACCACCACAACAGGTACGCGGTACACCGCTCGGGTGAAGGCTCAAGGCGATCCCGGCTATCGTGCCACCGCGGTCATGCTCGGTGAATCTGCGCTGAGCCTGGTTCTCGGCGGCGATGCGCTCCCCGACGCGGCCGGTGTGCTGACGCCGGCGACGGCGCTCGGCGATGTCCTGGTCACCCGTCTCCGCGACGCGGGCCTGGAAATCTCGGCACGCAAACTGTGACCGGTTGGGCGGGTCGACATGACAGGCCTCGACCCGTCCCGCTAATGTCGAACGACGTGCGCGGGTCGACCGCGCCCTCGTCTACGGCATACGGAGTGTCCATGAACGGCTCGAGTGCGATGTCAGGCCCCGCGGTCGCGCTCGCTCTCATGCCGTTCTGGCCGTCGCGCCGGGGTCATGCTTTCGACCAGGGATGTTGCTGACCGGCCCTCGGGCCGGTCTTTCACTGTCCTGACGTTCGCATTTCCCTCGCTCGGAGTCCCGATGTTCAAGCTCTTGATTTTCACGCTGGTCGGCGTGGGTGCCCAGTTGGTTGACGGAGCGCTCGGGATGGCATTCGGTGTGACGGCCACGACCCTGCTCGTCTTCAGCGGCGTCGGACCGGCGCACGCGAGCGCTGCTGTGCACTTCGCGGAGGTCGGGACCACCCTCGCGTCGGGGGCGGCGCATTGGCGATTCCGCAACATCGACTGGGCGCTCGTCCTGCGGCTCGGCGTGCCCGGCGCGATCGGGTCCTTCTTCGGCGCTGTCCTGCTGTCTCACCTGTCGACCGCGGCGGCGGTCCCGGTGACGGCCACCATTCTGCTGGCCATCGGAATCTATGTGCTGCTCCGATTCTCGATTCGCCCTCCCACGGTGGACGGCGCCCGAACATCACCCCACACGGCCGCTTTCCTCTCGCCGCTGGGTCTGTTCGGTGGGTTCATCGACGCCAGCGGTGGAGGTGGTTGGGGTCCGATCACGTCGAGCACTCTGCTCTCGCGCGGCAGGACCGCACCGCGGACCGTCATCGGGTCTGTCAGCGCCTCGGAGTTCCTGGTCTCCGCTGCTGCCAGTCTCGGCTTCATCTTCGGTCTCGGTAGCGCTTTTTTCGACAACCTGCTGATCATCGCGGGGCTGGCTCTCGGCGGGGTCCTCGCCGCCCCCCTGGCAGCCTGGCTGGTGAGCCGAGTCCCCGCGACTCTGCTCGGGACGGGTGTCGGCGGAATCATCGTCATCACCAACGCGCAGAAGCTCTTCGCGACATTCGACGTGAGCGGGGCGGTGTCCGCGGTCGGCTATATCGCACTCGTCGCGCTGTGGGCAGGACTACTGGTGGTCGCATGGCGCCGCCTCAGCGCGGCCGAGGCGGCTGGCGACTTGCAGCGTGTCGGCTCCGACATCACGGTGTCCGCACTGTCGGAGAGCCCGGTCTTCGCGCCCACCACCGGCGGGAAGGGCTGAGCGCATCCGAGAGGCGGATGTCCTCGGCCGCACGCCTTTACTCCCAGGTAACATTGGTCGCGATTCATGGCACCCGTCCGGTGCTCCGATAGCGGAAGAGTGAGGCTATTCATGACTGAGCGTGTTCAGGTCGGCGGTCTTCAGGTCGCCAAGGTTCTCTACGACTTCGTCGGGAATGAAGCTCTTCCCGGCACCGGAGTCGATGTCGACGCCTTCTGGGCGGGCGCCGACAAGGTTGTTCACGACCTCGCGCCGAAGAACCGGAACCTCCTCGCGAAGCGTGACGAACTGCAGTCCCGCATCGACGGGTGGCACCGCGACCGTGCGGGCAAGCAGATCGACCCAGCGGAGTACAAGGCATTCCTCGAGGAGATCGGCTACCTTGTTCCCGCTCCGGAACCGTTCGAGGTGTCCACCGCGAACGTCGACACCGAGATCACGTCGACGGCCGGCCCGCAGTTGGTCGTGCCCGTTCTGAACGCGAGGTTCGCTCTCAACGCCTCGAATGCGCGGTGGGGATCGCTGTACGACGCGCTCTACGGCACCAACGCCATCTCCGAGGAAGGCGGCGCCGAGAAGGGCAGCGGATACAACAAGGTCCGCGGCGACAAGGTGATCGCCTGGGCTCGCCAGTTCCTCGATACCGCGGCGCCTCTCACTTCCGGGTCGCACTCCGACGCCACCCGGTACTTCGTCGACGGGGCAGAGCTGAAGGTCGAACTCGACGGCGGTGACCTCACAACGCTCGCACAGCCGGAGAAGTTCGTCGGCTACCTCGGCGAGAAGGATGCCCCCACGAGCGTTCTGCTGCGCAACAACGGATTGCACGCCGAAATCCAGATCGACGCCGAGTCCCCGATCGGCAAGACCGACGCTGCCGGCGTCAAGGACGTCGTCCTCGAGTCCGCGGTCACTACGATCATGGACTTCGAGGACTCGGTTGCCGCCGTCGACGCGGACGACAAGGTGATCGGCTACCGGAACTGGCTCGGCCTCAACCGCGGCGACCTGGTCGAGGAGATCGCGAAGGGCGGCAAGTCCTTCACGCGTAAGCTGAACGCCGACCGCACGTACACTGCACCCGACGGCAGTGAACTCTCACTGCACGGACGGTCGCTGCTGTTCGTCCGCAACGTCGGTCACCTGATGACCAACCCGGCAGTCCTCGACTCGGACGGCAACGAAGTGCCCGAGGGCATCCTCGACGCCCTCGTGACCAGTCTCTGCGCCGTGCACGGCTTGTCCATCAGCGAGGCCAACGGCCCCCTCGACAACAGCCGTACCGGGTCGATCTACATCGTCAAGCCGAAGCAGCACGGTCCCGAGGAAGTCGCGTTCACCACCGAACTCTTCAGCCGCGTCGAAGAGATTCTCGGTCTGCCCGCCAACACCCTCAAGGTCGGGATCATGGACGAGGAGCGCCGCACCACGGTCAACCTCGCTGCCTGCATCAAGGAGGCGTCCGAGCGGGTGGTGTTCATCAACACCGGCTTCCTCGACCGCACCGGCGACGAAATCCACACCTCGATGGAGGCCGGGCCGATGGTGCGCAAGGCCGAGATGAAGAAGCAGAAGTGGATCGCCGCCTACGAGGACTGGAACGTCGACACCGGCCTGGCCACCGGCCTGCAGGGCAAGGCCCAGATCGGTAAGGGCATGTGGGCGATGACCGAGTTGATGGCCGAGATGCTCGAGCAGAAGATCGGTCACCCGCAGGCCGGCGCGAACACCGCATGGGTTCCGTCCCCCACCGGCGCCACCTTGCACGCCACCCACTACCACCAGGTCGACGTCTTCGCGGTTCAGGACGAGTTGAAGGGCGAGCCTCGCGCGACCCTCGACGACATCCTGACCATTCCCCTGGCCCCGAGCACCGACTGGTCCGACGCCGAGAAGAAGGAGGAGCTGGACAACAACTGCCAGTCCATCCTCGGTTACGTCGTCCGCTGGGTCACCGCCGGCGTCGGCTGCTCGAAGGTGCCCGACATTCACGACGTCGCACTGATGGAAGACCGTGCCACGCTGCGGATTTCCAGCCAGCTCCTCGCGAACTGGCTGCGGCACGACATCGTCTCCGAGGCCGACGTCGTCGCCAGCCTCGAGCGGATGGCACCGGTCGTCGACCGCCAGAACGAGGCCGACGTCACCTATCGCCCGATGGCACCGAATTTCGACGCCAGCATTGCATTCCAGGCGGCGAAGGAACTGATCCTCGAAGGCGGCAAGCAGCCCAGCGGTTACACGGAGCCGATCCTGCACCGCCGTCGTCGCGAGTACAAGGCCGCCAACGCCTGAGTAACGCGTTATGGTGAGCGGCCCTCGTCATGCTCCCGGTGACGAGGGTCGCTTTTCAGGGTTCCGTTCCGCGCATCACTACACTGCGAGAGTCGACTTCCATCGACTCGTCGAACAGGAGCAGGTAACACGTGGGGAATCATCGCGGCGGAAAGGGTGCCAGGGGTATCAGTAAGGGACCTCTGATCGTGCTCGGTCTCGTCGTGGTGATCGTGCTGGGAGTGTTCGGCTGGTTCCAGCTGGCTGATCGGATCGACGATCAGGGTGCCGCCGCGGCAGGCGCGTGCGTCGAGGGTGACAGCGTGCTCTCAATCGCCGCGGACCCCGACATCGCCTCCGACATCCGCACTCTCGCGGACCGCTTCACGGCCACCTCCCCCGTCATCCGCGATCACTGCATCTCCGTCACTGTCACGCCGGTAGCCTCCGACGCGGTGCGCGACGCCCTGATCGCGGGCCCGGAAGTCGGGTGGGACGACAACCTTCTCGGCCCGCGTCCTGCATTGTGGATTCCGTCCAGCTCGCAGTCGATCCGCCAGGCGCCGGCCGGCGCCGTCAGCGGGGAGGCCCGTCCCCTTGCCGCCAGTCCGGTGGTCCTCGCCGTCAGGTCCGAGTTCGAGAGCGCTCTGAACACCGCTGCCGTCGACTGGAAGGATCTGCCGTCGCTGCAGAGCGGGCGGGGGTCACTGGCGGCGCTCGGGCTGCCCAATTGGGGAAGTCTTGGTTTGGCGCTACCGGTCGGGTCCGGTTCGGCGGTTACGGAACTGGCGATCGAGGCCGTCGCCGCCTCCGTTGCGGGCGACTCTGCCGGTCCGGTCACCGCCGAGCAGGCCCACTCACCCCAGGTCACCTCCGCGCTCACCGGACTGGCACTCGGATATGAGGCCTTACCCGGCGCAAAGCCGGAGACGACGCGGGAGGCCCTCACCCTCCTCACCGATGCGGACGACCCGTCCACGGAAGGCATCCACGCGGTGCCGGTCACCGAACAGCAGCTATACCTGGCGCTGCGCGACGCGCCGGGCTCCGATGTCACCGCATTCATGCCGAATGGTGCCACACCGGTTGCGGATCATCCGGCGGCCATCCTGTCGGGGCCCGCAGTCGACGAGACACAGAGCCGGGCGGCCGCCCAGTTCACGGAGTTCGTCCGCGAACCCGAGCAGGGTCAGGTGCTGGCTGATGCGGGCTTCCGGATCGAAGGGCTGGGCCGCCCGGATGACACCGCATTGACGTTTCCCGGCTTCGAAGCCAGGCTGGTACCCGCCGATTCCGGTGCCGCCGCAGAGATGATGCGCGTCGTCCGCAATCCCGTGACCGAACGGACGTCGACAATCCTGCTCGACGTATCGAGGTCGATGGGTGCCGTCGAGGGAGTCGCCTCCCGCCTGGCGAATACGACGACGGCTCTCGCGGCCCAGATCGGCCGCTCGCCCGACGCGTCGAGCCTGGGATTGTGGGAGTACAGCACCAATCTCGACGGAACCCGTCCCTACACGACCGTCGTTGCCACCGGCCCGCTCTCAGCGGGTGGATTCACCGAGGGAACCCGCAGGCAAGCCCTCGACGCAAGGCTGGCGAAGGCCGCACCTGCCGCCGGCACAGCCACCTACGCGTCACTCGAGGCGGCGTACGAGAGCGCGGTCGCAGGGTTCACTGCGGGACGCACCAACTCGGTGCTGCTTCTGACCGACGGCGCCAACGACGACGGCTCGCTCACTCGTGCCGATCTGCTGGCGTCTCTCGCCGCCGCCGGTGATCCGTCGAAACCTGTTCGTATCGACGTCGTGACCATCGGAGAGAACCCGGATCTCAACACCCTTCAGGCCGTCGCCGATCGCACCGGTGGGTCGCTGGAGAAGGTCGCGTCCTCGGACGGTCCCGCGTTGGCCACCGCCATCAGCAAGTTGTTGTCTTGACAGTTCCCAGACCGGGGGCGGGGAAGCGACGCCCCGACCTCACCGGAATCCACCTTGCGAAGACCTCGCTGGCGTCGGCGACACCTGCGACGCCGCCGGAACAGAAAGCGCTCCCATGCATTCGGAGATTCGACTCCCTCCCCGACTCACGCCGCTGACGCAGCAGTCCGTTTCCGGGGCGGTCGCCCGATGACGAGGATCGTTGTCTTCGCCGTCGTCCTCGCCCTCCTCACCTGGTGGCTTCACCGGCGGCTCGTGCGGGCAACCGGCCTGTCCCGACCGTGGTCCGTCGTGGTCGATGCCCTCCTTGTCGCCCTGTGGGTACTTGCGGTCATCGGCGTCGGCAGCGGTGAGGTTTTCGACACCGGCTGGGCCCGTCCTCCTGGTTTCGCGGGATGGGTATGGCTCGGAGCAATGCTGTATCTGGTCCTGGGCCTGCTCTTGGTGGCAGTCGGGTCGCTGGCCGCTCGCGTGGTCGCGCGGTTGCGCAGGGCTGAGAGCACCGAGCAGGTCGATCTCTCCCGGCGCCGCACCCTGCGCGTTGCGACGTCGGTTGTCGTGGTCGGGGCCATCGCGGCTGCCGGATACGGGGTGGCCGAGGCCGCCCGCCCGAAGGTGGTGCGTGTTCGTGTTCCCCTGCGACGCCTTCCGCCCGAGTTCACTGGTGTCCGCGTAGCTCTCCTGTCCGATCTCCATGTCGGCCCGGCCCGCGGTGTGAGCTTCACTCGGGAGATCGTGAATGTGATCAACGCGGAGCAACCCGACCTGGTGGCGATTGCGGGCGATCTGGTGGACGGCACGGTGTCGAGGGTCTCGCCCGACCTCGAACCCCTCGCGGATCTTCGGGCGCCGATGGGGATATTCGGTGTCAGCGGTAATCACGAGTTCTACGCCGACGACGGCGGCCGGTGGCTCGACGTGTGGGACCGTCTGGGTATCGCCACTCTCCGGAACCAACGTGTGGCTCTCCGCCGCGGCGGAGCCACGATCGATATCGCAGGCATTCACGACTACTCGTCGCCGCCGCCCTACGAACCCGACTTGTCTGCCGCGCTCGCGGGACGTGATCAGTCGACGTTCGTGATGCTGCTCGCCCACGAACCCCGGCAGGCGCTGGAGGCCTCGGATCTGGGGGTGGACCTGCAACTGTCGGGGCACACGCACGGCGGGCAGATGTGGCCGCTGCGCTATCTCGTGCCGCTGCAGCAGCCGTCGGTGACGGGTCTGGACCGGATCGGGAACACCGTCCTCTACACCACGCGCGGAGTCGGAGCCTGGGGTCCGCCTGTGCGGGTGGGCGCACCGCCGGAGATCACGATCCTCGAACTGATTCGCGAGGACTGACCCGGTCCGGCCCGCCCCGGGTGAGCAGGGCGGGCCGGCTGTCAGGCTCCTTCGAACGCCGAGATCGGTGGGCAGGAGCACACGAGGTTGCGGTCGCCGTGCGCACCGTCGATGCGACGAACGGCAGGCCACACCTTCGGCCTGCCTTTGCCGAGGGGAAACACCGCTGCCTCCCGGGTGTAGGGGTGGTTCCACTCGGCAACCAGGCAACCGGCGGTGTGCGGGGCACCGCGCAGCGGGTTGTCATCCACCGGCCACTCCCCCGCTCCCACGCGGTCGATTTCGGCGCGGATCGCGATCATCGCCTCACAGAAGGCGTCGATCTCCTCGAGGTTCTCACTCTCGGTGGGCTCCACCATCAGCGTGCCCGCCACCGGGAAGCTCATGGTCGGTGCATGGAAACCGTAGTCCGCGAGTCGCTTTGCCACGTCGTCCACGGTGACACCGGTGTCCTTGGTGATCGGACGCAGGTCGAGAATGCACTCGTGCGCCACCATTCCACCCTCGCCCGTGTAGAGGACGGGGAAGTACTCGTCGAGGCGGCGTGCGATGTAGTTGGCCGAGGCGATCGCCGTCAGGCTTGCCCGCCGTAATCCGACCGCGCCCATCATCCGGATGTAGGCCCAGGTGATGGGGAGAATGGAGGCGCTTCCGTAGGGAGCCGCGGAGATCGGTCCGGCAGTGCCGAGTTCGGGAGCCAGCGGGTGCCCGGGGAGGAACGGCGTCAGGTGGGAGCGCACCCCGATGGGTCCGACACCGGGGCCGCCGCCGCCGTGCGGGATGCAGAACGTCTTGTGCAGATTCAGGTGACTGACGTCGCCGCCGAATCGACCGGGTCGGGCCAGCCCGACGAGGGCGTTGAGGTTGGCGCCGTCCACGTAGACCTGACCGCCGGCGTCGTGGACGGCAGCGCAGATGTCGGCGATCTCGTGCTCGTACACGCCGTGGGTGGAGGGGTAGGTGATCATGATCGCGGCGAGGCGCTCGGCATGATCTGCAATCTTCGCCCGCAGATCGTCGACGTCCACATCGCCATTGGGGCGGCAGGCCACCACTTCCACGCGCATACCCGCCATGACCGCGGACGCCGCGTTGGTGCCGTGGGCGCTCGAGGGAATCAGGCAGGTGTCGCGGTGGTCGTCGCCGCGGCTGAGGTGATAGTGGCGGATCGCCAGCAGTCCCGCGTACTCGCCTTGGCTGCCCGCGTTCGGCTGCAGGCTGACCGCGTCGTAACCGGTCACCGCCACGAGCCAGTTCGCGAGGTCCTCGATGACGCGGAGAATTCCGGGCGCGTCCGCGGTGGGTGCGAACGGGTGCAGTCGAGCGAACGCGGGCCACGTGATCGCTTCCATTTCGGCGGTCGCGTTGAGCTTCATAGTGCACGACCCCAACGGGATCATGCTGCGATCGAGCGCAATGTCCTTGTCCGACAGGGCCCGCAGATAGCGCAGCATGCCGGTCTCGGTGCGATACCGGGTGAAGACCTCGTGCTGGAGGTAGTCGGAGCTACGCGCCTGACGGCTGGGAACCGCGGTGCCCGGCCCGATGTCGACGGCACCGGCGCCGCCGAATGCGGCAAGCACGCTGTCGATGTGTGCTGGGGTGGTCGCCTCGTCACAGGCGATGCCGACGTGATCGGCGTCGACCAGGCGGAGGTTGATTCCCGACTCCTTGGCCTTCGCCACGACGGCCGCCGCCTGCCCCTCGACCCGGACGAGGACCGTGTCGAAGAAGTGCTCGTGCATCACGGTCACGCCGGCCTTGCGCAGGGCGCCGGCGAGCGAGTGCGCCGTATTCGCGACGCGCTCCGCGATCGCCTTCAAGCCTTCGGCGCCGTGGTAGCTCGCATACATGGCCGCGAGAACGGCCAGCAGCACCTGGGCGGTGCAGATGTTCGAGGTCGCCTTCTCACGGCGGATGTGCTGCTCCCGGGTTTGCAGCGCCAGTCGGTACGCCTTGTCACCATCGGCGTCGACAGACACACCGACGAGGCGGCCGGGTAGCTGACGGGCGTGCTTGGTGTGCACGGCAAGGTAACCGGCGTGCGGACCGCCGAAGCCCATGGGAACACCGAACCGCTGAGTCGTGCCGAAGCAGGCGTCCGCACCGATTTCCCCGGGCGGTGTGATCAAGGTGAGGGCCAGGAGGTCGGCGCCGACCGCGACGAGGGCGCCGCGCTCGTGGGCCTCGGCGATGACCTCGGTGTAGTCGACGATCCGGCCGGACGCGCCCGGAAGTTGAGCGAGGACGCCGAAGAAGTCACCTTCGGGCAGCCCGGAGGACAGATCAGCCACGACGATGTCGATGCCGAGCGGCTCGGCCCGGGTCTCGACCACGGCCAGGGTCTGCGGGTACAGGTCGGCATCCACCACGAACCGCGGCGACTTCGACTTGCTCGCGCGCCGGAGGAGAGTCATCGCCTCGGCGGCTGCGGTCGCCTCGTCGAGCATCGACGAGTTCGCGACTTCCATACCGGTGAGATCGGCCACCATCGTCTGGAAATTCAGGAGAGCTTCGAGACGACCCTGACTGATTTCCGGCTGGTACGGCGTGTAGGCGGTGTACCAGGCGGGATTCTCAATGATGTTCCGGAGCAGAACCGGGGGTGTGAGGGTGTCGTAGTACCCGAGTCCGATCATGGTGGTCGCCACCGTGTTCTGGGCGGCGAGCTCAGCGAGCTCGGCAAGAGCCTCTTGCTCGGACACCGGGGCAGGCAAAGCGTCGAGACCTTCGGCGACACCATCCGCGACATCGTCGAGAATGACGGCCGGCACCGCCTTCGATGCCAGGTCGTCGAGGGATTCGGCACCCACCACGTCGAGGATGTGCGCGAGTTCCGCCGCGTTCGGGCCCACATGACGGTCGGCGAATGTACGGCTTCCAGCGTCGATCACGACAACTCCCAAGCAGTTCGGAGGACCAGGACGCGCCCCGCGCAGCGGTGCGTTCCTCCCCCTCTGTCGCCTGCTCGCATTCGAGCGCCTGAGAGATTCGGTACCGGCGTCCGGTGCGGACGGGTCCTTTCCCCGTGGGCGGGTGGGTGCTCCCACCGCTTTCCAGAGACGTCGGAGCCCGCACGGTCCTGTCTGCCTGAGAGATTGACGGGGAGGTGCTGCTCCTTCGGCGCCCGGACTCCTCCACACACGATCTTCTGTGCATGCAGTGCCCGGAACTCTCCCGCACGGCGTCGACGCACGTTCAGTCTATGTCACGCACGCCCATGCCATGCACACCCACAGGGCACGCCGAAGCGCCTGGTAACGATGCCGGTAAGAGATCTAGCCGGTCTTGCGGCTTGCGCGGTTCTTCCGCCGCGACGCCAGTTCGTCTTCGGGACTCTGCTCGAGCGCGCCGCCGTCGGCACGCTCGGCCGGGAAATCCGCGATGGTGCCGGTGAGCTCACGCATGGCACCGCTGACCGCGATACCGAAAACACCCTGGCCGCCCTGCAGTAAATCGACGACCTCTTCGGCGGACGTGCACTCGTAGACAGTGGTGCCGTCGGAGAAGAGTGTGATCTTGGCCAAGTCTCGCACTCCGCGCTTACGGAGGTGGTCGACGGCCACGCGGATGTTCTGCAACGATATTCCGGTGTCGAGCAGGCGCTTGACGATCTTGAGAACGAGGATGTCCTTGAACGAATACAGGCGCTGGCTCCCCGAGCCGGCCGCGCCACGAATGGACGGCACCACCAGAGACGTCCGAGCCCAGTAGTCGAGTTGCCGGTAGGTGATTCCTGCGATCTGGCAGGCGCTGGGAACGCGGTATCCGACGAGGTCGTCAGGGACGGAATCGTCTGGGAAGAGGCCCGGCTGGATCTCTTCGGAGCTGAACTCGGGCTCGGCAACATTGTCGCCGGGCGCAAGATTCAGCGGATTCTCCTGCGGCCGATCTCCCACTGACTACTCCCTCTCGCATGTTGCACTGAACCCGACGATCAGTGCGCCTGTGACACGCGTCGCCAGTAGCCGCGGCGCATGCACCACAGCACTCGGGCGGCGTAGTCGCCACCAGTGACATCGAGCAAATCCATACCCTGAACCCACTCAGCGTACGCCCGATCGAATCTGCTAGGCAGAAAATCACTGCACCGAACGCTATGACTCCGGCGGGTCAGGGTCAACGCAACGCGCCGGAAGAACCTCAACCGTTACTGGAGGGAGCGGGAGGCTCAGCCGTCGGTGGCCTTGAAGTCGTCCGGCGAGACGGATTCGAGGAACTCCTTGAACTTCTCTACCTCGTCTTCACGCTCGTCCGGCATGACGAGTCCCGCCTCCGTGAGAACCGACTCCTCGGCGAAGATAGGGACTCCGATGCGCAACGCGATGGCGATCGAGTCGGAGGGCCGGGCGGAGACGCGGGTGTTCTGATCGAACACCAGATCCGCGTAGAACGTGCCCTCGCGAAGTTCGACTATGCGCACTTCCTTGAGAGTGCGGCCGAAGGCCTCGATCAAAGTCTTGATCAGATCGTGCGTGAGAGGCCGCGCGGGCTCGACACCCTGTTGTTCGAGTGCAATCGCAGTCGCTTCGGTTTGCCCGATCCAGATGGGGAGGTAACGGTCTCCGTCAGTTTCACGCAACAGCAGAACAGGTTGATTCTGAGGCTGCTCGACACGAACTCCGATCACGTGCATTTCGCTCATCGCGTCTGCCTCCACCCTGCAATGGTCCGTACGCGGCACACCGTGCCTACCAGGATTCTATTCGATTCGTGTCCGCTGTCGACCGTACAGTCGTTCGAGCGCAGCGCCGCTCAGAAGTTCCCAGTCAGGACGTTCTTCGGAAATCAGCTCACCGGTCGAGTGCACCGCGCACGGCGGACTTCACCAGACAAGTGTGCAGGGTCAGCGACAGGGCTGCCAGTTCCCGGACCATTTCCTCGGCGCGGTCGCGGGCACCCGCGTCACGCCCCTTGGCCACCGGCCCGGCGATTTGGGCGACCAGACCCGCCTCGCGATCGGCAGCGAGTTTGAATGCCCGCAGATGCCGCACCTCGAGGCCGAATTCGGACATCGCCCGCGCAGTACGTGCGAGCGTCACGGCGTCCTCGTCGAAGAAGCCGGCGGGCCCCGGTACGACGAGTCCACCCCGGGTGAGTTCCACAAGGAACTTCTCGTCGATGCCGGCCCGCGCGATCAGGTCGTCGCGGCTGATCCGGACTTCCCGATCAGTGAGAAACTCTTCTGGTGAGACCTCGCCCGGCGCGACGGTGAGGGCGCGCGGCCGGCGCGGCGACGAATCGCCGGCGCCGACCGTGGCGACACCACTATCTATGGCCTCGAGCTGCTCTTTGATGACCTTCAGCGGCAGATACTGGTCTCGCTGCGCGGTGAGGACGTAGCGCAGACGTTCACAGTCGGCGATCGAGAAGCGCCGATAACCCGACGGAGTCCGCTGGGGGCTGATGAGGCCCTCAGCTTCGAGGAATCGAATCTTCGAGATCGTCACATCAGGAAAATCGGGCCGCAGCCGATCCAGCACAGAGCCGATCGACATCCCCGATTGCGCCTGCTGCTGCCGCACCGCGGTCATTGGCTACCCGCACCAGCTGACGTCTCACCGATCTGTGAGCCACCGGCGGTGGTACGCGGACCCGTCAGGAACACCAGTCGGAACTTTCCGATCTGGACCTCGTCACCGTTGGCCAGTACTGCCGAGTCGACCGGTTCCCGGTTGACATACGTGCCGTTGAGACTTCCCACGTCGACGACCTGGAATTCGTCGTCCTCCTGGCGGAACTCCGCATGACGGCGGCTGACCGTCACGTCGTCGAGGAAGATGTCACTGTCGGGATGCCGCCCCGCCGAGGTCGTCGGCTGGTCGAGCAGGAAGCGTGAACCTGCGTTGGGCCCGCGCTTGACGACGAGCAGAGCAGAACCTGCGGGCAGTCCCTCCACACCCGACACCGGAGCCTCAGGCGCCTGGGTTGCCGAGGAGTTGTCGAGCTCGTTGAGGAAGTCCGCGCGGAAGACCGACGTCGTTTCCGCCGGGGACTCCCCATAAACCGCGTCATTGCCGTTCTCGCTCACCGTTTCTCCTCCTAGTTCGATCATCCAGCAAGATTCGCTGGACTACGCAATGCCACTCGGTGCTACATAATTCGATATTTGTGCACATTATCTTCCGTGCACAGCCACGACCACACTCACACTACGGACCTGCGCCCCGACACGGCACATGCGTTCATCTCGACCGTACCCTGCGCGCGCCGGTGCGTGTAGTAAGACAGGCCGCCAGCACATTACGAACCGGTAATACGCGGCCGAAGCGACCCGTCACGCCCGACGGGCGGGCAGTCGAGGACTCCGGGTATCGGCGGATCGCCGCGTCCGTGCCGAAATCAGCCTGCGGTGATGTCCGCATAGGCAGCCGCATCCAGCATCTCCGCGAGGGCGGCGTCGAGCGTCGCCTCGTCCTCGACCCCGAGATCGACGAGCCAGCCCTGCGCGTAAGGCGCCGAGTTCACGAGTTCCGGGTTGCCGTCCAGATCAGCATTTGCGGCAACGACTTTCGCCGTCAACGGGGCGAAGATATCGGACACGCTCTTGGTGGATTCCACCTCACCGAGCGATTCGCCCGCGGTGACCTCGTCGTCGACTGCGGGCAGCTGGACGAACACGACGTCACCGAGCTGGGACTGTGCGAAATCGGTGATGCCGATCCGTACCGTCGTGGCCCCGGTCCGCTCGACCCACTCGTGTTCGGCTGTGTACCGACGATCGGCGGGAATTTCGAGCTCACTCACAGTGGCGTCCTTTCGATGGCAATCCGCGGGCGGATGCGAAGATCAATTTCCGGGCTGAGCGTATTGGCGAGGTTTCGACTCCCGCAAGGCGGAGATCGTGACCTGCTGTGATTGTTCGATCTTCAGCTGTCCACCGCTGCGCGCGACGGTGTCGACCACGCCGCCGGGAATGTTGAGTGCAGCCGCCAGGGTCGGCGGATCCCCGATCGCGACCACGCTGTACGGCGCGGTGATCCGCTGACCGTCCACCGAGAGATCCCCCGCCGACCCCGACACCCAGGAGTCGACGCCGATCCGGATGGGTGCACCCTGCGCACCTTGCAACGAGATGGCCTCGGCACCTGCCGCCCGCAATTCTTGGACGAGGTCGAGGAGGACTTCGGAGCCCACTCCCTTGCCGGGGTCGGTGATGCTCATCGTCACTCCCGGTCCCGCGGCCGGTGCGCTTCCGACCTGGATCGACAAGGCAGTCAATCGCGCGCGGGCCTCGTCGAGAGCAGCACCGGAGCTGCCGCTTTGCCGCAATGTGGCCAGCGTCTGCTCGAGGGAGGCGATCTCTTGCCGCAAGGCCGCCTCACGCTGGTTCAACGTATCGAGCACGACCAGGAGGTCCGCCGGACTCGCCGAGTCGAGGGTGTCACCGGAGCCGGTGTTCTTCACCTGAGTCACGATCGCGATTCCCAGCCCACCGAGGAGAAGGGCGGCCAGCACGGCGAAGACGACGTGGGACCGGCGCGACGCCGGTTCGTCCTGGTGGAGTTCGTGTCTGCCCTCGTGACCACTCACCGGCCGATCACGCTCCGAAGAGGCGTCGCCGGAGCGCCGCCGCATTGCCGAAGATCCGGATACCGAGGACCACCACGATCGCGGTCGACAACTGGGTGCCCACTCCGAGTTGGTCCCCCAGCCACACGATCAGCGCGGCCACCAGAACGTTGAACACGAACGAGACCACGAACACCTTGGAATCGAAAATCTCGTCCAGGTAGGCACGAAGTCCGCCGAACACGGCGTCGAGTGCCGCGACCACGGCGATGGGCAGGTACGGCTGCACGGCGTCGGGAACCTGTGGGCTGAACACCACTCCGAGCACGATGCCCACCATCAGGGCGAGAACCCCGTATACGGCCGATCCGCCCTTGAGCGCTGCCTTCATTCCGGTGCCGCCTCCATTTCACTCCGCCCTCTCATCGAATTCCTGCCACCTGCGCCGCCCGTACCTCGCGGGCGGGGGCGGCAGGAAGGTCGAGTTCGTCTGCTTCTGCCACCGAGAAGCCGATCCCGTACAACTGAGCGACGCTCGACATCCGCAAATACGCATCGCTCACCACGAACCCGGTCTGCATCGGCCCCTGCGGTCCGATCGCGGACACCACGTATGGCGAGAACACGGGCTGATTGTCCACGAGCATCGCGCCGCCCGCCTGCCGGATCGTCACCGTCGGACCGATCCGCACATCGCCGACCGCGACGGCTTCCGCACCGCTCGCCCACAACGAATTGACGACCGACTGAAGGTCGCGGTCGAGCACCACAGCCTTGCCGCCCACGGAGCGCTGCGAAGAGTCAGAGAGGTTCGGCCGTGCCGCGGGATCGGTCAGCGTCACGACCAGGCCCGGACCGCGGACGGCCTCGACTGCGGCGTCACCCTCGAGCGCACGCAGCTCCTCGAGTACGGCGGATCCCCGGGCATCGCCCGCCAAGGCTGCGGCGCGGGCGTCATCGGCACGAACCGACAGGACGTCGCGGGTGTCCTCGAGGCTTCCGACACGGGCTTCGGCGTCGTGCACCTTGCCCAGTAGTTCTGCCCGTACCTGCTCGGTACCCGGGAGGCGTTCGGTGGCCTCGCGGTAAGCGACTGAGAGCACCAGGCCGATCAGCAGCGCACCGAGCGAAATCCACACTCGGTTCCCCACCCGGGTCTGTCGCACGTGACCCTGTTCGCGATCCTCGGCGGCGCCCTCGTAGCCGGGATCCAGGTGATCGTTCATCAGGGAACGGAGAAGGGACGGCACCGGGTTCCTGCGGACGCCGGTGTCGGTACGTTTCATCAGCGAACCTCGCGGCCGTCGCCACTCGGCGGTCGCACGGGAACGGTGCGCGCCACGGCGAGCGCACTGGCCGTGTACAGCAGACCCGTCCAGACGTACAACACTGTGCCCCAGATCAGGAGTGCGGCACCCGCAGGCTTCGCCAAAGGGACGAGATCCCAGTCGACGTGCGCGGCGAGAATCATCGGAAGCGCGAACATGAGTAGGAAGGTTGCACCTTTGCCCAGGTAGATCACCTCCGGCGGCGGCAGTCCGCGGCGCCGGTAGATCAACAAGGTCAGAGCCAGAACGGCGTCACGACCGATGAGGATGGCAGCCACCCACCACGGGATGAACCCGCGTACCACGAACGTCACCAAGGTGGTCACGACGTAGAGGCGGTCGACGAACGGGTCGAGGAGCGCCCCCAGCTTCGACGACTGGTTCAGTACCCGCGCCAGTTTGCCGTCGAGCCAGTCGGTGAATCCACTGATCATGAGGATGGCCAGTGCCCACCCGTCGGCGTGGGTGACGAGCAAGAGGTAGACGAACAGTGGCACGCCGATCAACCGGATGACACTGAGAACGTTGGGGACGGTCACGATCCGGTCCGACCGCACGATGTCCCGGTCCACCGAATCCACCACAGTCTCCCCAGCCCTCGATTGCGCAGTGTTCCGCGCTGCTCATCGCACCGCTCTCGCCACTCTTTCACAACAGGTGCGGGCTTCAGGCGACCGTAGGCCCCCTTTGCCACGTGTCACTCGCCCGATTGCGTGGACGTGTCGATCATCGCGGCGCTCGGACGCGGGCTACGGAGTCTGCGGTCAGGCTGCCCAGATACAACCACCCGTCGTGCTCGCGGACGCCGGTGACGGGCGAGTAGCTTCCTTTATCACCGCGCAGGCTGTGCACGATCGTGCCGTTGGAGTCGAGGGCGATCACCCAGCCCACGCGCTGCGGCGCCGGCTGCACTGCTTCGGGCAGGTTGGCTGCAAGGATTCGCAACGTCGGGTACGGCGCGAGCATGTCGAGAACTCTCATGCGCGGACTGTAGAGCGCAACCCAGAACAGGCCGGCCGACGTCTGGGAGGTCATGTTGTCGGGGATACCGGGCAGGTTCTCCGCCCACACCGACACGCTGCCCTGAGACGGACCCGCCAACTCGACGCGGGAAATGCGATACGCCCCGGTCTCGGCGACGAGGACGAATGATTCGTCCGCAGCCAATCCGACGCCGTTGGCGAACTGCAACCCCTCGGCGAGCAGATCGGTCTCGCCTGTCTTCGGATCCAGCCGGAGCAGTCGGCCGGTCCCCCGATGCTCGAGAAGGTCGTAACGGTGATCGGGGATGGTGAAGCGGGCCGAGGAGTCGGTGAAATACACGATGCCGTCACGACCGACCGCAGAGTTGTTGCACGCCAGGATCGTCCGCCCCACCGCGAACTCGGCCAGCACGTCGACGCGTCCCTTGTCGTCTACCCGAAGAACCCCGCGCTCGGCGTCACACACGAGGAATCGGCCGTCGTCCAGCACCTCGATGCCGAGTGGACGTCCGCCGGTGTCGGCGATCGGGGTGGCCTTTCCCGAAATGTCGAACCGCCAGATCCGACCGTCGTTTCCGCCGGTGATCACGCGCCCCTCGGCATCGACGGCGACGTCTTCGGGACCTTCACCGGACGGCAAGCTCCATCGCTGGGCGTCGTCCAGTAGTCCGTTGGGCGCGAGAAGGCCTGTGCGAGCCGGTGGCGCGGGAGCGTGCCAGGCAACGGGGTCGACGCCGGTGCGGTCGAGCTTGCGGGCCACTGACGCGAAAATGGTCACAGGGTGAACCCTAGTCGCGCAGGGCTCGGTCGTGATGTTGCTAACGCCAGGCGAACACGGGTTGGTCGAACCCGTCGATCCGCGTGTGGCGACCGTGTAGCGCGACTTCCCGGAACTGGTACACCACGGCACCTGTCGGCGCGTGCACCAGGTGTCGTCGGAACGGCCATTGGATCACCGGTTTCGACGATTCGGGTATTTCGACGAACCGCGGTTCGGTGTCGATTTCGGAGAGTCCCACTGCGAAGACGTCCGCGACTTCTTCGAGATGGGGAACGAGAGAGGTGATCGATCGATCCGACCATACGACGAACGGCGTGATGACGTACCCGGAGCGGGTGACGTAGTCGTCGAGTCTGCCGAGGACTGCGGACGGCTCCACGTCGAGACCGAGTTCTTCGTGCAGTTCGCGGCGCGCGGCGTCCTCACCGGTCTCGCCCGAGTCGATGCCTCCCCCGGGCAACGCGAACTGCCCTGGGTGCGCTCGCATCTTGGTGGGACGCATGGTGAGTGGGACGGCCTGCCCGCCTGCGCCGTCGTTCATCACGGCGATCACGACTGCTGCCGAGCGACGATTGGCCGGGTCCACTATCCGCGGTTCGAAATGTGCGAGCGCGTCGGCGAGAGTATTCATGTCGAGTGCGGGCGCATCATCCATCACCCGACACTATCGGCCCGTCGTCGGGTTTTCCTGTCGTTTCGCTCGCTCGGTGCGCCCCGCCGACGGCTGAGCGCCCGGAAGATCATTTCTCCGCAGCGGCCTTGATTCGCCGAGCGAAGTCCGGCGCGTCCTTTCGCGCGGCTCGGACGGCGAGGGGCGCGATCAGCTTGCCGATTCCATGTCCTTCCAACTCGTTGAAAATCGTGAGTTTCGTGCCGGCTCCGGCCGACTCGAGGTCGTAGCCGCCATTCTTCGCGGTCACGATGTTCTGGGAACGCTCGGTCCACCGGATCGTTCGCGGTGCCTCGAACTCGGTCAGCTCGATCTCCCGAGTGGTGGTCATTCCTGCATCCTTGACGGTGCTCACGAACACCGTCCCGACTCCGGGAGGTCCGTCGGTGGACTTCGTAATCTTCTGCACGCGGGGACTGAAGTCAGGGTCGTTGATGCCTGCCGCGAGGTAGGCGAACACGTACTCGATGGGGCGGTCGATCACCACGGTGCCTTCGAATCGTCCGGACATGTGCGCCTCCGTCTCGCTGACTTCCCGGAACTGACGGTACTCGTGCGACCGCAGTGCAGTCATGAAGTCGTGACATCTCTTCGGTTCCGCTCTCGGACAGCGCTGTGTTTGACTGAAATGAGCTCACAGTGATGCGAAGGGCTGACGGCCATGCGGAAAGCGCAGCAGCACGGTGCACGCCTGTTTCTCGTGGCGTTTCTCGCCGCCCTGGCCTTGTGCGGAGTAAGTGGCCCCGGCTCCGCCGCGCCGCCGACCGTCACGGCAGCAGTTTTCGCACCGGCCATCGCCCCTGCGAGCGGCCAGGTCGTCGGCGTCGCTCATCCGGTCACTATCCGGTTCCCATCACCGGTTGCCGACCGCGCGAGCACCGAGCGCGCCGTCGCGATTTCACCGTCTAAGCCTGCGACCGGACACTTTTCCTGGATCGACGACACCGAGTTGCGTTGGGCCCCGGACGGTTTCTGGCCGGCGAACACCGCAGTCACCGTCGAATTCGCGGGATCGAAGACGCAGTTCCAGGTAGGAGACGCGCTGGTTGCCGTGGCGAACACGACGACGCACCAGTTCACCGTCAGCATCAACGACCGGGTGGTGCAGACCATGCCCACGTCGATGGGTAAACCCGGCTACGAAACACCGCTCGGCACGTTCCCCGTCCTCGAGAAGTTCCGCGACATGGTGATGGACTCGTCGACGTACGGTGTCCCGATCGACTCGCCGGAGGGATACCGGCTCTACGTGGAGTACGCCACCCGCATCACGTGGGGCGGGATCTTCATCCATGGCGCCCCGTGGTCGGTCGCCTCGCAGGGGCACGAGAACGTCAGCCACGGATGCATCAATCTCAGCATCGAGAACGCACGATGGTTCTACGACAACGCCAAGATCGGCGACCCGGTCATCGTCACGGACTGACTACGCCGAGATCGAGCGGTGTGCACGAAGCAGGGACGATCAGATTCGAAACGAAGAGAGGGTGTCTCCGCCTCCGCGGAAACACCCTCTCACCTTCTCTATGGTCGGGCTGACAGGATTTGAACCTGCGACCACTTGACCCCCAGTCAAGTGCGCTACCAAGCTGCGCCACAGCCCGTCCACACCCGCGTTCAGGTGCTCGATGAGATTACATCAGTGGCAGTCCTGAACGCTAATCGCCTGGTCAAGGGCGATCTCGCAACTTAACGCCCGCGTCGGTCCCGCTTCTCCCGGACACGAACAGAGATTCGGACGGGGCTGCCGTCGAAGTTGAACTCCTCACGCAGTCGCCGCTCGAGGAAGCGTCGGTATCCGGCCTCGAGGAACCCGGTGGTGAACAAGACGAATGTCGGCGGCCGGGTCCCGGCTTGGGTGGCGAACATCACCCGCGGGAGACGCCCACCACGCATCGGCGGCGGGGTGGCAGCCACGACCTCCTTGAGCCAGTTGTTGAGCCGGCCGGTCGGGATGCGCTTGTCCCAGGACTCGAGCGCCGTATCCAGCGCGGGTACCAACTTCTGCACCGCCCGACCCGTGTGCGCCGAGATGTTGACCCGCTGAGCCCACGGCACCCGGACCAGGTCCCGGTCGACTTCCCGATCGAGCTGCAGGCGGCGATCCTCGTCGACAAGATCCCACTTGTTGAAGGCGATCACGAGCGCCCGGCCCGCGTCGGCCACCATGCTGAGCACCCGGAGGTCCTGTTCCGAGATCGGCTCCGACGCGTCGATGAGCAGAATTGCGACCTCGGCCGCCTCGATGGCACTCTTCGTGCGCAGCGAGGCGTAGAACTCGGCGCCACTCGCATGACTGACGCGCTTGCGCAGACCGGCCGTGTCGACGAAACGCCACGGCCGGCCGCCGAGCTCGACGATGGAGTCGACCGGGTCGACGGTCGTGCCCGCGACGTTGTGGACGACGGAACGCTCGTCACCCGACAACTTGTTCAGCAGACTCGACTTGCCGACGTTCGGTTTCCCGACCAGAGCGACACGCCTCGGACCGCCACCCGGAATCCCTTCGCGAGGGGTTTCGGGCAGTGCGGCGAGAACCTCGTCGAGGAGATCGCCGGTACCGCGGCCGTGTGTCGCGCTCACCGAATGCGGCTGCCCGAGGCCCAGCGACCACAATGCTGCAACTTCGGATTCGGTGCGACCGTCATCAACCTTGTTGGCTACGAGCAAGACCGGAGTCTTGGATCGGCGCAACACCTTGGCGACAGCCTCATCCGTGGCGGTGGCGCCGACGACGGCGTCGACCACGAGGAGAATCGCGTCCGCGGTCTGCATCGCCAGCTCCGCCTGCCGCGCCACCGACTGCTGGAGCCCCTTCGCATCGGGCTCCCAACCACCCGTGTCCTGCACCAGGAATCGGCGCCCGCTCCAGTTGGCCTCATAGGAAACGCGGTCGCGGGTCACGCCGGGAATGTCCTCGACGACCGCCTCGCGACGACCGATGATGCGGTTGACCAGGGTGGACTTACCCACGTTCGGCCGGCCTACGACCGCAACGGTGGGAACAGGGACATGGGCTTCGCCGTCGGTTCCGTCCTCCAGATCGACGACTTCCCAGTCGGACTCTTCGCTCCACGTTCCGTCGCCCGCGAACTCGGTTGTGAATTGTTCGGTCACTGCACTGCTCCAGTTCTCTCGCTTACCACCAGCAGCAACCTGCCGATCACGTCGTCGATTCCGAGTTCGCTGGTGTCGACCAGCACAGAATCGTCGGCCGGTCGCAACGGCGACACGGCACGCGTGGAGTCGAGGTGGTCGCGACGCTCGACGTCGGCGAGGACCTCGGCGTAATCGTCACCTCGTCCCTCCGCGAGGTTCTGCGCGTTCCTGCGTTGAGCGCGGGCGGCCGCCGAAGCGGTGAGGAAGATCTTCACGTCGGCGTCGGGCAGGACGACGGTTCCGATGTCCCTGCCTTCCACGACGATCCGGCTCGCCTCACCCGTCAGACGTCGCTGCGCGTCGACGAGGCGAGCGCGTACTGCGGGGACGGCCGAGACGGCGGAGACAGCCTTGGTGACCGCGTCACCACGAATCTCCTGGGCGACGTCCTCACCGTCGAGCAGAACCTGCTCACGCGTGGGGTCGGTGCCGATCGACCACGGCAGACCGGCGGTGGCGTCGGCGATCGCATCGGGATCCCCGAGGTCCACTCCCTTGCGGAGCACGTGCAAGGTCGCGATCCGGTACATGGCACCGGTGTCGAGGTAGCGGGCACCGAGCTGTTGCGCGAGCTGACGCGACACACTCGACTTCCCGGTTCCGGACGGGCCGTCCATTGCGACGACCAGCGACGAGGCGCTCACAGGCCCACCGCCCCGTACAGGCCGCCGACCTCGCCGCGGCCGAGTACCCGCAGCGTTCCCGGGCGCTGTTCGCCGAGTGCTACGGGGCCGATGTCCGTGCGGACGAGCCGGATCACCGGGTGCCCGACTGCGTCGAACAGCCGGCGCACGATGTGCTTGCGGCCTTCGTGGAGCGTGACCCGGACCAGGGATTTGCCCTCGTTGATGTCGAGGAGGGTGAAGGTGTCGACTTTCGCCGGTCCGTCGTCGAGTTCGACGCCCTCTTTGAGCTTCTTTCCGACACCGCGCTCGAGGGCGCCGGACACCGTTGCCAGATAGGTCTTCGACACCTCGAACGACGGGTGCATGAGCCGATGAGCCAGATCGCCGTCGTTCGTCAGCAAAAGCAGACCCTCGGTGTCGGCGTCGAGGCGGCCCACGTGGAACAGCCGCTGACCGGCGGCGACCCGCTCCGAAACGATGTCACCCACGCACGGACGACCGAGGTCGTCGGACATAGTCGACTGCCAACCGCGAGGCTTGTTCAGCGCGAGATGAACCAGATCTTTCTGGACGACGACGCGCACACCGTCCACGCGAACGACAGCGTTCTCGGGGTCGATACGCAATCCTTGCTCGATCACGATGCGACCGTCGACTTCGACTCGCCCCCGGGAGATCAGTTCCTCGGCGGCGCGCCGCGACGCGACTCCGGCCTGGGCGAGCACCTTCTGCAACCGCACACCGTCGCCCTGCGGGGGACCCACGGGTCGTTCGGTGTCTGCGTGCTGATGCCGGGCGGGCTTGGCATTGCTGACCTTGGGCGCCTGCGTCTGCGCGCGCTGCGGTTTGGCCGACTTCGGCTTGCCGCGCTTGTTCGTGGCGACCGCGGCGTCCGGCCTGCCAGAGCGACTCTTCGCGGCGTCCGGCGGACCCGAGCGACCCTTCGCGGCGTCCGGCCTGCCAGAGCGACTCTTCGCGGCGTCCGGCCGACCTGAGCGCTCGGAGGTCTCCGACCTGCCTGACCGGTGTCCGGTCTCCGACCTGTCGGTGCGATGCTTCTTGTTGTTGTTGCGATCCGGTGTGCCATCTCGGCGAGCGGGTTTCTTCACTTTTTTCTACGATCCCTGTCAGTCTTCGGTGTCGAGCCCAGTGTCCAACTTGTCCGTGGACACCGTGGCTTTATTCATTCTCGCAAATCGTGGGTCAGATTCCAGACTGTCGCTGATGTCGTCTATCAGGTCCACGTCCGGAAGCAACGGTGCCAGGGCGGGCAGATCGGCCAGAGAGGCCAAGCCGAGCCGTTCCAGGAAAAGCTCCGTCGTCGAGTACTGCGTGGCGTTGGTATCGGGATCGACGCCGGCTTCGGCGATCAATCCGCGAGCGAGAAGCGTGCGCACCACCCCATCCACATTGACGCCGCGCACCGCACTGATCCGTGCGCGGGTCAACGGTTGACGGTATGCCACGACAGCGAGAGTCTCCAAAGCAGCCCTCGTCAACTTCGAGCGCGCCCCGTCCAGCAGTAGTCGCTCGACGTAGGGCGCGTAGACGGTGCGGGTGTAGAGACGCCAACCGTCACCGGCATATCGGAGGTCCATGCCACTACTGCGGGCCGTGAGCTCGGCAGACATCCGGTTCAGGGTCTCCGTGATGCGTTTCACAGAAGCACCGGTCACGGAGGAGAGCAGATCGACCCCTGCCGGTGAATCGACGATCAGGAGCAGCGACTCCAGAACGGCCTCGAGTTCGGGGTCCGACAGCTCATCGTCACCGCCGGTGGCATCCGGCCCATCGTCACCGCCGGTGGCATCCGGCTCCTCTTCACTGATGGCGTCGGGCTCGTCGTGCGGGGCCGAGCTCATCCGTAATCCTCCTCGGTCACCGGGAGACGGACGTCGTCCCCGGTCCAGCTCACCATCAATTCACCGAGAGGCACGGGCTGCTCGAACAGCACCGACTGCTCGCGGTACAGCTCGAGCAGCGCCAGGAATCGGGCGACGATCTCTACAGCTACCTCGCACTCCGCCACCAGATCGCCGAAGCTCGCCCATTCGCCGGCGCCACGTTCACGGAGCAGATCCAGCACCCGAGCCGCCTGCTCGGGCACCGACACCGCGTGCATGTCGTGCAGGTGGTCGAGTCCCACTGTCGGCGTCGGGCGGGGGGTGAACACGGTCGCGGCGATCTCGGCGAACCGCTGCGGGTCGACGCCCAGCAACACCTCGGGCAGCAGCCTCGTGAACTGGTCTTCCAATGCGACCGATCGCGGGTACCGCCGTAGTGCCGCGGCTTCGAGTTCGCCGAACAGCTGGGCTGCCTGCTTGTACGCGCGATACTGGAGCAGGCGGGCAAACAGCAGGTCACGGGCTTCGAGCAGCGCCAGGTCCTCGGCATCCTCCACCTGTCCGGCAGGCAGAAGTCGCGCCGCCTTGAGGTCGAGAAGTGTCGCGGCGACGACAAGGAACTCTGTGGTCTGGTCGAGGCCCATCTCCGCCCCGAGTTCGCGGGTGTAGACGATGAAGTCGTCGGTCACCTGATGGAGCGCGACTTCCGTCACGTCCAGTTCACGCTGATTGATGAGCGTGAGCAGCAGATCGAACGGTCCTTCGAAGTTCCGGAGGGTTACCCGGAATCCTGCCTTGACGGTGGGCGTCTGCTCGCCGTGCGGCTCGTCCGTCACCGATGCCGTGCCGGGGTCCTCGGTCTGAGGTGGAGCCACGATGTCCTGAGTGTTCACCACTTACCGGCCGGAACGGTGGATGACCTCGCGGGCCAACGCACGGTATGCCTCGGCACCGGTCGATTTCGGGGCCCAGGTGGTGATCGGCTCACCGGCCACCGAAGTCTCCGGGAATCGCACGGTCCGGTTGATCACCGTGTCATACACCAGGTCGCCGAACACCTCGACCACCCGGGCCATCACCTCCCGGGCGTGCAGCGTGCGTGCGTCGAACATGGTCACCACGATCCCAGCGAGTTCGAGCCTCGGGTTCAGACGGTCGTGCACCTTTTCGACCGTGTCGTTGAGCAGGGCCAGACCACGCAGACTGAAGTACTCGCATTCCATCGGGATGATCACCGAGTCCGCGCAGGCGAGGGCGTTGACGGTCAGCAGCCCGAGAGACGGCTGGCAATCGATGAGGACGTAGTCGTACCGGTCCAGCACAGGATGCAACACCCGCCCGAGGGTCTGCTCACGGCCGACCTCGGTGACGAGCTGGATCTCTGCGGCTGAGAGGTCGATGTTGCTCGGCAACAGGTCGAGACCTTCGACCCGCGTCCGCATCAGCACGTCGTCGATCGACACGCGGGGTTCGACGAGCAGGTTGTGCACGGTGAGGTCGAGATCGTGGTGCGCCACGCCGAGACCTGCCGACAGCGCACCCTGCGGATCGAGATCGACGAGCAGTACGCGACGGCCGTACTCGGCCAGCGACGCGCCCAGGTTGATGGTGGACGTCGTCTTCCCGACTCCACCCTTCTGGTTGCACATCGCGACGATCTTCGCCGGACCGTGGGACGGCAGCGGAGTGGGTTCCGGCACCTCACGGGTCGGTCTCCCGGTGGGGCCGAGCTCGCGCGGTTCGACAGCAGTGTCGTCGAACAGAGCTGCGGGGTCGGTCTGCCGCATGTCGAACATGTCGCCCTCCGATTGCGAGTGCTCTGACTCCGCTGCTGGCGGCTGCGGTGTCACCACGGTCCGATGATCCCCTGTTCTCTCGATGCTCGCTGTCGATCACACATCGTTATACGAACGCTACCGCTTCGTACCGCGAATATTCCTCTCGACACGCGTTCCCCTACCGTGCCCTCGGATGCGCTTCCGCCCACACTTCACGCAGGGCACCCACCGTCACCAGGGTGTATATCTGCGTCGTCGTGACGGAGGCGTGCCCGAGCAACTCTTGGACGACGCGTACGTCCGCACCCCCGTCGAGAAGGTGGGTGGCGAACGAGTGCCGCAGCGTGTGCGGCGACACCGCCACGGTGATCCCGGCCGCCTCCGCGGCCGTCTGCAGCACCTTCCAGGCGCTCTGCCGGGACAGTCGACCACCGCGGACGTTGAGGAAGAGTGCGGGCGTGCCCCGCGACAGCAGCGCCGGCCGGCCGCGGATGAGGTAGGCGTCGAGCGATTCGACCGCGGGTCTGCCCACCGGGACGACCCGGTGCTTGCCGCCCTTGCCCCTGAGTAGAACGGAGCGGTTCTCGGTGTCGATATCGTCTACGTCGAGGCCGACCGCTTCGGAGATACGTGCACCGGTGGAGTACAGCAACTCGAGAAGCGCGCGGTCGCGTACCGTCCGTGGGCCGTCCGAAGGTCCCCCGCCACCGACTGCCTCGAGTAGCGACAGCACCTCGCGGACGGGCAACGACTTCGGAAGCCGTTTGGCGGGCGAGGGCGGCCGGACTTCACGGGCCACGTCCACCGCCGCCATACCTTCCGCGGCAGCGAAACGGTGCAACCCACGCACTGCGATCAACGCGCGGGCGGCCGAACTCGCTGCGAGTGCCGGCAAGTCGCGGTCGGGGTCACCGCTTCGCAACGCGATCACGAACTCACTGACGTCCCGCTCGCGGACCCGTGCAATGTCCGTGATCCCCCGATCCGCAAGAAACTGGGTGTACCGGGACAGGTCACGCCGATAGGAGCCGATGGTGTTGCGGGCAGCGCCGCGCTCGACTGCCATGTGGTCGAGATACGTGTCGACCTGCCGCGCAATCACCGGATCATGCTTCCGCGGTTTCGTCCCCGACGGGTGACCGCTTTCTGTCACTGAACGTCACGGGACGGTCGACCCACGGTGCATGCCGGTCGCGCAGCTGGGTGTCCGGCTGCGACCGAACGGCAGCCAGCGACATGATCCCCGACACCGCAGTGGCGTTGACGATCTCACCACGCAGCACCATCGCCACCACCTCGTCGAGCGGAAACCGCGCTATCTCGAGGTCGGCCTCTTCATGTTCGGGTTCGGGCCGGTCGACGGTGTAGAGGTCCCGCGCGAAATACACCCGCACCGATTCGTCCGTGAATCCGGGCGAGACAGCCACATCCACGAGAACCGACCACTGTTTCGCTCCGAGTCCTGTCTCCTCGGCCAACTCCCGCTTCGCAGCCTCGAGCGGATCCTCGTCCGGGTCGTCGAGCAAACCCGCCGGGATCTCCCACAACCGGCGGCCCACCGGGTGCCGGTACTGGTGGATGAGGACGAGCCGGTTCTCGTCGTCGAGCACCACGACGGCAACTGCGCCGTGATGCTCGACAACCTCTCGTTCAGCTGTCCGCCCATTCGGCATCGCCACCTCGTCGAGACGCAGCGCCAGGATGGCCCCGCTGTAGACGATTCGCGAGTCGAGAATGTCGAATTCGTGCCGATCGGAATCGGTCATGCGCCGTCTCGACTTATCCGGCGCTGTCGATCGATGCCCGGTCGGTGGCTGCGGCCACCTCGTCGTCGGCCACCGCGACCTCGACCGTGCGCTCCTCACCGTGGACGTCGACCGGCAGACGCTCTTCGAGTTTGTACGTCAACCCCGCTGCAACGAAAGCTGCGAACAGGGGATGCGGACGAGTGGGACGGCTCTTGAGCTCCGGATGTGCCTGTGTCGCGACGAAGAACGGGTGCTGGTTCGCCGGGTACTCGACGAACTCGACGAGGTGTCCGTCCGGAGAGGTTCCACTGAAGAGGAGACCACTCTTGGCGATGCGGTCGCGGTAGGCGTTGTTGACCTCGTAGCGGTGCCGGTGGCGCTCGGAAACCTGCTCGCTGCCGTACGCGCGCGCGACGACCGAGCCCTTGGCCAGGACGGCGGGGTACGCGCCGAGGCGCATCGTTCCACCGAGGTCCGCTTCACCGGCCACTACGTCCTCCTGATCGGCCATCGTGGAGATGACGGGATGCGTCGTCTCCGGCTCGAACTCCGCAGAGTTGGCATCCTGGAGCCCCACGCTGCGGGCGGCCTCGATCACGACGCACTGCAATCCGAGGCACAGTCCGAGCAGCGGAATCTTGCGGTGGCGCGCGTACCGGATGGCGCCGAGCTTGCCCTCGATACCGCGGATCCCGAAACCGCCGGGAATCAGCACGCCGTCGACATCACCCAGCGCGGCCTGCGCCCCGGCTTCGGTCTCACAGGCATCCGAAGGCACCCACGAGATCTCCACCTTGGATCGGTGCGCGAAGCCACCCGCTCGTAGCGCCTCGGTAACCGACAGGTACGCGTCCGGAAGGTCGACGTACTTGCCGACGAGCGCGATGCGCACCGTCTCGCGCGGCTGGTGTACGCGCTCGAGAAGATTTCCCCACACCGTCCAGTCCACGTCCCGGAACGGCAGACCCAACTGGCGCACCACGTACGCATCGAGACCCTCGCTGTGGAGGACCTTCGGAATGTCGTAGATCGACGGCGCGTCCGGAGTCGAGATACATCCGTCGACGTCGACGTCGCACATCAGGGCAATCTTGTTCTTCAGCGCAGGCGGGACCTCGCGGTCACAGCGCAGGATCAGCGCGTCGGGCTGAATACCGATGTTCCGCAGCGCGGCAACCGAGTGCTGCGTGGGCTTCGTCTTCAGTTCACCCGACGGCGCCAGGTACGGAACCAGAGAGACGTGGAGGAAGAAGACGTTGTCGCGGCCGACATCGTGTCGCACCTGACGGGCGGCCTCGAGGAAGGGCTGCGACTCGATGTCGCCGACGGTGCCGCCGATCTCGGTGATCACGACATCCGGACGCTGACCCTGGAGGTCCGGTCCGCTCATGGCAAGGATGCGGCTCTTGATCTCGTCCGTGATGTGCGGAATGACCTGAACGGTGTCGCCGAGGTATTCCCCGCGCCGTTCCTTCGCGATGACCGTCGAATACACCTGGCCCGTGGTCACATTCGCTTGACCGGAGAGGTCACGATCGAGGAAGCGCTCATAGTGGCCGACGTCGAGATCGGTTTCGGCACCGTCTTCCGTCACGAATACTTCACCGTGTTGGAACGGATTCATGGTTCCTGGATCGACGTTGAGGTACGGATCCAGTTTCTGCATGGTCACGCGCATCCCTCGCGCGGTGAGCAATTGCCCCAGACTCGAGGCTGTAAGGCCCTTGCCGAGCGAGGAGGCGACGCCGCCGCTGACGAAGATGTGCTTGGTGGCGGTACGCGAGTGAGTGCGTGACTGTGGCAAAGGGGCTCCCGTGACGACTGTGCAGGGCTTGGTCTGTTCGAGCAATGCTGGGGCCTGCCGACCCACGGGACTTCACGGTAACACCTTCGCGGACCTCCCGGAAACAACGCGCCGGGATTGTGCTCCCTCCGGGTGTGACGTGCACTACGCGGGCTTGGCCCCGACCGTGACTCCGGTGGTACCGGGTCCGGTTCCGTAGCGGCCGGCGCCGCCGCCGATCTGTTCCTGCAGTGCCAGCGGAAGGGTGATCTTCCCCGCTTCGCGATCGATGTTGTCGATCGTCGTGAGAGCCGCCGAGAGTGCGGCATCGGCACGGGCGACAGCGACCGCACCGTTTCCCTGCGCTGAAGCCGGCCGGCCGGCGAGGACGGCTCCGCCGCCGCGCGAGTCCAACGCTCCGGCGAACCGGGCCACCACCGCACCGCGGTTACCGCTGGCGCCGTCCTCCACGTCACGGTCTCCGGTGAGCACTACTGCGAGCTGCGCTGGCTCGACCCCGCCGTCGTCGTAGGTGATGAAACCCGCACCCCGCAGCGTCTCGAGGGCGAGCGCCCTCTCCTGCGGGGAACTCTGCGGCTGACCGGACTCCTTGCCGAGTGTGAGGACCGAGCCCAGGAGGTCACCCGCCAGGCTCCCCTGGTCGACGGCGCCCGTCTTCAAGGTGACTCCGGCCGGGATCACGTTGTTGACGACCGTACGCAGCCGGTCGCCGCCAGTGGCGTCGACAAACGAGTCCGTCAGGGACACCCGTCCGGTGACGCTGCCCCCAGCCACCCCGATCATCCGGTTCACTCCGTCGAGGTCGGCGGGGTCGGCGTCGGGGGTGGTCACCACGACGACAGTTCGTCCCGCCAGGGCGTCGGCCACGACGCGGCCACCCACTGCCGAGTCGAAACCGTCGGCCGAGTTCAACTGCTCGGTGAGTTGGTTGTTGCGTTCGTTCGCCTTCTCGATGTCGTTCTGTAGATCGACCTTGTCGTCGCGGAGACCGGACACGAGACCGCTCGACAGCAGGCCGGATCCCAGCACCACCCCGATTGCCAGCGCCAGGAAGATTGCCGCGATGGAGATGGCATGTTGACGCAGAGAAATCACTTGAAGAACCCCTGCACCCACAGCGCAAAGCTGTTCCATGTCGCGATAGCCCAGTCCAGCGCTTCCCCACCGACATTCGACACCACGAGAGCCACGATCACCGCGACCAGTGCGGCCAGCACGAGCAGCGCGATGGCACCGCCCGATACCCTGCTCCGGTAGAGGGTCGCCACGGCCTTGGCGTCGACCAACTTGGGTCCGACCTTCAAGCGGGTCATGAACGCCGACGGATTGCTGTCACGGCGGCCGCGGTCGAAGAATTCGTCGAGCGAAACCGTGTTGCCCACGGTCACGATCAGCGAGGCACCGTGGTGATCGGCGAGGAGCAACGCCAGGTCGGACGGAGACCCGGAAGCCGGAAACGTCATTGCCCCTATTCCGAGGTCCTGGATGCGGGACAGGCCCGAGGCATGCCCGTCCTGATCAGCCGGGAGCACTACCTCGGCACCCGACTTCAGCGTCGCGCTGCTGATGTCCTCGGGGTCGCCGACGATGAGGTCGGGCCGGTAACCGGCCGATCTGAGAACATCGGCGCCTGCCCCCACCCCGATCAGGATCGGCGAGTACTCCTTGATGAACGGTTTGAGATTCTTCAGATCCGACGCGTGATCCGGTCCGTCGGACACGATCACCACGTGCCGTTCCTTCATGTCGACGTCGACATCCGGCACTCCGACCCCGTCGATGAGCAGCGGACTTTCGGTGCGAATGAACTCGATCGTGTTGCCGGAGAACGCTTCCAGGTGATCGACCAGTCCAGTCTTCGCCTCGATCATCCGATCGGAGATCTCGGCCTCGGTCTGCTCGTCACCCTTGGCAATGCGCCGCTCGCCCGAATAGAGGCAACCGCCGTCGATCCGTACCTTGCTTCCGTCCTTGATGCTTTTGAAGACCTCGGTTCCTGCCGAATCGATCAGCAGGATCCCGTTGGCGACGATCACCTCCGGTCCGAGATTCGGATAGCGCCCCGAAATCGATGGAGACGCGTTGACCACTGCGAGAACGCCGGCCTTGACCAAGGCGTCCGCGGTACCGCGGTCGAGGTCGAGCTCGTCGAGAACGACGACGTCGCCGGGCCCGACACGCCTCAGCAGTTTGGCTGTGTTGCGGTCCACCCTGGCGATGCCGCTGACCCCAGGCAAAGTTTCGGTGCTTCGTGACAGCAGTGCCGGCATCTTCATGGCTTCGATGATGACGCGGATACACGGTGCACCTGCGGAGGCGCGCCGAACCAACTACCACATCGGTACCACCACCACCAAGAGTTTTCTTTCAGGAGGTCCGTTCCGCGTTTGCCGTGGCCAGCAGTTCCTCCGCGTGCGCGCGACCGGTTTCGGTGTCGTCGAGCCCGGCGAGCATCCTGGCCAGTTCCACCACCCGCTCGTCGTCGGTGAGGGTGCGCACACCGCTACTGACGACCCCGTCGGCGTCGTCGACCTTGTCGACCACCAGATGGGTATCGGCAAAGGCGGCCACCTGCGGCAGGTGGGTCACGACGATCACCTGGTGGGTTCTCGCCAGCCTGGCCAGTCGCCTGCCGATCTCGACTGCAGCGCGGCCGCCGACCCCGGCGTCGACCTCGTCGAACACCATCGTCGCACCCGAATCGGATCCGGCCAGCACCACCTCGAGGGCAAGCATCACCCGGGAAAGCTCACCGCCCGAGGCGCTTTTGCTGATCGGCAGCGACTGTGCACCGCTATGGGCCGACAAACGGAATTCGACTTCGTCGACGCCCGACGACCCGGCATGCACCTGCGCGCCGTCGACGGTGAGCGGAGCGGTGTCCTGCGGCCCCGCCGCACGCGCGCGTACCGACACATCGAGGGCCGCGCGACCCATCGCGAGACCGGACAGCTCCGAACTCACTGCCTTGGCGAGCTTGGCCGCAGCCTTCACGCGGGCGGCGGTGAGTTTCGATGCCGCCTCCGACGTCGCCGCCGCCGACTCCTCAACCTGCTTCGTCAGCGCGGACAGCGCATCGGACGACACGTCGATCTTCTCGAGCCGCGCCCGTGCGTTCTCAGCCCACTCGAGCACACCATCGACGTCCGCTGCGTACTTGCGAGTGAGGTTCTTGAGTTCGGCCTGCCTCGACAGCAGCGAATCCAGTGCCCCGGGGTCTGCGGGCAGTCCGGTCAGGTAGGTGGTGAGGTCGGCAGACACGTCTGTCACCACGGCGATGGCGTCCGCAAGACGCGGGCCCAGCCCGTCGAGGTCGGGATCGGTGGCGGACTCGATGCGGGCACGGGCTTCGGACAACAGGTCGAGTGCGGGCGGCGACGCATCGTCACCATCCATCTCGTCACCGCCGGCAAGCGCGGTCTGCGCTTCTTGCGCTGCCGACCGCAGGGAGTCGAGTTCGCTGAGTCGGCGCACCTCGGCGACGATCGACTCGTCTTCACCGGGGGTGGGGGCGATGCCGTCGATTTCGTTGAGCGCGAACGTCAACTGGTCGGCCTCCTGCGCGAGCTCGCGCGTACGTCCCGTTCGTTCGATCAACTCCGATCGCGCGGTCATCCACTCGTCACGGTGTTTGCGGTATCGCGCCAGCAAGGGGCCGACGGTCTTTTCCGCGAACCGGTCGAGCGCAGCACGCTGCTGGTCGGGGCGCAGCAACCGCAGTTGGTCGTTCTGTCCGTGCACGGTGAGCAGCGGATCGGTGAATTCGGAGAGCACTCCCGCTGGGACACTGCGGCCACCGAGGTGCGCGCGTGAGCGGCCGTCGCTGCTGACGGTTCGCACGGCGATGATGGTGCCGTCCTCGTCCCGTTCGGCACCCGTCGACTCGAGCAGCTCGGTGACGGCGCGCTCGACGTGGTCCGAATTCTCGTCTGTCACGAAACGACCTTCGACGACGGCCCGCGGCGCGCCGAGACGCACCCGGCCGGCATCCGCCCGAGCACCGCTGAGCAGATGGAGGCTCGTCACCACCATCGTCTTTCCGGCACCGGTCTCACCGGTGAGTACTGTCAAACCTTCGTGGAACTGCGCCGACGCCTCGGAGATCACACCGAGGTTGTCGATCCTGATCTCTGCGAGCACGTCTAGGGTTTCCTTCCTCGCCACCCGGTGACGGGCAGCTCGAACTTTCGCACCATGCGATCGGCGAACGGTGCCGAGTCGAGTCGCACCCAGCGAACTGGTTCCTTACCGCGCACCACTTCCACCCGTGCACCCGCCGGAAGTTCGAGCGTTCTCCTACCGTCACAGAACACCAGACCGTCGTGACTGCCGGCCACCGTCTCGACAGCGATGATCGACTCCGGGCTGGTCACGAGCGGCCGCGCGAACAGTGCGTGCGCATTGCTCGGAACCACCAGCAGGGCTTCGAGTTCGGGCCACACTACGGGACCGCCCGCGGAGAAGGCGTAGGCCGTCGACCCCGTCGGTGTCGAGATGAGTACTCCGTCGCACCCGAACGCCGACACTGGGCGGCCGTCGACTTCGAGTACCACCTCGAGAACGCCGAGCCTGGACCGGTTCTCGATGCTCGCCTCGTTGAGCGCCCACCCCCGCTCGATGATCTCGTCGTCCACCCGGACGACGACGTCCAGCGTCATACGATGCTCCACCCGGTACTCGCGGCGCACCACCTGGCCGAGTGCCTCGTCGAGATGTTCGGCTTCCGTTTCGGCGAGGAATCCGATACGGCCGAGATTGATTCCCAGGACCGGAATGGACGCCGCCTGAGCAAGTTCCGCTGCCCGAAGGAACGTGCCATCGCCCCCCAGTACCAGCACCATCTCACAACCGAGCGCTGCATCAGGACCGGCCTGGACGATCGACACCTCGAATCCGGGCACCAGGAACTCGTCGGGTGCCATGCCGTCCATCGGTTCGATGCGTGTGTTGTCGACCTCGTCGACGAGAACGCGCATACCGATTCCGGCACTCTTGAAGATTTCGCCGACGCGCCGCGCCGTCTCCGTGATCTCAGCACGGCCCGGGTGCGCCACCAGCAGAATCTCCCGGCTGTCGCGTGCCGTGCCGCTGCTTCCGCCCCTCACTGTGGTCCTTCCTGCACCGCGGTGCGAATCAACTCTTCGATCGAGTCGGCCGGTTCATCATCCATCCCGGGTACGACACCCGGCTCCGGCGCAGCACCGGCACCGGCACCCGAGCGGAGCCACAGAAAGTACTCCACATTTCCGGACGGTCCCGGCAACGGGCTCGCGACGGCTCCCAGCGTACGCAGTCCGAGCGATTCTGCGGCCTTCGCGACATCGTGCACGGCAGCCACCCTCAGTTCGGGGTCGCGAACCACTCCGCCCGACCCCACATGGTCCCTACCGACCTCGAACTGCGGCTTCACCATCGGAACGAGATCTGCTCCGGTCGCCACACACGCGACGAAGGCCGGCAGCACGAGTTTGAGGGAAATGAACGACAGGTCCGCGACCACCAGTTCGACCGGTCCGCCGATGCGCTCGGCGTCGATCGATCGCACATTGGTGCGATCGACCACATGAACCCGGTCGTCGGATTGCAACCGCCACACCAATTGCCCGTAGCCGACATCCACCGCGACCACCTCCCGGGCGCCGTGGTGGAGAAGTACATCTGTGAAGCCTCCGGTCGAGGCTCCGGCGTCGAGACACCGTTTTCCCTCGACCGCGAGCCCGCTGGGCCCGAACGCTTCGAGAGCTCCGAGTAACTTGTGTGCGCCTCGCGAGGCCCAGGACACCTCGTCGTCCACCTCGACCACCCGCAGCGGCGTGCCCGCCTCGACGGCGGTCGCAGGTTTCGTTGCGGTTACGCCGGAGATCAGCACCCTGCCGGACGAGATGAGTTCCTGTGCATGCTCACGAGACCGGGCCAGTCCCCGCCGAACGAGTTCGGCATCCACCCGTGCGCGTCGGGCCACCTCAGCTCTTGTCCACGGCGGCGAGCGCTTCCACCAGAACGTCGTGGGCCTTCTCGAGGAGATGCGCCTTCTTCGGGATGACACCGACTCCGTGCCGGTCGTCGGGATCGGGTTCGACGGCGTCGAGCCGCGACAGCAATCCGTTTACCTCGGCGGAAATCTTTTCGGGGTCAACACTCGGCGTAGGCCCAGCTAGATGGGCTCCCGGGCGCGGTATTGGCGTGCTCATCGGGCACAACGCTAGTCGATCCCTTTCGGATACGCATACAGCGAACCGCGCGCCGCCGACAAAGGATCTGCGGGCGCTCGAGGATGCGCGGTCAGGCACCCCAACCAGACACGAGCGCGTTGACCGCCGGGTCGGTGGAGGTGACGCGGCCGAACTCGGGGTACTTCCACGCCGACACAGCCACGTGCCGGAGCAGCGTCGCCGAATCGACCGTGCCGATCGATCCGCCCTTCGGTTCGATCACCAGATCTGTGCCGTCGAACTCGACGGAGTACCGGCGGTCCTCGCCTACTGTCGATTCCTCACCAGGCCGGTTGAGGGCGTCCAGTTCGGAGGCGACGTAGGTGGGGCGTTGTTCCTCGGTGGCCCGCAGGACATCGATGGCGGTGCTGACGCCGGTAAGTACCAACAACGACTCGACGCCCACGGCGTTGGCGCCCTCGATGTCGGTGTCGAGCCTGTCGCCCACGACCAGCGGCCGAGAGCACTTGCTGCGGCGCATCGCATCCTCCATCAGAGGCGCGGCCGGTTTACCGGCGACCAGAGGTTCACGGGACGTCGCAGTGCGCAGAGCCGCAACCATCGATCCATTGCCCAGAACCAGTCCACGCTCGGTGGGGAGGGTCGAATCGACGTTGGCTGCCACCCAGAGAGCGCCCGACCGGATCGCGAGAGTCGCTTCCGCGAGAATCGCCCAATCCGTTTTCGGCGAATGGCCCTGAACCACCGCCACCGGGAAATCCGTAAACGAACGCACCGGACGCAATCCGACCCGCGCAACTTCGTCCGCCAAGGCCTCCGTCCCGACGACCAGTACAGCAGTGGCGGGGTCGATCTTCTCGGCTAGGAGTCGCGCTGCAGACTGCGAACTCGTGACCACCCTCGCCTCCGAGGCGTCGAAGCCGAGCTCGGTCAGGTGCGCTGCGACCTCACTCGGGCTACGGCTCGCATTGTTGGTCACGTAGTACAGAGATTGCGTCCCTGTCGCCAGAGCCTCGCGGGCACCGGGAATCGCCTGCGGTCCCTGGTACAGGGTGCCGTCCAGGTCGAGAAGCAGAGCGTCGTAGCGTTCACGCAGCGACGACGCCCCGCCGTGCTTCACGGTCACTGATCGTCTCCGGTCAGCTCCGCCACACGCTCCTCCGCGTCGGTATCGCCTTCGAGGTCTGCGGCCGCCGAATTGAGGAACCACTTCAGTCCGTCTTCGATACGGCCGGCTGCCACCAGGGCGTCGGCATAGGCGTAGAAGAGGCGGGCGGCACCCGAACCGGTTCGGGACGCGTCGAGGTCCGGCGTCTGCAACGTGACCACGGCCTGATCGAACTGCCCCAAGTCCATGCGAGCACCTGCGACCACCATGCGCAGCTCAGCGGCGTCGTCACCCGACAGAGCCGCTGCTTCTTCACTCCGACCCAGCTCGATCGCCCGCTCCGGTCGACCCAGGCCACGTTCGCAATCCGCCATCACGGCGAGAAGTCCAGGACCACCCGCCATCCGACGTGCGGCACGCAACTCGGACAGTGCTTCGGCCCACTCACCAGCGTGGTAGGCGGTGATGCCCGCGGCCTCACGAACCACGGCGATACGGCCGGCCCGCTGACGCGCCGCACGCGCGTGCGCCAGGGCGAGCCTGGGATCGTCGTCGACCAGCTTGCCTGCCATCACCAGATGCCGCGCAACGGTATTCGCGTTCGTTTTGTCCAAGCTCAGCAGGTCCCGCCGGACAGTAGGATCCAGTTCCCCGGCCTCGACATTGTCAGGCAGATCAGGTTCGTCGGGACGGGCATCCTGCCGCTGCGGACGGTCGCCATCACGGCCACGCGGCGTGAATCCGCCCTCGCCCCCACGGCGCTGGCCGCCTCGACGGTCATTGCCGGGGCCGCCGCCGCGAGAATCGCGCCGCGGACCGCCGAACGAACCACCACGGCCACCGTCCGACGCGCCACCTCTGTTCGAACCGGAGGCACCGCCCCGGTCCGAATTGGAGGCACCGCCCCGGTCCGAATTGGAGGCACCGCCTCGTCCTGTATTGGAGGCACCGCCTCCGCGGAAGGATCGACGTCCGTCGTCGCTCTCCGACACTGTCATTCCTTTCACACAAACGACGAAAGGGGACCCAGTATGTTGGGTCCCCTTTCGGTAACGGATGTTCGGCGGTGTCCTACTCTCCCACACCCTGTCGAGTGCAGTACCATCGGCGCTGGAGGGCTTAGCTTCCGGGTTCGGAATGGGTCCGGGCGTTTCCCCTCCGCTATG
>NZ_JANFQF010000010.1 GCF_024438035.1 Rhodococcus tibetensis
TCGGGGGCGCGGATCACTTTGCATCTGGCGCTCGAGTTGGCGCGTCGCGGCGGCGGTGTGGGTGTGGCTGCGTTGTGTGGCGGTGGTGGTCAGGGTGATGCCCTGATCGTCCGCGTCCCTTCCAGCTAGGTACGGAAAGAACGCGGAGTACTCCGGCTCTCGGGGAAGATGGAACCCATGACAGCCGATCCGCAGTGGGTACCGACCGATGCTGATGTGCGCAACGCCGTGATCACCGATTTCGCTGAGTTCGTCGCACGGCGCCACAACGTCCCGGTGGACGACTACCGGGCGTTGTGGCGTTGGTCGGTGGCCGAACTCGGTGCGTTCTGGCAAGCCGTGTGGGACTACTTCGACATTCGTTCCGCGACGGATCCTGGTCCGGCCTTGGCCGAGGCCTCCATGCCGGGCGCTGTGTGGTTTCCGGGCGCCACAGTCAATTACGTCGATCACGTCTTCCGGAACGCTCGTTCCGACAGGCCGGCCATCCTGTATGCCGGTGAGGCCGGCGCCGATGTCGCCGTCGGATGGGACGAGTTGCGCTCGAAGGTCGGCGCGCTCGCGGCCACACTGCGCGATCACGGCGTCGGTGTCGGCGATCGCGTCGTCGGATACCTACCCAACATTCCCGAGGCGGTGATCGCATTCCTCGCGACCGTCTCGATCGGGGCCGTGTGGTCGGCCTGCGGGCAGGACTACTCGGCCCCCGCGGCCCTCGATCGGCTCGGGCAGCTCGATCCCAAGGCGATGATCACCGCGGACGGGTATCGGTTCGGTGGTAAGGAGTACGACCGCGTCGATGCGGTGCGACACCTACAGGCCGAGTTGTCGTCGCTGGCTCTGACCGTCGTCGTGCCCCATCGTCGGCGAAAATCGGAGGTCGGCGATGCCGTCACCTGGGCTGAGGCCACGGCCCGGGAGGCGACAATCGAGCCGGTGGCCGTCCCGTTCGACCACCCCTTGTGGGTGGTGTTCTCATCGGGAACCACCGGACTACCGAAGGGGATCGTGCACGGCCACGGCGGTGTGCTCCTCGAACACGTGAAGTCGCTGGCGCTCCATCTCGATCTCGGCCGCGAGGACACCCTGTTCTGGTACACCAGCCCCAGTTGGATGATGTGGAACTTCCAGACCGCAGGCCTGCTCGTGGGGGCGACCATCGTGTGTTACGACGGGAGCCCCACGTGGCCCACGACGGATGCGCTGTGGGCGTTGACCTCGCGCCTGGGAGTGACGGTCGTCGGGACGAGTCCCGGCTACGTACTCGCCTGCGACAAGGCCGGGGTGGTGCCCGCGCGCGACCACGACCTCACTGCGCTCCGCGCGGTCGGCAGCACTGGTTCTACTTTGCCTGCTGCATCTTCGTTGTGGTTGTCCCACAACGTCGGTCGAGCGATCCCGGTCGTGTCGATCACGGGCGGGACCGACGTCGTTTCGGCCTTCGTCGGTGGTGCACGGACCGTCCCGGTGTGGCCGGGGGAGTTGTCGGCCCCGTGCCTCGGTGTTGCCGTCGACGCGTTCGACGAGTCGGGCGAGTCCGTACGAGGGGAAGTCGGCGAACTGGTCGTCACGGCGCCGATGCCGTCGATGCCGGTGTCGTTCTGGAACGACCCGGGTGGGAAGCGCTACCACGACGCCTACTTCGACGTGTTTCCCGGCGTGTGGCGACACGGGGACTGGATCACCCTCACCGACCGTGGGACCGTGCTGATGCACGGAAGGTCCGATTCCACTCTCAATCGCAACGGGATCCGGATGGGGAGCGCGGACATCTACCAGGTGGTGGAGAAGTTGCCCGAGGTCGCGGAAGCGCTGGTGGTCGGAGTGGATCTGCCGGACGGCGGATACTGGATGCCGCTCTTCGTGGTCCTCGTCGATGGGGTGGAACTCGACGACGCAGTGAAGAACCGGATCCGGGGTGCGATCCGCGAGCAGGCCTCGCCCCGCCATGTACCGGACGACATCATCCTCGCTCCTGGTATCCCGCACACCCGCACGGGCAAGAAGCTCGAGGTGCCCCTGAAACGAATCTTCCAAGGAGTCGACGCCGATCGCGCAGTCGACCGCAGCGCCGTCGACGACGCAGGCCTGATCGATTGGTTCGCTCGACAGAGCCGGTCGGCGAAGGGCACCTGACCAGGTAAGCCTTGCTTTTGTTACCCGTGAGTATCGAGTCGATGCTCGGCGCAGCCCGAGACCCGCACTGTGAGAAATATCCCTATCGGGGCGGTAGGCGCCCGGGCTCGGACGCGACAAATCGGACGCCGCGCCAGCTCTGCCTGGTCTCACCGGGTGATGCGTGTGATCGTGACCGCAGGCGGTGCAGTGTGCACCCAGCGCCCCTCATCCGCCTGTGCGCTGTGTTCCTGCTGGTCAGTGCGTGGGACGTCGAGAGATGCTGCTTCGGGTGTCGGGCACGTTCGGGCGAGACGCGCGTGTGAGTCGCGTACAGGGTCGATGCCGAGTTCATTCCCGCGCCGTCTGTGCCGCGGTTCGTCGGCTTTGAGACCTCTGCGGGGCTTTGGTAGACACGGTGGTTGGCAAATGGTCGCCCGACGGGTTCGGACCGTCGAGAGAGTAAATAGTCGGGAGGGTCGATGAATGTGGACACAACATTTGTACACCCGGCGCAATTCCGACCCGCGGTACGTTATTCGGCTCCCATGTGTACGCGACGCCCGGATAGTGGTTCTCCCTGTTGAACATGTGCGCGTCGCCGATCCAAATTCCGGCTGGTTCTGGAAGTATCGGGGGTCGGGCAGGTCACAGCTCGGCAGGTAACGGTGGTGGGTATGTGACCGATGTATACCCCGGCGTTACTTCGACGCAGGACGAGCCGAAATAGTCCCCGACGAGCGAGAGGAGGGTGCGGGCATGAGTGTGACGAAAGATCGGATGTCATTTCGCGCCGTAGACTCGCTTGTCGACTCCGAGGGTGACGAGCACCGATTGGGTGGCCGCTTGTTGGATCGATGAGAGAACGGAGCCAGGAATGAACCCGCTCACCGCGAATGGTCCGGGATGTAAGGGCGTCGAACGGCGCACTGCAGGCAATCAGGTTTCGCACGATCTTCCGACATCGATTCCGACTGTGGTGAAACTCGTCGACGAGCCCGGGGTGGTCCGTCCCGTTCCCGATTCGCGAGTGACCTCGGACCGAGGCACATGCATGTAGTGGTGTTCAGAGCTACCAATCACCAGTGACACAGGCGGCAGCAAGCCATGCGTTCGAGAACGGAGTAACCCTTGGGGTCGGGATATGCAGCGGGTAGTAACGGTGCTCCTGTCGGAGCCTTTCCGCTGTCAGCTGCGCAGCGAGGGATCTGGTTCGCGCAACATGCGATGGGCGATGTTCCCCTCACCATCGCTCAGTACATCGAACTCCGCGGAGACATCGATCTCGACCTTCTGACCGAAGCCACCATCCGCTCCGGACGGGAATTCGGATCCGGCTTCCTTCGCCTCGTCGAGATCGAGGGTGTGCCGCACCAGTACGTCGACAAGACGCTGGACGACGCCATCACATACATCGATTTCCGCGGTGAGGACAACTCCGTCGACGCAGCCCAGAAGTGGATGCGGAGCAACTACAGCGCACCCGTCGACCTTCTCGAAGACCGTCTCGTCGTCGTTTACTTGCTGCACGTCGGCGAGAACCACTACTTGTGGTTCTGCCGGATCCACCACATCGCCCTCGACGGGTTCGGCGCGATGGCGCTCATCGCGCGGATCGCGGAGATTTACACGGCGCTGGTCGAGTCCACCGAGCCGCCCGCCCCCCGCGCGGAAGATCTCGTCCGGATCGTCGAAGACGAACAGCGATACCGCAGCTCTGAGCGATTCGCGAAGGACCGGGAATACTGGGCCGAACGCACCGCGCACCTGCCGGAGTCGCCAAGCCTCGCCGGTCGCGCAGCGATGGTGGGCAGGTTTGCGAGGCTCTCCTCCGAGGCTCTGCCCGAATCGACCGCGACCTTGCTGGACGAGGCACTGGACGGGACGAACGCCAGCTCCGCACCTGTCGTGGTTGCCGCCTTTGCCGCCTACCTCGCCCATATGACGGACCGCACGGACGTCGTCCTCAGCCTCCCCGTCTCCGCCCGTACCACGGCCACTCTGCGCCGCTCCGGCGGAATGGTGTCGAACATCGTTCCGCTCCGCCTCCAGATCACTCCGGAGATGACGGTTCCGGAGCTGGTCAAGAGTGTGCAGATCGAGCTGACCGGCGCTCTGCGCCGTCAGCGCTATCGCCACGAGGACATCCGCCGTGACGCCGGTGCACCCCAGGGGCAGCGCGGTTTCTTCGGCCCGTCGATCAACATCATGATGTTCCACAGCGAGATCAAACTGGGCACCGTCACCGGACATCAAAATGTCCTCACGACGGGGCCGGTGGAAGACCTCTCGCTGAACATCTACCAAGGTGTCGCCGGCCACAAGATCCACATCGACTTCGAGGCCAACCCCAACCTCTACTCCGCGGATGAGCTGAACCGGCACCACAGCCGATTCTTCGACTTCTTCGAGCGGTTCCTCCGGGCCGGCGACGACGCACCGGTGTCGGACCTTGCCCCGATGAGCGACGAGGAACGCGCGCAGGTGGTGTCGGGCTGGAACGGTGAGGTCGTCGCCCCGCAGGCCGGAACGATCGTCGACCTGTTCGACGCCCAGGTTGCGCGTACCCCCGATGCGGCGGCGCTGGTGTTCGAGGGTCAGGAGTTGACGTACCGCGAGTTCGACGCTCGCGTCAACCGTCTGGCCCGGCTGCTGATCACCAGGGGTGTGGGACCGGAGACGAAGGTCGCCCTCGCGATCCGCCGCTCCCTCGACTCCATGGTTGCGATGTACGCCGTGGTCAAGGCGGGCGCTGCCTATGTCCCGCTCGACCCCGATCATCCGGCCGAGCGCACCGCCTACGTCCTCGACAGCGCCAGACCCCGGTGCATCCTCACGGTGACCCGGGACCGGCTGACCTTTCCCGCCGGACACGACGTGGTGGAGATCGACGCACTCGACGTCGACAGCGTCGGGGCCGGCCCGATCCGGGACGACGAGCGACTGGCGGACCTTCGGGCCACCAACCCCGCCTACGTCATCTACACGTCCGGGTCCACCGGACGCCCGAAGGGTGTGGCGGTCGGCCACGGGTCCGTGCTGAACCAGGTCACGTGGATCGCCGAACGCTACCGCCTCGACTCCAACGACGTCGTGCTGCAAAAAACCCCGACGACCTTCGACGTGTCGGTGTGGGAACTGTTCGCGCCACTCGTCTCGGGTTCACGCGTTGTGATCGCGGCCCCCGAGGGGCATCGCGATCCGGCATACCTTGCCGACCTCATCGCTCGTGAGAAGGTCACGGCCACCTCGTTCGTCCCGTCGATGCTCTCGGTATTCACGTCCGCTGCCGGCCGGGATCAACTCGTCAGTCTTCGGCTGGTTCTCGTTGCGGGAGAGTCCTTTCCGCCGGCGGTGGCGGCAGCGTTCCGGGCACGTTCGGACGCCGAGCTGCACAACCTGTACGGTCCTACCGAATTCACCGTGCATGCCACTGCCGGTGAAGTCGACCGCGAGGCCGCTCACACGGTGTCCATCGGAACTCCTGTGTGGAACACCGAGGCGTACGTGCTCGACGGTCACCTGCGCCCCACGCCCATCGGATCCGCAGGAGAGCTCTATCTCGCGGGGGCGCAGACCGCCCGCGGATACGAGGGCAGGCCCGATCTCACGGCAGAGCGCTTCGTGGCCAACCCCTTCGGGGCCCCGGGGTCTCGGCTGTACCGTACCGGAGACCTGGTCAGGTGGCGGGTAGACGGCAGTATCGAGTACCTCGGCCGCACCGATTTCCAGGTCAAGGTCCGAGGCCTGCGGATCGAGCTGGGGGAGATCGAGGCCGCGATGTCCTCGTATCCCCATGTGGCGCAATCCGTCGCCGTGGTATACGACAGCTCCCTGGGCCAGCGGTTGGTCGGTTACGTCGTCCCCGAGTCCGGCTCTGATGTGGATGTCGCAGCGTTGATCGACCACGTCGGCCGTGCCGTGCCGTCCTACATGGTTCCGGATGCCGTCATGGTGATCGCCGAGATGCCGGTCGGAGCGAGTGGAAAACTCGACCGCAAGGCCCTCCCCGAACCCGTGTTCGCGGCGGAAACGAGCGAATACATCGCTCCTCGCAGTGCCATGGAGGAGTCGATCGCAGGCCTGTTCGCCGAGGTCCTGGGTGTTCCGCGCATCAGCGTGGGCGACTCGTTCTTCGCGCTCGGCGGCGACAGTATCGTGTCGATCCAGCTGGTGTCCCGTGCCAAGGAAGCCGGTGTGCTCTTCACGGCCCGCGACGTCTTCGAGCGGAAGACCGTGGCGTCCCTCGCCGAAGTAGCCACGTCGGCATCCGATTCCGCGACGGTTCACGTTCTCGAGGAACTGCCGGGCGCCGGTATCGGCACGATGCCGCTGACACCGGTGGCGCACTGGATGACAGAGCTGGGCGGCGACTTCCACAGCTTCTCCCAGTCCATTCTCCTCACGCTTCCGCCGAAGGTCGAGAGGCAGCGGCTGGTTCGCACCCTTTCGGCTGTCGTCGATCGCCACGATGCTCTGCGTTCGGTGTTGCGCCGCAACGACTCTGCGGACGGATGGACGCTCCAGGTCTTGCCGATCGGCTCCGTCGACGTCGACAGGCTCGTCGACCGTGTCGAGTTCACGGAGGAGCCGGGCAGCGATTCCTTCGAGGCGCTCGCGGCACACGCCCTCGAGCGAACCGTCGACACCCTGGACCCCACTGCAGGGCGCGTGGTGCGGTTCGTCTGGTTCGCGCCGGCGGAGCTCGCCACCGACAGCGACGCCCCCGAGAGCGGCGGGAACGAGGGCGCCGACACCGAGACGCAGTCCGGTCGCCTGCTCGTCGTCATTCACCACCTCGCCGTGGACGGCGTGTCGTGGCGAGTGCTCGTGCCCGACTTCGCGGCCGCCTGGTCACAGATCGCGGCAGGGGTCGATCCTCTGCTTCCGGCCGTGGGTACCTCCGTCCGCCGCTGGGCACACGGATTGTCCGACAACGCGAGAAGCGCACGGAGGGTAGCGGAACTCGACTTCTGGCGCAGCACGCTCGACGGTTCCGATCCGTTGATCGGTTCGCGGGCTCTCGACGGCCGCGACGTGGTGTCCACCACCGGACGGGTTCGGCTCGAGGTGTCGGCGGAGGTTACCGACGGTTTGCTGACCCGCGTTCCGCGCGCGTTCCACGGTGGTGTCAACGACGGACTCCTCACGGCGCTCGCCCTGGCGGTTGCTGCATGGCGTGCGGAACGTGGCATCCCCGAGTCGTCGACTCTGGTGCACCTCGAGGGACACGGCCGTGAGGAGACGGTGCTTCCGGGAGCGGACCTGTCCCGGACCGTCGGCTGGTTCACCAGTATGTATCCCGTCCGCTTGGGAGCTCCCGAGGGCGGTCTCGCGGACGCGCTCGCCGGCGGCAAGGCCGCGGGCGCCGCGGTCAAGACGGTCAAGGAGCAGCTGGCGCAGGTGCCCGAACACGGCATCGGCTTCGGCCTGCTGCGCTACCTGAACGCCGAGACGCGGTCGATACTCGTCGATCTACCCAGCCCGCAGATCAGCTTCAACTACCTCGGCCGGGTCTCGGTGGGAGACATCCCTGCAGCCGTGCGTGCGGGGGGCTGGATGCCCGACACCGACACCATGGAACTCACCGGTACCCGCAACAGCGAGATGCCGGTGCACTTCGCGCTCGACATCAACGCGATGATCGTCGATGTCGAAGGGGAGCAACGGCTATCCGCCACTGTCGATTTCCCCCAAGGTGTGCTCACCACGGCCGAGGTGGAGGAGTTCACCGGGCTGTGGAAGCGCGCGCTCGAGGGTCTCGTCGAGCACACGCGGCGACCGGACGCCGGCGGACGAACTCCCTCCGATCTCGATCTCGTACCCCTGAGCCAGCCCCGCATCGACGCGATCGAGAGCAGCTATCCCGCGCTCACCGACGTGTGGTCGCTGGCGCCTCTGCAGGTGGGCTTGCTGTTCCACGCCGCATTGGCGAGTAGCACGACCGACGTCTACACCACCCAGCTCGTCATGGACCTCGGTGGATCGGTCGACGTCGATCGCCTGCGCCGCGCCGCGGAGGCTCTCGTCGCGCGCCACCCCAACCTGCGCACCGCCTTCGTCCTGGACGAGGACGGCATGGGGATGCAGGTAGTCGTCGACGCGGTCAGCGTCCCCTGGACGCATGTCGACCTCCGGTCGCTGCCGGATGCCGACCGCCAGGCGAGAGTCGACGAGCTGATGCTCGCGAACCGGACGGACCGGTTCGACATGACGGCACCGCCTCTCGTGCGGTTCCTGCTCGTGGAGACCGCCGAGGGCCGTTACCGCTTCGCCGTCACCAACCACCACATCCTGCTCGACGGGTGGTCGCTGCCCATCCTCATCCAGGACCTGCTGACCTTGTACGCGGTGGACGGCGACGCTCTGGCACTGCCGCAGCCTCGTCCGTACCGCAACTACCTCGAGTGGCTTTCCACCCAGGATCCGCAGCAGTCCGTGGCTGCGTGGACGCAGGCCCTCCACGGTGTCGAGGAGCCCACCCTCCTCGCGCCCGCGCACGAAGACACCGCCCCGACGCTCACCCCGGGCGAACTCGTCGTGGACCTGCCCGACGAGCTGCTCGCGGCGATGACCGAACGGTCGCGTGAGCTCGGCATCACCATGAACACCCTGGTCCAGGCTGCCTGGGGCATCGTCCTGGGCAGGCTGACCGGACGGGACGATGTGGTGTTCGGCACCACCGTCTCCGGCCGTCCGCCGCAGGTTCCCGGAATCGAATCCATGCTGGGCCTCTTCATCAACACCCTTCCCGTTCGGGTGCGGGTACAGGCCGGCGACTCCGTGCGGACCCTGCTCGAGCGGATTCAGCACGAGCAGACCGAACTTCTCGACCACCACCACATCGGACTGACCGACATCCAGCAGGGCCTGGGCCTGAGTGCGCTGTTCGACACGCTGATGGTCTACGAGTCCTACCCCCTCGATCGTGAGGCACTCACGCAGAGCAGCGACATCGAAGGGCTCCGCGTTCTCGACGTGACGTCCAACGACGCCACGCACTACCCGCTGGCCATCGTCGCGATGACGGACCCCCGCCTCCATCTGACCGCGAAGTTCCTGCCCGAGCTCTTCGACTCCGCCGAAGTGCGGGAGATCATGGCGCGGGTCGTCCGAGTCCTCGACGCGGTGTCCGGCGACGTCGACACACCCGTCGGCCGAATCGACATCCTGGACCGAACGGAACGTACCTCGCTGCTCGCGGTTTCGGGTATCGAGGACGCCGAACAGCTGCTGTTGCCGGAGATCCTGTCCGCCTCGGCGGCCCTCGACCCCGAGCACGTCGCGGTCGTCGCCGACGGCACGACGTTGACGTACGCGGAACTGGACGAGCGGTCGAACCGGCTCGCACGCGTACTGATCGGGAGCGGTGTCGGACCGGAAACGGCTGTGGCGCTGGGCATGACGCGTTCGCTGCACTCCGTGGTCGGCACGTGGGCGGTTGCGAAGACCGGGGCGGCGTTCGTGCCCGTCGATCCGCGGTACCCGACCGAGCGGGTCGCGCACATGATCACCGACTCGGGGGCAATCCTCGGCCTGACCGTCGCGGCGCAGCGTGACACCCTTCCGCAGGACGTCGACTGGCTGGTTCTGGACTCCGCCGAATGCGACGCACTCGCCGCCGCGGAATCGTCGGAGGCCGTGACGGATCCGGAACGGACCTCATCGGTGCGAGCGCTGCATCCGGCGTACATGATCTACACCTCCGGCACCACCGGCCTGCCCAAGGGTGTCACCGTGACCCATGCGGGACTGGCCAACCTCTCCGCCGAGCAGCGCACCCATTACGGGGTGACCTCGGCGGCACGTGTTCTGCACTTCGCCTCCCCGAGCTTCGACGCGTCCGTCCTCGAGTTGCTTCTCGCGTTCGGTTGCGGCGCAACCATGGTGGTGGCTCCGGCGGACCTGTACGGCGGTGAGGAACTGCGCAGTTTCCTCGTGGAACACGAAGTGACGCATGCGTTCGTCACACCCGCGGCCCTGGCGTCGGTCGAACCGTCGGGGCTCAGCTGCCTCGGTGTCGTCGTGGTCGGCGGAGAGGCCTGCCCACCGGAACTGGTGGAACGCTGGGCACCCGGCCGCCGGATGTACAACGGTTACGGTCCGACCGAGGCCACCGTGATGAGCAACGTCAGTAACGTTCTCGAGCCGGGCAAGCGGATAGAGATCGGCGGACCGGTCCGCGGCGTCACGGTGTACGTCCTCGACGGCCAGCTGCGTCCCGTCCCCCTCGGTGTGGACGGAGAGTTGTACATCGCCGGACCTGGGCTCGCTCGCGGATACCACGACCGCTTCGGTCTCACCTCCGAGCGATTCGTCGCGAACCCGTTCGCCGAGGACGGTTCTCGAATGTATCGGACGGGTGACGTGGTCCGGCTCGTCGTCGACCGCGAACATCGTGCCGGGTACGGCGTCGAGTACGTCGGCCGCAGCGACTTCCAGGTGAAGGTCCGCGGATTCCGGATCGAACTCGGTGAGATCGACGCGGCCCTGGTTCAGCATCCCGCCCTCGAGTTCGCGACCACGGTGGGGCGCACCATGCCGTCGGGCGCGACAGCGCTCGTGTCCTATGTGCTGCCGTCGGCCGGGAACACGGTGGACGCCGCCGAGGTCACCCGATTCGTCTCCGACACACTGCCTGCGCACATGGTGCCCAGTGCTGTTCTGGTGCTCGACGAGATTCCGCTCACCACTGCGGGCAAGCTCGACCGCCGGGCACTGCCCGAGCCCGACTTCGACACCCGGCAGGGTGACGTCGTCGAACCCCGCACGGCGGCAGAGGAATTGGTCGCCGGCGTTTTCTCCGAGGTACTCGGACTGACGACGATCAGTGTGGCCGAGTCGTTCTTCGACCTCGGTGGCAACTCGCTCCTCGCTACCAAGGCGGTGGCGCGGGTGAACGCGGCAGCAGGCACGCAATTGGGTGTGCGCGATCTCTTCGAGGCGCCGACCGTGGAACGGCTCGCCGTCAACGTGGCTGAGCAGGCCGGCACCGGCTCCGACCGCCCGGTCCTCGTCGCGGGACCGCGCCCCGCGCGCGTTCCGCTGTCGATGGCCCAGCAGAGCATGTGGCTGATGAACCGTTACGACACGGCGTCGTCGGCCTACAACATCCCGCTGGCCGTCCGGTTGTCGGGCGACCTCGACATCGAGGCGATGTCCGCCGCTGTGGCGGATGTGCTTGATCGGCACGAATCACTGCGCACCGTCTTCCCCGACTCCGCCGAGGGTCCCTACCAGGAAGTCGTCGACCGTGACCGCGTTGCGTTCGACCTGACACCGGTGCGTGTGCCGGAGCCCGAGTTGCACGCGGCGCTGACCGCATTCGCCACCGAAGGCTTCGACGTCACGGCGGCGCCGCCGCTGCGCATCCAGTTGTTCGCCACCGGCGACACCGAGTTCCTCCTCGTCCTGGTGATCCACCACATCTGCGCAGACGGTGCCTCGTTGGCTCCGTTGGCGCGGGACGTGATGGTCGCCTACAGCGCACGGACAGCGGGTGCGGCTCCGCTCTGGCAGCCCTTGCCGGTGCAGTACGCCGACTTCGCACTGTGGCAGCGCGAAGTGCTCGGCGATCCCGTCGACAGGAAGTCCCTCGCGGCCGAACAGATCGCCTACTGGGCGGACGCGCTGGCCGGAGTGCCGGAGCTTATCGATCTCCCTCGCGATCACGCGCGACCTTCACGTCAGTCGATGATCGGTGATTCCGTCGACTTCGTGATTTCCCCAGACCTTCGCCGCGGGCTCGAGAAGCTGGGCAGAGACCACGGCGCGTCACTCTTCATGGTGACCCACGCAGCGTTGACGACCTTGCTGTCACGGTTGAGTAACAGCGACGACATCACGGTCGGCACCCCCCATGCGGCGCGAACCGACCAGGTGCTCGACGATCTGGTGGGCATGTTCGTCAACACGCTCGTCCTGCGGACCCGGGTCGACGCCGGTGACTCCTTCGCCGCGCTGATCGAACAAATCCGCGAAAACGACCTCGCGGCGTTCGGGCATTCCGACGTGCCGTTCGAGAAGCTGGTGGAAGCGCTGCAGATTCGCCGTTCCGCCTCCTATTCGCCGCTCTTCCAGGTGATGCTGGCATTCCAGAACAACCGTCTGGAATCGCTCGAACTTCCCGGGCTCACCGTGCGGGTCATCGAGGACATGGCCGAGGGTGCCAAATACGACCTCACACTGACGATGTCCGAGAAGGCCGATGACACGGGTCGCCCGTCCGGCCTCGCGGGTCGCTTCACCTTCGCTACCGACCTCTTCGAACGGGAGAGTGTGGAGCGCATCACGCAGCGGTTCGTGCGGATCCTCGAGTCCGTCGTCGAGAACCCACTCGTCGCCGTAGGCGATATCGACATTCTCACCGAACACGAGAGAGCAAAGTTGAGCCAAGCAAGTCCTGCCCGCACGATGACGGTCCGCGAACTTCCGCAGCTGCTTGCAGCCGCAGTGGAGGTCGCGCCCGACGCCGTCGCCGTTGCCCACGACGGCATGCAGGTGACGTACCGGGAGTTCGACGAACGCCTCCGGTTGATGTCTGCCCCGCTGGCCGAGCGGGGAATGGCTCCCGACGCGATCGTGTCCGTCGTTCTTTCCGGTCTGGTTCCGACCATCATGATGGCCCCGCCGTCGGAGGACGGGCAGGACGGTTTCGGAGCGATCCTGGACAAGGTGATCGCCGATGCGTACCGGCTTGTCGGCGACATCGACCTCGAGAAGTTCGCGGCCGCGCCCGCCATCGCTGAGCCGGCTACGGCGGATGCGGCTACGGCCCAGGTGGAGTCACCACTGGCTGCGTGGCAGGAAAGCGTCGAGCGCGACCCCGATGCGATCGTCGTGGTCGCTGCGGGCGTCACGACGACACGCGCCGAGCTGAACGCACGCGCCAACCAGGTCGCCCGTGAACTCGCCCAGCGCGGTGTCGGTGCCGACGACGTCGTCGCCCTGATCCTCCCGCGCTCACTCGACTGGGTCGTCGGCATGCTCGCCGTGTGGAAGGTCGGTGCCGCCTACTCACCCCTCGACCAGGCATGGCCTCTCGAACGCATCGCGGGTCTCGTCGAAACCAGTGGAGCTCGCGCGGCGATCACCACGTCTTCGTGGCGCGAACTGGCCCGGAAGCCGCTGGGCGATCGCGTCCTCGACGCGGCCGTGATCCTCGACGACCCGGACACCGTCCGAGCGCTGGACGCTCGCGACGGGAGTGACCTCGCGTTCGACCCGTGGGTGGACGACGAGGCGGGAGCGCGTCTCGCCTACGTCATCTCGACGTCGGGGTCGACAGGACGGCCGAAGCCGACGATGGTGCCGATGATGGGTGTCCTGAACACCTACCGCTGGTACCGCGAGGAGATGCGCATCGGTGAGGGCACAGGTGTTCTCGTGGCGAGCTCGCCCTTGTTCGACCTGACACAGAAGAACGTGTGGGTTCCGCTGATCTCCGGCGGCGTAGTCCATCTGGCAGCCGAGGGATTCGACCCTGCCGACATCCTGCGCCACCTCGCGATGGGGGACGTCCGCATCGTGAACATGGCGCCCAGCGCATTCGAGTTGCTGGCCGAACTCGACGCGGACGACAAGCTGGCGTCGTTGGACTGCGTGGTCCTCGGCGGTGAGCAGATTCGACCGGGCGCGTACGCGAAGCTGGTCGGACGCGGTGTTCGCCTCGTCAACTCCTACGGCCCGACGGAAGCGTCGGATGTGACCGCGTCCTACGAGCTCGACCTGACAGCGCCGGATGCCGAGGAGACCCCGATCCCCATCGGTTCGCCGCTGCCTGGTGCCGAGTACTACGTGCTGGACAAGCGTCTGCGTCCCGTTCCGGCCGGCGTGACCGGCGAGCTGTACATCGGCGGTGTCGTGGTGGGGCGCGGTTACGGCGGAATGACTTCGATCACCGCCTCGCGTTTCGTCGCGAATCCCGTCGGCGACGGTGGCTCCCGCCTGTACCGCACCGGCGACCTCGTGCGCGAGCGCGCCGACGGCGAGTTGATTTTCCTCGGGCGCAGTGACTTCCAGATCAAAATCCGCGGCCTGCGGGTCGAGCTCGGTGAGATCGAGTCGGCCCTGACAGCGATGGACGACGTCAAGCAGTCGATCGTCGTGGTCCACGAGAGTCACGGACTCCAACGACTCGTCGGGTATGTCACCTCCGCGGCGGGCGCCTCCGCGGTAGCCCACGACGTGTCCACGCGGCTGCGTGCGGTTCTGCCGTCGCACATGGTTCCCGATGCGCTCGTCGTCTTGGACGAGATGCCGCTCAACTCGAGCGGCAAAATCGACCGCAAGGCGCTTCCCGAACCCGAATTCGCCGCGGACAGTGCCGAGTTCCTCGCTCCGCGCACGCCTCTGGAAGAGGTCGTCGCCGCCGTCTTCGGCGACGTGATCGGTGTCGACCGCGTGAGTGTCGACGCATCGTTCTTCGATCTCGGCGGTAATTCGCTGAGCGCCACGCGAGTCGCGTCCCGACTGTCGGCGGCGACGGGCGCGATTGTCGGCATGCGGGATCTCTTCGAAGTCCCCACCGTCGCCGAACTCGCCGACTTCATCGAGCGGCAGGACGGTGATCGAGCGTCCCGACCCGCGCTGGTCGCGCAGCAGAGGCCCGAGGAACTCCCGTTGTCGCTGGCCCAGCAGCGCATGTGGTTCCTCAACCGCTTCGACCCGACCTCGCCTGCATACAACGTGCCGTTGACGGTCCGGTTCCGCGGTGACCTCGACGTCACGGCGATGGGTTCGGCTCTGTCCGATGTCGTGGCACGCCACGAAGTCCTGCGAACCGTGTTCCCCGACTCCGATTCGGGCGCACACCAGGTCGTTCTTTCCGCATCGGATGTCGACTTGGGTCTCGAACCGGTCGAGGTCGCCGAGTCGGATCTGACGGCTAGTCTGTTCGAGTTCGCCTCGCAGGGGTTCGACGTCACCGACACACTCCCGATCCGCGCGCGTCTGTACCGCCTCGCCGCCGACGACCACGTCCTGGTGATGGTGATGCATCACATCGCCTCCGACGGCGCGTCGACACTGCCGCTGGCACGCGACGTGATGGCGGCCTACGCCGCGCGCATCTCGGGTAGCGATCCGCAGTGGCCCGAACTCCCGATCCAGTACGCCGACTACGCGATCTGGCAGCGCGCTCTGCTCGGATGCGAAGACGATCCGGGATCCCTTGCCGCGCAGCAGATCGACTTCTGGTCGAAGACTCTGGCGGGACTGCCCGACGTTCTCGAGTTGCCGATCGATCGGCCCAGGCCGGCAGTGCGATCGATGACCGGTGCCGCCGTCGATTTCATCATCGATGCCGCCTTGCACCGCCGGTTGAGTGATATCGCACGCGAGCACAACGTGTCCTCGTTCATGGTGCTGCACGCTGCGCTGTCCGTGCTCCTGTCGCGCGTGAGTGCCGGTACCGACATTGCCATCGGCGCGGCGATCGCCGGCCGCGGCGAGGAGGCGCTCGACAACCTCGTCGGCATGTTCGTCAACACGCTGGTGCTGCGCACGCAGGTCGAGCCTGGTGCGTCGTTCACGGCGCTCCTCGAACACGTTCGGGCCCAGGACCTTGCGGCGTTCAGTCACCAGGACGTTCCGTTCGAGCAGCTGGTCGACGCGCTCGAACCGACCCGGTCCACGGCATACACGCCGCTGTTCCAGGTAGTCCTGACGCATCAGGTCAACGGAATTCCGTCTCTGGAGTTCGAAGGACTGCACGCCGTTCCGGGTGCGGTCGACGTCGAGTTCAGCAAGTTCGACCTCACCGTCGACCTGCAGGAGCAGTGGTCCGACGCGGGTGTGCCCACTGGCATCACCGGGTCGCTCGGGTATGCGACGGAAATCTTCGACGCGAGTACGGTCCAAGGATTCGTGGATCGCTTCGTGCGGATCCTCGAGTCCGTCGCGACCGATACCGAGATTGCCGTGGGGGACATCCCCATCCTCGACGCTCGGGAGACCGCGGAGCTGACTCCGGTCCGTGGCGTCGAGGGGGCGGCGCCGCAGACGCTGGTGGAGTTGCTCGCGGGTGCCGTGGCCGCCGACCCGGACGGTGTCGCCGTCCTCGCGGGCAGCGAATCGGTCACCTACCGGGAACTCGACGCACGCTCGAACCGCCTCGCGCGGGCACTGATCGAGCGAGGGGTGGGCGCCGAGACGTTCGTCGCTCTGGGCATCACCCGCTCGATCGCTTCCGTGGTAGGCATTTGGGCCGTTGCCAAGAGCGGCGGCGCCTACGTTCCGATCGACCCGAAGTACCCGGACGAGCGAATCGCGCACATGGTCACGGATTCCGGTGTGACTTTGGGACTTTCCGTCGCGTCCGAGGTCGAACGGCTGCCGGGGGGCGTCGACTGGTTGCTCCTCGACGGTGACGACGCCGACACCACCTGGGCGCAGTACTCGGCGGCTCCGGTCACCGACGCGGACCGTCGTTCGTCGGTGACACCGGCCAACAGCGCCTATGTCATCTACACCTCCGGCACCACCGGACAGCCCAAGGGCGTCGTCGTCAGCCATCGCGGTCTGGCGAACTTCGCTGGCGAACAGCGTGAGCGTTACCAGGTGACCACCGCGTCGCGGACCCTGCATTTCGCCTCACCGAGTTTCGACGCATCGGTCCTCGAGCTGCTGCTCGCCGTCAGCGCAGGTGCCACCATGGTGATCGCCCCCACGGATGTGTACGGCGGTCCCGAGTTCGCGACGTTCCTGCGTGAGAACCGGGTGACACACGGGTTCGTCACGCCGTCCGCCCTCGCGTCCGTCGACCCGGCAGGTCTCGACGACTTCCAGTTCGTGGTGGCCGGCGGCGAAGCCGTCCCGGCAGAACTCGCCGCGCGCTGGGCTCCCGGGCGTTCGCTGTTCAACGGGTACGGACCCACCGAGACCACCATCATGACCAACATCAGCGAACCGATGTCCGCTGACGGCCCGGTCACGATCGGCGGCCCGATTCGCGGAACCACCGCGCTGGTCCTCGACGACCGTCTGCGCCCTGTTCCGGTGGGTATCGCGGGTGAGCTCTATCTGTCGGGCCTCGGGCTGGCTCGCGGATACCACCGGCGTGCGCCGCTCACTGCCGAACGTTTCGTCGCCAACCCCTACGGTGAACCCGGCGATCGGATGTACCGCACCGGAGACGTCGTCCGCTGGAAGAGGGGCGACCGCGGTGTGCTGACGGCCGATTACGTCGGCAGGTCGGACCACCAGGTGAAGGTCCGCGGCTTCCGGATCGAACTCGGTGAGATCGACGCCGTCCTCGCGCGACACGAGTCGGTCGAGTTCGTCACCACGTCTGCGTTGACCACCTCTTCCGGCGACGCCGCCCTGGTGTCCTACGTTCTGCCGGCTGCGGGACGAACAGTGGACCAGGCGGAACTGATGGACTTCGCAGGCGAGTTCTTGCCGTCGTTCATGGTTCCGGCCACTGTCGTCGCTCTCGATAACGTGCCACTGACCCCGGTGGGCAAGCTCGATCGACGGGCGTTGCCTGTTCCCGAATCCTTCGCCACGACACGCGAATACCGCGCTCCGCAGTCGCACGTCGAGCAGACTGTTGCGGCTGTGTTCGCCGAGGTTCTCGGTGTCGAACGAGTGGGACTCGACGACGCGTTCTTCGAACTCGGCGGGAACTCGCTCATCGCTACCCGCGTCGTGTCCCGGATCAACACGGCCCTCGATACGGACATCGGCGTACGGGAACTCTTCGAGGCTCCGACCGTCGGTGCTCTCGCGTCTCGCGTGGACGCGCGTGGCACCGGTGTCGCCGCCCGCCCCGCTCTGGCACCGCGTCCGCGTCCCGACCGCATTCCGCTGTCGCTAGCACAGCAGCGGATGTGGTTCGCTAACCGCTACGATCCGTCCTCCCCGTCGTACAACATCCCGATGGCACTGCGCCTGTCGGGTTCTCTCGACGTCGCGGCACTGCAGTCCGCACTCGCCGACGTGCTCGAACGCCACGAATCGCTGCGGACGGAGTTCCCGAGTTCCCCCGAGGGGCCGTACCAGGTCGTCCGCTCGGCCGCCGAGGTGGATCTGAGCCTCGAGGTGACGCAGGTCGTCGACGAGTCGGATCTTCGCGAGCGCCTGCTGGCCGTGGCTACCACCGGATTCGACGTCACGAAGTCCCTGCCCGTCCGTGCTGCGGTCTTCCGGGTGGGCGAGGCCGGGTCCACCGAGCACGTCCTGCTCATCGTCATCCATCACATCTCCGCGGACGGGGGCTCGATCGCGCCACTGGCGCGCGATCTCTTCACGGCCTACAGCGCGCGTGCCGAAGGTTCAGCTCCGGCATGGACGCCCCTTTCGGTTCAGTTCGCCGACTTCGCCATGTGGCAGCGGGAGGTGCTCGGTTCGGAGGAGGACCCGGCGTCACCGGCTGCTCGGCAGCTGGAGTACTGGGTGAGCACGCTCGCTGATGCACCCGAGCTTCTCGAGCTACCTCTCGATCGTCAGCGCACCCCCCACCGCGTTCCGCAGTCTGCGCGTGTGGAGTTCGAGTTCGGTCCTGAGCTGAAAGGCGCTCTCGCGGAGGTTGCGCAGGCGCACCAGGCATCCGTGTTCATGGTTGTCCACGCCGCCTTCGCCGTACTGCTCGCGCGGATGAGCGGTACCGAGGACATCGTGGTCGGTACTCCGGTGGGAGGCCGTGGCGACGCGGCGCTGGACGATCTGGTGGGCATGTTCGTGAACACGCTGGTGTTGCGGACAGAGGTCTCTCAGTCGGCGACCTTCGCCGATGTGCTCGACAGCGTGCGGAACACCGATCTCGGCGCATTCGGAAATGCCGACATTCCGTTCGAGAGGCTCGTCGAGGCACTTGCCCCGGCACGTTCGAACACCTACGCGCCGCTCGTTCAGGTGACGCTGACCTTCCAGAACAACGAATCGGCGAAACTCGAGTTGCCGGGTCTGACGGTGACGGCGCTCGACAACGAGGCGAACCTGGCAAAGTTCGATCTCACGCTCGCCGTCGACGAGCAGGGCGCCGACGCGGACGGTCCGACGAGGGCGATGTTCAGCTATGCGACCGACATCTTCGACGAGGCGACGATCGAGGGCTACAGGTCTCGCTTCCTGGCAATCCTGGAAGCGGTCGTGGCGGACAGTTCGGTGATCGTGGGCGACATCGACATCCTGTCGGCCGAAGAGCATGCCGAGCTCGGTGGCGTCGAAAGCGACTCGGTGGAATCGCTGGGCTCGCACAGCGTTGCGGAGGAGCTCGCGACGCGGCCGTTGCCGGAATTGCTCGATGCGGCAGCATCGATCAATCCCAATGGAATTGCGTTGTCACACAACGGAATCGACGTGACTTACCGGCAATGGCACGAAAAGTCCGGTGAGCTGGCGCGTACTCTTGCGAGCGTCGGCGTCGGCCCCGAGGCCGCTGTGACGGTGGCCTTGTCGACCTTGCTGCCGGGTCTGCTCGACGGAGCGTCCGGTGAAGGGTTCGCGGATCAGTTCGCCGGCATGCTCGCCGGCGTGATCGCCGAAGCCACGTCGGCGTCGGATCGCCGCGCCGGTGCGCTTCCGGTCGACCTCGTCGAGTGCTGGTCGGAGCAGGTCCGGAGAAATCCGGACGCCCTTGCCTTGCAGGGTAACGGCCACGCTCTCTCCCGCCGGGAACTGAACACCCGGGCCAATCAGCTGGCGCGTGAACTTGCGGCCCGCGGCGTCCGTCCCGACGACGTGGTGGCCCTGGTGGTTCCCCGCTCCATCGAGTGGATCATCGGCATGCTCGCGACGTGGAAAGCGGGGGCCGCCTACGCGCCGATCGATCCGGCATACCCGGCGGAGCGTATCGGTGCCATGCTCGAGGACTGTGGTGCTCGTGCCGTGGTCGCCACTACGGCGTGGGCCGGCGCGGACGACGTCGACACCGACGTTCTCGTAATCGACGAGGCCACCGTGGCTTCGGCGTTGGCGACACACGATGACTCCGACCCTGTCAATTCCTGGACCGAGGACGGGTCCGGTGCTCGCTTGGCCTACGTCATCTCCACGTCCGGCTCGACCGGCAGGCCCAAACCTGCGTTGGTGCCGATGGCCGGGTTCTGCAACATGATGGTGTGGTTCCGCGGCCAACTCGCGCTCGAGCAGGGCGACGGCGTCCTGGTCTCCTCGGCACCCGGATTCGACCTGACGCAGAAGACGGTGTGGGGCACGTTGTCTTCGGGTGGAGCGATCCATCTTGCGGTCGAAGGGTTCGAACCCCAGTCGATTCTCCGTCAGATCGACGAGAACGGGTTGACGGTGGTCAACATGGCCCCCGGCGCCTTCGAGATCGTCGCAGAGCTCGAGCAGAACGAGGAACTTCGCAGCGTACGCACCATCGCGCTGGGTGGTGAGGCGGTGAAGGCTGCGCCGTTGAAGAAGTTCCTGGACCGTGGGGTTCGCTGCCACAACAGTTACGGGCCCACCGAAGCGTCCGACATCGTCACGTCCTACGTGATCACGCCCGAAGATGCAGTGTCCGATCAGCTGCGGCTGCCCATCGGCCCGGCACTCGACAACGTGGCACTTCATGTTCTCGACGGCAGACTGCGCAGGGTTCCCGACGGTATGACGGGCGAACTCTATGTCGGTGGGATCGCGGTCGGCCGCGGGTACGGCAATATGTTCGGGATCACCTCCACGCGGTTCATTGCGGACCCGTTCGGCGCTCCGGGCACTCGGATGTACCGCACCGGTGACCTGGTGCGGCGCCGAAGCGACAAGAACTACGACTTCCTGGGCAGGACCGACTTCCAGGTCAAGATCCGCGGCCTGCGGATCGAACTCGGCGAGATCGAGTTTGCTCTGCTGGCACACCCTGACGTGTCCCAGACGGTCGTCGTCGTCCGGGACACCCCGCAGGGGCAGCGGCTCGTTGCCTACGCCGTGCCGGCTGCCGGGGAGCTCGATTCCCGTGAGGTCTTGTCCTCGCTCGAAAAGAAGCTCCCCGCGCACATGGTTCCCGACGTACTCGAAGTCCTGGAGTCCATGCCGCTGAACAACAACGGCAAGGTGGATCGCAAGCGCCTGCCCGAACCGCGCTTCGATTCCGACGACCACGAGTACGTTGCTCCCCGTACTCCGCTCGAGGAGATCGTGGCCGGCGTCTTCGCCGACGTTCTCGGCATCGAGCGGGCCGGCGCGACCGATTCGTTCTTCGACCTCGGCGGAAACTCCCTGAGTGCCACCCGCGTAGTGGCGCGTCTCGAAGAGGCGCTCGGCACGGAATTGACTGTGCGCTCGGTTTTCGAGAATCCGACGGTCGAGGGCGTGGCGGCTGTTGCCGAGCACTCCGCCGATGCCGACCGCGAGCGCCTGCCGTTGACGGCGGGTCCGCGGCCGGAACGAATCCCCCTGTCACTGGCGCAGTCTCGGATGTGGTTCATCAACCAGTTCGACACCGAGTCGGCCGCATACAACCTGCCGATGGCGGTGCGCCTGCGGGGAGACCTCGACATCGATGCGCTGCGTGCTGCTCTCGCCGACGTGGTGGAGCGTCACGAGTCGCTGCGCACCACGTTCCCCGAGTCGCCCGATGGTCCGTATCAGGTGATACTTCCGACCGCCGAGGCCGTGGAGCCGTTGACCGCCCAGCCCACCACGGACGAGACCGACGTCTATCGCCAGGCGCGGGCGCTCGCGAACACAGGTTTCGACGTCAGCTTGTCGGTGCCGTTCCGGGTCCGCCTGTTCGAGGCAAGTGAAGGCGAGCACGTTCTGGTGCTCGTCGTCCACCACATCGCCGCGGACGGCGCCTCGATGGCGCCACTGTTCCGGGACATGATGCAGGCGTACGTGGCCCGCGCCGCCGGCGACGAACCGGGCTGGGAACCGCTGGCGGTGCAGTACGCGGACTTCGCGCTGTGGCAGCGCGAGCTGCTCGGCGACGAATCCGACCCGGAGTCGATTGCGGCGCGCCAGGTCGACTACTGGCGTCACGCGCTTGCCGAGCTTCCCGAATCGCTCGAACTTCCCACCGACCGCCCGCGTCCGCCCGTGCAGTCGCTGCGCGGGGCGACGCTCGACTTCGAGATCGACCCGCGAACGCATCGCGCGCTGGCCGCCGTCGCGCGCCGGCACAACGCGAGCATGTTCATGGTCGTGCACGCCGCCTTCGCCGTACTGCTCGAGCGGCTCAGCTCGAACACCGATCTCGCGATCGGCACGCCTGTCGCGGGTCGCGGCGTGCGTGAGGTCGACGAGATGGTCGGCATGTTCGTCAACACCCTCGTCCTGCGTAGTTCGGTGAATCCGGATTTGCGGTTCGTGGAACTGCTGCAGCAGGTTCGGGAGACCGATCTCGAGGCGTTCGCGCACGGAGACATTCCGTTCGAGCGTCTCGTCGACGTGCTGAACGTTCCCCGTTCCACCGCCCACCAGCCGCTCTTCCAGGTTGCCCTGGCGTTCAACAACACCGGCAGCACGACTCTCGAGTTCCCCGGCCTCGAGGTGTCCGTTCTGGAAACCCCGCTGGACGTCGCGAAATTCGATCTGCAGCTCAGTGTGGGTGAGCGTCACGTCGACGGAGGAGCGGCAGGCATCGTCGCGTCGTTCAACTACGCGACAGATCTCTTCGACGAGCGAACGGTGCAGAGTTTCGCCGACCGCTTCGTCCGCATTCTCGGTGCGGTGTCGGCGGAGCCGGACATGATTCTCGGCGACATCGACATCCTCGACGCGGCCGAGAAGGCCGCCATCGCTCCTGTGCGCGGTCCCGGGTCGCTCGAACCGCGCACTCTGCCCGAGCTGCTGCGTTCCGGTGTGGACCTCGCACCGGACTCGGTGGCGCTGTCCTTCGAGGACCGCGAGCTCACGTACCGCGAACTCGACGAGCAGTCGAACCGGTGGGCGCGCGTGCTGATCGATCGGGGAGTGGGACCGGAGAACTACGTGGCGCTGGCCATCACCCGTTCCGTGGAGTCGATTCTGGGAATCTGGTCGATCGCCAAGGCGGGTGGCGCCTACCTGCCCGTCGACCCGAAGCTGCCGTTCGAGCGGATCAGCGAGATGCTGTCCGATTCGGGCGCCGTCCTCGGGCTCACGGTCGGTCGTCATCGGGACGATCTGCCGGGCACGGTGCCCTGGATCGCCCTCGATGCTCCCGAGTTCGCCGACGAGACCAGTGCGGTGTCTGCGGCGCCGGTGCAGGACAGCGATCTTCGCCGGCAGCTCGCCGTCGATCACCCGGCATACCTGATCTACACGTCGGGCTCGACGGGCAAGCCGAAGGGCGTCGTGGTCACCCACCGCGGTCTGGCCAACCTCACCAGCGAAGTCCGTGACCACTACGTGGTGTCGCCGAGTTCGCGCTTTCTGCACGTGGCGTCGCCGAGCTTCGACACCTCCGTCGGTGAAATGCTCGCCGCGTTCAGCGCCGGTGCCACCCTGGTTATTTCGCCTGCGGACGTGTACGGCGGCGACGAACTCGCCGACCTGCTCCGCCGCGAGCAGGTCAACAACGTCGTCATGACGCCGACCGCATTGATGACCGTCGACCCCGAGGGACTCGACTGCGTCCGCTCCGTCGTGGTCGGCGGCGACACCTGCACACCGGAGCTGGTTGCCCGGTGGGCGCCCGGCCGCGAGATGCGCAACGCATACGGACCGACCGAGACGACCGTGATCGTCACCATCACCGAACCGATGGTGGCCGGGGAACGGGTGACGATCGGTAAGCCGCTGCGCGGCGTCGAATCCCTCATCCTCGACTCACGCCTGCGTCCGGTGCCCGAGGGGGTTCCCGGCGAGCTCTACATCTGTGGACCGTCGGTGACCCGCGGCTACCACAACCGTCCGGCGGTTACGTCGGAGCGGTTCGTGGCCAACCCCTTCGGTGAGCCCGGCTCGCGTATGTACCGTACCGGCGACGTCGTGCGGTGGGCTGACGGTCACCGCGTGGAGTACGTCGGCCGGTCGGACTTCCAGGTGAAGGTTCGCGGATTCCGCGTCGAGCTCGGTGAGATCGATGCCGCACTCGCGGCACAGCCGGATATCGAGTTCGCTGTGACCGTGGGCCGCGAGAACCCCGCCGGCCTGACGACTCTCGTGTCCTACGTCCTTCCGGCCGACGGTGCGACGGTCGAGCCGGAATCGCTGAAATCGGTTGTCGGCGAGACTCTTCCGCCTTACATGGTGCCTTCGGTCGTGATCCTGCTCGACGAGATCCCACTGACCGGAATCGGCAAGCTGGATCGCGCGCGCCTGCCCGAGCCGGAGTTCGTCTCCGCGGGTGCGGAGTTCCGCGCACCGTCGACACCGGCAGAGGAAACCGTCGCCGGGATCTTCTGCGAGGTGCTCGGCCTGTCCGTGGTGAGCGTGGAGGACAGTTTCTTCGATCTCGGCGGCAACTCGCTCAGTGCCACCCGGGTCGTGTCGCGGGTGGGGCAGGCGTTCGGGCTCCGGGTAGGAGTTCGGGAGCTGTTCGAGGCGCCGACCGTGGCTGCACTCGCCGCCCAGATCTCAGACGCTGCGACCAGCGACGAGGTCCGACCCGTGCTGGGCCCGCGCGAGCGACCCGATCACATTCCCCTGTCGTTGGCGCAGTCGCGGATGTGGTTCATCAACCGTTTCGACCCCGAGTCGGCGGCCTACAACATCCCGTTGGCGGTCCGGTTGACGGGCGCGCTCGACGTGGACGCATTGCGGGCGGCGGTGTTCGACGTGCTCGAACGGCACGAATCCCTCCGCACTACCTACCCGGATTCCGCGGACGGACCGCATCAGGTCATCCTCCCGGCCGCCCAGGTACCGCTCGATCTCGCACCGGTTCCCGTTACGGGCGACGAACTGCGCTCCCGCTTGGTGGGGATGGCGAGCGCGGGATTCGACGTGACCGCCGACGTCCCACCGATCCGGATGCGGTTGTTCGAGACGGCCCCCCAGGACTACGTGCTCGCGCTCGTCGTGCACCACGTGTCCACCGACGGCGAGTCGACCGCGCCGTTCGTGCGCGATGTCATGGTGGCTTACGCGTCCCGTGCAGCGGGACGGGAGCCGGGCTTCGGACCGCTTCCCGTGCAGTACGCCGATTATGCGATCTGGCAACGCGAACTGCTGGGCAGTGAGGACGATCCGCAGAGCCTCATCTCGGCACAGCTCGACTTCTGGAAGAAGGCGCTCGCCGGCGTGCCGGACCTTCTCGAGCTTCCGCTGGACCGCCCGCGGCCGCCCGTGCAGTCGCTCCGTGGCGCGAGGGTCGATTTCACGATCGACGCCGCACTGCACCGAGGCTTGGCTGCGCTGGCCCGCAGGCACAACGCCAGTGTGTTCATGGCCGTGCACGCGGCATTCGCCGTGCTCCTGCGCAGGCTCTCGGGCGCCGACGACATCTCGGTGGGAACGCCGATCGCCGGCCGTGGTGAGCGTGAACTCGACGACGTCGTCGGGATGTTCGTCAACACCCTCGCGCTGCGCGTGCACGTGGACGACCGGCAGAGCTTCGACGAGATCCTCGACCGTGCGCGTGAAGCGGACCTCGAGGCGTTCTCGCACGCCGACGTGCCGTTCGAGCGGTTGGTCGAGGTGCTCAATCCGGCACGCTCGATGGCCCATCACCCGATCTTCCAGGTGGGCTATTCGTTCCAGAACACGACGAAGTCCGAACTGCAGTTGCCCGACCTCACCGTCGCACCGCTCGAAATGGAGGGCGATACAGCACAGTTCGACCTGCATCTCGTCCTCGGGGACAGCCCCGAGGGTGAGGAGATGTCCGGCGTGTTCACCTACGCCACCGATCTGTTCGACGCCGTGACGGTGCAGAGCTTCGCGGACCGGTTCCTGCGGGTGCTCTCCGCTGCCGTCGAGTCACCGCAGGTCGCTGTCGGTGATCTGCCGTTGGTCGGGGCCGCCGAGCACGCGCAGGTGGTGTCGCGTTGGAACGACACCGCACGGGCACTGCCCGAGACGACGCTGGCCGACATGTTCACCGCGGCTGCCGTGAGGAATCCCGACGCCACCGCGGTCGTCTTCGAGGGTGAGTCGCTGACCTACGGCGAATTCGCCGCGCGGGTCAACCGGCTGGCCCGGCATCTCATCGATCTGGGCGTGGGACCAGAGACTGTGGTGGGCCTCGCACTTCCGCGGTCGGTCGAACTGCTGGTCGGGATGTATGCCATTGCGCAGGCCGGCGGTGTGTACCTACCGATCGATCCGGACCATCCCGCCGAGCGGACGGCGTACGTGCTGGAGAGCGCGCAACCCGTGTGTGTGCTGACCACCCGAAGCGGGGTCGAATCACTGCCGGCTGGTGTGGACTCGGTTCTGCTCGACGAGCTCGACCTCACCGGGACGGCGGACACTCCGGTCAGCGATGCCGAACGCCGCGCACCGTTGCGGTCCACGCACGCGGCCTACGTTATCTACACGTCCGGCTCGACCGGCCGCCCCAAGGGTGTGACCATCACCCACAGCGCCATCGCGAACCAGTTGCGGTGGAAGCAGGACGAGTACCCCCTGACAGCCGACGACTCGGTTCTGCTGAAGACGGCGGCGACCTTCGACCTCTCCGTGTGGGAGTTCTGGTGGGCGCTGACCGCGGGGGCACGTCTCGTCGTGGCCAAGCCGGACGGTCACCGTGATCCGTCGTACCTCGCGGAACTCGTTGCCGAGCAGCAGGTCACGAACGTGCACTTCGTTCCGTCGCTCCTCGCGGCTTTCGTCTCGGTGGCCGAGCCGGCGCAGCTCGCGTCGTTGCGACGGGTGCTCTGCATCGGTGAGGCACTCCCGGCCGACACCGTGCTGCGCTTGCGTGACGTCAGCGACGCCGAGATCTTCAACCTGTACGGCCCTACCGAAGCTGCTGTCAGTGTCACGCACTACCGGTGTGGCAGCACCGAACGGAGCGGGTCCGTCCCGATCGGGCGCCCCGAGTGGAACACGCAGACGTACGTTCTCGACGCCCGTCTGCATCCCGTGCCTGCCGGTGTCACGGGTGAGCTCTATCTGGCGGGCGACCAGCTGGCGCGCGGATACTTCGGCCGCCGGGACCTCACCGCGGAACGATTCGTGGCCAGCCCCTTCGGACCTTCGGGCGCCCGGATGTACCGCACCGGTGACCTGGTGCGGTGGAATCGTGACGGCAACCTCGACTACGTGGGCCGCTCCGATTTCCAGGTGAAGGTCCGTGGATTCCGTATCGAACTCGGCGAGATCGAACGTGCACTGTTCGCGCACCCGGCGGTGGCCCAGGCAGTCGTCGTCGTCCACAGCGATCGACACACCGGTGACCGGCTCGTCGGTTTCGTCGTTCCCGAAGCGGGGGATTCGCTCGACGTCGCGGACGTGCTGGCATCCGTCGGCCGGTCGGTGCCGGGATACATGGTGCCGGCGGCGCTCGTCACCCTCGACCAGTTGCCGCTCAACATCAACGGCAAGATCGACCGCAAGGCACTGCCCGAACCCGAGTTCGCCGGTGTCACGGACCAATACAAGGCGCCGCGGACCCCGGTCGAGGAGATCGTCGCGGGAGTGTTCGCCGACGTGCTCGGCCACGAGCGGGTCAGTGTCGATGCCAGCTTCTTCGACCTGGGTGGCAACTCCCTGGTGGCCACCCGTGTGGTGGCCCGGGTGAACGCCGCACTCGACTCCTCGATCGGCGTGCGTGAGCTGTTCGAAGCGCCCAGTGTGATCGCCCTGTCCGCACGTGTCGAGCAATCCGATTCGGCGGGTGTGGGCCGTCCCGCGCTGGTGCCGCAACCGCGGCCGGCGCGAATCCCGTTGTCCCCAGCGCAGTCCCGCATGTGGTTCATCAACCAGTTCGACACCTCATCGGCGGCGTACAACATCCCGCTCGCGATCCGGTTGACCGGCGAACTCGATGTCGCGGCGCTCGAACAGGCCCTGGGGGACGTCGTAGAACGGCACGAGACGCTGCGCACCCGCTACCCGGACACGGGAGAGGGCCCCGGCCAGGTGGTCGTGCCGCGTGCCGAGGCCTTCTCGGCGCTGGATGTCGAGAACGTCGCCGACGAGGAGGTCCTGCGGAACCGGGTGATCGGCCTGGTCACTGCCGGATTCGATGTCGCGAAGGCAGTCCCCGTGCGGGCTCGCCTTCTGCGGCTCGACTCGGAGCATCATGTGCTCGTGATCGTCGTCCACCACATCTCCGCGGACGGTGCCTCGACGGCGCCGCTGGCGCGTGACGTGGTGATCGCGTACAGCGCCCGGGCCGCCGGATCCGAGGCCAACTGGGCTCCGCTCGACGTCCAATACGCCGACTTCGCGCTGTGGCAGCACACACTGCTCGGCGACGAGAACGCACCGGATTCGCTGGCCGCCAAGCAGATCGATTACTGGCGCGACACCCTTGCCGGGTTGCCGGACGTGCTGCCGTTGCCGATGGACCGCCCCCGGCCCCCGACCCAGTCGATGCGAGGCGCCAACTTCGAGTTCGAGATCGATGCGGAACTCCGTCAACGCCTCGGCGCGCTCGCACGCGAGCACAACGCGTCGCTGTTCATGGTGGCGCACGCCGCGCTGGCGGTGCTGCTGGCCCGGCTCAGTGCCACCGAGGACATCGCCATCGGCACCGCGATAGAAGGCCGCGGTGAGGCCGCTCTCGACGACCTCGTCGGAATGTTCGTCAATACGCTGGTGTTGCGCGCGCAGGTGGACGCCGACGACCGATTCGCCGATCTGCTCGCGCAGGTGCGCCAGCACGACCTCGGCGCGTTCACGCACACCGATGTGCCGTTCGAGCGTCTGGTGGAGATCCTGCAGCCGGAGCGGTCGACCGCCTTCTCACCGTTGTTCCAGGTTGCGCTGGCGTTCCAGAACATCGAGCAGGCGCACCTCGAACTGCCGGGGCTCACCGTCGAGGGACTCGACGGGGGAATCAGCGCGGCCAAGTTCGACCTCCAGCTGACCCTCGCAGACGCTGCCGGGGAGCTCACGGAGCCAGGTGGTTCCGCGCCGATGCGCGCGGTGTTCACCTACGCGACCGACCTGTTCGACGAACGCACCATCGCCGCGTTCGCGTTTCGGTTCCGTCGCATCCTCGAGGCGATCACCAGCGACGCCTCGGCCGTCATCGGCGAGATCGACATCCTCGACACCGACGAGCAGCGGTTCCTCGCGCCCGTGCGTGGCGCAGCTTCCGTGGAGCCGCAGACGTTGGCAGGCATCCTGGCCACAGCTGCGCAGGCGAACCCTGATGCCGTGGCGGTCGTGTGCGGCAACCAGCAGGTCACCTACCGCGAACTCGACGAGCGCTCGAATCGTCTGGCTCGGGTGCTGATCGGCCGCGGAATCGGGTCGGACGACTTCGTGGCGCTCGCACTCACGCGGTCGGTGGAATCGATTCTCTCGATCTGGGCGGTCGCGAAGACGGGTGCGGCCTTCGTGCCGGTAGACCCGAGCTACCCGTACGACCGCATTCTCCACATGGTCACCGATTCCCGCGTGGAGATCGGTCTGACCACGAGCGCCCACAGCGCCGACCTGCCGGACACGGTGCGGTGGCTCGTCCTGGGTGACGAGGAGATGGACAGCGCGTGCGCCTCCGTGTCGTCCGAGGCCGTCACCGACGACACCCGAGTTCGTCCCATGCGGGTGGATGACGCGGCGTACGTCATCTACACCTCGGGTTCGACGGGCCTGCCGAAGGGCGTCGTCGTCACCCACACCGGCCTGGCCAACGTCACGACGGAGCAGGTCGAACGCTTGGGGCTCACGCCCGGGGCGAGGGTCCTGCACTTCGCGTCGCCGAGCTTCGACGCCTCGGTGTTCGAACTGCTCCTGGCCGTGGCCGCAGCCTCGACGATGGTCATCGCCTCCGGGGTCGTGTACGGCGGCGAAGAATTGGCTCGACTGCTCAGGGAGCAGGAGGTCAGCCACGCCTTCATCACCCCGGCGGCGCTGACGACGGTGGATCCCGCCGGACTCGGTGGCATCGAGGTCCTGTCGGTGGCCGGTGAGGCCTGCCCCCCCGAGCTGATGCAGCGGTGGGCGCCCGGCCGCCGCATGTACAACCTGTACGGCCCGTCCGAAGCGACGATCTGGAGCACGTCGAGCTCCCCGATGAAGGCCGATCGGCCCGTCACCATCGGGGGTCCGACGCGGGGTGTCGACGTGGTCGTGCTCGACTCCCGTCTCACCCCCGTACCGGTCGGTGTTGCCGGCGAGCTCTACGTCGCCGGCCCCAGCGTGGCGCGCGGCTATCACAACCGGTTCGCCCTCACGGCAGAGCGGTTCGTCGCCAACCCGTTCGGTGGACCGGGAGAGCGGCTGTACCGCACCGGCGACGTCGTCCGCTGGGTCTACTCGGATGCCGAGGGATCGGAGGGACGCGGCGACCTAATCCTCGACTACGTCGGCCGATCCGACTTCCAGGTGAAGGTCCGGGGATTCAGAATCGAACTCGGCGAAATCGACGCCGAACTCGGCCGGCATCCGAGCGTGGACTTCGCGGTCACCGTCGGCCATCACCGTGAGCAGACCGGCCAGACCGTTCTCGTGTCCTACGTGATGCCGGCCCCGGGTGCGTCGATCGACGTCGCCGAGCTGTCCGCGTTCGTGTCCGAGACATTGCCGGGCTACATGGTGCCGTCGTCGATCATGCCGATCGATTCGGTGCCGATGACACCCGCAGGGAAGCTGGACCGCAAGGCGCTACCGGAACCCCAGTTCGTCTCGGTCACCACTGAGTTCCGTGCGCCGTCGACGCCGATGGAGAAGGCCATTGCCGACGTCTTCGCGCAGGTCCTCGGTGTAGACAGGGTGAGCGTCGACGATTCGTTCTTCGCCCTGGGTGGCGACAGCATCGTGTCGATTCAGCTGACCACGCGCGCGAAGAATGCCGGTGTCCTGTTCTCGGCGCGAGACGTCTTCGAACGCAAGACCGTTGCCGAGCTCGCCGACGTCGCCGCCTGGGCGACCGACGTCGAGTCGGTGACCCTCGAGGAGCTGCCCGGCGGCGGAGTCGGTTCGATACCGCTCACGCCGATCGCGCACTGGCTGACGGAGAGCGCGGGCCGGTTCGACAGGTTCTCGCAGGCCGTTCTGCTGACCACTCCTGCAGGCGTGACCCGGGAGCAGTTGGTGGAGACCGTGAACGCGATCCTGAGTCATCACGACATCCTCCGTTCTCGATTGACCGCATCGGGGAACGAGTGGGCATTCGAAACCCTGCCCGCCGGTGACACTTTCAGTGCCGACGAGCTGTTCGAACGCGTCGAGTTCACCGATAAGCCGGGTACCGAGGCGTTCGAGCGGCTGGGACGCGCGGCACTCGACCGCGCCGCCAGCCGCCTCGATCCGGCGTCGGGGCGGATGGCGGAATTCGTCTGGTTCGCTCCCGCCGAGTCGCTGCCCGGACAGAGTGGACGGTTGCTGGTGCTGGCGCACCACCTCGTCGTCGACGGTGTGTCGTGGCGAGTTCTTCTGCCCGACTTCGCCACCGCGGGATCTCAGATCACGCAAGGGCAGAAGCCGCAGCTCGAGCCGGTCGGCTCGTCGGTGCGGGCGTGGGCGCACGGGCTGGTGGAGGAAGCGAAGTCGCCGCACCGCGTGGCCGAACTCGACTTCTGGCGGACCATGCTGGACGGCACCGATCCGCTTCTCGGCAAACGTGCCTTCGACCCCGAGCGGGACGTGATTGCCCGGACACGCCGGCTGAGCATGACCTTTTCCACACCGGTGACGCAGGCATTGCTCACCTCGATCCCGCAGTCGGTGAACGGTGGCGTCAACGACGGCCTTCTCGCCGCCCTCGCGCTCGCAGTCGCGCAGTGGCGCCGGGACAAGACCGGAGTCGACGAGGCCGAAGGCGATCGCTCGGTGTTGATCAATCTCGAGGGACACGGCCGCGAAGAAGCCGTCGTCCCGGGTGCCGACCTGTCGCGGACCGTGGGCTGGTTCACCAGCCTCTTCCCGGTGCGCCTCGACGTCTCCCGTGCCGACCTGGCCGAGGCGTTCGCCGGTGGACCCTCAGCGGGTGCGGCTCTGAAAGCCGTCAAGGAACAGCTCCTAGCCGTCCCCGACCGCGGCATGGGCTTCGGGTTGCTGCGGTACCTGAACGACGAAACCGCTCCGGCACTGGCAACGCTGCCGACGCCGCAGATCGGCTTCAACTATCTCGGTCGTGCGGGTTCGGTCGACCTTCCGGAGGAGATCCGGGATCTCGGCTGGGTCCCCGACAGCGACTCGGGCGAGTTCGGTGGCGCAATGGATGACGAGATGGTGGCGCCTGCGGTGCTGAGCATCAACGCCGTCACCTCGGAAACGGCATCGGGTCCCCAGCTCGAGGCGAAGATCGTGTTCGCCGAGGAGATCCTCGACGAGCCCGACGTGTGGGAACTCGCCGAACTCTGGCACGCAGCGGCGTCCGCGTTGGCCGAGCACGCATCGCGTCCGGACGGCGGCGGTCTCACCCCGTCGGATGTCCCGCTCGTCACGGTGACCCAGGACGATCTCGAGGTCCTGGAACAGCGCTACCCGGAGGCCTCCGACGTATGGCCACTGGCACCTCTGCAGTCCGGCATGTTCTTCCACTCGGTCCTCGCCGAGGACGCGGTCGACGTGTACACCGCGCAGGTGGTGCTCGGCTTCGCAGGCACCGTCGATGCCGCCCGGTTGCGTGCTGCCGCCGAGGCGCTCATCGCGCGTCACGCGAACCTGCGCACCGCCTTCGTCACCGACGATGCCGGGTCGGCGGTGCAAGTGGTCGCCGATTCCGTGGAACTGCCGTGGGAAGAGATCGACCTGTCCGGACTGTCCGAGGCGGCACGCGAAGAACGGATGAGTACCGTTCTGAGTGAGCACCACTCGGCTCGCTTCGACATGTCACGCCCACCGTTGATGCGATTCCTGCTGATTCGCACGGGCCCCGACACGTACAGCTTCTCCATCAGCAACCACCACATCCTGCTCGACGGATGGTCGATGCCGCTGCTGATGAAGGACTTGCTGGTCCTGTACGCCACGCGGGGAGACGCCTCGGTGTTGCCGCGGGTACGTGGGTACCGGGACTTCCTCAGCTGGTTGTCCGACCGTGACACTCACGCCTCACGGACCGCGTGGGCCCACGCACTTGCCGGGCTCGACGGTCCGACGGTGCTCGCCCCCGCTCCGAGCGGCGGGGTGCGCTCCGAACCCGCCGAGTTCGCGGTACGGCTCGGCGCGCCGGTCAGCGAGAACCTGGCGCGCGTCGCCCGCGACCGGGGCCTGACGATGAACACCATCGTTCAGGCCGCGTGGGGTCTGCTCCTGGCCCGGATGACGGCGTCCGATGACGTCGTCTTCGGTGCCACGGTGTCGGGTCGTCCGCCGGAGGTCAACGGCATCGAATCGATGGTCGGTCTGTTCATCAACACGATCCCCATCCGCGTACGCATCGATCCCCGCGAGTCACTTTTCGGGCTTCTCGAGCGTCTGCAGGCTGAACAGTCGGCGCTGCTCGAGCATCACCACATCGGCCTGCCCGAAATCCAGCAGATCGCCGGAATCGGCGGACTGTTCGACACGTTGACGGTGTTCGAGTCGTACCCGATCGATCGCGCCGGCCTCACCGAGTCCAGCGATATCGACGGGTTGCGGGTCACCGGTGCGCAGATCAGCGACGCCTCGCACTACCCGCTGAGCCTGCTGGCGCAGTCGGATGCCGAGGTGCAGCTGGTCCTCAAGTACCTTCCGGACGTGTTCGGGGCCGACACTGTCGAGCGGATCGGGACTCGGCTGGACCGGATCCTGCACACCATCGCGGCCGGCAGTTCCACGCTGGTCGGTGATCTCGACCTGCTGGCGGAGGACGAACGAGACCTCGTGCTGTCCCGGTGGAACGACACCACGCACCGCGTCTCCGACCTGTCGGTGGTCTCGATGTTCGGTGCCCAGGTGGCTCGCACCCCGGACTCGACCGCCGTGGTCGCCGGGCAGGAGCGACTGAGTTACGCGCAGTTCGATGCGCGGGTGAACCGGCTGGCCCGTCACCTGATCTCGCTGGGTGTGGGCCCGGACTCGGTGGTCGGCATCGCGATGCGCCGCTCCCTCGACATGGTGATCAGCCTGTACGCCGTCCACGCGGCGGGCGGTGCATACGTGCCGATCGACCCGGAGCACCCGGCCGACCGGACCACCTACGTGGTGGATAGCGCTGCCCCGGCGTGTGTGCTGAGCGTTGCCGACGACATCGCCAATCTCGACGTCGACGTGCCGGTGTATCTCGTGGAGGACTTCGATCTCTCCGGATACTCCGACGCCGCAGTCGAGGATGCCGAGCGGCTCAGTGCGCTCCAACCGGCGAACCTGGCGTACGCGCTGTACACCTCCGGTTCGACGGGACGCCCCAAGGGCGTGGCGATTCCGCACTCCGCGCTGGCCAACCAGCTCGCGTGGATGCGGGACGTCTACGGCATCGGTGCCGAGGACGTGGTGCTCCAGAAGACGCCTTTCACGTTCGACGCCTCGGTGTGGGAGCTGTTCCTGCCGTTGGTGGTCGGCGGCACCCTCGTCGTCGCCTCCCCGGACGGTCACCGCGATCCCGAGTACATGGCGAAGACCGTGGGCGCGGAATCGGTGACGGTGGTCCAGTTCGTGCCCTCGGTGCTGACGATGTTCCTCGACGCGGCCACGGCCGACCGGTGCGGTTCGCTGCGCCTGGTCTTCGCCGGCGGCGAGCCGCTCCCGCAGTCGGCGGCGGATCGTCTCGCACGGATCGGTTCGGCGGAACTGGTCAATCTCTACGGACCGACCGAGGTCACGATCAACTCGGCGGCTCACGCCGTGGACCGTGCGCACACCGGGACCATCGCGCCGATCGGGTCCCCGGTCTGGAACACCCGCGCCTACGTGCTCGATGCGCACCTGAAGCCGTCGCCGATCGGTGTTCCCGGTGAGCTGTACCTCGACGGTGCCCAGCTGGCGCGCGGATACATCAACAGCGCCGGGCTCAGCGCCGAACGGTTCGTCGCCGACCCGTTCGGCGCGGACGGCGCGCGGATGTACCGCACCGGTGACCTCGTGCAGTGGAACGAGAACGGTGACCTCGAGTTCGTCGGCCGTACCGACTTCCAGGTGAAGGTCCGCGGCCTGCGTATCGAACTCGGCGAGGTGGAGGAGGCGTTCGCCCGCCATACCGAGGTAGCGCAGGCGGCGGTGATCGTCCACAACAGTGAGGTGGGCGCACGACTCGTGGCGTACGTCGTCCCGAAGCCGGGTTCGGCCGTGGACACGTCCGCGCTCACCGGATTCGTCGCCGAATCGCTGCCCGACTACATGCTGCCGGACGCCGTGATGGTGCTGGGCGAACTGCCGCTGGGTACCAGCGGCAAGCTCGACCGGCGTGCCCTTCCGGTGCCCGACTTCGCCTCGGCGGCCGAGTTCCGGGCGCCGCGCACCGACAGCGAACGCGTGCTGGCGTCGATCTTCGCGGAACTGCTCGGCCGGGACCGCGTGGGTGTCGACGACTCGTTCTTCGAGCTCGGCGGCGACAGCATCGTCTCCATCCAGCTGGTGGCGCGGGCACGCTCGGCCGGTATCCACTTCACCGCACGCGACGTGTTCGAGCGGCGTACCGTCGCCGAACTGGCGGCGGTCGCCGACTCGGGCGAGTCCGCGGCAGCAGCGTTGCAGGAGTACGAGGGTGGCGGTGTCGGCACGGTGCCGCTCACCCCGGTCGCCCGCAAGATGGTCGAGCGCGGCGGGAACTTCGACCGCTTCGTGATGCCGCTGATGCTGACGCTGCCTGCTGGAATCGAGCGTGCGCAGCTGGTCGAGACACTCACCGCGGTGGTGGACAAGCACGATGCCCTCCGCGCCACACTGGTGTCGGAGTCGTCGGGACCTGCCCTCGAGATAGCACCCGCGGGCAGCGTGGACGTCGACGGAGTGGTGGAGCGTGTCGCCGTCACCGCCGAACCCGGTTCACCGGAATTCGACGAGGTCGCGAGTGCCGCCTTCGCGCAGGCGCTCGACCGGCTCGACCCCCGCGCAGGTTCGATGCTCCAGTTCGTCTGGTTCGACCCCGCCGAGTCGGACCGGGCCGGTCGTCTGCTGGTTGTTCCCCATCACCTCGTGATCGACTCGGTGTCGTGGCGCATCCTGGTCCCGGATCTTGCAACAGCCGGTGCCCAGATCGCTGCGGGACAGACGGCGTCGTTGGAACCGGTGGGGACATCGCTGCGCCGGTGGATCGACGGCCTCCTCGACGCTGCCGCGAGTCCGGAACGGGTGGCCGAACTGGGCGTCTGGGAGCGGATGCTCACCGGCCCGGATCCCGTGCTGGGCTCTCGGGAACTCGACATTCGTTCCGACCTCGTCAACACACTGGAACGCACCCGGGTCGATGTTCCCGTGCTGGTCACGGAGGCCTTGCTCGGGACTGCTCCCGGCGCGCTCGACGCCGAGATCGGTGACGTGCTTGCCGCCGCCCTCGCGCTCGCGGTGGCCACCTGGCGGCGAGGCCGCGGTATCGACGAGCCGTCGGCGGTGATCACGCTCGAAGGCCACGGTCGTGAAGAATCCGTGGTCCCGGGGGCGGATCTGTCCCGGACGGTCGGCTGGTTCACTACGATGTACCCGGCTCGACTCGACCTGGCCGGTGTCGACATCGCGGATGCCATGCAAGGTGGTCGCGCTGGTGTGGACGCCGTGGAGGCGGTCCGCGGTCAGCTGAAAACCATCCCGGACAAGGGAATCGGCTACGGTCTGCTTCGGTACCTCAACCCGGAGACTGCTGCAGTGATGAGCAGCTGGCCGGAGCCGCAGATCGTGTTCAACTACATCGGCCGTGTCAATGCTGCCGAGATTCCCGAGGCGGTGCAGGGCTTGGACTGGCTGCCCGATTTCGAAACCTCGGTGACGGGCGGACCGGTGAACAGTGAGATGCCCGCCCAAGCGGTGCTCGACATTCAGTCGGTGATCACCGACACGGACGCGGGCCGGCAGTTGACCGCGTTCATGTCGTTCCCACCGGGGATTCTGACGGCCTCCGAGGTGGACGACTTCGGACAGTGCTGGGTGGCGGCGCTGTCCGGGTTGGTCTCGCAGGCTCGGAAGCGAGCAGGACGCTGAGCATCGTCCGGGCGGTGGGAGTTGTTCTCCCACCGCCCGGACGGGCACGGTCGGCACTCAGGTGTGGGCGCCGGCCGGGCCTAACGGGGCACCGGACAGTCAGCTTCGAAAGTTTCCGGAAAGAATCGAAGATTTCATTTTCTCTTCATCGAAAACCTGAAGTTCATTACTTCGGCGGAAAACCCATCTTCGGTACCGCGCCGCCTATATTGATCGATCGACTCCAGGTCGGGGGGATTTTGGGTGAACCGAAGGTATTCTTGAACAATTGTCCAGTCAATTCTCCCGGCGCGCGGATGTGTGCCACCTTTGCTATTACTGAGGCATGTCGAATGCAACTCTGTCTCTGGTGATCCCGGCGTACAACGAGGAAGCGACAATTCAGGCGTGTCTGGACAGGATATTCGAGCAGATCGATGACATCGACGAGGTCATCGTGGTCGACAACAACTCGACCGATGGCACGGCCGCGATTGTCGCTGCAGCGCAACGCCGGGAACCCAAGGTGCGGCTCGTCAAGGAAGCGGAACAGGGCTGCGCGCCCGCGCGTAGCGCGGGCATGAATTCCGCGACGGGCGATATCGTGGCGAGAATTGATGTCGACACGAAGATCAACGAGAATTGGGCCGCAAATATCAAGTCATTCTTTTCACGGCACAGCGACAGATATGCCGCGGCGACCGGAACCTGCACCTGCTATGACCTCCCTTTTCAAGGGCTGTTCGCGTCGTTGCAGCGAAAGATGAATTCGAAAAACCAGGCCAAGCTCGAACGGGGTGAGTCGATTGCCGCTGCAGGACTCTTCGGTTCGAATATGGCGATTCTCAAGACGGCGTGGGAGGACTGCCAGTCCGCGTTGCACGACGACCAAGACGTCCACGAAGACACCGATCTGTCGTTGACCCTGCAGAACGAGGGATTGTCCTGTGCGATGGTGCCCGGGATGCAAGCGAGCATCTCCGGTCGTCGGTACCTGTCGCCGATCCGCAGCTACTGGCGTTACGTGCTGCGCGGTCCTCGCACCCTGGCACTGCACGGCAAGCGTCTGTCTGCAGCGATCGGGACGTTTGCCGTTGCCGCGACCGCAATGCCGTTCTATCTCCTCATGTGGGTGCCGTTCCGCGCTTGGGATCCCGAGCGGGAGTCATTCTCGCTGGGCCGCCTTTTCTTCGGAGCAGATCAACGTCCGCAGCCACGCGCGCACGTGTGAGGCGTTACGCCCAATCGAACGACATCTCGCCCGCGACGCCGAGGTGCGTGCACAGTTTGTGAATACCGCCGAAGTCTTGCACCAGAGCAGAACGGCCTGTGTCGTGTTCGGCATCGTCGACCATCGCCTGCCCGCCGTCGAGGCCGATCAGCTCGACGACGGCGTGCCAGGTCGAGTAGTCGTTGCTACTGAAGGCGGTCATCGCATCGACGAGCCCGTCCAGGAGGTGCCGCCGGTCGTCGGCCCCGAGCTTGTCGTAGACGACGCCCGCGATCTCGTCGGCGATGGAGGCGTGGCAGTACTCGTCGCGATTGTGCAGTCGCACCGTGGCCCGATTGACCGGTTGGATCGCCTCGTTCTCGGAAATGAGGTCGAGGTACGAGCTGATGGAGATCTCGGCGACCGTCATGAAGGCGAACGTGGTGATCGCCCGCTTCCGAGGGTCGGCGGCCTCTCCGGTGGCGGTGCGCTGGCGCCGCAACGTCAGCACGTCCGGCAGGGCATTGTTCGGCATACTCCAGCCCCGCCGTCTGCGCGTGACCGCACTCGCGTTCAGGTGCATCAGTGTGTGGTACTGCTCGTCGACCATGGCCTCGTGCACGGCGACCGCGAATGTGTCACCGATACCGGTATCGAGAGCGTCGTGGGCCACGAGATCGAAGCCCGGATTCACCACGTACTGCTCGATGTCCATGACGTTCTTGTTGAACGCGACCCAGCCCCACGCCCGCACTCGATTCTGCTGATCTTCACTCGCGTGAAGGAAGCAGTCGTGGTCGGCGAACGGCAGCAATTCGTCGGGGTAGTCCCGCTTGTCGAGGTCGAACAGGGCGTCGAGATCCGGTTCCGGCTTCTTCACGGTCGCTCGCTGCCCCCAGTTGCGGGCGAGCCGGGCAACCACGGCGCTTTCGACCGGGTCGTTCGGATCGTGTTCCGGCAGAGTGTGGGTGTTCTCGGTCGTCATGAGGATTCTCCGTTCCCGTCCCAGGACCGGGGCGCGGTGTGGTGAAGGTCGGTGAAAAGCGCGGCGCACCTGCGGGCGAGGGACTCGCGCCGGTCCCCGAGTGCCGAGATCGACCGGGACATCAGGTCGGCGAAGTCCTCGTCGGTGCCGTTCTCGACGGTGTCGTCGAGGATGCCCATCGCATCGGCGAGCGCGCGGCGGGCCTCGACGGCGAACGGATTGCCGACCTGGATGTCCCGGTACACCTCGGGTACCCCGCCACCGACGCGCGCAAGGAGAGCGAGGGACAGCAGGTGCGGTGGGGTTGCCATCGCTGTCAGCTCGGAACCGTCGACACCCAGCTTGCCGAGCGCCAGTCCGAACGCGAGCACACTGGCGTGGGTGAGTGCCTGGGTAATCGCCGTGAGCCGATCATGTCGCTCGGCACCCAGGTGTACGACCGACGCACCCCACCCGGACAGTGACGTCAGGAACCAGCCGAGGTCACCCCGGTCCTGATAGGTCACCGCCGCGATCGGCCTGCCCTGCGGCGAGAGCGAAGGGGCGAACATCGGGTTGATCCCGAGTGCACTGTTGCGGAGCGGGTGCGCACGCAGAGCGGCGTCGAAACGGCACTTCACCGACAGGGTGTCGATCAGCAGCGCGTGCTCGGCCAACGACTCGGTCAGGAACGTCAGAGCGTTCAGCGCCACGGATTCCGGCACCGCCAGCACCACCGCGTCAGCCGACTGCACGAGCGCACGCACCTCGGGTGACGGGTCGGTGATGTCGCCCCGCACGGCGTCGACGCTCGCCACTTCCGGAACTCGGACGTCGACAGTCCGGACACGCATTCCGTCGCCCCGGAGCCAAACGGACAGCATCCGGCCGACATCACCGCGGCCGCCGATCAGTGCGACGGTCCGGGATGATGTCGCCGGAAAGTTCATGGTCCGATTTCGTTCGGGGTATCCGCGGTGACGGACAGTGCACGCACCATTGTGGCAGCCTTGACCATGGCCTCGTCGAATTCTTCCTCAGGATCGGACAGTGCCGTGATGGCACCGCCGATCCCGAAAGTCACCTCGCTCTCGGAGGCGACGATCGTGCGAATGACGATCGACAAGTCGGCGGTACCGGTCAGTGAGAAGTACCCGATCGCTCCCGAGTAGACACCGCGCGGCCCCGACTCGAGCCGGTCGATGATTTCCATCGTCCGGATCTTGGGCGCGCCGGTCATGGATCCGCCCGGGAAGGCGGCGCGGACGCACGCGATCACCGACGCGTCGGCGCTGAGAGTCCCGCGGACCGTGGACACCAGTTGGTGTACGGCTGCGTACGTCTCCACGTCGAAGAGCTTGGGAACGTGCACCGACCCGGGAACACAGACCCGGGCCAGGTCGTTGCGCGTCAGATCTACGATCATCAGGTTCTCGGCGCGGTCCTTCTCGCTGTCGAGCAGGTCCTGGCGCAGCACCGCATCCTTGGCGGGGGTGGCTCCACGCGGCCGCGTTCCCTTGATGGGTTTCGACTCCACCACGCGGTCGGGGCCGATCCGCAAAAAGCGCTCAGGTGACGCGCTGAGGACCGACAGGCCCGCGAACTGGAGATACGCGCTGTACGGGGTGGGGCTGATGGTGCGGAGCAGCTCGAAGGTGTGCAGCGGGTCGATCGTCTGGTCGACGGTCGCCATGTTGGTCAGACACACCTCGTAAGACTCACCCGTCCGAATCTCGGCGAGCGAGGACGCGATGTGCTCGAGATACCGATCGTGGTCGTGGCGCAGGGCGAGCTGCGTCGATTCGGGTTTCCTGATGGGAGGCACTGCCGACGCCGGCTGGTCCGGCTCGGCCAGCCGGCGCAGCCCAGCCTCCATCTCGTCGAGCCACCGGTGCATCTCGGGGTCGTCCTGGTGATCGCTGAGACACAGCGCATACGTGCGTTCGTTCGAATGGTCGATGACGACGGCTCGGTCCGCGAATACGAGGGCGGCATCCGGGGTCGGCGACCGGTGCACGGCGGCACCACCCGTCTGCGCCTTCAGCTCGTAACCCAGATAGCCGACGTAGCCCAGCCCGAATGGCACTCCGGGGAGACCGGGAACCGACCTGGCCGCCAGTTGGCGTTCGAGGTAGTCGAAGAACGGGGCGTGGACCTGTTCCACGGGGAGCCCTTCGCGCGTGATGCGCACGAGCGATTCGCCGACGTCGTAGGTGATGTACTCGGCTCTGGGCCCGGAGCAGTTGCCCATGATCGTGAAGCGGGAAGTCGATTCCGATGCCGACGTGCCGTCGAGCCAGAACGCATTCGGACCCGAGGAGAACAGATCCTCGAAGGTGGTACGGGGGTCGACCTCGTGGTCGATGCGGACCTGCGCAATGACGTACGGCGCGTGCGGCACGGGGATCTTCAGCATCGACCCGGAAGCCGGCGTGCCCGAATGCGTCGGGGTGAGGTCGCGGAAGTTCGCGAGCAGCTCGTGTCCGAACGCCGTACTGATCGACTCGGGGTGGAACTGGACACCCCACAGGGGCCGGTTCCGGTGACGCACGCCCATCAGCAAACCGTCGGTCGTCCAGGCTGTTGCTTCGAGGTCGTCGGGCAGGTCCCGCGCGATCAGCGAGTGATATCGCACGGTGGGGAAGGGTGACGGGATGCCTTCGAAGAGTTCGCTGCCGTGGTGTTCGACGAGCGACACGCGCCCGTGCATCGGCTCCGGCGCGAGTACGACCTGTCCGCCGAACAGTTGGCACAGCCCCTGATGGCCGAGGCACACGCCCAGTACTGGCAAGTCGGTCTCGGCAATGATCCGAGCACTGATACCGAAATCACGAGGTCGCTCGGGGCGGCCGGGACCGGGGGAGATGACGATGTTGTCGAACTCGGACCACGGAACGGAGTCCCAGTCGACATCATTGTGCACGACAGTCGGGGGTTCCCCGTTCACCTCGGCGAGCAAGGTGAAGAGGTTGTAGGTGAAGGAGTCGTAATTGTCGACGAGCAGCGTTCGCGTACTCATGACGACTCGGCATTCGTCGGGGGAAGGGGATGGTGGTGGCCGTTGTGCCCACTGCCGTCGGCGCTGCTCGCGCCCGTCCCGCCGTTGATGACCAATTCTTCGAGCCTGCAGGTCTCGGCGATGAGGAGGTCGTAGAGCGCGTCGAAGAACGCGGGAGACAGGGAGTGGCTGTCGGCATAGCGGCGAGCGCGTTCGTGCACCAAATCGATCCGGTGCGGTTGCATCATCGCGATGTCGGAGCGGCGCTTGAGTTCACCGATACGCCGGCACACCTCGAGCCGCTGACCCACGGTCTCGAGCAGAGTTGCGTCGACGGCATCAAGTTCCGCGCGCAAACCTTCGAGTGCCTGGTGCGCCGAGGCGTCAGGGGCCTTTCCGGAATCATCGCTCTTCCCCTCTTCTACGGAGAAATACATAGTCGCCCCAGTCACTCGATCGGCAGTAGCTTTCTCATCCCGACTATCGTGTGTCAGTGGTGGTTCGTTTCTCCGCGCCTCCCGGACTGCCGAGAAGGCGAATTTCGGGTTTGCGGATGCGAACCGGTGGTGATCACCCCCATAGTCTCAATCACGGATTGAGACTTCGATGGACATTTGGGTAACGTAACCAGAAGTCTATTTTCGGCCTATCCAGGATATGAGGCATATGCGTATTTCGTCGGCCACCCAGGCCCTGATGTTAGTGCTTGCGGGCATCTTGATGTTCGGTGCGGCACCTGCAGCAGCGGACCCTGCGGCGACTGAACCCGAGCCAGTCGCGGATCCTGCGGTGCTACCCGGGGCGAACGACTGGAACTGCAAGCCCTCGCCCGAGCACCCCCGCCCGGTCGTGCTCGTGCACGGTACGTGGGTCAGCATGGCGGCCACCTGGAAGGACCTCGCGCCGGCGCTCGCGGCGGAGGGGTACTGCGTCTTCGCCCTCAACTACGGGCAGGTCGCCGGTCTCACCGAAGGCAATCTGCTGCGCATGTTCGGCGGCGCCGACATCGCGGAGTCGGCTCGGCAACTCGCGGGATTCGTCGATCGCGTCCGTTCCACGACGGGCGCCCCGCAGGTCGACATCGTCGGTCACTCGCTCGGTGGCACGCTGTCCCGGCAGTACCTCCGTTTCGAGGGTGGGGCCGATCGCAACAATCCCGCCCTGAACAAGGTGCATTCGCTCGTCACGCTGGGCGCGACCAATCACGGGACCAGTTTCGGGGACGTCCAGATGCTCGGCGCCGTCGCCCAGGCGCTGGGGGTGCCCGTGACGACGCTCGCCGGGGTGGCCGTGGGGCCCTCGTACATTCAACAGATGGTCGGTTCGCCGTTCCTCCAGGTACTCAATGGCGCGGGCGACACGGACCCGGGTATCGAGTACACAGTGGTCGCCAGTCGCCGGGACACAGTCTCGACTCCGCCGGAGAACACGTTCCTCACCGCAGGACCGGGTGCGACGGTGCACAACGTGTGGCTTCAGGACGGGTGTGAGTCCAACGCTGCCGAGCACAATGAGCTGACGACCGACCCGCGTGCTCTCTACGTCATTCAGCGGGCTCTGGACCCCACGTACGCCGACCGCAACGCGGCCCCGTGCGAGGCCGGCTGAGACCCGCACGGGCAACCGGCAACGTACCGGTCCCGCTGATGCCGGGTCGCTGACTTCGGGGCAGGTTCAGTCCCAGATGCCGATCTCGTCGAGGTGGGCGACCAGTCGTTGGGCCCCGTCCATGAAGTGTGCCTTGTTCTCGGCCCCCACCACGTCGGCCTTCTTCTCCGCCATGGCGGCGATGAGACGGCGATGGCTCGCGACGGCCGACTCACCCCACGCCGGGTCGGACGAGTAGAAGTGCGCCGGTGTGTAGCGAGTGGCGCTGAGAAGGAACCACGACAGCTTGCTCGCATTCGCCAGGTGGTTGATCACCCGGTGGAACTTGAACTCGAGATCCTCGATACGCGCGGCGTCGTTGTCCTCCACCGCACGCTCGAGCTTGTCGTTGATGGCGGTCAATTCCTCGATGGCTTCGGGCGTGGCGGCGCGCGTGGCCCGCACCGCGAGTTCCTCGCCGATCTGGCTCTGGAGCCAGAAGAGGTCGTGGATGTCCTCGCGGCTGAGGGGCGCGACCACGTAACCACGGTGGGGGACGAGCTCGACGAGCCCTTCACCGCGCAGAGTCAGGAGCGCTTCGCGCACCGGCGTGACGCTCACACCCAACTCTGCGGCGGTTTCGTCGAGGCGGATGAAGTCACCCGGGCGGACGCCCCCGGACATGATGAGATTCCGCACGTGCACAGCGACGTCATCGGACAGCTGCGGTCGACGGCGCAGGGCCGCTGAGGGTCGTGACACGGAGGGCGATGTCATGGGTAACTCCTTAGATGCGGCAACCAGCATAAACCGCGATCGGTGCTTACAAGCCGTAGGTCTTACCGATGATGTCGCGTTGAATTTCGTTGGTGCCGCCGTAAATGCTGGAGACGAGGGTGGAGCGAACGTGCTTCTCCATGTCGAACTCGGTGGCGTAGCCGTAGCCGCCCATCATCTGCATGCCTTCGAGCGCCACTTTCTTGGCAGTCTCGGTGACCTTCAACTTGGCCATCGACGCTTCGCGGGCCAGCATCTTGTTCGGGTCGGCGTCGGCCTCTTTGGCGACGCTGTAGACGAGGAGCTTGCAGCACTCGATCTCGGTGGCGAGATCGGCGATTCGGTGACGTAGTACCTGGAACGTGCCCACGGGCCGCCCGAACTGCTTGCGTTGCGTGATGAATTCGAGGGTGTCGTTGAACGCCCGCTGCGCCGTACCCAGCATCATGGCCGCGAGGATCAGGCGTTCGAAGTTCAGGCCGGTCATCAATTGCCGCCAGCCGTTGCCGACTTCGCCGACCACGGCATCCTCGGGAAGCACGCAATCGGTGAAGTAGAGGTCGTTGACCTCCTTGCCGCCCATGGTGCCGATACCGTTGATCTTCAGCCCCGCCGTGCCGGCGGGCACGTGGAACATCGTCAGCCCCTCGTGTTTACCCTCGGTGGAGGAGTTGCCCCCGCTGCGCTTGACCGGCTGCCCCGTACGGGCCACGAGAAGGATGTTGTCGGCGAAGTGCGCGTTGGAGCACCACGTCTTCTGACCGTTGACCACCCAGCCGTCGGCGGTCTTCTCCGCGCGGGTACTGAGATTGCCGACGTCCGAGCCGGCTTCCGGTTCGGACATGGAGATCGCCTGCGAGCGTCCGGCGACGATGCCGCGCAGGACGACGTCCTTCTGCGCTTCGGTGCCGAACTTGGCGTATGCGCCACCGGTGATCAACGTCGGCCCGATGCCACCGATCGGTGCCATTCCCTTGGCGGCTTCCTCCAGAAGGATGCACATGTCGACGAGGCTGGCGTCGGAGCCGCCGTATTCCTCCGGGACGGTGATCCCGAGCCAGCCCAGCTTGGCCATCTTCTCGTAGACGTCCTGGTTGTGGTTGTGCTCGCCGTGGTTGGTCAGCTTGTCGCGCACTTCGCGGGTCCCGGTCTCGCGCTTGCAGAAATCGGCGATCGCCGCGGCGAAGTCTTTCTGTTCACTGGTGAATTCGACGCTCATGTGGGGAGAACTCCTCGTGGGTGAGGCGGCGGACGACGCGGCCCGGCGCAGGTGTCTGTGTAGGGCTTGCTGGAATGCGGTCTGCGGCATACTGTGATGTCCACAACATTACATCACATCACATATATTTGATGTGATCCGAGGGAAGGACGCCCATGTCACAGCAGGCCGAGACGACCGACACCAGTGCCGCGGAGAAGCCGCTGCCTTCGACGCCGCCGTCATCGGCGACGTTCTCATCCCTGGACCCACGCACCGGCAAGGTTCTGGCCGAGTACCCGGTCCACGGAGAGCGTGAAGTGCGAGACGCTGTCGAGCGGGCCCGCGCCGCGGCTCAGTGGTGGACCGGACTCGGTTTCGACGGACGTAAGAAGTGGCTGCTCGACTGGAAGAAGTCGATGGCGAGGGGTGGGGAGGAACTCGCCCGTCTCGTCGCGGACGAGACGGGAAAGCCGTACGACGACGCGCTTCTCGAAGTCATGCTCGCAATCGAGCATCTCGATTGGGCGGCGAAGAACGCCGGCAAGGTCCTGCGTCGGCGCAAAGTAGCCTCCGGCCTCGTCAGCGCCAATCAGGCGAGCAGCGTCGGATACGAGCCGATGGGTGTGGTCGGCGTCATCGGCCCTTGGAACTACCCCGTCTACACCCCACTGGGATCCGTCTCCTACGCAATGGCGGCGGGAAACGCCGTGGTGTTCAAGCCCAGTGAGCTGACCCCCGGTGTGGCGGTGTGGATCGCCGAGAAGTGGGCCGCTCTCATCCCGAACCAGCCCGTCCTCCAGGTCGTCACTGGCGACGGATCCACCGGTTCGGCGCTCGTCGCAGCCGGCGTGGACAAGATTGCCTTCACGGGTTCTGCCGCAACGGGCAAGCGTGTGATGGCCGCGTGTGCGGACACGCTGACGCCGCTGGTCGTGGAGGCAGGCGGCAAGGACGCCATGCTCGTCGACTCCGACGCGAACCTCGAGGAAGCGGCCGGTTTCGCCGTCTTCGGCGCCATGGGCAACGCGGGACAGACGTGCGCCGGGGTCGAACGGATCTACGTGGTCGACTCGGTCTACGACGACTTCGTCCGGTTGGTCACCGAGAAGGCAAAGGCCCTGCACCCCGGTCCGGAGAATGCGTCCTACGGGCCGATGACAATGCCCAGTCAGTCGGACGTGGTGCGTCGCCACGTGCAGGATGCATTGGACAAGGGTGGATCCGCCGTGGTGGGCGGGCTCGACTCCATCAAGGATGGATACGTGGGCCCGATCGTCCTGACGAATGTTCCGGAGAACAGCACGGCGGTCTCTGAGGAGACCTTCGGTCCGACGGTCGTGGTCAACAAGGTCGCGAGTCTCGACGAGGCGGTGACGAGAGCGAACGGCACCACTTTCGGTCTCGGTGCGTCCGTGTTCACGAAGGACGCCAAGAAGGCTATGCAGGTGGCCGAGACGTTACGGGCCGGTGTCGTCACGATCGGTTCGGTACTCGGCTTCGCGGGTGTCGCGGCGTTGCCGTTCGGCGGTGTCGGCGATTCGGGGTTCGGTCGTATCCACGGTGCGGACGGACTGCGGGAATTCAGCAGGGTCAAGTCGATTGCCCGGCAGCGGTTCGCGGCACCGTTGAACCTGCTGACGATGGAGCGAAAGCGCCGGGACATGTTGGTGTCCGCCTGGATGCTGAAGAACCGTCACGGGCGTTGAGTGCGGACGAAAGGGGCGTCGATCACATGCTGATGAAGAACGACGAGGCCGACGGGCCACGAGGTACTCCGCGGGGCAGGAACGGCTGGGTACGGCGGATCGAACAACTCGACCCGGTACGCGATCACCAGGAGATTCACCGCATCACCGCGGGTTTCGAGTTTCCCTGGGACTACCAGCGGTCCCTCGAGTTCGCGTTGTTCCGGACCTACTGCGTCCCGACCATCTCCGAACTGCTCCAGCGCACCGGTGAATTCGAGAAACGGCCACAGAAGCGCTACGACGACACCGCGCTCCTCATGGGCGAACTGGTCGAGCACGGCTACGACTCCGAGCGGGGTATCGAATCACTGCGTGTGGTCAACCGCATGCACGGCAAGTACCACATCGACAACGACGACATGCTGTACGTGCTCACGACGTTCATCTACGAGCCGATCGACTGGATCGACCGCTTCGGGTGGCGACGGCTCACACCGCACGAACGTCTCGCGTGTTTCCACTTCTACCGTGAAGTCGGTATCCGCATGGGAATCAAGCACATTCCCACGAGCTTCGAGGACTTCTACCGGTTCAAGGCCGACTACGAGCGGAAGCACTTCCGGTACACGGAAGACAACCACCGCGTCGGCACCTACACCCGGGACCTCTTCTGCTCATGGTTCCCGAGGTCGTTGCGACCCTTCGTCGTGCAGGGAGTGAACGCCCTGCTCGACCCGATGATGCTGGCGGCGTTCGGATTCGACGCCGCACCCGGCTGGCTTCGCAGCGCCGCTCGGCGCGTACTCGTTCTCCGGGGGAAGTTCGTGCGTCTGCTGCCGCCGCGTACACAGTCGAAGGCCGCACGTGATCCGCGAAACCGGACTTACCCGGGGTATCCGGTGGGGTACCGGCCCCGCGATCTGGGCGCGGACAACGACCACCACCGCGAAGCTCGCGCTCTTCGTCGTTCAGTGCCCGAAGAGTACGGCCACCATCAGCGTGTGGAGCCGGGCGCGTGACTCCTCGGCGGTATCGAAGTGAATGAGCCGGCCGATGTCGAAGACCAGGCCGAGTGCCGCGTGGACGAGGAAGCGCGCTTCGGGCGCCGAAAGTTCCGGCCGCACCGCGGTGACCAGGTGTACCCATTCCTCGACATGGAGGCGCTGTAAATTACGTAGATTCCGTCGTTCGTTCTCGGGTAGATTCCCGATCTCGGCGAAGTAGACCGAAAGCACGGCCGGGTTCCGGAAGGCCAGTTCCAGATACGACTCCGCCAGGGTGCTCAGCGCATCCTTGGGGTCGGTGGCGGTGGAGAGAGCCGCCGACGTCGCGACCGCGAGCCGGTCGGCCGCACGGTAGAAGACTGCTGCCAGAAGGTCTGCCTTGCTGGGAAAGTGGCGGTACACACTGGAGGCATTGATCCCGGCGGCCGCGCCGATCTCCTCGATACTCGAGTCGTGATAGCCGTAACGGTCGAAAATCTGCACGGCCTCGTTGATCAGCAATTCACGCTTGGACGTCATCGCCAGCCCGCCACTGCCTGCGTCAGTCGCGGGCGCATCGCCGGCTGGGACAGCAGGTGGAAGGGTGGCGTGAAGTATCGACTCACACGCCTTCGTGAGAAGCGCGTGAAGGCGACGAGTGGCGAGAGCGGTGTGGTGTGCGCTGATACTTCCCATCACGCTCAGGGTCGCGGCGCCCTGTGTCGTCGCATCGACCGCCGACAGTTCGGGGCGCAACTCCCGCAGCGGTGCCGCCACACATTGGGTCACGTGCACGAAGACATCACGGATGCGGATGCGGTCGTCGGGCTGTAGGTAGCGGCTCTCCCACCGGTAGAGGCCCGCCACTTTGCGGTTCTCCATCGTGTTGGCGACCAGTGCGACGATCAACCGATCGAGCCGCTCTCCGGCGTCCGCGCCTTCGACGCCTGCGAGGGCGTCGTCGGCCGCGGTGCGCAGAGCGTCCGCGGTCGTGGTGGCCGCGTGCACAAACAGGGCGTACTTGTTGGGATAGTGCCGGTAGAGGGCGGGACCAGAGATGCCGATGGCGGCTGCGATGTCGTCGACACCGACGGCGTGGTAACCGCGCTCGCTGAACGCCTCCGCCGCGACGGTGGCGATCTGAGCCTTGCGGTCTTTCGGCCGACGCCGAATCGGCCTTTCGGTGGCGGCACCGGCCGCCGTGCTGGTCCGGGCCACGGTCACCTCCAGTAATCGGCAATTTCTTGCCAGTTTATCTGCCGGTCATCTTAACCGAGGCTCCCTTTTGTAGTGGATGGACTATGGGTGCAGCTCCGTCGCCCGACTCGGTCCATCCTGCCGAAAGTGCTGTGAGCGCGCACGGATAACGCTCATCGAGTATTGACACCGATATGACAAAGCGAATAAGTTAACGGCAATTCGCATGACGATTCCTGCCACCCGCAATTGCTGCTGGACAAGGCCGCCGCAGGCGGCATCTTCGAAGAGGTGAACTGAAATGCTGAGAACGACCTTCACCGAGGCGTTCGGGATCGATCATCCCATCGTCCAAGGCGGAATGATGTGGGTCGGGCGCGCGGAGCTGGTTGCCGCGGTCGCCAACTCCGGAGCGCTCGGCTTCCTTACCGCACTTACACAGCCGACGCCCGAGGATCTGGTGAAGGAGATCGCTCGCACCCGGGAGCTGACCGACAAGCCGTTCGGTGTGAACCTCACCATTCTCCCGTCGATCACCCCACCGCCGTACGCGGAGTACCGGCAGGCCATCATCGATTCAGGCATCAAGATCGTGGAGACCGCGGGATCGAACCCGGTCGATCACCTTCCGCACCTGAAGGACGCCGGCATCAAGGTGATTCACAAGTGCACGAGCGTCCGACACGCCGTCAAGGCGGAACTCGTCGGGGTGGACGCGGTCAGCATCGACGGTTTTGAATGTGCAGGTCACCCGGGTGAGGACGACGTCGCGGGCCTGATCTTGATTCCGGCAGCCACGCGAGAACTCACCATCCCCGTCATCGCCTCCGGCGGTATAGCGGACGCCCGTGGTCTCGTCGCCGCGCTGGCGCTGGGAGCGGACGGGGTCAACATGGGAACCCGCTTCATGTGTACCGCCGAATCCCCGGTCGCCCAGGCGGTCAAGGAACAGATCGTCGCCAACACGGAGCGCGATACGAAACTCATCTTCCGCTCGCTGAAGAACACGGCGCGAGTGGCAACCAATGCAGTCAGCACCGAGGTCGCCGAGATCGAGAAGGGCGGCTGTGAATTCTCGGACATCCAGCATCTCGTGTCCGGGGCGCGGGGGCGCACGGTATTCGAGAAGGGTGACCTGGACGCCGGAATCTGGACCGCCGGACAGAGTCAGGGCCTGATCCACGACATCCCGACCGTGGCGGCTCTCGTCTCCCGTATGGTTACCGAAGCCGAAGCGCTTATCGCAGGGCGACTTTCGGAGATGACGGATATGCGTGTGGGGGCAGCATCGTGATCACCTCGGCAGTCGACGGCCTCCGTGTCGTCAGCGGAGAGGGGATCCTCCGGATCACCATTGATCGCCCCGACCGGATGAACGCGCTCGACCTGGCACACATGAAAGCCCTCGGCGACATACTCACCGACGCGGCCACCGACCGCTCCGTTCGTGTCGTCGTCATCTCCGGAGCCGGAAAGGCTTTCAGCACCGGCGCCGACCTCGCCGCTGCCGCTGCGGCGGGTGGCAGGGAGGCACCATCCGAGGTGGTGATGGATTCGGCGAACAGAGTGGTTCGCGCCATCGTCGATCTGCCGGTTCCTGTCATCGCGCAGGTGAGCGGTGCTGCGGCAGGGGTCGGCGCATCCATCGCGCTGACGGCGGACCTCACCTTCGCTTCCGAGAATGCTTACCTGCTCCTTGCGTTCGTCAACATCGGGCTGATGCCCGACGGCGGTTCCAGTGCGCTGATCGCAGCATCCATCGGCCGAGCGCGGGCCACCCGGATGGCGTTGCTCGGTGAACGTCTGTCCGCCACCGAGGCCGAGCGCGAGGGTCTGATAGCCGGAGTCCTTCCGGCCGGGGAACTGGCGGCCCACGTCGACGCCGTCGCGACAAAGCTCGCACGCGGTCCGCGGCGTGCCATCGAGCTGACCAAAAGGGCGCTCACGGCATCGACGCTGACAGCGCTCGAGGGTGCCCTCGAGCGAGAGAAGGAAGGGCAGGCCGAACTTCTGCAGGCGCCCGATTTCGTCGAGGGCGTGACCGCGATGCTCGGCAAGCGGCAGGCTCGCTTCCAAGGCTGACTTCGGCGACGACCCGTCCGGTCGTTCACGTCTGTGCCGACATGTGCATTTCCGAGCGGCGCTCGACCCCCTCCCGGTGCGAATTCCGGTTAACAAAAATGTTCCGATCGATGACGAGATCTGTAATACTCGTCACAACCACCGCGCGGGGTCCACCGAGGCGCGATGGGAAGAGACGAGTACAGCGAAGGGACCACAACCACAATGTCATCACGTAGCGCGCTGCTCACGCAGCCACTGCAATCGCGCCGCAACCATTGGAACAACTGGGTTGCGACGCACGCGGAGATGAAACCCGACCATGCCGCGTTTCGCTTTCTCGGACAGAACACCTCGTGGCGTCAACTCCACGACCGCTCCGAGGCGCTCGCAGGCGCACTGTCTCGCCGTGGAGTCGTGTTCGGCGATCGCGTTCTCCTCCTGACCCTCAACCGAACCGAGTTCTTCGAAGCGGTGCTCGCGATCAACGCGCTCGGCGCCATCGCGGTGCCCGTCAACTTCCGGCTCACGCCCCCCGAGGTCGCGTTCATCGCTCGCGACTCGGGCGCGCGAGCGGTGTTCACCGAGCCGGCGCTCGCGCCGCTGGTCGCCGCTGTGCGACAGGAAGTACCGGAGCTGGGCCTGGTGGTGAACATGGGTGCGGAGACCGACGGCGACGTGCTCGGTTATGAGGAGTTACTCGCCGAGGGCGGCTCTGCCTACGCCCCCGTCGACCTTCCGGAAGACACCGCGTCTCTCATTCTCTACACGTCCGGAACCACCGGAACCCCCAAGGGTGCGGTGCTGTCGCACTCGAATTTGGTCGGCCAAGCCATCACCTGCATCCGCGCGATGCGTTACGACCGCGGTGACGACATCGGGTTCCTCGCCTCACCGGTGTTCCACGTCGCCGCACTCGGTTCCGTCGCCCCCATGCTGATGCTCGGCGGGACCACGGTGATCCATCCGCTCAAGGCTTTCCATCCCACCGAGATGCTCGACGTGTGGGAACAGGAACGGGTCACCACCGTCTTCCTGGTGCCTGTCCAGTGGCAGGCAGTGTGTGCCGACCCGACCGTCGAGGACCGCGATCTCGCGCTGCGCGTCATCAGCTGGGGCGCCGCCCCTGCGTCGGATACGGTGCTCCGTTCCATGGCCGAGACCTTCCCGCGCGCCTTGATCGTCGCGGTGTTCGGACAGACCGAGATGTCACCGATCACGTGCGTACTCGACGGCGACGACGCGATCCGCAAACTTGGTTCAGTGGGTAAGCCGATCCCGACGATCCAGACCCGCATCGTCGACGACGAGATGAACGACGTCGAGCCGGGCGCCGTCGGCGAGATCGTCTATCGCGGACCGACCATGATGCAGGAGTATTGGCAGAATCCGGCCGCCACGGCCGAGGCTTTCGCCGGCGGCTGGTTCCACTCCGGTGATTTGGTGCGCCAGGACGGAGAGGGTTTCGTCTACGTCGTGGATCGCAAGAAGGACATGATCATCTCGGGTGGCGAGAACATCTACTGCGCAGAGGTGGAAAACGTTCTGTTCGCGCACCCCAGGATTCGGGAGGCAGCCGTCGTCGGCCGCCCCGACCCGAAGTGGACCGAAGTCCCCGTGGCCATCGTGGCCCTCGACGACGGTGACGACCTCACGGTCGAAGAACTCACAGCCTGGCTCGAAGACAAACTCGCCCGCTACAAGCAACCGAAAGACGTGGTCGTCGTCGAGGCATTGCCACGCAATGCCAGCGGCAAGGTCGTCAAGGGCGAACTTCGAAAGAACTACGGCGCGAACAGCGTCGTGGTCTGAACCCCGTAACAGAGATCTCGAGGCCGGTCATCCCCCGCGGTGACCGGCGACGGGGGAGGACCGCGTGACGTTCGAGTTGCCACCCACGAGGGGGCCCTTGAGCCAGTTCGCCAACGAGGTCGGTGCGCTCATCGGCTTTTCGATCGCGACCATGGTTGCCGCAGTGCGATTGCTCGTCAGGCGCAAGCTGGCATGGCGAGAACTCCTCGATCAGGCGTGGCGGCTGGCGTCGGTCACCTCGGCGCCTGCACTGCTTCTCATGATCCCCATCGGGGTCCTGATCGCTGTGACGATCGGTAGCCTCGCCGGTCAGCTCGGAGCCGAGGGATACACCGGGGCCGTCGTCGGCTTCGTCATCGTCGGCCAGGCGTCGGCACTGGTATGTGCGCTCATGCTCGCCGGTGTAGGCGGTTCCGCGATCTGCGCCGACCTCGGTTCGCGGACGATCCGGGAAGAGGTCGAGGCGATGGAGGTCATCGGGCTCAACGTGATCGAGCGGTTGGTGGTGCCGCGGGTTCTCGCGTCGGTCGTCGTCGGTGTCGCGCTGTGCGCGATGGTCACGGCGATCGGGGTGTCGGCCTGCTTCTTCTTCCAGGTCGTCGTCCAGAACACCTCGGCCGGGAGCTTCCTCACCGCGCTGTCCCAGTACACCCGGCTCTCGGACTTCGTCGTCGCGCTCGTCAAGTCCGCCGCCTTCGCCGTCACCTCGGCGCTCATCGCCAGCTTCAAGGGCCTGCACACCAAGGGTGGTCCCAGTGGTGTCGCCGACGCCGTCAACGAGGCAGTGGTCCTAGCCTTCATCCTGGTGTTCATCGTGAACACCGTTCTCAGTCAGTTGTATTCCGTTCTCGTCGTCCCGGTAGGTGGTTACTGATGGTGGTGGTCAGCGCCAGATGGCCCGCGGCGCACTGGGCGAGGACGAAGGCCCGCCAACCGCTGAATCTGCTGACGGGGCTCGGCCGCGAATTCACGTTCTACGGAAGCGCAATCGCAGGAGTACCGCTCGCAGTGATGAAGTACTGGCGGCACATCATGCGCCAGGTCGGCGACATCAGCTTCGGTGGCGCCACCGTACTCGCGGGCGGAGGTGCGATCGGTGTCGTGTTCGCCATGTCCGCTGTCGCGGCCACGCAGGTCGGCATCGAAGGTCTGCGCGGGCTCGATTTACTGGGAATGGGGTCGCTGTCCGGGCTCCTGTCCGCGATCCTGAATACGCGGGAGCTGGCGCCGGTCATCGCGTCGATAGCGCTCGCCGCCAAGGTCGGTACCGGGTTCACCGCTCAGCTGGGATCGATGCGAATCTCGGAGGAAATCAGCGCGCTGGACGCGATGGCGATCCGCTCGCTGCCCTTTCTGGCCAGCACCCGACTCGTGTCCTGCCTGATCTGCGTCGTGCCGCTGTACGTCGTCGGGCTCCTGTCGTCCTACCTGGCGTCGCGGCTCGTGATCGTCACCTTCAGCGGGCAATCCGCGGGCACCTACGACTACTACTTCCATCTCATGCTCACACCCACGGACATCCTGTATTCGTTCATCAAGGCGATCGTCTTCGCCACCATCATCGCGCTCGTGCACTGCTCGTACGGGTATCACGCATTCGGCGGTCCCGAGGGCGTCGGCCGGGCCGCAGGGCGCGCACTCCGTACCAGCATCCTCGCCATCGGAATCGTGGACCTGCTGCTGACGCTCGCGCTCTGGGGCCTCGTGCCGTCCGCTCCCGCGCTGGGGTTGCCGTGATGCGGGGCCGCCCGGGCGGCCCGGGTCCGATCGCCCTCGCCGCCCGCGGACTACTCGGCGTCGTCGTCCTCGCTACCGGATCGATTCTTCTCGTGGGCTTCGGCACCGAGTCGATCGTGACCGACCCCGTGGTGCACGCCACCCTGCCCGCAGAGGCGGGCGCCGTGAAGTCACATTCGACGGTGTCCTACCGCGGCGCCACGGTGGGCACGGTGGCCGGTGTCGATCCCGGTATCGACGAGTCGGAGTTGGAGATCAGCCTCGATCCGCAGCAGATCCGCCACATCCCGGCAAGTGTTCGCGTCCGCATCGTGCCCCGGACTCTGTTCGGCGACCAGATCGTGGAACTAGTGCCCATCGGCGTTGCCGCTGGAGCGAAGCTGGCAGAGGGAGCGCACCTCGCACCCGATACCTCCACCGAAACGGTGCAGCTGTACGACCTGTACTCGCGCGTCTACCAGCTGTTGTCCGAGGTGAAGCCGGCACAGATGCAGGCGGCTCTCAGTGCGGTCGCGGACGCGTTGCGTGGCCGAGGCGAGCAACTGGGTCGCACCCTCGACAGCGTCCATGCGATGGCACAATCGACTGCGCCGCTAGTGGATTCGGTGGCGCAGCGGGCCCCGCAGATCGCCCGCCTCAGCGAGCAACTGAGTGCGGCGGCCCCGGATCTGCTGGCCACGATGGAGGCGGCGACATCCCTGTCGCACACAGTGGTCGAGAACACCGACAGCTTCACCGGGTTTCTCGCCGCGAGCCTCGTCGTGTCCCGGAACTCGGGGGCTGTCTTCGAGGAGAACGCCGACAGCATGATCGCTGTAGCGCTCAACCTTTCACCCACCCTCGGCACGATGGCGAGTAAGTCCGACATGCTGCGGGCAACACTCGACGAGCTGGGCCCGTTAGGTGAAGCGGGGGCATCGGTCTTCGCGACCGGCAAGTTCGCGGTGCGGGTCGCTGCCGACTTGTCGAACCCGCGGCCGTATACCGCTGCGGACTGTCCACGTTATCCCGGCCTCAGCGGGCCGAACTGCGGCGAAGGAAGCGGTCGATGAACGTCGGCAGATCGGCGATCAAACTGTCGATATTCATGGTCGTCGCGCTGTTCGCCGCAGTTCTCGTGGTCAACACCCTGCGCGTGCCCCTCCCGGGCCCCACCGTCGGTTACAAGGCGATGTTCACCGACGCCCAGGGCGTCACGCCGGGCAGCGACGTCACCATCGCAGGCGTGCGAGTAGGGAAGGTGGATTCGGTTCGGATCGTGGACGGCGACGCCGGAACTGCCTCTGCCCTCGTCGATTTCCGGGTGGAGCGCAATCAGAAATTGCCCGCCGACACCACCGTCGCCATCCGGTACGGCGATCTGCTGGGGGTCCGCTACCTCGACCTGAGTGCAGCGGCATCCGGGGACAGCACGCTCGAAGAGGGGGAGACGATCCCACTCGACCGTACTTCGCCGGCCCTGGACCTGACGAGTCTGTTCAACGGATTCAAGCCCCTGTTCGAGGCGATCGACCCGAAACAGGTCAACGAACTCGCCACCGAGGTCGTCGCCGTGTTCGACGGTCGGAAAACCAGTGTCGACACCCTGCTGCGGCGTGTCACCGCGGTGACCGGAAATCTGGCGAATCACGATCAGATCATCGGCGAGCTCATCGGCAACCTCGAGATCGTCGCCGCCACAGCGGCCGCCAGGGGGCCCGAACTCTCCCATCTGGTGGACAGTCTCACCGCGTTCACCGGGATGCTCGCCGAGAGCAACGAGGTGTTGATCGACACCCTCGACAACACGGCCGCCGTCAGCACCTCGATGATCGAAATCCTCGACGGCCGGGTTCCCGAACTGACCCGAACGGTGGACCGGATGAATTCGTTCACGGGTGCCATGCTCGGCGCTAACGCCGAGTTCGACCACCTGATGACGGCGACTCCCAGTTTCTTCGCATCCGTCAACCGCGCCGGCGAGTACGGATCGTGGCTCAACATCTACCTCTGCACCTTCATCGTCAATGTCGACGGCCAGGAAGGCGCGCTCGGTCCAGACCTGCATTCGAGGTATTGCCAGTGACTTTCATGGACAAGATACGGGACGTCTGGGACTCCCTGTCCGGCAGGGAACGTGTGCGGCCGGTCAGTCCCCTCGTGGTCGGGGCGGTGGGAATCACGGCAGCCACACTGGTTCTCGCGATGGTGCTCGTCATACCTCGGCTGAGCTTCACCGTTCGGACCGATGCGTACACCGCGGAGCTCGCCAACGCCGCGGGTCTGACCAACTCGGACTACGTCTACGTCGCCGGAGTTCCTGCGGGCCGGGTCACCGAGGTAGAGCTTGCCGGTGATCGCGTCCACGTGCATTTCCGGCTCGACGGTGAACGACACCTCGGTTCCACGACCTCCGCGGGGGTAAAACTGTCCACGGTCCTCGGTAGGAGGTATCTCGACGTCGCGCCTTCCGGCCCTGGTGAGTTGGCGTCGGACGGAGTGATCCCGCTGAGCCGCACCAGCGTTCCCTATTCCCTCGACGACATCGGGTCGGGCGCAATCGAAACAGCGAGCGAACTCGATGTCGAAGGACTGCAGAAAATGGTCGCGACGGTCACGGACACCATGCCCACCGATGCCACCCTCAACCGCGACGCACTGGCGGGAGTCAGCGCAGCCTCTGCGATCCTGGCGAAGAATGCCGACCAGATCACGCAGTTGCTCGCCAGCTCGCGGACCCTCACCGACGTGCTGGTAGCACAACAGGACCAGTTGTCGACATTGCTGGGGAACGCCGAGGTTGTCATGAGGACGCTCTCGACACGACGGGAAGCGATACGCCAGATGATCGACGATCTCGAATCTCTGGTGGCTCAGGCCTCGCAGTTCCTCGGCGAGAACACGCACGATCTCGACCTTCTGCTCGCGAACGCACGGCTGGTGACGGACCGCCTCCACGCGAACCTGGGCAACATCGACGCCCTCCTCACACAGGGTGCGCCGGCCGCACGCGCACTGGTGAACTCGACGGGAACGGGTGATTGGGCCGACGTCTCCGCTCCTTCTGCCTTCATCGCGGACAACCTCCTCTGCGTCGTCGGACTGCTCACGGGGTGCTCGTGAAGTCCGCGGCGCGCAGGCGTGTCGGAATCGCCCTCGTAGTCGGACTCGCCGCGGCGATCGCAGTGGCCGGATGGGTCGTGATCGTCCGTTCGTCCTCGACCACAGTGCATTCGGAATTCGCCTACGTGAACGGCGTCTTTCCCGGGACCGAGGTCACCGTGCTGGGTGTCCCGGTAGGGACCGTCGAGGCGGTGGAACCGAGGGGTTCGACCGTCATGGTGACGATGTCGGTTGCCGCCGACGTCAGCCTGTCCGCGGAGGTGAATTCCTACGTGCTGGTCTCGTCCGCGATCGGTGAACGCTTCGTCGAGCTCGGCCCGGCCTATACCGGGGGACCAATGCTGGCCGATGGAGACACCATCCCACCCGAGCGCAGTCACTCGCCGATCACCTGGGACCGATTGATGGACAGTGTCGACACGGTGGTCGAGGCGCTCGGTCCGGAAGGCGGCAACGTGGGCGCCGCTCTCTCGGCCACCGCGGCCTCCACCCAAGGTATGGGCCAGGCGATGAACGATGCCATTCGCAACTTGTCCCAGGCGAGTTCGGTCGTCGCCGGCAACAGCGAGGATATCGGCGCCCTCATCGACAATCTGGAGGTTCTCGTGGCGACGATCTCGGCGCGGCAGGCGCAGGTCGACTCGCTGGCACAGTCGCTGACCGCGGTCGGCGACGAGTTCGCCGGACAGAAGTTCGAGATCGGCTCCACGATCGGGCAGCTCACCACTCTGCTGAATCAGATCGATCAACTGGTTGCCGCTCGCGGTGGCGACCTCGGCGCCAGTATCGACAACCTCGCAGGGATGAGCGGAGTTCTTCGCGAACACGACACCGACCTCGCCGAGATCATGGACCTGCTGCCCTTGCTCATCGACAACATCCAGCGCGCGGTCACTCCCGATCAACGTGCGCGTATCCGGTTGAATATCTCGACGAATCTCGCGCAGGCCGAGCCGACGTCGCCTCTCTGCTCGGTGGTCGACCCGATCCTGTGCCGTGGACCGGGAGTCACCAACCCGATCCAGTTCCCTCCCAGCATGTCCGATCCGTTCGGGCTCGCTGAACTCATGGTCGGAGGACGATGACGATCCGGAACAGAACATTCGCCCTGGTGACTGCGGTGTCTGCCGCCGCGATCACGTCCGGATGCTCGCTCAGTCTGCAAGGTCTGTCGGTCGGTCACACACCCGAGGGGCCGTCGTACCGCATCACCGCAGAGTTCGACGGTGCCGACCGCGTAGTCCCCGGTGCCGAGGTCCGCGCCGGACAGGATGTGGTCGGTCGCGTTTCGGAGGTGTCCACCCGAGACTTCACCGCCAGGCTCGAGTTGCGGATCCGGAACGACGTCCCTGTGCCGCAGGACGTCACGGCGCGTATCGAATTGCCCACTGCCCTGGGTAATCCGTTCGTCCGGTTGAACATCGAGGACGGAAGTGGAGTGCCGATGGACGATGGCGACGTGATCCCACTGGCCCAGACCTCGCGTGGCCCGGACATCGAGAGTGGCCTGGCAGCGCTCGCCACCGTGCTGAACGGCAGCGGGATCGATCAGATGAGCACCATTATGGGCGAGTTGAGCGCAGCCTTCGCCGGCCGCTCGGACAAGGTCCGAGACCTCGTGGACATGTTGAACAACACGCTGGGCGTCGTCGACGACCATCGCGACGAACTGAACCGGGCAATAGTGGCTTCCCACGCATTCTCCGCCGAACTGGCGGCGGGGCAACCGGTACTGGACCGAGCGCTGACCGAAATGTCACCGGTGATCGACCTACTGGTGTCCCAGCGTGAGCAGATCACCGCACTCATGCAGCAGGCGTCCACACTTGCCGGGGAAGCCGAGCGCGTCCTGGGGAGCTCGGGTACGGAGTTGTCGGCTGAAATCGACCACGCCGGGACGGTACTGACCGCCCTGGAGGGATTCGAATCCGAGCTGGCGCCGACGCTGGACGCAGTCGCACGGTTCCTCGGCGGATTCGCGGCCGCCACGCCCGGTGACTACGTGACCTTCAACGGAACCTTCGACGTCACAGCGGTGATCGCGAAACTGCTCACCGGCTCGGCGCCCCTCGAGGTGCCGGAAGCTCGTACGCTGGCCGAGGTCCTCGGCGGAGGTGTCCGTTGATGACCAGGCACGTGATCGCCCAACTCGTCATGTTCGTCGGAATCTCCTTGGCCGCGATCCTGTTCGGGCTGCGGTACGTCGCCGGTCCGGACACGTTCGGCGATCCTCTGCGTGTGAGCGCCGAACTCGACAACGCCGCTGGGCTCGCCCGGGGAACGTCGGTGAACTACCGCGGAGTGGGAGTCGGGACCGTCGAGTCGGTCGACGTCAGCCCGTCCGGATCAGGAATTGTGCTCGGGATCGAACTGCATTCCGGAACCCAGATACCGGTCGGCTCTATCGCGAAGATCAGCACCGAGAATCCGGTCGGCATCCAGTCTCTCGACATCATGCCCACCACCGACCACTCGCCCTACCTGGTCGACGGAGACGTCATCGACATCCCGGCGGACGGAATTCCGAAATCGCTGGACGCTACGCTCGTGCAGGCGACCGAACTGGTGGACACGCTCGACGTGCGCGCCCTCTCCGCGATGGCGGACACCTTCGGGACCGCGTTCCAGGGAACCGCACCGGATCTGCAGAACCTGCTCGACAACTCGGCCGACATCGCGCAGACACTGGGCAGTCGCACAGAAGCGCTCACCACCATCGTCGACAAAGGGATGCCGCTGTTGGACAGCGCCGACGGGCTGGCACGCTCACTGCCCGGGTCGGCGAGCACCGCACGAAGCGTCTTCGAGCAACTTCAGGCCAACGATGCGGCCCTCGTCGAATTGATGGGGCGATCGCCTCAGACGATGGCGAGCCTCGACTCCCTGCTTGGCGGCAACCGGGACTCCCTCGGAGCCATGCTCGCCGATCTGGTCCTCCCCACCCGCATCGTGGCTGCTCGGCAACCGTCACTCGAATACGGATTGTCGATCATGCCGACGGCGCTACCGAAGATCGGATCGATCGAGAAGGGCGGACTGGCCGATCTGCTACTCGTCGGCACGCAGGGCCCGATGTGCGTATACGACGCACCCCGCCGCCTGGTCACCGAGGCGGAACCCCGCGAACCAGCCCTCGACTGGACGTGCCAGTCGCAGGAGTATCTCGAGCAGCGTGGCGCGGTCAATGTGCCACGCCCCGACGATCTCGGGCAGGAGAACGCGACGCGAAGCGGGGGTGTGTACGGACCGCCGGCCGCGGACGACCCGTGGGTGGTCACTCCACCCCTCACAGGCCATACCCCTCGCTAGTTTCACGCGACTCGACGGGACGGTAGCGGACCCGTGTGCTACGCAGGAGTCCCTGCGGCCCTTCGGTATCCACGAACCGCAGGATAGGTGAAGACGATCAGACCACCGATCGACCAGGCGATTGTCTTGATCAGTGGTTCCGCCACGGGACCACCCATCGACAGCCCCTTCATCGCGTCGATGGCGCAGGACATGGGTTGGTTCTCCACGAAAGACTGCAACCAGGTCGGGTACGCGGCCGTCGGTACGAATCCCGAGTTGAAGAACAGCAGGAGGGTGCACAACAGGGAGAGCAGTTCGACGAGTGGTGCCTTCGTCGAGTTGACAGCGAGGGCCGTCACCATCGTCGCGAAACTGACACCGAAGAGGAGTGGCAGAAGCATGAGTCCCACGCCGGCGAGTACGCCCTGATCGAACCGAAAGCCGAGCGCACATCCGACGGCGACGATGAGGACCGTCGTGAGAGAGATACGAACACACTCGGCCAGCAGCCGACTGACCAGGGGAGAGGCCCGGTGGACGGGAAGAACCCAGAATCTGCTGAGCAGGCCGTTGGCCCATTCCTTCTTGAGGGACAGTCCCCCCGCGATGGAGCCGAACATTGCACCGACCAGAGTGATCATCGGGACAGTGCCGTACAGACTGTTCATACCGGTCGCCTTGGTAATCGAAATGCCCAGCACCGCCCAGAACATGATCAGCATCAGCGCCGGATACACGATTGCCTGAATCATCGTTCCGGGATCCCGAGCCCAACGCACCAGCAGCCGTTTCGTCTGCAACAGGCTGTGAACGACCAGGGCGGATGCGGAGTTTTCCGGATGCGGCTTGGTCACCGCGGGGAACGTCACCCGGGTGGGCGCCTCGGATCGGTATTCGGTGGTCATCCGCGCCTCACATTCGACCAGATCGACAACGGGAGGAAAGCGAGCACGAGTCCGGCGCACCACAGCAGAGTCGGTGTCATCTGGTGCAGGGTGATCGTGCCCTCGGTCATGGCCCGCATCGATTCGGAGAACTGAGATATCGGCTGGTTCCGCACGAACCCCTGCGCCCACTCCGGGAACTGCGTCACCGGGACGAAACCGGAGGAGAACATCCCGAGGATCAACTGCGGGAGCGTGAGCGCCTGGCTGGTGATTTCCGGGCTCCCCGTCAGCGTTCCGAGCGCATCGGCACCGGTCGTGAGTGCGAAACCGATGAGCATCGCAAGGGCGCAGAAGCCGATGGTCAGCCTCGCGCCGCCGTCGAATCTGAAACCGATGAGATACCCGTAGGTCACTGCCGCGACGAGTGAAATGGACGAGTGCACGAACGACGCGGCCATGCGCGCCGCCAAAGGTATGGCTGGTCCCACCGGCATTGTCTGGAACCGGGTATTCATGCCGTTCGACGCCTCGGTTGCCGCCCGGTGAGCGGCGGACACGGCCGTGAACGCCATCGCTTGCAACACGATGATCGGCATGACGAACTGGGCGTAGTCGACGCCCTGGAACTTCATCACCAGACGCAGCGGTAGGTAGAAGCCGATCGTGAAGATCAACGGTGCCAGCACCGCTATGAAGAACTGACCCGTCACCGACATGGTGTGGAGATTTCGCTGTGTCAGTGCGATCCACTGTTGCACGTTGGACGGCTGCGGTTTTCGATGCTTACCCGCGAGAGCGCGTTCGAAGGCGACCTGTGGGGGCGCCGTCACGACGGCAGGCTCTCGTCGACTCGTGCATGACCGGTGAGCGAGAGGAAAACGTCGTCGAGCGACGGTCGTCGAAGTGCGATGTCGGCAAGTTTCACACCAGCCATGTCGAGCCGACGAAGTACCTCAGCGAGAGTTTGGGCGCCGTGTTCGGCCGGAATGGACAAGCGGTCGGAGCCTTCCTCGATGACGCGGTCGGGAGGGCACAGGCTCGCCAGAACCTCGCGTACCCGCGGCAGGTCGGCGAGCTGGACCGGCACCACTTCGCAATAGCTGCCGCCGGTTCGGGCCTTCAAGTCGTCCGCCGAGCCTTCGGCGATCACCGTGCCCTTGTCGATGACGACAATGTTGTCGCTGAGCAAGTCGGCTTCTTCGAGGTACTGCGTGGTGAGCAGAATGGTGATGCCCTGATCTTTCAACGCGGACACGAGGCCCCACACGCCTTGGCGGCTGCGGGGGTCGAGACCGGTGGTCGGTTCGTCGAGGAACACCACTTCCGGCCGGATCACCAGACCACACGCGATGTCGACGCGCCGGCGCATACCGCCCGAGTAACCGGACACCTTCCGGTCTCCGGCCTCGACGAGGTCGAACTGGTTCAGGAGATCCTGCGCCCGTGCTTTCGCATCGCTCTTGGGCAGACCCATCAGACGCCCGAACAGCACCAGATTCTCGCGGCCGGTCAGCGACTCGTCGAGCGCCGCGTACTGTCCCGTCATCATGATGCTGCGCCGCACGTCCGCCGATTCGGTGACGACGTCGTGCCCCGCCACGAAGGCGCGTCCGGCATCCGGCCGGAGCAACGTGGACAGGACGTTGACGGTGGTGGTCTTCCCAGCGCCGTTGGGGCCCAGGATGCCCAGGACCGTGCCGCGTGGCACCTCGAAGCTCACGCCCCGCAACGCTGCTACGTCACCGAAGGATTTTTCGATTCCCTCGACAAGTACGGCGGTGTCAGGTGCAGGCATGTCCTCGAGTATGGCACGCGAGGAGGGAGATCAAGCCAGACCTGCGAACCGTGTTCACGCCCGGAGAAGCGGTCGAGGAATCTTCTGTAACGCGCGCAGACACGTACACGATAAATGCCGCACATCTGTGCCGGTTCCCACTGCCGCGATCACAAGAAGATCGCCCCTCGTCCGCTTCACCGCCATGGTGTGCGAACGTCCGGCCACATGTCCGGAGAACTCGCGCAGGGCAATTCGCCGCCACCGAGGCACGGAACCCGAATGTGAGCTTCGACATGCCTCGTTCGCCGCCCCCCGGGCGCTCTATTCTGGAGTCTCTGTCCCTGTCGGCTTCCGTTCGGGCCGGCGGGGTGTTACCCACGTCGTGATGTCGGCGTGGACGACCTCGTTGCCGGCGCGGTCGGTGATGCGGACCGGCACCACCAGTTCGGCGCCCTCGGTCATGGCGGTGAAGTCCGGAAGTTCCGAAAGTTCGGCGATCGCCCGCAGCGACCCGTTCGCCTTGGCGAGGTAGTCGACCGTCATGGACTTCGGGATCCATCGGTGCGTGCTCGGCACCGTCGCTTCGGACAGCATCCCCATGGCTACCTCGGCGAGGTTGCACGCGGCGATCGCGTGGAAGGTGCCGAGGTGGTTGCGTACACCCCACCATTTGGGGGCCTGCACCTCGCAGCGTCCGGGACGCATGTCGACGACGCGGGGTAGCACCGAGCCGAAGTACGGAACACGAATGCACATCCCGAGCGAGAAGAGAGCGTGGCCGAGGGCGTTGTCGGGGAGCTTCTGCCAAGCGGTGAAGGTGGGGCTCGTGGGTGTCATTCCGGTATCTTACTTGGAAGTAAGTTTGGTATGCCGTAGCGCCTGCTCCGGGTCGGTTTGAAGTCTCCGGCCTCGTACGGCATACTGGTCGGGTTGCCTTGTCTGGGACGCGATTGATTGCGGCCCGAAACAGGTGGGGTGAAAACGTCGTCGAGCAGATCGAAAGAGCTGTTCGCGGCCCATGCAAGACGGAAGCAGTACCTACTGGCACTCGAATTCGAGTGCGTCCGGTGCGCGTTCCCGGCCCGAAAGCTGAAAAGTTCCGGGTCGGAGAATGAGTGGGAGGGCGACACGCCCGACCGCGTGTACCGGAGAACCATGACAGATGAACAGCGGCAGCGGATCGGGTGCGTCCCGGTCGCCTAGCGTTCGGACAGTTGCGGCCCAGGTAAGGACTGTGCAGACGAGGTAGTTCGGCCCGACTCGGGTGGTTCTACGAAACGCGGCAAGAAAAGGACACTAAGCGTGGCGGGACAGAAGATCCGCATCAGGCTCAAGGCCTACGACCATGAGGCGATCGACGCGTCAGCGCGCAAGATCGTCGAGACGGTGACCCGTACCGGGGCCCGCGTCGTTGGACCCGTGCCGTTGCCGACCGAAAAGAACGTGTACTGCGTCATCCGCTCGCCGCACAAGTACAAGGACTCGCGCGAGCACTTCGAGATGCGTACTCACAAGCGGCTTATCGACATCCTCGACCCGACGCCCAAGACGGTGGACGCGCTCATGCGCATCGACCTTCCGGCCAGCGTCGACGTCAATATTCAGTGAGCGCGGCGGAGACAAAAACAATGACTGATACCAAGATCAAGGGAATCCTGGGCACGAAGCTCGGCATGACCCAGGTCTTCGACGAGAACAACCGGGTCGTTCCGGTCACCGTCGTGAAGGCCGGGCCCAACGTCGTGACCCAGATTCGTACCGAAGAGCGTGACGGCTACAGCGCCGTGCAGCTCGCGTTCGGCGCCATCGACCCGCGCAAGGTGAACAAGCCGACTTCCGGCCAGTTCGCCAAGGCCGGCGTCACCCCGCGCCGCCACGTTGTGGAGCTCCGCGTTGCCGACACCTCGGAGTACGAGGTCGGCCAGGAACTTACCGCCGAGGTCTTCGAGGACGGCGCCTACGTCGACGTCACCGGAACCAGCAAGGGTAAGGGCTTCGCCGGAACCATGAAGCGTCACGGCTTCGCCGGCCAGGGCGCCTCGCACGGTGCGCAGGCTGTGCACCGTCGCCCCGGTTCCATCGGTGGTTGCGCCACTCCGGGCCGCGTGTTCAAGGGGATGCGCATGTCCGGCCGCATGGGTAGCGACCGCATCACGACGCAGAACCTCTCGGTCCACAAGGTGGACGCCGAGAACGGCCTGCTGCTGATCAAGGGTGCGATCCCCGGCCGCAAGGGTGGCCTCGTGATCGTCAAGAGTGCAGTGAAGGGTGGTGCACGGGCATGACCAGCACCGAGACATCGACGACCAAGCTGACGCTGGACGTCAAGGTCGCCGGCGGCAAGACCAACGGCACCGTCGATCTCCCCGCGGAGATCTTCGACGCGCCTGCCAACATCGCGCTTCTCCACCAGGTTGTCGTCGCTCAGCTCGCAGCTGCGCGTCAGGGCACCCACTCCACCAAGACCCGCGGCGAGGTTCGCGGCGGTGGCAAGAAGCCGTACCGCCAGAAGGGCACCGGCCGCGCTCGTCAGGGCTCGACCCGTGCACCGCAGTTCGCCGGTGGTGGCACCGTCCACGGCCCGCAGCCGCGTGACTACAGCCAGCGGACGCCCAAGAAGATGAAGGCAGCCGCCCTGCGCGGGGCCCTCTCCGACCGGGCACGCAACGAGCGTATCCACGTGATCACCGAACTGGTCGCCGGTCAGACTCCCTCGACGAAGGGCGCCAAGACGTTCCTGGGCGAGATCTCGGACCGCAAGAAGGTCCTACTCGTCGTCGGACGTGAAGACATCGCGGCGTGGAAGAGCGTGCAGAACCTGGACGGCGTGCACCCCATCGCACCCGACCAGCTCAACACGTACGACGTGCTCAACAGCGATGACGTCGTGTTCAGCGTCGAGGCGCTCAACACGTTCATCCATGGGCCCGCCGAGAGCGTCCAGGAAGAGAACAAGGAGGAGGCCAAGTGACGACCATCGCTGACCCCCGCGACATCCTGCTGGCTCCGGTCATCTCCGAGAAGTCCTACGGACTGATCGAGGAAGGCACCTACACGTTCCTGGTGCACCCGGACTCGAACAAGACGCAGATCAAGATTGCCGTCGAGAAGATCTTCGGCGTCACCGTGACAAGCGTCAACACCGCCAACCGTCAGGGCAAGCGCAAGCGGACCCGGTTCGGTTACGGCAAGCGCAAGGACACCAAGCGCGCGCTCGTGACCCTCTCGGCCGACAGCAAGCCCATCGAGATCTTCGGAGGACCGGTCGCGTAAGCGCCGGGACTTGACGAGACATAGAGGACGAGAAGACTCATGGCAATCCGTAAGTACAAGCCGACAACTCCGGGCCGTCGTGGCTCGAGCGTCTCGGACTTCGCCGAGATCACTCGGTCGACCCCCGAGAAGTCGCTGGTTCGCCCGCTCCACGGACGCGGTGGACGCAACGCACACGGTCGTATCACCACCCGGCACAAGGGCGGCGGTCACAAGCGCGCCTACCGGTTGATCGATTTCCGTCGCAACGACAAGGACGGCGTGCCGGCCAAGGTCGCGCACATCGAGTACGACCCCAACCGCACCGCGCGTATCGCCCTTCTGCATTACGCAGATGGCGAGAAGCGCTACATCATCGCCCCCAAGGGCCTCGTTCAGGGTGCGCCGGTCGAGTCCGGTGCAGGCGCCGACATCAAGCCCGGCAACAACCTGCCCCTGCGCAACATCCCGACGGGTACCACCATCCACGCGGTGGAGCTCCGCCCCGGTGGCGGCGCCAAGATGGCCCGCTCGGCTGGTTCCAGCATCCAGCTGCTCGGTAAGGAAGGCACGTACGCCACGCTGCGTATGCCGTCCGGCGAAATCCGTCGCGTCGACGTTCGCTGCCGCGCCTCTATCGGTGAGGTCGGCAACGCCGAACAGTCGAACATCAACTGGGGCAAGGCCGGCCGTATGCGCTGGAAGGGCAAGCGCCCCACCGTCCGTGGTGTCGTGATGAACCCGGTCGACCACCCGCACGGTGGTGGTGAGGGTAAGACCTCCGGTGGTCGCCACCCGGTCAGCCCGTGGGGCAAGCCCGAAGGCCGCACCCGCAAGAACAAGGCGAGTGACAAGCTCATTGTCCGTCGTCGCCGTACCGGCAAGAACAAGCGCTAGGAGGGAGTGAAGGATGCCACGCAGCCTCAAGAAGGGCCCGTTCGTCGATGACCACCTCCTCGCGAAGGTGGACGTGCAGAACGAGAAGGGAACCAAGCAGGTCATCAAGACCTGGTCCCGTCGTTCCACGATCATCCCGGACTTCATCGGCCACACGTTTGCGGTTCACGACGGCCGCAAGCACGTCCCCGTCTTCGTCTCCGACTCGATGGTCGGACACAAGCTCGGAGAGTTTGCACCGACCCGCACGTTCAAGGGTCACATCAAGGATGATCGGAAGGCGAAGAGGCGATGAGCAACACCGAAACCGCCAACCCGACCGCCAAGGCCGTAGCGCGCCACGTGCGCGTCACGCCGATGAAGGCGCGTCGAGTTGTGGACCTGGTCCGCGGGCGTTCGGTTGAAGACGCCCTCTCCATCCTGAAGTTCGCGCCGCAGGCCGCGAGCGAGCCGGTCGCCAAGGTGATCGCCAGCGCAGCAGCCAACGCCGAGAACAACCTCGACCTCGACCCGAGCACGCTTGTCGTTGCCACGGCGTACGTGGACGAGGGCGCGACCCTCAAGCGGTTCCAGCCGCGTGCACAGGGACGTGCGTTCCGTATCCGTAAGCGGACGAGCCACATCACCGTGATCGTGGAGAGCCTGCCGAAGACCGGAACATCGACCCGTAATCGCCGGAAGGGAAGTGCTCAGTAGTGGGCCAGAAAATCAACCCGCACGGCTTCCGACTCGGCATCACCACCGACTGGAAGTCCCGCTGGTACGCAGACAAGCAGTACGCGGAGTACGTCAAGGAAGACGTCGCCATCCGTAAGCTCCTCGCCACCGGCATGGAGCGCGCGGGCATCGCGAAGGTCGAGATCGAGCGCACCCGTGACCGAGTGCGTGTGGATATCCACACCGCGCGTCCGGGCATCGTGATCGGCCGCCGCGGCGCCGAGGCCGACCGCATCCGTTCCGAACTCGAGAAGCTGTCCGGCAAGCAGGTCCAGCTGAACATCCTCGAGGTCAAGAACGCCGAAGCCGAGGCTCAGCTCGTCGCCCAGGGTGTCGCCGAGCAGCTCTCGAACCGCGTCGCTTTCCGTCGCGCCATGCGCAAGGCCATCCAGTCGGCCATGCGTCAGCCGAACGTGAAGGGCATCCGGGTTCAGTGCTCCGGTCGTCTCGGCGGTGCCGAGATGTCCCGCTCGGAGTTCTACCGCGAAGGTCGCGTGCCGCTGCACACGCTGCGCGCCGACATCGACTACGGCCTCTACGAGGCCAAGACCACCTTCGGCCGCATCGGCGTGAAGGTCTGGATCTACAAGGGCGACATCGTCGGTGGCAAGCGTGAGCTCGCTGCCAACGTGGCTGCTCCCGCCGGCGATCGTCCGCGGCGCGAGCGTCCGAGCCGCCCCCGTCGTTCCGGTGCCACCGGCACCACCGCGACCAGCACCGAGGCCGGTCGCGCAGCGACCGCCACCGCCGATGCACCCGCTACGACTGAACAGAAGGAGGGCTGACGCATGTTGATCCCACGGCGGGTCAAGCACCGCAAGCAGCACCATCCGAGCCGTTCGGGTGCCGCCAAGGGTGGAACCCAGGTGACCTTCGGTGACTACGGCATTCAGGCTCTCGAGCCTGCCTACATCACCAACCGGCAGATCGAGTCCGCTCGTATCGCCATGACCCGGCACATCAAGCGTGGCGGCAAGATCTGGATCAACATCTTCCCGGATCGCCCCCTCACCAAGAAGCCGGCCGAGACCCGCATGGGTTCCGGTAAGGGTTCGCCCGAGTGGTGGATCGCGAACGTCAAGCCTGGTCGCGTGATGTTCGAGATGAGCTACCCCAACGAGGAGATCGCACGCGAGGCCCTGCGCCGCGCGATGCACAAGCTCCCCTGCAAGTGCCGGATCGTGACAAGGGAGGAGCAGTTCTGATGGCTACTGGAACCCCAGCCGCAGAGCTCCGCGAGCTCACCGAAGAAGAGCTGGTCACCCGGCTTCGTGAGTCGAAGGAAGAGCTGTTCAACCTTCGTTTCCAAATGGCCACCGGCCAGATGGACAACAACCGCCGGCTTCGTACCGTCCGTCACGACATCGCGCGTATCTACACCGTTCTGCGTGAGCGTGAGCTCGGGCTGGCCGTTGGTCCGGACGCAGGTGACGCGGCATGAGTGAGGAAAAAGCAGTGAGCACTACAGAGCGCGGCAGCCGCAAGGTCCGCACCGGATACGTCGTCTCCGACAAGATGGAGAAGACGATCGTGGTCGAGCTCGAAGACCGGGTCAAGCACCCGCTCTACGGCAAGATCATCCGCCGGACCAGCAAGGTCAAGGCCCACGACGAGAACGGTGTCGCCGGCGTCGGTGACCTCGTGCAGCTGATGGAGACCCGTCCGCTGTCCGCGACGAAGCACTGGCGCCTCGTCGAGGTCGTCGAGAAGGCCAAGTAAGAACCACAAGATGTATCCAGTATGATGGTGGGGTTGCCTTGCGACAGACGCACGGCAACCCCACCGTTGTGCCGCCCGTCAGGGCGGTCTCTTGCAGGGTACGGGTACGGACCGCGCACGTCGGGTCGGAAATCTGCCGTGCACGACAGAGTGATCGCCAGCCGGTCGCTCCAGTCGAAAACACCAGGTCAAGGAGAAGTAAGTGATTCAGCAGGAGTCGCGGCTGCGCGTCGCCGACAACACGGGTGCCAAGGAGATTCTCTGCATCCGCGTTCTCGGTGGTTCGTCACGCCGCTACGCCGGGATCGGTGACATCATCGTCGCTACCGTCAAGGACGCCATCCCGGGTGGAAACATCAAGAAGGGCGAGGTCGTCAAGGCCGTCATCGTCCGCACCACGAAGGAACGTCGCCGTCCGGACGGGTCGTACATCAAGTTCGACGAGAACGCCGCCGTCCTCATCAAGCCGGACAACGATCCCCGTGGCACCCGCATCTTCGGCCCCGTCGGCCGTGAGCTGCGTGAGAAGAAGTTCATGAAGATCGTCTCGCTCGCCCCGGAGGTGCTGTGATGAAGGTGCACAAGGGTGACACCGTGCTGGTCATCGCCGGCAAGGACAAGGGCGCGAAGGGCAAGGTCATTCAGGCCTACCCCGCGACCAACAAGGTCCTCGTCGAAGGCGTGAACCGCATCAAGAAGCACACCGCGGTTTCCGCGAACGAGCGCGGAGCTTCCTCCGGCGGCATCGTGACGCAGGAAGCCCCGATCCACGTTTCCAACGTCGCGGTCATCGACTCGGACGGCAACCCCACCCGCGTGGGCTACCGGACCGACGAAGAGTCCGGCAAGCGCGTTCGGATTTCCCGGAAGAACGGGAAGGACATCTGACATGACCTCCACTGAGAACAAGATCCAGCCGCGCCTGAAGACTCGCTACCGCGAAGAGATCAAGGCTGCGCTGAACAGCGAGTTCGACTACGCCAACGTGATGCAGATCCCGGGCGTCGTCAAGGTAGTCGTCAACATGGGTGTCGGCGACGCCGCCCGCGACGCCAAGCTCATCAACGGTGCCGTCAACGACCTCGCCCTGATCACCGGTCAGAAGCCCGAGATCCGCAAGGCACGCAAGTCCATCGCGCAGTTCAAGCTCCGCGAGGGCATGCCGATCGGTGCCCGCGTCACGCTTCGTGGCGACCGTATGTGGGAGTTCCTGGACCGTCTCGTGTCCGTGGCGCTTCCCCGCATCAGGGACTTCCGTGGCCTGTCGGGAACCCAGTTCGACGGCAACGGCAACTACACGTTCGGCCTGAACGAGCAGTCGATGTTCCACGAGATCGACGTGGACAAGATCGACCGCCCGCGCGGCATGGACATCACCGTGGTGACCACCGCGACCAACAACGAAGAAGGCCGTGCCCTGCTCAAGCACCTCGGCTTCCCGTTCAAGGAGAACTGAACTAATGGCTAAGAAGGCATTGGTCAACAAGGCCAACAAGAAGCCCAAGTTCGCGGTGCGCGCCTACACCCGCTGCCAGCGGTGCGGTCGTCCGCACTCGGTGTTCCGCAAGTTCGGCCTCTGCCGAATCTGCGTTCGCGAGATGGCGCACGCCGGCGAGCTGCCCGGCGTTCACAAGAGCTCCTGGTGACCCGGTGACGTCGCCGCCTCGAAGATGACGACGTCACCCACCACACACTTCCGGTTCGTAATCTCGGGCCGGGAAACGTAAGACCTACTTCGCGATAGGCCTGCGCCGGACACGGCAGAGGGAACCGTTGTGAGAAAGGTAGAGGTCAACCTCATGACCATGACCGACCCCATCGCAGACTTCTTGACACGTCTGCGCAACGCCAACACGGCGTACCACGATGAGGTGAAATTGCCCCACTCGAAGATCAAGGCGAACATCGCCGAGATCCTCAAGCGTGAGGGTTACATCGCCGACTACCGCACCGAAGACGCCGAGGTCGGCAAGACCCTCATCGTCGACCTGAAGTACGGCCCGAGCCGTGAGCGCAGCCTTGCCGGCGTGCGTCGTGTCTCGAAGCCCGGTCTGCGTGTGTACGCAAAGTCCACCAACCTGCCCAAGGTTCTGGGCGGCCTCGGCGTGGCGATCATTTCCACGTCCACCGGCCTGCTCACCGATCGCCAGGCGGCCAATCAAGGAGTGGGCGGGGAAGTCCTCGCCTACGTCTGGTAAGGGAGGCCACCACAATGTCGCGTATCGGAAAGATTCCCGTTACCGTCCCCGCCGGTGTCGACGTGTCGATCGACGGCCAGGACGTCACGGTCAAGGGGCCCAAGGGCACCCTCGGCCTCACCATCGCAGAGCCGATCGCCATCGAGAAGAACGAGGACGGCACGCTCAGCGTCACCCGTCCCGACGACGAGCGTCGTAGCCGTGCACTGCACGGTCTTTCTCGCACACTGGTGCAGAACCTGGTCACCGGTGTGACCGACGGTTACACCACCAAGATGGAGATCCACGGCGTCGGTTACCGCGTTGCTCTCAAGGGCAAGGACCTCGAGTTCGCGCTCGGCTACAGCCATCCGGTCCCGATCGAGGCTCCGGAAGGCATCACCTTCGCGGTCGAGTCGCCCACCAAGTTCTCCGTGTCGGGCATCGACAAGCAGAAGGTCGGGCAGATCTCGGCCAACATCCGTCGTCTCCGTCGTCCGGACCCGTACAAGGGCAAGGGCGTGCGTTACGAGGGTGAGCAGATCCGCCGCAAGGTCGGAAAGACGGGTAAGTGATATGAGCCAGACTGCAAACCAGAAAGCCAAGCGGATTCCGCTCGGCAAGGATGCGTCCACGAAGCGTCGCCTGTCGAAGGTGCGTCGTCACTTCCGTCTCCGCAAGAAGGTGTCCGGCACGCCCGAGCGTCCCCGCTTGGTCGTCAACCGGTCCTCGCGCCACATCCACGTCCAGCTAGTGGACGACCTCGCGGGCCACACGCTGGCCGCGGCGTCGACCACCGAGGCCGACTTGCGCGCTGCGGACGGCGACAAGAAGACCCTCAGCGCGAAGGTCGGTCAGCTGATCGCCGAGCGCGCGAAGGCTGCCGGAGTCGAGGCTGTCGTCTTCGACCACGGCGGACACGGCTACCACGGTCGTATCGCGGCCCTGGCAGACGCAGCCCGCGAAGGCGGGTTGAAGTTCTGATGACCAACATTTCGAACGGAAGGACAGCCTGATGCCGGGACGTCAGAGGCGTGACGGCGGAAGCGGACCCGCCGGACAGAATGGCCCCAACACGGGGGACAACCGCGGCGGCGGCGACCGTCGTGGTGGCGGTCGCGACGATCGTCGCGGCGGACAGTCGGCCGAGAAGTCGAACCACATCGAGCGCGTCGTCACGATCAACCGCGTGTCGAAGGTCGTCAAGGGTGGTCGTCGCTTCAGCTTCACCGCTCTGGTGATCGTGGGCGACGGCAACGGACTGGTCGGCGTCGGCTACGGCAAGGCCAAGGAAGTTCCCGCGGCCATCCAGAAGGGTGTCGAGGAGGCTCGTAAGAGCTTCTTCCGCGTTCCGATGATCGGCGGCACCATCACGCACCCCATCCAGGGTGAAGCCGCTGCCGGCATCGTCATGCTGCGTCCGGCGAGCGCCGGTACCGGTGTCATCGCCGGCGGCGCGGTGCGCGCCGTGCTGGAGTGCGCGGGTATCCACGACATCCTGTCGAAGTCGCTCGGTAGCGACAACGCCATCAACGTCGTGCATGCGACCGTTGCTGCGCTCAAGGGTCTGCAGCGCCCCGAGGAAGTTGCGGCTCGCCGCGGTCTCGCCCTCGAGGATGTGGCCCCTGCCGGCATGCTGCGTGCGCGTGCACAGGCTGGGAGCGTGAAGTAATGGCCGAACTCAAGGTCACTCAGATCAAGAGCACCATCGGTACAAAGCAGAACCAGCGGAACTCTCTGCGCACCCTCGGTCTGAAGGGCATCCGGCAGACGGTTGTCCGCGAGGACAATGCGCAGAACCGCGGTCTGATCAACGTGGTGCGCCACCTCGTCACAGTTGAGGAGGTCTAACCATGACCATCAAACTGCATCACCTGCGCCCCGCGCCCGGTTCCAAGTCCGCCAAGATCCGTGTCGGTCGAGGCGAGGGCGGCAAGCGCGGTAAGACTGCGGGTCGCGGCACCAAGGGCACCAAGGCCCGCAAGAACGTGCCCGTCGCCTTCGAGGGTGGACAGATGCCGCTGCACATGCGTCTGCCCAAGCTCAAGGGCTTCACCAACCCGTTCCGCACCGAGTACCAGGTCGTCAACGTCGGCGACATCGCCCGTCTGTTCCCCGAAGGTGGACAGGTCACGGTCGAGGACCTCGTTGCCAAGGGTGCCGTTCGCAAGAACCAGCTCGTCAAGGTTCTCGGCGACGGCGACCTGACTGTCGCTGTCCAGGTGACGGTCGACAAGTTCACCGGCTCCGCCAAGGAGAAGATCGCTGCTGCCGGTGGTACCGCCACCGAGCTGTGAGCAATCACCGCTAGCCAGTAGATGGCCGCAGTACAGCTTCGCGCTGTACTGCGGCCATTCGCGGCTGTGCACCGGGGTGGGCCAGGTCTCCCAACTGCACGTTCAGTCGCCACTGTTAGAGTTCTAGAGTTCATTCACGGACACAGTCCTCAGTGACTCGTCCACCCACCGTCGTGCCAGGAGGATCTTTGCTTTCCGCCTTCGTCTCGGCCCTCAGGACCCCGGACCTGAGGCGGAAGATCCTCATCGCTCTCGGTCTCGTTGCGCTCTACCGCATCGGCGCCGTGCTGCCCTCACCCGGCGTCGACTACGCCAACGTCCGCGCCTGTGTCGACCAGTTGTCGGGCGGCGATTCCGCCGGTATCTATTCGCTGATCAACCTGTTCTCCGGTGGAGCCTTGCTCCAGCTTTCGGTGTTCGCGATCGGCATCATGCCCTACATCACGGCAAGCATCATCGTTCAGCTGTTGACGGTCGTCATTCCGAAGTTCGAGCAACTTCGGAAGGAAGGCCAGTCCGGCCAGGCGAAGATGACGCAGTACACCCGGTACCTGTCCATCGCGCTGGCGATTCTGCAGGCCACCGGCATCGTGGCGCTCGCATCGCGCGGACAGTTGTTGCAGGGCTGTCAGGAAGAGATCATCGCCGACAAGAGCATTTTCGGGCTCGTCATCATCGTCCTCGTGATGACGGCGGGCGCCGCGCTCGTCATGTGGTTCGGTGAGATCATCACCGAACGCGGTGTCGGTAACGGTTTCTCGCTGCTGATCTTCGCGGGTATCGCATCCCGGCTGCCGTCCGAGGGCAAGGCCATCCTCGACAGCCGCGGCGGGCTGATCTTCGCGATCATCTGTGTCGCCGCTCTGGCCATCATCGCCGGCGTCGTCTTCGTCGAGCAGGGCCAGCGCCGTATCCCCGTTCAGTACGCCAAGCGCATGGTCGGACGCAAAATGTATGGCGGTTCGTCCACCTACCTGCCGCTGAAGGTCAACCAGGCCGGCATCATCCCGGTGATCTTCGCTTCGTCTCTGCTGTATCTGCCCAACCTCATCGCGCAGCTCACCGGGGCGACGTCGGCTGCCGACCCCAGCTGGTGGCAGCGGATCATCAACGAGTATCTGGTGAACCCGAACAATCCGGTATACATCACCATCTATTTCGCGCTGATCGTGTTCTTCGTATTCTTCTACGTCGCGATCACGTTCAATCCGGAAGAGCGCGCCGACGAGATGAAGAAGTTCGGTGGCTTCATTCCCGGCATCCGTCCGGGCCGTCCCACCGCCGACTACCTCAACTACGTGCTCAACCGCATCACGGTCCCTGGGTCCATCTACCTGGGCCTGATCGCAGTGTTGCCCCACTTCTTCCTGTCCGGGAGCCAGACCACCAGCAGCATCTTCGGTGGCGCGGCGGTGCTGATCCTCGTCAGCGTCGCCCTGGACACGGTCAAGCAGATCGAAAGTCAATTGATGCAACGTAACTACGAAGGGTTCCTCAAGTGAGACTTGTCCTCCTTGGTCCTCCCGGTGCAGGCAAGGGCACCCAGGCCGCGATTCTGTCCGAGAAGCTCGGTGTCCCGCACATTTCCACCGGCGACCTGTTCCGGGCGAACATCGGCCAGGAGACACCGCTCGGGCTCGAGGCGAAGAAGTACCTCGACGCCGGGAATCTCGTTCCCAGCGAAATCACCAACAACATGGTGAAGGCGCGCGTCGCGGAGCCGGATGCCGCCAACGGTTTCCTTCTCGACGGGTTCCCGCGCACGGTCGATCAGGCGCAGGCACTCGAGGCGATCCTGGCCGATCTGAACACCAAGCTCGACGGCGTTCTCTCGTTCGTGGCGGACGAGGACATCGTCGTGGAGCGGATGTTGGCGCGTGGTCGCGCCGATGACAAGGAAGATGTCATCCGCAACCGGCTCCGGGTGTACCGCGAGGAGACGGCACCGTTGCTCGACTACTACAAGAACGATCTGCTGACCGTCGACGCGTTGGGTGAGGTCGACGAGGTCAACTCGCGCGCACTGGCAGCGTTGGGCAAGTAAGTGGGTTTCGGGCGTAAGCGCAAAGTCGTTCCCTTCCGGACTGCCGGCGAGCTCGATGCGATGGCGGCCGCGGGAGCCATCGTCGGTGCAGCCCTGGTGGCGGTGCGCGATGCGGCTAAGCCTGGTGTGAGCACGCTCGAACTGGACGAGGTCGCTGAATCGGTGATCCGCGACGCGGGGGCCGTTCCCTCGTTCAAGGGCTACCACGGATTCACCGGATCGATTTGCTCGTCCGTCAATGATCGCGTCGTACACGGGATTCCCTCGGCGGAGGACATCCTCGCCGAGGGAGACCTCGTCTCGATCGACTGCGGTGCGATCCTCGACGGGTGGCACGGCGACTCCGCCTGGACGTTCGGTGTCGGCGAGCTGATCGAGGCCGATCAGCATCTGAGCGAAGCCACGCGGCTGTCGATGGAGGCGGGAATTGCGGCGATGCTGCCGGGGAACCGTCTCACCGACATCTCCCATGCGATCGAGCTCGGAACTCGCGCGGCGGAAGCGAAACACGACCGGAAGTACGGCATCGTCGACGGCTACGGCGGGCACGGTATCGGCCGGGAAATGCACATGGAACCGTTCCTCGCCAACGAGGGTGCCCCGGGTAAAGGGCCCGAGCTGGTGATCGGATCGGTGCTGGCCATCGAGCCGATGCTGACGCTCGGCACTACCGATACCGTTGTCCTGGAGGACGACTGGACCGTGGTCACTGCCGACGGCACCCGTGCCGCCCACTGGGAGCACACCGTGGCCGTCACCGAGGACGGTCCGCGGATTCTCACCGTGCGCCCGGAGTGACCGCGCGCCTACACGTCGATCAGCAGCGTGACCGGACCGTCGTTGACGAGGTCTATCTGCATATGCTGGCCGAACGCGCCGGTATCGACTGTCGCGCCCAGCTGTCGTAGAGAATTCGTGAAGGACTCCACCAAGGGTTCCGCCACGGGACGCGGCGCGGCGGCGGACCACGAAGGGCGTCGTCCTCGCCGCGTGTCGGCCATCAGCGTGAACTGACTCGCGACGAGTATCGGGGCATCGAGGTCGGCAGCTGACTGCTCGTTCTCCAGGATTCGCATCGTCCACACCTTCTTCGCGAGGAGCGAGGCCTTCGCTGCGTCGTCCGTGTGGGTGACACCGACGAGAACGAGAAGTCCGTGGCCGGCAGGTGGGGGAGTGATTCGGCCGACCACGACGCCGTCGACCCGGACGGATGCGGCCGACACTCTCTGCACCAGCGCGCGCAACCGCAACACCATCCTTCGACTCGCCGACCGCATTTGGCCTGGTGAGCAATCTCGCGTAGCATGGATCAGCGGTGCGCTATGCGTGCCGGTTGTTTGCGTGCCCAGTGCCGGTTTCGATCCGGATTGTTCATGTTTTCGGCCGGTGAAGAGGCCATTGGGCGCCACGGTAACGGAAACAGATGCAAGAAGCACGTCAAACAACATGGATCGCGGAGGATATGGCTAAGAAAGACGGGGCCATCGAGGTCGAGGGACGAGTAGTCGAGCCGCTGCCCAATGCGATGTTCCGCATTGAGCTCGAGAACGGCCACAAGGTTCTCGCCCACATCAGCGGAAAGATGCGTCAGCACTACATTCGCATCCTCCCGGAAGATCGCGTAGTCGTAGAGCTCTCGCCCTACGACCTGTCGCGCGGACGCATCGTTTACCGGTACAAGTAAAAAGCTTCCCCGCTCTGACCAGGTCGGGGAGAAGTACGTCCGCCGCGGAACTGCGTAGTGGGCTGCCACAAAACAGGAGATCAGAAGACGTGAAGGTTCAGCCGAGCGTCAAGAAGATCTGCGAAAAGTGCAAGGTGATCCGTCGTAACGGCCGGGTCATGGTGATCTGCGAGAACCTGCGTCACAAGCAGCGTCAGGGCTAGATCTCTGCTTTTCGAGGATCTGCTTGGCAACAAGCAAAGATGACCTCCCAGCACCAGCCAGTACTTCCGGCCACCGGGTTCACCACCCACGGCAGGTACTGGTCCACCCCCGGCCCGGAGGCCGGGGCCCCACTGAGTTAGTTGAGACGCCTTCGGTCGCGAGACCGCCGGAGTTTGAAGAGGCACAGGGGATGGACTGGGAGCAGACCTCCGCTCACCGATAGGAAATGCCACATGGCACGTCTAGCAGGTGTCGATCTGCCCCGCGAAAAGCGGATGGAGATCGCACTCACCTACATCTACGGCATCGGCCGTACCCGCTCCAAGGAGATCCTGGGCGCCACCGGCGTCAACCCGGATCTGCGGAGCAAGGATCTCTCGGACGAGGATCTGGCCAAGCTCCGCGAGTACATCGAGGAGTCGCTCAAGGTCGAGGGTGACCTTCGCCGCGAGGTCCAGGCCGACATCCGTCGCAAGATCGAGATCGGTGCCTACCAGGGGCTGCGCCACCGCCGTGGCTTGCCCGTGCGTGGTCAGCGCACCAAGACCAACGCCCGCACCCGTAAGGGCCCCAAGCGCACCATTGCCGGCAAGAAGAAGGCGAAGTAATGCCCCCCAAGTCACGTAGCACCGGTCCGAAGAAGACCCAGAAGACGCGTCGCAGGGACAAGAAGAACGTCCCGCACGGTGCCGCTCACATCAAGAGCACCTTCAACAACACCATCGTGTCCATCACGGACCCCGCCGGAAACGTCATTTCCTGGGCGTCCTCGGGACACGTCGGCTTCAAGGGATCGCGTAAGTCGACCCCGTTCGCCGCTCAGCTCGCTGCGGAGAACGCAGCTCGCAAGGCGCAGGAGCACGGTGTCAAGAAGGTCGACGTCTTCGTCAAGGGCCCCGGCTCCGGCCGCGAGACCGCGATCCGCTCGCTTCAGGCTGCAGGCCTCGAGGTCGGCACCATCTCCGATGTCACCCCCCAGCCCCACAACGGCTGCCGTCCGCCCAAGCGGCGTCGGGTCTAGCGGGAAGGATAGGTAGAAAAAAATGGCACGTTATACCGGACCCATCACCCGCAAGTCGCGTCGTCTGCGCGTCGACCTCGTCGGAGGCGACCAGGCGTTCGAGCGTCGTCCCTACCCGCCGGGCCAGCACGGCCGCGCGCGGATCAAGGAGAGCGAGTACCTGCTCCAGCTGCAGGAGAAGCAGAAGGCTCGCTTCACCTACGGCGTCATGGAGAAGCAGTTCCGCCTGTACTACAAGGAGGCGAACAACCGCCCCGGTAAGACCGGTGAGAACCTGCTCCGCATTCTGGAGTCGCGTCTCGACAACGTCGTGTACCGCGCCGGACTGGCTCGCACCCGCCGTCAGGCACGTCAGCTGGTCACGCATGGTCACCTCCTTGTGAACAACAAGAAGGTCGACATCCCCAGCTACCGCGTCTCGCAATACGACATCATCGATGTCAAGGAGAAGTCGCTGTCCACGCTTCCCTTCCAGGTTGCGCGTGAGACCCAGGGCGATCGCCCGATCCCGGGTTGGCTGCAGGTTGTCGGTGGACGTCTCCGGGTTCTGGTTCACCAGCTTCCCGAGCGCGCGCAGATCGATGTCCCGCTCCAGGAACAGCTGATCGTCGAGTACTACTCGAAGTAAGGCCTCCGGCCCGTGCGCCTTTCCGGTAGTTCCCACTACCGGAAAGGCGCACGGGTACGAAGTGCCTTTCCCATCGTGGGCGTCAAATAGCGGACGCCCGTACAGGAGGAAATCCAATGCTCATTTCTCAGCGACCCACGCTGACCGAAGAGGTCATCGCTGACAACCGCTCGAAGTTCGTCATCGAGCCCCTCGAGCCAGGCTTCGGGTACACCCTCGGCAATTCGCTCCGCCGCACGCTGCTCTCGTCGATCCCCGGCGCTGCTGTCACCAGCATCCGCATCGACGGCGTTCTGCACGAGTTCACCACGGTCCCGGGTGTGAAGGAAGACGTCACCGACATCATCCTGAACCTCAAGGGCCTCGTCGTGAGCTCCGAAGAGGACGAGCCGGTCACCATGTACGTCCGCAAGCAGGGCCCCGGCGCTGTGACCGCAGGCGACATCGTGCCCCCGGCCGGCGTCACCGTGAACAACCCGGATCTGCACATCGCCACCCTGAACGACAAGGGAAAGCTGGAGATCGAGCTCGTCGTCGAGCGCGGTCGTGGCTACGTCCCCGCCGTCCAGAACAAGGCGTCCGGCGCCGAGATCGGCCGAATCCCGGTCGACTCGATCTACTCGCCGGTGCTCAAGGTCACCTACAAGGTGGAGGCCACCCGCGTCGAGCAGCGGACCGACTTCGATCGGCTCGTACTCGATGTGGAAACCAAGAACTCCATCACCGCTCGGGACGCGCTCGCTTCTGCGGGCAAGACCCTGGTTGAGCTCTTCGGCCTGGCCCGTGAGCTGAACGTCGAAGCAGAAGGCATCGAGATCGGACCCTCGCCCGCCGAGGCCGATCACATCGCTTCCTTCGGACTGCCCATCGAGGACCTGGACCTCACCGTCCGTTCCTACAACTGCCTCAAGCGCGAAGGTGTTCACACCGTCGGTGAGCTTGTCGGCCGTACCGAGTCCGATCTGCTCGACATCCGCAACTTCGGACAGAAGTCCATCGACGAGGTGAAGGTCAAGCTGCATTCGCTGGGCCTGTCCCTCAAGGACAGCCCTGCGTCCTTCGATCCCACCACCGTTGCCGGTTACGACGCCGCCACCGGAACGTGGAGTGACACGGATGCCGGTTCCTTCGGCGATGCCGACGGTACCGAGGACTACGCCGAGACCGAACAGCTGTAGCCGCTTCCGGTCCTTTACTAGGAGATCATCATGCCCAAGCCCAAGAAGGGTGCCCGCTTCGGCGGGTCGGCTTCGCACCAGAAGGCGATTTTCGCCAATCTGGCTACCGCGCTCTTCGAGCACGGTCGCATCACCACCACCGAGTCCAAGGCGAAGGCCCTGCGGCCGTACGCCGAGAAGCTCGTGACACACGCCAAGGCCGGAACCCTGGCTCACCGTCGCGAGGTTCTCAAGGTCATCCGCAACAAGGATGTCGTGCACACCTTGTTCGCTGAGATCGGCCCGTTCTACGCGGACCGTGACGGTGGTTACACCCGCATCATCAAGACGGTTCCCCGTAAGGGTGACAACGCTCCGATGGCAATCATCGAGCTCGTCAAGGAAAAGACCGTCACCTCTGAGGCCGACCGCGCACGTCGCGTGAAGGCGTCGAAGGATGCTCCGGCCGCGGCGCCCGCCTCGGACGAGAACGTCGTCGGGGCCGTCGAGGCCGAGGCAACTGCCGCCGAGGTCGCGAACGCTGACGCCGTCGTCGATGCCATCGAAGATGAGTCTGCCACCGCCGCAGATGCGACAGAGGCCGACGAGGCCAAGAAGGACTAGTCCACTTGGTTTCGGCACACGCTGAATCGAACGAGCCCGTCACCCCCACTCGGGGCGACGGGCTCGTTCGATTGCGGCTGGACATCGCCTACGACGGAACCGAATTCTCCGGGTGGGCCCGCCAGAACGGGCTGCGCACGGTGTGCGGGGAAATCGAGGAAAAACTCGGCGCCGTCCTGCGTACCCCTCTGCAACTCACGGTGGCGGGTCGCACCGACGCAGGCGTCCACGCGACCGGTCAGGTCGCTCACGTCGACGTTCCCGCAGCGATGCTGCCTGACGACCCGTCCCGGCTCGTCCGCAGACTCGCCCGCTTCCTTCCCAAAGACGTACGGATTACCCGCATCTCACGGGCGCCGGAAGACTTCGACGCGCGGTTCTCCGCGATGCGCCGGCACTACGAATACCGCCTGACCACGGCGGTCTACGGTGCGGATCCGCTGCGCGCCCGCGATATCGTGTCGTATCCGAAGGTGCTCGACCTCGGAGCGATACGTTCGGCGTCAGCCGAACTGGTGGGGCTTCACGACTTCGCCGCGTTCTGCAAGCGTCGAGAAGGGGCCACCACGGTCCGCGATCTGCAACGCTTCGACTGGGAACGGGACGGGGACGTGTACACCGCATTCGTCAGCGCCGATGCGTTCTGCTGGTCGATGGTCCGCAGCCTCGTCGGGGCGGTACTCGCTGTGGGGGAGGGCCGCCGCGACCTCGAATGGGTCGACGAGTTGCTGCGGGAGCGCTCGAGGTCGAGTTCGATCCTGGTGGCACCAGCGCACGGTCTGTCGCTGGTCCGGGTCGACTATCCTGACGACGCCGATCTTGCGGCGCGCAATGAGATCACCCGGGACGTGCGCACCCTCCCGGAAGGGTGCTGTGGCGACTGACTGACGTCGGCGAACCCGCGCCCGCCGGATGCATCCGGGCTGTGCAACAATCCGCAACATGCCATCAGAATCTCGTGTTCGATGCGAGGATGCGCACAGTCGGTCATCCAGGGTCGGTGTCGCTACCCCTAAGGGGCCGTTCGAGTTGCGAGTCGACGCGAACGTCGACGTCGATCAGTCGGCCACACCGTGGCTCCCTGCGCTGTCGGCTGTCGCGATGCGGCTTCATTCCGATCTGATCTTCTCGGATCCAGTCGATGCTCTCGCGTTGTCGAATGTCTCGCGTGCACAGCGTGTTCTGCGCGAGTGGTACCCGAGACGGTATTCGTCGGTGAGAGTGGAGGCAGACGAGGTATCCGGGCCGCCCGCCGGTTCGCAGCGGGGAGTGGGCTGCTTCTTCAGCGGAGGTGTCGACTCCTTCCACTCGGCAATCGCAGCAGATGAACGCATTACGCACCTGATCTTCGTTCACGGATTCGACATCAAGCTTTCCGACGGCGAGTTGGCGGCGCAGGCCGAGGCGGGGGCCCGTAGCGCGGCGGACGCGCTGGGTAAGACGCTCGTCGTCGTCAAAACAAACCTCAGGGATCTTTCGGACAAGGCGCGGTGTCTGTGGGGCACCGACTATCACGGAGCAGCACTGGCGTCCGTGGCACACACGTTGTCGGATCACATCCACACGGCGCTCATTCCCTCCTCCTTCCAAGAGGCGGATCTACATCCCTGGGGCACACATCCGGAACTCGACCCGTTGTGGTCGAGTAGCGCGGTGAGGTTGGAGCACTATGGCACGTCGCTGACGCGGACGGAGAAGATCGCTCTGCTCGCGCGGAACGAGATCGCGATGGACAACTTGAGGGTCTGCTGGAAGAACCGGGACGGCAAGTTCAACTGTGGTCGGTGTGAAAAGTGCGTTCGCACGATGATCAGCCTTCGTGCCGTGGACGGTGAATGCCGCACTCTCCCGCACAGTGTGACACCGGAGGCAGTGAACCGTATGTCTCTCCGTGGCACCGGCACGCTCTTCGCCCAGGAAAACCTGAACGCGTTGCGGGCTGCGCGCGTCCGGGACAGAGAACTGGAGACGGCGCTCGAGCGCGCCATTCGGCGAGGGCGTACGCGGGACAAGATCTTCGGTGGAGTTGCCCGACGCTGGCTGGGGATGGCGAAGAACTAGGGGAGGCGGCTTCGCCGAGGCAGTCGCTCTTATACCGGCGGGTATCGCGACGGTGCAGTAACGTGCAGGATGCCCCGAGGAAGTTCCCGGCCGTGAGGATTTCATGAACGACCCTTTGGACGATCTTCAACAAGCAACCATCGATGCGCTCGCCCCCAGTGTCCAGCACGGACAGTCGGTCGCTCTCCTCGACTATCCAGCGCATTTCAACGCGGGTGATCTTCTGATCTACCAGGGAACGCTCAGCTATCTGGCCAGGCTGGGTGCAAGCGTCGACTATGTCTGCGCCCTGCACACCTATGACAAGGAGGTTCTGTCCGCGTGTGTCCCCGATGGGCCGTTGCTGTTGAACGGCGGCGGAAACTTCGGCGATAGGTGGTTCGCCTACCAACGCTTCCGTGAGCGAGTCATTGCGGAGCACCCGGAACGAAAGATCGTTCAGTTACCACAGACAATAGAGTTTCGCGACGACGCGGCGCTGGCTCGAGCACAGCGAATCTACTCGCAGCACCCCGATCTCACATTGCTGATGCGTGACCGGGACGGCTACGAACTTGCCCGCGAACTCTTTCCGGAGAACACCGTCGTCTACTGTGCCGATGCAGCACTGGGAGTCGGGAGGATCGTGCCTACCGCCGATCCCACGCACGATTTCGTGCTCCTCAAACGTCGCGACGCCGAATCCGTTCAGTCCCCCAAGAATCTTCCTGCCTCGCTCGCATCGGCGTACCAGACGGATTGGCATGTGAGCGCCGCCGACAACGCCCAGTGGTGGCCGGTTACGCTCGGGCTTCTGCTGCTGAACAAAATGCCCGGTGTCCGGTCTCGCGTGTACCCACTGACGCGCCGTGCCTTCGACTGGCAAGCGGACATGGTGGTCAACAACGCCGTGGAGATTTTGTCGCAAGGGCGGCTCGTGGTCACCGACCGGCTGCACGCGGGATTTTTCGCGGTACTGATGGGCAAACCCGTCGTATTGGTCGACAATGCCAACAAGAAGGTGTCCAAAATCTATGACGACTATCTGAGCGATTTCCCGAACACCTACCTGGCCGAAGATTTCGATCACGCGGCCGAACTCGCCGGGCACGTCGTTTCCTGACATGAGCGCACCCGTGCCCGTCCGGATCGAAGTCATCATCGGGTCGACCAGGGTAGGGCGCGTTGCCCCCGTCGTGGCGGACTGGTTCACCGAACGCGCCCGCGCCTATCCCCGGGTCGAGCTGGGCATCATCGACTTGCTCGAAACCCCTTTACCCCAAGACCTCAGCGATTCACCAGTCACCGACGCATTTCGGGCACGTGTGGGTCGCGCGGACGGATTCGTGGCCGTCACTTCCGAATACAACCATGGCTACCCGGCCGCTTTGAAGACTGCCTTCGACAGCGTGAAACACGAGTGGCGAGCGAAGCCCATCGGCTTCGTGTCGTACGGCGGGTTGTCGGGCGGATTGCGTGCGACCGAGCAACTGCGTCAGGTCGTTGCGGAGCTACATATGGTGTCGGTGCGTCAGAGCGTGAGCTTTCACCAAGTGCGCAAGAAGTTCGACAACCAGGGTCGCACCACTGACTCCGCTGCGGTCGACTCGGCTGATCGCATGCTTGCGCAGCTGGTGTGGTGGGCCGGCGCAGTGCGGCTGCAACGTGCGACCGAGGGCTACCCAGGTTAGTACTGGTAGGCCGGCTGGTAGTCGTCTACTCCGCGGGGGCGTCCGATGAACGCCGTTTCGGAGGAGATGGTGACCAGCATCAACTCGATACTTGTGCCGCCGGTCGACAGGAGGATCCGATCACCTCGGGCGTTCGGCTGAACAATGGAGAGGTCGGGTTCTGCGCCCGGCCACTGGCTGGGCTCGGCATAGAGGTAGAGAGCAGTGACGCCTGCACGCGGTGGCAGCGCGGCGACACCGTCGAACACCACGGTGTTGAACTTGTTGTCGGACTGCGGATGGTGCCCCGCGACGCGCAGGCGGTCGGGCGTGGCGATGGAGTCGATCAACGACGACCACGCCTCGGGCCTATCCGTATGGATGAGGACCCGGGCCCCCGTGGCGACGGCGCGGAACACGAGTTGCTGGGCGAGATAGAGCTCGCCCGCGACATACACCATGCCGACGCTCGGGCCGGCGATCCGAGCTGTGATTCCGTGACCGTAGTCGTCGGATCCGATCAGCTGGCCACACCCCGCCGGCGGTAACTGCAGGCTACCCACTGCGTCGACCGGTACATCGGCCAGCGGTATCACGTCGTCCAGGTCGGACACTGCCACAGGAAGATTGGACAACAGGCTGTCCTTGTGGCGGCCCCGCATCGAGACGAGCCCAGGCAACGCGAGTGGTTCCGGCATCGTCCGGGTTGTGATCCGGCACCCGGCGCCGATCAGTACCTGCCCGTCGTTGTCGCTGGGGCGCAGGCGAATCGTCACGGTGGTACCGAGGCTGGACGGCACCCACAGCTTCGCCAGCAGATCTTTGGTGAGATAGCGGGGATCGACACCGTAGCCGGTGTTGCACACCCCCGGCAACGGAGCGTGCTTCCACGTCTGCGTGACCGTCTTCGGGTCGACTCCCCGACTGATCTGGAGTGCTGCGGAATCGATTTCGGGTGCGGTGAGGATGCGGGCCCGGCATCCCGCGTCGGCGAGGGCTCGAACGACGCGGCTTGCCGCGATGGTGATGACGCGAGAGGCACCTTGCTCACCGCCGCCGCGGCGCGCCACGGCCTCGGTGTTGCCGGTGGCATCGAATCGAAGAGCGACCCAGACCATCCGAGTGGCTGTGGCGGGAAGGGGGCCGACGAGGCGGTCGTAGACATCGGTGGCAGGCGTGCCTGCAGCGGCGCGATATCCGTGGCTGACAATATCGATTCCGCTGAGCGAGATGTCGTGCTGCGCCAGGCATCCGGCAAGCGCCTCGGTGGGAAGTTCGTGTGTCGACTGGAATCCGTCCCTGGTGATCTGGGTCAGGCTTCCAGCCGGTGGAAGGACCTCGACGACCGCTACCACGCTTGCGCCGTCCCAGCGAAGTCCCACCGACTGTCCCGTCGGGCCGGCGAAACTGACGGTGCGGAACGGAGCATCCTTCGACGTGGTGAGATATCGCCAGGCTGTTCGCACCCAGGACAGGCTCGACCACCCACCGATGTGTACGACCGCGAGGAGCATGAGAACGAAGGCGAGTGCGAGCGCGCCCCACCACACCACTCCGCACAATGAGGCCAGTGCCCCGGCGAAAACTCCCAGAACCTGCGCGACAACTACCTCGGTCGCGGAAACCCGATGTGCCAACGGCCAGCTTGTGATGCGCGAACGGTCCACGGTGCCTCCCCCGAATACCTGAACCCAGCAGACCCGTACCCGTCCGCCGTGACGATTGTGACCCGAACTGTACTGTGTCACCCCGAGCGCTGTGCAGCACGGGGGAGGAACAATGGCTGTAACACCCACCACTCGGTGGCAGGTCAACGGGTATCGCTTTCTGGTCAGACGGATGGAGCACGCCCTGGTTCGGCGTGATGTCCGCATGCTGCACGACCCCATGCGGTCGCAGTCGCGCGCACTCGCGGTGGGGGTGGTGGTCGCGTCGCTCGGGCTCGCTGCGTGCGCAGCGCTGGCGTTGTTCCGGCCGCAGGACAAGATCGGTGACGCGTCCATCGTCGTCGGCAAGGATTCCGGTGCGATGTTCGTGGTCATGGGGGACACGCTGCGTCCGGTGCTCAATCTGGCTTCTGCCCGGCTCATCGTCGGACAGGCCGAGAACCCGGTGATCGTCAAGGAATCGGAGATCGACACCCGGCCCCGCGGCGCGCTGGTCGGAATTCCGGGTGCGCCGTCGGCGTTGCCGCCGGGTGACGCATCGGCGAAGACGCCCTGGGCTGTGTGCGACTCGATCGGAGCCGACGGAAATCGTTCCGTCACAACCTCTGTCGTTGTCGGTGAGATGGAGACGATGGAGGGCGGCGGACGTCTCGGCCGCGACCAGGCGCTGCTCGTGTCCACGTCGGACGCTTCCTATCTGATGTACAACGGCACACGCGCGAAGATCGACCTGCAGGACCCTGCGATCACCCGCGCCCTCGGCCTCGAAGGCGCCACACCACGACCGGTGAGCCTCGGATTCGTCAACGCCGTTCCCGAAGTGCCGCCGTTGGTCGCTCCGAAGATCCCGGGAGCGGGGAGTCAGCCACGGTTTGCTCTGCGCGACAAGGTGGTCGGATCGGTGTTCCAGGTGGTGATCGGATCGGAGACCACCCACTACGTCGTGTTGCGCGACGGAATCCAGAAGATCAGTTCCGCTGTCGCGAACCTCATTTTCCTCTCGGACTCCCACGGAGACACCGAAATGTCGAGCGTCTCGCCTGACGCCACCAATCAGATTCCGTCGGTCGAGCAGATCGCGGTGTCGAGCTTCCCCGAGTCGGCACCCGAGATCGTCGACGCCGTCCGAAGTCCGGTGAGTTGCCTGTCCTGGAAACCGCTGCGCGGACAGGACGAGTCCGGAGCGAGTGGTCCGGCGGCCGAGTTGTCCCTCGACGCCGGACGTGATCTCCCCATCCCGGATGGTGCCCACGCGGTGAAGCTGGCGCAGGCGGACGGCGGCGGAAACGATGCCGACTTCGTCTACGTCGAGCCCGGTTCGGGGGGATTCGTCCAGGCGACGGGTATCGAACCCCACAGCACCCGGCGCGACAGCATGTTCTTCGTGGCCGACACGGGCGTGCGGTTCGGCATCCCCGACGCAGACGCCGCGAAAGCACTCGGGGTGAAAGCGGTGCCCCCGCTTGCTCCCTGGCAGATACTCGGACTCCTCGCACCGGGCCCCTCCCTTGCGAAGTCCTCGGCGCTCGTCGCCCACGACGGGGTCGCGCCCGACGCAGACCCGGCCGCAGTAGCTTCCGGTTCCAACTGACACACCGAACTGCACAACTCGGGCCGGCACGGATTCTTATCGGCCCGAGTTGCTTTCGGAGAACTGGTCAGTTTCGGCGTTGCGTCGCGGACTGCGACTTCCGCCTGAGTGGGAACGACGCCAGCACCCCGAGGATGAGCAGCGCAGCGAGCGTGCCGACCGCTGCCAACGCGAAGTCGCGGGGTCGATGATCGGGCTGGGCAACCGCAGGAAGGGCCTCGATCGAGACCGAACGTGCCGATCCGTCGGTTGCTGCACCGCCCGGTGGAACATCCGCAGACACGGCTGCGAGCGGATCGATGACGCCGTGACCGACGGCCGGATTCCAACCTTCCGCGGGCGCATGCGCTGTGGCCTCGATCCGCGCGACGACCTGCTGGGCCGACAGTTGAGGGAACCTGGAGCGGACGAGGGCGACGGTCGCCGAGACATAGGGGGCCGCGAAACTCGTGCCGTTGACGGGTTCCGCGCTTCCCTGAGCGCTGTACACGGTATTCGTCAGATCACCCGTCGTCGGATGCAGCGAGGTGAGGCCCGATCCTGGGGCCGCGACGTCGACCCAGGGTCCTGCAAGGCTGAATTCGCTCGCCGTACCGTCGGGTGCGACCGACCCTACGGTCAGCACGTAGTCGTCGTACCACGCCGGGCTGGCGATGGTACTCACCGAATCCCACAGGTCGGCTCCAGGCCGGAGCGGGTCGGCCGCCGGATTCTGAATTTTGCATTCCGCCGATCCGAAGTTGCCGGCCGCAGCGACCACCACGACGTTCTTCACCGTCGCCGCATACTTGACCGCTGCCCCGAGATAGCGGTCGCCGCTGCCGATTCCCTCCGCAGCAGTCTTGCAGGCGACTTCGGAGATGTTGATGACGGTGGCACCCATGTCGGCGGCGCGCCGGATAGCAGCCGCCATCGTCGCGACGTTGCCATATCCACCGACCGAGTTGCCCGCGTTGTCGACCTGATCGGTCTGCCCGGCGGGACTATAGGCACTACTCGACTGCCGGATGGCGAGTATGCGGGCGTCCGGAGCGCCGCCGGAGAAACCGGACCCGGGGACTTGTCTTGCGGCAATCAGGCCGGCGACGAGCGTTCCGTGTGCGTCACAATCCGTCGTCCCGGTCTCGGTCCCGACCAGGTCACCACCATCGACGAGGTCGGGAAGCCGCGGATGCCGCGCCACGCCGGTGTCGATGACCGCGACGGTCTGCCCGGCGCCCCGGCTGATCGGCCACACCGAACGGAAGTCGAGGTCCCGTTGAGCGAGCGGTACATCCGGTCCATCGGGCACCCGCACGGCATCTTTGCACGGTCTGCGCTTCTCTACCTTGGTGCTGTCTTTCGGCGGGACCAGTCCCACGTCGATGGGTGCGGGAACCACCGCCACGGCGTTGCCTTCGCCCAGCGACGCTGTGAGTGCCACCACCGCGGTGGCCAGAACCAGGCGACTCAGCCGGCGCGTCACAGCCCGCGCATCAGTGAATAGAGGCTGGTCACCCAGCACACCAGCGGAACGATCGACGCGATCACGGCGAGGTCGATCAACTCGGCGACGCGTCGCATGACCGGTGAGAACGTCTGACGCGGGGCGATGATCCCGAGCACGAGCCCACCCACTGCGAACAGCACCGAGGCGGCGAACAGGACGATTGCGTAGTCGGGGACAGCGACCGCCGCGGCGGTGAGCAACAGCTCGAGGATCGTCACGCCTCCGCCGATCAGCGGAACGGCCTGCTCTGCGCTGCTGTAGGTGCGTCCTCGAAACATCAGGACGGTCGCGGTCGCGACGGCGAGGCACACACCGGGCCAATAGATTTCGCCGTGCATGGTCGGCCGGGCCGCCACCAGGGCGCCGATGACCGCGAGCGTGGTCATGGCCGCGACCATTCCGGTGAGGTACCTCCGCGCACGTGTGGCGCGTTGGGCCAGGGAATCGAACGACGGCATCGTGGTCTCGTCGTCCGGATCGTCCTCGGACGGATCGACCGAGGTGCCCGGTGCAGGAACCGGCGGCAGCGGCAGCTTGGCCAGGAGTATCGACACGCGAGCCGAAAAGGCGAGCCCTATCAGAGCAGCGGCGACGACACCGGCGGAGACTGCGGACGCCGCGGTGTCGGTCGTCGCCGACACCAGCGCGGCGAGTGTGCCGAACAGGGAGGCGCCCGCCAGCGCGGTGAACAGTCTCAGCCCGACACCACCGAGTCGCAGAGCGAGGACCGCGGTAGTGCCTGCCAGCGCGAGGCCGAGGAGCAGGTGGGGGGCGGCCAATTGGCCGGGCACGAACAGCATGCCGGCGGCGAAGGCCAGCGGAACGGCGCATCCACTGAGAACGACGGAGCTCGGCGCGTCACCGTAGATGCGCCCCGTGACCGCACCGGCGACGAGGAAGAGGAGTGCTGAGGTCAGCGCGCAACCCGCACCGAGGAATCCTTCCGTCCCGGCTTCGGACCAGAGGAGCGCGAACGAGCCGATCACCGTTCCGAGGACGGCGGCGGCCGAGCCGACGACGCGTGCGGAACCGCGCGTCCATTCCCGATCCGCCTCGGCGTCGGCGATGGCTACGTTGTACATGATGTCGTCGAACAGCGGCGGCGGGGCACTGTCCTGCACGCTCTGCAAAACCAGGAGGTCGCCGTCGCGAATACCGTGCTCGTGCAACGTCAGCGTGGTCGAGAGGGGTGACTGACCGATTTTCGCGAGAACCCACTCGCTCGGTTCGTACTGCTCGAGCGAATCATCGAAGTCGTTGGCGCTGCGATGGCTGCGGATCGTGTCGACGATTCCCGGAATGAGGATGGCGAGCGGAACACCGAACGGCACCGCCATGTCGACCTGTGAATGGGTCGAGAGCACAGTGATCCGGCACAGGTCTGCGGCGGCACTCGGACGCGTGGACGGCGCGGACGCGCGCGACTCGTCATGGGCGATGGACAATACGATTCCCCCAACTCTGCGACGCACACCCCACCCTGCGTCGTTACGGCACCGATCGACGACCGGTCAGAGGCCGTCGTCCGAATTGATCACGGGAACACTACGTCAACAGCGCTGTGGCCTCCAGTGTGCGTGTGGCGAAAACACCTCCTGTGTGCCGGATCCCTCGGAATGGGCTAATCTCTGACATCGCGGGCCGAGCCCAGGGGGGCAAACCGGAAGTTCCGGATCGGATCTGATGCACGGTTCGGGTCGGTTGACGTCATGGGGGGACGGCTGGTGAGCACTATTCGCTTCGTGCGCAAGGCGCGGCGGGAAGTCCCGCGTATTCCGGGCGGCGAGGTCAGCCTGCAAGCTCCCCCGGAGATCCCACGTCTCGTCCCGGGCAATCTCCTCACGAAGCTCCTACCTCTCGTGATGGTCGTCGCCATGGTCGGGATGATGGCGCTGATGTTCACGTCGGGCATGGCTCGCAACCCCATGTCGATGCTGTTTCCCGTCATGATGATGGTCTCGATGCTCGGCATGCTGGCGGGTGGCGGTCGTAGCGGTCCCAAGGCGGCGGAAGCGAACGAAGACCGCAAGGACTACCTGCGCTACCTCGATCAGCTACGGCGCGATGTCGCCGAGACTGGCGAGCAACAGCGCAAGGCACTCGACTGGAGCCACCCCGAACCCGGCCTGCTCTGGACCATCGCGGGAACCGCTCGCATGTGGGAGCGCCGTGTCACCGACCCCGACTACTGCCATGTGCGCGTCGGGCGGGGCAGTCAGCGCCTCGCCACTCGTCTCATCGCGCCCGAAACGGGCCCGGTGGAAGATCTCGAACCCGTTGCCGCCGTGTCGCTGCGTCGCTTCGTTCGCGCGCACTCTGTGGTCCAGGAGTTGCCCACCGCCGTGTCGCTGCGGGGGTTCGCCGCCATTTCCGTCGAGGGTGAGCGTGGCACAGCCCGTTCCCTGGTTCGGTCGATGCTCATGCAGTTGTGCGCCTTCCACGGTCCCGACAACCTTCTGGTTGCCGTCGTGTGCGGTCCCGACACCGAACACGAGTGGGACTGGGCGAAGTGGCTGCCGCACGCGCAGCACCCGGATTCCTGCGACGGTGTGGGTTCTTCCCGGATGATCTACGGATCGATTCTCGAACTCGAATCGGCGCTCGGCCCCCACCTGTCCATGCGAAACCGTTTCTCCCGCAACGCGCCCGCTGCGCCGGGTGTGCCGCAGTTCGTCCTCGTCATCGACGGCGGAATTCTCGAAGGCGAGTCGGGCACGATCACCGACGGGGGAGTCGATTCGGTCACGGTCCTCGACATCGCCGGGTTCTGCCCGCGGCTGACGGCCACTCGGGGTCTTCAGCTAGTGGCAAAGGACGGGGCGCTCGGGGCCCGCAGCGGTACCGGCGTCGAGATGTTCGCCACGGCCGACCTCGTCAGCGCGCATCAGGCGGAAACTCTGGCGCGTCGACTGGCGCCGTACCGCACGACGTCCCAGACGTCGGTAGACACGGGAGACGACGATCAACCCGCGCAGACGTGGAGCCAGATGCTCGGTATCGGCGATGTCGGCCGGCTCAATCCCGATCACGCGTGGCTGCCCCGGCAGGGTCGTGCCCGCCTACGCGTCCCCATCGGCGTGGGAGTCGACGGAAACCCGGTCGAGATCGACCTGAAAGAGTCCGCGGAAAACGGCATGGGGCCACACGGCCTGTGTATCGGAGCTACGGGATCGGGAAAGTCCGAGTTCCTCCGCACTCTTGTGCTGGGTCTGATCGCCACGCACTCGCCCGACGCCCTCAACCTCGTCCTGGTCGATTTCAAAGGTGGTGCCACCTTTCTCGGCCTCGAACAGGCACCCCATGTCGCCGCCGTGATCACCAACCTCGCCGAAGAATTAGCCATGGTCGACAGAATGCGAGACGCGCTCGCTGGTGAGATGAATCGCCGGCAGGAATTGCTGCGCTCGGCCGGAAATTTCGCCAACGTCACCGAGTACGAGAAGGCGCGCCAGGCAGGCGCCGACCTCGACCCGCTCCCGGCGCTGTTCATCGTCGTCGACGAGTTCTCCGAATTGCTCAGTCAGCAACCCGAATTCGCCGACCTCTTCGTTGCCATCGGACGACTCGGCAGATCACTGCACATCCACCTTCTCCTGGCGAGCCAGCGACTCGAGGAAGGTAAGCTCCGCGGGCTCGACAGCCATCTCTCGTACCGGATCGGGCTCAAGACGTTCTCTGCCAACGAATCGCGCACAGTGCTCGGTGTCCCGGACGCCTATCATCTGCCCGCCACCCCTGGCGCCGGCTACCTCAAATGTGACTCGGCCGAGATCGTGCGTTTCCAGGCCTCCTACGTGTCGGGCACCTACGAGGGCGGTCACGTCGACAGCGCGCAACGGCCCGGCGAGGCGCCCGTCGAACTGCGTCCGAAGATCTTCACGGCTGCCCCCGTGGCGGTCGACGTCGTCGACGTACCGGAAGAACCCTTCTCCCTCGACATGGGCGAGGAACTTGCGGAAACTCGGACGACCATCGATGTTGTGGTCGAACGCATCAGGAACCGCGGCTCGAAAGCGCACGAGGTGTGGCTTCCTCCGCTCGACGCGGCTCCGTCTCTCGACTCGCTGCTGCCGAGATCCATACTCACCGAACCGGTCCCGGCACTCAGTTCGCTCCGGGCCCCGATCGGAATCATCGATCGCCCCTACGATCAGCGGCGCGATCTGCTCGTGGTGGACTTGTCCGGATCCACCGGCAACATGGCGGTGGTGGGTGGCCCGCAGTCGGGTAAGTCGACTGCGATCCGCACGCTCATCACGTCGTTGTCCGCCACACATTCCGCGGAGCAGGTGCAGTTCTACTGCCTCGACTTCGGCGGCGGCACGCTCGCCGGACTGTCGGGACTGCCGCATGTCGGTTCGGTCGCCAACCGCCTCGACGTCGACCGGGTTCGTCGCACCGTCGCCGAGATGAACACGATCGTGCGACAGCGGGAGGCCCGATTCCGTGACCTCGGTGTCGAGTCCATGACCGAATTCCGGCGACTACGTGCGACCGATCCGGGTACCGGCGCCGCGGCCGCTGGGGTAGCCGAGGATCCCTTCGGCGACGTGTTCCTCGTCGTCGACGGCTTCGGTAGTATCCGGCAGGATTTCGAAGCACTCGAACAACAGATCACCAATCTTGCAGCTCAGGGGTTGTCGTACGGCGTCCACGTCGTCCTCACGGCGTCACGCTGGGGCGAAGTGCGGCCGGCCCTCAAAGACCAGCTCGGCACTCGCATCGAACTCCGGTTGGGCGATCCCTCGGATTCCGACCTCGGTCGTAAGACCGCTGCGCTCGTGCCCGAAGGCAGGCCGGGTCGCGGTATGACGCGCGACAGCCTGCATCTCCTGGTCGGGCTTCCGAGGATCGACGGACGTTCCGACCCCGCCGATCTCGCGTCCGGTGTCGCGCATGCCGTGTCCTCGATCGCCGCCGCCACCTACGGCAGGAATGCCCCTGCCGTACGCATGTTGCCGGGACAGATCACCCGCGACGCCGTTCTCGACGCCGCCGGTTCGTGGCCGTCCTACCTCGACTCTGCCTACAAGTGCCTGCAGATCCCGATCGGCCTCGACGAGGCCGAGTTGGCACCCACCTTCCTGAACTTCGCCGAGCAACCGCACTTCCTGGTTTTCGGCGACAGCGAATGCGGCAAGACGACGCTGCTGCGCAACATCTGCGAGGGCATCATGGCGTCCAACACCGGCAAGCAGGCGAAGATCATCCTCGGCGACTATCGCCGCACGATGCTGGGGGTGGTGGAATCCGAGCACCTCGCCTCCTACGCACCGTCGTCGGACGTGTTGGCCACGAACATGAAAGACCTTGCGGACGTGCTCCAGTCGCGGATGCCGCACGCCGAGATCAGCCAGCAGCAACTACGCGAACGATCCTGGTGGACGGGCCCCGACATCTTCGTGATCATCGACGACTACGACCTCGTCGTCACCTCGAGCGGCAATCCGGTGTCCGCGATCGTCGAGTATCTGCCCCACGCCAAGGACATCGGTTTCCACCTAGTCATCGCGCGCCGTTCGGGTGGCGCGGCACGGGCGCTGTACGAGCCGGTCATTGCCCGCATGCGTGACTTGGCGTCCGCCGGCCTTGTGATGAGTGGAAGTCGAGACGAAGGCAACCTCATCGGAACGGTAAGGGCAAGTGCCATGCCTCCCGGCCGGGGCACGCTGGTGACGCGCGGCGGCAGCGGCCTGATCCAGCTCGCGTGGATGCCCCCGCAGTGAGGCCCGCGGTCGCGATTCACCTCACTGAATCCGGCATGTGGTCCTGTTGGCAGGACAAGGTGGTGTGTGGGCTGCCCTCGGTCCGCGTCTCAGCCGATGGAACGTTGACCACTGCGATGCGCGAGGATTCGACTGCCGCACTGTCACCGCTGTGCTGTGTGGACGACGAGTACATCGATGTCGAGGGTGGTATCGCTTCGGTACCGGACGTGCTCGGCGTCGTTCTCCGTTGCGCGGTCGAAGCCGCGGCGGACGGATCGTCCGTCCCGGCGATGCTCACGTACCCCACCGAGTGGGGTTCGGCACGACAACAGGTCCTGGCGGATGCCGCTTCGGCGATAGCCGTCGACACAGTGCTGGTCCCGGTGGCGATCGCTGTTGCCGAAAGCGCCCGCGTGGCCAATCGTTCATCTCATGCCGGGACGCAGCTCGATCGCGGCAGCACGTGGGCGGTGGTCGAATGCCGGGCGACGGGCACCACTTCCAGTTGCGTGGTTGCGGCGGCCGATGATTCTCGCGTAGTCGCGTGCGAGCACGATTCCTCTCTCGTCGTCGAAGACGATCTCGATCACCAGGGGGAGGCGATCGCGGAACTGGTACGGCGCATCGGCTGCGACCGGAGGGTCGACGGCATTCTGGTGACGGATCACTTCGGCACTCGGCATGACCTCGCACCCTTGCGACGTGCGGTCACAGCGGAGTTCGATCGCGAGATACCCGTCCAGAGTGTGTCGGGTGCGGACATCGTTCGTGCTCTCGCAATGCCGCTGCGCGACGGATCACACGAGCGACCGATCGCCGCATTGCCGCAGACGAATTGGCTCCAGCCGGCCCTCGAGCGGGAGCGACATGATCGGCCGAGGAGGGTGTGGCCGACGTTCGTCGCGGTCGCAGCGGTCATAGCGGTGGTGACCGGAGCCGGAATCGCTTTCATTTTCTCGGATGAGGATTCGGCCACCGAGACGTCGTCGATCGTCGGTGGAGTCGCTGCCGCACCGCACACGTCTTCCGCTGCACCGCCGTCGTCCGTCGCACCGTCGTCCGTTGCGACGCGGTCGTCCACGGCCCCTTCTGCGGCGGGTACGGGAAGGGAAATCTCGGTCGGCGGAATCCACCTCACTGCGCCCGACCGGTGGCGGGAGCGGCCACAGTCGTCGACCCCGTTCCGGGTCGAACTGGTGCCCGAAAGTGGTGCAGACAGGCGGATCATCGTGACGCAGAACAGTCTTCAGGGCGGTGCCGGGTACGACGAGGTCGCGGTCACGCTTGCGGCGAAGATCGCGCAGCGCGGCAGACCCGAGTTGTTCGCCGAACTCGAGAAGGATGTCGTGTTCGGCGGGAGACCAGGTATCACGTACAGCGAGTTCCCGGACGAGAACTCCGCGGTGAGGTGGCACGTCGTCGTCGAGCGGGACCTCCAGGTCAGTGTGGGATGCCAGTTCCTCTCGGCGGAATGGGACGAGATCGAAGCCGAGTGTGAGCACGTCGTGCGGTCTCTGGAGATCGAGCAGTGAACCCGACGTGCAGTATCGCCGAAAACTTCCACAGTGGTGGAACCGATTGGACGGCTGACGCGTCCAATCATGTGTAGGGGTGGATCGGGCAGTCCAGTGGGGGCCGCCGCACCGACGATGAGAAGGAGTCACAATGGCGGGAGTTGTTACCGATGTCGGCCAGATGGAGGCCGCGGCTAACCATGTGGAGACGGTGAATGGGCAGCTGCAAGCCACCATCGCCGGCCTCAAGGGGCGTTGCGAAGAGTCGTCCTCGGCGTGGGCGGGTGGGGCGCAGGATGCATTCCAGGCACTGATGGTGCGCTACAACGATGCGTCACGTCGGATGCAGGATTCGCTCGCTGAGATCGCGGTGAAGATCCGCGAGAACGGTAAAGGGTACGACGCCGCGGAGCAGGCCAACCAGGATGCCATCAGCGCTGCCGGCAATTCAGGATCGCTCGACCTCTAGACGCATTCCGAGTTCGACATCACTTACGAAACCAAGAGGAGCACGGAATGTCATTGAAGTACGGATTTGCCGAGCTGCAGGCCCTAGCCAGCGACATCAAGTCGAACGAGGGCAAGCTGCGCGAAACCCATGACGAGCTCCAGGGCTACGTGCAGGGCCTCGTCGCGCAGTGGGAGAGCGGTGCCCAGCAGAACTACCAGGCCGTGCAGGCCAAGTGGGACGGCGCGCACAACGACCTGCTCCAGGTACTCCAGACGATCGCCAAGGTCGTGCAGGACGGCGCAATCGACATGCAGAGTGCGGAAGACAAGAACGCTGCCGCGTGGCTTTGATCTCCGCATGACACACCGAGTGCCCCAGCAATCCTCGATTGCTGGGGCACCGTTGTCTGCGGTGCAAGCGACGGTGTCGCGGGGATCTCAGCGGGCCGGGGGAATCAACCTGCTCAACACCACGCTGCTTTTTGTCTGAAGGACCGCCGGTTCCGACCGGAGATTCTCGAGAGTTCTCTCGAGGTGAGCGGTGTCGGCCGTCCGAACGCGCAGCAGTGCATTGGCGTCACCCGTGACGGTGTACGCCTCCTGCACCTCAGGATGTCGAGAGATGATGCGGGCGATCTCGACGGCGGAGGTACGTCCGTCGCAGTACAGCTCGACGAATACCTCGACACCGTGTCCGAGGGCGTGTGGGTCGAGTGACGCGTGAAAACCGGTTATGACCCCGGAGTCGACGAGTCGGTCGACCCGTCGTTTCACTGCCGGAGCGGACAATCCCACCTCGGCACCGATGGTGGCGAAGCTCGACCGTGCATTGCGTTCGAGTCGCGCAACGATCAGTCGATCGAGGGCATCGACGCGCAACGAATCCTCCATGAAAAGCAACGCTAGCGCATTGAAGGCCCATCAGGGTGGGCGGATACTGGCTTCAGCGGCATCGGCGAGAGAGGGGGGACAGTGCTACCGATTGTCAGTATCGGCCCGGAGAGTGCCCTCGAAGACGCGGTCGGAACCGTCCCGCGGGCGGACCGGCGCGCCCACCCCCGCACCTATCTGATGTGTCCACCCACGTACTTCGACGTCGTGTACACGATCAACGACTGGATGAGTCCCGGAGACCGGGTCGATCGGCCCCGGGCCCTGTCGCAGTGGGCGACTCTTGTGGATACGTACCGAGCCCTGGGTCATCAGGTCCTGGTCATCGATGCCGTCGAGGGACTCCCCGACATGGTCTTCGTGACCGACAGCGGTGTGGTGGTGGATGGTGTCGCTCTCGGTGCGCGCTACCGGTGTGTTCAGAGGCGAGCCGAAGCCGGTTACGTGCTGCAGTGGTTCCGCGAGAACGGATTGCTCAGGCCCAGGTCGCCGCGCTACGTGAACGAGGGTGAGGGCGATTTCCTCGTGGTCGGGGACGTGATCCTCGCGGGTACCGGGTTCCGGTCCGATCCTCGGTCCCATGCGGAGGCCGCCGCGCATCTCGGACGTCCAGTGGTCACGCTGACTCTGGTGAATCCGCACTACTACCACCTCAACACTGCCCTCGGAGTACTCGACGATTCGACCATCGCGTACCTCCCCGCCGCATTCGCGCCCGAGAGCCGCCTCGTTCTGCGCCGTATGTTCCCGGACGCAGTGATCGCCGAGCACAGCGATACGCAGTGGCTCGGTCTCAACCTGGTCAGCGACGGACTCCACGTCGTCTTGCCCGCGCAGGCGACGCGGTTGGCGGGGCAGCTGGCAGCCCGCGGGTACCACCCGGTGCCGGTGGACTACTCGGAGTACTTGAAAGCCGGTGGCGGGATCAAGTGCAGCACAATGGAACTGCGCGGGTTTCGCCGGTTCTCCGAGATGGGAAGCTGAGGGTGAGAACAGATGTCGGACGGTGTCGTGTCGGTATCCGGTGCCACGCGTGAGCAGCTGAACCGGGCGGAGAACCACAGCGCGCACAACTATTCGCCCTTGCCCGTCGTGATCGAGTCGGGCTCGGGTTGCTGGGTCAAGGACGTCGACGGCGTCGACTATCTCGATGTGCTCGCCGGGTACTCGGCCCTGAACTTCGGCCACGCACACCCTGCTCTCGTGCAGGTGGCTCGTGAACAACTCGGCCGACTCACCCTGACCAGTCGTGCGTTCCAACACGACCGCTTCGCCCAGTTCTGCGAAGACCTGAGCCGGCTGTGCCGCAAGGAAGCCGTGCTGCCGATGAATACCGGCGCAGAAGCGGTCGAGACAGCGCTCAAGCTTGCCCGCAAATGGGGGTACGACGTGAAGGGGGTCCCGCCGGGGCGTGCTGAGGTGATCACCTGCTCCGGCAACTTCCACGGCCGCACCATTTCGATCGTGGGATTCTCGTCCGACCCGGATGCGTACACGGGGTTCGGGCCGTACCCGGCGGGATTCGTCACCGTCGAATACGGAAACGTGAAGGCGTTCGAATCGGCAATCACGGACCACACGGTGGCAGTGCTGCTCGAACCGATCCAGGGGGAGGCGGGCGTTCTCGTGCCCCCGGCCGGATACCTGGCGGCTGTTCGTGAGATGTGCACACGACGCGGTGTCCTCATGATCGCGGACGAGATCCAGAGCGGTCTCGGCCGGACCGGGGATACCTTTGCCTGTGATCACGAGGAGGTGACACCCGACATCTACGTTCTGGGGAAGGCGCTGGGTGGCGGTCTCGTCCCTGTCTCCGCTGTGGTGGCCGATTGGGAAGCGATGCACGTGATCGGGCCCGGCCAGCACGGAAGCACCTTCGGAGGCAATCCTCTCGCGTGCGCCGTGGGCAGCGCGGTGGTGGCCTTGCTCGAGACGGGCGAGTATCAAGAGCGCAGCCGCCGATTGGGCGCGTATCTGCACGGCATGCTGCGCGAGTTGCCTGCCCGGTACGTCGCCGAGGTGCGGGGTCGCGGGCTGTGGGCCGGTGTGCAACTGGCCGAGGGGATGCCCTCCGCCAGGGAAATCTGTGAACGCCTTCTCGCGCGCCGGGTGCTCGCGAAAGATGCGCACGAGGGAACGATCCGTATCGCCCCGCCGCTGGTCGTCGAACGGGACGAACTGACCTGGGCGGTCGAGCAGCTTGCCGACGCCCTCGCCGAGGAATTTTGACCCGGAGGCTCCGCGAACGGTATCGTTCTCCGTTGGCGTGCCGTGCGTCGCTGTGTCTTCATGTCACAGGGGCTGGCGGTTCTCGGGTCTCAACTGGCCGCCGGGAATCGCTCGACGATACGCAATGGCCAGCAGCGGATTGAACAAGACGAGGAAGTTCTGTGTCTACGTACACCCCCAAGGCCGGAGATGTGACCCGCACGTGGCACGTCATCGACGCCACTGACGTGGTGCTCGGCCGCCTTGCCGTCCAGGCAGCCAACTTGCTGCGCGGCAAGCACAAGCCCACCTTTGCACCGCACGTTGACGGCGGCGACTTCGTCGTCATCATCAACGCTGAGAAGGTTGCCATCAGCGGCAACAAGCGCGACGGCAAGTTCCTGTACCACCACTCCGGACATCCCGGTGGTCTCAAGTCCCGCTCCGTCGGTGAGGTTCTCGACAAGAACCCCGACCGCCTCGTGGAGAAGGCCATCGTCGGCATGCTCCCCAAGAACAAGCTGGGTCGCGCCATCAGCAGCAAGCTGAAGGTCTATGCAGGCCCCAACCACCCCCACGCCGCGCAGCAGCCGGTGCCATTCGAGATCAAGCAGGTGGCCCAGTGACGGCGCCGGAGGAGCAGAACGTGTCCAATCCCGAAGAGATCACCGAGGCTGTCGAGGTCGCGGCGGACGAGTACGTGTCCGTCGAAGAGCCCGAGGTTGCCGAGGACATCGAGGCCGCTGCAGCGCCGCAGGCCCCGATCGTGATCGATCGGCCCATCCAGACCGTCGGTCGTCGTAAGGAAGCGGTTGTCCGCGTCCGTCTGACCCCGGGTTCCGGCCAGTTCAAGCTCAACGGCCGCACCATCGAGGACTACTTCCCGAACAAGGTGCACCAGCAGTTGATCAAGGCTCCACTTGTCACCGTCGAGCGTGCGGAGTCGTTCGACATCGTTGCTCTGCTGCACGGTGGCGGACCGTCCGGACAGGCCGGCGCACTGCGTCTCGCCATCGCCCGTGCGCTCATCGAGGTCACCCCCGAGGACCGTCCGGCGCTCAAGAGTGCCGGCTTCCTCACCCGTGACGCCCGCGCCGTCGAGCGCAAGAAGTACGGCCTGAAGAAGGCCCGTAAGGCATCTCAGTACTCCAAGCGCTGATGTGTCGCCGAAGCCGCCCCTCGGGGTCGGCTTCGGCACCTGTTCTTCCCGAGAGCAGGCGTCCATCGTTACCGGACGCCTGCTCTCGCGCTTTATCCGAGATGTAGTGGTTTCCTAGGTACGAGGGGTCTGGTCTATGGGGCGGTTGTTCGGGACGGATGGGGTTCGCGGGCTGGCGAATACGGAACTGACCGCCGAATTGGCGTTGCAGGTCGCTTCCGCAGCCGCGACGGTACTGGCATCACCGGATTCGGGACGTCCCACCGCTGTGGTCGGTCGTGACCCGCGGGCCAGCGGCGAGATGCTCGAAGCAGCCGTTGTCGCGGGTCTCACGTCGGCTGGCGTCGACGTCCTGAACGTCGGCGTTCTCCCGACGCCGGCGGTGGCATACCTCACTGCAGACTTCGACGCTGCACTCGGTGTCATGATCTCCGCCTCGCACAATCCGATGCCCGACAACGGCATCAAGATCTTCGCGGCGGGTGGCCACAAGCTCGACGACGAGGTCGAGGACCGGATCGAAGCGGTCGCCGTCGGCACGACGACGAAGCGGGCGCCCACCGGAGCCGGCATCGGGCGCGTACGAGTGGTGCCCGACGCCGCCGAGCGGTATCTGCAGCATCTGTCGACTGCCCTCTCCCATCGACTCGACGGCCTCACGGTCGTGGTCGACTGCGCGCATGGCGCCGCCTCGGCAGTCGCGCCGACTGCCTACCGCGCTGCCGGTGCGAACGTCATCGCGATCAACGCCCGGCCCGACGGGCTCAACATCAACGACAACTGCGGTTCCACGCACCTCGAGAGCCTGCAGAAGGCAGTCGTTGAGCACGGCGCCGACCTCGGCCTCGCACATGACGGGGACGCGGACCGCTGCCTCGCGGTCGACGCCGGTGGCTCCCTCGTGGACGGTGACGCCATCATGACCGTGCTGGCCCTCGGCATGCGCGACTCCGGCGAGTTGGTCGACAACACCCTGGTCGCCACGGTGATGAGCAATCTGGGGTTGCACATCGCGATGCGCGAGGCGGGTATCTCGCTGATCACCACCGCGGTCGGCGACCGCTACGTTCTCGAGGGACTCCGGGCGGGCGGCTTCACTCTCGGCGGTGAGCAGTCGGGGCACGTCGTGTTGCCGGCGTTCGGTACCACCGGTGACGGCGTTCTGACCGGCCTGCGGTTGATGGGCCGAATGGCACAGACGGGCCGGCCGATCGCAGACCTGGCGGCGGCGATGACGACACTTCCGCAGGTGCTGGTCAATGTGAAGGTCGCCGACAAGCGTGCGGTGGCCGCGTCCCCCGTCGTTCTGGACGCCGTGGCGGCGGCGGAACGGAGTCTGGGTGATCAGGGGCGTGTCCTGCTCCGACCCTCCGGCACCGAACAACTCGTGCGCGTGATGGTGGAGGCTTCGGACCTCGACCTGGCTCGACGACTTGCCGACAAGCTGGCAGGTACTGTCGCCTCGGTTTGAGTGGTGCGGCGTATCGGACGGTCCGGGGAACCGATCGGTGCGCTGTCGCGTCTAATGCAGTAGGTCGCGAAGAGAGGGTGGGGGCATGAGCGATGGACTCGAGGTCGACGTCACGGTGGTGGCGAGTGCAGGCGCGCGAATGGTGCGATCTGCGGAGGTACTGAGACAGCGGGCGGTCGACGCCGAATGGCTCGAGTTCGGGGGTGCACAGGCCGGACGCGAGTACCGCGCGCTCGGCGACGAGTTGCGGGACGCGCTCGGGGTCGTGTCGGTGGCACTCGACGGTTGGGCCACCGACACGGAGGCCTTCGGCAACACTCTCCGATCCGCCGCCACACGTTATGCAGGCACCGACGGTACCTTCGCCGACGCCCTCGATGAGGTGCGTCCGTGACGACGGAACCCACGGCGCTGATGGACGATCCGACTCTGAGCCGCGATTACAAGGAGCAGCTCCTTCATGCCTGGGCCTCGTCCCGGGGGGAGGACGAGGCGTTGTGGGGGCCGTACTTCGACGCGTACGGCATCGACAAGCGCGAACGCACACCGTCCGCCGACGAGCGATACACCGCACTCCTCGCGGACGGGATCGATGCGCGGTCGGCTGCCGCCGGACGCCTCCAGTTGGAGGACCTGCTGGGGTCGGACTCGCTCAACGCTCCGGGCGTGATGTTGGACCTCGGAGCGCGCGGACTCGGATTCTTCGAGTTGTTCCTCCCCGCCGCACGCAAGCTGGGGTACGACAGTCGAGACATCACCGACTACTACGCCAGGTTCGACGCCGAGCGGGGGATGGACCTTCACGTGCTCGGCCGGGACGTCGAAACGCTGCATCGCGCCCTCACTTCGGCACGCAGGGAACTCGAAGAGCACGAGGCGTGTGTAGCCGCAGTCAGCGCCGCGTGGAGTGGGGTTGCGGCCACCACCGCGATCGATGCCGCGGGCCGTCAGAATGCCCGGGCCGATGCCGACGTCGACCGACTACGCGGACTGGTCGAGGTGCTGTTCGAAGCGAACCTCACTCTCAGTGCAGCCGTGACGAACAAGGCGTACAGGGTGGTGTCACTGCATCAGTCGACCGTCGCCGGATACAGCGCAGCCCAGATCTCAGTGCTGGCCGACATTGCCGTGCACGGCAGGGACGGAGACAATTCCGTCGCCAAGGACTGCATGGAAGACGCGTCGTATTGGTACCCCGACCTCGCCGACGACGACTACCGGCACATCAACGGCTTGTACAAGGACGGCGGAGGCGGCGCTCTGCGGTGGCTCGACCGAGACGACGTCGTGAAGCGCGCGGCAGGTATTGCTCGCGCGTGGCTCGATGCGAACTTCCGGCCCGTCTACGAAGAGAAACAGCACGAATTCGCCGCCGCGTGCGAGGACTGCGCGAATGCCGTGGAAGCGTCGTATACAGCGGTGATCGCCGAAGCACGAACCCCTCCCGTTGTCGCCGAACCCGTAGTCGTCGAAACACCGGTGCCGCCTGTTCCGCCACCCGCGCTTGCGGACACTGCGCCGATCGGTTCCGGTAGTGGAGTCCGGGATGTGGGAATACGGGGGGTGCCTACCGAGCCCGCGGCGTCCCTGCCCGTGGCCGCGCCTGCGACGCCGGGAGCCGCGGCGATTCCCGGGTTCACCGTGTCGCCGGGCGGCGCTGGGCTCCCCGGGCCCAGCGGCATACCGGGCCTCGCGCAAGTGCCCGGGCTCGGGGCCATCACCGGACTCGGCGATCTTTCCGGAACGGTGCAGGGGTTGGCCGGTGGCCTCGGCGACCTCGGATCGCTCATCCGCCCGTTGATCGAGGACGCGGTGTCAGCGCTCACCCGTCGAGACGATGACGGACACAACGAAATGGACGAAGAACCGGACCCCGAGAAAGCGCAGTCTGCCGCTGATGACAGCGGGAGCGGGCCTTCGGTCCCTCTCGCTCACGACAAGAGTCTCGAGCTGAAACTCGACGGGAAGTCGTGGACCCTCGTCGTTGACGAAGACGGTTCCGGCGTCCATCTCGCCATCATCGATGGCCAGGGCGGTACTTCTCGCTTCGGGGTCGAGATCGGTCCGAACGGCCTGCCGCAGATCTTCGCAGAAACCGGTCCGGGCGAGAATCCGAGGCACGAGGCTGCCTCTGAGTGCGAGCCTGCGCCGGTCACCGAGATACCGCCGGGCGGCGCTGACGCGGCACCGTCCGCCCGCTCCGGCGCAGCTGAACACCACGAGGCGGAGGCGCCTACCCCGGCGTCGGACGAGTCCACTACGACATCCGGCCCCCAACCTGTGGCCGTGCAGGACGAACCGCTTCCGGAATCGCAGACAGTGTCCGAACCCACACCTGCGCCGGAACCGGAACCTGCGTCGGAACCGGAACCCGCGCCCGTCAGCGGCCCGCCTGCGACGCTCGACAGCGGTGCAGAACTCGCCGAAGCCGGGCCGCTGTGAACGAGCGAGCCGCGCAGTTACGCGCTCGACGTGCGCAGATGAGGGCGGAACTCGAGTCGTTTCGACGGCGGCTGGACGAGCAGCGGATCCGAGACGAGGCGGAAGCCGCGCGGCGTCGGCACCTTAGAGGTCAGCCCGCACCGGCGAACCCCTCTACGGAGGCGCCAGCACCTGGGCGCAGCACTCCTGAGGAGGATGAGGAGTTCTATCGGCCCCGCAGCTGGCTGGTGTAAACAGTCCGGCTTTGTCCGACGCGGATCAGACGAGCCGTCCGTAGGCAGATCAGATGTGTGGAATCAGTCCCTGGAAGCCGGCGTCCGTGTGCACTTCGTGCGGATCGACGACCGTGGTGCGGGGTATGTCCGCATCGGCGTCTGCGAAAGCGTCGTACTTCTTGTCATCCGTCAGGTGGTGAAGCAGGAACCCGGTCAGCAACGCCCGCGTCACCTGTTGCGTCTTGCGCTCCGACCCACCGATGCCGAGTGCGCCCAGCAGTCGGCGCCCCTCGGTCAACCCCGAATCCGAGGCGCCGTCCACGGCTCGCAGCACGGAATCGCCGCCCCACGCCTCGGCGAGGGCCTTGGCGTTGCTGTTCATGGTGTCGATATCGGCGCCCGCCACGATCAGCCCCGGAACGGTGATCTTGGGCGCATACTTCTCGGCCTTCGGGGCGGTCGGCGCCGGGAACAATGCGGCCACCGCAGCCACGTCACGCTGTGCGGCCGCAAGCACCGCCGCGCCCGCCCCCATGCCGTGGCCGGCGAACGCAACACGATCCGGCTGGACACTGATCTGACCGGGTCCCAAACGGACACCGACACAGATGTCGAGAGTGGCCCGCAGATCGGTGGCAAGTCCCAAGTGCGAAGGCACCGGGCCCCGTTCGCTGTTGGGCGCGGCAACGACAATGCCCCAGGATGCAAGATGCTCCAGAGTGTTCCGATAATGGTCCGCCCCGGTCATCCACCCGTGCGCGAACGCCACCGCAGGCAGGTTGAAGCCCGATTCGGGCGTATAGACGACTCCCGGCTGCCCAGCCAGGGCGAGATCTCCCCGCAGTACGCGGTGCGGTCCCCGCTTCGACAGTTCACGGGCCAGGTTCTTCGGTTTCGGCGCCACGGGGAGAACGTTATCTGATGAGCCCGCCGGGAACAGAGTCCCCGCGCCCCGCGTCGCCGTGGTGTCCGACTTCGCGGCACCGTCCGCTCCAAGTACCCTGATGAACCATGTGTGGAATCGTGGGATACGTCGGCCACCGGCAGGCTCTGTCTGTTGTGGTGGAGGCTTTGCGGCGGATGGAATACCGCGGATATGACTCTGCCGGGATCGCTGTGCTCGACGGAAAGGGCGGCATGGCCGTCGAGCGGAAGGCCGGTCGTCTGGCGAACCTCGAGGCCGAACTCGACGAGGTGGGTGCCGAGAATTTCGCCGGCACCACCGGAATCGGGCACACCCGTTGGGCCACGCATGGTCGTCCGACAGATCGGAACGCCCACCCACACCGGGACACCACCGGAACCGTCGCTGTCGTGCACAACGGCATCATCGAGAACTTCGCCTCGCTGCGCGCCGAACTCGAGCAGGCGGGAGTCGACCTCTCCAGTGACACCGATACCGAGGTCGCGGTGCACTTGGTGTCGCGGGCCTACGCGTCCGGTGAGACAGCCGGGAATTTCGTGGAGAGCGCACTGAGTGTGCTCCGCCGCCTCGAGGGTGCGTTCACCCTGGTCTTCACCCATTCCGACCACCCCGGCACCATCGTGGCCGCACGTCGGTCGACTCCGCTGGTCATCGGTGTCGGCGAAGGCGAAACGTTCCTCGGTTCCGATGTCGCGGCATTCATCGAGCACACCCGCGATGCTGTCGAGCTGGGCCAGGACCAGGTAGTGATCATTACCGCGGACGGTTACTCGATCCTCAACTTCGACGGAACCGTGGCGGTGGGCCGCCCGTTCCGCATCGACTGGGATCTGGCTGCTGCCGAAAAGGGTGGCCACGACTACTTCATGCTCAAGGAGATCGAAGAGCAGCCGGCCGCCGTCGCTGACACACTCCTGGGCCATTTTGCGGACGGCAAGATCGTTCTCGACGAACAGCGCTTGTCCGATCAGGAGCTGCGCGACGTCGACAAGGTCTTCGTGGTCGCTTGTGGCAGCGCGTACCACTCGGGTCTGCTTGCCAAGTACGCAATCGAGCACTGGACACGACTGCCCGTCGAGGTGGAACTCGCCAGCGAGTTCCGGTACCGCGACCCTGTTCTGGACCGATCGACCCTCGTCGTGGCGATCTCCCAGTCCGGTGAGACCGCGGACACCCTCGAGGCTGTGCGGCACGCCAAAGATCAGAAGGCACGCGTGCTCGCGGTCTGCAATACCAACGGTGCCCAGATTCCCCGGGAAGCCGATGCGGTTCTCTATACCCGTGCCGGTCCGGAGATCGGCGTCGCGTCGACCAAGGCGTTCCTCGCGCAGGTGACGGCGAACTACCTCGTCGGGTTGGCGCTGGCTCAGGCTCGTGGCACCAAGTACCCGGACGAGGTGGCGCGCGAGTATGCCGACCTCGAGGCGATGCCCGAGCTGGTGAGCCGGGTCCTCGATACGGTCGGTCCGGTGCGGGCGTTGGCGCGGGAATTGGCATCGTCGTCGACGGTGTTGTTCCTCGGCCGGCACGTGGGCTATCCGGTCGCGCTCGAGGGCGCGCTGAAGCTCAAGGAACTGGCGTACATGCATGCCGAGGGCTTCGCTGCGGGCGAGCTCAAGCACGGCCCGATCGCGTTGATCGAGGACGGGTTGCCGGTCATCATCGTGATGCCGTCCCCCAAGGGGCGTGCAGTGCTGCACTCGAAGCTGCTCAGCAACATCCGGGAGATTCAGGCGCGCGGGGCGCGGACCGTCGTGATCGCGGAGGAAGGAGATGAGGCCGTGCGGCCCTTCGCCGACCACCTCATCGAGATTCCGGCGGCGCCGACGTTGCTGCAGCCGTTGCTGTCGACCGTGCCGTTGCAGGTCTTCGCCGCGGAGGTCGCGCAGACCCGCGGGTACGACGTGGACAAGCCCCGGAACCTCGCCAAATCCGTCACGGTCGAATAGGGCCTCGAGCGGGGCGTGCGCGCGCGTCCCGCTCAGGTGACGACGATCGTGCCGTGCATGTCGGGATGCAGGGAGCATGTGTACTCGTAGGTTCCGGGCTCGGTGAAGGTGTAGGTGAAGTTGCCCGTCTGCATCAGCGGACTGCGCAGCACACCCTTCGCCTCACCGACACCCGCGACGTCGTGCGTGACACCGCGGTCGTCGAACTTCCAGGTGACGGTCTCGCCCACCCGGACCGTGAGCTGGGCGGGCGAGTACGCCATGTCGGCTACCTCGACGACCGGACCACTGGGTTGCTCGTCTATTCCCGCGGATTCCGAACTGCAGCCGGAGAGCGCACCCGGGGCCGAAATGCTTGCGGCGAGAGCCACTCCGGCGATCAAAGACCTTGCATGTCCACGCATGCCGTCGAGCGTAGTCTTGCCTCGGTACCGACCGTTCCGGACGAGGAGTGCCCATGCGGGGCTACTACACCCCTGATGAGATCCGAGCGGCCGAAGCGCCGCTGCTGGAGTCCCTACCCGACGGCGTCCTGATGCGACGCGCAGCGCACGGACTCGCAGGTGTGGTCGTTGCGGAGTTGCGCGCGCGGACCGGGGGAGTCGCCGGGCGGGCCGTGCTGCTGTTGGTCGGTTCCGGGGACAACGGGGGTGACGCGCTCTGGGCCGGCACGTTCCTGCGTAAGCGCGGTGTCGCTGCCACTGCTGTGCTTCTGAAGCCCGAGAAGGCGCATCGGGCGGGGCTGGCGGCTTTTCGGCGAGCGGGCGGGCGAACAGCCCTCGCGATCGAGGAAGCCGGTACGCCCGACCTGGTGATCGACGGAATTGTCGGGATTTCCGGCAGGGGACCGCTGCGGCCGGACGCGGCGGCGCTGGTCGAGTCGATAGAAGCCCCGATCATCGCTGCGGACCTGCCCAGCGGCGTGGACCCGGTCACCGGTGCCGTCGAGGGGCCTGCGGTGCGGGCGGCCGTCACGGTGGCGTTCGGTGCGCTCAAACCAGTGCACGTCCTCGCCGCGGCGCAGTGCGGTCGCGTCGAATTGATATCAATCGGGCTGACGCTCGGTGAGGCGGGGATCGCGTCGGTCGATGCGGCCGACGTCGGAGTGTCCTGGCCGGTGCCCGGTCCGCACGACGACAAATACTCACAGGGCGTCGTGGGCGTGGTCGCCGGGAGTGAGGGATATCCGGGTGCGGGCGTGTTGTGCACCGGCGCCGCCGTCACGGCCACGTCCGGTCTGGTCCGCTACGCAGGTCCGGGCGCAACGGAGGTGCTCGCCCACTGGCCCGAGGTGATCGCAACCCCGGATGTCGCGAAAGCGGGACGGGTGCAGTCGTGGGTGGTGGGTCCCGGCATGGGCACCGACGATGCGGCACGGCGGGCGCTGCGGACCGTGCTCGACACCGACGTTCCCGTTCTCGTGGATGCCGACGGTCTCACCCTCCTGGCCGAAGACGTCGGTCTGGTGCGCTCCAGATCGGCGCCTACCCTTCTTACCCCGCATGCCGGCGAGTTCACCCGCATCACAGGACGCGATCCGGGACCGGATCGTGTGGCCGCGGCACGGTCGCTGGCAGCGGAGTGGGGGGTGTATGTCCTCCTCAAGGGCCGCGCCACGGTGATCGCCGAGCCGGACGGTCGCGTGCTCGTCAACGAGGCCGCTGGTTCGTGGTCGGCCACCGCGGGTGCCGGGGACGTGCTCGCGGGGATCCTGGGCTCGTTGCTGGCAGCGGGAATCGTCCCGGACCGGGCAGCGGCGATGGGCGCACGGGCGCACTCGCTGGCGGCGAACGTTGCTGCTCGCGGCGGCCGGGGGGAACTGGCAGCGGGGCGCGGAACAGCGCCGATCGCCGCGGGGACTCTGCTCGCTCATCTGCGGGAGTCGATCAGAATTCTTCGTGCGGGTGTGTCACCCGAGGAAATGGCGGGCAACCGGTGAATGGCAGGATCGGACGCATGACGCTTGCCGAAGCAGTACCGTCGGACGAACACGGCCGGGTCGAGCCCGCCGCCTCTGCCCACGCGACGCCGGCCCCCCAGGCCGAAGCAGTGATCGATCTGGACGCTATCGCGCACAACGTCGCAATCCTGCGTGAAAAGGCCAGGGACGCGGCGGTGATGGCCGTCGTCAAAGCGGACGGTTACAACCACGGTGCGGTGCCCGTGGCGCGCGCAGCGTTGGCCGCCGGTGCTGCCGAACTCGGTGTGACCACGATCTCCGAGGCTCTCACGCTGCGCCGGGCAGGTATCGACGTGCCGATTCTCGCCTGGCTGCACACCGTCGACGCCGACTTCGCCCCCGCGATTCGGGCGAACGTCGAGCTGGGTGTGTCCTCCCCGCGACACCTCGCCTCCGTCGTAGCTGCGGCGCGTGAGGTCGGGTCTCCGGCAACCGTGACCATCAAGGTCGACACCGGGTTGAACCGCAACGGTGTCGCACCCGGCGAATTGGAGCAGGTTCTGATCGAGCTGGCGCGTGCCGAGGCCGAGGGCGCGGTACGGCTCCGCGGAATCTTCTCGCATCTCGCGCACGCGGACGAGCCGCATCACGCGGTGATCGACTCTCAGCGCGACCGATTGTCGAGCGCTGTGGCAGACGCCGAGCGGCACGGTCTGGTTCCCGAGGTGGTGCATCTGTCGAATTCCGCGGCCACCCTCACGCGCCCGGATCTCCGTTTCGACATGGTGCGCCCCGGCATTGCGATCTACGGGTTGTCGCCGGCCCCCGAACTCGGCGAGTTCGGGCTGCGGCCCGCGATGACGCTGCGGTCGCGGGTCGCGTTGGTGAAGAAAGTCGCCGCAGGTGAGGGCGTGTCCTACGGCCACCAGTGGGTGGCGCCGCGGGACACGATGGTGGCTCTGCTGCCGTTCGGGTATGCCGATGGGCTACCGCGTTCGCTCAGTGGCCGGTTCGAGGTACTACTCGGTTCGGAGCGTCGGCCGGGTATCGGGCGGGTGTGCATGGACCAGGTCGTGGTGGATCTCGGATCAGATGGCGGCGGTGTCCGCGAAGGCGACACCGCTGTCTTCTTCGGCAACGGAGATCACGGTGAGCCGCACGCCCAGGAGTGGGCCGACAAGCTCGACACCATCCATTACGAGGTGGTGACCGGAGTGCGGGGCCGCACCGTGCGCAGCTACGTCGGTGGGCGGTAGGTCTCGTGTCAGCCGACGACAGAGTGCTCGCCGGGGGCGGGACGGTGGTGTTACCGACAACGGCCGACACCGAGAGATTCGGGCGTGATCTGGCCCGGGGGTTGGTTGCCGGGGATCTGATCGTTCTCGACGGACCTCTCGGCGCGGGAAAGACCGCACTGACGAAGGGGATTGCGGCGGGCCTCGGTGTGCAGGGGCGAGTGACTTCACCCACATTCGTGATCGCCCGGGAGCATCGCCCGGGTGCTCGTCCCGATGGCGGGCAACCGGTGGGCATGGTCCACGTGGACGCCTACCGTCTGGGTGGCAGCGGGCCGCACGCGTTGGACGAGCTCGACGCCCTCGACCTCGATACCGACCTGGCCGAAGCGGTCGTCGTGGTCGAGTGGGGTGAGGGCATCGTCGAGCAGTTGGCCGACCGGCATCTTCGGGTGCGCTTGAGCCGCGAGCCCGAGTCGGACGTGCGCACCGCCGAGTGGGAGTGGATTTCCTGACAGGTCCGGGGGGCGAGAGACGTTCTGACGTGCGAGTACCCTCAGATACCGTGCTTGTTCTCGCCATCGATACGTCCACACCCGCCGTGACTGCCGGACTCGTCCGCTTCTCGGCAGGGTCCGCGCCCGCCGACGCGGTGGACACACTCGCGGTGCGCGTGACAGTCAACCCGCGCGCACACGCGGAGGTCCTCACCCCACACATCCTGGAGTGCATCACCGAGTCGGGTCACGGGCCGGCGGATCTCGACGCGATCGTGGTCGGGGCAGGCCCGGGGCCGTTCACCGGCCTGCGGGTCGGAATGGCCACCGCCGCCGCGTTCGGTGACGCCCTGGGCATACCGGTATATGGAGTGTGCAGCCTCGATGCGATTGCCGCGCAGGTGCGTGGTGACCGGAATTTGCTCGTCGTCACCGACGCGCGTCGCCGCGAGGTCTACTGGGCCCGATACTCGGCGGGCCGGCGCGTGGAAGGCCCTGGCGTGATCAAGCCTCGCGAACTCGAGCCGATGCCGTCCGAGGTCGTCGCGGGATCGCCATCGCACGTCGACTTCTTCGACCTTCCGGTCGAACCCGTCGAAACACCCTCGCCCGCAGGCCTGGTCGAAGTCGCTGCATCGATGTTGGTCGGCGGGCAAGCGCCGGAGCCGCTCGTTCCGCTCTATCTGCGACGACCGGATGCGGTCGAATTGGCGGACCGTCCGAAGTGACGTTTTACATCGAACCTATGGTCGACGCGGATGCCGAGCGGTGTGCGGAGCTCGAGCGTCTGTTGTTCGCCGGCGACGGCCCCTGGAGTGCAGCCGCTTTCCGGGCCGAGTTGGCTGCGCCGCATGTTCGCTACGTGGTGGCGCGCACCGACACCCGCCGCGTGGTCGGATATGCCGGACTGGCCCTGCTCGGCAACGCCTCTCATCCCGAAGCGGAAGTGCACACGATCGGGACGGACCCGCAGTACATGCGCCGGGGGATCGGCGGAGCGCTTCTGGGCGAAATTCTCCGGGTGGCCGATGCGCGGGGAGGACCGGTGTTTCTCGAAGTGCGGACCGATAACGACGCGGCGATCGCGCTGTACCGGCGTGAAGGATTCGACATAGTGGGAACTCGAAAGCAGTACTACCAACCGAGCGGCGCGGACGCGTACACCATGCGCCGCGCCGGAGCGGGTGAGGAGCCGGTGCAATGATCGTCATGGGTGTCGAAAGTTCGTGTGACGAAACCGGAGTCGGTATCGTCCGGTGGAACGGCGACGGCACGTGTGAGCTCCTCGCCGACGAGGTGGCCTCCAGCGTCGACCAGCACGCCCGTTACGGCGGGGTGGTGCCCGAAGTCGCGTCCCGCGCGCATCTGGAAGCAATCGTCCCGACGATGCGGCGTGCGCTCACCGCAGCGGGAATCGGCAAGCCGGACGCACTCGCCGTCACCATCGGTCCCGGACTCGCCGGGGCTCTGCTGGTCGGCGTCGCCGCGGCGAAAGCCTACGCAGCGGCCTGGGATATCCCGTTCTATGCGGTGAACCACCTGGGGGGGCATGTAGCGGTGGACACCCTCGAACACGGACCGATGCCGCCGTGCGTCGCGTTGCTGGTGTCGGGCGGACATACCCACCTATTGCACGTCGAGGATCTCGCGAAGCCGATCACCGAACTCGGCACCACCGTGGACGACGCGGCGGGAGAGGCCTTCGACAAGGTTGCCCGCCTCCTCGGACTCGGATTTCCCGGTGGACCCGCCCTCGACGCGGCAGCACAGCACGGCGATCGCAATGCGATTCCCTTTCCGCGCGGGATGACCGGACCCAAAGACGCCCGGCACGACTTCTCCTTTTCCGGCCTCAAAACCGCGGTCGCACGGTATGTGGAGTCGAAGGAGCGTGCCGGCGAGAATTATTCGGTACCCGACATCGCCGCCAGCTTTCAGGAAGCCGTGGCTGACGTCCTCACCATGAAGGCGGTACGCGCAGCTCGCGACGTCGGCGTGGCCACGTTGGTACTCGGCGGTGGTGCCACCGCCAACTCGCGCATCCGATCGCTCGCCGAGGAACGGTGCGCCGAAGCAGGTCTCACGCTTCGCGTGCCGAAGCCGCGACTGTGTACCGACAACGGGGTCATGATCGCTTCGCTGGGAGCGCACGTCATCGCGGGGGGTGCAGCCCCGTCACTTCTCACCGTGGCGAGCGATCCGGGCCTCTCGGTCGCGACAAGCCAGGTATTCACCTGACGGAAAAGGCACCCGGGGGCGCGAAGTCAGGGGCCGGCGCCACCGGGATCGGCGCCGGGACGACCGGTATCGCTTCCGTGCCGTCACTGGCCGGTGGAATCGCGGCGCCGTCACCGACCGGTGGCAGCGGCAAGCTCTCGCCGGGCGGCGGTGGAAGCGGCGCGCCCTCACCTGGCGAGGGCACAGCCGGGCTCGGCTGATTCGGAGTCGACTCGCCGGGAACCTGCGGCCACAGTGGGGGAATGGCAGGCCATTCGATGTGCGGCCAATTCGGCTGGGTCGGATCGGTGGGAGGCCGGGGCGTGGGCGCGGCACTGGTGGTCGGCGTGTGTGGTGTCGTCGTGGGAGGTGTAGCGCCCGTCGTCGAATCGGGCATGCGGGCAGAGCTCCGATCCCATCCCGGCGACGACGTGGTGGGCACAACCTGGTTGGGCGTGAAGTCCGATGTCGGTGTGGGATCGTGCGACGGGATTCGCGTGGCAGCCGGCGTGTCTGTCTCTGTACTGGGCGTGTGCTGCTGAGAGGTGTGAAAGGTGTCGCTTCCTGCGGGCGCGACGTTGGGGTCCGGCGCAGGAGCGAGTTCACGCACTCCGTATCCCAGTACTAATCCGCCCACCACCAGCGCACCGACGAGTGCGCCGGACACCTTTGCGGTCGAACTCGGCCGAGTCGACTCCGTGGGCGGATACTGCTCGATCGCCTTCGACACGGCGAGCAGTGCGGCGCCTTTGGCCGTCGCGGATTCCGGTTCGGGGACGGCAATGACACGGGCGGTGAAGGCCCTGCGCACGGCCGCCCGCAACGCAGGAATGTTGGCGCCGCCACCTACGAGCGCAATGGCTTCCGGCGCTCGTGGCGAGTCGGCGATGGTGGATCGGATGAATTCGACCGCGACACGAATCGTCGGCGCGGCGAAGCCTTCGAACGCGCTGCGACTGATCCGGGTCGGTGCCATCCCTCGGAACTCGACGTCGACCGTGGCATTCAGGTCTGTCGACAGCTGCTCCTTCGCGACGCGGCAACGCGCCGAGAGCAGTTCGCGATCCAGGTATCGCAGGTGATGCGGAGTGGCGAGACTGGCGACGGCGTACTCGAACACGAGGTCGTCGATCGTGCCGCCGCTCACATGAGCGGTGCGGTCGGCGTGCAGCACCGTGCCGTCCACCTGATCGACCACCGAGACCGACAAGCCGGACTCACCGAAGTCGACGATGGCGACCGTCGCGTGCTGGGCGATCTCACCTGTGTGGCGTAGATACGTGAGAGTCGCAGCGACTTCCGGGACCAGATGGACGCGATGCCGTTGCCTGCTGACTGCACTCCGGATCGAATGCGCCTGTTCCGGAGTGCGGTACGTGACGGCGAACGCGTCCGGGGTGGTGGGGTGGGCAGGCACCTGGGTGGTCATGAGGGAAATCGAGGAGCGGACGAGGTCACCGAGATCGGTGTGAGCCTCGTCGGCCGACAGATACCGGAATTCGACGCTGTGCGAGCCGTTGGAGTCGGTGGTGACGAGGGCGGAACCGACACCCGCCGCCCCGGTGGACATGCCCAAGGACATATTCATTCCCACACCCCCTCCCACTTGTCGCGCCGTGATCTGCTGTTCGTCGGGACGCCTTCCACGAAGAGCATCCCTGCCCCATGAATCGGCGACCGTTATCCGAACGTTACAGAAAACTCACGGCTTTCGCTCTCGAGTTTCGGGCTGCCGAGACGAGGATGGCGCTCGATATCTGCTCTCACCTGCACGGTTGCCCGAAGGAATTTCATGGGAAATGCCAGCGAGTTTCGCAATCTCGACCCGCGCGACCGTCGCCGCCTGCTGCGCCGCGGACTCGTGCGTCCGGCCTTGACGGTCGTGCTCTGCGCGGTGGCCTACTTCGTGCTGCCGTGGACCTCGATCGACGGCATATCCGCGGTCGTCCTGCTCGCGGGCGGACTGCTCGTCGTGCTGCTGGTCGCCGCCTGGCAACTTCGGCAAATTCTGCGGTCCGACGTGCCTGTACTGCAGGCGATCGAGGCGCTGGCCCTGATTCTTCCGGTCTACCTGCTCGGATTCGCCGCCGGATACAGCCTGATGTCCCAGAACGAGGCCGCCTACTTCTCCGAACCGCTCAGCCGGGTCGACGCTCTGTACTTCTCGTTGACAGTGTTCTCGACCGTGGGCTTCGGGGACATCACGGCGACGAGCGATCCGTCGCGCGTCGTCGTCAGTGTTCAGATCGTCGGAAATCTGTTTCTCATCGGCGTAGGTATCCGCGTGGTGACGGCCGCCGTCGGCTGGTCCCGTGGGCGCAGATGACTAACGACCTGAGATCAGTAACAGTTCCACGTTGTGGTCGAGGGATGCACCGAGCCGGACGGGATCGGTGTGAATGTCGTTGAAGGACAGTTCCCGATAGAGGGAGGCGAGTCCGAGCGGAGACAGATCCGTGTACTCGACGGAATACGGGCTGTCGGCTTCGAACAACGTCGTGAGGATCGACACCGTACCGTCGGCATTGTCTACGACTTCGAGAATCCGCCCGTGCTGCGGGAAATCGATGTGCGAGGCGGTATTGACCTCCCAGAACGACTGTTCCGGTGTGGGTCCGGCCCAGGGGGTGATCCGGTTCTCGTGGGTGTGGCCGTTGACCCAGGCGAGCACGTTCGGGAAGCGATGGAGCAGGCTCACCAATTGTGAAGCCGGAATGCGTGGTTCGGCCGGAACGGCCGGGTCCGGGACGAGATTGTCCATGGTGGTGCTCGTGTGGTGGCTGAAAAGGACGAACCAGGTGTCCGAACGCGACTGCGACACCCGGGCGCCCGCGGTGTCGTAGTACACGCCGCTCCCGGCAAGCAGCGTTTCCTCGATCCAGCGGAACTGCGCGGCCCCGAGAGAGCCGTCCACGAAACCGGCGCGGTTGGTGGAATCCATGCTGATACCGATCACACCGGGAGCGATGTCGAACGCGTAGTAGCCGATTCCCGTGTCGCCTGCGTCGGGGGCGAATCCGTGGCCCACTGGTCCGGGGCCGGTGTTGGCCGGGTCCAGATGTGCGGCAATGAACTGGCGTGGCGTGAACGGGGCACGCGCCGGATCGGGAGTGACCACCCGCGGTGCCGTCGTGAAGGCGGAGAGCGCGCCGGCGATGGCGCCCGGGTCGAACTTCGTCGCGATGTCGACCGCCTTCGCCTGGTCGGGCGATCCCGGAACCTCGAACTTCAGCGAACCCGTGTACATGGCCTCGAGCGGTGGGATACCACTGGGCACAGTCCCTTCGACGGCGTCTTCGTGATTGCCGAAGACGCAATACCACGGCGTGCGAAGTCCGGGGCTGGTGACGGGGTCGATTGCCGCGCCGAGCAGGCCCGGAATTTCGGGGAAGCCTGCTTTCTTGTATATGTCCTGGAGGGGGGATTCCGGATTCCAGTACAGATCCGCACCCGAGTTCTGCACACCTTCGTAGCGGTCGGGGGCGCCGGTGTTGGGGACGATGGTGCCGCCGTTGAGCGCTGTGAGAAACCAGTTCAACTCGGCGAGCTCTTTGTTGTCGGTGTTGTCGCCGGTGCTCACGACCGCGTCGAACGGCCGCTGGGTGTGGGGGCCGGCGGCGAGAGCATTGACGCGCTGAACGAGGGCGACGAGCCCTTGCGCCGAGAGGGTTTCCTGCGGACGGAACGCGGAACCCGTGAAGGGGTGGACATATTCGAACCGGACCGGGGATTGGGCATCGACGAGATGGACATCCGTGAGCTGCACCAGGGACGCGATCGCCGTGCGGCGGTCTTCCCGGCCGTTCCGGGCCTCGGCGAGTTCGGTGCGGACGATCGTCGGCCAGCCGGGACCCGCACCGAGCCTGCGGTATCCCGACGTTCCCAAGGGCACGGCCGTCGCTTCGAGCGTGGTGCCTGCTCCGGACGTGGGTAGGGGCGCGGCTCCTGCGTACTGCAGGCCCCACGGACGCCCGCCGATGCCCACTGCTCCGATGGCGCCGAGTCCGGCAAGGGTGAGGAAGGTACGCCGGTTGATGTCAGACACCAGACGACCTTAGGTGACAACCCGTCCAGAGCGCGCGATTCGACTCGGCATGATCTGTCGGCCCCCTCCTTGAGCGTTGGCACTCTCACGTATAGAGTGCCAAGTGGCGCCGATCGAGCTCCGGCACCCGCGACGACGGGGCTGTGTGAAGTGCCGTAAACGGAACACTCAAACAGGTGTCCGAGGATGTCCTCGGACCCAGATACCCCAAAGTGGAGGGCTCATCGTGGCGAGCGTCAACATCAAGCCGCTCGAGGACAAGATCCTCGTCCAGGCCAACGAGGCTGAGACGACGACTGCCTCCGGCCTGGTCATCCCCGACACGGCCAAGGAGAAGCCCCAGGAGGGCACCGTCGTCGCAGTCGGCGAAGGCCGCGTCAACGAGCAGGGCAACCGCATCCCGGTCGACGTCAAGGAGGGTGACACCGTCATCTACTCCAAGTACGGCGGAACCGAGATCAAGTACGCCGGTCAGGAATACCTGATCCTGTCGGCACGCGACGTGCTGGCTGTCGTCTCCAAGTAAGGCCATACGTGATCCGCCCCGGAGTCCCCACAGGATCCCGGGGCGGAGTGCGTTCACGCGCAGAACCCTGAAATCCAGGAGAAGACGGAACACATGTCCAAGCAGATTGAGTTCAACGAGACCGCGCGCCGGTCTCTCGAGCGCGGGGTCGACAAACTGGCCGACGCTGTCAAGGTGACCTTGGGTCCGCGTGGCCGCCACGTAGTACTGGCGAAGGCCTTCGGTGGCCCCACCGTCACCAACGACGGCGTCAGCATCGCGCGGGAAATCGACCTCGAGGATCCCTTCGAGAACCTCGGCGCGCAGCTGGTCAAGAGTGTCGCCACCAAGACCAACGACGTCGCGGGCGACGGCACCACCACCGCTACGGTGCTGGCTCAGGCCATCGTTCGCGGCGGTCTGAAGAACATCGCCGCCGGTGCCAACCCGATGGCACTCGGAATCGGCATCAACGCCGCCGCCGACAAGGTCGTCGAGGCGCTGCTCGCGGCGGCCACCCCGGTCGAGGGCAAGAAGTCCATCGCCCAGGTCGCTACCGTCTCCTCGCGCGACGAAGAGATCGGCGAACTGGTCGGCGAGGCGCTGACCCGCGTGGGCACGGACGGTGTCGTGACGGTGGAGGAATCCTCCAGCCTCGCAACCGAGCTCGTGATCACCGAAGGCGTCCAGTTCGACAAGGGCTACCTGTCGCCGTACTTCGTCACGGACCTCGATGCACAGAAGGCCGTGTACGAGGACGCGCTCGTGCTGCTGTACCGCGAGAAGATCACGTCGCTGCCCGACTTCCTGCCGCTGCTGGAGAAGGTTGCCGAGAGCGGCAAGCCGCTTCTCATCATCGCCGAGGATGTCGAGGGCGAGGTCCTCTCGACCCTCGTGGTCAACTCCATCCGGAAGACGATCAAGGCCGTCGCGGTGAAGGCGCCGTTCTTCGGTGACCGTCGTAAGGCTTTCCTCGACGATCTCGCCATCGTCACCGGCGGTACCGTCATCAACTCCGAGGTCGGCCTGAGCCTCAAGGAGGCCGGACTGGACCTCCTCGGCAGTGCCCGCCGCGTCGTGGTCAGTAAGGACGAGACCACGATCGTCGACGGCGCCGGTACCGACGCCGACATCAAGGGCCGCGTCGCGCAGCTGCGCCGCGAGATCGAGAACACCGATTCCGACTGGGATCGCGAGAAACTCGAAGAGCGTCTGGCGAAGCTGGCCGGCGGTGTCGCGGTCATCAAGGTGGGTGCCGCAACCGAGACGGACCTCAAGGAACGTAAGTTCCGCGTCGAGGACGCTGTCAACGCGGCCAAGGCTGCTGTCGCCGAGGGCATCGTCCCCGGCGGCGGATCCGCCCTGGTGCAGGCGAGCACCGAGCTGGCCGACAACCTCGGTCTGACCGGGGACGAGGCTACGGGCGTCAAGGTTGTGCGCGACGCCCTGCAGGCGCCGCTGTACTGGATCGCCAGCAACGCTGGTCTCGACGGTTCCGTCGTCACCAGCAAGGTGGCCGAGCAGCCCAAGGGGCACGGTTTCAACGCCGCGACCCTCACCTACGGTGACCTGCTCGCCGACGGCGTCGTCGACCCCGTCAAGGTCACCCGCTCCGCTGTCGTCAACGCGGCGTCGGTTGCGCGGATGATCCTCACGACCGAGAGCGCTGTGGTCGAGAAGCCCGAAGAGCAGCACGAGCAGACCGGTCACGGACACAGCCACTAGGGCAGTAGCCGCGACCGATCGATGTCGTCACCCTTCGTCTGACGAAACCCCCGTGCGGATCTTCCGCACGGGGGTTTTCATATAGGACCGGTGTTCGCGCCCAGCCGCTCTGCTCAGCTCAGCGCGAGCACGGCGAACGGGTTCGACGTCGGCTGTGGTGAGCCCCCGGGCGGCTCCACGGTGAAGGCCAGCTTCGCCATCGACCCGACGTCGTCGAGGACGACGGTGGTGGTCGGCAGCACGTCGTCGGGCGTCATGGTCCCGGCTGGGACCGGTGCGTCCCCGGACTCGGGCAGCAACCACATCTGATAGACGCTGTCGGCGGCGGGCGGCACAACGTCGTTCATGACGAGCACCACGGCGTTCTCGGACTTGGAGTAGTTGGCCGTTGCCGAGCCGCCCCCGGGGATGGGCGTGCTCGACGACCGCAAGTCCTGCGCCTGGAGTACCTCCTCGGCCACCGTGGGGTCGGGGCCCTGCGTGAGTTGGCGGGCGATGACGGTTCCGCCCGCGAGTATCCCGACCGCAGCGGCGGCGGCGACAGCGACCTGCCAGCGGCGCCGGCGGCTGCGGTGGTGGTCGAGGCTCACCGGCTCGTGCGCGTCCTGCGGTGAGCCCTGTCCGAGCTGTCCGAGCTGTCCGAGCAACCGGGCCCGTAGCCGAGTTGGCGGGGCGACGGCGCCGACCTCGCTGACCACGGCGAATGTTTCGCGGATGGCCCGCGTCTCGGCGGCGAACGCCGCTCGGGTGTCCTTGTCGGCGGCGGCGAGCTGGGCGTCGAGTTCGCGGCGTTCGTGGTCGTCGAGCGCGTCGAGTGCATACGGATACACCATGGCCAGAAGTTCGTCGTTCATCTCATTGACCTCCCAGGCATCCCCGAAGACGCGTCAACCCGTCACGTATACGGGTCTTGACCGTGGAGAGAGCGACGCCCAGTTGGGCAGCCACCTCCCGGTAGGTGCGTCCGTCGTAGTACGCCATCGCGACCGACTCGCGTTGCGTGGCCGTGAGAGTGTCGAGGCAGGCGAGTACAGATTGCTGCTCGAGCCGGCGGGTGACTTCTTCGGTGACCTGGTCGAACGGCCCCGGTACGGAGGCGCTCTCGTAGAGCGCTCGGCGGGCGGTGCCCGCTTGCTCGGACCGCACGCGGTCGACCGCTCGGCGGTGGGCAAGCGTCATCAGCCAGGACACCACGGAACCGCGATCCGGGTCGAAGTTCGACGCAGTGTTCCACGCCTGGAGGAACACTTCCTGTGTTGTCTCCTCCGCGTATCCGGGATCACGCAGCACACGCAGAACCATTCCGTGGACGCGGGCGCTCGTGCGGTCGTAGACCTCCGCGAAGGCCTCGGCGTCGGCTCGAGCGACGCGCACCATCGCGTCGCGGAGTTCCGCGTGTTCCGTGGCACGTGCTGTAGCGGCATCGGCCGAGCCCACAGGGCACAGATCCTCGGCCGGTGAGGTGCCCTCGTTGTGGGTCACGAACGCTCGTCTCGCTTCATCGAGCACCACGGTAGCGTGCATGTCCGGTCATCTCCTCCAGCCGGTAGGCATTCGGAGACCGCGTCGCTGTGGATGGGTGATGGGTGGGTGCGATGCACGGAAACCCTCGTCCGTGGACGAGGGTTTCCGAGTACAGGTCCGCCCGGCGCGTCAGACCGCGATACGCCCGCGGCGGTGTCGCGCATGCATTTCACGCTCGGTCTCGGACATTCCTCCCCAGATTCCGTACGGCTCGGACACGCTCAGCGCATGGTTGCGGCATTGTGCGAGAACAGGGCAGCGTCGGCACATCTCCTTGGCGCGCGTCTCGCGCTGTGCTCGCGCTCGTCCACGCTCGCCATCGGGATGGAAGAACATCGAGGAGTCGACTCCGCGGCACAGTCCGTGCATCTGCCAATCCCAGATATCAGCGTTGGGACCGGGAAGGTGATTGGGTGCAGGCATATGGACTCCTTAGCTGCAAGCTCGCCTCGGGCGGCGAGCGGACCGTGGGCTCGATGTTCAAGCCACTAATCTTTCACGTCGCTAACCGTAGAGTCGTTTCCGAAATCGCGTCAATAGTTGTTCACAGTGGGAATTTACATATCCCACAAACTGAAAGTTAACCTGGAAAATCTTTACATTCCGGCCGGTCCGTGATTCGGTTTCGGGTTGAAAGACCATAGGTCACAGGTAACGATGGCGGGGTGCCTCAGCCCGCGGAGTCCGATGCTCAGCTCCCTCACGGTCCCTTCGGCGGGGAGCCGACGATGTCGGTGTCGGCCCTGGCCAGAAGGCTGGGAGTGGCACCGTCGACACTGCGTACCTGGGACCGGCGTTATGGCATCGGGCCGTCCGCGCATGCGCATGGCAGGCACCGCCGGTACACCTCGCGTGATGTGGCCCGACTCGAGTGTATGCAGCAGGCACTAGAGGAGGGGGCCAGCTCGGCCGAGGCGGCGAGATATGCGATTAACGCAATGGATACACATTTATCAGAATGGGAGCGAGGGCCGTCTCCGCAAATTCTGGGTGACAACTCTGTAAACGAAGGAGAAACAAACTCGCCGCACTTTTTGCCCACTCTTTCCGGCCTCGAAGACACCGATCCCGCGGTGCGGAACTTGTCGAGTGCCTTGATCGCCCGCGACGTCGTCACGGTCCGGCGCATCATCGCCCGCGCCGCAGCCGAGCGAGGATTGACGACCGTGTGGGAGGGGCTCGTCGTCCCGGTCCTCGAGTGGGCGGACGAGGGGCGGAACTCGGCAGCCGCCGCGGTGAACTGCCGTGTATTCGCCGAATGCGTAGCGGGCATCCTGTCGACGATGACGCTCGACGCGCCGATCGCCGTCGGCGGGCGGGTGCTTCTCGTGGACGTCCCTCCAGACTGCGATGATCCCGGGCCACTGATTGCGCACGACCTCGCACTCCGGGCGCTCGGTGCAGCGCTGGCCACGGCGTCGGTGGATGTCCGGATCGCAAGGCCGGCGGTCCGCACGGCACTACTCGCATCAGTGACCAACGCGGGACCCGACGTGATCGTGCTCTGGCTGCCGCAGGGCCACTGCGACGTGCCGGCCCTCGCGCGCGCCATCCGCCGCCGTCGAAGTGGTCTTGCATTGCTGGCGGCCGGGCCCGGGGCGGCGGCAGCGCACCTGCCCCGCTCGGTGAAGGCCGTCGGTCGACTTGGCGACGCCGTCGACGCCGTCGTCGCACTCATCTGACTGCCTGCGCGCAAGCGGTGAGGTGTTGCAGTGATGACATGATGCGGTCGTGTCCACCCGTAACCGCCCCGCCGGCAGCACGCCGACCTTGACCTCCGCAGCGTTCGGCGCCGATCCGGGACGGCATCCGCTGCCGCCGGCCACTCGTCCGGTCGAGCGGTGGATGCGGGCGGTGGCGCTGGGCGGTCAGGGGCGCTACAGCCGGGCGCGAGCAGAACTTGCGGACATCACGCGCGACCGGCAGGCCGGTCCCGAGGTCGTTTCGCTGGCCTGGAGCACGCAGGCCTCGCTGCTGCGGCAGCTGGGAAATCACCGAGCCGCGTCCGGGCTCGACGGCCGGGCGCTCGCCCTCGTCGGTGCCGGCCCTGCCGATCGAGCAGCGGAGAGCGTGCTCGTGCGGGCTGCGCGATGCGATGCACTCACCGGCCTCGCCGCCGATGCGCTGGGATGCGGGCGCCTGGCTCTGGGATGGCGTCTGCTCGATCGTTGTGGAGAGCAACTCGCAGGGGAGCTCAGCGGCCGAGGCGTCACCGGCGCCGAGGGCCTGTGGCGGCAGCAGGTTCGGCGGCACTGGGTCAGCGCCGAGCTCTTCCTGGCTGGCGCTGATTTTCCGTCGGCACGCCGCCACGCCGTGGCCGCGGCAGAAATTTCGGCGGTCGCAGGCTCGGTCCGCCACCACCTGAAATCCGAACTGCTCCGCAGCGCCTCGATGACGGGGGAGCCCGATACGGAACCGGCCGCGCAGCTCGCCGCCGAGGTACTCGACGGGTGCGAAAGGCATGGTCTGATACCCCTGAAGTGGGCCGCGGCCATGTTGCTGGCCGGCCTGACCGGCGATCGGCGCGCACAGCAGGTGCGCGAGGAGTGTGAGGCGATGGTCGCGGCGCGCGGCGGACACTTCCGAACGTGACGGTCCTGGTCGGACGTCCAGCGGCGCTTTCAGGCGAATCCGGCCGAATACCGCTCGGTCCGCACCGTTACCCTTTAAGTGTTCCGCTGAGAGCGGGAGCACACCCATCGGGGGAGGTGCCACTGTAACGCCAGGATATTCACCGACGATGACTAATACGAGCGAGGAGTTGGACTCCGCTGTCGCCGCTGCAACGCAGGGCGACCGGGCCGCTTTAGCTCTGGTCCTGGAAAATATTCGGCCCCTGGTTGTGCGTTACTGCAGAGCCAGGGTCGGTGCTGCGGAGAGGGGACAACTCTCCGCGGATGACGTGGCACAGGAAGTGTGCCTGGCTGTGATGACCGCCTTACCTCGCTACGAGGACCAGGGGCGGCCGTTCATGGCATTCGTCTACGGGATCGCCGCACACAAGGTCGCAGACGCGCATCGGAACTCCGCACGTAACAAATCGGAACCGGTAGCCGAAGTACCAGATGTCGTAGCCAACGATGACGGACCCGAACAGAGGGCGCTCGATTCGGAAGCGAGTAGGCAGATGAACGACCTGCTCAGCACGCTGCCGGAGAAGCACCGGGAGATCTTGATCCTCCGCCTCGTGGTCGGTATGTCGGCAGAGGAGACGGCTGCGGCCGTGGGTAGCACCGCGGGAGCTGTCCGCGTAGCTCAACACCGAGCTATCGCGAAACTGAAAAAAGAAGTGACTAAGGCAGGTGAGAGGTTTGGCTAGGGGAAACAAGCAGATCGGCAATCCCGATGCCGATCTCCCAGGCGGCGACGCACCAGTGGACGTTGCGGCAGTGCGCCGTGACGATGCACTGATCGACGCAATCGCCGGTGGTGGTCCTGTTGCGACGGATTCGCCGGAGCAATACGAGCTGGCACTCCTGCTCGCGAATTGGCGCGCCGATATCGTCGCGACACCGATGCCGGACGGGCCGTTGCTCGACGACGTCATCGCGGCCATGGACACGGCGAACGCTCGCGATGCCCGGAGTGCCGCCCGCGGCAAACTGCGGCTTCTCCGGCCGATCGCGGGCGCTGCCGCAGCGATCGCCGTCGTGATGGGTGGCGCCACCATTTTCTCCTACAACGCCGAACCGGGCGATCCGCTGTGGAGCGTCAAATCGGTGGTCTTCAGTCAGCAGGCCGACTCGACGGTGGCGCAGATCGACACCACGTCACAGCTCGAGCAAGCCGAACGCATGCTCGCGGCCGGCGACGCCGAGTCCGCCAAGAACATGCTCGAGCACGCGGCCGACCGCGCCGGTGGTATCCGCGATGCCGACCAGCGGCGCCAACTCGAGGTGTGGCGCGCAAAGCTCGCCGCCCAGCTCGCAGAGATTGCGCCCACCACGACTGCGCAGGCGCCCGCACCCGGCACGACCACCACGGACGCGCCCATCCAGGCCAGTCAGCTGCCTACATCGGTACCCGGAACGCCGGGCACCACCTTGCCGGGCGTCGAGCCGTCTCCCGGGGGTAATCTGCCCACCACCGATCTCCAGCTGCCGGGGCTCCCCGCGATCCCGTTGCCGCAGTTGCCCCAACAGCCGCAGCCGGCGACGCCGCTCCCCTCCACGGTCGATCCCACGATCATGCTGGTTCCCACGTTGCCGTCGGACCTTCCGAGTACGGAGCCCCCGACGCAGCAGCAGCAGCAGTCGACGGCGCCGCTGCCCACAACGACCATCTCCCCGGTGCCTCCGCCCCCCACCAGCTGACATGGTGCGCCGTTACCGGCGCACACGACTGTGGCCCGACACTTCGAGTGTCGGGCCACAGCTGCGTGTACGGGTGATTCGGGTCAGGCGTCGAAGCCGTCACCGTGCAGAGCGTCGTTCATCGAGGCGTCCGCATAGCCGCGGCAGTAGTCCCAGGTGACGTACGCCTCGGGTGTCGGGTCGTAGGCGGGCTCGTGTGGCCGGACGGTGCCGTCCACCAGAAGCTGGAGGAGATTGGCACGGAGCATGTCCCAGTCGTGATAGTGATCCTGCTGGCAGTCTTCACAGCACACGACGAGGCCACGGATCCCGCGATGGGCCAGCAGAGCCTCATAGACGGCGAGGTCGGCCAGGTCTTCCTCCACAGCGAGTCGCTCGTGGGGGTCGAGTGGCTGGCCTGGTTCGATCGCATCGAGAGCTGCGGACGGGTCGGCGGGGTCGCCGGCAAAGGGGTCCGGGGGCAGACCGGGAGGCAGTTGATCGCGCACAGCACCACGGTACGCAGGTCAGGCCGGTCTGCGCCAGCCGTTCGGCGTAGGCCCAGCGTGGGTGGGCTCGCATGGGGATCACGGCGAGCCGATACCATGGTTTACGGAGCTGGGAATATCGATCGTTGCTCCGCACTTTCTGTCTGTATCCGCATTCCCGAAATTTCCACCGGAGCGTCGACCCGATCACCTACAGGATCGATGCTCCGACCATCCACAGACGGCGCTACCGGCGCTGACATCCGAGTTCCATGGAGGGCCCGAACCGCATGACCAGTTCAGCAGGGCATGTACACACCGGCGGTGACGACCCGAACAAGGTCGCGATGCTGGGTCTCACGTACGACGACGTCCTGCTGTTGCCGGCGGCGTCGAACGTCATCCCTGGCCAGGTCGATACGTCCAGCCAGCTGACTCGTGACATCAGACTGCGGGTCCCTCTCGTCAGTTCCGCGATGGACACCGTCACCGAGGCGCGGATGGCCATCGCCATGGCCCGCGCGGGCGGTATGGGCGTCCTGCACCGCAACCTGTCCATCGACGCCCAGGCCGGGCAGGTCGAGACGGTCAAGCGGTCCGAGGCGGGCATGGTCACCGATCCGGTCACGTGCAAGCCGTCCGACACCCTCGCCGAGGTCGACGCCAAGTGCGCGCGCTTCCGCATCTCCGGACTTCCGGTCACGGATGGCGCCGGTCAGCTCGTCGGCATCATCACGAACCGTGACATGCGTTTCGAAGTCGATCAGAACCGTGCGGTGTCCGAGGTCATGACCAAGGCGCCGCTGATCACCGCCCAGGAGGGCGTGACGGCAGAGGTGGCACTGGGTCTGCTCCGTCGCCACAAGATCGAAAAGCTCCCGATCGTGGACGGCCAGGGCAAGCTCACCGGCCTCATCACGGTCAAAGACTTCGTGAAGACGGAACAACATCCCGATGCCACCAAGGACCGCGACGGGCGCCTGCTGGTCGGTGCGGCGGTGGGTGTCGGCGACGAGGCGTGGAGCCGGGCGATGGCCCTCACCGACGCCGGAGTCGACGTTCTGGTCGTCGACAGTGCGCACGGGCACTCCGCCGGCGTGCTGGACATGATCTCGAAGCTCAAAGCCGAAGTGGACGAGCGCGTCCAGATCATCGGTGGCAACGTCGCCACCCGGAGCGGCGCCGCCGCACTCATCGAGGCGGGCGTGGACGCCGTCAAGGTCGGTGTCGGCCCCGGCTCGATCTGCACCACCCGCGTGATCGCCGGTGTCGGAGCCCCGCAGATCACCGCGATCCTCGAGGCCGTGGCGGCGGCGAAATCACACGGTGTCCCGGTCATCGCGGACGGCGGACTCCAGTTCTCCGGCGACATCGCGAAGGCTCTCGCCGCGGGCGCGTCGACAGCGATGCTCGGGTCGCTCCTCGCCGGCACCGCGGAGTCGCCGGGTGAGCTGATCCTCGTGAACGGCAAGCAGTTCAAGAGCTACCGGGGGATGGGTTCCCTCGGCGCCATGCAGAGTCGCGGCGCCGCCAAGTCGTACTCGAAGGACCGCTACTTCCAGGACGATGTGCTGTCCGAGGACAAGTTGGTTCCCGAGGGCATCGAGGGGCGGGTCGCGTTCCGCGGCCCCCTGTCCCAGGTCACTCATCAGCTCACCGGTGGTCTCCGGGCCGCCATGGGTTACACGGGAGCGTCGACCATCGAGGAGCTGCAGAACGCACAGTTCGTGCAGATCACCGCGGCGGGTCTGAAGGAAAGCCACCCGCACGACATCACCATGACGGTGGAAGCTCCCAACTACACCGCTCGCTAGCAACCAGTCACGAGAAAGGGGCGCGCGTGCGCGACCTCGTTGAGATCGGCATGGGCCGAACAGCCCGACGAACCTATGAGCTGGACGACATCGACATCGTCCCCTCCAGGCGGACCCGCTCGTCCAAGGAGGTGTCCACGTCCTGGCAGCTCGATGCGTACCGCTTCGACATTCCGGTGCTGGCGCACCCTACCGACGCGCTGGTGTCGCCCGCGTTCGCGATCGAGCTGGGCAAGCGCGGTGGTCTCGGTGTCATCAACGGTGAAGGACTGTGGGGACGCCACCCCGATGTCGAGGCGAAACTCGCGGAGCTCGTCGCACTCGCGGAATCGGACGTCGATGTCGAGGTTCCCATCAGGAAGCTGCAGGAGTTGCACGCGGCACCGCTGCAGCCGAACCTCCTCGCGGCCGCGGTGGCGCAGGTTCGTGACTCGGGGGTCACCACCGCTGTGCGGGTCAGCCCGCAGAACGCGCGGGCGCTGACTCCGCATCTGATCGAGGCCGGGATCGACTTGCTCGTCGTCCACGGAACGATCATCTCCGCCGAGCACGTCGCCCACGGCGACAGCGAACCACTGAACCTGAAGACCTTCATCTCCGAACTCGACGTTCCGGTCGTGGCAGGTGGAGTGAGTGATCACCGAACCGCGCTGCATCTGATGCGCACGGGTGCGGCGGGTGTCATCGTCGGGTACGGCTCCACAGAGGGGGCGACCACCACCGGTGAGGTCCTCGGTATCGGCCTGCCCATGGCTACCGCCATCGCCGACGCCGCCGCCGCTCGACGTGACTACCTCGACGAGACGGGTGGGCGCTACGTCCACGTCATCGCGGACGGTGACATCACGTCTTCGGGCGACCTCGCCAAGGCCATCGCCTGCGGTGCGGACGCCGCGGTGCTCGGTGCACCGCTCGCGGTCGCGGCGGAAGCTCCGGGTGGCGGCTGGTACTGGCCGTCGGCAGCGGCCCATCCGTCGGTTCCCCGCGGCACGATGCTGCCGGTGTCCTTCGGGGAACGACCCTCGCTCGATCGGGTCCTCGCCGGCCCGTCCGACGATCCGTACGGTTCGCTGAACTTCGTCGGCGGCCTGCGCAGGTCCATGGCGAAGTCGGGTTACTCGGATCTCAAGGAGTTCCAGAAGGTGGGTTTGACGGTCCGCGCCTGAGCCCTCCTGTTCGTTTCATCTCTTCATCGCCCAATGCCGTATCGGTGCCCGACAGCACCGATATGGCATTGGGCGATGTTCTTCTGCGGGTGCCGCAGCCGTTCCTGATACCAAGCGTTACAGTTAGGTAACCCTTGTGGCAGCTGTCACAACACAAGGGTGCATACTGGCGAGTAATAACCCAGGTTCGGTGGAGGTCTGAGGATGAAGAAGCAGCGCGCGACGGAGTACGACGTTCTCATCGTCGGGTCCGGATTCGGTGGCAGTGTCACCGCGCTCCGGCTGGTGGAGAAGGGGTACAAGGTCGGCATCGTGGAAGCCGGCCGTCGCTATGCCGACGCCGATTTCGCCAAGACCAGCTGGGACCTGAAGAAGTTCCTCTGGGCACCTGCGCTGGGTCTCTTCGGCATCCAGCGGGTTCATCTCCTGCGCGACTGCCTCATCCTGGCGGGCGCCGGCGTAGGGGGCGGATCCCTCAATTACGCCAACACGCTGTACAAGCCGCCCGCCTCGTTCTTCCAGGACCGGCAGTGGGCGCACATCACCGACTGGTACGACGAGCTCAGCCCGTACTACGACCAGGCCCGGAAGATGCTCGGCGTGGTGCAGAACCCGCATATGACGCCTGCCGACGAAATCATCAAATCGGTGGCCGAGGACATGGGTGCGGGTGACACGTTCATCCAGACCCCGGTCGGCGTGTTCTTCGGTGAGGCGGGCAAGACGGTGCCCGACCCGTACTTCGGCGGCGTGGGCCCCGACCGCACCGGGTGCATCGAATGCGGTGAATGCATGACCGGCTGCCGGCACGGTGCCAAGAACACCCTGCTGAAGAACTACCTCGGTCTCGCCGAGAAGGCGGGCGCCGAAATCATCCCGATGACGACGGTCACCGGACTGCGGGAGGCGGCGGACGGCACCTGGGATGTCTTCACCCGGCGCACCGGGCCGATCAAGAATCGCAAGCGCAAGACCTACACCGCCGCGAACGTCGTGCTGGCCGCCGGAACGTGGGGTACGCAGCACCTGCTGTTCGACCAGAAGGAGACGGGCGCACTCCCGAAGATCTCCGATCAACTGGGTGTGCTGACGCGCACCAACTCCGAATCGATTCTCGGCGCGGCCAAGAACAAGGTCGATCCCGCGCTGGAGCTGACCAAGGGCGTCGCCATCACGTCTTCGTTCCACCCCACTTCGGACACCCATGTCGAGCCGGTGCGCTACGGCAAGGGCTCGAACTCGATGGCACTGCTGCAGACGCTGCTGACCGACGGCGGCGGCCGACGGTGGATGACCTTCCTCCGGGAGCTTGCAAAGGACCCGAAGGCGCTCAAGGTGCTCACCCCGTACCGGTGGAGTGAGCGCACCGTCATTGCGCTGGTGATGCAGAACCTCGACAACTCCATCACGACGTACACCAAGAAGGGCCTGTTCGGGCGCCGCAAGTTCACGAGCAAGCAGGGTCACGGCGAGCCGAACCCGAGCTGGATTCCTGCGGGCAACGAGGCCACGCGGCGCATCGCGGAGAAGATCGACGGTCGCGCGGGCGGCACGTGGGGCGACGTGTTCAACATCCCACTCACAGCGCACTTCCTCGGCGGTTGCACGATCGCCTCGGACCCCGAGCACGGAGTCATCGACCCGTATCACCGCGTGTGGGGATACCCGACACTGAGCGTGGTGGACGGCGCCGCCGTGTCCGCGAATTTGGGGGTCAATCCGTCACTGACCATCTCGGCGCAGGCCGAGCGCGCAGCATCGCTGTGGCCGAACAAGGGCGAGCAGGATTTGCGTCCCGCCCAGGGCGAGGGATACCGCCGGCTGAACCCGGTGCCGCCGACCGCGCCGGTGGTTCCCGCCGACGCGCCCGCAGCCCTGATGCTGCCGATCGTCGAGATCCGCAACAGCGCTGTGGTGCCCGACGCGCAGAAGCACGGCGTTGCATAGGACCCGAGAGGACCGGGTCAAGGGGTCGCGCAGACCACAGAGCTGCGCCGATTAGACTGACCCGGTGACAGATATCGAGCAACAGAGACCGGTCCTCGTCGTCGACTTCGGCGCGCAGTACGCGCAGCTGATCGCCCGGCGGGTGCGTGAGGCGAAGGTCTACTCCGAGGTGGTTCCGCACACCGCGACCGTCGAGGAGATCGCGGCGAAGAACCCTCTCGCCGTGGTGCTGTCGGGTGGGCCGTCGAGCGTGTACGCCGAGGGTGCGCCGCAGCTCGATCCGGCGTTGTTCGATCTGGACGTCCCGGTGTTCGGAATCTGTTACGGATTCCAGGCCATGGCCGGCGCTCTCGGTGGCACGGTGGCGCACACGGGGACTCGCGAGTACGGCCGCACCGACATGACGGTGCAGGGCGGCTTGTTGCACGACGGACTGCCGAAGAACCACCCGGTGTGGATGAGTCACGGGGATGCCGTCACCGAAGCGCCGGAAGGCTTCGAGGTGACCGCAACCAGTGAGGGCGCCCCCGTGGCCGCGTTCGAGGACCGGGCCCGCAAACTCGCGGGGGTGCAGTACCACCCCGAGGTCCTGCATTCGCCGCACGGCCAGCAGGTGCTCAGCCGGTTCCTGCACGAGATCGCGAATATTCCGCCGACGTGGACTGCCGCGAACATTGCCGATGCGTTGATCGAGCAGGTACGCGAGCAGGTCGGGGACGGTAAGGCGATCTGTGGGTTGTCCGGTGGCGTCGACTCCGCAGTGGCGGCGGCGCTCGTGCAGCGCGCAATCGGCGACCGTCTGACCTGTGTGTTCGTCGATCACGGTCTGATGCGTGCCGGCGAACGAGTGCAGGTGGAACAGGACTTCGTGGCCGCGACGGGCGCGAAGCTGATCACCGTCGATGCCGCGGACACCTTTCTCGACGCCCTCGCCGGGGTATCCGATCCGGAAACCAAGCGCAAGATCATCGGCCGTGAGTTCATCCGCAGCTTCGAGGGCGCGGTCAGTGACGTGCTGGGCGAGAACGCCGCACACGGTGACACCGTCGACTTCCTCGTGCAGGGCACGCTCTACCCGGATGTGGTGGAGTCGGGCGGCGGCACCGGCACGGCCAACATCAAGAGCCACCACAATGTGGGCGGGTTGCCGGAGGATCTGCAGTTCACGCTCGTCGAACCGCTCCGGTTGCTGTTCAAGGACGAGGTGCGTGCAGTCGGCCGCGAGCTGGGCCTGCCCGAGGAGATCGTGGGACGCCAGCCGTTCCCCGGACCCGGGCTCGGTATCCGCATCATCGGCGAGGTCACCGAGGAACGTCTCGAGATCTTGCGCCACGCTGATTCCATTGCCCGCGAAGAGCTGACGGTCGCGGGACTGGACAAGCTGATCTGGCAGTGCCCGGTGGTGCTGCTGGCCGACGTCCGCAGTGTAGGCGTGCAGGGCGACGGACGGACGTACGGCCACCCGATCGTGTTGCGGCCTGTGTCGAGTGAAGACGCGATGACGGCGGACTGGACGCGAGTGCCTTACGAGGTGCTCGAGCGCATCTCCACCCGCATCACCAATGAGGTACACGACGTCAACCGAGTGGTGCTCGACATCACCAGCAAACCGCCAGGCACCATCGAGTGGGAGTGACGCACTGACAGCGCGGTGGGCGAGTCCGAGAACCCGCCCACCGCGCTGTCGTGTACCTGGCTCTATCTCTTCCGATTCGGTGCGAAGACGAGGACTGCACCGACCACCACGGCGACGATGACGAACAGCCAGCGGAATTCGACGTTCGCGAGGGGTTCGAGCGAGAAAGGGCCGACGAGGGCCCAGCCGCTCACGAGCAGCGCTGCCAGACCTGCCAGGAGCAGGAGCGGGGACGGTCGTGTCCGTGAGGTGGTGGTACCGGTCTCCTGTGTGTCGTCGAATTCATCCACGATGCACCTCCACACTTCCGAACTGGGCATTCACGTCGAGGTTCAGTACGTGTCCTTCTGTTCCGTCCGCTCCGCCGTCAAGACCGTCTGGCAGGCACTGGGTATCACCGAACTGAACCGTGCAGTCGTTGCGGACGTTCATGTTCGGCGGCACGATCACCACGACCTCACCGTTTCCGTTCACGGTCACCGTCTTGTCTTCGGTGAGCTCGACATTCCGGAGGTCGAGAGTGAAGCTTCCGAAACCGCCGGAGTATTCGGGTTGCAGGTCGGCTGCCGACGTGGGCTCCCATATTTTTTCGCCCATGGTGCGTCCGTCGAAGTTCAGTGAGCCGACGAGCGAGGCCAGGACGACGAATCCCACCAACGGTCCGGCGACGACGAGTAGACCGTAGCCCTTGCGGAGAAAACTTCCGATGACGAGGCCTGTGCCGATCACGGCGAGTGCGACTGCACCGATACGGCCCGGGTTGAGCCATTCCGATCCGGTGGCGACCGACGCGGCCGTCGCCGCGGCTGCTGCGAGGATCGCGAGTCCGATGACCATGGTGGTCAGGCGGGAGTGCCGACGGCCGGGTGCCACGGCCGGTGTGGTGGTTCCGGCCGGTTCGGGCAGATCCCACGCGAAGGGTGCCACCCCGAGCGGATCCCAGGCCGGCGGACGCGGTTCGAGTGGAGCGAACGGTGCCGAAGGCGCGAAACTGTGCGGGTCCGGTGCCGGAGACTTCTCGAACGACACGGTCTTCTGCTCGCTCGCAGCAGGTTCCGTGGGGGGTGGCGTGTTCGTGGGCGCCGCACTGTCAGCGGCGGGGGCCGTGCTACTCGGGGTGTATGCGTCGGGAAGCTTCGTGTACGGACTGTAGGTGGGGTGCGAGCCGGCACCGTACGCGCTACCGCCGTAGCCACTCCCGCCGTACGGGTCGGTGCCGAACGGGTTGCCACCGAACGGGCCGGGCGCGTAGTTCGTCCCCGGATAGCCGGTTCCGACACCCGGTGTGGCACCGGCGGGGAGCGGCGGCGGCACCGGTTGCCGTTGGTACAGCAACCACAGTCCGCCGAGCATCAACGCCATGCTGATCAGTCCGGACCCGCCGAGTCCGACACCGAAGGGGCCGACCGTGCTGGCGGCGATGGCGAGAGCGACGAGGAGGACCACGGTCTTGGTGCCGGAATCCGAGCTGTGGCCGCGGCCGACGAGTGACTCGGCGGGCGAGGCCGGGTCACCGGATTTGGTCAGACCGAGCCAGCACACGAGGTAGAGGAGTACACCGGCGCCGCCGAAGATGGTCGACACGACGAAGGCGACTCGTATCAGTACGGGATCGACGCCGTAGCGGTATCCGATTCCCGCACAGACACCGGCGACATGACCTCGCCCGGGCAACCGCACCGGTCTGGTCCGCCACAGATCCTGCATCTGCTCTTGGAAACTCCCATTGCTCATATGACCATCGTTGCGGCCGACCAAGCGCGCGTACATCGGGAACTACCCTGATCTTTCCGCTCGGGGTGGGCCGCGCCGCCTCGCGAAGTCAGGGTTGGACCCTGATGCCTGGGCGGGGTGATCGTGCCAGTATCGAATATGTGCAATCTGTGTCCAATGCCGTGCCCTCTGCGCAGAGCGGCGGTGCCCCGCTGATGCCGCCGGTACCGTCGGGGGAGGTGCCGATGCCGCGGCTCGAACGCCGGGCCGCGGGTCGGGTCGTCGGCGGTGTCGCGGGCGGTATCGCCGATCAGCTGGGTGTCGACGTGTTGAAGGTACGCGTCGTGTTCGCTGCCCTTGCGGCGCTCGCCGGTGCCGGAATTGTCGCGTACGGACTTCTGTGGATCTTCACGTCGGCGGGTGCCGACACGGAGAAGCCCAGTGCATCGGAACGACGCAGGGCCATCGGCCTGATCGCCATCGGATTGGCTGGTGCCTCCGCGTTGTCGTGGTTGTTCAGTGGCCGTGCGGGATCGGTGATTGCGCCGATCGTCGTGGTCGCGGTGGGTGCGGCGTTGGTGTGGCGGGAATTCGACTCGGAGGGCCCGCGCACCGTGATCGGGTTGCCGCAGCGGCCCACCGTTCTCACCTGGGCGCGGGTGCTGGGTGGCGTGACGTTGATCGTCTCCGGGCTGGGCGTGGTGATCCTCGCCCAGGTCGATCTGGAGGCGCTGCGGTCGTCGTTGCTGGCGGTCGTGGTAACGCTTGTCGGCGCCGGCCTGCTGACCGTGCCACTGTGGCTGCGGCTCTGGCGTGCCCTGGGGGCGGAACGGGCCGCGAGGATTCGCAACGAGGAACGTGAGGAGATCGCCTCGCATCTGCACGACTCGGTCCTACAGACGCTGGCGCTGATCCAGAAGCAGGCAGATCACCCGCAGGAGGTGGCCCGGCTGGCGCGCGGACAGGAACGCGAACTCCGCAAGTGGTTGTTCGGAGGCGGTGACGCCGACCATTCGAGTCTCGCGGAGGCGCTGCGCATCATCGCCGGTGAGGTCGAGGACCAGCACGGCGTGACGGTGCGGCCGGTGACGGTGGGCGACGTCTCCCTCGATGTGGAGGGGACGGGCGAGGGACTGTCGAAGGAAAGCTTCACCGCCCTGCTCGGTGCGACGCGGGAGGCGCTCGTCAACGCGGCCAAGCATTCCGGCGAGACGGACATCAACCTCTTCGCCGAGGCGGAGCGCGAACAGGTCAGTGTGTTCGTCCGGGACCGTGGCGTCGGATTCGACATCGACGAGGTGCCGCCGGATCGGCAGGGATTGGCGAAGTCGATCCACGGGCGGATCGATCGCCGGGGTGGGCACGTGGACGTGCGATCGGCGCCCGGCAAGGGCACCGAGGTCCGGATCTCGATGCCGCGAAACGGCCATGCCAAGGCCGCGGCGGCAGCTCCCGAGGATGCGGACGACGCTGGCCTAGAGTGGGACGACACTACCGTCCACGCCGAGGAACAGCCACAGTGAGCTTGCCTGAAACACCGCCGTATCGCGTCTTTCTCGTAGATGATCACGCCGTCTTCCGGTCCGGTGTGCGCGCCGAACTCGGACGCGAAGCAGACATGGAGGTGGTGGGGGAGGCCGGCGGTGTGGCGGAGGCCGTGTCGGGCATCAATGCCACCGCCCCGCACGTCGTCCTCCTCGATGTCCACATGCCCGACGGCGGTGGTGTCGCCGTGCTGCGCGGTATCGAGGCGGGTCCGGTGTGCCTGGCGTTGAGTGTGTCCGACGCTGCCGAGGATGTGATCGCCGTGATCCGGGCGGGTGCGCGCGGTTACGTGACCAAGACGATCTCGGGTGGGGAGTTGGCCGACGGGGTGCGGCGCGTCGCCGGCGGTGACGCCGTGTTCAGCCCGAGGCTGGCCGGATTCGTGCTGGACTCCTTCACTGGCCGCTCCAATGCCCCTGAACCGCAGCTGGATCCGGAACTCGATTCGCTGACTCCACGCGAAATGGAAGTGCTGCGGCTACTCGCGCGGGGGTACACGTACCGCGAGATCGCCGAGGAACTGGTCATCTCGGTGAAGACCGTGGAAACCCATGCGTCCAATGTGCTGCGGAAGACACAGCAGTCGAACCGCAATGCGCTCACCAGGTGGGCGCACCGTCGCCGGATCGACTGATGCGCCCGGCCGGTCAGGGCTGGGCGAGCAGGACTACCACGGCGACGAGCACGGCCAGTATGAGGATGGCGACCATTACTCCCATGGCGATCGGTGCCCACGCCACCACCTGATCGCGGACCGTGGGTTCCGGCGCACCAGGGGCAGGGCGAGTCGGCCGCGGCGGCCACTGCAGTTTGCCCAAAGGGCGAGGGACGTTCTTCAGGGGTGTGCTCTGGGGCACCGCGGGGAGTCCGGCCTGGGTGGAGCCGATCTTGCTCCGTCGGTGCGAAGGGGGCAACGGAGTAGAGCGATGGGCCCAGGACGGAATCGTGCCGTCGGCGGAATAGACGGGGGAGCCGACGAGGTGGGTGACATCACCGTCGCCGGCCATGGCCACCCGGGCCAGCGCATCGCGAGCCTCGGCCATAGTGGGACGTCGCACCGGGTCGGGTTCGAGTAGATGCAACAGTGTTTCGGTGAGCGGCCCGGCCTTGGCCGGACGGTAGATCTCGGCCTTCGCGACCCGATGCAGGAGTGCAACGGGGTCGGAATCGATGCCGAACGGCGGTTGGCCCTCGACCACGGTGTACAGCGTCGAACCGAGTGAGAAGACGTCGCTGGCCTCGGTGGGATCCTGGCCGCGGGCAACCTCGGGGGAGAAGTAGGCCGGTGTGCCGGTGATGACGCCGTTCGTGGCGTCGGAGGCATCGCCCTTGGCGCGGGCGATGCCGAAGTCGCTGATCTTGACTGTTCCGAGTTCCCGGCCGCGGTCGGCAACGAGGATGTTGCCCGGTTTGATGTCCCGGTGCACGATGCCTGCGGCGTGCGCTGCTGTCAGGGCGTCCGCCACCTGGGCGCCGATCTGTGCCACCTCGAGCGGTGGCAGCGTCTCGGCGATGTTCATCGCCTGCGCGAGGCTGCGAGACGGCAGGTATTCCATGACCAGCCAGGGCTCCCCGGCCTCGAGCGCCACGTCGTACATCGCAATGGAATGACGGTGGGTGAGTTTGGCGGCGTTGCGCCCTTCTCTGAGGGTGCGTTCGCGGACGCGGCGGGCCTCGTCGGGGGCGAGTCCAGCCGTGGTGGTGACCTGTTTGACGGCGACGTCACGGTGCAGCAGGGTGTCTCTCGCCAGCCACACGGCACCCATGCCACCGCCGCCCAGTTTGGACCGCAGACGGTACCTTCCCGCCACCAGATATTCGGGTCCGATGCCCCTCTCGCTCTGCGCCTGCTCAGTCACGCGTTCAGGTTAGAGGATGATGCGGACACGGGCGGTGTGACGTTCCTGACCTGCGAATTCGGTGTCCACTTGACGGGCACTCACCGACCGGCTTTACTGGAAACGAGTTCGAAAATACGTTCGAACGTAGCGTCTGTTCGAGCCGCGTCTTCCCCGTGGTTGCCGACCGCTGTTGGTGCCGAGTGTCAGGGGTGTCGAGTTGGCTGATGTGGCCGCAGTGCCGGAGTCTGCCGCGTTGTCGGAGTTGTCGGGACTCTCCCGTCAGGAGCGTCTGGACTTCCTCCGGCGAAGGATGGCGGCAGTTCCCGCTCGCGGGGAATCGGTGGCGAATCGCGCTCCGATGGAGGGCGTTTCCGATTCGGACACGGCTGGGGTGCTCCCGGTTCCGGCTGCGCTGGCCGATCTTCTTCCGAGAGGCGGGCTGGTGCGTGGTTCCGTGGTCTCGGTTTCCGGTGCCACCTCGCTTCTGCTGGGATTGGTCGCGTCGGTCACCGCAGACGGTGGTCATGTCGCAGTGATCGGGCATCCCCGGCTCGGGTTGCTCGCCGCTGTCGAGATGGGGGCGCAGCTGGAACGGCTCGCTCTGATTCCCGACCCCGGGGCTGATCCAGTGGAGATCGCCGCGGTCCTGCTGGACGGTATGGATCTGGTGGTGCTCGGGCTGGGCGGATCCTCGGTGGCGCCGTCCCGTGCGCGCGCGGTGGTGGCCCGCGCCCGGAGCAAGGGGGCGACCTTGGTGGTCACCGACGGTCACTGGGACGGTGCGGAGATGCGACTGGATGCGCGGGTCCGCGGATATGCCGGACTGGGCAACGGATCCCAGGAGCGGGGATGCGGCCGGTTACGTTCCCTCAGCCTGGCGGTGTGTGCCCGTGGGCGGTCGTTTCAGCCGCGCACCACCCGGCTGGACCTGCGTTCGGCGCAGGGTCGAGTGGAGTGGGTGAGCGCGCCGGAGACCACTCTTCCGGAGGCAGGCTTCCCGCAAGCGGCGGAAGTGGTGGGACTGTGAGCCGCGTACTGGCGTTGTGGTGTCCCGACTGGCCTGCGGTCGCGGCTGCTGCTGCCGTCGACCTTCCGCCGACTCATCCGGTGGCCGTGACGTCGGGTAATCGTGTGGTGGCCTGTTCGGCAACGGCCAGGGCGGACGGGGTGCACCGGGGACTGCGTCGCCGCGAGTCCCAGGCCAGGTGTCCCCGGTTGCATGTGGTGACAGCGGATGTCGAGCGGGACGCGCGGTTGTTCGAGCCGGTGGCCGCGACCATCGACGCCGCTGCTCCCGGAGTCGAGGTGCTGCGGCCCGGTCTCGTGGTGTTGTCGGCGCGAGGTGTCGGCAGGTACTTCGGCTCCGAGGAAGCCGCTGCGGAGCGGTTGGTGGACCAGGTGTCGGCGGTGGGAGTCGAATGTCAGGTGGGTATTGCCGATCAACTGTCCACGGCCGTGATCGCCGCTCGCAGAGGGGTGCTCGTGGCTCCCGGCGGGGGAGCGGAGTTCCTGGCACCGCTGCCGATGCGGGAACTGGCTGCCGAACCCAGTCTCGCGGCAGCTCACCGCGGTGAGCTGGTCGATCTGCTGCACCGTCTGGGACTGCGGTCCATCGGCGCCTTCGCGGCACTGTCGGCGGGTGATGTGGCGTCCCGGTTCGGAACCGACGCGGTGCTTGCTCATCGTGCGGCGCGGGGTGAGCCGGAGCGTCCGCCGTCGGCGCGATCGCTGCCTCCCGACCTGGAGGTGGAGGAGCGCTGCGACCCCGTGATCGAACGGGTCGACGCCGCAGCTTTCGCAGGTCGGGCGTTGGCGGAGAAACTGCACCGCACACTGTCGGACGCCGGGGTGGCCTGTACCCGGTTGTCGGTGTCGGCGATCACCGGTAACGGGGAGCAGTTGTCCCGTACGTGGCGATGCGCGGAGCCGTTGACACCGGAGGCGACGGCCGACCGGGTGCGGTGGCAGCTGGACGGGTGGTTGACCGGGCGCAGCGAAAAGCGACCCACGGCGGGAATCGCGGTACTGCGGCTCGAACCGGTGGAGGTGGTGGCTTCCGGTGCTCTGCAGTTGGGATTGTGGGGTGGGGTCGGAGATCAGGACGAGAGGGCCCGGCGGGCCCTGGTGCGGGTGCAGGGGCTCCTCGGCGGGGAGGCCGTGCAGGTGGGTGTCCTCAGCGGTGGGCGGGGCCCGGCAGAGCGCATCACCTTGTTGCCGTTGGGAGATGAGCTCGTTCCTCGTTCCGATCCGTCTGAGCCGTGGCCGGGAACGCTTCCCGAGCCGGCGCCTTCTGCAGTGTTGACGGCGCATCCCGAGGTCGACATCGTGGACGCACGGGGTGCTGCTGTGACGGTCACGGAACGTGGTGTGTTCAGTGCGCCTCCCACCCGGTTGCGCTGGGGGAGTAAAGAGTGGACGGTGTGCGGATGGGCTGGACCGTGGCCGGTGGACGAGCGGTGGTGGGATCCGCCCGCCGCCCGAACGGCGGCCAGGGCGCAGGTGTTGCTCGAGGAGTCGCGAGCGTTGCTGGTGATCTGCACGGCTGACCGTTGGACGGTGGAGGGAATCTATGAGTGAGGTATCTACGCCCCATTCTCGACGGGTGATCGTGCAGGAACTGACTACTCTCGACGGGTTCGTCGCCGGGCCGTCGGGTGAGCTCGACTTCTTCGAGGCGGTGTCCGATTTCGGTGAGGTCGACCGGGACAACCTCGACCTTCTCGCCGATGTGGACCTGGTTTTGCTGGGGCGCAACACCTATCAGATGTTCGTCGAGTACTGGCCCACCGCGAACGGTGAGGTGGTGGCCGAGGTAGTGAACACGCTTCCCAAGCTGGTGTTTTCGTCCACCCTCGGCAGGGCGCCGTGGGGATCGTGGGAACCGGCGCAGGTGTACGACGGGAACGTGGTCGAGCGGGTACAGCGCTTGCTGCGTGAGCCCGGTGGTGACGTAATCGTGTGGGGAAGTATCACGCTCGCCAAGTCGCTACTCGCAGCAGATCTGGTCGACGAGATTCAGTTACGCGTGGTCCCGGTCCTGCTGGGGCGCGGGCAGCGACTTCTCGACGAGGACACCGGCATGCACGCCCTCACGCTCCTCGAGGCGAAGGGATACGAGTCGGGGATCGTGACGCTGCGCTATCGGGTCGGCCCCGGCGCGCCGTGAACCTCTTGCGGACGGACCGCCCGTACGGGTCGGGAGGCCAGGGCGGGGCGACGCGGCCGTCCGCCTAGGCTGGTTCCTCGTGGAGACGAGTAGGACGACCGCGACCCGCACCGGTGTCGCCATCGCGTACCGCGACAGCGGAGTGCCGAGTGGCCGGGCCGCCCATCCCGTGCCGGTGGTTCTCGTGCACGGGATGGGTGGTGACGGCGGGACCTGGGACCGGTTCACCCGTGCGCTGGTGTCCCGTGGACGCCGTGTCGTGGCGCTCGACCTGCGGGGGCACGGCCGTAGTGCCCGTGCCGCGTCGTACCTGTTCGAAGAGTTCGGTTCCGATGTCGTGGAGGTGTGCGACAACCTGGGCTTGTCGCAGGTCGATCTCGTCGGTCACTCGCTTGGCGGTCATGCCGCGTCGCTCGCAGCCCAGGCGCGCCCCGATCTGGTGCGGCGGTTGGTGATGGAGGAGGCGCCGCTTCCGTTGCGGCCCGGTGACCCGGAGCAGGTCTTCTCGAACAGGCTGCCGTCCCTGCCTGAGTTGTGGCACGCGACGACGAGCCTGATCCGTCACCCGCGGTCCGTGTTCGCGTTCGATCGGTCGATGACGCGCTCGGCGCTCGAGCAATTCCGCCGACCGGACCCACTGTGGTGGGACCAGCTGCCGCAAATCGAGGCGGACACGTTGATCCTGCACGGCGGTCCCAGCGGAATGGTGGATGCGCGTCGACTCGATTCGGCGGTCGCCGCGATACCGAAGTGCCGGGTGGTGGTTTTCCCCGGGGGACACAGCATTCATCGAGATCGGTACGACGAGTTCGAGGCGGCGGCGACGCCGTTTCTGATGGAGTCCGAGCCGAATTGAGGTGGCCGTTCGCCGCTGACGGGATTCGGACAAAAGTCCGCAAATGTAAACCCCCGGCGGGTCGGACAGGACTAGCGTGGAGGAGAAGCGGGGGCTCGAAACCGGCTGATCGTCCGCGATGGGCACCCCGACACTGCATGCGTCCGACGACGTATCTGCACATCGGGAAGAAGGCACGAGATGTCGACAATCACACCCGGAAGACCGTACGCGCCCGGCAGGGAGGGATTCAGTTCACTCCGCTCCGGCGGCCTGAACTGGGATGCCTTTCCGTTGCGTCTCTTCACCAAGGGCAACGCCAAGTTCTGGAATCCCGTCGAACTCGATTTCAGCAGGGATTCGCAGGATTGGGAGGAACTGAACAGCGAGCAGCAGCGGAGTGCAACGTACCTGTGTGCACAGTTCATCGCGGGTGAGGAGGCGGTCACCGAAGACATTCAGCCGTTCATGAAGGCGATGGCTGCAGAGGGCCGGTTCGGCGACGAGATGTACCTGACCCAGTTCTGTTTCGAAGAGGCCAAGCACACCCAGGTGTTCCGGTTGTGGATGGACGCGGTCGGGCTCAAGCAGGACTTGCATTCGTTCGTCGCCGAGAACCCGTATTACCGACAGCTGTTCTACGAGGAGCTTCCCGGGTCTCTGGGAGTTCTCGAAACGGATCCGAGCCCTGCCAACCAGATTCGCGCCAGCGTCACCTACAACCATGTCATCGAGGGCAGCCTCGCGCTGACCGGGTACTACGCGTGGCAGAAGGTGTGTGCCACCCGCGGGATACTTCCCGGAATGCAGGATCTGGTCAAGCGGATCGGCGATGACGAACGTCGGCACATGGCCTGGGGAACCTTCACCTGCCGACGGCACGTCGCGGCCGACGACAGCAACTGGAACGTGGTGCAGGAGCGGATGACGGAGCTGATGCCGTTGGCACTGGGCATGATCGATTGGGTCAACGCACAGTTCGAGGTTCAGCCGTTCGGCCTCGACAACGACGAGTTCCTCGCCTACGCCGCGGACCGCGCGCAGCGTCGTCTTTCGGCAATCGAGTCGGCCCGCGGCCGGCCGGTCGAGGAGATCGACCTCGACTACTCCCCGGAGGCACTCGAAGAACGCTTCGGCGAGGAGGACGCCAAGGCGCTGACCGACGCAGCAGGCTGAGGGGACTCGGGTGAAGGGACGATCAACCGTCGGGAATCCATGGCAAGATCTGGCCATGGCGCTCACCTCGCTCGACCGCAAGCTCCTCGCCTGGTCTGCGGCGTTCGTGATCTCGCAGGCGAATATCGCCCGGCTTCTCGGGCCGACGGCGCCCCGGGTCGCCGCGATCCAAACCGCGCGCTCGGCCCGGGGTTACACCGCGATTCTCGACGGTATGGACCTCGCCGAGACCGCGCGGTATCGGAGTCATTACTACCCCGACTTCGTGCATCCCGTCATCTACGCCGTTGCTCTGCGTACGGGTGCACGGCGGCTGGCAGAATTGACGCCGCTGTCGCCCACCACCAGGAAGGTGTTGGCGGCTGCGCCGGTCGTGGCCGCGGCCGGTGACTACGTCGAGAACGTTGTCGGCTTGCATTTGCTGTCGCATCGGGAGCACATCACCGACGCCACCGTCCGGACCACCTCCGCGGTCAGCGTCACCAAGTGGATGCTGGCCCTCGGCGCGCTCGCCTTTCTGTCGCAGGGTTTCGTGCGGGTGTGGGCACGGGCACTGTCGGGCCGATAGATTCCGGCACATGGGTGCAGCAGAATTACCGGTCGAGCACTTCACCGGGCAGTCCGAGTTCCGGAAGTGGCTCGCGGCACATCACGCCACCTCGCCCGGCATCTGGCTGAAGATGGCGAAGAAGGGATCGGCGTACTCGTCGATCGATTACGAGCAGGCACTCGAGGTGGCGTTGTGCTACGGCTGGATCGACAGCCAGGTCCGCCGCGTCGACGACCACTTCTTTGTGCAGCGGTTCACCCCGCGCTCGTCGCGGAGTCCGTGGTCGAAACGTAACCGGGAATTTGCCGAGAAGCTGGCGGCCGCGGGGGTCCTCGAGGCTGCCGGAGTGGCGGAAGTAGAGAGGGCCAAAGTAGACGGTCGATGGGACCGTGCCTACGCAGGGCAGAAGACGGCCGAGGTCCCGGAGGACTTCCTTGCCGCCCTCGCACAGAACCCGGAGGCCGAGGCGTTCTTGCGACCCTGAACAGTCACAACCGCTACGCCGTCATTTACCGGTTGCAGGACGCGAAACGTCCGGAGACGCGCGCCCGCCGTATCGAGAAGTTCGTGCAGCAGTTGTCGGAACGGCGCAAGTTCCACGAGTAACCGAAAAACCTGCCTGACACAATGGCCTCGTGAGCGACACGATCCCTACTACCTGCTCGGCGCTGTCCGCAGCCGACGAACCCCTGCCGGGCACGGCAGCGCACGTCACGGGCTGGGTGTGTCTCGAATACCCGGGCGCGTGGGGGGCGGGACGTGTTGGACGGCGCCGCGCTCGGCCGCGAACTCGCCGGGGAACTCGACGCCCGCGCTAAGGCGGCCGGAGTGCGGTTCATGTTCATCCGTCGGCCGGGGCGTAGCACGACGGATCCGGTGAGGCGCACGGTTTTGCTGGCACACTCGCATCCTGCGTCGTCGTGGTGTGAACGCCTGGATATCGGCAGCCCGGCCGACCTCCTCGACGTCGACTTCGGTGCGGTCGCCGGTCCTGCCCCGGGATTGGGGGAGCCGGTCTCGGAGCCGTTGGTCCTGGTGTGTGCGCACGGTAAGCGGGATCAATGCTGCGCCGTCCTGGGACGTCCGATCGCGGCCCGGCTTTCCGCAGAGTTCGGCGACACCGTGTGGGAATGCTCGCACACGGGAGGGCACCGGTTCGCGCCGTCGATGATTCTGCTGCCCACCGGATACACGTACGGCCGACTCTCGGCAGAACGCAGCATCGAGGCGGTGCGCGCGGCTGTCCGAGGCGAGGTGTACGGGCCGGGCCTGCGGGGTCGCAGCTGCTGGGACGAGCGGGGCCAGGTCGCGGAACTCGCGGTGCGGGAACTGGTGACCGCAGGGCCGAACGAGCTGGCGGTGGACGCGGCGTCGGTGGTCACCCACATCGACGGACGCCGGTGGTCCGTCGATGTGGAGAGGCGGGAACTCGGGCCCAGGCCCCCCAGTTGTGGAGCGGCACCGAAGGCGGTTCGTCCCGTCGTCCCCACCGGGGTGCGCCTGCTGGGCTGACCGGCCGCGCTCATTGGCCGCGCTCACCAATGGGCGCCGGGTACCAGCCTTCCGACCTTGCGCGCGGCGCGTCCCCACGGGGTCGACCTGTGCTGTCGGCCCTCGTCGGTGCGTCGTGGTGCCGGTGTCGTCTCGGTGGTGCTCTGCCCCTTCGCTGCCGGCGAGTCCGGGAACATGCGATACATCTGGTGCATCACCCGATCCTTCACGGCAGGCGCGAACATACTGCCGAGTTCGCCGAGAGTGCCGCTGGGGACGTCGATGCGCTTAGGCCGCTCGACCAGGGCCCGGACCACCATGGCCGCCGCCTTCTCCGGTGACGTGATGGGCCCGACGTTGTAGTTGCCGGTCGGTGCGATCATCGGCGTCTCGACGAGCGGCATGTGGATGGTGGTGTAGGTGATGCCGTCCGACAACGTTTCTGCGGCAGCCACATCGGTGAATCCGTCGAGTGCCGCTTTACTGGCGACGTAGGCGGCGAATCGCGGTGTCGCTCCCTGGACCCCGGCGCTGCTGATGTTGACGATGTGCCCGAACCTGCGCTCGCGCATCTGCGGGAGGAAGGCGAGGACGAGCCGGACCGCACCGAAGTAGTTGACGGCCATGGTCCGTTCGAAATCGTGGAGCCGGTCCGTGGAGTGGTAGAGGCCTCGCCGGATCGACCGGCCGGCGTTGTTGACGAGCATGTCGACGTGATCGTGTTCGGCGAGAACAGCTTTGACGGTGTGTTCGGCCGACTCGTCGTCGGTGATGTCGCAGGGGTAGCCGTAGGCGTCGCCGCCCGTCGCGCGGATCTCGGCCACCACGGCGTCGAGTTCCTCGGTGCGCCGGGCGAGGAGAATGACCTTCGCGCCCTTGCGTGCCGCCGCGATCGCGGAACTCCGGCCGATCCCGGACGACGCCCCGGTGATAACCACGTGCCTGCCCACGAGCGGTCCGGCCGGGTGGGGCCTGCGCGCTCGATCCGGGTCGAGGTTCTCGCGCCAGTACGACCACAGCTTGTCGGCGTACGACGCGAACCGCGGGACGTCGATGCCTGTATCGCGCAGCGCCTCCCGGGTGTCGTCGTTCACGAATGTCGTGGGCAGTGTCATGTTCTCGACGAGCACGGGCGGGATGCCGAGGGCGCCGAGCACCACTTTGCGGCCCGTGTCGAGGGCCGAGTCGGGCGTGGGGGTGAGGAATGGGCGGACCAGCCCGCCGGGCAGGCTCGCCGCCGGGCGCGGGGCACCGGCGGCCTTGGCGAGCCCCGCATAGATTTCGCGGACCGGCTGTGGGCGTGGATTGACGAGATGGAACACCTGACCGTCGCGGCCGGGTGCAGACATCAACTCCACGATGGCCGCCGCAACGTAATCCACGGGAACGACATTGGTTGATCCGATGTCGGGGACAGCGACCGGGAGTGCGGCCGGAAGCTTGGCGAGAGCCGAGATCGCGGGGAACAGGTAGTACGGCCCGTCGATCTTGTCCATCTCGCCGGTGACCGAACTGCCGACCACCGCGGAGGGACGGTAGATGCGCCACCGCAGGCCGTCGGCTTCCCGGACCAGCTTCTCCGCTTCGAACTTGGTGCGGTGATACGGGGTGGGGAAACCCTGCCCGAGATCGAAATCGGTTTCCCTGAACGGACCCTCGTGATCCCCCGCGACGGCGATGGACGAGACGTGGTGCAGCGTCGCACCCAGTTCCCGGGCCAGTGCGATAACCGAGCGGGTGCCGTCGACGTTCGTGGTGGCCTGTTCGTCGCCCGCCGTGAGGTCGTAGATCGCGCCGAGGTGCAGGACGTGGTCGGCCGCCGGCGCCGAGGTGAGTCCGAGGCCGGGCTCGGTCAGGTCGCCGATCAGCGGATGCACGCGTTCGCCGCCCGGCATGCCGTCGACGAGCGCCTCCCACCGCGCGACGGACGCGCGCCGGACGAGGACGTGGATCTCGGCTGATTCATCGCGGTCGAGGATCAAAGGCAGCACGTGCCGACCCAGGAAGCCGGTTCCGCCGGTGACGAGGTAGGTGGCCATGACCCGAACTTACTCCAAAGTAAGATAATGCACTAGTGGCCCAGACCCACCTTGGCGTGCACCTTCTTCATCCAGGCCGGAGCCCACCAGTTGGCCTCGCCCATCAGCTTCACGAGGGACGGAACGAGGAGCATGCGGACCACCGTCGCGTCGACGAGGAGCGCGACGATCATCCCCACACCGAGGAACCTCATGATCGACAGACCGGAGATGGTGAACGCTCCGGTCACCACCACGAGCAGCAGCGCCGCAGCCGTCACGATGCGGCCCGTGCGCTCGGTACCGAAGCGCACCGCCTCCTCCGTGGTCGCGCCTGCCGCGTGCGCCTCGACCATCCGTGACATCAGGAACACCTCGTAATCGGTCGACAGGCCGAAGACCACGGCGAGGATGAGGACCACGAACGTCGCCTCGAGCGGTGCCGGACTGACCCCGAGCAGACTCGCGCCGTGGCCCAACTCGAAGATCCACGTGAGCACACCGAATGTGGCGGCGAGGCTCAGCCCCGCCATCGCGACCGCCTTGATCGGCAGCACCACCGAGCCGAACGCCAGGAACAGCAGCACGAGCGTCGAACCCACCATGATCGCGATCATCACCGGCATCCAGTGCATGATCGCCGCGTTCCCGTCGTCGACGGTCGCCTGACCGCCGCCGACGAGGAGTTCGGTTCCCTCGGGTGGCGTGATGGCACGGAGACCGTCCACCGCGGCGCTCTGGTCGTTGGTGGTGACACCCTCGGAGTAGACGGCCCGGACCGCTACCAGTTCGTTGCCGGACGCGACGACGGTGGCCGCCCCGATGCCCTCGACCTCTCCGGCCGTCTGGGCGACGGCGGCACCGTCCGCGGCGGTCGGTGCGTTGCCGTCCGTGCCCCGAAGAATCAGCGTGGCACCGTTGCCCGTGGTCGGGAACTTCTGGGTGAGTGTGTCGGTGGCGATGCGCGCGGGGTCGTCCTCGGGCAGGGCGGTGTACGTGACCTCCCCGAGAGAGGCGCTGAGCAGCGGCGCTGCCAGGACGAGCAATCCGGCGACGATTCCCGCCGAAATGGCGACCGGCCTGCGCATCACCCACGTGACGACGGACCCCCAGAACCTCCGTGCTCTCGCTTCACTGCGCTGGGCCGCACCCTTGCGCCAGCTCCACGCGTTGATGCGGGGGCCGAGGATGGCGAGGAGAGCCGGGACAGCGGTCAGGGACAGCATGGCCGCACTCGCGACCGCGGCCATGGCGCCGAATCCCAGTGATTTGATGACGTCCTGGGGAAACACGAGCATGCCCGAAAAGGCGCACACCAGTAGCAGTCCCGAGAACAGCACGGTGCGGCCGGCCGTGAGGACCGTGCGCCGGGTGGCCTCCGCGGCGTCGGCGCCCGACTCCAGTTCTTCACGGAAGCGTCCGACGACGAAGAGCCCGTAGTCGATCGCCAACCCGAGACCGAGCAGGGACGCCACGTTGATCGCGAAGGAGTTGACGTCGGTGAACAGGGTGAGCACGCGCAGGGTGGCCAGTGCGCTGAAGATGGAAAGCAGCCCGACGAAGACGGGAACGGCTGCAGCGACCACGCCGCCGAAGAGGAAGACCAGCAGGACCAGCGTGATGGGAAGCGCTATCGCCTCCGCGACCACCAGATCCTGCTGCAGTCGATTGTTGAATGCGACGCCCACCACCGAGTTGCCCGCGAATTCGGTGTCGATGCCGTCGACCTCGAGCTTGGGCAGCAATCCGTCGAATGCGGCCACCGTGATTCCGGCGTCGGGGTCGACGGTGACTGCGGCCGACGCCTTGGTGCGGTCCTCCGACACCATTTGCTGCTTCGTCATGGCGTCCGCAGTCCAGTACGAATTGATCTTGTATGTGGGGACTTCGGCGGCGAACTGTTCGAGATCGGCGGTCACCTCGGGACCGATGTCGTCGAGCGTTCTTCCTTCGGGCGCGGTGTAGATGACGATAATGTCCGGGGTCTGCGGTCCCAGGTTGGCCTCGACGATCCTCGCCACTTCGGCAGACTCGCTGCCCGGGTCGGTGTAGCCGCCGGAGCCCAGTTTCGCGAACACCCCGGTGCCCCAGACGCCGCTCGCGAGTACGGCGGCCACGGCAAGCAGCAGAATCCACCATCGCCGGGAAACAACGGTCGAGGCCCAACGTGTCATGCGTCATCTCCGGGTCGAAAGTCGGCAGTGTGCGACTGCCGACTGTAGTGCGCCCGGGGTGTTGAGCGGCGGTGGTGTGATCCGGCTCCCGCCGCATGGTGCATACTCGGAAATTGCACTTGCAGCCACACACATGGGGGAAGCCGGTCCGAATCCGGCGCTGACCCGCAACGGTAGGCCACTTGGATAATTTCGGTGGCGAGCCCGATTACCCGGTGTGGGGTGTGTGACATCCATTCGTCGTGGTCTACGAAGCGGAGTCCTGCAGGCGCCGCACCGGCGTCTGCTGACTTCTCATTCGTGGCTCTGAGCCGCAATGAGGTTTACATGCACGGTCAGATGTTCAGAAGTACCGGTCTGGTCACGCTCGCGGTGGCTGCGCTGGTGGTCGCCGGCTGTTCGCGCGGGGAGTCCGTGGGGCAGACCGCTTCCGCCGAATCCTTCGCCGAGCCGGTGTCCGTCGTCAACTGCGATCGAACCGAGACGTTCGACGCTCCGCCCCGGCGCATCGTCAGCATGAACGATCACGTCACCGAGGTGCTGATCGAGATGGGGGCCGGCGACCGCATCGTCGGCACGGGATACGGCGACGCGACCCCGCTACCGGAGTTCGCGGACGCCTTCGCGAAGATCCCGAAACTCGCGAAGGAATACCCGACGCGGGAACAGATCCTCGACCTCGACCCCGACCTGGTAGTGGGCGGTATGCGGAGCGCATTCGACGAGAAGGAAGGGCGATCGCGCGAATCCCTCGGCGAACAGGGCATTCCCACGTTCCTGTTCTCCGAGTACTGCGGGCAGGGCTTCCCTGACATCGGTTTGCTGCGCAGCGACTACACGCAGCTCGGCGACATCCTCGGAGTCCCGGAGCGGGCGCGGGCGATCACCGATCGGGTGACGTCCGGATTGCAGGCCGTGCGCGACGAGATCGCGGGCACCGCCCAGGTTCCGACGTTCTTCTACGATTCCGGCGAGGACGTCCCGCTGACGGTCGGCGGTGTAGGCGTCGGCCAGCTCATTGCGATTTATGCGGGCGCCGAAAACATCTTCTCCGAGGGGGAGAAGCCGTATTCGACGGCCACCTGGGAGGTTGTCGGTGAACGCAGCCCCGAGGTGATCGTCGTCCTCGACTACGGCACGACGAGTGCGCAGGCGAAGATCGACTTCCTGAAGTCGCACCCGATCCTGTCGACGACACCCGCCGTGAAAGCAGGCCGCTTCGTCGTCGTAGCACTCGACGACTTCTTCGAGAGCCCCCGTCTGGTGCGGTCGGTGGAGACGATCGCGCGGGCACTGCATCCGGATGTCGTCGGCGCGCGATGACCGTTACCGCAGAACGCGCGGCGTCACCGGCGCAGGCGCCGCACCCAGCCCGCGCACGCGTCGGTTTCGCGGGCCTCATGGTCCTGCTCGCGCTGACGACCCTGTTCGTCGTCGGCCTCGCGGTGTCGTTCGGTTCCGTGCGCATCCCGGTCGGCGACGTCTGGGCGATCGTCGCGCACCGCGTGGCCCCCGGCGCAGTCGAGTCCTGGTGGTCGCAGGCGCGGGAATCGATCGTCCTCGACTCCCGGCTGCCGCGGGCGCTGACCGCGGCAGCAGTCGGTGCGGCGCTGGCCCTGGCAGGCGCTGTGGCGCAGGCGGTGACGCGCAATCCACTGGCCGATCCCTATCTGCTCGGCGTGTCCTCAGGGGCCGGTTTCGGCGTGGTGGCGGTGACGGTGCTCGGGCTCGGGGTGGGAGCGCTCGGCGCGTTCACCATTCCCGTCGCGGCGTTCCTGGGCGCGATGGTGCCGCTGTTCCTGTCGCTGGCGATCGGCGGACGGTATCCGCAGCCGACGGCCGTCATCCTCGTGGGTGTCGCGTCGGCGCAGGTGTTCTCGGCTCTCATCACGTTTTCGATCCTGGTCGTCGCCGACGAGCACCAACTGAGTTCGGTGATGCACTGGCTGGCGGGCGGTTTCGGCGACTCGCACTGGTCGACAACGATCTTCCCGGCTGCGGCGCTCGCGACAGTCGGGGCCGCGATGATGCTGAGCGCGAGCCGAATCGACCTGCTGCAGGCGGGAGACGACGGCGCCGCAGCCCTCGGCATGAACGTGCGGCGCTTCCGCGTGGTGCAGTTGCTCGGTGTGTCGATGCTGGCCGGGGCCGCCGCATCCGTCGCGGGCGGTATCGGCTTCATCGGTCTGCTGGTGCCGCACCTGGCCGGATACGTTGTGGGTGCGCGAGCGGTTCGGCTGCTGCCCGTCGCCGCATTCCTCGGCGCGATCGCGATGGTCGCTGCGGACACGGCCGCGCGGTCGGTCGCGCACAGCATCGAGGTCCCGGTGGGCGTCGTCACCGCGCTCGTGGGAGCGCCGATCTTCGTCTGGATGCTCTACCGGCAGTATCGGAGGGCCGAACAGTGACGGCGTTGAGTCTGCAGCGGGTCCGCGCCGAACTCGGGTCGCGGGAAGTGCTGCACGGCATCGACTTCTCCGTGCGGCCCGGTGAGGTGCTGGCGTTGGTCGGGCCCAACGGTTCCGGCAAGACCACCGCGCTGCGCTGCTGCTACCGGGCGCTCACCCCGACCGGGGGTGCCGTCGTCGTCGACGGAGCGGACAGCGCCGATCTGGGCCGGCGGGAACTCGCCCGCACGATCGGCGCGAGCACTCAGGAACCGCAGGTGTCCGCGGGACTGACTGTGCGCGAATCGGTTTCGCTCGGCCGCATCCCGCACCGGGGGTGGTTCGAACGGGCGAACGGCGCCGACAGCGAGATCGTCGAGAGGTGCCTGCAGCAGGTGGGGCTGACGGAACTCGTGGACCGTGACGTCCAAGCACTGTCAGGCGGGGAGCGTCAGCGAGTATCGATTGCCCGGGCGCTTGCACAACAGCCGAGGGTCCTGCTCCTCGACGAACCCACGAACCACCTCGACCTGCGGCACCAGTTGACGGTGATGAACCTGCTGCGCGATCTCGCCGCCGGCGGTCTCGCGCTCGTGGTGACCATGCACGACCTCCGGCTGGCCGTGGAGTATTGCGACACGCTGGCCGTGATGCACGATGGAAGGGTGATCAGCACCGGTCCGCCTGCCGACGTGCTGGACGACGCCGTGCTCGGCGGGGTGTTCGGGATCCGCGCCGTGGTGCGGTCGGAGCCGCGGCTGTCGATGGAGATTCTGGGGTTGGCCGATGGATGAGCAACTTCGGCGTGCGTACGAACTGACCGCCCGCCGCGTCCCGATGATCGCCGACCAGATCGGGCACCGCGGCGCAGCCTCGTTCCCGGCTGTGCGCCTGACCGATCCCGGCTGGCTCGCGGACAGGGTCGCGGACACGTCGAGCCGGTGGGGCAGCGACGACCCACGGGTCAACGGCACCCTGTGGTGGTACTCGGCCAGTTCCACGCTGACCGGGATACCGATCGCGACGGCCCTCGTCGCCGGTGTCGCTGCCCACCCTCGGCTGGGGGATGCCCGGGCGTTTCTGACCGAGGACGGATACCTCGGCGGTCTGACCGCGTCGTCGGCACTGCCGGTCACCGAGGGGCAGTCCGAGCTGGCGTCCGAGATGGCTGCGGCGCTGACGCCGATCATCGACGCTCTCGCCGCGGCGTCCGGGGTGCGGCGGGCCGCGATGTGGGCGATCGCTACCGATTCGATCGCCAACCGCGCGCTCGACGCGGGCGACGGAGTCGGTGATCGGAATCGCGGCAGCATCTTCGCCCGGGAACTCGTCGACGCGATGCGCGGCGCCGGGGTGGTGCTGCCTCGACCGCGGTTCGTGGACGTGCAGGCTGGTGCGGTGACGCGCCGATTCACGCAGCGCGCGTCGTGTTGCCTGATCTACGAGACCCCCGGGTCAGGCAAGTGTGTGAGCTGCCCGAGGAGGCCGGCCGAGGACCGTCTGAAAGGTCTTGCCGCGCTCGTGACGTGAGTCCGGGTAACCCGCGTTGACCGGTCTGCGGGTGTGATGGCAGACTGAAAGCATTCGAACTCCCGTTCGAATGATGCGTCTTCCCCAGTGGCATCTTCCATGGTTTCGGCACGGCACGTGCGCGACATGAAGAGGTGTGCCAGATGGGTTGGGGTAACGGTCCGCCGTCGTGGTCGGAGATGGAGCGGGTCCTGTCCGGCAGGCCGGGACGCGTCGACCCGCAGTCGCTGTATCCGGGTGACGGCAGCGACAGTCCGGCGTGGTCACGCAAGCGAGGCGAGTATCGGGCGGGTGAGCAGGTACGGGCAGGCTCCACCGTCCCCTACGCAGAGCTACACGCGCATTCGGCGTTCAGCTTCCTCGACGGTGCCTCCCCACCGGAAGAATTGGTGGAAGAGGCGGTCCGGCTGGGTCTCGAGGCCATCGCGCTCACCGACCACGACGGGTTCTACGGTGTGGTCCGGTTCGCGGAGGCGGCGAAGGAACTGAACATGCGGACCGTGTTCGGTTCCGAGCTCACCGTGGGCGACGCTCATCTGCTGGTGCTGGCGCGAGGGCAGGAGGGGTACCGCCGGCTGTCCCGGGAGATCGCGGCGGCGCACCTCGCAGGAGGAGAGAAAGGCAAAGTTTGGTACGACATGGACCGGCTCGCCGATGCGGCGGGAGACCACTGGCAGATCTTGACCGGTTGTCGCAAGGGGCATGTGCGTCAGGCATTGGCCCACGGGGGTCCGGAGGCAGCGGCTGGCCGGTTGCGTGAGCTGATCGATCGGTTCGGGGCCGAGCGGGTCACGGTGGAACTCACGCACCACGGCATTCCGGAGGACGGTGAACGCAACGACTGCCTCGCCGAACTGGCGCAGCAGCACGGTCTAGGGGTAATTGCCTCCACCGCAGCTCATTTCGCGGGTCCTCCGCGTCGGCGGCTGGCGATGGCGATGGCCGCGGTCCGGGCTCGTCACAGCCTCGACGACGCGGCCGGGCGGCTGCCTCCGACGGGCGGATCGCACCTGCGTTCCGGTGAGGAGATGGCCCACCTCTTCGCGGCGTACCCGGAATCGGTCAGCGGTGCGGCGGAGCTCGGGCTGGAATGCGCCTTCGATCTCCGGCTCATCGCACCGAAACTACCGCCCTTCGACGTGCCCGACGGGCACACCGAGGCGAGCTGGTTGCGTCAGCTCACGATGGAAGGGGCGCGCCGCCGTTACGGTGCACCGGCGGAGCACCCGCGGGCGTACCGGCAGATCGAGCACGAACTCGACATCATCACGACGCTGAACTTTCCTGGCTACTTCCTGGTGGTCCACGACATCGTGTCGTTCTGCAAGGACAACCACATCCTGTGTCAGGGAAGGGGTTCGGCGGCCAACTCGGCCGTCTGCTACGCCATCGGCATCACCAACGTCGATCCCGTGCGCAACAAGTTGTTGTTCGAACGTTTTCTCTCACCCGAACGCGACGGTCCGCCGGACATCGATGTCGACATCGAATCGGACCGCCGCGAAGAAGCCATCCAGCACGTCTACGCGAAGTACGGGCGACAGTATGCGGCGCAGGTGGCCAACGTCATCACGTACCGGGGAAAGTCTTCGGTGCGCGACATGGCACGGGCCCTGGGCTTCTCGCAAGGGCAGCAGGATGCGTGGAGCAAACAGGTCGATCGCTGGGGTGGCGTCGGGAAGGGGAAAGGGAAAGACACCGACATACCCCCTGCCGTGCTCGAATTGGCAGCCCAGATCGAGGGGTATCCGCGGCATCTCGGAATCCACTCCGGCGGCATGGTGATCTGCGATCGGCCCATCGCCGACGTGTGCCCGGTGGAGTGGGCGCGCATGGAGAACCGCAGCGTCCTGCAATGGGACAAGGACGATTGCGCAGCGGTGGGACTGGTGAAGTTCGACATGCTGGGACTCGGCATGCTCTCGGCCCTGCACTACATGATCGATCTGGTGGCCGAGCACAAGGGGATCGAGGTGGACCTGGCGCAGCTGGACCTGTCCGAGGAAGCCGTGTACGAGATGTTGCAGCGGGCCGATTCGGTCGGAGTGTTCCAGGTGGAGTCGCGGGCACAGATGGCCACCCTCCCGAGGCTGAAGCCGCGGAATTTCTATGACCTGGTAGTGGAGGTCGCTCTCATTCGGCCCGGACCCATCCAGGGTGGTTCGGTGCATCCCTACATTCGCCGTCGCAACAAACTCGAACCGGTCACCTACGACCACCCGTCGCTGGAGAAAGCGTTGAAACGGACCCTGGGTGTGCCGTTGTTTCAGGAGCAGTTGATGCAGGTGGCGGTCGATGTCGCGGGGTTCACTCCGGCCGAGGCCGACCAGCTGCGCCGGGCCATGGGGTCCAAACGCTCGCCGGAGAAGATGGAGCAGCTGAAGGGGCGGCTCTATCAGGGCATGCGGGACGTGCACGGAATCGGCGACGACGTGGCCGACCGGATCTATGAAAAGTTGTACGCCTTCGCCAATTTCGGTTTCCCGGAGAGTCACTCGCAGAGCTTCGCGGCGCTGGTGTTCTACTCCTCGTGGTTCAAACTGCATCACCCCGCCGCATTCTGTGCAGGTCTGCTGCGGGCACAGCCGATGGGGTTCTACTCGCCGCAATCGCTGGTGGCCGACGCCCGCAGGCACGGGGTGCGGGTGCACGGTGCCGACATCAATGCCAGTCTCGCGCACGCCACCGTCGAGGCCGGGGGCATGGAGGTGCGGCTCGGTCTCGGGGAGGTGCGGCACATCGGCACGACACTGGCCGAGCATATGGTCGAAGCCCGGAACGACGGGGGGCCGTTCACGTCCTTCCTCGACCTCACTGGCCGGGTGGAGCTGAACACGGCCCAGGCCGAGTCGCTCGCCACTGCAGGGGCCCTCGACAGTTTCGGTATCACCCGGCGGGAGGCGTTGTGGGCGGCGGGTGCCGCGGCAGGGGAGCGGCATGACCGGCTTCCCGGAATGGGGGCGTCCACCCGGGCGCCGACCCTGCCGGGAATGAGCGATCTCGAACTGGCGGCCGCGGATGTGTGGGCCACCGGAGTGTCCCCGGACACCTATCCCACCCAGTTCCTGCGCCCGCAACTCGATGAGCTCGGGGTGATTCCTGCGGCCCGGTTGCTTCAGGTTCCCGACGGCGATCGGGTCCTGGTGGGCGGAGCAGTGACGCACCGGCAACGCCCGGCGACTGCGGCCGGTGTCACGTTCATCAATCTCGAGGACGAGACCGGGATGGTCAATGTGGTGTGTTCGGTGGGCTTGTGGGCGAAGTACCGCAAGCTCGCGAACACCGCGCCGGCGCTCCTGGTTCGGGGCAAGGTGCAGAATGCGGAGGGGGCCGTCACGGTGGTGGCGGATCGCCTGCAGTTGATGGACCTGCGGATGAAGGCCAAGTCGCGTGACTTTCGCTGAGCGCGCACACAGCAATCGTCAACCGGGCCTTCGGCACACCGCTAACATTCGGGCATGAAGAGATACGTTCTGTCGGCGATCGTCCTCGTGTCGCTGGTGCTTGCCGGGTGCGGCGGTTCCGACAGCAGCTCTTCCGCGCCCGTGCCCGCGCCCGTGCCCGGCGACAGCAGGTCGTTGGAGGTCGGGGGTGCGCTGCAGGGGCCTGCGAAGGATCAGGCGCCCACCGAACGGCAGGAGATCATCACCGGCCAGGTCTCGATCACCGCGGATGACCCGGTGGCCGTGGGCAGGCAGATCGTCGACAAGGTCGATGCCTTGGGAGGTCGCGTCGATCAGCTCACCGAGCAGCCCGGCTCCGACGACCAGGACGCGAGCAGTTCCCTGACAATCCGCGTGCCCGCCGACGACCTCACCCGCACGTTGGACGATCTGCGGGACCTCGGCAAGGTGACCAGCGTCAGCGTCACGAAGAGCGATGTGACGATGCAGTCGCAGGATCTCGATGCCCGCATCGGTGCGTTGACGGCGTCGGTCACGCGGCTGCAGGGGCTCATCGCGTCGGCCGCGAACACCGCCGACCTGATCGAAGCGGAGAGGGCACTGTCGGAACGGCAGGGTGAACTCGACAGCCTCACCGCGCAGAAGCGGTTGCTCAGCGATCAGATCGCACTCGCCACCCTCACGATCGACGTCACCACCACCGACACGGAGAGACCGAGTTCGGGTCCCGACAACTTCTGGGAGGGTCTCGTCGCCGGGTGGCACGCCCTGCTGTCGGCAATCAAGGGCGGTGCGGTGGTGGTCGGGGCGCTGATCCCCTGGTTCGGTTTCGTGGCCGTCATCGCACTGGTCGTCTACGGCGCGTACCGTCTGCGCCGGATATACAACAGGCCGCGCCGGCCACCGACCGGTGCGGCGTCGCAGAAAGAAGAGGCGAACACCGAATGATCGAAGTCGACCTGTCGGCGTTGGACGAGGCGTTGGAATCAGGCGCCCCCGTCATCGACGTGCGCGAAGCCGACGAGTACGCGCAGGTGAGAGTGCCGGGCGTGACGCTGATTCCGCTGAGCGAGTTCGTCGCTCGTGTCGGCGAGATCCCCGACGCCGACGTGGTGTATGTGATCTGTGCCGTGGGTGGCCGCAGCCTGCAGGCCGCCGAATACCTGAACGGTCGAGGAATCAACGCGGTGTCCGTCGCGGGCGGCACCTCGGCGTGGTTGCAGTCCGGACGTCCTGTCGAGACCGGTTAGCGCACGCTCGACCAGCAGTCGACGCACGTGGCGCAGGGTGCGGAATACCACGGTGCTCCAGATCACGAGCAACGCACACCACAGGGTCGTTGCCGCGCTCACAATCACGGTCGAGTTGATCGCGGTGCCCAACGCGTTCGCGCCCAGGGCGCAGGTACCGACGGGAAAGGTGAAGCTCCACCAGGCGGGCGTGAAGTCGAGTCCTCGGTGGAATGCCCTCGCTGTCACCGTGATCACGGTTGCGAGCGCGAGAACACCGCACGCGCCCACTGTCATTCCATAGACGACGCCGACCGTGTGGAGCCAGGCGTGCCCGGATGCGGCGCCGAGTAGGTTGATCGCCGCAACCGACTGCCCGATCACTCCCAGCGGTATCCACAAGGTCGGGACGAGGGCGGTGCCCGGAAGGCCGTTGTGCAGCAGCTGCCTGCCGACGACGACGGTGACCGCCACTGCCGCGGTCAGAGCCAGCGCGAAAAGGGCGTAGCAGAACATCAGCAGCGTGATCTGCGGTGCACCTTCCGGAAGGTGCCTGACCAGTGCGGCTCCGCCGGAGGCGGACACCATCGGGGGGACCACCGGCAGCAGCCACGACGGTGTGGGCGTTACCCGATGCGTTTGCATCAGTCGTCTTGCCATCACCGCGTAGGTGACGACGCCGACGATCGTCCCGATCGACCACATCGCTGCCGACACGGCCACCGACAGCTCGCCGAGACGGTGGTGACCGGCCGAGCCGGTGGCCGCGCCGACCGTCGACACGGCCATCGACACCGCACCGTAGAAGGGAAACATGGTGTGGCTGCGCACGTCTGCCAGGGCTGCGTCGCGACGCCGGATCCAGTGGTCGCCGAGTGCGGTGGTCAGCGTCAGGAGCAGCGCCGCGGCGAGCAGCCAGAACACCTCGGACACTGCCTGGACACCCGGAACCTCGGCGGGCAAAGACGCGGCCACGACCGCGACGATGCCGGTACCCATCACTGCTGCGAACCAATTCGGCGTCATGTCCACAGCCTGCCGAGTTGGCGTCGTCGCCGGTAGAAGGCTTGCGGTTGCATACCCACAAACCGAGTTTGTGAGACTAGCCTTGGGATGTGCCGCTCTCTCCCCGGGTCCCAGAACTCAGCGCCCTCGACGTCCTGCTGTCGGTCGAACGTCTCGGAAGCATGGGTGCGGCGGGCCGGGAACACGGGCTCAGTCAGCAGGCGGTCAGCGCACGAGTACGCACGGCGGAGCGTCTGTTCGGCATCAAGGTCTTCAGCCGCGGTGCCAGCGGGGTGCGGCCCACGGCCGAAGGCGCCCTCATCCTCGAATGGGCCAGTCACATCCTGGCGACGGCGGAGGAACTCGCGTCCGGAGTCGCGGCGCTGCGGGGGGAGCGGCAGGCCGGGCTCACCGTGGCGGCCAGCATGACCATCGCCGAGTACCTTGTTCCGGGCTGGACGGTCGCGATGCGGCGAAAGTACCCCAACGTGGTCACATCGGTGCGCCTGCTCAACTCGTCCGAGGTGATCGCGCGCGTGTTGTCCGGTGAGGCCGACCTCGGATTCGTCGAAGGACCCGACATCCCGCCGGGACTGCAGTCCCGGGAAATCGGCCGTGATCATCTCGTCGTGGTGGTCCCGCCGGAACATCACTGGGTTCGTCGCTCGCCGATCCCCGTGTCGGAGCTGGCGGCCACGCCGATGATCCAACGAGAATCGGGTTCGGGAACGCGCACCACCCTCGAGAACGCGGTACCGCACTGTGTCCCACCTCTGTTGGAGCTGACCTCGTGCACTGCGGTGAAGGCGGCGGTGATCGCCGGCAACGCCCCGGCCGTGCTGTCTTCGCTCGCGGTCGCGGCCGACCTCACCGACGGGCGGCTGGCCTCGGTTCAGGTGGAGGGGTTGACCCTCCCGCGCCGGTTGTCGGCCGTTTGGGATCCGGTCCGCGGGGTGCGCGGTGCGGCCCGGGACTTCCTCGACATCGCGGTCGGCGCAACCGCGGGGGCCGCACTTACAGCGCAGCCCCTCTGAAGCCGTGCTGCCGCCACGCCTCGTACGTCACGAGGGCAGCGGCATTCGACAGGTTCAGCGAACGTCGGCCGGGCAACATCGGAATGCGCAGCCGCTCCGTCACGTGGGGGTCGGCCAGGACCTCCTGCGACAGCCCGGTGGGTTCGGGGCCGAAGAGGAGTACGTCCCCGGGTTCGTAGGCGATATCGGCATACGAGACAGTGGCATGTGCGGTGAAGGCGAACACCCGCGCCGGCTCGACCGCCGCCCACGCGGTGTCGAGATTCTCGTGCACGGTCACCGACGCAAGGTCGTGGTAGTCGAGCCCCGCGCGCTTGAGCTTCGGCTCCGAGAGGTCGAATCCCAGCGGCCCCACCAGGTGCAGTTCACATCCCGTGCCTGCGACCAGGCGGATGGCGTTGCCCGTGTTAGGCGGGATGCGGGGTTCGTGGAACATCACTCGGAACACCTGCACAGCTTAGGGGTATGCCCGGGGGCGGCATGATGGACGGATGGATGCAGTGGAAGAAGTGGTGGGTGAGGACTTCGGCGACGCGCGATTGCCCGGAGGCGACTGGCGTCGGCGGCACTACACGAAGTGCAACTTTCGCGACGCAGATCTCAGTGGCCTCCGCACGGAATCGGTGATCTTCACGAACTGTGACTTCACGGGGGCCGATTTTTCCGAGTCGCAGCACGTGGGGACTGCTTTCCGATCGTGTTCCTTCACGCGGACCACTCTGTGGCACAGCACGTTCCGGCACTGCAGCTTCCTCGGTTCGGAATTCGACAGCTGCCGGTTGCGCCCGATGACCATCGAGGAATGCGATTTCACGCTCACCTCCCTCGGCGGCGCCGATCTGCGGGCCCTCGACCTCACCGACTGCCGGTTCCGCGAGGCCAACCTCGTGCGGACCGACCTGCGGGGCACAGTTCTGCGTGCCGCCGACCTCATCGGTGCCCGCACCGGGGGCGCGAAACTGGACGGCGCCGATCTGCGGGGCGCCCACGTGGATGCGAATCTGTGGACGGCGGCCTCACTCGACAAGGCGCAGATCGAACTCACCCAGGCCATCGCCTACGCGTCCGCCCACGGGCTGGTGGTGGAACCGACCTGACGCGCGTATCCGGTACCTGAGAGAATGGGCTCCGTGACTGCAACGATCCTCGATGGCAAGGCCACCCGCGACGAGATTTTCGAAGACCTGAAGGTGCGGGTCACCGCACTGAGGGACCAGGGCATCACACCCGGGCTCGGGACCGTCCTGGTGGGCGACGACCCGGGATCGGCCGCCTACGTGCGCGGCAAGCACAACGACTGCGCCAAGGTCGGGATCACGTCGATCCGCCGAGACCTTCCCGGCGACATCACCCAGGAGAAGCTCGACGCCACCATCGACGAGCTCAACGCCAACCCCGACTGCACGGGATACATCGTGCAACTCCCGCTTCCCCGACAGCTCGACGAGAACGCCGCCCTCGAGCGCATCGACCCGGACAAGGATGCGGACGGACTGCACCCCGTCAACCTCGGTCGGCTGGTCCTCGGCAAGGAGGCGCCGCTGCCGTGCACGCCGCGCGGAATCCTGCACCTGCTCCGGCGCTACGAGGTGCCGGTCGCCGGTGCCCACGTCGTGGTCATCGGCCGCGGCGTGACAGTCGGCAGGCCCATCGGACTCCTGTTCACCCGGCGCAGCGAGAACGCCACTGTCACCCTGTGCCACACCGGTACCCGTGATCTCGCCGCCGAGGTCCGGCGCGCCGACATCGTGATCGCCGCTGCCGGTGTCCCGGGACTCGTCACAGCCGACATGGTCAAGCCCGGCGCGGCCGTGTTGGACGTGGGCGTGAGCCGGACCGAGGGCGGTTTGCGCGGCGACGTGGCGGCCGACGTCGCCGAGGTCGCCGGCTTCCTGTCACCGAACCCGGGTGGTGTCGGACCGCTCACTCGTGCGTTTCTGCTCAGCAACGTCGTGGAGCGGGCCGAGCGCGTCGCGGCTTCACGCAGCTGAGATGGCGAACTGGGGGCAGTTCGCGAAGAAGAATTTGCCGATGCTCGCCGTTGTCCTCGTCATCGCGGTGGCCGTCGTCTTCGTGCTGGCCGACCGGTGGCGGCGGGGAGCGTTCGTTTTCGGTACCGCAACGCTGCTGGCCGCGATCTTCCGCTTGATGATGCCCTCCGAGCGCGTGGGACTGCTTGCGGTCCGCAGCAAGCCGTTCGACGTCGGGGCACTGGTGGCCGTCGGGGGAGCCATCGTCTGGCTCGCCGTGTCGATCGACCCGCTCGGGACCGACTGACGGTCCCGAGCAGGTGAAACGTCAGCGGCCGGCGCGGGCCAATTCCATCGTCTCGGCGAGCAACTTGGCCACGGCATCCGCCTCGGTGAGGAACCCGTCGTGCCCGTCTCGGGAGTTGAGCACCCGAAGGCCGTCGCAGGTGGGGATCTCGTTTGCGAGGTCCTCCTGCAAGCGGATCGGATAGAGCCGATCCGAGTCGACGCCGCCCACGATCACCGGAGCCGTGACCCTGGCGAGCGCAGCGGCAACCCCACCGCGGCCGCGGCCGACGTCGTGCCGGTTCATGGCCTCACTGAGGAGCACATAGGTACTGGGATCGAACCTGCCGACGAGCTTGTCCGCCTGGTGCTGCAGATAGCTCTCGACGGAATACCTGCCGCCGCGCCACGGGTCCTCGCCCTCCTGCGACGAATTCGCGAACCGCGAATCGAGCTCGCTCTCGCTGCGGTAGGTGAGATGCGCGATCCTGCGGGCGATGCCGAGACCGGTACGGGGGATCCGCCCGGTGCCGTGATAGTCACCGCCCTGCCAGTCGGGGTCGCTGATGATCGCTTCGATCTGCGTGGTCTGGGTGCCGATCTGGTCCGCGGTCGCGCGGGCGCCGACGGCGAGAACGAGTGCGGACGCGATCCGGTCGGGGTAGGTGACGGCCCATTCGAGGGCGCGCATTCCGCCCATCGACCCGCCGATGACCGACGCCACCTTCTCGATGCCGAGAAGGTCGGTGAGTTTCTTCTCGGCCGCGATCTGGTCACGGATCGAGATTTCGGGGAAGCGACTGCCCCACGGACGGCCGTCTTCGGCGACCGAACCCGGTCCCGTCGTGCCCCGGCAACCACCGAGCACGTTGGTGGCGACGACGCACCATTCGTCGGTGTCGATCGGCGCACCCGCACCCACCATTCCGCTCCACCAGCCGGGTGAAGGGTGTTCTTCCGACATGGGGCCGGTCACGTGGGAGTCGCCGGTCAGAGCGTGCTCGATCAGAACCACGTTGTCCCGGGTGGGGGACAGCTCACCCCAGCGTTGCACGGCGAGCGTGACCGACGGAAGGACGGCTCCACCCTCGAGCTCGAGGGAACCGATGTCGATGTAGCCCAGACGTCCGTCCGACACGGGCAGCTGCTGCAGTGCGCTCACGCTCCCGCTCAAGATGCCGCCGCCGTCAGACCGGTTTCGATATCGGCGATGATGTCGTCGATTCCTTCGATGCCCACGGCCAGGCGCACCAGCCCGGGTGTGACGCCGCTTGCGGCCTGCTCCTCCGGCGTCAGCTGCGAATGGGTGGTGGACGCGGGATGTATCACCAGGGACCGCACGTCGCCGATATTGGCGACGTGGCTGTGCAGGGTGAGGGCGTTGACGAACTTTTTGCCGGCTTCGATCCCGCCTGCGAGCTCGAACGTCACGATGGCACCCGCCCCCTTGGGGGCGATCTGCTTGGCGCGCTCGTGCCACGGTGAGGAAGGAAGACCGGTGTAACCGACCGAGACGACCTCCGGCCGGGCCTCGAGGTACTGGGCCACTGTGGTCGCGTTCGACACGTGCCGTTCCATGCGCAGGCTCAGCGTTTCGAGACCTTGAGCGATGAGGAACGCGTTGAAGGGCGAAATCGCGGAACCGAGGTCGCGCAGCAACTGCACGCGCGCCTTGAGGGCGTAGGCCGGCGGACCGAGCTCGGCGAACACCACGCCGTGGTAGCTGGGATCGGGCGTGGTGAAGTTCGGGTGCCGGCCCTGGGTCCAGTCGAAGGTGCCGCCGTCGACGATCACACCGGCGATTGCCGTGCCGTGGCCGCCGAGGTACTTGGTGGCCGAATGCACCACGATGTCGGCGCCGTGCTCGAGCGGCCGGATGAGGTACGGCGTGGGCACGGTGTTGTCGACGACGAGGGGTATGCCGTGCTGATGCGCGACGCCCGAGATGCCGGGCAGGTCGAGGACGTCATTGCGCGGATTCGACACGGTCTCGCCGTAGAAAGCTTTGGTGTTGTCGCGGATCGCGCTGCGCCACTGCTCGAGGTCGTCGGGATCCTCGACGAACGACACCTCGATACCCAGCTTGGGCAGCGTGTAGTGGAAGAGGTTGTAGGTGCCGCCGTAGAGGCGCGGACTGGAGACGATGTGGTCGCCGGCCTCGGCGAGGTTGAGAATCGCGAAGGTCTCCGCGGCCTGCCCGGACGAGAGCAGCAGCGCGGCGACGCCCCCTTCGAGTGCGGCGATGCGCTGCTCGACGGCATCCTGGGTGGGATTCATGATGCGGGTGTAGATGTTGCCCGGCTCGGCCAGACCGAACAGCGCGGCAGCATGATCGGTGCTGTCGAACGTGTACGAGGTGGTCTGGTAGATCGGCAGGGCCCGCGCCTTCGTGGTGGCGTCGGACGTCTGCCCCGCGTGGATCTGCTTGGTCTCGAACGACCAGTTCTCGGTCATGTGCTGTCTACTCCAGTGGTCTGACGAGGCGCGGACGACATGTTCGGGATCGTTCGCGCGCAGGGCGTGTCTGGGGTCTGTCTACGACAACAACAACACATCATGAACCTCCGATGTCGGACCCGCGCTTGTCACCCGACTGCGTATTAATCAGGGAACCAGGTCATCACCCGGGGCACCCCACCGCGGTGGAGGGTTGCCGGCCAGCTAGCCGGGGCTCGTTGCTGGCACTCATGACCTCCGGTGATCTTAGCGGCTGGAGCCGAACGACCGGAAACGGCACCGATCAGGGCCCCTAGCAGGGAAAAGTTACCCGCGAGTAGGAACAGGTTGCAGGCCCCACATGTTGCGAGTCCCGCACATAGCAGTACGCTTGTCTTGTTTAGGCGCGGTCTCCCAGTGGCCGTCCTGACCGTCTACGTTTGAAAAGCGAACCGTTCGCGGACCCACTCACAAAGTGCGCCCGCAACCGTGTAACCAGGGAAACTTCCTAGGAGGACGCGAAGCACCCATGTCCAAAATCAAGGTTGAGGGCACCGTCGTCGAACTCGACGGCGACGAGATGACGCGCATTATCTGGCAGTTCATCAAAGACAAATTGATCCATCCTTACCTGGATGTCAATCTCGAGTACTACGACCTCGGCATCGAATACCGGGACGAGACCGACGACCAAGTGACCGTCGACGCGGCCAACGCCATCAAGAAGCACGGCGTGGGCGTCAAGTGCGCGACCATCACCCCGGACGAGGCCCGCGTCGAGGAGTTCGGCCTCAAGAAGATGTGGCGGTCGCCCAACGGCACCATCCGCAACATCCTCGGTGGAACGATCTTCCGTGCGCCGATCATCATCTCCAACGTTCCGCGACTGGTTCCGGGCTGGACCAAGCCGATCATCATCGGCCGTCACGCCTTCGGTGACCAGTACCGCGCCACCGACTTCAAGGTTCCCGGCCCCGGCAAGGTGATGATCACCTACACGCCCGAGGACGGCAGCGAGCCGATCGAGCACGAGCTGGTGAACTTCCCCGAGGGCGGCGGCGTCGTCCAGGGGCAGTACAACTTCACCAAGTCCATCACGGACTTCGCCCGGGCCTCGCTCAACTACGGCCTGCAGCAGAACTACCCGGTGTACCTGTCGACCAAGAACACCATCCTCAAGGCGTATGACGGCGCGTTCAAGGACATCTTCCAGCACGTCTACGAGACCGAGTTCAAGTCGGAGTTCGACGCGGCAGGGCTCACCTACGAGCACCGCCTCATCGACGACATGGTGGCGTCGGCGCTCAAGTGGGAGGGCGGCTACGTCTGGGCCTGCAAGAACTACGACGGTGACGTGCAGTCCGACACCGTGGCCCAGGGCTTCGGATCGCTCGGCCTCATGACTTCCGTGCTGCTGACCCCGGACGGAAAGACCTGTGAAGCGGAGGCCGCACACGGCACCGTGACGCGTCACTTCCGTCAGCACCAGCAGGGCAAGCCGACGTCCACGAACCCCATCGCGTCCATCTTCGCGTGGACCCGTGGGCTCGAGCACCGCGGCAAGCTGGACAACACCCCCGACGTCATCGGCTTCGCCCAGAAGCTCGAAGACGTGGTCATCAAGACCGTCGAGGGTGGCCAGATGACCAAGGACCTCGCGATGCTGGTCGGCGGCGACCAGGGCTACCTGACCACCGAGGAGTTCCTCGGTGCGCTGGACATCAACCTCCAGAAGGCCATCGCCGAGCAGTAGGCGCACAGCACCTCGAGCAGCACAGAACGGGACGTTCCCTCAGCGGGAACGTCCCGTTCTGCGTCCGCAGGTACGTCGTGGTGAGTGATCTCACGGCCATTCGACGCGCGGCCGGGCACGAACAGGGAAGAGAATCCCTTCACAGGTCGTTGCGCATCGAGGCGCTGTCCGCCGCGTAGTCGTATATGTCTCTATCCGAAAGTGTGTCTTCTGTGAGCACCTCAACGTCCGTCCGCCCCGAGCCGGCCGGTGTCGTCGCACAGCACCCGTCGATCCGCACGCTCGCCGTGATCGCGCTCGCACTGGGTGGGTTCGGCATCGGTACTACCGAGTTCGTCGCCATGGGCCTGCTCCCCGAGATGGGGTCGAGTCTCGGGATCACCGAGCCGACGGCGGGGCATATCATCTCGGCGTATGCGCTGGGAGTGGTCGTCGGGGCGCCGCTCATCGCCGCCCTGACGGCGCGAGTACCGCGCAAGACGTTGCTCATTGCGTTGATGGCCGCCTTCACGATCGGCAATGCCGCCACCGTGCTGGCACCGAACTACGGAGTCCTGATGGCCGCGCGCTTCGTCGCGGGCCTGCCGCACGGTGCGTATTTCGGTGTCGCCGCACTCGTCGCGGCACACCTCGCGGAACGCGGACAGCGGGCCAAGGCGGTCGCCCTGGTGATGATGGGGTTGTCTGTGGCCAACGTTGTGGGTGTTCCCGCAGCGTCGTGGCTCGGCCAGAATCTCGGCTGGCGTAGCGCCTTCGCCCTCGTCGCCGTCATCGGTTTGGTGACCCTCGCCGCCATCCGGTCGTGGCTGCCTCCATTGGCGGCGATGCGGATGACCAATCCGCTCACCGAACTCGGCGCCCTCCGCCGCCCTCAGGTGTGGATGACATTGATCATCGGCATGGTCGGTTTCGGCGGCATGTTCGCCGTCTACACCTACATCAGCACGACGCTCACCGACGTCGCCGGCCTTTCGCGGTCGCTGGTGCCGCTGGCCCTGATGATCTACGGGCTGGGCATGGTCGCGGGCAATCTGATCGGCGGCAGACTGGCCGATCGGGCACTGATTCCCGGCCTCTTCGTCTCGATGACGGCGCTCGGCGTGCTCCTTGCGATATTCGTGTTCGCATCCCACAACCCGTACACGGCCCTCGTACTCGTCTTCGGCGTGGGCGCGGCGGGTGCGTCGATGGTGCCGGGGTTACAGACCCGGCTGATGGATGTGGCCGCGGACGCCCAGACGCTCGCAGCCTCCCTCAATCACGCAGCACTCAACATCGCGAACGCCTTCGGCGCCTGGATCGGGGGTGTCGTTATCGCCGCGGGCTACGGGTACACGGCTCCGGCCGCAGTAGGCGCACTGCTCGCGGTGGCCGGGCTAATGATGCTCACCATCGCGGTGGCAATGGAGCGGCGCAGCGCACCCGCGGCTCGATAGCCGTTCTGTCGCACCCGTCGGTTACCGTGCTTGCCGTGCCACACATCATCACCACCGTCAATGTCAACGGCGTTCGCGCGGCCGCCCGCAAGGGCCTCACCGAGTGGATACAGCGGACCCAGGCCGACGTGGTCTGTCTGCAGGAGACGCGGGCTTCGGACGAGCAGCTGGCCGAGACTCTCGCCCCTGCGCTGGCGAGCGGCTGGCATCTCGCGTCCGCGGAACCGTCGGCGAAGGGACGCAACGGAGTCGCCGTCCTCTCGCGCAGACCGGCGGACGCGTTCCGGGTGGGTCACGGTGACGAGGAGTTCCTGGGATCGGGCCGGTACCTCGAGGCCGACTTCGACGATCTGACGGTCGCGAGCCTGTACCTGCCGTCCGGTGAGGCGCAGACGCCCCGCCAGGAGGAGAAGGAACGGTTCATGAAGTCCTTCGGCCTGTACCTGGCGGACACTGCCCGCGTGGCTGTCGCGGCCGGGCGGCACATGGTGGTATGTGGCGACTGGAACATCGCTCACACCGAACTCGACCTGAAGAACTGGAAGACCAACAAGAAGAACTCCGGGTTCCTTCCGCACGAGCGGGAGTGGATGAGCGCCCTCTTCGCGGAGGACGCGCACTGGGCGGACGTGGTGCGTCTGCTCCATCCCGACATCGCCGGTCCGTACTCGTGGTGGTCCTACCGGGGAAAGGCCTTCGACAACGACTCCGGGTGGCGCATCGACTACCAGATCGCCACCCGAGCGCTCGCGGAACGAGCCAAGCAGGCCGTGGTCGAGAGAGCCGCCAGCTACGACCAGCGGTGGTCGGATCACGCTCCCGTCACCGTCCAGTACCGCTGACGCCCGGTATGTGATTCGTCTCGTTCCGGCCCACGTGAAAAGATCAGTACTCATGTCGACCGCTGCAGATCAGAAACCCACCGCCAGGCCCCGGGTGCTCTCCGGCATCCAGCCCACCGCCGACTCGTTCCACCTCGGCAACTTCCTGGGCGCGCTGCAGCAGTGGGTTCCTCTGCAGGAGGACTTCGACGCGTTCTACTTCATTCCGGACCTGCACGCGATCACCGTCGCCCAGGATCCCAAGGAACTGCGTCGTCGCACCAAGATCGCCGTGGCCCAGTTGCTCGCCGTCGGAATCGACCCCGACCGCTCGACCCTTTTCGTGCAGAGCCAGGTCCCCGAGCATGCGCAGCTGGCGTGGGTTCTCAACTGCATCACCGGTTTCGGCGAGGCGAGCCGGATGACGCAGTTCAAGGACAAGTCCGCCAAGCAGGGTGCAGAGAACGCCAGCGTCGGCCTGTTCACGTATCCGGTACTCATGGCCGCAGACATCCTGCTCTACCGCCCGCAGCGTGTCCCGGTCGGCGAAGACCAGCGCCAGCACCTCGAACTGGCCCGCGACCTCGCCCAGCGGTTCAACACCCGGTTCGGCAAGGCCTTCGTGATCCCGGAGGCCCAGATCATCAAGGGCACCGCCAAGATCTACGACCTTCAGGATCCGACGTCGAAGATGAGCAAGTCGGGGCCGAGCCCCGCCGGCCTGATCAATCTGCTCGACGACCCCAAGGTGTCCGCGAAGAAAATCAAATCCGCCGTCACAGACAACGAACGGGAGATCCGCTACGACAGGGAGACCAAGCCCGGGGTGAGCAACCTGCTGACCATTCAGTCCGCGCTGCTCGGCACGCCGGTCGAGACGCTGGTGGCCGGCTACGCGGGCAAGGGGTACGGCGATCTGAAATCCGATACGGCCGATGTCCTCACCGACTTCGTGACACCGTTGCGGACGAAGGTCGACGAGTACCTCGCGGACGAGGCCGAACTGGATCGGATCATCGCAGCCGGTGCGCACCGCGCCCGAGAGGTGTCTTCGCAGACACTGGCGACCGTGTACGAGAAGGTCGGATTCCTGACACCGAAGGGTTGAGTTGAGCACCGTGGCGGACGAAGCGAGCTTCCTCGAAAGACAGCGGGCAGCGCGCCCCTGGTTCGACCATCTGATGCGGGCGGCCGGGCGGTTCCAGCAGCAGAAGGGCGACTATTACGCCGCCGGGATCACGTACTTCAGTGTGCTGGCACTCATTCCGATCCTGATGATCGCGTTCGCGATCGCAGGTTTCGTACTCGCCGGTCAGCCGGAGTTGTTGCAGGAACTGCAGGACAGCATCACCGAGAACGTTCCCGGAAGTCTGGGGGACACGCTCAACACCGTCATCGATTCGGCGATCGCGTCCCGCGCCAGCGTGGGTGTCCTCGGCCTGCTCGGTGCCGCCTACGCGGGGCTCGGGTGGATGGCGAACCTGCGCGATGCCCTTACCGCGATGTGGGAGAGCACCCACGAATCCCCGGGCTTCCTGAAGACCAAGCTGGGTGATGCGGGAGCTCTCGTCGGACTCGGTCTGGCGATGGTGGTGTCGCTGGGAGCGTCGGCGCTCAGCAGCGGTCCGGTGGCCAGCACCGTGGTCGACGTGCTGAACCTCGACAACATTGCGGGCATCGACCTCGGATTGCGCGTCCTGTCCGCGTTGGTGTCCGTGGTCGCCACCTGGGCGGTGTTCACCTGGGTGATCGCCCGTCTACCCCGCGAACCCGTCGCATTCCGCAGTGCGATGAAGGCGGCTGTGCTCGCCGCGGTGGTGTTCGAGGTCTTCAAGCAGGTCGGTGCCCTCTATCTCTCGATCGTCACCAGCGGTCCGGCCGGTGTGGCGTTCGGACCCATCATCGGCCTCCTCGTCTTCATCTTCTTGACGTGCAGGATGTTGCTCTTCGCCACCGCGTGGGCGGCCACTACCCAGGAGAGTCTGGCGCTGGCCTTCGTGCCCCCGCCTGACCCAGCGGTCATCGCGCCACGCGTCCAGGTTCACGAAGGACCCGGGATCGGTGGCGGACTCGCGCTCGTCGGCGCGGGCGCACTCGCGGCGCTGGGGCTGTCGGGCCTTCTCTTCCGAAGCAAACGCTGACGGCGGCGGTCACGGACGGCGCAGGAGTCGCCGCGCCCACAGCAGCAGTACGAGGATGATCGCCGTCCCCCCGACGCCCACACCGATGCGCAGACCGGTGGTGTTGCCGGCGCGGTCGGAGCCGGAGGCGACGGCCGAGCTCGTCGTGGCAGCCGAGTCCTGTTCAGGCGTCGCTGCAAGTACCGCGCCGGAGGAGTCTTCGGACGCTGCGAGATCGGTGAGTGAGCCCACCTCGGCGTCCCGGTCGAGCGCGAATCCGTAGTCGAGAAGCCGGGCCGCCTGTTCCCACGGCCGGATGGGCTGAGCTTCGGCGCCCAAGAGGGTGACCACCAATCGACGGCCACCGCGGTCGGCGCCGCCGACGTAGGTGTGGCGGGCATCGTCCGTGAATCCGGTCTTGCCGCCCAGCGCGCCGGGATAGTTATAGAGCAATTGGTTGTCGTTGGCCAACGCGAACGGGGGACGGTCCTTATCCTCGGGTATCGCGGGGTCCCTGGGGAATCCGGGGAATTGCACAGTCTCCGTCGAGATCAGCTCAGCGAAAGTCGGGTTCTTCATCGCGGCGTGGAAGATCAGGGCAAGGTCGAACGGGGAGCTACTCATGCCGGGACCGTCCAGTCCGGAAGGGGTCGCGCTCCGGGTGTCGTGGGCGCCGAGACTGTCGGCGAGGCGGTTCATCTTCTCGACCGCGGCATCGTCGCCGCCCAGTTGCCGGGCCAGTAGATGAGCGGCATCGTTGCCCGACGCCATCACCAAGCCCTGCATGAGCTGGCGATTCGTGTATCGGCCGTTCTTGCCGATCCCGACGGCGCTGCCCTCCACCTCGGCGTCCTCGGCGGTGGCCGTCACGGTCTTGTCGAGATCGAGCTCGTCGAGCGCCACGAGTGCCAGCAGCATCTTGATGGTGCTGGCGGGCCGGTACCGGCCGTGGGGGTCCTTGGCAGCGAGCACGGCGCCACTGTCGATGTCCGCCACGACCCAACCCGACGCCGAGATGTCGGCGGGAAGCGGCGGTGCGTCGTCCGGGAGGACCACACCGCAGGCGCCGAGCCGCGGTCCGCCGACGGGAATGCCGGGCACGGCCATGGCGCTCGGAGTCGGATCCCCCGGCAGGGGGACCTCGGAGGAGTCGACGGCCGGAGCGGGAGAGGATCGATTCGGGCAGTTGTCGGTGTTGGGAGTGGTGAACGGCGTCGACGTGGGCGGCGAGGGAACCACGGGAGGAATGGCTCCCGCAGACGTCACCGAGAGTCCGGTGAAGAGAGCCCCGGACACGACTGCGATACCCACTCGACGCCACATCATCGAAGAGGGAGCGTATGCCATGAACAGATGCCCTGCGCAAAGCCCCGACCGAGCGACACCCATTCGTGACGTCGACGTCGCGCCAAGTGTTGCAGGGGTAGATCAGATGAAGCCCATGCTGCGGACGGAATCGCGCTCGGATTCGAGCTCCGCCACCGAAGCATCGATCCGCTTACGCGAGAAGCCATCGATCGCCAGCCCTTCCACGATCCGCCAGGACCCGTCGATCGAGCGGGCCGGGAACGAGCTCACCAGGCCCTCGGGGATTCCGTAGGCACCGGGGGAGGACAGCGCCACGGATGTCCAGTCGTTGTCGGGTGTGCCGAGGACCCAGTCATGTACGTGGTCGATCGCGCCGTTGGCGGCAGACGCCGCGGAGGATGCGCCGCGCGCCTCGATGATGGCGGAGCCGCGGCGGGCGACGGTGGGAATGAAGTCGTCGACGAGCCAGACACGGTCCTGCGCGAACGAGGCGCCGGACTTTCCTCCGACCCGGGCATGGAAGATGTCCGGGTACTGCGTGCTGGAGTGGTTGCCCCAGATGCTCACTCGGCTGATGTCGTCGACCGGTGCGCCTGAGCGTTTCGCCAGTTGTGCGATCGCCCGGTTGTGGTCCAGGCGGGTGAGCGCGGTGAAGCGATCGGCCGGCACGTCGGGGGCATTTCTCGCGGCCACCAGTGCGTTGGTATTGGCCGGGTTGCCCACGACGAGGACGCGGACCCCGTCCGCGGCGCCCTCGTTGATCGCCCGGCCCTGCACGGTGAAGATCTGACCGTTCGCAGCGAGCAGGTCGCCTCGCTCCATGCCCTTGCTCCGCGGGCGTGAGCCGATGAGCAACGCAACGTCGGTGCCGTCGAAGCCCTGGCGCGGATCGTCGAGAATCTCGATGCTGCGCAACAGTGGGAAGGCGCTGTCCTCGAGTTCCATCGCCGTCCCCTCCGCGGCAGCCATACCGGACGGAATTTCGAGTAACCGCAAGTGGATCGGCGTGTCGGGACCCATCATCTCGCCGGCCGCGATCCGGAAGAGCGCCGCATAGCCGATGCTTCCGGCTGCTCCCGTCACCGTGACTACTGCTGGGCTGCGCTGCGCCATCGTGAGACCTCACATTCGTCGGTGTCGCTCTGCTTCCGACGGTAGCCTCGCCCGCTCTCACCGCCCACGATCTTCTGTCGTGAGGTTTCCCACGGTTCCTCGGATCACGCGCCGATGCGCGCAAAATTCGACTCGAGACTGAGGCAGAAGGGATGGCCCGCGGGATCGACGAGGACGCGGCACAGTTCTGGTGCGTACTGCTTCGCCGCGACCCGCGCTCCGAGGCGCACCGCTTCGGTCTGCGCGGTGTCCAGGTCCTCGACGGCGAGGTCGAGGTGAATCTGTTTCGGCACAGTGCCCTCCGGCCAGGAGGGTTCGCGGTGGTCCGGCACACGCATCGCCGTCAGCAACCCCTGCGGAGTGGTCACGGCGACGGATTTCTCGCTCTGGTAGGTGATTTCCCCGCCGAGCATTCCGTGCCAGAAGGCGGCGAGAGTGGACGGGTCAGCACAGTCCAGTGTTATCGATCCTAAGCGTCCCACGGCCATGCCTGCATGCTACTTCGCGCAGACGAGCGCCCGCGGTAGACCGTGTCCGGTTACCGCGGGCGCTCGGGAACTGCAGGGTGTGCGCTGAAAGGTTCGCTCAGCGCGCGAACAGCAATGCGCGCTTGACTTCCTGGATCGCCTTCGTCACCTGGATGCCACGGGGGCATGCGTCGGTGCAGTTGAAGGTGGTCCGGCAGCGCCAGACGCCGTCCTTGTCGTTCAGGATGTCGAGGCGCTCCGAGGCACCCTCGTCACGGCTGTCGAAGATGAAGCGGTGCGCGTTGACGATTGCAGCGGGACCGAAGTAGCTGCCGTCGCTCCAGTACACGGGGCACGACGTCGTACAGCAGGCGCAGAGGATGCACTTGGTGGTGTCGTCGAAACGTGCGCGGTCGTGCTGCGACTGGATGCGCTCGCGGGTGGGCTCGTTGCCGGTGGTGATGAGGAACGGCTTCACGGCGCGGAACGCGTCGAAGAAGGGCTCCATGTCGACGACGAGGTCCTTCTCCACCGGCAGGCCCTTGATGGGCTCCACTGTGATCGTGACCGGCTTACCGTCCTTGGGCAGCATGTCCTTCATCAGGAGCTTGCAGGCCAAGCGGTTGACGCCGTTGATCCGCATGGCGTCCGAACCGCACACGCCGTGGGCGCAGCTGCGACGGAACGTGAGGGTGCCGTCGAGGTAGCCCTTGACGTAGAGGAGCAGGTTCAGCAGGCGGTCGGTGGGCAGCGCCGGCACCTGGAAGCTGTCCCAGTGCTGACCCTCGCCCGACTCGGGGTTCATCCGCGCGATCTTGAGGGTGACCATCACGGCACCCTCGGGAACGGCAGGAAGATCCGACTTGTCTTCGCTCTTGTCGACTGCAGGTGCGCTCATCAGTACTTACGCTCCATCGGCTCGTAACGGGTCTGGACTACCGGCTTGTAGTCGAGACGGATATCGGAGAGCAGGCCGTCGCCCTCCTTGTACGCCATCGTGTGCTTCATGTACTCGGCGTCGTTGCGGTCCGGGAAGTCCTCGCGGGCGTGGCCGCCGCGCGATTCCTTGCGGTTCAGCGCACCGACGACGGTGACCTCCGCCATTTCCAGCAGGAAGCCGAGTTCGACGGCCTCGAGCAGGTCGCTGTTGTAGCGCTTTCCCTTGTCCTGCACCGTGATGTGGTTGTAGCGCTCCTTGAGGGCGCGCACGTCCTTGAGGGCCTGGGTGAGGCGCTCTTCGGTACGGAACACCGACGCATTGTTGTCCATGGACTGCTGCAGTTCGCTGCGGATGTCCGCGACGCGCTCGTGGCCGTGATCGGACAAGATGAGTTCCATCCAGTCCTCGACCATCTTCTGCGGGGCGTCGGGGAGCGGTACGAACTCGGTGGTGTTCGCGTGCTCCGCGGCGGCGATGCCGGCGCGACGTCCGAAGACGTTGATGTCGAGCAGCGAGTTGGTGCCGAGGCGGTTGGCGCCGTGCACGGAGACGCAGGCGCATTCACCGGCGGCGTACAGGCCGGCGACGATCTCCTCGTTGTTGCGCAGCACCTCACCGTTGATCTTGGTGGGGATACCACCCATGACGTAGTGGCAGGTCGGGTACACCGGCACCGGTTCCTTGACCGGGTCGACACCGAGGTAGGTGCGCGAGAACTCCATGATGTCGGGGAGCTTCTCGTCGAGGACTTCCTCGGGGATGTGGGTCACGTCGATGTAGACGTAATCCTTGTTCGGTCCGGCGCCACGTCCTTCGAGGACCTCGAGCACCATCGAACGAGCGACGATGTCACGGGGAGCGAGGTCCTTGATGGTGGGGGCGTACCGCTCCATGAAGCGTTCACCGTCCGCGTTACGGAGGATGCCACCTTCACCGCGCACGGCCTCGGAGATGAGGATGCCGAGCCCGGCCAGGCCTGTGGGATGGAACTGGTGGAACTCCATGTCCTCCAGCGGCAGGCCCTTGCGGAAGATGATGCCCATGCCGTCACCGGTGAGGGTGTGGGCGTTGGACGTCGTCTTGTACATACGTCCCGAGCCGCCCGTGGCGAACACGATGGACTTCGCGTGGAAGACGTGGATCTCGCCGGTGGCCAGCTCGTAGGCGATGACCCCGGTGGCGACCGGGCCGTTCTCCGTCTCGGTGATCGCGATGTCGAGGGCGTAGAACTCGTTGAAGAACTCCACGTCGTGCTTGACGCAGTTCTGGTAGAGAGTCTGCAGGATCATGTGGCCGGTGCGGTCCGCGGCGTAACACGCACGGCGCACGGGGGCCTTACCGTGATCGCGGGTGTGACCACCGAAGCGACGCTGGTCGATCTTGCCCTCGGGAGTGCGGTTGAAGGGCAGACCCATCTTCTCGAGGTCGAGCACCGCGTCGATGGCTTCCTTCGCCATGATCTCGACGGCGTCCTGGTCGGCGAGGTAGTCGCCGCCCTTGACGGTGTCGAAGGTGTGCCACTCCCAGTTGTCTTCTTCGACGTTCGCCAGTGCCGCGCACATGCCGCCCTGGGCAGCGCCCGTGTGGCTGCGGGTGGGGTAGAGCTTGGTCAGTACCGCGGTGCGGGCGCGGGGCCCGGCCTCGATCGCTGCGCGCATGCCGGCGCCGCCGGCACCGACGATGACCACGTCATAACGGTGTTCCTGCATGAAGTCTGTGCTCCCCTAGCTCGCCGAGATATTGGGGTCGAAGGTGAAGATGACGTACGTGCCCAGGCCCATGATCAGGATCATCGAGAGAACGAGGATCGTGGTCAGCCAGAAGCGCGTCGAGTCCTTGCGGGAGTAGTCCGCGATGACCGTCCGGAGTCCGTTGCCGCCGTGCAGCTGGGCAAGCCAGAGCATGGTGAGGTCCCAGAACTGCCAGAACGGGCTGGACCAGCGGCCTGCGACGAACGCGAAGTTGATGCGGTGCACACCGTCGTCGAGCATCAGCATGATGAAGAGGTGGCCGAGGACGAGGAAGATCAGCGCGAGGCCGGAGAACCGCATGAACAGCCAGGCGTACAGCTCGAAGTTGTTTTTCGAGGTCCGGCGCGGAGAGCGCGGGTTGTCCAGGCTGGCGGGACGGTCGTAGGTCTTGCCGAGACTCTTGGCTTCTGTCGTCATGTCAGTGCCCCGCAAACATGTTGTAGAAGATGCGGCCGGCGCCCGGGATCATCACCAGGAACCAGATCGCGAGAATGACCCAGAGCATGAGGCGCTGGTATTGCGGCCCCTTGGACCAGAAGTCCACCAGCATCACCCGCACACCGTTCAGTGCGTGGTACAGCACCGCGGCGACGAGCGCGACTTCCATGAGCCCGACGATCGGGTTCTTGTAGGTCTCGATGACACTGTCGTACGTGGCGGGATTCACCCGCACCAACGCGGTATCCAGCACGTGGACGAAAAGGAAGAAGAACGTCATTACGCCTGTGATCCGGTGCAATACCCAGGACCACATTCCGGGGTCGCCCCGGTAAAGCGACCGTGTGCGCTCCTTGGCCGGAGCGGCTTCAGTCGTGCTACTCATCGAGTGCTGTGCCTCCAACGTCTTTGGTGGACGCGTCGAGCCTACGTAGCTTTTCGGGGGTACCTCAGCTGGACCCGACGAGATCCTGAACCGACTTCTCTGAACTGTAAACCCAACAGAATCTCGGGAACTAACTCGACTCCGGGTTCGTACAGCCTGCTGAAACGAAGTTAGGTTTGCCTCCCCAAATCGAAAGTGTGTGTCCGGCAGGATTCTCTGCATCCATTCAGTCGGCGTGATTGGATGGTGAACCATGAGCGAAATCGATTGGAACCTGTTGCGCGCCAACGCCCAACAGGTGATGGGAAGGGCCTATGCGCCCTACTCGGGATTTGCTGTGGGGGCGGCCGCGCTGGTGGACGATGGGCGAATCGTCGTCGGATGCAATGTGGAAAATGTCTCATACGGTTTAGGGCTCTGCGCCGAGTGTGTACTGGTCGGTAACTTATTTGCGGGCGGTGGAGGCAGGCTGCTGGCCTTTACCTGCTGCGACGCAAGCGGGGAGATACTGATGCCGTGCGGACGTTGCCGGCAGCTACTTCTCGAGCACGGAGGCCCCCAATTGCTCGTCGATCACCGCGCCGGCATCCGGCCGCTGGACCAGTTGCTGCCGGACGCCTTCGGTCCGGACGAGACCGAGAGGATCCGCCGTGCATGATGCTGCCTCGATCATCGCCGCGAAACGAGACGGCCGGGAGCTGTCCGGTGCAGAGATCGACTGGGTTGTGGAGGCATTTACCCACGGCGTCGTGGCCGACGAACAAATGTCGGCACTGGCCATGGCGATCTACTTCCGAGGAATGACCCGCGAGGAGGTGAGCAGGTGGACCACCGCAATGATCTCGTCGGGACGCCGGCTCGACTTCACGCACCTGGGCCGCCCCACCGTGGACAAGCACTCGACAGGCGGAGTGGGCGACAAGATCACCTTGCCGTTGTCGCCGCTCGTCGCCGCGTGCGGAGCCGCGGTACCGCAGCTGTCCGGACGCGGCCTGGGCCACACCGGGGGGACGCTCGACAAGCTGGAGGCCATCTCCGGCTGGCGCGCCGACCTCGACACCTCCGAGATGGCCGAGATCCTGTCCGACCCGGCGATCGGCGCAGTGGTGTGCGCCGCCGGCGCCGACCTGGCACCGGCCGACCGGCGGTTGTATGCGCTCCGCGACGTCACGGGGACCGTCGAGTCGATTCCCCTCATCGCCAGCTCGATCATGAGCAAGAAGATTGCCGAAGGCACCGAAGCGCTGGTGCTCGACGTGAAGGTGGGGTCGGGCGCGTTCATGAAGAAGCTGGACGATGCGCGCGAGCTCGCGCAGACCATGGTGGATCTCGGGAACGACGCCGGGGTGCGGACCCTGGCGTTGCTCACGGCGATGGACACGCCACTCGGGTTGACGGCGGGCAACGCCCTCGAGGTGCGGGAGGCGGTAGAGGTACTGGCGGGCGGCGGCCCCTCAGACGTGGTCGAGCTCACCCTCGAGCTGGCCCGAGAGATGCTGAAGGCCGCGGGAATCGACGGAGTGGACCCGGCGGACAAGCTCCGCAACGGGGCGGCGATGGACCGCTGGCGGGCGATGATCGGGGCGCAGGGCGGCGACCCGGACGGTCCGCTCCCGAAGGCCCGTCACACCGAGGTGATCCTCTCGGAGACCGAGGGCGTGGTGTGTGGTGTCGACGCCATGGCGGTCGGGCTCGCTGCGTGGCGGCTGGGCGCCGGTCGCGCGCGACAGGGTGAGCCGGTGCAGGCGGGGGCGGGCATCGAGTTGCACGCGAAGCCGGGGCAGAGGGTGTCGGCCGGTACCCCCCTCGCCACGTTGCACACGGACACACCGGAACGGTTCACGTCGGCGAAGATGTCGCTCGCCGGCGCGTGGACCATCGTCGCCGACGCGCCGACCGTGACGACTCCGCTCGTCATCGAGCGAATCGAGGAGCCCTCAGGCTAACGTCGACGCATGACCGCACTGGATCTGTCGGCCCTGCGCCGAGCACCGAAGGTGTTGCTGCACGACCATCTCGACGGGGGTCTCCGACCCGAGACGGTTCTCGAACTGGCCCGCGACTGCGGGTACGACGGGTTACCCGCCGATACCGCGCCGGCACTCGCCACCTGGTTCCGCGAGGCCGCGGACAGCGGCTCGCTCGAGCGCTACCTGGAGACGTTCGCTCACACGGTTGCGGTAATGCAGACACCGACCGGACTCGAGCGGGTGGCCCGGGAATGCGCGGAGGATCTGGCGGACGACGGCGTGGTGTACGCCGAGGTCCGTTTCGCCCCCGAGCAGCACCTCGAGGAGGGGTTGACTCTCGATCAGGTGGTGGAGCAGGTACTGCTCGGTTTCCGGGCGGGGGAGTCGGCTGCGGAGACGCGCGGTCAACGAGTGCGGGTCGGGGTCCTTCTCACTGCGATGCGGCACGCGGCGCGAAGCAGGGAGATCGCGGAACTCGCGGTGCGGTTCCGCGGCCGCGGAGTGGTCGGCTTCGACATCGCCGGAGCCGAGGCCGGTAACCCTCCGAGCCGTCACCTCGACGCGTTCGAGTACATGCGCAACAACAATGCGCACTTCACCATCCACGCCGGTGAGGCGTTCGGTCTGCCGTCGATCCACGAGGCCATCGCCTTCTGCGGCACTGACCGGCTGGGGCACGGGGTTCGCATCACCGACGACATCACGATCGGCGACGACGGTGTTCCCGTTCTGGGATCGCTCGCGAACTATGTGCGCGACAAGCGGATTCCGCTGGAGCTGTGTCCGAGTTCCAATGTCCAGACCGGGGCGGTCGATGCCCTCGAGAATCATCCTTTCGGACTGCTTGCGCGCTTGCGGTTCCGGGTGACGGTCAACACCGACAACCGGTTGATGAGCGATACCACGATGAGCCGCGAGATGCTCCGGCTGGTCGAGACGTTCGGTTACGGCTGGACGGACCTCGAGCGCTACACGATCAACGCCATGAAATCGGCGTTCATTCCGTTCGATCAGCGACTCCAGTTGATCGACGAGGTGATCAAACCGGGATTCGCCGTGCTCGTGGGCTGAGCGTTCTGTGCTTAGACCGTGCGCAGGCGAGCCTCGAATTCGCGCTCGAGAGTTCGCCACGCGTTGGCCTCGGAGTCGAACGGCGCGCTGGGTGCCAGTCGGGTGGGGTCGGGGTCGAGAATGAACGACACGTACCAACCGAGCGGGTTCGACGTGGCGAGTGCGACCTCCACTGAGTCGTCGTCGGCGAAGTCGGCTGCGTCCGTGAACAATTCGACGGCGAGGTCGAGTTGATCCGCGTCCACGGCTTTCGGGCCAGCCGCCAGGTCGTCGGCCAGGCCGGGAAGAACGTAGACGTTCTCGTCCGTGACCTCGACCTCGAGCGAGCCGTCGACAGCCGCGACTTGGATCTCTTCATAGGTGCTCACCTGGGCAAGCGCGTGATCGTGGTTGTCGGCGAGGTAGCGCGCGAGCGCACGCTCCGAGGTGAACACGAAGATCTCACCTTCTCGTCCCAGGAAGAGGGCGTCCTCGTCGAGATAACACCGAAGGGTGAAATAGGTTTCACCCGAGGTGATGATCTTGATGGGATCGACGCCTACCGACCCCCAGAACGAGTCGTCCTCGTCGTCTTCGTCTTCTTCCAGATCGAGGGGGACGAACTCCTCTTCTTCTTCGGCCTCCGCGGCGTCGTCCACGTCCACGGTGTTCTCGTCGGCGGCCAGCAACTCCGCTTCCGCGACGGCAACAGCCTCGGCGTCGACGTCGGGTGTCGACACGATGCCGTCGATGGCGTCGAGGACGTCGTCCCAGCCCTTGGCGATGGCCGTTCCGATCTGGCTCCAGAGCTCTTCGCCTTCGCGACCCTCGAATGCGCTTACGCCTGAAGGAAGCGCACCGAGAATCGGATTGGCACCGAAGAACTTGGTGACGGCGTCCAGCTCGCAGACCTCACCGATGTTGCGCACCATGTTGAGCGTGTCTTCGAGTTCACTGACGACGATGGCGTCGGGGTCGCTCGCGGCAAGTTCCGGCACACCGATCAGATCGAAGCAGAAGTTCTCGTCCGGTTCGAGTTCGGCGGCCGAGAGCCCCGATACGATGCTCCACGCAGGATGCTCGACGAGATCGTTGTCGGTATTCGTGCGGATGAACGCAGCCAGCTCTGCCACCGATTCGAACCCGTACAGGTCTTCTTCGTGACCCAGAAACGCTTCCCACTCGTCGTCGCCCTCACGCCACCGTGGGGCCCACAGTGTCACGAGGTCGCCGTCGGTGAGACCTAGTTCGATCGGGACGATGTCTCCAGCCATGGCGGGAAGCCTATCGACCCCGCGGCCAAAGATATACCCGGCCCACGGCTAGACCTTCCCGAACGCGTCGTGCAGGGCCGTCATCACCTGGGTGCGCTGTTCCGTGGCCAGGCGCGCGGCCTCCTGCGTGGTGCTGGTGATCAGCGTGGCCAGTGCCGAGGAGTCGAGGCCGGCGATGGAATCGTTCATCCACAAGCCGGTCAGCGTTCCGTTGCCGTCCACCTCGGCGGTGACGTGATCCGACTCACTCGAGGCGCGCGCCTTGATCGACCGGAGTCCGTCGAGTGCCTCCTCGAGGAGGTTGACCTGTTCGGTGGCACGGCCGACGATGGTGTCCATTTCGCGTTCGCTCACAGTGGTCGCATCCAGCTCGTCGGGGCGGGTTCTTCCTCGTCCTCGGCCGCCTGCATCGCTGCCACGTCGGCGCGGGTGGGCAGACCGAGCTTGTCGAGCACGTCGGCGGGCATCCCGTCACGGGCGAGCTCGTCGCGGCGCCGTGCGCCGGCTTCCATGGCGGAACGACGGCACAGCGTCAGAATCTCGTCCGCCAGGCGCTGGCCGCCATAGCGGAGTTCCCGCCGATCGATCCGAAGTTCCAGGGGGAGTCCCTGCTCGGTGGTGCGCACCGACACGGTGCCCGATCGATTGCTCAGTGCGGCCGTGACACCGGCCGGGGGTGGGGTGGGAGGAAACATGATTCCTGTCATTCGGTAGGTCGATAGAAGCCGTAGAAGCCCATGCCGCTGTTACTGGTTCGGATGGGGCCCACCTGCACGGGATCACCGGCCTCCACGAGCTGGCCGTTGCCGATCACCATCGCCACGTGCCCGTCCCAGACAGCCAGATCGCCCGGCATCAAGTCACCCGGGTCGACCGAGGTACCCACGTTCTGTTCTTGTGCCAGACGCGGAAGGCCCACGCCGGCTTCGCCATAGGCCCATTGCGTCAGACCGCTGCAGTCGAGACCCTCGCCGGGAGCAGTGCCACCCCATACATACGGGACGCCCCGCTGCGACAGCGCATTACGGACAGCGTCGGCCGCTTCCTTGTTGGGCGCCACGGCGGTGCTGCCGTCCGGGAGAACAACCGTGACACCCTCACCGCCGTGCTCGGTGTCGGAGGTGGAGGCGCCGCGGCCGGTAGCTCCGGGATTGCCCATGAGGGAATCCGATCTACTGCCACTGGGGGCCCGCCCGCCCGAAGAGGCGATGCTCGAGACCGGACTCATCAGTCCGGACATCGACGGCGCGCTCGACGAACTCGCGAATCCCGACGCGGCGCGACTTCCCGGATCGGCGCCCGCGGGGAAGACAGGCGTGGCGGACGCGGGCACCGTGTTCGCGGTGGACGCGCTCGCGGGGGTTGTCGCAGCGGGCGCGGTGGGAGTGTCCTCGGCTGGGGTGAGCTCCACCATTCTGACGGTCTGCTCGCTCAGTTCTGTTCGTACCTTGGCGACGACGGTGGTCGCTCTCCCGAGGTGGTCGAGTGCAGCAGCGATGATCATCGCCTGACCCGGAGGGGTCGCGAGCGCCGGGCCCGCTGCGACAGCGAGGGCAAGGAACGACTGCAGGATCTCTTGCAGTTGGAGCATTCCGGCGCGCACGACCTCGGAGGCCTCGGCCACGACCGCAGCCATGTCGTTGCCGCGATCGGAGACGGCGACCGTGGATCGTTGTGCCTCTTCGGTCTTGACGATCGCGCCCGTGCCGCCTCGTCCCTCCCAGTCTCCGTAGACGGCGCTGATGCCGGTTCGCCCGGTGTCGTGCACGGTGTCGATGGCGACCGAGGACGCACGGAGGGCATCGGCCGGACCACCTGCGGGGAGGACGCCGCTGCCGAAGGCACCGAGAAGATCGAGCATCGGGCGGGCGAGCAGATCGATGGGGATCATGGTCAGGCCTCCAGCCCGACGGCATCGGCGGCGAGCGCAGCCGTCGTGGCCATGTCGGTGCCTTCATAGTTGGCGGCGTTGGCCAGCGCGGTGGTGCTGATCGCGCCGAGAACACCCGCGAGCTTCTCGATCGAGGCCAGGTGTGCCGCGTGCGCTGTGGCGAAGGCGGCGACGAAGTCTCCGCCGATCACTCCGAAGACCGGCCCCAGCAGCAGCGGACCCGCCGCTGCGGCGCCCAGCGCGGCCGCCTGCATCTGCGCCCCCATGGTCGCGGCCGTGGCCGCGAACTCGGCGATACTCGCGGTATCCGCCCTCAAGTCGTTCATCGTCAATCCCCCCAGTCGGATTTGATACCGGTCACCTTATTGGACGCAGTCGAGATCGATTCGGTTCCACCCCCCATTCACCCGCGACGTGCTCCACGGCCGACCCGAATGCGCCCCTCCGGATCCCCGAAACTCCACCCCGCAGGAATCCTGGCCGATTCCCCTTATTCTTCGAGCATGAACACGCACGTGGTCGACCATCCGCTCGCAGCGGTCCTCCTGACAACGATGCGCGACGCGCGCAGCGACAATGCCACATTTCGTGCCGCGTTGCGAAGGCTGACACACATGTTGGTGTACGAGGCGATGCGTGATGCTCCCGTCGCGACATTCGACGTGGTAACTCCGGTCGCGACCGCGGACGGGGTGCGGCTCGCGCAGCCACCGCTTCTGGTTCCCGTGCTGCGTGCCGGACTGGGCATGGTCGAGCAGGCCAGCTCGCTGATCCCGCAGGCCCGGGTCGGCTTCGTCGGGATGGCCCGCGACGAGGAGACGCACCGGCCGGTTCCGTATCTGGAGTCGCTGCCCGAGGATCTGTCCGGAATGCCGGTGTACGTTCTCGACCCCATGTTGGCGACGGGTGGTTCCATGATTTACACCATCGATCTACTCGTGGCCCGCGGGGCCACGGACGTCACCGCGGTCTGTGTCGTGGCAGCGCCGGAAGGTGTTGCCGCACTGGAGGCGTCGGGTCATCCGGTCAGGCTGGTCACCGCTGCCGTCGACCAGGGGCTCAATGACGCCGCGTTCATCGTGCCGGGGCTCGGGGATGCGGGTGATCGCCAGTTCGGTCCCCGCTGACTCGCATGTGTCAGAGAGCCTCGGCGAACTCGCGCAGAACGGCCAGCTGCTCCCGTGCCGTGGCGCGGGCAGCGCTGAGCCCTTCCCGGTCCGATACGGGGACGACGACCTCGAGGTAGCACTTGAGCTTCGGTTCGGTGCCGGAGGGTCGGATGACGACCCGGACGGAGGAACCAGCGAGGACGACGGCGTCGGTGCGGGACGGGCCGCGTAGCTCCGCCAGGTCGGTGCCGTGCACCGGTTCGCCGGCCAACTCCGTCGGCGTGTCAGCCCGCAGGCGCTGCATGATCGCCGTGATGTCCGCGACGTCGGCGACGCGTCGCGACACCTGGTCGCCGGCGTGCAGTCCGAACTGCAGTGCGTAATCGTCCAGCCGATCCAGCAGGGTCGAACCCTCGGTGCGCAGGGTGGCAGCGAGGTCGGCGGCGACCACGGCGGCGGAGATTCCGTCCTTGTCGCGCACAGACTCGGGGTCGACGCAATGACCGATCGCTTCCTCGTAGGCGTACACGAGTCCGTGCCCCGCGCGGACGAGCCACTTGAATCCGGTGAGTGTCCGGGCGAATCGTGCGCCGCGTGCGGATGCCAGCTTCTCGAGCAGATCCGAGGACACGATCGTCGTGGCGACGAGCGGGTCCGGTGGCGCGCAGGCGAGGATGTGGTCTGCGAGCAGGACGCCGGTCTCGTCACCGCGCAACATGCGCCATCCGTCCGGTCCCGGCACGCCCACGGCAAGGCGATCGGCATCCGGATCGAGGGCGAGAGCGAGGTCGGCGCCCACCCGATCGGCGAGTGCGAGTAGCTCGTTCGAGGCTCCGGGTTCCTCCGGATTGGGGAACTCGACAGTCGGGAAGTCTGGGTCCGGATGGAATTGCGAAGCGACGGTGTGGATATCGGTGAACCCGGCAGCCCGCAATGCAGCCACCGCAGTCTCGCCGCCGACCCCGTGCATCGCGGTGAGTGCGATGCGCACACTGCGCGACGTTCCCCTCGGGAGGGCGGCGACCCGTGCGAGATACGACTGCACGAGTTCGTCGGACCCCGGCGTCACCGGGCTGCGCGGCACGAGGTGTGCCGGTCCGACCGCGGCGATCGAGGTCTCGATCTCCCGGTCCGACGGCGAGATCAACTGCGCGCCTCCGTCGAGGTAGACCTTGTAGCCGTTGTCGGACGCCGGGTTGTGCGACGCGGTGATCTGCACGCCGGCCGCCGCGCGGAGCCGGCGTACCGCGAACGCGACTATCGGCGTGGGGAGCGGGCGAGGCAGTAGGACCACGGAGAATCCGGCACCCGCCAGAACCTCCGCTGTGGCCAGAGCGAACTTCTCGGATCCGTGTCGTGCATCACGGCCGACCACCACGGTGGAACCGCCCAGGCATCGGTCCTTCAACCATGCACTCAAGCCGGCGGTGGTGCGAATCACCACCGCGACGTTCATGCCGTTGGGCCCCGCGCGTACCGGGCCGCGCAGGCCGGCGGTGCCGAAGCTCAGGGGTGCGGAGAAGCGGGCGGCGAGTTCGTCGGCGGGCAGCGAGGCGAGTTCGGCACGCGACTGCGGGTCGGGGTCCTCCTCTGTCCACCGCGTGACGACGTCGCTCACAGACGCTCCACCAGTTCGCGCAGGAGGCCGCCCATGCGGGCAGCGGACGCTCGGCCCGCGGCGAGGACTTCCTCGTGATTCAAGTGTTCACCGGTGATGCCGGCCGCGAGATTGGTGACCAGCGAGATGCCGAGGACCCGGGCACCGAGGGCACGGGCCGCAATCGTCTCGTGCACCGTGGACATACCGACCAGGTCGGCCCCCAGCGCGCGCAGCATCCGAATCTCGGCAGGGGTCTCGTAGTGCGGTCCGGGCAGTCCGGCATAGACACCCTCGACGAGGCTCGGGTCGATGTCGCGGGCGAGCGCTCGCAATTCGGGGTCGTAGGCGTCGACGAGGTCGACGAACTCTGCGCCGACGAGGGGCGAACGTGCCGTGAGATTGAGGTGGTCACTGACGAGGACGGGCTGCCCGACTACGTACTCGCTGCGGATTCCGCCGGCGGCGTTGGTGAGGATGACGGTGCGCGCGCCCGCGGCGACAGCAGTCCTTACAGGGTGGACGACCGAATGGAGCGGATGACCTTCATAGGCGTGCGTCCGTCCGAGGAGGAGAAGTACCCGCCGCCCACCGATGTCGACGGATCGGATCGTCCCTGCGTGTCCGAGCGCCGAGGGCGGCGTGAAGCCTGGTAAATCGGCCATCGGCACGGTGGCGAGTGGTTCCCCGAATCGGTCGGCGGCGGCGTTCCACCCCGATCCGAGTACGACGGTGATCGGGTGTTCGGCACAGTCGGTGTACTCGGCGAGCGCGGCAGCCGCGGCGTCTGGCGTTCCCATGAGGCGATAGTCTTCCACTCATGCCTTATCTCGATCGCGACGGTGACGTAATCATCCTGTACCTCGGGAACGAGGGGGAGGTGGACGACGAGAATCGCTTCTCCCCGGACTGGATCGATGCCCTCCACGCCACGCTCGACGAGGTCGAGGCGCATGAAGGTCCCGCCGCGCTGGTCACTACCGCAACGGGCAAGTTCTTCACCAATGGCCTGGATACCACGTGGATCTTCTCCAACGCCGACAAGCTTCCGCAGTACCTCGACCGGGTACACACTCTCTACACCCGGCTGCTGACCCTTCCGATGGCCACGGTCGCGGCCGTCCAGGGGCACGCGTTCGGAGCGGGCGCCATGCTGGCGACGTCCCACGATTTCCGGGTGATGCGGGCCGACCGCGGGTTCTATTGCCTGCCGGAGGTGACGCTCAACATGCCGTTCACGGTGGGAATGTCGGCGCTGCTCACCACCCGGCTACCGAAACAGACCGCCGTTGAGGCCATGACGACGGGCCGTCGCTACGGCGGCGCGGATGCGCTCGCCACCGGCATCGTGGAGGAGGTTGCGGACGGTGACTCCGTGCTCACCGCGGCCGTGGCCCGGGCGTCCGCGCTCACCGCGACGCGCGGTGACAACCTGTCCGGTATCAAGCGCGGAATCCATCAGGAGGCCCTCACCGCGCTCGCCACGGTGACGGACAAGAGCAACTTCAGCTTCGGGTGAGAGAATGAGCACGTGAATGCGGATGTCGAGGCGGCGGTCAGGTCCATCGAGACCGATCTGATTGCGCTGTCCCATTCGATCCACGCCGAGCCGGAACTCGCGTTCGAGGAGTTTCGGAGTGCCGCGAAGGTCACCGAGCTGCTGAAACGGAGCGGTTTCGAGGTGCGGCAGGGAGTGGCGGGATTGCCGACCGCGTTTGACGCGACCTTCGGCAGCGGTGATCTCGTGCTCGGCATCTGCGCCGAATACGATGCGCTACCCGAGATCGGTCACGCGTGCGGACACAACATCATCGCGGCATCGGCGGTCGGTGCGGGGGTAGCGCTCGCGACGGTGGCCGAGCGCCTCGGCATCACGGTGCGAGTGATCGGCACGCCCGCAGAGGAAAGTGGTGGCGGAAAGATCACCATGCTCGAGCAGGGAATCTTCGACGGTGTGGCAGCCGCGCTCATGGTGCACCCGGGGCCGGTCGACATCACGGGCGCCACGTCACTGGCGCTCGCGGACATCGCGATCACGTTCACCGGCAGGGAGGCGCACGCGTCGGCTGCGCCCGAGTTCGGTCGCAATGCGGCAGATGCCGCGACGGTGGCACAGGTCGGGATCGGCCTGCTACGCCAGCATCTTGCGCCGGGCCAGCAGATTCACGGCATCGTGTCGGACGGTGGGACCGCGCCCAACATCGTGCCCGCACGCGCAGAAATGCTCTATTACTTGCGCGCCGAGACGGCGTGGGCGCTGTCCGAACTGACCGCTCGTGCGGAGGCTTGCTTCGCGGCTGGTGCGCTCGCGGCCGGATGTACCCATGAGATTCGAACTGTGTCTCCGACGTATACGGAACTCACCCCCGACCCGTGGCTCGTCGCGACTTACCGCGAACAGATCCTCGACATGGGGCGGACACCGGTGCCACTCGAGTGGGAAGGCACACGCCCGTTGGGCAGTACCGACATGGGGAACGTCACGAACGTGTTGCCGGGAATCCATCCGATCATCGGTTTGGACTCGGGCGGTGCTGTTACGCATCAACCCGGGTTCGCGGCGGCATGTATCACGGAGTCGGCGGATCGTGCCGTGATAGACGGGGCGATAGCGTTGGCTCGCACGGCAGTTCGCGCTGCTACGGACGAACCACAGCGGGTGCGGCTGTTGGAAGGAGTTGATCGCCGGTGAATGCGGCTGTCGACAAATGGATTAACGCTCACACCGATGACCTCTCGCATTGGCGTCGGCACATCCATGCCAACCCGGAGTTGGCGCGACACGAGTACGCCACGACGGAGTTCGTGGCGACCCGGCTTGCTGCCGCAGGTCTTTCGCCCGAATTGCTTCCGGGTGGTACGGGACTCACCTGTGATCTCGGCCCGGATACCGGGCCCCGGATCGCGTTGCGCGCCGACATGGACGCGCTTCCGCTGCAGGAACTCACCGGAGCGACGTATTCGTCTACAGTGCCGGGTGTTTCCCACGCGTGCGGTCACGACGCCCACACGACGATCCTGCTCGGGACAGGCTTGGCCCTCAGCGAAATCCCCGAACTGCCGGTCGGAGTCCGCCTGATCTTCCAGCCCGCCGAAGAAGTGATGCCCGGTGGTGCACTGGAGGTGGTCGCGGCAGGGAGACTCGAAGGCGTCTCCCGTATCTTCGCACTGCACTGCGATCCCCGGCTCGCGGCCGGGCGTGTCGGAATTCGACTCGGGGCCATTACCTCTGCTGCCGACACGATCGAAGTCGTGCTCGACTCACCTGGCGGTCACACGTCGCGGCCCCACCTGACCACCGATCTGGTCTTCGCGCTCGGGACGGTGGTGACCGGCTTGCCGGGCATGCTGAGCCGGCGAATCGATCCGCGGACCGGCACGGTCATGGTGTGGGGAGCGGTCAGCGCGGGCCGGGCCCCCAATGCGATTCCGCAGACCGGCATGATGACCGGCACGGTCCGGACCGGCGATCACGAGACGTGGGAGATGCTCGAGCCGCTCGTTCGCGACATCGTTCACGGACTGTTGGCGCCCACGGGAGTGCGTTACCAGCTCAACTACCGTCGCGGCGTGCCGCCCGTCGTCAACGACGAGGTGTCGACACGAATGTTCGAAAATGCTATCCGCACGGTGGGTACCGAAGCCCTTGCGGACACCCCGCAGTCGGGTGGTGGTGAGGACTTCTCCTGGTATCTCGAAGAAGTTCCGGGTGCCATGGCCAGGCTGGGCGTGTGGTCGGGCGTCGGCGAGCAGCTCGATATCCATCAACCCACGTTCGATCTCGACGAGCGTGCGCTCGGCGTGGGCGTGCGGGTGTTGTCGAGCCTCGTGCTCGGCTGAGCGTTCCTGATGTTCTATTCGGTACCGGGCCCGACGTTGCGGCTGTTGCGGGTACGCAGGTCGCGGACGTAGTCGGCCGGTGCTCCGGCGATTTCGGCGGCATCGGCCATGACACCGAGGTATCGCGCAGACGGCAGCCCGCCCTCGTAGGCGTCGAGCACATACAGCCAGGCCAGCACCGGTTCCCCGTCGGTGTCCACCCGTACCCGGATCTTGCGGTGAATTCCGAGTTCGGAGCCCTCCCAGCGGTCGAGGCTCACCTCGTCCTCCTCCGGCACGTCGTACAACACCACGAACACCTTGGAATCGGGATCTTCGACAACGGTGGCGAGCGCGCCCTCCCAGCCGATGTCGCCGCCGCTGAACGTGAGCCGCCAACCGTGCAACCAGCCGGTTCCCGCCATCGGCGAGTGCGGGCAGCGCTGCAGCATCTGCTCCGGATGCATGTTGGACCCGTAGGCGGCGTAGTAACTCACGCAGGTCAGACTACATACCGGGTTGCCCAGGGATTCATAGACGTAGGCATGAACCGCGTGGACTTGCCGGACCGCGCTGACGACGTGAGGGGCACGGCTCAACTGTCGTTGACTCGGTTTCGATCTCCGAATGTGGGTACTTCGGAGGAGACCGGATCGGCGCAGCGAAAGGGTGAGAGCAATGGCAGATCAGTACACGAAACAGGACCCGACCACCGCGTACCCGATGCCGGACCGCGAGGGGCAGAGCGAGATCGAACATCCGGGGCTCACTTCGGACATGGTGTCGGTTCCCGACCACGGTGAGAAGACCTACCGGGGGAGCGGACGGCTGGAGGGGCGGAAAGCTCTCATCACCGGGGGTGATTCGGGAATCGGGCGGGCTGTCGCGATTGCGTTCGCGCGCGAGGGCGCCGACGTGCTGATCAGCTACCTCGAAGCGGAAGAACCGGATGCCCAGGACACGGTTCGGCTCATCGAGGACGCCGGCCGGAAAGCGGTTCCGGTGCCGGGTGACATCAGGTCGGAGGACCAGTGCCGAACGCTCGTCGACACCGCTGTATCCGAACTCGGCGGCCTGGACATACTCGTGAACAATGCCGCGTACCAGATGGCACAGATGGGCGGTATCGCCGAGATCAGCACCGAACAATTCGACCGTGTACTGAAGACGAACCTGTATGCGCTGTTCTGGTTGTGCAAGGCTGGTGTCGAGGTGATGGAGCCGGGATCGACGATCATCAACACGTCCTCGATTCAAGGCGCGAACCCTTCCCCGGAACTGCTGGACTACGCCACCACCAAAGCGGGCATCATCGATTTCACCAAGGGTCTCGCCGCCGATGTCGCGAAGAAGGGCATTCGAGTCAATGCCGTTGCTCCCGGGCCGATCTGGACGCCGTTGATCCCTGCGACCATGCCGACCGAGAAGTTCGAATCGTTCGGAGGCGACGTGCCCTTGGGCCGGCCGGGACAACCGGCGGAATTGGCACCCGCCTATGTCTTCCTGGCCTCCCAGGAATCGAGCTACATCACCGGCGAGATCATCGGCGTCACCGGTGGCACTCCGTTGACCTGACGGCTCGATTCCGTGCAGGGATGCCGCCCGCGGTCGTCGCGGCGACGGCCTGGATCGGCGGCTAGTAATCTGTTCCGTGGCAGTGCGCGACAACGAAGCGCTGTGATGCTCGAGTTGCAGGCCGGAGACCCTGGTCAGCACGTCTACATGGAGGACAGATGACCCGAATCGTGATCATTGGTGGCGGGCCTGCCGGATACGAGGCAGCGTTGGTGGCCGCTCAGCACGGCGCCTCCGTCTCCTTGATCGATTCGGACGGGGTGGGCGGCGCGTGCGTTCTGTACGACTGTGTGCCGTCCAAGACCTTCATCGCGTCGACGGGTGTACGCACGGACATGCGCCGCGCCACCGATTTGGGTATCGCTCTCGATCCGGCGCAGGCCACCATCGCCCTGCCTCAGATCCATGCCCGCGTGAAGAGTCTCGCCCAGGCTCAGTCCGCCGACATCCGGACCAGGCTCCAAACGGTGGGTGTCGAGCTGCTGTCGGGTACCGCCGAGCTCACCGATCCGCTGCTCGGCATGGCGTCGCATCAGGTGTGCGCGACACTCGCGAACGGCGAGCAGAAGACTCTCGACGCCGACGTCGTCCTCATTGCCACCGGTGCGAGCCCACGTGTGATTTCGGGCGCCGAGCCGGACGGTGAGCGCATTCTCACCTGGCGTGACCTCTACGACCTCGATGAATTGCCCACCCATCTCGTTGTCGTGGGTTCTGGTGTGACCGGTGCGGAGTTCGTTTCGGCGTATACCGAAATGGGTGTCAAGGTAACGCTGGTGTCGAGCCGAGACCGAGTTCTGCCCGGTGAGGACGCCGACGCCGCACTCGTGCTCGAGGACGTTCTGGCGGAACGTGGTGTCACGCTCGTCAAGCACGCGCGGGCGGATGCGGTGAAGCGCACCGAAGACGGTGTGGTCGTCGTGCTCGCCGACGGACGGACCGTCGAAGGCAGCCACGCCCTGATGACCGTCGGCTCGGTGCCCAACACCCAGAACCTCGGGCTCGAGAAGGTGGGGATCGACCTGGACAAGGGCGGTTACCTGCGAGTCGACCGCGTGTCGCGGACGCCGGTCTCGGGTATCTACGCCGCCGGTGACTGCACGGGGCTGCTGCCGTTGGCCTCGGTTGCCGCCATGCAGGGTCGCATCGCGATGTACCACGCTCTGGGTGAGGGTGTCAGCCCCATCAAGCTGAAGACCGTGGCCTCTGCGGTGTTCACGCGTCCGGAAATCGCTACTGTGGGCGTCAGCCAGGCCGCGATCGACGAGGGCGAGGTGCCTGCCCGCACCGTCATGCTCCCGCTCAACACCAATCCGCGCGCCAAGATGTCGGGACTGCGCCGGGGTTTTGTGAAAATCTTCTGCCGTCCGGCCACCGGCGTGGTCATCGGCGGCGTGGTGGTCGCTCCCAACGGGTCGGAGCTGATCCTGCCCATCGCGATCGCCGTGCAGAACAACCTCACCGTCAACGACCTTGCCGCGACGTTCTCGGTATACCCGTCGCTGACCGGCTCGATCACCGAGGCCGCCCGTCAGCTGATGCGCCACGACGACCTGGACTGATCCCAAGCGTTGGGAAAACTGTTTCACCTACTGACTTCATCGTGGGATAGTCGAGGCACGGTCCACAATCATCGGCCGTGCCTCGGCGCTCTACCGCCCCGCAGACCCAGGACGGACAGGGTGTTCTTCGCCTGACATCTGTCTCGACGCGCCCTGGGAGTCGATATGCCGCACACCTTTTCCCGCCGTATGGACGGCCTGCGCAGTTCTGCCATCCGCAACCTCCTCGCCCTTACTGCCCGCCCCGACGTCATCAGCCTTGCCGGCGGTCTTCCTGATCCCGATTTCATTCCGCGGGAACGGATTCGGAAGGAGGCAGAGCGTGCGCTCACGGATCCTGCGTCGGTCCAGTACGGCGAAACCACGGGCCTGCGCCGGTTGCGTGACGTGCTTGCCGCCCGCGAGGGCGCCCGGATCGGAAGGCTGTTGAACGCCGGTGAGGTGGTTGTCACCCACGGATCGCAGCAGGCGTTGAGCCTCCTCGCTCAGGTTCTGCTCGACCCCGGCGATGTCGTGGTCGTGGAAGAGCCCGCGTATACGGGTGCGCTGCAGGTGTTTCGGGCTGCGCAGGCGGCGGTCCAGTCGGTCCCGCTCGATCGCGGCGGCATGAATACGGCCGCGTTGCAGGAGCTTCTCGAGTCGGGAGTGCGTCCCACCGTGGTCCATACGGTGAGCAATTTCCACAATCCTCGTGGCGTCGTTCTCGCCGCCGACCGGCGGAAGCACTTGGCGGCGTTGGCCGACCGCTACGGTTTCTGGGTGATCGAGGACGACCCGTATGGCGAGCTGTTCTTCGATGCTCCGGCGCCCCGTCCGGTCGCCGCGTTCTCCGACCGGGTGATCCGCCTGTCGAGTGCGTCGAAGATCCTGGCCCCGGCGTTGCGGGTCGGCTGGTTGCACGGTGATCGCCGTGTGTGCGAGGCGGTGGAACTTCTCAAACAAGGCGCGGACCTGTGCGGATCCTCGCTGACTCACCAGATCACGGCGGCGATGCTGTCGGACGAAGCGTGGCTGGCCCTGCACCTCGACATGCTCCGCACCCGCTACGGTGCCCGTTCCCGAGCCTTGACCGCTGGGATAAGTTCCGCATTCGGGGACTCTGCGGCACTGTCGGACGTGCAAGGCGGGATGTTCTGCTGGGTCGAGTTCACCGACGACACGATCGACACGGCTGCGTTGCTCCGGACTGCGGTCGAACACGGTGTGGCGTTCGTTCCGGGCTCGGCGTTCGGTATGGGTGCACATCTCGGCGCCGCACTACGACTGTGCTACGCCACCTGCCCGGAGGACGTTCTGGCAGTTGCCTGCGAGAGACTCGGCGACGCCTACCTGGCTCACGCCCAGTCGTAGGTGCGCTCGACAGCCTTGTTCCACTCGGCGAACAGCCTGGTCGACTCGGCTCCGTCCATCCCGGGTACCCATGTCTTGTCCATGGCCCAGTTGTCGCGAATGTCCTGCTCACCGGCCCAGAAACCCACGGCCAATCCTGCCGCGTAGGCGGCGCCCAATGCCGTCGTCTCGCTGACGACGGGCCGGATCACCGGAACTCCGAGGATGTCTGCCTGGAACTGCATCAGTGTTTCGTTGACCACCATGCCGCCATCTACCTTGAGGGAGGCGAGTTCGACTCCGGAGTCGGCGCGCATGGCCTCGATCACTTCCCGGGTCTGATAGGCGGTGGCCTCGAGGGCAGCCCTGGCGAGGTGACCCTTGTTCACGAAACGGGTGAGGCCTGCAATCACACCGCGGGCGTCCGGTCGCCACCGAGGCGCGAACAGCCCGGAGAACGCGGGGACGAAATAGGCGCCACCGTTGTCGTCGACCGAATTGGCCAGCGACTCGATGTCCCTGGCCGACGAGATGATTCCCAGGTTGTCCCGCAGCCACTGGACCAGTGAACCGGTGACCGCCACCGACCCTTCGAGCGCGTACACAGCAGGAGCGTCACCGATTTTGTAGCACAGCGTGGTCAGCAGGCCGTGCTTGCTGTAGACGGGGGTGGTCCCTGTATTGAGGAGTAGGAAGTTTCCCGTCCCGTACGTGTTCTTCGCTTCTCCTTCGGACAGACACGCCTGCCCGAACGTCGCGGCCTGCTGATCGCCGAGGATTCCCGCGACCGGCACGCCGGGCAGGGTGCCGTGGGGACGGCCCACGCCGTAGATCTCGGAGGAACTGCGGATCTCCGGAAGCATCGACAGAGGGATCTCGAAGTCGGCGCAGATCTCCGGATCCCAGTCGAGCGTCTCCAGATTCATCAGCAACGTACGGGAGGCGTTGGTGACATCCGTCACGTGCGTGCCCTCCGTGATGTGCCACAGGATCCAGCTGTCGATGGTGCCGAAACACAGATCGCCGGCGTCGGCTCGCGCACGCGCGCCGTCGACGTTGTCGAGGATCCACCGCACCTTGGGCCCGGCAAAATACGTCGACAGCGGCAGGCCTGTGCGCTTCTGATAACGCCCTGGCCCTTCCTCGCCGCCGAGCCGGGTGCAGAGTTCGTCGGTCCGGTGTCCTGCCAGACGATGGCGTTGTACACCGGTTCTCCGGTGTTCCGGTCCCACACCACCGCTGTCTCGCGCTGATTGGTGATACCGATAGCGGCGATGTCGCGCTTGGTGAGATCAGCCTTCGCGAGGGCCGATGCCACCACTTCGCGCGTATTGATCCAGAGCTCCATCGGATCGTGCTCCACCCAACCGGCACGGGGAAGGATCTGCTCGTGTTCCTTCTGAGCGACGCTGACAACCGCTCCGTCGTGATCGAAGATCATGCAGCGGCTCGAGGTGGTGCCCTGGTCTATCGCAGCGATGTACTGAATCACACGGATGAAGCTACTAGCCTGGGGACGAATCCGTCGTCATCTCACAGGAGCCCGAGTTGAGTAGTTCGCCAGGTGTGCAGTTTCTCGGTCCAGTGCAGCGCGATGCTGCGTGGGAGAAGCTGCAAACCGAACAGTTCGACGTCGTCGTGATCGGCGGCGGTGTCGTCGGTGCCGGTGCGGCACTCGACGCGGCCACCCGCGGGCTCAAGGTCGCCCTGGTCGAGGCGCGCGACTATGCGTCCGGAACCTCGAGCCGCTCGTCGAAGATGTTCCACGGCGGGTTGCGGTACCTCGAGCAACTCGAATTCGGACTGGTCCGGGAAGCCCTACGCGAACGCGAACTGTCGCTGACCACGCTGGCGCCCCATCTCGTGAAACCGCTCAAGTTCCTCTTTCCCATCACTCACCGGGTATGGGAACGCCCCTATATGGCGGCGGGGATCTTCCTCTACGACAGGATGGGCGGGGCCAAATCGGTGCCCGCTCAGAAACATCTCACCCGGGCAGGCGCCCTGCGGATGGCGCCTGGCCTCAAGCGGAACTCGTTGACCGGCGGCATCCAGTACTACGACACCGTCGTGGACGATGCTCGCCACACCATGACCGTCGCCCGCACCGCTGCCCATTATGGAGCGGTGGTACGCACGTCCACTCAGGTCGTGGGATTCCTCCGGGAAGCCGATCGCGTGTCCGGGGTCCGGCTCCGTGACTGCGAGGACGGCCGTACCGCGGAGGTGAAGGCGCACGTCGTCATCAATGCGACCGGCGTCTGGACGGACGAGATCCAGGCGCTGTCCCGCCAGCGCGGCCGATTCCGCGTCCGCGCGTCCAAGGGTGTGCACATCGTCGTGCCGCGGGATCGAATCGTGAGCGATGCCGCCATCATCCTGCGGACCGAGAAGTCGGTGCTGTTCGTGATCCCGTGGGGCAGCCACTGGATCATCGGGACCACCGACACGGACTGGAATCTCGACCTCGCCCATCCGGCGGCCACCAAAGCTGACATCGACTACATCCTGGGGCACGTCAACAAGGTCCTGGTGACGGCCCTCACGCACGAAGACATCGACGGGGTGTACGCAGGCCTACGCCCCCTCCTGGCGGGGGAGAGCGACGAGACCTCCAAGTTGTCGCGCGAGCATGCGGTCGCGCGTGTCGCGCCCGGACTGGTCGCGATCGCGGGCGGCAAATACACCACATATCGGGTGATGGCCGAGGACGCGGTCGACCTGGCTGCGGACGACATCCCCGCCCGGGTCGCGCCTTCGATCACCGAGAAGGTGCCGCTGGCAGGTGCAGACGGTTACTACGCGCTCGTGAACCAGACCGTCAACCTCGGTCAGCTGTACGGACTACACCCCTATCGCGTCAAGCATCTCCTCGATCGGTACGGTTCCCTGATCGGTGAAGTGCTCGACCTCGCGGAGGGCAAACCCGAACTGCTGCAACCAATTACCGACGCACCGGCCTACCTTCAGGTCGAAGTGGTCTATGCCGCCGCGGCGGAGGGGGCGCTGCACCTCGACGACATCCTGACCAGGAGAACGCGCATCGGGATCGAGTACTCGCATCGGGGCGTGAACTGCGCCGAGCAGGTCGCACAATTGGTGGCCCGAGTCCTCGGGTGGGATGCCGACACGGTCGACCGTGAGGTGAAAACCTACCGTGCGCGAGTGGAGGCGGAGGTGCAGTCTCAAGCCCAACCGGACGACCTCTCCGCGGATGCCTTGCGGGCGGCGGCACCCGAATCCCGCGTCGAATTGCTCGAACCGCCGGTCAGTGTGTCAGAAATACCTTGATGACCACGATGATCGTCGCGATCACGGCGAGGCCCAACGCGGCGAGGTGCGTGCCGTTCGTGACTTTTTCGCGGCGGAGACGGCTGATCACGTAGCTGATCGACCCGATACGGGCGATCATGACGATCTCGGCGGTCAGTTGCGCGGTTCTCGGCTCCAGCCAGCCCAGCAGGGCTGTGCAGAGGATCACGGTGGGCACCACCGCGGATGTCAGGACGGGGAGACCGTCCCGCAGCTCCCGTACGCGCTCGGTGCTGGACAATGATCTGCCGAGCCGGAGGGTCTGGCCCACGGACTCGGCGAACACGTGGGCGAGGAACGTGGACAGTGCGGCACCGACGACGATGGCGATGCCCAGGGTCTCCTGGGATTTCGTGACGGGGATGAGCGCGGCGAGCACCAAGATGTTGCCGTAGATGTACGCGCTGATGCGGCTTGCCGCATGGTCGGGCGACAGCGGTTCGTCGCTGATCAGCGGCGGGCGATTCAAGAGCCTCGGAAGGTCCCACTCCATCCTTCGAGCATTCCACGATCTCGGCGGTCAGCGGGTGTGGACGAGCGATTTCGGGGCGTGGGCGGCGACAACTCCCGAAAGAGCCATGACGAGGAGAGCTGCAACAGCGAAGAGTTCCATGTTCTCGAGCATTGCCGGTGAATCCGTGAGCACTGTGGGCGTTGCCTGTGTTCTCCCTGGGAATCACACCCGAGGGCTGTAGTGCTTCGGATCGTCGCGACGCTCGAGGGGCGGCAGGTTGCGCGGCGGCGTATGCACGAGCGGGGCGTCCTTGCGGGTGCGTCCGGTCGCACGGTCCCATCCGGCGCGAGCGCGGGGATGGTAACGGTATCGCCACGGGACGAGACGGAACAGCGCGTTCACGGTCCGGCCGACCAGGGTGTGCAGTCGCTCATCGCGTGCCGTCCAGCGGTATCCGAGGCGCTCGCGTACCGGTTCGTCGTACATCCCCACTGTCAGCCAGACGAATCCCCTGGCGACCGGGATGCGCAGGATCGCCCACACCCGGTCGGGGAGCCACGTCAGGAGCGGTGGGACGCCCAGGCCGGAAAGGTTGAGGACGTCACGGGTAGCCTTGTTGTCTTCGAGGACGTTGCGGCACATGTGGTCCCAATACTCGAGGAACGCTTCCCAGGTCTCCGGGACCGGGCGCATGCTCATCCCGTACAGGCGGTACCACTGGATGTGTTCGGTGAACAGTTGCCGCTTCTGCTCCTCGGTGAGGCCGCCCATGAAATTGTCGCCCGTGAGGATTGTGCCCATGAAGAACGTGGCGTGCGCCCAATAGAAGGTGTCGGGATCTAGGGCGTGGTACTTCCGTCCGTGTTTGTCGACACCCTTGATGGTGTTGTGGTATCCCCGGACCTGCTCTGCAGTCTGCTGGGCGCGGTCGCCGTCGAAGACCACGCCTCCGATCGGGTAGAGCGAGCGGTACAGGCGCTCCCACCGTTCGTCGAAGAACTCGGAATGTTCCTCGACTCCAGCGCCGAGCCCCGGATGCATGTTCTGCATCGAGCCGGCCCAGACGCCTTGCAGCATTCCCCGCCAGTCGCCGAAGTACTTCCAGGTCAGCGAATCAGGTCCGAGCGGGGTGGGAGCGGTGGCCTGCACGGACGCACCCTCCGAGTTCGTTTGACTACGCACGTTGTCAGACTAGGATCTGACAACGTGCGTAGTCAAGAGTGGGAGCTGGGGACGTGACGTTGGAAGACCGCCGCGAAGCCCGGCGAGCGGCGCTCCTGCGGGTCGGTATTTCCCTCCTCGGCGGGCCTTGCGGTCCCGCGGTCAACGTCCGGGCCGTCTGCCGTACTGCATCGTTGACCGAGCGCTATTTCTACGAGTCCTTCACCGACCGCGACGAGTTCGTTCGATCCGTCTACGCCACCGTCGGCGACGAGGCACAGGCGGCGCTGCTGGGCGCGGTGGCGTCGACCCGCACGGCGAGGGAGCGAGCCGAGGCCGCCGTCGAAGCCTTCGTCGAATTGATGGTGGACAACCCCGAGAGGGGCCGGGTGCTGCTGCTCGCGCCCCTGTCCGAGCCCGCGCTGAGCCGGCGTGGAATGGACCTCATGCCCGGATTCGTCGGGCTTGTTCACGACCAGCTCTCGGCCGTGGACGACGAGGTCGAGAAACAGCTCGTCGCGATCGGCGTCGTCGGGGCGCTCACGACGTTGTTCATCGGATATCTCGATGGAACTGTTGCCGCGTCGCGCGAGCAATTCGTCGCCCATTGCGTCACTCTGGTGATGGAGGCCAACAGGTCCGGCCACGAGTGAGGTGAGCATGCCGTTTCAGGTGTCCGTGGACGACCCGACTCGTCCGAAACCGTCCCTTCGAGTGCTCGACCACAGGTACTTCCAGCTCACCGATCACTTCGTGTACGTCCACGGCGAGACGGTGGTGACCGTGCCCGGTTGCGCGCCGCAGCCGTGCGTTGTCCGGACCGACCTCGCCTCCGTGCCTGCGCCACTTCAAGGGCTGCTCACCCCGTACGGCCGCCAATTGCTTCCCGCGATCATGCACGACGATCTCTGTCACCGCGCGAAAGCTCAGGGGAAGTCCGGCATGTCGCTACGCCGCCGGGCTGACGAGTTGTTCCGAACTGCGCTACTCGACGAGGGCGTCGGACCGTTTCGCAGCCGGATCTTCTGGGTCGGCGTGGAGGTCGGCCGGTTCTGGACCTTCACGACGTATACCAGGTTCCTGCTGATTGCCCACCACATTCTCGGGATGGTGTGCTGGGTGGTAGGAGTTCCGTGGGCGATCGCCACATCCCACTATGGGGCAGCGGTCGGCCTGCTCGCGCTTCCCAGTGCGCTATCCCTTTTGTGGCGCAGGGACTTTCCCGTGGCACTCCTCGGGTGCATACTCCTTCCGGTGGTCGCGCCGACATATTTGTTGACGCTGGTGACCGCGGCGGTGTTGTGGGTACCGGATGGCACCGCCTGGTTGTTCGGCCGTCGAGTGACTCGGAAGCCTCCGCCGCTCGGACCGCCGACCTCGGTGTTGCGCTAGCTGTCGAACGGTGGCTGGCAGTAGGTGCAGAAATAGATGTCCTGCTGCCCGAGTTCCCGGCTTCGGATCTCCGTTCCGCACCGGCGGCAACGCTTACCCGCGCGGCCGTACACCCACGGGCGGTGCCGGATCGGATTGTTCTTGTCAGCGTGGATCATGCGGTGAGCAAGCGCGACCATCGCCGGTATGTTCGCCACCTCGCGCGCCGGGGTGAAGGGATCGACGCCCCGGAGGAAGCACACCTCGTTGCGATAGACATTGCCGAGGCCCGCGAGGTTGCGCTGATCGACGAGGGCCACGCCGATGGGTTGATCACCGGCCGCACGTAGATTGCGGACGGCAGTGCCCGCGTCCCAGTCCGGCCCGAGAAGGTCGGGCCCGAGGTGACCGACCGCGGAGTCTTCCGCATCGCGATCGAGTATTTCGGTGATGCCGAGAGAGAACCCTACGGCGACAAGTTTTTCGGTGGCCAGCACGATGCGGGCTTGATGCGTGGGACGACGCCATCGCGCATCCGGCCTGTAGATATGCCATGCACCCTCCATCTTCAGATGGGTGTGAATGGAGTACTCACCGACCCGGATGAGGAGATGTTTGCCGCGGCTGACTACTTCCTCGACCTTCGACCCGGACAGGTCGACGGTGGCGTAACGCGGAACCCGCACATCACATTTGGTCAGTACATGACCTTCGAGTGCGTCGCGGAGCGAGTTGGCTGTGCGCCAGACGGTGTCACCTTCGGGCATGTCAGGCTCGCAACCGGAAGCCGCGGGGCGTCGGTGCGAACCCCGCCTCGGTGAGGATCGGCGCGAATTCGCTCCCATGGATGGTGTCGCCGTCGACCTTCTCCACCACGATCCGGTCGATTCCCCGGCGCTTGACCACTCCGGCGAGAGCCGCCGCCGCAGTGCGCAGGACACCGGGATCTTCGGTAAAGGTCAGGACTGTTCGCCCGCCGCGCTCCACGAACAGAATCAGCTCCCCCTCGACGAGGACCACCAGTCCGCCCGCCTTGCGCCCAGGACGGTGACCTGGCGAGTCGTCGCTGCGCTTCGGCCAGGGGAGTGCGGCGCCGTACGGGTTGGCGGGGTCGCTTGCCGCGAGTGTCACGGCAGGCAGCGCAGTGTGCCGGCCTTCGAGTGAATCACCGTAGCTCCGCAACCTGTCCACCACGTGGGGGGTGGAGAACTGTGCGCCACCGAGAGAATCGACGAAGTGTCCGCGCCGGCACCGACCGTTGTCCTCGAAAGTGCCCAGCACCTTGTACATCAAGGCGAATCCGCCTGGAACGTTCTCGGTCATCACGGATCCGCGCGTCACCACGCCATAGCGTTCGAGCAGAAGTTCGGCGGTAGCGCTCGCACGCAGGGTGGCATCGGTCTCGGCGCCTGGAAGGATCGACCACCGGCCACCCACGGTGGGCGGCGCCGTGCGAACCGGGGTCGCGAGGCTGCGGTAGGCGCGGGCGCGCGGCGGACGGCGCGGTGAGCGATGGCTGGTGGTGGTTCTCGACGTGTCCGACAGGAGAGCGCGCAACGGGGCGAGGGTGTCGTTGCCGATGTGCCCGAGCCATACGAGATCCCACAGCGCAGTGGCCAGTGCACTGTCATCGGACATCTCGAGGGTGTCGGCGAGCTGACGGAAGAAGTACGCACCACCGCCGGCCAGCGTGTCCAGAATGCGCCGTTGCCCGTCGGACAGATCCGACTCGGCGGGGGTCGTCAGAGTCAGGGGTGCGGTGTCGGCCGGATGGAGACACACCCACCCGTCCTTCCCCGAGATGTTGCCCGCGCCCGACCACAACACTTCTCCGGTGGAGGTCAGTTCGTCGAGCATCGCGGGGGAATAATCGGCCACGCGGGACGGCAAGATCAGCGACTCGAGTGCCGACGCGGGAACGGGGACGCCGGCAAGCTGTTCCACCACGGTGGCAACGCCGTCGATGCCCCGCAGGGTACCGCCGACATGTTGCCAACTCGGGAGGAAGCGGCCCAATGTGGCAGTGCTGACGGGCTCCACTTCCTGGCGTGCGGCAGCCAGTGAACGCCTCCGGAGGCGGCGGAGGACCTCCGCATCGCACCATTCGCTCCCGGAGACACCGGGGCGAAATTCGCCCTCCATGACCCGCTTGTCCGAGGCGAGTCGTTGCAGAACGTCGCGCGCGACAGCGGATCCGATTCCGAAGCGCCCGGCCGCATCACCGAGTGTGAACGGTCCGTGCGTGCGCGCGTATCGGCTGAGGAGGTCACCGAGCGGGTCGTCTACGGGCTCGATGAATGCGGCCGGGGTGCCGATGGGCAGCGGGACACCCAGTCCGTCGCGCAGGCGTGCGGCGTCCTCGATGGCCGTCCACCAGTGGGCACCGGCAAAGGAGACGGCAAGTGCCCGCTTGGCGCGGACCAGCTCGTCCAGCCACTGTGTGGGATCCTGCGTCGAGCGTGCGGTGACCTCCTCGGTCTTGAGGGGACCGAGGAGGCGGAGCAGGTCGGCGACGCCCTCGATGTCTTTCGCCTTGCGGTCCGGGAGGAGGCGTTGTAACTCCAGCTCCGCTTGCGCGATGACGTCGGCATCGAGAAGCTCGCGCAACTCGACACGACCGAGAAGTTCCGCGAGCAGGGCCGAATCGAGAGACAGGGCGGCGGCACGGCGTTCGGCCAGCGGGCTGTCACCCTCGTACATGAATTCGCCGACGTAGTTGAACAGCAACGCCCCGGCGAAAGGTGACGGTGACTGGGTCTCGACCTCGACGATGCGGATCTGGCGACGTGCCATCCGGCGGAACAAATCCTTCAGCGCAGGAAGGTCGTACACATCCTGCAGGCATTCGCGCACGGTCTCGAGCAGAATCGGAAACGTCGGATACTTGCGTGCGACGTCGAGGAGCTGCGCCGAACGTTGACGCTGCTGCCACAGCGGCGCGCGTTTCCCCGGATTGCGGCGTGGCAACAGCAACGCGCGGGCGGCGCATTCACGGAACCGCGAGGCGAACAATGCGGACCCGCCCACCTGTTCGGTGACGATGTCCTCGATCTCGTCGCTGTCGAAGGCGAAGAGATCTGCCCCTGGCGGCGTGTCCTCGGTGTCGGGAAGGCGGACGATGATGCCGTCGTCCGATGCAGTCGCGTTGGAGTCGAGACCGTGACGCTCACTGAGCCGGGCACTGACGGCCAGGGCCCACGGTGCGTGCACGCGTTGTCCATACGGGGAATGAAGGATCAGACGCCAGTCACCGAGCTCGTCGCGGAATCGTTCGACCACGAGGGTGCGGTCGGTGGGAACCTGACCGGTGGCGGTCTTCTGTTCGTTGACCAGCTGAACCAGATTGTTCGTGGCGTTGTCGTCCAGACCTCCGGTGAGGCACCGTTCCTTTACCTCTGTTTCGTGGCCGAGCGAAATCTCCCGGAGAAACTGTCCGAGCGCCTCACCGAGTTCCGCCGGGCGGCCGAGGCCGTCGCCGTGCCAGAAGGGAAGCCGGCCGGGCTGACCGTACGCCGGGCTCACCAGCACCCGGTCGAAAGTGATGTCCTCGATCCGCCAGCTGGTGGCACCGAGTGCGAAGACGTCCCCGACCCGGGATTCGTACACCATCTCCTCGTCGAGCTCGCCGACCCGAGACGCCTTTTCGCCCACCATGTAGACGGTGAACAGTCCGCGGTCGGGGATGGCGCCGCCCGAGGTGACCGCAAGGCGTTGCGCGCCGGGGCGACCCGTCAGGGTGTTGGCTTCGCGGTCCCAGACCAGACGGGGCCGCAGTTCGGCGAACTCGTCGGAAGGATAGAGGCCGGCGAGTAGGTCGAGCGTGGACTCGTACGCCGAGCGCGGCAAGGAGGCGAAGGAACCGCTGCGGCGGACCGTCTCGAACCACTCGTCGACGTCGAGGGGTTCGAGGGCAGTGGCCGCAACGGTGTGTTGAGCAAGGATGTCGAGTGGATTGGCTGGCACTGCAAGAGCCTCGATCTTGCCGGTCACCATCCGTTCGACGGTAACCGCGCAGTGGACGAGGTCGGTGCGGTGCTTGGGGAACACGACACCGCGGGAGATCTCCCCGACCTGGTGTCCGGCCCGGCCCACACGTTGCAAGCCACTCGCCACAGAGGGGGGAGCCTCCACCTGGACCACGAGATCGACCGCGCCCATATCGATCCCGAGCTCGAGGCTGCTCGTCGCGACGACACAGCGAAGTCGTCCGGATTTGAGGTCGTCCTCGATGAGAGCTCGTTGATCTTTGCTGACCGATCCGTGGTGAGCCCTCGCGAGCAGAGGGTCGGCGCCGAAGTTGACCTCCGAAGGAGTGCCGATCTGCGAGGCCGGCTTCGGGTTCCTGTCCACGTCGGCGCCACCACGTTCGGCGTAGATCTCGTTGAGTCGTGCGGTGAGTCGCTCCGCGAGCCGTCGGGAGTTGGCGAACACGATGGACGAGCGGTGTGCGAGGACGAGATCCACGATCTGTTCCTCGACGTGCGGCCAGATCGATCCGGCTTGCGGGGTGGACGATGCCGACCCCTCGGCGGGCTCGGCGAGACCCAGCTCCGTCATGTCCTCGACGGGAACCTGGACGGTCAGGTCGAACGTCTTCGGTGACGGCGGAGCCACGATCCTGATCGGTGCCGAACCGGAGAGGAAGCGCCCCACTTCTTCGTGTGGGCGCACCGTCGCCGACAGTCCGATGCGCTGCGCGGGGGTCTCGAGGAGTCGATCGAGCCGCTCGAGCGACAGCGCGAGGTGCGCCCCGCGCTTGGTTCCTGCGACGGCGTGCACTTCGTCGACGATCACGGTGTCGACCTGAGTGAGCGTCTCCCGTGCGGACGAGGTGAGCATGAGGAACAACGACTCGGGCGTGGTGATGAGAATGTCTGGCGGATTCTTGATCAGCGCGCGGCGGTCGGCGGGCGGGGTGTCACCCGAACGGACACCGACCGAGATCTCGGGCGGCGTGAGACCGAGCCGCTTCGCCGTCTGGGTGATGCCGACCAGCGGCGCGCGCAGGTTGCGTTCGACATCCACGCCGAGTGCCTTCAGCGGTGAGATGTAGAGGACCTTGGTGGAGCGGCTCTTCTCGCCCGTGGCCGCGAGCTGATCGAGCGACCACAGGAAGGCCGAGAGGGTCTTGCCCGACCCTGTGGGTGCGACCACCAAGGTGTTCGCACGGCTCGCGATCGACTCCCAGGCACCGAGCTGCGCGTCCGTCGGCGCGGGGAAGGCGCCGTCGAACCACTCCCTGGTGGCGGCAGAGAACCTGCCGAGGACTTCGGTCACCGTTCCATACTGCACCGCGGGTCCGACAGACACCGCACTTCTACGCGGTGAACCAATCAGCACATCTACGTGGTGACCCCTTTGCCGATGCGAATCGGTGTCAACCTGTCCGCAACGGGGGAGAACCGGAGGTAGGCAGATGGGGCGATGCCCGAGCTGCCGGGTACCGACTGGCCAGGGCGGGTCAGCGGCTTGCGTTGATCGCCGCCGATGGCGGATGCACGGGCCCGGGATGCGCGACCCGGCCCGTATGTGCGCGGTCCGCTGTGCCGTAGAAGAGTTACGGCTCCTCATCATGCGGTCAGAGGACGTCGGAATCCGTCGACACCGGGGCGTACGACGGCGAGGGCACTTCGACGGTCTCGGCCGGCCGCGCGGTTGCTGCGGCATACGCACCGACGAGGCACGCGAGCCACACCAGTGCCGCTGCGCGGACGATCCTGAACACGTTGTCTCGCTTCGGTCGAAGGGGCCTGCCCGGGGGAGCTGTCAGACCCTAGTCGAACGCACCGACACGTCGGCCGGAACCGTCTCAGTCGCGGCTGAGACGCTCCAGCAGTGCGGCTTTGATCGCCGGACGTCCCGCTGCGACGAGCGTGAAGGTGGCTTCGCGCATGAGCCGTTCGGCGGTGTTTCCCGCGATCAGTGCGGAGCTGCCCTTGGCAGTCACGAGCGCGGTCGCGGTCCGCACGGCGAGTTCGGATGCCCGCGCACGCGCGTCGACGATGTCGGCGCGGCCTTCCAACGCCGCGTTGAGGTCGAGCCGTGCTCGGGCGGCCTGTTCCTCGAACGGGTCCGAGTCGACCCCGAGCGCTTCGAGTTCGCTGATCGCGCGGCGGGTGATGCCCATGGCCATGCACCCGTTGATCCATGACCCGAACAGCTGGCTCTTCGCGAAGTCGTCGGATGAGACGACGGCGCTTACCAGTTCGCCTGGCACAGCGAGCCCGTCGAAGGTGAGACGAACGGTGTTGGAACCGCGGGCAGCGATCAGCGGCAGTTCTGCTGCGGTGAGTCCGCGGAGTGGTTGTGCCGGGATGATCACGTGCACGATCGTGTCGTCGAATTCGTCGCGGGCCGAGACCTGAAGCAGGTCGACGATGCCCCAGCCGGTGACGAATGGTGAAACGCCGTCCAGCACGTACCCGTCCTCGACCCGGCGCGCCCACAGAAGGGGCGGCACGGGAACGGCTCCGGCCAGGGCGACTCCCGCTCGCACCGTGCCATCGACGAGCCCGTCGAGATACCGTTCCTGCAGAGTGCTGTTGGGCGACGCCGCGAGGCCGGCAACCACTCCGTGATGCTGCATCCACGTGAACGCCGTCGCGAGGCACCCGCCGCACAAGGTCTCCAGAACGTCGACCAGGACGGACGGTGTCACGCTCTCGTCGTCGGGCGCTGCGAGACCGTAGAAGCCGTCGGCGGCCAACGTCTCGAAATGGCTGTCGGGGATCTCACCGTCGGTATCGACGCTGTCCGCGACCGGGAACAGGACGTTCTCCGCGATCTCTCGCGCCATCTCGGTCCAGTTGCTCACGTCCCGAGCGTAGCCGCTCGAGCGGGGCGATCAGGTGAACTCGACGCCCTGTGCGAGGGGCAATTGGTCGGAGTAGTTGACGGTGTTCGTGGCACGCCGCATGTAGGCCTTCCAAGCATCGGATCCGGATTCGCGTCCGCCGCCCGTGTCCTTCTCTCCGCCGAACGCTCCGCCGATCTCCGCTCCCGACGTGCCGATGTTGACGTTCGCGATACCGCAGTCGGAACCGTCCGCGGCGAGGAACCGTTCGGCCTCACGCTGGTCGGTGGTGAAAATGGAAGACGAAAGTCCCTGCGGCACTTCGTTATGCATCGCGATGGCCTGGTCGAACGTGTCGTAGGTGAGGACGTAGAGGATGGGCGCGAACGTTTCTTCCTGCACTACCGATGTCTGTGCAGGCATGCGTACCAGTGCAGGGGAGACATAGTAGGCGGAGTTTTCCGCGCCGCGGCGTTCACCTCCGCAGACCACTGTTCCACCGTCCGCGCGAGCCTTGTCCAGGGCCGTCCGCATAGCGTTGAATGCCTGCTCGTCCACCAGAGGACCGACGAGTACGCCGTCGTCGAAGGGGTTACCGACCTTCAACGTTCGATAGGCCGAAGAGATCCGGTGCGTCACCTCGTCCGCGATGGAGGAATGCACGATCAACCGACGAAGCGAGGTGCAACGCTGGCCGGCCGTCCCTGCGGCCGAGAAGACGATTCCGCGCACGGCGAGGTCGAGATCGGCCGACGGGGCCACGACGGCGCCGTTGTTGCCGCCCAGTTCGAGCAGGCTCTTGCCGAATCGCGCGGCAACTCGCGGTCCCACGGCGCGGCCCATTCGCACCGATCCGGTGGCACTGAGCAACGCGACCCGTGCGTCGTCCACCAGTTGCTCACCGACCTCCACTGATCCCTGCACCAGTGCGTGCAGGCCCGCGGGCGCTCCCAGGTCGTGAGCCGCTTGTGCCAGCAGAGCATCGCACGCGATCGCCGTCAGCGGGGTCTTCTCCGACGGCTTCCACACCACGGTGTCACCGCACACCAAGGCTATTGCCGTGTTCCACGACCACACCGCGACAGGAAAGTTGAAGGCGGAGATCACACCAACGACACCCAGCGGGTGCCACGTCTCCATCAGCCGGTGTCCCGGACGCTCCGATGCCATCGTCCTGCCGTACAGCTGCCGTGAGAGACCGACAGCGAATTCGCAGATGTCGATCATCTCCTGCACCTCGCCCCGTGCCTCGGATGGGATCTTCCCCGCCTCGAGGGTGACGAGTTCCGCCAGGTCGTGCTTGTGTTCGGTCAGTAGCTGTCCGAGTCGCCGCACCACGGCACCGCGCTGAGGTGCCGGGACCGAGCGCCACGCCAGGAAGGCCTCGTGTGCCGCAGAGATCGCTTCGGCGACGTCATCGGGACTGCTCGCACGGACCGCCCGTAGATCGGTTCCGGTGACGGGAGTTCGGGCCACGAGTGAACCGCCGGCAGCGCCGATGTCGGCGCCGCACCTGACCAGTGCTTCCTCGGCGCGTCGGCATAGCTCCTCGGGGGCGGGAAGGTTCACGATGGTGTCCTCTCTCGGGATCTGTCCTGCTGCTGTTGGTAGAGCGCGAACGGGTCGTGCACAGGTCTGCCGAGTGTCTCGGCGAGCCAGGGTAGGTGGTAGTCGGAGCCGAAGGCGACCTCCGCACGGTTACAGGTGTCTGTCGCCGACGCGGGAAGGAAGTCTTCGTAGACGATCGGTTCGGCGATGTGCCGGCTCCCTTCGCGCCGATACGTGAAATACGCCATTCCTCGGGATTCGAGTTCGGGTTCGGTGCGCGGAAACTCGCGCTCCCATTCGGCCGCGTCGGCGTCGGCGGCGGCCAACCGGTCGTAGAGTTCCCGTCCGGCCGGCGTAAGCGCGATGCCGCGAGCTTCGGCATTGCCGAACCGCACTCGCGTCTCGCCTGCGACGACGGATCTGTCGCGGAGGATGAACCGGCGCGGCTCGGCCATTGCGCGGAACGAGGTCTGGCGGACGAGAACGTCGGGCCCGTCCCACACGGGCGGACCCTGGATCCGGTCGATCATCGTGATGCCCCGCGCGGTCATGCGGCGATACAACTCGTCGATGTCGAGGACACGTGGCGTGAGGTGATCGATGTGCGTGCCCGCCACACCGATGTCGGCGGCGACGGGCGACACGGCTTCGAGTTCGGAGTACCAGGCCTTGTCGATCGGTGCGTCGGAGAGAGCGAACACCGTCGTCGCGAGTGAGACGAATCGCTCGGCGGAGGGAGCGGTCAACCCCCCCTCCTCGGCAGCCAACGCGGCGAGATGTAGGAGTTCGGTAGGGAACAGCGACCGTCTGGTGAGGAAGTTCTCCAGGCGTGCCTGCAGATCGGCGTCGAAGAACCGGCGATCGGCAGTGGTGAGCATCGAGGTGAAGACACCGAACGGGTTGCGGCCCAATTCGATCGAATCGAGCGGGCGGAAGGCTGTCGCCACGAGGGGTACGGGAGAGGCGCCGTCGCGCAGGTCGTAGAAGCCGACAGGGTGCATCCCGAATCCGGCGAACAGTATCGCGACCTGGCGCAGTTCCGCGGCACTCCCCAAGCGGATAGCGCCGTGCCGCTCCGCAGCGACTCGGTCCAAGCTACCGAACCGCACCGCCTTCGCGGGGTTCTGCTCGGCGAGATCGGCGTTGACCTCCGCGGTCACCTCCACGAGCGTCGTGTAAGCCGGTAGCTCCCGGCCGTACATCGCCGACAGCGCACGGGCGAAGCGGGCTCGGAGCTCCCACGTTTCAACCATGACGCACCTCCGCTGGGCTAGCCTGCGCTGGTGGTGGATTCTTTTCGCAGCGACACACCCCATACTCCTCTCGACGACATCGATCGAGTACTGATGCAGGAGTTGGTGGCCGACGGCCGGGCGACTTTGGCGACCCTCGCCGAGAAGGCCGGGTTGTCGATCTCCGCGGTCCAGTCGCGGGTCCGCAGGCTCGAAGCCCGAAAAATCATTCGCGGATACACCGCCAAGATCGACCCCGACGCGCTGGGGCACGGTTTGTCGGCGTTCGTCGCCATCACTCCTCTCGATCCGTCTCAACCGGACGATGCGCCTGCCCGGCTGCGGCACTTGCCTGCCATCGAGGCCTGTCATTCGGTGGCGGGGGACGAAAGCTACGTCTTGCTGGTGCGGGTCGCGTCCCCCCGGGAGCTCGAACATCTCCTTCAAGAGATCCGCGCTACCGCAAACGTACACACTCGCAGCACGATCATCCTGCAGACATTTTACGACAGCTAGCCGCCTCGCCGGATGTTTTATCGAATGGGATGCGCCTTACCGGAAATTTGACGTAATCTCTCGATATGAGCACAGCGATTCGATTTCCCGGAGGCGGGGGCGAGTTGTCCGCCGAGCAGGTCCACGACGTCCTGCGTGCGCGCATACTGGTCGATGGTTTCGACTTGGTGCTCGATCTCGAGCAGTCTCAGGGGACGCATCTCGTCGATCAGCGAGACGGAACCGTCTACCTGGATATGTTTGGCTTCTTCGGTTCGTCCGCGCTGGGCATGAATCATCCAGCACTCGCGGACAGCGAAAAATTCCGGGACGAATTGGCGGAAGCGGCGATCAACAAGCCGAGCAATTCGGACATCTACACGGTGCCGATGGCGCGTTTCGTCGATACGTTCTTCCGCGTACTGGGGGATCCCGCACTGCCGCATCTGTTCTTCGTCGACGGCGGCGCCCTCGCGGTGGAGAATGCGCTCAAGGTCGCGTTCGATTGGAAGAGTCGATTCAACGAGTACCGCGGTATCGACCCAGCGCTGGGGACCAAAGTGCTGCACCTGACCGAGGCGTTCCACGGCCGAAGCGGCTACACGATGTCGCTGACGAACACCGAACCGGGCAAAGTCGCGCGATACCCCAAATTCGATTGGCCGCGGATCGACGCTCCCTACCTGTCCGAGGGACGTGACATCGAGGCGGCCGAGCGGCATGCAGTGGAACAGGCGCGGCGCGCGTTCGCCGACAATCCCTCCGACATCGCATGTTTCATCGCCGAGCCGATCCAAGGAGAAGGCGGCGACCACCATTTCCGGCCGGACTTCTTCCAGGCGATGAAACAGTTGTGTCACGAGAACGACGCCCTCTTCGTTCTCGACGAAGTGCAGACCGGATGTGGGCTCACCGGAACCAACTGGGCATATCAGCAACTTGGCGTACGACCCGATGTCGTGGCCTTCGGGAAGAAGACCCAGGTGTGCGGAATCATGGCCGGTGGCCGGGTCGACGACATCCCGGACCACGTGTTCGCAGTGAGTTCGCGCATCAACTCCACCTGGGGTGGCAACCTCACCGACATGGTGCGGTCGCGCCGAATCCTCGAGGTGATCGAGGAGGATCGCCTGGTGGACCGGGCCCGCTTGGTGGGTGCGCATCTCCTCGAACGACTCCGTCACCTGGCCCTGGCCAACCCGGAAGTCACCGAACCGCGGGGTCGCGGACTGATGTGCGCGATCACCCTGCCGACGACGTCTCGGCGGGACCGAGTGGTCGCGGACCTGAGGGAGCGCGAACGGGTACTGGTTCTGCCGACCGGTAAGTGCGGGATACGGTTCCGTCCCCCGCTGAACGTGACCACTGCGGAACTCGACGCCGCCGTCGATGCACTGGGCCGAGTGGTGGGCGGTACCGTCGACGCATGACTCCCATTGCGCTCGCCTCCGTGCCCAACCTCCGAGACGTCGGCGGGTATCGGACCGAAGGCGGGGCCAAAGTGCGCACTGCGGTGTTCTACCGTTCGACGGATCTCAGCCGGGTGGCGGACACGGACATGCCGTTCCTAGCGGACCTCGGGATTCGAACCGTGTACGACCTGCGGACCGCCGATGAACGCGAAGTCGCACCCGACAAACTGCCGGACGGAGCTCGCGCGGTCGCCCTGGACGTGCTCGCCGACAAGGGGATCCGGTCGATCCCCGCACAGATGCTCCAGGTGATCGCCGACCCGATGATCGCCGAACGTGAACTCGGAGGCGGACGCGCCATCGAATACTTCGAGGGAAGTTATCGCGACTTCGTGTCGATGCCGAGCGCGGTGTCGTCATACCGGGAACTCTTTCGGGACCTCGCGGCGGACGACAGCACACCCGCCCTCGTGCACTGCACCACCGGGAAGGACCGAACTGGGTGGGCCACGGCAGCACTGCTGTTGTTGCTCGGAGTCAGCGAAGAAGACGTGTTCTCCGACTACCTGCTTACCAATGAGCTTCTGCTACCGTCCTTCGCCGGCGTCTTCGAGAAGTTCACGGATGCAGGCGGGGACCCTGCGTTGCTCGAGCCCGTGCTCGGTGTTCGTGAGCAATATCTGGAGGTGTCCCTGGCCACCATGCGTAAGCAGTACGGGACCGTCGAGCAGTACTTTGCGGACGGACTCGGGCTCGACGCGGGTGTTCAGACTCTGCTGCGGGAGCGCATGATCGCGGACTGAGCGGACAACCCGAGCGCCGCACCCATCATGTCGGCGCAGAGGTCCCAGATCGACCCGTGCCGGCCGATCGGCAGCACGCCCTGCAATATCTCGGTGATGACCGCGAACGCCGCGAGCCAGAGCACGGTGACCCGTGGCGTCACGAGCGCATACCGGGAGGCGGCCGCCAGCGCCGCGAACAGCAGGGCGTGCACTACCTTGTCGGCATGGTCGGGACCCGAGGGCGTTGCCGATGCCGGGGAAAGCAGCATGATCAGCGCCAACCCGGTGAGCGCGACCACCGGCACAGACCGCATCGTCACCGCTGGACCGTCAACCCCAACGCCCCCTCCGCGAAGCGTTGTACTGCATCCGATCCGCTCGCGAGCGCGTCCTCGTGGCCGGTCCGCGCCCAGCCGGTGAGGGTCGCAGAGTCCCCGGCCGGAGTGAGCCCCACCTCGGCGAGCAGTTCGCCGGTGTTGGGCTGACAGATCGCCCACGAATAATGCTCGTCGCTCGACCACTGCGCCGTGCGGCGGGTGACGTAGCCGGCGTCGTCGATACCGCCGTCCGCCAGGGCAGGACGGTCATCGACCCGCTCGTCGGCGCGCAGGGCCCGCAGGTACCAGCCGCCGGCATTGACCTCGACAGGTTCCATGTCAGCGATCCCGATCGCGGTCGTCGCGCGTCCCGAAGAGGATTGCGCCGGCGGCCGGGATCATCAGAAAGAACAACCAACTGTTGTCGACCGGGACGACGAAGAACAATACGAGCGCCAGTAACGGGATGACCGACATCACGATGCGACGCCAGTTGTGGTCACTCTCGGGTTCCCGCGACGTGGAGTGTGTCTTGGCCGGCGCTGCGACAGCAGGAGCCGGGAGATCTGTGAACACCTGCTCGAGCTCACCGCGGGTCGTCGCACTGGCCACTGTGGCACTGCGCTCGTCGAACTCGACGACCGTGAGACGGCCCGCCGCGAAATGCTCGCTCAACATGTCGAGAGCCTGTTCGCGTTCGGCTGTGCCGATGCGGATTTCGGGAAGGTCGGACATGCGTACAGACTACTGTGCGCACCTGCCGACCCGGCAGGGTCGGCAAGTGCGCACGAGTGAGCTATTTGAGTTCGGCGAGGACGGTGCCTTGGGTGATGGCGGCGCCGGGTTCGACGGCCAGGCCGGTGACGGTGCCGGCTTTGTGGGCGTTGACGGGGTTTTCCATTTTCATGGCCTC
>NZ_JANFQF010000011.1 GCF_024438035.1 Rhodococcus tibetensis
TGACGCCATCGCCCGCGAACTCACCCTCGACCGATCAGCTACATTCCAACCACTGACCACACTGTCCACGAAGTCCTGAGACAGATGTGTACACGAAGTCCTGAGACAGCACACGAGTGCAGGGACTCCTTAACCACGCACGGGCGGCGGAGCCGCCTACTTCAGCGACGCCGGCGGGGTGAAGCGCTCGCCGTACTTGGCGGCGAGCGCTTCGGCGCGCGTGACGAAGCCGGCCTGGCCGCCTTCGTAGCCCTGGATGTACTGCGACACACCGCCGGTCCAGGCGGGGAAGCCGATGCCCATGATGGAGCCGATGTTGGCGTCGGCGGTGGTCATGAGAACACCCTCGTCGAAGCACTTCTGCGTTTCGATGGCCTCGATGAACAGCATGCGTTCGATGAGGTCCTGGAAGGGGACGTCGAGTTCCTTGGAACCGAAGTTCTCCCGCAGGCCGGGCCAGAGGCCGGTGCGCTTGCCGTCGGCGTAGTCGTAGAAGCCGGCGCCGCCGAGCTTGCCCTTGCGGTCGAATTTGTCGACCATCGTGTTGATGACGTCGCCTGCCGGATCGGCGGGCAATTCCTTGCCTTCGGCCTTCGTAGCTTCCGCGGTTTCCTTGCGGATCTTCTGCATGAGCGTCAGGTTCAGCTCGTCCGACAGCTGCAGCGGCGCGGCGGGGTAGCCGGCCTGCAGACCTGCCTGCTCGATGGTGGCCGGATCGATGCCCTCGGCGAGCATGGCGATAGCCTCGTTGATGAACGTGCCGATGACGCGGGAGGTGAAGAAGCCGCGCGAGTCGTTGACGACGATCGGCGTCTTGCGGATCGCCTGCACGTAGTCGAAGACCCGAGCAAGGGCCTCGTCGGACGTCTTCTCGCCGCGGATGATCTCCACCAGCGGCATCTTGTCGACGGGCGAGAAGAAGTGGATACCGATGAAGTCTTCCTGCCGCTTCACACCCGTGGCCAGGCCGGTGATCGGCAGGGTCGACGTGTTCGAGCCGAGCAGTGCCTTCGGGTCGACGATGTCTTCGATCTCCTGGAACACCTTGTGCTTGAGTTCCTGGCTTTCGAACACGGCCTCGATGACGAAGTCGACACCGGCGAAGTCGGCCGGGTCGGCGGATGGCGTGATCCGGTCGAGCAACGCCTTCGACTTCTCTTCGGTGGTCTTGCCACGCGAGAGCGCCTTGGCCTCGATGCCCTCGGAGTAGGCCTTGCCCTTGTTCGCCGCCTCGATCGTGACGTCCTTGAGGACGACGTCGAAGCCGGCCTTCGCGGAGACGTACGCGATGCCCGCGCCCATCATTCCGGCACCGAGCACACCGACCTTGGTGATCGGGGTCTTCTCGATGCCTGCGGGGCGGGATGCCCCGGAGTTGATGGCCTGCAGGTCGAAGAAGAACGCCTGGATCATGTTCTTCGCGACCTGGCCGGTGACCAGCGACGTGAAATACCGCGCCTCGATGAGGAGCGCGTTGTCGATGTCGACCTGCGAGCCCTCGACAGCGGCGGCCATGATCGCGCGCGGCGCCGGCATCGGGGCACCCTTGAGCTGCTTACGCAGGTTCGCGGGGAACGCGGGAAGGTTTGCCGCGAACGCCGGGGTGGACGGGGTTCCGCCGGGGATCCGGTAGCCCTTTTTGTCCCACGGCTGGACGCCGCCCTCGGGGTTGGCCTCGATCCACGCCTTCGCGGCAGGCACCAGTTCTTCGACCGAGGAAACGACCTCGTCGACGAGTCCGACCTCCTTGGCCTGGACCGGTCCGCGCTGCTGACCCTGCAGCAACACCTGCATGAGCGCGTTCTGCAGACCGAGCATCCGGACGGTGCGCACGACTCCGCCGCCACCGGGCAGCAGGCCGAGGGTGACCTCGGGCAGACCGATCTTGACGCCCTTCACATCCGCGGCGATGCGGTGGTGCGTGGCGAGGGCGATCTCGAGTCCGCCACCGAGTGCGGCACCGTTGATCGCGGCGACCACCGGCTTACCGAGAGTTTCGAGGCGACGCAGGTCCGACTTGAGCGCGACGCTGTGGTCGTAGATTTCCTGGGCGTTCTCGGGGCCGACCTTGATCATGTTCTTCAGGTCACCGCCGGCGAAGAAGGTCTTCTTGCCGGAGGTGATGACGACGCCCGCGATGGAGTCCTTCTCCTCGACGAGGCGGTCGACGGTGGCCTTCATCGAGGAGATGTAGGCGTCGTTCATGGTGTTGGCGCCCTGGTTGGGGTCGTCGATGGTGAGCACGACGATGCCGTCGGCGTCCTGCTCCCAGTTGATGATGTTCTGCTCGCTCACTGCTTCAAGTCTCCTGTTGATCCGGGCGTCAGACGCGCTCGATGATGGTGGCGACACCCATGCCGCCGCCGATGCACAAGGTGATGAGGGCATACCGGGCGTTCCGTCGCTCGAGTTCGTCGAGCATGGTGCCGGTGATCATGGCCCCCGTGGCGCCCAGCGGATGACCCATCGCGATGGCACCACCGTTGACGTTGAGCTTCTCGTCGGGGATCTTCAGGTCCTTCTGGAACTTCAGCACCACGGATGCGAACGCCTCGTTGATCTCGAACAGGTCGATGTCGTCGACGGTCAATCCGGCGGCGGCGAGAACCTTCTTCGACGCCGGCGTCGGGCCGGTGAGCATGATCGTGGAGTCGGCGCCGGAGGTGGCGGTGGCGACCACGCGGGCGCGCGGCCTCAGACCCATGTCCTTGCCGGCCTGTTCCGACCCGACGAGTACCAGTGCGGCACCGTCGACGATGCCGGAGCTGTTGCCGCCGTGGTGGACGTGGTTGATCTTCTCGACCCAGTGGTACTTCTGCAGCGACACCGCGTCGAAGCCGCCCATTTCCCCGACACCGGCGAACGACGGGTTGAGGCCTGCGAGATTCTCGAGGGTGGTCCCGGGACGCATGTGCTCGTCCTGGTCGAGGACGGTGATGCCGTTGATGTCCTTCACCGGGACGACGGACTTGGCGAAGTACCCGCCCGCCCACGCCTTCGCGGCGAGATCCTGCGAGCGGACGGCGTACGCGTCGACGTCCTCGCGGGAGAAGCCCTCGATGGTGGCGATCAAGTCTGCGCCCACACCCTGCGGCACGAAGTAGTTGTCGTAGTTGGTGGCCGGGTCGAGAGCCCACGGTCCGCCGTCGGAGCCCATCGGCACACGGGACATCGATTCGACGCCACCGGCGATCACCAGTTCGTCCCAGCCCGACCGCACCTTCTGTGCGGCGGTGTTGACGGCCTCGAGTCCCGAGGCGCAGAACCGGTTGAGCTGAACGCCACCGACGGTGTCGGGTAGTCCGGCGTCGTTGACGGCGACGCGGGCGATGTCCATGCCCTGGTCGCCGACCGGGGTGACGACACCGAGGATGAGATCCGAGATGCGATCCTCGTCCAGTTCGGGGAACCGGACGCGGAGCTCGTCGATCAGGCCGGTGACCAGCGAGATCGGCTTGACCGAGTGGAGCGAACCGGTCTTCTTTCCGCGGCCACGCGGGGTGCGGATGGCTTCATAAATGAATGCCTCTGTGGTCACTTCGGGTGTTCCTTCCTTATCTGCGTCGACGCCGACAGTGCACACGGCGCTCTGCGCGGGGCATACCCCGTCAACTTCACCTTAGAACCTGTTGCAAAACGGCGGGAAGGACCGAAGCGATCCTGGATCGTGACCCAGGCGATCACGCTGGCTCTTTACTCATCACGCCCGCCGCCCAGCTCCCTCTCACGCCTCGAGTCCGAGCCCGGCGTCCCGCGCGCGCACGATGGCAGCGGAGCGGTCGGGCACACCAAGCTTGGCCAGCACATTGGACACGTGGTTACGCACAGTCTTCGGGCTCAGTACCAAGCGCCGGGAGATGCTCGCGTTGTCGTGCCCGCGAGCGACGAGGTCCAGGACCTCACGTTCCCGATCAGTCAATTCCGGAAAGACCGTCGAGCGCACCTGGTGCGAGGCCGCCATGAAGGTCATCGCCCGCGCAGCCACCGCCGCACCCAGGATCATTTCGCCGTTCGCGACCGCTCGCACAGCACGTTCGACCTCGGCTGGATCAGCGCCCTTGACGAGATATCCCCGCGCGCCGGCACGCACCGAGGCGACGAGCGACTCGTCATCTTCGTGCATCGTCACCACGAGCACACGCACTTCCGGATATGTCTGGACCAGCCGGCGGGTGGCGTCCACGCCCGACCCGTCACCGAGTTCGAGATCCATCAGCACCACATCGACTTCGGCGTCGACGACCTCGAGGACTTCGGCGACCGAACTGGCCTGCGCAGCCACCTCCATGCCGTCGAGTGTCGAGAGCAGCGCCACCATTCCGAGCCGGAAGACCGGGTGATCGTCGACGACGACGACCCGGATGGACGATGGTGAAGGACTGGCACTACCCGCGCTCATAGTGGGGTCAACGGTAACCGGGCGGTGACCACTGTTCCTGTCGGACGCCCGGATTCGATGTCGAGGGTGCCGCCCAGTTCGCGGGCGCGCTCGCGCATCGACCGGGTCCCGACCCCGACACTCCCAGCTGGATCGAACCCACGGCCGTCGTCGTGGATCATCACCTCGAGGACGTCGCCGCCTCCCGGTTCCTGGGTGAGTGTGGCGTCGACTCGGCAACCGTCCGCGCCGCTGTGCCGTTTTGCGTTGGTCACGGCTTCGACGATGATTCCGTATGCGGCGGCGCTGATCTGCGTACCGAGGCTGGTCGGCGGGTCTGCCTGGATCTGCAGTGTGAAGCCGCTCCGAGAATGTGTTTCCGCCAGGTCTTGGAGCGCCGGGAGAAGGCCGAGTTCGTCGAGCACCGGGGGAAACATGCTGCGGGACAGCTGCCGGATTCCCTCGACCTGGTGGTCGAGTTCCGCCTGAAGCGAGTCGATGAGTTCCGCTGCCGAATGGGGGTCGCTGGTGAGCAGGTTGCGCGCCCCCTGCAACCCGAGGCGGATGCCGGCCAGCGACGGTCCAAGGCCGTCGTGCAGTTCACGGCGGATCATCTGCCGCTCCTCGAGCCGAACCGACGCCAGTTGCCCCCGCGCCTCCCGCAGATCTTCGGCCGACTGCATTACCACCAGTCCCGCGGTGATCACCGCAGACAGCTCGGTGAGTGATCTGCGTGTCCGAGTGCCGAGCGTCTCTCCGGGCGGGGCGGTGACCACCATCGTGCCGAGTGCTGTGCCACGATGCACCAACTCCACCGCCTCCGGCTGTCCGGTCGCGGAACCCCACACTGCGGCAACACCACTGGCGCGGCGGATGGATACCGATTCGAGTCGCAACGCGACCCCGACACCGGCGGCGAGTTCCGCGAGTAGTTCTTCGGGTGATTCGGCACTGCCGAATTGCCGCCCGAGTGTGCGGACCGCCCGAGCCGGATCTGCACCCTCGCCGTACACCAGGTGGTGCACTCGCCGCTGGAGCCACACCCGCGCGGGCTGCACAGCGATGGCGACGACTCCCGCGGCAACCACCTGCGCGCCCACCGATTCGCCCGCTGGGAGCAGCGCCGCCACGACCGTCGCCACCACCACGTACAACACCAGCAGCAGAACGGTGAGTGTTCCGGCCACTGCCGCGCGGCTGACCGCTAGATTCAGCCCCCACATGCGCTGTCGCAGAACGCACACGAGGATCGCGACCGGGTAGAACGCCTGCACAGCGAGGTGCACCAACGGATTGAGCACCCATAAGCCCGGGAGCGACGCAGGCAGCGCGAGAGGAAGGTACGCCGCTGTCATCAGACCGGTGCCCAGACACATCCATCCCAGGCCCACCCGCTCCGCCTGCGGACCGTGTCGCCACCTCCAACCGCAATCCGCCGACGCCAGCGCCCCGACGAGGAGAACAGGAAGGAGCACCCAGACGGGCAGAATGTCCGTGAAGGTTCGCGACCAGAAATACCACGCGGTGGCGCAAATACCGGCCGCCACGCCGGCCTTGGCGATCCACCCCAGGGGATGGTCGCGGATCAGCCACGGGACGACGAGGAAGAGGCTGAGCGTGCCCGGAATCCACGCCGTGTTCTGCAGCGGTTCCAGCACACCGACTCCCGGAAGGCCGGAGCGGACCAGCGCGAGCTGTGAATAGCTATAGCTGAGCGCGGCCACTCCCACTCCGATCGCGGTGAGGCCGAGCAGGATCGGTACCGGGTTCACACGCCGAGTGAGAACGACCCCGGCGACGGTCCCGTAGACCGCAGCCCCGACGACGTCGACCAGGAAGAACAGCTGGTTCGAATCGATGCCCGGGTCCGCGCGGACGAAGGCCGCAACAGACAGGACCACCAACACCCACGACGACACCGCCATGACAGCGGCGGGTACCGGCGCACCGCCGGTACCCGCCGACCCCTCGATCATTCGGATGCCCTCGTCTCGCTCATCGTGCGAACGAGTATCACTCACGCAGGGAGGGCGCGAGAGCGAATCCCACCGCGCTGACCAATACCCACAGCGGTCCGGTGAATCCGGCCAGGTACTGCAGGGGTGACACGCCGATGAGAGCTGTCACCAAGCCGAGGACCAGGCTGACCCAGCCGATCCACCTCGGTCCGGCGTGTCCGCGCAACAGCGCGGTGGCCACCGCCAGCGCGCTCACACCCGCACCCGCCCACAACCACGGGATCGTGCCCATCCAATGGGCACCGACCACCGCGAACTCCGGTACCAGCTGGTCTGTCTCCCCGAGGCCGAACACCAGCTCCGTCGTCAGACCGGTCCCCAGCAGGCACGCCGCCGACGTCAGGACCAGCCCGAACGCCGCGACCGACGGGACGATGCTTGCTGCGGGCAGCGCCACCCGCAACCGTTGAGCCAACCCCGCTGCGAAGACGAGCAGGAGCAGCGCCGTGGTCATAATGGACACGTGCATCACGAGGATGCTGGTTCGTTGTCCGGCAAGGTGGTTCATGATCGATGGCGCGTCACCTGCCGAAGACTCCGCATAGACCGCGTCGATCGACATGCTCGCCTGGATGCCGACGATTCCGGCCACCCCTGCCAGAATTCCGACATACGCCCACCATCGGCTACCTTGTGCCGGCGCCCGGACCTCGTTCTGCACGCCGCCAGGAACATTCACTGTGCTCATGAAACGAGAATCGGCTACCCGGCGTCCCGGGCACCAGGGGCGGGAGTCCCGAAGGGGCGGGACGATCAGCCTTCGAGCTTCTTGGCCCCGAGCATGTCCTTGAGCAATTCGAACGCCACGACCTCCGGGTCACGACGAGTCGACGGATCAGCGGGTTCCGCCGCCTCGGCAAACATCTCTTCTTCGTCTTCCGGTGTGGTGACAGGCGGGGTCGCGGATTCGTAGTCGACCGGGGGTGCGGGATCGTCGGGAAAGTCGGGTGCCTCCGGCGGCGGAATGTCGTCGTCCGGCTCCGACGACGGATGAGGCTGCGGCCGAGTTGATTCCGCGTCAGCCGGTCGCTGCTCGGACGACGGCTGCGCCGATCGCTGTGCGGTCTTGTCCTGGCTGGGCCGGGAGAATCGCGGGGTGCCGGCAGGCCGGCTAGGCGCCGAGGCGACCTTCGTGACCGGCGGAGGCGGGGCAGCCGAGGCGCCCGCCTGATACTCCACTTCCCAGTTACCGCCGAACATCTCGCCGAGGACCTCGGTGATGACCTGAGCGTTGTGGGGCGAAGCGATGCGTGCACCCAGATTGGGAACAGGGTGCGCGAGGATCAAGCGATTGCCCTGCACGTCGTGCACCGTCGCTGCCGACAGCATTGCCGGGAGGATCTTGTTCCGCTGACTCACCTTCTCGCGCAGACTGTTCCACGCCTCTCGTAACGCCGCCGCATCGGGACCGCCGGACGCTGCCGGTTCCGACACGACTTCGGGGGCCGGGGAAGGCTCCGGCTCGGGAACCGGCTGGGGCGTCGGCTCGGGAACGGGGACAGGCTCCGGCGTCGGCTCGGGAACCGGCTCCGGTGTCGGGTCTGGTTGCGGAACGGGTGCAGGCTCGGGTTGCGGAACAGGGGTGGGTTCAGGCTCCGGAACAGGGTGCGGCTCGGGCGTCGGAACAGGGTGCGGCGCCGGCTCGGGTTCGGGCGGCATGGGCACCGTTGCAGTCTCGGCCGCCCTCATCGACGGGCGCTGGAACTTCGGTTCGGGTTCCGGAGTCGAACTGGCCTGCACGGCGGGTACCGGCTCCGAACGTCCGGCCACCGGGTTTGCCGGCGCCGCACCTGCCGGAGGCAGTCCCCGCTCGACCCGCTCGAGTCGCTGCAATACCGCGGACTCCGCGTCCGACGCGGAGGGCAGGAGCATCCGGGCGCACATCACCTCGAGCAACAGACGTGGGGCGGTGGCACCGCGCATCTCGCCGAGTCCGGCGTGAATCACCTCCGCGTATCGGGTGAGGGTCGCCGGGCCGATCCGCTGAACCTGCGCGCGCATGTTCTCGAGCACGTCGCCGGGTGCGTCGACCAGACCGCGCTCGGCCGCGTCCGGCACCGCCTGCATGAGGATGAGGTCGCGCAGACGCTCGAGCAGGTCGACGGCGAAGCGCCGCGGATCGTGGCCGGCGTCGATGACGCGGTCGACGGTTCCGAACAGTGCAGCCCCGTCTCCGGTGGCCAGTGCGTCCACTGCATCGTCGATGAGGGCCACGTCGGTGACACCGAGGAGCGCGAGCGCGCGCGGGTAAGTGACCCCATCGTCGCCCGCACCGGCCAGCAGCTGGTCGAGGATGCTCAGAGAGTCACGCGGCGAACCGCCACCCGCACGAATGACCAGCGGATACACGGGGTCCGCCACCGGAACGCTCTCTTGCAGGCAGATCTTTTCGAGCAGTCCGCGCATGGTCGACGGCGCGAGCAACCGGAACGGGTAATGGTGGGTACGCGAACGGATGGTCGGCAGCACCTTGTCAGGCTCGGTGGTCGCGAAAATGAAGATGAGGTGTTCCGGCGGTTCCTCGACGATTTTGAGGAGGGCATTGAATCCCGCCGTCGTGACCATGTGGGCCTCGTCCACGATGAACACCCGGTACCGGGACTCCGCCGGTGCGTAGAACGCGCGGTCGCGCAGCTCACGTGTGTCGTCGACACCACCGTGGCTGGCCGCGTCGAGTTCGGTGACGTCGAGATTGCCGGAACCGCCCGGACCCAACGCCACGCACGAGGGGCACTGACCACACGGAGTCGACGTCGGGCCTTCGACGCAGTTCAGCGACCGCGCAAGGATGCGCGCAGAGGACGTCTTACCGCAGCCACGAGGACCGGAGAACAGATAGGCGTGGTTGATCCGGCCGGCATCGAGTGCGGTGCTCAGTGGTTCGGTGACGTGCTCCTGCCCCACCACCTCGGCGAAGGATGCGGGTCGGTACTTCCGGTACAGGGCCACGCGGAAAGACTACCGGCGGACCCTGACACGTCAGGTGCGGGTGGTCGGGTCCACAGACACGCCGAACGAGCCCCCGCCACACCCGTCACTTCACACGCGAAACCCGACAGCTGAGTGCATTGCGTAACACGTTCGCAACGCGTCGGCAGCACACCTGAAACGGGTCACGGTCATCGTGACTTTCCGCGCACGGTTCCGTCCGGGCGTGTGAGGAGAATGTCGTGCCTGCAATCGACGCCGGGGCAACTGCCTGGCTGCTGATCAGTACCGCGCTGGTCCTGCTGATGACCCCGGGTCTCGCCCTGTTCTACGGCGGGATGGTGAGATCCACCGGTGTCCTGAACATGATCATGATGAGTTTCGTGTCAATCGCGCTGGTCACGGTGGCGTGGCTGGTGGCGGGGTACTCCTTGATCTTCGGTGACGACATCGGCGGCGGACTGATCGGCGGCTTCGAACACCTGGGAATGGTGGGCATCGACCCCACCACGGTCCACGGGCAGGTCCCGGAGATTCTCTTCGCCACCTTCCAGTTGACGTTCGCGATCATCACCGCGGCGCTGATCAGCGGCGCGATCGCCGACCGCGCCAAGTTCTCGGCATGGATGATCTTCGTCCCGATCTGGGCTCTCCTGGTGTACGCGCCCGTCGCGCACTGGGTGTGGAACCCGCAGGGCTGGATCGCGCAGTTCGGCGCCCTCGACTACGCGGGCGGATTGGTTGTCGAGATCGTATCCGGCGCGTCGGGACTGGCGTTGGCGCTGGTCCTGGGCCCGCGCCTCGGTTTTCGATCCGAGTCGATGCGCCCACACAACCTTCCGCTGGTGCTGCTGGGTGTCGGACTGCTCTGGTTCGGCTGGTTCGGTTTCAACGCCGGCTCCGCCCTCGCCGCCGACGGCACCGCCGCCGCGGTCTTCCTCAACACTCTTGTCGCCGGCTGCACAGGCCTACTCGGCTGGCTCCTCGTCGAACAGAAGCGTGACGGCCACCCCACCACCTTCGGTGCCGCGTCCGGTGTCGTCGCAGGCCTTGTCGCGATCACGCCGTCCTGCGGCACCGTGAGCATGGTCGGGGCGCTCGTCGTCGGCGCCGTGGCCGGTGTGGTCTGCTCGTTCGCCGTCGGCTGGAAGTTCCGCCTCGGGTACGACGACTCGCTCGACGTCGTGGGAGTCCACCTGGTGGGCGGCATCGTCGGCACGATCCTGATCGGCCTGCTGGCCACCGGGGTCATGACCGGCGGACCGGAAGGCCTCTTCTACGGCGGCGGGTTCTCGCAACTCGGCAAGCAGGTGCTGGCCGTGGTGGTCGTGGCCCTCTACGCGTTCGGCATGACGTACGCGCTGGGCAAACTGATCGACCGAGTCTTCGGATTCCGGGTGAGCGCGGACGACGAATCCTCGGGCATCGACCTCGCCCTACACGCCGAATCGGCCTACGAACACGGCGTCCCCGGCCACGGACCGGGAGGCGGCGGCCAGGGCAACAGCGTCTTCCCCTGGATGCACGAGAGCGAACGCCGCCGCCATCTGGAGGAGGAGCGGAAGGATACCGAGTAGGCGCGGCTACTTCTTCTTCGCTGCGGCCGACTTCTTGGCCTCGGCCTTGGCCGCCTTCTTGAATTCGCGCACCTCGTGGAGGCTCTTGTCGTCGACGACGTCCGCGATCGACCGGCGCGAACCGTCCGTGCCGTAGTCCCCCGCGGCCTCCCGCCAGCCCTTCGGCTCCACGCCGATCTGCTTGCCGAGCAAGGCCAAGAAGATGCGCGCCTTCTGATCGCCGTAACCGGGCAACGCCTTCAGCCGCTTCAGAACCTCTTTGCCGTCGGGATCGCCCTCGGTCCACAGCGCTTCGACGATGCCGTCGTAGTTCTCGACGAGGAAGGCACACAACGACTGAATCCGGGTGGCGATGGAGCCGGGGAACCGATGCACCGCAGGAGTCTGCGCACAGACTGCGGCAAATTCCTGCGGGTCCATCTCGGCGATTCGTTGAACCTCGAGACCGCCCAGCCGGTCTGCGAGCTTCTTCGGCCCCGCGAATGCCGTCTCCATCGGAACCTGCTGATCGAGCAGCATTCCGATCAGCAGGGCCAGGGGGTCACTCGCCAGGAGTGCGTCGGCCTCCGGGTCACCGACGAGGTTCAACGTGCGTGCCATGGGTCCGATCCTGCCATCCCGCCGATCCAGCGGGGAGGTCCTCGAGTCGATTCACTCTTTGTCCACAGAGTTATCCACAGCACTGCATTACTCGCGCGTAAGTTCGGCATCGACCCCACACCCGCCACTGGGCCGGCGTGATTCTCACCGGCTCATTCCTGGCGCTTCCAGCTGATCGACCGGGTCACGAACGCAGTGCGATGGCGCTCACCCGGTGTCGGCGCGGCCGATACCGGGTACGACTACGGTCCAGGGACTAATGTCCATTCGCGCGACCCCGAAGGACATCCGATGGCCGAGAACGAAGGCAACCGAGCCAACGGTTTCAGTGGAGCCGTGGATCGTGCGACGGACAGCACCACCTTCGAACGGGTAGCCCGTGCAGGCCACGTGATGAGCGGGTTCGTTCATCTCCTGGTCGCGTACATCATTATTCAGCTGGCCTTCGGCACCGGTGGCAACGCCGACCAGTCCGGGGCGCTGGGCACGCTGGCTTCCAAACCCGGGGGCCGGTTCGTCCTGTGGGTGGCCGCGGTGGCGTTCGTCGCAATGGCGTTGTGGCGCCTCGCCGAGACCGTGCTCGGACCTCACGTCACCGAGGGTTCCCAGGGTGATTCGGAAGGGCCGTCGCTGCTGGACCGCGCGAAGGCCTTCGGCCTGGCTTTGGTCTATTTCGCCTTCGCCTTCTCTGCGGTGCAGTTCGCGAGCGGTGCCGGGAAGTCGAGTGGTCAGCAGAACGCCGGGCTCAGCGCCCGCCTGATGGAGTCCGGGGCAGGCAAGGCCCTCCTCATCCTGGTAGCTGTCGGCGCCATCGCGATCGGCGGCTACCACATCTACAAGGGAGCGTCGAAGAATTTCCTCGACGACCTGAAAGGCCAGCCCTCGAATCTCGTGGAGCCGCTCGGCGTCACCGGATACGTCGCGAAGGGTCTGGTGATCGTCGGCGCCGGTGTGCTCGTGATCGTCGCGGTGCTGAAGTCCGATCCCTCCAAGGCCACCGGTCTCGACGGAGCAGTCAAGACACTCGGCTCGGCGCCGTACGGTCAGGTACTTCTGGTCCTCGCCGGACTGGGCATCGCTGCCTACGGTGTGTACAGCTTCGTGATGGCCCGCTACGCCCGGATGTAACCGACTCTCAGGAGTGCGAGCCGTCCAGCCGTGCCTCGGCGGCCGCGAGGAGAACGCACGTTGCGACGCCGTTCATCGCCTTGTCCAACTCTTCGGTGGACGGGAAGCTCGGCGCGAGGCGAATGTTCTTGTCCTCGGGATCGTTGCCGTACGGGAAGGCGGATCCGGCCGCGGTGAGCGCGATTCCAGCGTCCTTGGCCAGGGCGATGACCCGCTTGGCCGTGCCCTCCACCACGTCGAGGCTCACGAAGTAGCCACCCTTCGGCTCCGTCCACGACGCCACCTTCGACGCCCCCAAACGATCCTCGAGAATCCGCAGCACCAACGCGAACTTCGGTGCGAGAATCTCGCGGTGCTTCTCCATGTGCGCCCGGACACCGTCTGCGTTGCCGAAGAACCGCAGGTGACGCAGCTGGTTGAGCTTGTCCGGTCCGATACTCTTCTTCCCGAAGTGCTTTTGGTACCAGGCCAGGTTTTGCGTGGAGGCGCCGAAGAAGCTGACGCCGGCGCCCGCAAAGGTGATCTTCGACGTCGACGCGTACACGAGCGGACGGTTCGGGTGGCCGGCTTCCGCGGCCATACCCAGGATGTCCAGCGACGGCGCCGTCTCCCCGAACAGGGGATGCACCGCGTAGGCGTTGTCCCAGAACAAACGGAAATCCGGGGCGGCGGTCGGCATCGAGGCCAACGCCCGCGCCACTTCCTCCGAGTACACGGCACCGGTGGGATTGGAGTAGTTCGGAACCGCCCACAAGCCCTTGATCTGCGGGTCGCCTGCCACAAGCTTGGTGATGAGGTCCACGTCGGGGCCATCCGGTCGCATCGGCACCGGAATCATCTCGATGCCATAGGACTCGGTGATGGCGAAGTGGCGATCGTAACCGGGAGCCGGGCAGAGGAACCTGACCTTGGGTTCCTGGGACCACGGGCGGGGGGAATCGGGGTTTCCGTGCAGCAGCGAGAACACCACGGCGTCGTGCATGATCTCGAGGCTCGCATTGCTCCCGGCGAGAAGATTCTGGACGGGAATACCGAGCAGCTCGCCGAAAATTGCCCGCAGTTCAGGGAGCCCGGTAAGGCCGCCGTAGTTGCGGCAGTCGGTGCCGTTGCCGTCCCGGAAGTCGCCGTCACCAGGGAGCGTCAGAAGCTCGGCCGATAGGTCCAGCTGTTCGGGAGAGGGCTTGCCTCGGGTGAGATCGAGCGTGAGCTTCTCGGTCTTCAGCTGCGCATAATTCGCAGTTTGACGCTCGTGCTCGGAAAGTAGTTCCTCATGGCTCATCAACCCGATCTGGGTCTGGTTGGGCATCAGGAGCGGCCTTTCACCGACGTGGTGGGTCGGGTATGCGAAAGATAGGGGACCCCGCGCACCCGGCAGAGCCCGTTGACCCTTGCTGCCTTCCGGCCCTGGGGGAGTTCACAGGATGCGCGCCGCGCGGGATCCACCACAGAGTGTAGACGGCCCCGAACCTCCGCAGGGATCGACCCCGCATACGGGGGCCGGTGCTACGGTCGCCACCGCATTCGGCCACGTCGGGCCGCAAAAAACCGGGACGGGATTTCAGGGATGTATCGGAGAAGGACCGCGCAGGCGGTGGCACTCGGCAGCGTCGTGGCGGCACTGTCGGCGTGCGGGGCAGGCAACGACGACTCGACCTCGGACCATTCAGTGCGCTGGGATGAGGTGGACCCGTGCACGCTCGCCGACGGGGCCACACTCGACCCGCTGCTGACGGCCGACGTCGGCAACGGCACGCCCGTCGAGGGCGCCGAGCGTCGCAGCTGCACCTGGGGCGGCCCGAGACGCTGAACACCGTGACCGTCACCACGACAGGCACCGCCGCCCCGGACAAGCCTCTGCGCACGCTCGACGTGCTCGGAATCGAAGGCCGCACCCTCGCCGAGAGCAAGTAGACGTGCTCGGAATCGAAGGCCGCACCCTCGCCGAGAGCAAGTACCAGTGCATCCTCGAGTTCGCGACCGACTCGGGGACCCTCGTCATCGACACGACCTTCGGCCTGGACGCCGTCTCAGACCCGGACACGTCGTGCAATCGGTCGGTGCCGCTGGCAGAACACTCGCTGGGCTTGCTGCAGTGGGCCTAGAAACCGGGCCGCCACCTGGCCGTTTAACACCGAGCCGGAGTCGTTGGGTATGCTCCTCCACGGAGGATTCGCCTAGTGGCCTATGGCGCTCGCCTGGAACGCGGGTTGGGTTAACGCCCTCAGGGGTTCAAATCCCCTATCCTCCGCCACAGGAAGCCCCTGTGAACTGCTGAGAAGCGGTTCACAGGGGTTTCTTTCGTTCATCACCAGATCTTCCTGGCTACCCGGTGTAGTTATCTTCCTGTTATCGTTCGGGGCGCAGTGTGTGTCGGAACGAGATAAGGGATATGTCATGGCGATTCGTCGCACCCGCGCGTTGATCGTGGGCCTCGTCGCAGTATTGGCGTCGGGCCTCGCGTCCACTTTGACCGGAACCGGTATCGCCCATGCCGACTCGGCCCTGATCTCGGTGTATTCACCTTCGATGGACAAGAACATTCCGGTCAAGGTGCTGAAGGCCGCTGGTGGTGGTCCCGCGCCGACCCTGTACCTACTCGACGGGCTGCGGGCACCGGATGACAACAACGGCTGGCTGATCGAGACCGACGTGGAGAGATTCTTCGCCGGCAAGCACGTCAATGTGGTCATTCCGTTCGGCGGCGGTGGCACGTTCTACTCGGATTGGCAGCGCGACGACCCCAAGCTCGGCCGGGTCAAGTGGGAAACCTTCCTGACCAACGAACTGCCCCCGGTGATGGCCTCGCAGTTCGGCAGCGACGGGGTGAACAACGCCGTCGCCGGACTGTCGATGAGTGGCACCTCCGCGTTGAACCTCGCCATCCATCGCCCCGACTTCTACAAGGCGGTCGCCTCGTACAGCGGGTACCCGACGGCCAGCTCGCCCGGCTTCGCGCAGGGCATTCAGGTATCCGTCGCCCAGATGGGCGGCAACGCCTCGAACATGTGGGGCTTCTGGCCGTCACCGGCATGGATTCGCAACGACCCGCTGCTGAACGTCGGCGCACTGCGCGGCAAGTCCGTCTACATCTCCTCCGGTGCTGGTTCTACGGTGAGCGATCCCACCGTCGACCCGGACAGCGCGCAGTTCGACCCGGTGAAGTTCTCGCAGACGGTCCCCCTCGAGACCGCCGCCGGACTGAGCAGTAAGACCTTCGTCCCCGCGGCGCAGCGCGCCGGCGCCAAGGTGCAGACGCACCTCACCGACGACGGCCTCCACACGTGGAATTACTGGCAGGACCGGCTGCACGAGTCCTGGGCAGGCACCATTGCACCTGCCCTCGGCACCGCCTAGACCAGGCGTTCGGATCGCCTGACTTCCGCCGCACAGTGGCCCCCGATCTCGGATCGGGGGCCACTGGCGTTATAAGCGGTGTTGGATATGTGTTGTGCCGATCGACGACAGCAGGCGAATGCTCAGCCTCGCCGTCGTATTGGCCGTTCTGGCCGGATACGTCGACGCCCTCGGTTTCATCACCCTCGGCGGGTTCTTCGTCGCATTCATGAGCGGCAACCTCACCCGCTTCAGCGTTGGATTCGCCGAAGGCACCTGGGCGCACGCGCTGACGGCCGCCGCCGTGATCGCCGTGTTCGTCCTCGGTACCGTGCTGGGGGCGGTGATTGTTCACCTCACCGACCGGCGGAACCTGCCGGTGAAGACCACAGTGCTCGCGGCGGTGTCGAGCCTGCTGCTCGCCGGGTCTCTCGCCGCGAGCCTGGATGCAAGCACGGTGGCTGTCGGCGCCATGCTGCTCGCGATGGGCGCCGAGAACTCCTTCTTCCAGCGCGACGGCGAGGTGACCGTTGGCCTCACCTACATGACCGGTGCTCTCGTCAAGATGGGACACCGACTTGCCGGGGCCATGTTCGGTGGCTCCCCGTGGGCATGGCTACGCCACTTCGCGCTGTGGATCGGGCTGGTGGTGGGCGCGATCACGGGCACCCTCGCACACCGATGGGTCGGGTTGGAGGCCCTCTGGTTCGCGGCGGTGCCGGCGACCGCACTCACCCTTCTCGTACACCGGACGGTCGACCGAGCTACTCCCCGCCCGCAGTCGTCGTGACGGGGTTACCCGAGGAGTCGAGAGTCCACCAGACGCTGCCCACGGCCTGCCCGAACGCATCCCCGGCCTCCTTGTCGTCCTTGTAGCGGTACACGGGCCGCCCGTTGACGGTGAGCTGATGGGTGCCATCCGCCGCCGGGATGGTGTCCACGACTACCTCTTGCAAACCTTCGACGACGGGATTTTCGGTAACGCTGGTGACCGGCGGCCACGATTCGAGACAGGGGCCACGGCACGAACTCGCACCGGAGCCGACCTCGTCGTTGTCGTACACATAGACCGTCATCCCACCGGTGTCGACGACCACCTCACCGATCGTGGTCGGACCCAGCTCGAGAACGGGTTCACCGGGCGCCGCGGGTGGTGACATCGGAGTCGGCGACACCGGCGCGTTGCCGCCCGTGTCGCCGGAATCGGTGCTGTCGTACGCGCAACTCGAGAAAGCCAGGCTGACGGCGGCGATCGCGGCCAGCACCCATGTTCGTCTCATGGAGTCCTCGTTCTCTGTGACGGCGGTATGGCGGGCCTCCGGGGAACCTCGCACAGACCCGTGCCCTACAGTTCACCTCGAGTTGTCCGCCGGTGCGGGCAGTTCGGGCGATGTTGCGGCCGGGGCAGATGTCGGTGCCGGTGATTACGCTGCCTGTCATGGGCTGGTACACACCGACCTCGCCGTCGTCCGATCTCACCGACACCCTGGTGTGCGGATGGTCGGCGCGCACGGAGGGCGAGCACCTGCTGGTGCCGGACGCCTGCATGGACATCCTGTGGATCCGCGGCGTCGGCATCCGCCTCTGTGGTCCCGAAACGTCGGCCTGGTCGTTCACCCTTCCGCCGGGCACCGAATCAGTGGGCGTGCGCTTCCGGCCGGGCGCCGCTTCGCCACTCTTTCGGACCCCGGCGTCCGAGCTGCGCGATACCCGCGTCGGTCTCGCAGACGTCCTGGGCTCGAGCTGGGAACGGATACTCACCGACCGACTCGACCACGCAGCGGGGAGCGACGAGCGAATCTCGTTGTTCGAGAACGCCGTGCGAACCTGGCGGAACAGCCGATCCGAATCGGATCCGCTGATCGGCCACGTGCGCCGGGCGCTGGCGCGACACTCCTGGAACGTGAGCGCGCTCGCCGACGCCACATCGGTCACCGAACGGCAACTGCAGCGGCGGTGCAACGAGGCGTTCGGGTACGGCCCGGCAACTCTTCGCGGAATTCTGAGGCTGCAGCGGTTCATGGCGCTCGCGCAGTCCGGAATGCGAAGGAGTCTGGCAGAACTCGCCGCTACCTCGGGATACAGCGATCAGGCACATCTGTCCCGCGAGTGCCGCCGCATCTCCTCACTCACCCCGTCCGACCTGCTCGCCAGCGAGGCACCCGGCTGGCACGGGAGCGCCTCAGTCGTCGATGTCGGGAATGTTCAAGCACTCGACCGCTTCGGAGGAGAAGAATCGGCGGCATGACTTCGACAACAGACACCCCCGCAGCCCACTACCGAGATCTCGCCGAGAAGTTCACCGGTCGCGTCGAATCCGTGCCCGCCGACCTCTGGAACGCTGTGTCGCCGTGCGAGGGCTGGACCGCCCGCGATCTCCTGCGCCACGTGATCGACACCCAGCGGTACATCGTCACCGTGGTCGATCTCGAACTGCCCGCCGACCCTTCGGTCGACGACGACCCGGTCGGCGCGTGGGCGGCCACCCGCGACGGCATGCAGCACATCCTCGACGACCCCGAGCGCGGGAACCGCGAATACGACGGACACTTCGGCCGCACCACGCTCGCCGAGACGGTCGGCAGTTTCTACTGCTTCGACCTGGTGGTCCACGGTTGGGACCTCGCGCGCGCCACCGGCCTCGACGAAACCATCCCCGCAGACGACCTCGCGTGGGTTCAGGCTGTCGCCGAACAGCTGGGCGACAACATTCGCATGGCGGGCGTGTGCGGGCCGGCGGTCGAAGTTCCCACGGACGCCGACGAGCAGACCCGGCTTCTGGGTTTCCTCGGCCGCAAGGCCTGACGCCCGGCGCCGTCCCGGCCGCACTTGTAACCTCAGGTCATGAGTCTGCCGGGCAAACTAGCCGCGCTGATGGCCGTGTCACTGGCCGCCGGTGTGCTGACCGGTGATGGAATCGCCGGCGCGGAACCGGAGCCCCGCGCCGCTCAGGGAATTGCGTCGCGCGGGCTTCTCAGTTCCACCCCACTGCACGCCGCGGTCATGTTCGCCGGGACCACCGACGACACCATGCCGTCCGGTCGGGTGCCCGGCAAGGAATCGGATCGCACGTGGGCCACCACGCACCGCTTCGACGAGTACCCGTACATGCGGTACGAGGTCACGTTCGCGCCGGGCACTGCCACCAGCGAGGTGACGTGGGAGGGCCGTTCGGTCAATCTCGACGACCTGGCGATGCACGTGTGGGATGAGGAGGCGGACAGCTGGGGTGAGCCGGTGGCCACGGCACGGCCCGACGTCCCGGGCGAGCCGGTAACCCTGAGCACCCGCATCGAGGGCGTAGATGCTGCCCAGATCCTGGTGATCGACAGCCGCCGCCGCGACCGCTCTTTCCGTGATGCCAACTCCGAGGCCGACCAGCAGTTCGCCGATCCGGCGACCTACGACTTCGCGATTCAGCACATCACCGACACCCAGTACGTGTCCCGGGACAACCCCGCGGTGTTCGACAGCATGACCCGCTGGACGGCCGACAATGCCGCGGACCGGAAGATCGCCTACTCGATGCACACGGGCGACCTCGTCCAGAGCTGGATCCGGCCGGGCGCACCCGACACCCGCGCCCGCCCCGAGTTCGAGGTGGCAGACCAGGCGATGTCGAGACTGGAAGACGCCGGTATCCCGCACGGCGTCCTACCCGGCAACCACGACAATCTGTGGAATGTCGGCGGCCGTCTGATCCCCGGGGAGCACGAGAAGAACCACGCCCTCTACAACGAATTCTTCGGCCCGTGGCGATACCGGGATCAACCGTATTGGGGCGGTTCGGTGACGGACACCGACAACTCGGCGCACTACGACCTGCTCGACCTCGCAGGCGCGAAGTTCCTGATGTTGTACATCGGCTACAACCCGCCTGAGCGTGTATTGCAGTGGGCGGAGGACGTTCTCGCCGCACACCCAGATCGCAATGTGATGATCGGCAGCCACTACTACCTCGATGAGGACGGCTCCCTGCGGATGAGCGGTTTCGGCGACATCGGCGGCAGCGCCGGACAGCAGATCTGGAACCGGCTCGTCGTGCCGTTCGACACGGTGTTCCTCGTCCTGGCCGGACACGTCGACGGGCAGACGACGGTCACCGACAGAAAGGTCGGTGATACCGACCGCACCGTGGTGGAGTTGCTGGCCGACTACCAGAACTTCCGGGTGAACGACCGCCGTGAGACCGGGTTTCAGCGGCTTCTCCAGTTCGACCTCGACGGCGGCACCCTTGCTGTGACCACGCATTCCCCTTCGCTGAACAGTTTCCGCGTGGAAGATTTCGATCCGCAGCGTCGCTACGAGCCCGGTGACGGAGATTTCGTCGCCGAGGTGGAGTTGCGGGCCGACATGCCGCGCGCCGTCATTCCTACGGCCTGAGGTACACCTCGATCATCCGCGAGACGAACGCCTCCGCATCGACCGGCCCGGCGACCACCTCGATACTGCCCGCCGCCCGGAGAACCGCGACCCCGTGCAGCTGGGTCCACAGTTGGAGCGCCACAGCCCTCGGATCGGCCGCACCGGCTTCGCCGACGAGTGTGATGACTGCCTCGAACAGCGGTCGTGACTGCTTCCGAAGTTCGATTCCCGAGCCCTCCAGCACATCGTGACGGAACATCAGGTCGAACAGATTCCGCCTCTCAGCGGCGAACGCGACATAGGTCAGGGCACTTCGTCGGAGCCGGTCGACGGGATCGGGCGTGGTCTCGACCACCGCGTGCAGCTGATCCGACAACTCCGCGAATCCGGCGGCCGCAAGCGACGCCAGCAATGCCTTGTGCGTCGGAAAATAGCGGCGTGGGGCACCGTGTGACACCCCTGCCCGGCGGGCAACGGCGCGCAGACCGACTGCGTCGATGCCGCCCTCGTTCAACAGTTCGCGGGCGCAGTCGATCAGACGTTCGCGTAGTGGTTGCACCTCTCCAGTCACGTAGACAGTGTCTACCATGAACTCGGTAGACACTGTCTACCATTCGCTCGATCTCGAGTCAGGAGAGTGCACCATGTGGTACTGGATCTTCAAATTCGTACTGATCGGACCGGTTCTGCGCCTCGTCGGCCGACCCACCATCGTCGGCGCTCATCACATCCCGAAGTCCGGACCGGTGATTCTCGCGAGCAACCACCTGACTGTCGTCGACTCCTTCTACCTCGTACTGATGGTCCGTCGCCGCATCACCTTCGTCGCCAAGAGCGAGTACTTCACCGAACACGGGACGAAGGGTCGGTTGAAGCGGTGGTTCTTCACCGCGGCGGGACAAGTTCCCATCGATCGGTCCGGGGCATCCGCAGCCGATGCCGCCCTCGACACCGCACGGAAGATCCTCGAGGACGGCAAGGTCTGGGGCATCTACCCGGAGGGCACCCGGTCGCCCGACGGCCGACTGCACAAGGGGAAGACGGGCATCGCACGAGTCGCACTGGCCACCGGAGCGCCGGTGCTACCGGTCGCCATGCACGGCACCCCAACTATCAATCGGCACGGCTCCGCCCTGTTGCGATTTGGAAAGGTGTCGATCACCGTCGGTGCACCACTCGACTTCTCCCGCTACGGGGCACTCTGCGACAACCGGCATGTGGTGCGGGCCGCCACCGATGAGCTGATGCACGACTTGATGGTGCTGTCAGGGCAGGAGTACGTCGACGCCTACGCCGCCAGACGATAGCGGCGGCGTGTGTCAGGCGGTCGCCGCATACGCACAGCGCTGAACCCACTGGTCACACGCGACACTTTGAGTCACAGGGGCACCTGACGCGCGTATTGAATCAATACGCAAGTAATGTTCTTTCCATGCGCGAACGCCGATACTCCTCGACCAGCCCCGAGCACCTGGCCGCAGCCTTGTTCGACGTCGCCGCCCAAGCGGGTCTCGAAGGCGCCAGCGTGCGCGAGGTGGCCAAGCGGGCGGGTGTGTCCATCGGCGCCGTGCAGCATCACTTCTCCACCAAGGACGAGATGTTCGCCTTCGCGCTACGGAGTCTCGTCGACAAGTTACTCGCCCGGTTGGCCGAGGTGGATCAAGGCGGCAACCCTGCCCGCGGCCTGTTCTCGGCGTTGTCGCAATTGCTCCCGCTCGACGAGACCAGGTCCCGCGAGGCCCACGTCATGGCCGGGTTCGCGGTTCGTGCGGCCACGTCGCCCTCACTCGCCGAGATTCGCCGCACAACCCTTTTCACCATCCGTACCAGGCTGTCCGCGGTGCTGATCGGTATGGGCGTGCACGAGGCCGAAACGCGCGCAGCGTTGCTTCTTGCCACCGTCGACGGCCTTGCACTCGACGCGATCGGCAGCCCCGGCCTGTACCCGCCGGAGTACCTCGAGCACGCCCTCGATGTCCAGATCGCGATGGTTCTCCACGGCGCCGAGGTCGTGCCCGCGCCGTCGTCGATCGAACTGGCCAGCTGACCCCCACCGCCTCGACCGATGTCTCAGTCGCCGCACCACATCACACCGCTGACCCACCGGACGGTGGCGAGCAGCACCGCGGTCGGTGCGGGCCGATTTGCACCCAGCCCCTCGGGAGACCTACACCTCGGGAACCTTCGCACAGCTCTGTTGGCGTGGCTGTTTGCGCGGTCCACCGGCCGTCGCTTCCTGATGCGCGTCGAAGACCTCGACCGTGTCCGCCCGGGCGCCCGGGAACAGCAACTGGCCGATCTCCGCGAACTCGGCCTCGACTGGGACGGGGACGTCGTGGTGCAGTCGGATCGGCGGCAGCATTACCAGGACGCGGTCGCCCGACTCGAGTCCGCCGGCCTCACCTACGAGTGCTTTTGTACGAGAAGAGAAATTCTGAAGGCGCCGTCCGCACCCCACGCCCCGCACGGTGCATATCCCGGAATCTGCCGGAACCTGACGTCGGAGGAACGCGGCGCACGCCGCGCCGGCGGACGCCCGCCCGCTCTGCGCCTGCGCGCCGATGTGGGGTCGTTCGCGATCGACGACCTCCTGCACGGCAGCTATTCCGGGATGGTCGACGACCTCGTGCTGCGGCGCGGTGACGGTACACCCGCATACAACCTCGCGGTGGTGGTCGACGACGCCGCCCAGGGAGTCGACCAGGTGGTGCGCGGCGACGATCTGCTGTCGTCGGCGCCCCGGCAGGCCTATCTGGCCGGACTGCTCGGGCTGACGGCCCCCCAGTACGCCCACGTTCCGCTGGCCCTCGACCAGGAAGGCAGGAGACTGGCCAAGCGTGCCGGTGCCGTCACCCTAGGCGACCAGAAAGCATTGGGGCGCACTCCTCGTCAGGTACTCGGAATGCTGGCCGCGTCGTTGCGGCTCACCGCCCCGGACGAGGAAGCCGACCTGGCCGGGCTGCTCGACCGCTTCGAACCGTCCCGGCTGCCGCGCGAGCCCTGGGTGATCACACTCCCGACGACGCCGTCGCAATCACCATGACGAGGAAGAACAAGATCCATCCGAGGATATAGGCGGCGCCAAGGGCGATACCGGCGATTGCGAGTCCCCGGCCCTGTTCTCCGGACCGCTTGATCTGACCGAGCGCAACGATCCCGAGGATGATGCCGACTATCGCGCCGACACCGTAGGCACATCCACCGACGATCGAGACGACCAGTGCAGCGATCGCCAACCCATTGGTTCCGGGCGGATGCGCGTACGGCGCGCCGTAGGCGTTCGTGGGCCCGTACCCGGGAGTGGGCGCGCCATACTGATTTTGCGCACCGTACTGATTTTGCCCGCCGTACTGACTCTGCCCGCCGTACTGAGGTGCAGCCCCGTACTGGTTCGTTGCCCCGTAGGGGTTGGGTGTCTGGTACGGCTGCTGCTGATTCGGAGCACCGTACTGATCGTTGCCGCCGTACTGGTTCGGTGCGGCATACGGATTGGGGTTTCCGTACTGACCCTGGTTCTCCGGCGCCGACGACGTTCCGTAGGCGCCCGGCTGCTGATAGTCGGGGTACTTTTCGGTGGGCGCCGAATATGTGGGGTTGCCGGACTCGTCGACCCCATATCCGTCGCGCGGCAAACCCGGTACCTCGCCGTAACCGGGCGGGTAACGGCCGCCGTCCGGATTCGAGTCGTCCGATCCCCCAGAATTAGTCACGATTACCAGCGTAAGGCATGAAATCGCCTCGAGAAGAAGCGGTCCAAAGGTGGGCAAGTAAAGGTTCGTCCACGTAGTGTCTATTCGCACTGTCATACGCAAGCACTCAATTCTTGCTGAGGGGAACACATGACGACTGGTGGATACGACCCGAACGACAAACCCGAGGGCGGTGATCAGGGCGGATACCCTCCGCAGGGCAATCCCCCACCACCTCCTGGCGGATATCCGCCGCCTCCCGGGAATTACCCACCGCCGCCGCAGGGACCACCCCCCGGCGGATATCCGCCGCCCCCCGGTGGAAACTACCCACCGCCTCCCGGGAATTACCCGCCACCGCAGCAGGGCGGTAATTACCCACCGCCGCAGCAGGGTGGAAATTATCCGCCGCAGGGCAATTACCCGCCGCCCCCGCAGGGACCGCCGCCTGGTGGATATCCGCCGCCTCCGCCCGTATCGGGTTACGGAGCGCCCGGCCAGACACCGGGACAGCTGTCCGTGGGCAACGCGATCAGCTACGGCTGGAACAAGTTCAAGGACAATGCGCTCATCTGGATCGGGATCATGCTGGTCGCGGCGGTCATCCAGGTCGTCCTGAACCTGATCTTCGGCGGGTTCGACACATCCTCCGACTTCTCCGATACGTTCACGGTGTGGCGAATCATCGGAACGCTCGTCACCACGGTGGTCGGCTACCTGATCAATGCTGCCCTCGTGCGGGGAGCGCTCCACGAGGTGGACGGCAACAAGCCCGCATTCGGATCGTTCTTCCAGTTCACGAATGTCGGTGCGATCATCATCGCCAGCGTGATCGTGGGCGTCCTTTCCACAATCGGTTTCATCCTGCTCGTCATTCCGGGTCTGATCGTCGTCTTCCTGACGTGGTGGACGCTGCAGTTCGTGATCGATCAGAACCAGGACGCCGTCACCGGCATCAAGTCCAGCTTCGGAATCATCTCCCAGAACGTGGGACCGCTTCTGCTGCTGGCCCTCGCTCTGGTCGGTATCAACATCCTCGGCGCGATTCCGTGCGGACTCGGACTGCTGGTCACGATTCCTCTCACGATCATCGCCTCGACCTACGCATACCGCGTGCTCACCGGTCGGTACGTTTCCGCCTGACGGCCTGATTCACCACGGGTGAGCGTGCTTTCCGTCCACACGGACGGCAGGCGCGCTCACCCGTTTTCGCTATCCGTCACATGAGCCCCACTCGCCCGATGCGTAATGTGCTCGGCGTCATCCGAGACACACAGACTCGAGATTCGAGGGGGAACTATGACTACTGGCGGATTCGATCCGAACCAGGGGCACCAACCGTTCGGCGCCCAACAGCAGGGGGAACACCACTACGGGCAGCAATCCGGTGGGCAGCAGTTCAATTCGGGGCAGGCTTTCGGTACTGCACCGTTCGCCCAGCCCGACTTCGGGTTCGACACGTCACGTCCGGGTGAGCTGCTGCCGCGTCTGGGTGCACGCGTGATCGACGGGCTCATCGTGGGCATTCCCACCGCCATCGTCACGACGGTCATCTCGCTGGCGCTCGGTTCGGTTCTGGGTAGCGTCGTCGGTGCACTTCTCACCGCAGCCGCCGTGGTCGGCTACTTCGTTCTGCTCGAGACCACGCGTGGACAGACCCCCGGAAAGCAGCTCTTCAGCCTCCGGGTGGTGGGACCGAGCGGTGGACTGCCCACGCAGCAGCAATCGCTCATCCGGAACAGCTTCTACGTCCTTTCCGCGCTCGGCGGTCTTCCGCTGATCGGGCTCCTCTTCGGGCTCCTCGGCACGGTCGCGGCGATCGTCATCGGTGTGACGATCAACAGCAGCCCCACGAAGCAGGGAAAGCACGACGAGCTCGCCGGCGGCACGCGCGTCGTCCAGGGCTGACCGCCTTCACCTGGCGTAGCACCCGCGGGTGAACGTGCCTTTCGTCGCTTCAGATCGGACAAAAGGTACGTTCACCCGTTCCTGATTCGCGCCGCTCCACCTGCAAGTGCTTGGATTGCGGCGTGACAGCCTCAGATCAGTACGTAGAGCAAGCCGACCAAGCCACGTTCGCGCACGTCAGTCGCGGGTACTACCCCACGATCGTCGCGTTGTTCACCGCGACGCTGCTGATCTCGAATATCTGCGCCACCAAGGGTGTCGCATTTTTCAGTGATTCCTCTCTGACCCTCGGGCCGCTGCAGATCCTGCCCGTTATCACCGACGGTGGTTTCTTCCTCTTCCCGCTCGCCTACATCCTCGGCGACGTCCTCAGCGAGGTGTACGGGTTCAAGTCGACGCGACGGGCCATCTACCTGGGATTCGGCGCCCTGATTCTCGCCGCATTCTGCTTTTGGCTCCTCCTCGAACTCCCCGCCGCCGACTTCTACGAAAACCAGGACGCCCTCAGCGCCGTCGTCGGTGTCTACCCCCGGCTGTTGCTCGCCGGACTCGCCGGATACCTGGTGGGTCAGATGCTGAACTCGGTGACGCTGGTCCTCATCAAGGAACGCACCAAGGAGAAGCACCTGTGGGCGCGGCTGATCGGCTCCACCGTCGTCGGGGAGTTCGCCGACACGCTGATCTTCTGCTCCATCGCCGCCGGCGCCATCGGCATCACCACGTGGACCGACTTCGCCAACTACGTGATCGTGGGCTTCCTCTGGAAGACCCTGATCGAGGTGCTGGTCATGCCCGTCACCTATCGGGTCATTGCCTACGTGAAGAAGCGGGAACCGACCTACGTCCTTCAGGCGTAGAAGCGGCCCAGGGTGTCGGCCTTGAACTCCTCGAAGTAGCCGCCCTCGATGCTCCCGCGGATCTGGTCGACCAGTCGCACGGTGAACCGTTCGTTGTGAATGGTGCACAGCGTCGACGCCAGCATCTCCTTGGCCTTGAACAGGTGATGCAGGTAGGCCCGCGTGTAGTTGGCGCAGGTGTAGCAGTCGCAGTTCTCGTCGATCGGCGTGAAATCCCGACGGTTCTTGCTGGTGTTGATGTTGAACCGGCCGTCAGGGTGATAGATCGCCGCGTTGCGCGCCACACGTGACGGGTTGACGCAGTCGAAGGTGTCGGCGCCGTTCTCGATGGCCACGAAGAAGTCGTCCGGTTCGCTGATGCCGAGCATGTGCCGGGGCTTGTGCTCGGGCAGCTCCTCGTTGCACCAGCGGACGATGGTGCCGAGATTTTGCTTCTCCAAAGCCCCGCCGATGCCGTACCCGTCGAATCCGCGTCCACTCTCCCCGCGAATCGACTCGAGCCCCCGGCATGCCTGCCTGCGCAGATCCTCGTACTGGGCGCCCTGGACGACACCGAAGAGCGCCTGATAGGGGCGGTGCGCCCGTTCGGCCGTGAGCTTCTCGTGCTCGGCGATGCACCGCACGGCCCACGCCTGGGTACGCTCCACGGACCTCTCCTGGTAGCCGCGAGTGTTCAGCAGGGTGGTGAGCTCGTCGAACGCGAACATGATGTCGGCGCCGAGCTGATGCTGGATCTGCATCGACACCTCGGGGGTGAATCGATGCCGCGACCCGTCCAGGTGGGATTTGAACGTGACGCCGTCGTCGTCGACCGTGGCCAGACGTTCCTTGCCCTTCGCGATCACGTCGTCGGACCGCACCCCGACGGCTTCCATGGCGAGGACCTTCTTGAAACCCACCCCCAGCGACATCACCTGGAAACCACCGCTGTCGGTGAAGGTGGGGCCGTCCCAATTCATGAACTTGCCCAGTCCCCCGGCCTCGTCGACGATGTCCGGCCCGGGCTGCAGGTAGAGGTGGTAGGCATTGGCGAGCACGGACTGCGCGCCGAGTTCTTTCATGCTCTCGGGCAGCACCGCCTTCACCGTGGCCTTGGTGCCGACGGCCACGAACGACGGCGTCGCGATGTCGCCGTGCGGGGTGTGAATGGTTCCGGTGCGGCCCAGCTGTCCCTCGAGTCGGGTACCTACGGTGAAGAACGTATCGGGCGGGGCCGGGACTACAGCATTCACGGATGTATCCAATCATGGTCGGCGCTGCGTCCTGGTCCACCGCCCCGATGTCGGTAAGGACGCAACGTCAGCGAGCACGCAAACGTGAGTCAGTGGGAGAAGTTTGGGTATCCCCTCGGCAGAGTCGTCACGAAGAGTCTTCCGGATCATCCGAGAGGCGGTCGGCTCGAGGAGATAAGGGGTCAGGTATGTCGCAAGCAGCGTTGAAACCCTTCTATCGGCAGGTGCAGTCTCACTACGACCTTTCCGACGACTTTTTCGCACTGTTCCTCGACCCGACCATGACGTACAGCTGCGCGTACTTCGAACGCGAGGACATGACCCTGGAGGAGGCGCAGCGGGCGAAAATCGATCTGTCACTCGGCAAGTGCGATCTGCGCCCCGGAATGACCCTTCTCGACATCGGGTGCGGCTGGGGCGGGGCAATGCTGCGGGCAATGGAAAAATACGACGTGAACGTCGAAGGCCTGACGTTGAGCCGCAATCAGTACGACCATGTGAGCAGGATGCTGGCGGACAATGCCGGTCCCCGGACGGGGCGGGTCCATCTTCGGGGCTGGGAAGAATACCACGAGAAAGTGGACCGCATCGTCAGTATCGGCGCCTTCGAGCACTTCCGGCGCGAACGGTATGACGTCTTCTTCTCCAATTGCTACGACATGTTGCCGGACGACGGCCGGATGCTTCTGCACACGATCATCGGCCATCCTCTGTCGGCCCTGAAGGAGATGGGTATCCCGGTGACCCGCGAGAACGCTCTCTTCCACATCTTCATCAAGCGGCAGATCTTTCCCGGTGGCCAACTACCCCAACCGCAGTGGATCAAGGAGGCCGTCGACAAAGCGCATTTCCGGGTCGAGCGGATCCAATCGTTGCAGCAGCACTACGTCCGGACGCTCGAGCACTGGGCCGACGCGCTGACGGCACGCCGCGCCGAGGCGATCGAACTGTCCTCACCGGAAATGTACGAGCGGTTCATGAAGTATCTTCTCGGTTCCGCAGCCCATTTCCGCTCCGGGCACATCGACGTCATGCAGTTCACCCTCGTGAAATAAGGGCGCGCACGATCAGACGTCGGCACCCACGAACTGGCTGTTGTACAGCCGGTAGTACGCCCCGCGCGCAATCAGCAGATCGTCGTGGCTGCCCTGCTCGACGATGCGTCCGTCCTCCATGACGACGATCAGGTCGGCGTCCCGAATTGTCGACAGCCGGTGTGCGATCACGAAGCTGGTGCGGTCGCTGCGCAGGACCGCGGTGGCGTGCTGCACCAGCAGTTCGGTGCGGGTGTCCACCGAACTCGTCGCCTCGTCGAGAATCAGGATCGACGGCTGCGAGATGAACGCACGGGCAATCGTGATCAGCTGCTTCTCGCCCGCACTGATGTTGCTGCCTTCCTCGTCGATGACGGTGTCGTAGCCGTCCGGCAGCGAGTGGACGAAACGGTCGACGTAGGTGATCCGGGCCGCCGCGAGGATTTCCTCCTCCGTGGCCTCGGGCCGCCCGTAGGCGATGTTGTCGCGGATGGTGCCGCCGAACAGCCAGGCGTCCTGCAACACCATGCCGATTCGGGACCGCAGATCGTCGCGTGACATCTCGGCGATGTCGACACCGTCCAGGAGGATCCTGCCGCCGTCGAGGTCGTAGAACCGCAGGATGAGGTTGACCAGCGTGGTCTTTCCCGCCCCGGTGGGTCCGACGATCGCGACCATCTGTCCCGGCTCGGCCACGAGGGACAGGTTCTCGATCAGCGGCTTCTCCGGCGAGTAACTGAAGGAGACGTTCGAGAACTCCACGTGCCCCTTCGCCAGTTCGGGGGTCCGGGCGTCGAGCAGATCCGGCTCCTCCTCGTCCTCGTCGAGGATCGCGAACACCCGCTCGGCGGAGGCCACCCCCGACTGCATGAGGTTGACCATCGCCCCGATCTGGGTGAGCGGCTGCGTGAACTGGCGGGAGTACTGGATGAATGCCTGCACGTCACCGAGGCTCATCGTGCCGGACGCCACTCGCATGCCGCCGAGAACGGCGATGGCCACGAAGTTGAGGTTTCCGAGGAACATGATCGCGGGCATGATGAGCCCCGAGATGAACTGCGCCCGGTAACTCGCTTGGTACAGGTTCTCGTTCTGCTCCTCGAACCGGGCTTCCACCTCACGGCTGCGGCCGAACACGGTGACCAGTTCGTGGCCGGTGAACGCCTCTTCCACCTCGGCGTTGAGCGCCCCGGTCGATTTCCACTGCGCAACGAAGTGGGTCTTGGACCGTTTCGCGATCTGCGCTGTCACGAGCACCGACAGCGGGACGGTGAGCACCGCAATGAGAGCGAGCAGCGGTGAGATCACGATCATCATCACCAGGATGCCGATCACGGTCATGGCCGAGACGATCAGCTGGCTCATCGTCTGCTGCAACGACTGCGATACGTTGTCGATGTCGTTGGTGACGCGACTGAGCAGGTCACCGCGGGAATGGGAATCGAAGTAGCGCAGCGGAAGCCGGTGGATTTTGCGTTCCACTTCGGCGCGCAGGTTCTTGACGACTCCCTGTACCACGATGTTGAGGAGGTACCCGGACAACCACATGAACACCGAGGACCCCAGATACAGGGCCAGCACGATCGCCAGCACCCGGCCGAGTTCACCGAAGTCGATACCGACTCCGGGTACCACCGACATGCCGGACACCATGTCCGCGAACGTGCCCTGCCCGTCGGCCCGCAGTGCGGCGACGGCCTGGTCCTTCGACATTCCCGCCGGCAACTGCTTGCCCACGATGCCGTCGAAGATGACGTTGGTGCCCTGACCGAGCAGGCGCGGGGCGATGGACGTGAGCACCACCGACACCCCGGCGACCAGGATGACGACGCTCACGGCGATGCGGTGTGGCCGCAACCGTCCCAGCAGCCTCTTGGTGGACGGCCACAGGGCGTGCGGTTTGGAACCAGGTGCTCCCGGTGCAACGGGACCCGGGATTCGGGGGCCGACCGGCTTTTCGGCGGTTGCGGTGCTCGTGCGATCGCTCATAGGGCTTCCTGAACCGATCGTTGGGATTCGACGATTTCGACGTAACAGGGGCAGGTGTCGAGCAAGTGGTCGTGGGTGCCGATGCCGACGATCGCGCCGTCCTCGAGGACCAGGATCTGGTCGGCTTCCACGATGGTCGAAACCCGTTGCGCGACAATGATCACGCAAGCGTCGGCCGTCTCGGGTTCGAGGGCGGCGCGCAGTCGAGCGTCGGTGGTCAGGTCGAGGGCCGAGAACGAATCGTCGAACAGATAGATCGACGGCCGGCGCACCAGAGCCCGCGCGATGGCGAGCCGCTGTCGCTGCCCGCCCGACACCGTCGTGCCGCCCTGCGCGATCGGGGTGTCCAGACCCTCCGGCATCGCCCGGACGAAATCGGCGGCCTGCGCGATCTCCAGGGCGTGCCACAACTCCTCGTCGCTCGCGTCGGGTTTGCCGTACCGCAGATTGGTGGAGACAGTGCCCGAGAACAGGTACGGCCGTTGCGGAACCAAGCCGATCCCCGACCGCAGAAAGTCGAGGTCGAGACGCCGGACGTCGATCCCGGAGACGGTGACGGTACCGGACGTGGCGTCGATGAGGCGGGGAATCAACGAGAGCAGGGTGGTCTTACCGGATCCGGTGCCGCCGATGATGGCGGTGGTCTTTCCCGGTTCTGCCCGGAAGCTGATGTCGCGGAGCACCGGTTCGTCGGCTCCGGGGAACTTGAACTGAGCGTCGCGTAGTTCCACCACACCCGGGTGCTCGACCCCGGTGATCGGTTCTGCCGGCGGGACAACAGTGGACTCGGTGGCCAGCACCTCACCGATGCGTTCTGCACACACCGTCGCCCGCGGCGCCATCATGGCGATGAACGACGCCATCATCACCGACATCAGGATCTGCATGATGTAGCTGAGCATCGCGGTCAGCGAACCGATCTGCATACTGCCGCTGCCGATCTCGTGCCCGCCGAACCAGATGACGGCCACGCTGGTGATATTGGCGATCACCATGACCAGTGGGAACATCACCGCGGTGAGGCGGCCGACGCGGAGAGCGGTCTGCGTGAGCCGCTCGTTTGCCGTCTCGAAACGTTCGATCTCGGAGCCCTCACGGACGAACGCCCGCACCACGCGGATGCCGGTGATCTGCTCGCGCAGGACGCGGTTGACGCCATCGATCCGGGTCTGCATCTCCCGGAAAGCAGGCACCATCCGCGAGATCACGAATCCCATGGACAATCCGAGGACCGGCACGGTGACGGCGAGGATCCAGGCGAGCCCGACGTCCTCGCGCACCGACATCGCGATACCGCCAACGCACATGATCGGCGCCATCACCAGGATCGTGCAGCTCATCACGACGAGCATCTGGACCTGCTGCACGTCGTTGGTGTTCCGGGTGATCAGCGACGGCGCGCCGAAGCGGCCGAATTCGCGGGAGGAGAAGCTCCCGACCTGATGCATCACCGCGCGGCGAACATCACGCCCGAATCCCATTGCCGCGCGCGCGCCGAAGTACACGGAACCGATAGAACACAAAATTTGCACGACGGTGACGAGCAACATCAGGCCACCCGTCGACAAGATGTAGCCGGTGTCGCCCTTCGTGACCCCGTTGTCGATGAGATCGGCGTTGAGGCTGGGTAGGTACAGAGCGGCCGCCGTCGCGACCAATTGGAACAGGACCACCGCCGTCAATTCCCGTTTGTACGGGCGAAGGTAGGTGGAGAGCAAGCGGTTCAGCATGGGCGGCGATCCTGACGGGTCATCATGATCTTCGAAGGTTACCGGGCCTGCAGCCCCGTGAGTGGTTGAGGAGTCCAGAGACTCCCTAACCACTCACGGGCGCGGAGCGCCTACCGCGTGGGCTGCAGCGCGTCATCCGAGTCGGGCAGCGCCTGACGCAACTTCTCGCCCTCGATGTCGACGTTGGGCAGGATCTTGTCGAGCCACTTGGGGAGCCACCACGCCTTGTCGCCGAGCAGCGCCATCACCGACGGGATGATCACCATGCGGACCACGAAGGCGTCGAAGAACACTGCCGCCGCCAGGGCGAACCCGATCGACTTGATAAACGAGTTGGGTTCGGCGATGAAGGCGGCAAACACCGAGATCATGATGATCGCGGCGGCGCTGACCACCCGGGCGCCATGGTTGAAGCCGACGGTGACGGCCTGCTTCGCGGTCGCGCCGTGGACATACTCTTCGCGCATCCGGGTCACCAGGAACACCTGGTAGTCCATCGCGAGACCGAATACGACTCCGATCAGGAAGATCGGCATGAAGCTCACGATCGGCTGCGGGTTGGCGATGATGCCACCCCAGCCTTCCTGGAACACGGCAACCGTGGCACCGAAGGTGGCGGCGACACTGAGCAGGAAGCCGAGTGTGGCCGTCAGCGGCACCAGTAACGAACGGAACACCAGCAGCAGGAGGAGGAAGGCGAGACCCACGACCACTGCAAGGTACGGAATCAGTGCATCCTGCAGGGTTTCGGACACGTCGCCTTCGAGCGCGGTCTGGCCGGTGACGCCGTAGTTGACGCCGATCGAATCGTGCAGCGCGGTTTCCGCGCCGCGGATGTTGTTCACCAGGTCCATCGTCGCCGGATCACTGGGTGCACTGTGCGGTGTCACCAGGATCTGCGCGGTGTCACCGGCCTTGTTCACGCCCACGATCTGAGCGTTGGACACGTCGTCCTGAGTCGAGATGGTCTTGACGACCTCGTCGAACGCAGCGGCCGGTGCACCGGAGGTGAGGTCTTTGGCGTCGACGACGACGAGCAGCGGACCGTTCTTGCCGGGACCGAAGCCCTCGCTCACGAGGTCGTACGCCTGCCGTGAGCTGGTGGCGGGATCGCCCGTGCCCTCGCTCGGAAGCGCGAGACTGAGTCCCGCCGCGGGGATGGCGAGTGCGCCCAGCAACACGACACCGGCAATCAACGGAATCGCGGGCCTGCGCACCACTGCGCTGATGTAGCGCAGTGCGAAGCTCGGCTTGCCCTCGTCGTTCTCGAGGTCACGACTCTGCAGGAAGGGGATCTTTCCGGCGAACGCTTTGCGGCCGAACAGCCCGAGGATGGCCGGCAGTAGCGTGAGCGCGATCGAGACGGCGATGAACACCGTGAATGCGGCGGCCGCACCCATGTCCGTGAGGAACGGGATTCCGACGACGCGCAGCGCGATCAAGGCGATGATCACGGTGAGACCGGCGAACACCACAGCAGAACCGGCAGTCCCGACCGCACGTCCCGCCGCTTCTGCACGGTCTTCCGTGAGGGAGAGTTCGTGTCGGAAACGCGACACGATGAACAGTGAGTAGTCGATGGCGACGGCCAGGCCGATCATGATGGCCAGGGTGGGCGTCATCGAGCTCAAGTCGGTGAAGCCGGTGGCCACGGTGATTCCGAGGCTGCCGATCATGATCCCGATGATCGCGGTGATCAGCGGGAGGCCGGCCGCGACGAGCGAACCGAAGGTCAAGGCCAGAACCACTGCGGCCACACCGATTCCGACGAGCTCGGTGGCACCGCCCGGCGGCTCGGCTTCGTTGGCGGCCGAACCACTGATCTCGACGGTCAGGCCGGCGTTGCGGCCGGCATCGGCGGCCGACGCGATCTGATCACGCAGGGCCTGGTCCACGTCGCCCATGTCACCCTTGAACGGCACCTCGACGTAGCCGACCGTCTTGTCGGCGTTGAGCGGAGACAGCGCTTGTGCGTTCGCGACGGCCGTCTCTTCGCTGATCCCCTTGTCCGCCGCGGACGACTTCGCCATGTCGACGAGTTGTGTGTTCGCCTCTACCGGATTGACCAGCGCCTGCGCAGCGTCGGCTCCCGAAGCGACCGCGGGATCGACCTTGGCTGCGTCCTGGACCTGTTCGATTCCCCGCACCTCGGCGAGCACAGCGTCCATCGCCTGCTGGCTCTGTTCACTCTCGAGGGTCTGTCCCTCGGGTGCGGCGAAGACGAACCGTGCGCTCACCGCTTCCATCGGATTGTTGCCGGCCGCTTCGGGGAAGCGCTCGGCCATCAGGTCCTGCGCCTGCTGCGCCGGGGTGCCGGGAATGGAGAACGAGTCCTTGGTGGGGCCGGACAGGGTTGCGGCCCCCACACCCATGAGGACGAGGATCACCAACCAGACGCTGATGACCGAACCTTTTCGCCGGTAGGCGAATCTGCCGATCCGATAGAGATAGGTGGCCACGGGAGGCTCCTTCGAGAGTCGGTGGAACGAGGGGTTCGGGCGCAACCGGTTACGGCTGCGGGATTCCCTGACGAAGTTGACGCATGGCGTCGCGGACCAGTTCCTCGGGCCCGCTTGCACCCGATTTGCCGCTCATCCAGAGATCGAGCGACACCTTGCATGCCGAGCCGACTGCCATGTGGAGCAGGTTGGGGTAGAGGTCGGTGTCGATGTTCGTGCCCGTCCGTTCGGCGATCACCTCACCGACCAGGCGGGTAACCCGAAGGTGCACCTCGAGCTTTTTCGCGAGCAGTGCGGGACTGGTCTCGACGAGCTCCATCATCACGGCGGTCTCTTCGAGCGGTTTCGCAGGATCGGTGACGATCTGGACCACCACGTGCTCGAGGGAGTCCCAGATCGGCTCGTCCTCGGGACGAGCGCGGAGCAAGTTCACCCAGTCGTGAACGGACTCCTCGAAATGCGCCAGGACTGCCTCTTCTTTGCTGGAGAAGTAGTTGTGGAACGTCCGAGTCGAAACACCCGCCTCGGACGCAATGGCGTCTGCAGTGACGCATTCGATACCCAGCGCCCGGGCCAAACGCGCAGCGGCACCACTGAGAGCTGCGCGAGTGGCAGCCTTCTTGCGGTCCCGCAGTCCCAATTCCGAAATCACCTCATCCACGGTACAGAACTTGCAGATCTCTGCAATTTTGCAGAGGCATGCAATTTTTATGGCGTTCACCACTCCGTCGATCCGCTGTGCTCCCGGTCACCGCTGGACTACCGTTGGCCCATGGCAGAACCGGCTGCGCCGCTGTCGTTCCGGTCGGACGAGATAGACCGAAGCGCCCTCGAACAACTCGCATCCGTCCTCGACATCCAGGCCGAGCGGCCGGGGATCCGTCGTCTGCGTGCCTGGTCCTCCGACGCGCTCCGCCTCGAATCCGGGGAACGTGTACTCGACATCGGGTCGGGGACCGGATCGGAGACTCAGGCCATGGCTACCGCCGTCGGAGCGTCGGGGCAGGCGATCGGCCTCGATCCCAATCCCGGAATGGTGCTCCTTGCGCGCGAACGGGCCGCGGCCGCGGACTCGACCGCGCAGTTTTTCGTCGGCACCGTCTACTCCCTGCCCTTTGCGACCGACAGCCTGGACGCCGTGCGCTGTGAGCGGGTGTTCCAGCACCTCACCGAACCGGAACGAGCGGCAGCAGAAGTGGCACGCGTCCTGAAGCCGGGGGGTCGAGCCGTGCTCCTCGACAGCGACTGGGGGACGGCGATCCTGCACCCGGGCGATCCCGACGTTCTCCAGCGCATCACCGAGGTGATGCTCACGCACACGGCCAATCCACAATCCGGGCGACTCCTGCCCGGCCAGTTGACCCGGGCCGGACTCGTCGTCGAGGACGCAGGTTCGCAGGCATTGATGCAGGAACCCGGTGATGCCACGGGTCCGCTGGTGCGGATGATGACGGATGCGGCGGTTGCAGAAGGCACGATCTCCCCTCCCGAGCGCACCTCGTTCCTCGACCAGTTGGAGTCGGGGGCCCGCGAGGGCGACTTCCACATGTCCGTGACGATGTTCGCGTATCTCGCACGTAAGGCCTGAGTGTCCCCGTCGCAGCAGTGACTCTTCCGGCATTCGGAAACGGAGTGTGGTGGGTCACGTCCCATCCCCCAGAGTGGTGGAGACGACGCCGATGCCGCAGTCCCCGTCGAGCGTCCGCGTTGTTCACCGCTGTCCTGCAACTTCTGGAGGCTCTCCATGTCAACGATCGCCCGCAACCAGTGGTACGTCGCCGCGTACGGCCGCGAGGTGGGACGGGAACTGTTCTCCCGCACCATCTGCGAGGAGCCGATCCTGTTCTGGCGCACCGAGACCGGCGACGTCGTCGCAATGAGCGACCGCTGCGTGCACCGCCGCTATCCGCTGTCCGAGGCGCCGAGCCGGCTCGACGGTGACACGGTGGTGTGCGGTTACCACGGGTTCACCTACGGCAGCGACGGCGGTTGCGTGTTCGTCCCCGGCCAGGCCCGCGTTCCCCGCACCGCCCGGCTGCGCTCGTACCAGGTGGTCGAGCAGGACGCGTTCGTGTGGGTCTGGATCGCCGACCCGGCGAACCCCGTCGAAGGCGACCCCACCCGCATCCCCCGCGCACCGTGGATGGACTCCCCCGACTACACCGTGGTGTCCGGCATGGAACCGATCGACTGCAACTACGGCCTGCTCGTCGACAACCTGATGGACCTCTCCCACGAGACGTATCTGCACGGCGGATACATCGGCACCCCCGAGGTCGCGGAAACACCGATCACCACCGAGGTCGACGAGGACCGCGGCGTCATCTACGTGTCCCGGCACATGGACGACGCCGAGTGCCCGCCGTTCTACTCGAAGTCCACCGGCATCGAGGGACGCATCACCCGCTGGCAGGACATCGAGTACACGCCGCCGTGCCTGTACCTGCTGCACAGCCGCATCGCCCCGGTCGGCGCCCCTCTCCCCGGCGACGACGGCGACGACTCGCACGCCTTCCACACCGAAATCGTCTACGCGATCACCCCGTCGACGGAGAACACCACCCTCGACTTCTGGGCGGTCGCCCGCGACTTCGCACTCGGCGACGAAGGCGTCACGACATTCCTCGCCGAGAACAACCGCACCGTCGTCATGCAGGACGTCGTGGCACTCAACGTGCTGCAGAAGGCACTCGACACCGAGAAGGACGGCTACCAGGAACTGTCGATCAACATCGACGCCGGCGGACTGGGTGCACGCCGGATCCTGAAGAAACTGGCCGACCGGCCGCAGGCCGTCCCCGCCGTGGCAGCGAGGTAGTCGTGGAATCGATCAGGATGCTCCGCGGCGACAATGTCATGCGCATCCTCTGGCTACCGGACTCGGACCTTCTCGAAGGCGAATGCCATTGCGGTGCACGGCGGGTGGAAGAAGCGCCCGCCCCGCTCTGGGAGTGGCTCCTCGCTCACCCCGAGGGGCATCACCCGGCGGCTCCCCGCGAACCGATCACTGCCGAGCCTCGCACCGCGACCGCGTCGCCCGTCTGACCCGGAGAATTCCTCATGCCTCTTCACCGCGACACCGAGCTCGAACTGGAACTGGCCACCAAGACGACCGGCGCCGACGGAGTCGTCGTCCTGGAACTCCGGGACCCGGCCGGCACCCACCTGCCGGCATGGACTCCCGGAGCACATATCGACCTCGTTCTCACCCCCGAACTCACCCGCCAGTACTCGCTGTGCGGCGACCCCGCCGACACCAGGGTCTGGCGGGTCGCGGTACTGCGCGAGGCAATGGGTCGTGGTGGTTCACAGTTCGTGCACGACAAGCTGAGTCCCGGCGACCGCGTCACCGTGCGCGGCCCGCGCAATCACTTCGAACTCGAACCCTCCCCGCGATACGTGTTCATCGCGGGCGGCATCGGGATCACCCCGATCCTCGCGATGGTGGCCTCCGCCGAGAACGCCGGTGCCGAATGGACTCTCGTCTACGGCGGACGCAGCCGTGGTTCGATGGCGTTCGCCGACACCCTCGTCGAACGATTCGGCGACAAGGTCATGCTCTGCCCCGCGGACGAGCACAGCCGGATCGACCTGCCCGCCCTGCTCGGGACCGTCCGGGAGAGCACCCTCATCTACTGCTGCGGGCCTACGCCCCTGCTCGACGCCGTCACCGAACACTGCGACACCTGGCCGTCCGGGACGCTGCACGTCGAGCGATTCACCGCCAAAGACCTCGACGACCCGGTGCGCTCCGGCAGTTTCGAGGTGGAGTTGACGCTCAGCGGTAAGACGATCACGGTGACCCCGGAGCAGTCAGTGCTCCAGGCCGTGACCGCCGCCGGAGTGAATGTGATCTCGTCCTGCGAGGAAGGAACGTGCGGAACCTGCGAGACGCCCGTGCTCGGCGGTACTGTCGATCACCGGGACTCCCTGCTCACACCGGAAGAGCAGGCCGCCAACGACACCATGATGATTTGTGTCTCGCGGGCAACGTGTCCGCGGCTGACGTTGGAAATCTGAGTGGGAGGACGGGTCATGACTTCCCCCTTGTCGGGTGCGGCGCGCGGTGGTCGCCTGCCACCCGACGAGCCGGGGAAGTCGCTGCGAGTCACCGGGTCGGTAACCATCCGCTCGTTGCGCCTGCTCGAACTCTTCACCCCGGCTGCCCCGCGCCTGACCCTCAGCGATCTGGCACGGAAGTCCGGTTACCCGCTCAGCACCGTGCATCGTCTCGCCGGCGACCTCATCGAGTGGGGCGCGCTCGAGCGGGATTCCAGCGGACGGTTCACCGTCGGGCTCAAATTGTGGGAGATCGCTTCCCTCGCACCTCGGGGCACGATGCTCCGCGAACTCGCGATGCCGGTGATGGAAGACCTCTCGCAGATCACCCGCGAAAACGTGCAGCTCGGCGTGTGCGAGGGCACCGAAGTGGTGTTCGTCGAACGGATCGCCGGGCAGAAGGCCGTACCCGTACACACTCGGGTGGGTGGGAGGTTCCCCCTGACGGCGTCCGGGATCGGGCTCGCACTATTGGCGTACATGCCCGCCGACGTGCAGGAAGCGGTGCTGGCCGCGCCGATCGAGAAGTTCACGGAACGGACGATCACGGACCCGTCCGTGCTGCGGCGCGTCCTCGCCGAGATTCGCCGGTCCGAGGTCGCGATCAGTGACCGTCAAGTGACCATGGATGCAGTGTCGGTCGCGGCGCCGATTTTCGAACGTCCGGGAACAGCGATCGCAGCCGTGTCCCTGGTGGTGTCCGCAGAAGGCGCTTCGCCCAGCACTCTCGTCCCGCTCGTGCGTGCGGCGGCCCGCACGATCAGCCGCGCTGTGCGTCCTCGCCCGCCGCTGTAACCGTGCGGGGACGGCGTTTCCACGCGCCGGGGTCCGCGGTCAGTTCGGTGAGGAAGTTCGGCAACCGTTGCTCCGCGATGTCGGCCACACTCACGTTCTCGAGCACCGCACGCAGGTTCACTCGCACGGCGATCCACACGTCCTGCAGCTTGGCCGCCGGCCCGCCGTACTCCACATCCTCGGGTCTCTCGCCGCGCACCGAGGCCAACGGGCCCTCGACGGTACGGATCACGTCGGCGATGGTGATGTCCTCGGCGGGGCGGGCCAGCCAGTAGCCGCCGTCGGGGCCGCGTCTGCTGTTCACCAGTCCGCCACGCCGGAGATCGGCGAGCACGGCTTCGAGGAACTTGTGGGGAATGGTTTGCGCGTGTGCCAGAAACTCGGCTTTGGACGGTGACTGCCCGGCCGCGGCCAGTTCGATGAGGGTCCGCACGGCGTAGTCCACCTTGGCGGTGATGTGCACCCCGAATTCCTATCACCTGAGTATGAAAAGGAGCAAACTCGCGCGCACCCGCTGCCGGACCGATCGGCGGGGAGTGACCGGCGTCACGTACATTGAACTGGACGATCGTATTGTGCGGAGGACGCATGTGGGACACCGTGATCTCGGCGTGGAGTTCGACCCTCTTGGAGCCGCTTCACGAACCGGTGACGCTCGCCGTTCCCGCGTTCGTCCTGTTCCTCGCCATCGAGTGGCTGGCCGCCCGCCACCTCGAGGAAGCACCGATCGGTCCCGATGGCCGGTCCCGTCCGGTACCTGGCGGATACGATCGACGCGACGCCCGTGCAAGCGTGTCGATGGGCGCAGTCTCCATCGTGACGACGGCCGCGTGGAAGCTGCTGGCACTCGTCGGCTACTCCGCGATCTGGGTGTATCTCGCACCGTGGCATCTACCGGCGAACGCCTGGTACACCTGGGTGATCCTGCTGGTCGGAGTGGACCTGTTGTTCTACACCTACCACCGGATGGCCCACCGCATCCGGCTGATCTGGGCCACCCATCAGGCGCATCATTCGAGTGAGTACTTCAACTTCGCCACCGCGTTGCGGCAGAAGTGGAACAACAGCGGCGAGATTCTGATGTGGATTCCGCTGCCGCTCATCGGCATTCCACCGTGGATGGTCTTCATCGGATTCTCCGTGAACCTCGTCTACCAGTTCTTCGTGCACACCGAGCGGATCGACAAGCTTCCCCGGCCGATCGAATTCGTGTTCAACACTCCCTCACATCACCGAGTCCATCACGGCTGCGACCCCGAGTATCTCGACCGGAACTACGCCGGCATCCTCATCGTGTGGGACAGGATGTTCGGCACGTTCCAGGCCGAAACTCATCGCCCCACTTATGGACTCACCAAGCCGGTCGGGACGTACAACATCTGGAAGCTGCAAACACACGAATACGCCGCGATCGGACGGGACTGGCGCGGAGCACGGTCGTGGCGCGACAAACTCGGCTACGCGTTCGGGCCGCCCGGATGGGCGCCGTCAGGAACGCGCGAGGCTGACCAGGAAGTCCACGGTGCCGCTGCCGTCCACGGTCACGAAGCCCAATGACGGCGGCTGTACACCGAAGTCCGTCCAGGTGACCGGAATGCTGCCCGACGCTATGAGGTCATCGCCGGACCGCAGAACGTCGATGTCCACCGTGACCGGCCGTGACTGCCCCTTGAGCGTCAGCGTGCCCTGGGCGGTCACCGTTCCCACCGAGCCGTCGGCGGGCAGACCGGACAGGTCGACCGGCTCGTCGACGGTGAAGGTCGCGGTCGGATACGTGTCGGTGTCCATCACGTTGCCGCGGAACTGATTGTCCCGACGAGACTGGTCGGTGGTGATGCCGGCGACTTGCACGCTCACCTCTCCGGCGATGAGTTTCTCGGCCTCGACGGTGGCCGAACCTGTGACCTCGCCCGTAGAGCCGACCACCGTTACGCTCGCGCCGTTGAGGATCTCGTGGACCGTGTAGCCGGCGGAGGTCTGGTTGGACTCCTCACCCGGCGCGACCGTCCACTGCCCGTCGACCGGCCCGGAAGCGGCCTCGGCGCCCTCGGTCGACACCGACGCCGCCGGGGCGTCGTCCTCGGCGATGAACCGACCGTAGGCCCAGGGGCCGACCAGCACCGCAAGTACGACGACGGCAACGATTCCGCCGATGGCCAACCACAGCTTCTTCATGCAGACAGGGTAGTTGCAGCTTCAATAGCTGTCACTGGGTTCGCGCTGCGACGCCGAACGCGCGCGCCCCGCTCGAGCGGTGAACCCGAACGGGGCGCCTGCGTCGCGACTCAGCGTTGCTGTTCTCGGACTGTGTCCTTCGCGTCGGCCGCACGGCCCTGCACGTTCTGAGCGGCGGACGTTCCCTCCTCCTTCACGGTGTCCGCGGCGTCGGTGACCGTCTCCTTGACCGCCTGGGTGGCGTTCTGGGCGGGTTCCTTCAGATTCTGGGCCGCATCTTTCGCGACATCGGTGAGTTCCTGAGTGAGGGGCTCGGCCTTCTCCTTCACGGCGAGAGCGGCCTGCTGTTCGCGCTCGCTCGCAGGAAGCATCGACGCCACCAGCAGCAAGCCGGCACCGAAGGCGATCAGTCCGGCCGCCAAGGGGTTGCCTTGCGTGTGTTGGCGCACCGCACCAGGTGCGGACTGCGCGGCGTCGGCAGCGGAACTCTGCGCGTCGGCGAGGCTCGACCCGGCGTCCTGAGCCGATCCCATCACGCGGTCGCGCACGCCGCTGACCGCGCCGGTCATCCTGCCCACCTTTCTCTTCGCGATCGTGGTGGGGTTCGCTTCCCGAGCGAGGGTGTCCACGTCGACGCTGAGATTGCGGCGTGTGCGTTCGATGTCGGCGCGGATACGGTCGGGATCTTGGCTGGTGGTCATGGCGACTCCTGGGGGCGTGGGGTGAGCGCGTCGGGAATTTTCTTGGCGGTGCCGGTGGTCTGCGGGAGGCCACGTGCCTTCTTCAGTGCCGCGCGACCGAGCACGGCGAGAACGGCGGCGATGATCGCCCACACGAGCATCACGACCAGCGCGGACCAGCCGCGTCCGATCGCGTTGCCGAGGCTCCACCACGCGGCAACGGACAGGAAGAGCACCGCAAAGTGCGCGGCTACCGCGGCGCCGGCCAGCATGCCCGCACCCTTACCGACACGGTTGGCGGTTTGCGTCGCTTCGGCTTTCGCGAGCGCCACTTCTTGCCGCATCAGGACGGTCAGATCTTCACTGACGTTCGACAGCAACTCGCCGATGGACGGCGGCTCGGTGCCGTTTCCCTCGGCCCGGGCTCCGTAGGGTGCGTTCATCGCGTCACGTCCGGGCCGGCAGGCGGGTACCCGGTTTCCGGATAGCCGGACTCCTGGGCGTATCCGGGTTGCTGCGAGTATCCCGGCTGCTGGGTGTACCCAGGCTGCCCGGCATATCCGGGCTGGGCGTATCCAGGCTCCGTGTATCCCGGCTGCTGCGGGTATCCCGGCTGGGTGTAGCCGGGCTGTGGCGGATTCTGGGCGGGCGGGTACTGAGACGGCGGGTACTGCGGGGGCGCGTCGTGTAGATGCTCAGGCTCCGGAGGCATTGCGCCGGCACCCGGCAACTCCGGCGGCCACTGTTCACTCTGACCGCCGCGGGCTCGGTCCGTGGCCGAGGCATCGCTGTCGTCGTTCGCGGACATCAAGGAGCGGCCCAGTCGGCCGGCGACCAATCCGGCGCCGGCGGCGAGAGCGAGGAAGGTTCCTGGCTTGCGCCGCGCGAATCGGGTCACCTCGTCGAGAACGTGCCCGGGCTCGCGGTCGTCCAGCCACGAGGCGATGGCATGTGTTTTCTCGGCAACCTGCATCGTGAGATCGGTCGCCATCCCCGACTGCTCCGAGTTTCTCGCCATCGATCCGAACTCGTCACCGAGGGCACGCAGACCCGACGCCACCCGCTTCTGCTGCGTAGCCGCCTGATCGGTCAATTCGCTCCGTGTTTGCCGCAGGAGGTCCTTGGCCTGCTGCGTCGCCTCGCCGGCGACATTCTGCGCTTGTTCACCTGCCACTCCGGCGACGTGTTTGCCCGCCCCGGCCGCGTCACTCGCGACTTCGCTCGCCTGCTGCTTCGCGACGTTCGTCGCCGACTCGTCGCGGGGGTGCGTTGTGGGACCGGCCCACGCACCCGGTTGGTCTTGTGTGGGGTTACCACCGGAAATGGTCATGTGTTGGCCCTGCCTCCTGCGTGAACGTGGATACGCGTCGGTCGGTCCGAAGCGGACGTGTTTGTTGCAGTTACCCCACGGCCTCGGCCCGAAACAGGCTGGCACACATCGATTCGGGATCTTGCGAAATATCCCTGATAGCAGAGAATTCACCGGCTGAAAGCCGAGATCAACCCGTTCGAGGGCCGGCACGGGCAAGAAGCCTCGCCCCTAAACTCCTCGATCCGGCGCGACCGACTGGATCGGGGCAACGATCGCAGGACCCATCCAGCGTCGGAGGTAACGCCGCATGTCATCGTCGCTCCGCGGCGGACTTCCCGGGGAAACGAAGAACGACTGCATCGTTCGAAGCACGTACTCGACGAGATCCTGAAGTGCGGGGTCGTCGTACCCACAGCGCTCCCAATCGACGTCGAAGCGCTTGATCATCGTCATTCCGAAGGTGTGCGCCTCGTGCGAGGTGAGGCCGTCGGGATCGACGTTCGAGTACGAACTCGACAGCAGTATCCCCAGGTGGGGCGTCCGACGCACCTCGGCCAGTGTGTACACCACTGCCTCGGTCATCGCGTCGACAGGATCCTCGATGCCTTCGACTTGCCGGGCCAGCCGATCCAGGAATCCGTCGACGGACGCAATGGCCGCCGCCCGCATCAGAGCGTCGGCGCTGGCGAAGTATCGGTACACCGTCTGGCGGATGACGCCGAGCGACTCCGCCACGTCGGCGATGCTGATCGCCGATCCCGTTCGTCCGATCAGTTCCACTGCAGCAGCAACGATTCGGCGGGACGCTTCCTCGTCGTTGCCGGGTGGACTACCGCCCCACCCACGCCTTCGTGCCACTGCCCGCTTCCTCGGATCGAGTTCTGTCCGCCCAGCGCGCACAACCCACGGCGGGTGCGCGCCCATCCGGATGAACGGCGACGCTACCACAGGGTCCGGGCCGTCGGCCGAGGCGTCATTCGGCCCCGGAGGTACGAAAGTAATCATACAGTTCGGTCTCCATATGTATGATTGTCGCCACTGTGGCTTCGACGCATCGAACGGGGCCACCCAGCCCGCTTCGAAAGACGAGGTATCGCACCGTGACCGATCTTCAAGTCCGAAAGATGCGCTTTGCGTTCGCGGATTACGACGTTCCCTTCGTGTGGAACGAAGAGAATCCGGCCTTTTCGAGCATGGCCAACGCGGTCTCGTTCCTGGCGATCGGCTTCGAGAAGATGATCGTGAAGATGATTCTCCAAACCAAGCCGCTGATCACCGATCCCGCCGTTGCCGCGGAGGCGGACGCCTTCATGCGCCAGGAAGGGCAGCACTCGACGGCCCACCGCCAACACGTCAAAGGCCTGATCGATCGGTACCCGGGACTCCAGGAGACTCTCGACGAGGTGATCGGAGAATTCGACCGGCTCACCGCCCAGACCTCGCTGAACTACCGCCTGGCGTACACCGCCGACTTGGAAGCAACCTTCACTCCGGTGTTCAAGCTGATGCTCGACAACGATTCGACGCTGTTCCGGCCCGGAGACGACCGGGTCGCGTCATTGTTCATCTGGCACTTCGTCGAGGAAGTCGAACACCGAAGTTCTGCGCTCATCATCTTCGATTCCGTTGTCGGAAGCGACGTGTACCGGATGCGGATGGCGCCGTCGATCTTCCGGCACGTGCTGAAAGTGATCCGAATCGCCTGCGAAGGATTCAACCAGCATGTCCCCGTCGAGGATCGCAAGGTCGATGCCCTGTCGATGTTTGCCTCGTACCGGCGTCAACAGAACCTGCGCAAGCGGTTGCCACTGCTGCGCGCGGAGAACAACGGCCTGATGATGCGCGCGTTCGACGATCTTCCGCTCGGCAAGCAACTCACTGCGTTGGTGGGCATCATCCGCAGTCAGCTGCCGAAACACAACCCGGACCACGAGAAGCTGCCTGCACTCGCCGACGTGTGGTTCGAGCGCTACGACGCCGGCTACGACGTCACGCACTGGTACACCGCAGGGACGGTCGCGTCTTCGGAGGCGAACTGATGGCGGATCGTTGCTCACCCACGTTCGACCAACTCGCGACGGAACTCGGCTTTTCGTGCCAGGAAGCCGGTGGACTCGTCGAGGTCCGCAGCCCGCTGGCGTTGGAGAACTGGACGCTGCCGGTTCTCGAAGCCACCATCGTTCTCGGTTCCGTGCTCGCGCTCGTCCTCGCGATCGTGCGCTTGCGACGGAACGGCGATCCCACCAACCTGGTGCTCTGGTTCGGCGCGACCGCGTACCTGTTCATCATCGAGCCACCCCTGTACTTCCCCGCAGCCTTCGGCATCGAGGACCACGTGGACACGATGTTCGCGCACAACGTTTTCACCGTGGACTTCCTGTGGGGTCGACTCCCGCTGTACATCATCGCGATCTACCCGTTGATGGCCACGTTGGCCTTCGAGATCGTCAGAATGCTCGGAGTTTTCCGTCGATACGGGGTTCTCGTCGGTGCGGTCTGCGTGGGCTTCGTCCACCACGCCTTCTACGAGATCTTCGACCATCTCGGACCGCAGCTGCGGTGGTGGGAGTGGTCGACCGAGAATCCGCTCAACCAGCCGATGTTCGATTCCGTGCCGCTCCCGAGCGTCGTCGTGTTCGCCGCGCTGTGGCCGATGTCGCTGGCGTTCTGCGTCCAATTCTTCGTCGGTCGTCACGTCGACCGAGGTCAGCGCTTCTCTGGCCTCCAGTTGGTGTGGCGCACTGCCGTCATCGGTGTACTGGCGTCGCTGGGCACGTTCATCCTGCCGCTCCCGGCGACGGTCCTCGGAATGGGAAGCACAACCGCCCGCGGGGTTCTCTACGCCACGGAACTGGTCGTCGTCACCCTGGTCGCGACGTGGATTCTCGTCCGCCAGTGGTTGGCGCTGCGCCGGGGGAATTCGGATGTTCCTGCGTACACCAACGACTTCGTCCGGCGCTACAGCGTGGTGTACCTGAGCGTGATGGCGCTGCTCTGGGTCAGCGCGTTGCCCGACTACGCGGGCACGGTCGACGGCGTCACGAGCAACGGCGATCCCGTCGGGAATCTCTGGTACACCGCGGCATGCTTCACCGTCGCAATACTCTGTGTGGTCGCCACCTTCACCGTGCCACACAGACAGCCTGCAGGAAACAACATTGCTTCAGCCGGAGCACACGCTGCAACAGGCACGTAAACGCAGGAAAGCCCCTGACCTGGTCGCAAGGACCGGATCAGGGGCTTTGCCCTTGGCGGTGGCGGAGGGATTTGAACCCTCGGACGGGGGTTACCCGTCACACGCTTTCGAGGCGTGCTCCTTAGGCCGCTCGGACACGCCACCGCCGGTGACTTTACCGGATGTGGCGCCCGAGCCTGAAATCGCCAGGTGGAGCCGCTTTACGTGAGCTTGTCCTTGAGGTTCGACGCGGCGTCCTTGACCTTCTCGCCGGCGTCCTTGACAGCGGACGACGCCTGGTCGGCCTTGCCCTCGTCGCGCAGGTCCTTGTCGTTGGTTGCTTTGCCTGTGGTTTCCTTCGCCTGACCCTTGAGGTCTTCGGCCTTGTTCGACGCTTTGTCTGCGATTCCCATGAGATACCTCCGTGAATCCGTTTCGGACCCGGTGCCGGGCCCGGCGGCGCCTCGTTCAGCGCCTGTCTCCAGAAAAGCACGGGTCGTGCCGACCCGGCTACACAATGTCGAGTACCCCACGAAAACGTTTGAAACCGGTCAGCGGCGTTCTCGGAAGAAATCCTCGAGGATTCCGGCGCACTCGTCTTCGAGAACACCCCCGCGGACCTGCGGCCGGTGCGTGAGCCGGCGGTCGCGGACTACGTCCCAGAGGGAGCCGACTGCCCCGGTTTTCGGCTCCCATGCGCCGAAGACCACGCGCGACACCCGCGCGAGCACCAGCGCTCCGGCACACATCGTGCACGGTTCGAGCGTCACGGCCAGCGTCGCACCTTCGAGGCGCCACCCGTCTCCGTAGACCCTCGCCGCTTCCCTCAGCGCCATGATCTCCGCGTGCGCTGTCGGGTCCGACATCGCCTCACGCGAGTTGACGGCCCGCGACACCTCGACACCGTCAGCGTCGAACACCACGGCGCCCACCGGCACATCGGCGTCGGTGGCGGCCCGGGCCGCCTCGATTGCCGCGCGGATCATCCGCTCGTCGTCCTGAAGTGTCACTGGATGCGAACTAACGCGGCAGTTTGTCGAGAACCCCCGACAGCTCCGTGGTGAAGCCCAGTCGCTGAGCGATCATGCCCAGTTGCTCGTCCGGATACAGGTCCGTTTCGGCGGTGATGACAGCCAGCACCGGTTCGGGCAGTCCCAGGTCGGCGAGGAGAGAAAGATCACCCTCCTCCCACGGCTCGACGTCGTCGAGGTCGTCCGGGTCGATGTCGGGCACCTCGATGTTCAGTGCATCCAGCACGTCGGCGGCGATGTCGTAATCGATGGCCGCGGTGGCGTCGGACAGCAGCAGTCTTGTGCCCGACGGCGCAGGCCGCAGGATGATGAAGAATTCGTCGTCCACGTCCAGCAGTCCGAAGAACGCGCCCGCGCTGCGGAGGGACCGAAGTTCCTCCTCCGCGGTACTCAGACTGGTCAGAGCAGCCGAGGTGAGGGCCTTGACTTTCCATCGGCCGTCCTCGTGTACTACCGCGACACCGAAGCCCTCCAGATCCTCAGCCCGATCCGACGAGGCGCTGTTGTTTCCCGCGCGCTGTGCACCCATGAGCGCAACGGTAGCCCGCGGGGTGCCGGTAAATGAAGTCCGCACACGAATGTGCCAACCTGATCGGGTGTCTGATACCCCTTCCGCACCTCCGGTGTGCGTGCTCGGCCTGGGCTTGATCGGCGGTTCACTGCTGCGTGCGGTGGTCCGGGCGGGACGCGAAGCGTGGGGTCACAACCGATCCGCGCCGTCCGTCGACGCCGCCCGGGCGGACGGTTTCGACGCCGACACCGATCTGGTCGCGGTACTCCAACGTGCGTCGGCAGAGTCGGCGCTGATCGTGATCGCGGTCCCTGTGCCCGCGGTCGCCGCCACTCTCACCGCGATCGCCCTGTACGCACCGAACTGCTCGATTACCGATGTCGTCAGTGTCAAGGCGGAAGTCGCGGCCGCTGCAGCCCGTCAGGGACTCGCCGACCGCTATGTGGGCGGGCACCCGATGGCCGGGACGTCGGCGTCGGGGTGGAGCGTCGGCAGCGCCGACCTTTTCCGCGAGGCGGTGTGGGTGGTCGGCACCGACGACGGCGTCGACCACAGAATCTGGACGCAGGTAGCGCAACTGGCATTGGACTGCGGATCCGTCGTCGTACCCGCCGAGTCCGCCGAACACGATCGTGCGGTCGCGCGGATCTCGCACCTCCCGCATCTGCTGGCCGAAACCCTGGCCGTGACCGGCGCGGCAGGTGGGCCGCTGGCGCTGGGACTGGCGGCGGGGTCGTTCCGTGACGGCACTCGCGTCGCCGGGAGCGCGCCCGGCCTCGTTCGCGCCATGTGCGAGGGAAACCGGGAGGCACTACTGATCGCCTTGGACGAAGCGCTGGACCTGCTGCAGACCGCGCGAACCGAACTGGCCGGGGAGTCGTCCACCGCGACGCTCGTCGACGCCGGACACGCCGCCCGCACCAGGTACGAGAATCAGGAGACCTGGGACATTACGGGCATCGTGCCCGGCAACGACGGCTGGATCGAGGCGATGCGCGATGCGGGCCGCCGCGGGGGGCGGCTCCGCCGCCTGTGAGTGCTCGACGAGTGCAGAGACTCGCTAACCGCGCACGAGCGCGAAGCGCCTAAATCCGTTCCGCCAGCCCCGGGTAGTCGAGGATGAACCCTGCAGCGTCGACGGTGACCGAGGAGCTGGACACCGGCGACAGGACGTGAATTCCGTCCGGACCGCTGCTGTACGTGAGGATGGCGCCCTCCACCCGGAGGTCGAGGAGGTTGACGTAGACAACAGGCACCTGGATGTCCTCGGAGCCGAGATGCAGCCCGTATCGCCGGATCGGCAGGGTGTTGAAGAAAGGGCTGAGCACCATATCCACGTCGAGGGCACCGTCGAACGTGGAGCGCTGGTGCTGAGCACCGTGCTGCACCATCCACGTGCCTTCCTCGTCGCGGCTGATCGACATCTGCCGCTCACCTGCGGCGACAGACGTGCGCAACGAGAGTCGCCGGGTGACGCCGCTCTCGTCGGTGACGAGGTCGTAGGAGGCGCTGAACGCGGGATGATCAGGGCATTCGCCGCCGATGATGCGGCCGGCAGCCTTGATGCGGTCGCCGCTGAGCTGGACACGCACCGATTCCATACGGGGTGCGTTGGCCGCCCGCCACGTCAGTACCGCAGGCCAGGACGGGGCACCGGAGTCTTGGATGCTCACCTGTCTACGGTAAGCGACGACGGCTCGCGGGGTGGCAATGGGCCGAGTTTCGTTGCAGCAGAGTTGCCGAGATCGGGTGCCCGGGCGCGATCCATCGCCGCGATGCGCGCGGAGAACACGGTGAGGGCACTCAGGCCGACGGCCACGTTGAGGAGCGCCCCGAATTCCTGGGCCACGAAATCGAAGACTTCGGTGAGCAGCACGGTCACGAGCGCCGCAGACCGCAGGAACTGCAAGGGCCACATCTTGCCGTTGCGCAGACGCAGCGTCGCGCTCCCGCACAGCACGAACGCGATGGCCGAACCGACGAGCTGACCGATGGTGGTGACATCCGCGCCGGCGCCGCGCAGGTCGTCGCCCAGGGTGATCACGGCACTGATCAGACCCAGCGTGGAGAAGACGGTGAGCCCGACAGCGGCCGTCCACAGCATCCCCGGGCCCTTCGCGAACTCAGGCGTCGCCCGTCGCGCGACTTCCCGCACCGACGGCACCACCCGCCCGCGCCGCTCAGGACAGTGGTCGAGCAGGTTCGCAACCGACGCGAGCGTCGACGCATCCGCACCCGCCTCCCCGGCGCGCCGGAGTTGTGCGAGCGCCTGATCCCGCCGTACACGATCCAGGCCGCGGTCGAGGCCGCCGAGGGCGATGGCGGCGGCGTTGGCGACGTCTTCGGTGACGGTCGGCGGGCGCACGTCGTGCAACCACCGATTGACCAGCAGCAACACCACGATTACCACGTACATGATGGCGACGGACGGCCGGTAGAAGTAGTCGTTGGTTTTGGTGACGAACTTACCGATCTCGTCGAGAAACAATCCGAATCCGATGCCACCCACGACGACGGCCACGACTCGTGGTTTCCGGCCGAGAAACGAGAACACCGTCACCAGGGCCACGATCATGCCGAGCCCACCCCAGAGCACGTGCGCGATGTGGAGAGAGGACCCCCCGACCTGGGGATAACCCGTCAGGTGGAGGTAGGCGCGGGTAAGCAGAATCGTGAGGATGCCGATGATGACGAACGCCTCGACGAGACCGCTACCCTGGGCGTCGCGCACAAACAGTGACCTCTCGCGAAACCCGGGATTCATGGCCGCCTCCCTGCGTTCCCACCCACAGGAAGTCTAGGACTCCGGCAGGTCGAAATGTCCGGTGTTGCCCGCAGTCGGCAAGTACACACGGGTCGTTGGTCAACCTCGGGGCAGATCTCGAGTAACGTTCTCGGGTGACTGGTTCGTGAGGAAGGGTGCCGTGACGTCAACCGGGAGCATGGTGGGCCTGTTCGCCGGTATAGGCGGGCTCGAGTTAGGTCTCCGAGAGCACGGCTGGGACACCGAACTGCTCTGTGAGATCGATCCGGGCGCCCAGGCGGTTCTCCGTACCCGATTTCAGGACGTACCGGTGCATGCCGACGTCACGAAACTGCGGTCCCTCCCCCAGGACATCGAGTTGGTCGCCGCCGGATTCCCCTGCCAGGACCTGTCCCAGGCGGGCCGGACGGCCGGCATCACGGGATCGCGGTCGAGTTTGGTGGACGAGGTGTTCCGGTTGGTCAAACGGCGCAAGGGTCCCCGCTGGCTGCTCATCGAGAACGTGCCGTTCATGTTGCAGCTGGGCCGAGGCGCCGCTATGAGACACATCACCGACGCCCTCGAGGACCTCGGGTACATGTGGGCGTACCGGGTGGTCGATGCCCGGGCCTTCGGGCTTCCGCAACGGCGTCAGCGGGTTCTGATGCTCGCTTCGCGGACCGAGGACCCTCGTCCGGTGTTGTTCGGTGAGGACGCCGGGGAACGCCCGGTGGGTGATCCTGCCGACTTCCCGTGCGGCTTCTATTGGACCGAGGGCACGCGTGGACTCGGCTGGGCGGTCAATGCGGTCCCGACACTCAAGGGTGGTTCTTCCGTCGGAATCGCCAGCCCGCCGGCCGTGCGGTTGCCGTCGGGCGAGATCGTCACTCCGGGCCTGATCGACGCCGAAAGACTCCAGGGCTTCGATCCCGACTGGACCGCTCCGGCCGCGCTCGTCCCGGGTCTGCGCAACAGCCATCGGTGGAAGCTCGTCGGCAACGCGGTGAGCGTGCGGATGGCGTCGTGGGTAGGTGGACGTCTGGTGTCGCCGGGAATCTATGAGCGCAGCATCGAGACTCCCCTGAATCCTGGCGATGCGTGGCCCGCCGGGGCCTGGGGAATGAACCGGCAAGCATTTCGGGTGCACACCTCGACGTGGCCGGTGCAGGAACCCTACGAGGACCTCAGTGGATTTCTCGAGGACACCCGGCTGCTGTCTGCCCGCGCGACTGCGGGATTCCTCAAACGGGCGCGGATGGGCAACCTGCGGTTCATCCCGGGTTTCATCGACGACGTCGAGAGCCACCTCGACCGTATGGGCGGGTTCCCGCAGGCCGCGGCCTGACGGACCGGCACTTGCTCATGCCCTCCACCGATCCCGCCACCAGTGCCCGGATGCGGGCGCAGCGGCGGCGCGACACCGTTCCCGAACTGGGACTGCGCCGGGAACTGCACCGGCGCGGGGTGCGGTTCTTCGTGGACCGGGCCCCGGTGAAGGGCATCAGACGACGCGCCGACCTCGTGTTTCCCCGCCGCAAGGTGGCGGTGTACGTGGACGGCTGTTTCTGGCACAGCTGTCCGGAGCACGCCACCTTCCCGAAGAACAACGCCGAGTGGTGGGCCGACAAGCTCGCCGGCAATGTCACCCGTGACCGCGATACCGACGCCCGGCTCGCCGAGTCCGGCTGGACGGTGGTGCGGATCTGGGAGCACGAAGACCCCGTCGAGGCGGCCGACCGCGTGCAACTTGCTTTGGGCACCGTCGAACGGCCTTGACTGTGCGGTGCACAATTTTGCACCCTCGGAGGTATGGCTGAGCAGGAAAGTTCGGTGCAGGATGGTGTCATCGGAAAAACTCCCACGCCTTCCCCCGGAGGAGCATCATGATCCGCCAGTTCTTCGCGGCGGCCTCCATTGCGCTCGCAGCGGTAGCCGGACCTCTTCTCGGTGTCGGTCCGTTTGCCGCGGCCGCACCGGGCGACACGTACATCAGCAATTCCGTCGCCAACCCGGCGGATCAGGCGTTCTGCGACGATCAGGCAGCCCTCGCCAATAACCTGGCAGCCAAGGGCGACTATGCGCGGGCCGACGGCGTCGCGTCTTCGGCGAACATGAGCGGTTGCCGTATCTTCACGTTCCAGGCGTCCTAGTTCGCGCAGTTTGCCGGTTCGGCAACATAACTTTCACCTGGCCCAGGTTTGGCCGCACAGTGGAGCCATGACGCATCTTCACGAGCACGACCCGAGCGATTTCTACAGCCAGGAGTTCTGGGATGAGCGGTACAGCTCGACCGGTGCGGTGTGGAGCGGAAACCCCAATCCCCGCGTCGTGGAACAGCTGGCGAGTGTCACACCGGGCCGCGCTCTGGACATCGGCTGCGGCGAGGGGGCGGATGTCATCTGGCTGGCCGCGAACGGCTGGGACGCCACCGGCGTCGACGTGTCGATGGTGGCGCTCGACCGCGCCGCCGCACGGGCAGCAGAGGCCGGTGCTGCGGTCGCGGCGCACACCACTTGGCAGCAGGTCGACATCCGGTCGTGGGAGCCGCCCGCCGGACAGTTCGATCTGGTGTCGGCACAGTTCATGCAACTGCCGGAGCCCACACGTGGAGACCTGCACCGTCGTCTGGCGGCGGCCGTGCGACCGGGCGGGCACCTGCTGATCGTGGGCCATCACCCCGCCGATCTGAAGACTTCGGTGGGCAGACCCGACGTGCCGGACATCATGTTCACCGCGGAACAGGTGGCTGCCGCGCTCGAACCCGAAAGCTGGGAGATCCTCGTGTGCGCGGCCCCCGAGCGCGAGATCCAGGATCCGGAAGGAAACCTCGTCGCCATCCAGGACGCGGTCCTGCATGCCGTTCGGCGGCACTGACGATCGCCCCTCTACTCGGCCCGCCTCCGGTGTACGAACGGGACGCCGGTTCGATCTAACGCAACGAGCGTCCCGTTCGCACGCCAGGACCCCACACTCAACCGTCGAATGCGGCGGCAACGGCCTCGGCGTCGCGGTCGCGATCAGCTGGTGGGAGGCGTGGCGGACGTCGACGGCTGCGGCGTCCCCGGAGTAGACGGGGGCGTAGACGTCGCATCGGGATCCTGCGCATCGGCGCGCAGCCGATAGACGTGGTCCGGGGAAATGATTTCCGTGATGGCGGTGGCCAGCGTGGTGCTCGGCTCGCTGCCCTCGAATGGGACGTCGGTGTTGATCATGATCGCGAGGGTCGTTTCCTTCTCCGGCAGGTACACGCAGACTGTCTGGTAGCCAGGAATGCTGCCGTTGTGCCCGATCCAGCCGGCGATGTCGAAGATGCCCAGGCCGTACCCGACATCGGTCGGCAGACCGGGCGCGTTCACCGTCTGAAGTCGTTGCTCCTGGGTGGCCGGCTTCAGCAGCGTTCCCGTGGCCAGGGCGGGAACCCAGATGTGCAGGTCCTCGAGGGTGGAGATCATGGCGCCGGCGGCCCACCCCCAGGACGGATTCCAGTCGGTGGCCGCGGCTTCCTTGCCGTCCGCCGTCTGCTCGGTGTAACCCTGCGGGTGCGGTTCCGGGAAGGCGTTCGAGTTCGGGAAACTCGTGTCGGCCATCTCGAGTGGATCGAGAATCTTCTGCGTCACATAGTCAGCGAGCGACATTCCACTGACCTTTTCGACGACGAGTCCCAGCAATGTGGTGTTTGTGTTGGAATACTCGAAGCCCTGCCCTGGCGGGAACGTCGCGGGTTGCGCGAACGCGTAGCCGAGGAGCTGCTGGGGAGTGAAGTTCGCTTTCGGGTCGGCGATCAGCGCCTTCTGGAAGTCCTCACTGGCCGAGTAGTTGGCCAATCCGCTCTGCATTCGGGCCAACTGGCGGATCGTGATCTGATCTCCCAGCGGTACGCCGTCGATGTACTTCGCGATGGGGTCGTCGAGGCCGACCTTGCCCTCGTCGACCAGCTGCAGCACACCGGTGACGGTGAATGTCTTTGTCACACTTCCGATCCTGCTGTAATCATCGGTCGTCATCGGTGTGCCCGACGACTTGTCGGCAACACCGAACGCTTTCACGTAGTTGCCGTCGGCGCCCCACACGCCCACCATCACCCCGGGAATCGAGGCCCTCGCCATCGTGTTCTCGATGGCCTCGTCGAGACGCTCCGCGACTGCGGAATCGAGCTGCGCGCCTCCCCCGGCCGCCGACGTGCCCGCCTGTGACGTCTGCGTCGCCGATGTGGCCGACTGGTCAGAGGCATCCTCCGCACACGCTGCCGTGGCCACCAGCAGCACAGCCGCTGCGGCCGCGACCAGCCCTCGTCTCCGATTCGCCTTGGTCACGACCTGAGCTGTCATCGTGCTGTTCCCCTCGTCGGTGTGCCCTTCGGAAAACTTACTCCGCTACCGCCGGACGAACGTGTCTTTCGGCGCTTCGACTACGCCGAAAGGTCCATTCGCCCTACGTGCCACGCTGTTCCGCGTACTCCGTCATCAATCGCTTCTCCTCCTCACGGTGCGGATAGAAGGCGAACACCACCACGGCGCCGGCGCACACCACCAGGATTGCGGCGAGGTACGCCCTGGTGTCCCCGTCGAGGAAGGCGCTGCGTGCGGCGGCGATGATCTGGTCCGCGTACTGGGGATAACGTTCGGCAAGCACTTCCGCACTGGAGTACGACTTCGTCAGCGCAGCCTGCGTTTCCGGCGTCACCTGTCCGGCATTCGGCGACGCGGCAATCGCCGAGGACAGCGACTTCGCGTATCCCGCAGTGAGTACCGCACCGAGGATCGACTGCATGATCGCGCCGCCGAGGTCGCGTTGCAGGTCGGAGGTGCCGGACGCCATCCCCGCCCGCGACACCGGCACCGAACCGGTGAGCGAACGCGACGCCGGTGTTCCCGCGAACCCGACACCGATTCCGACGAATGCGTACGCCACCCCGACCTCGAGGTATTGAGCGTTCTCGTTCCACAACAGCAACGCGACCAGCAACCCGAGGACCACGAACAGGTACCCGAGCAGAAGGGTGAAGCGCGCGCCGTGTGATTCGACGAGTTTCGCCGACCGGGGCGCGACGATCACCATCGCGACGGCGGCCGGAATGATCGCAGACCCCGCAGCCAGAGTGGAGTATCCGAGCACGTTCTGCAGGAACTGCTGACCGATGAACATGGCGCCCATCAGCGCACCGAACACAATTACCCCGCCCACGGCGGCCACCCAAAACGTCGGCCTCGCCGCCACGTGGAGGTCGAACAACGGGTGCGCCGCGCGGCGTTGCTGCAGGTAGAACGCCACCCCGGCGGCCAACGCGATCACACCCAGCCCGATGGCCGTCGCGCCGGCACCGTCGACGGGCGCAAAGTTGATCGCGAGGATGAGTGCTGCGATGAAGACCACCGAAATGACACCACCGAGGTTGTCGACCGGATCGGTGGTCTCGTTGACGTGAGCCGGCACCCATACTGCGGCGCAGACGAGGGCCAGACCGGCGAGGGGCAACGTCACGAAGAACACCGCACCCCAGTGGAAGTGTTCGAGGAGTGCACCCGAAACGATCGGCCCGAGCGAGGAGATCGCCCCGCCGAGAGCCGACCACAATGCGATGGCCTTGGTGCGCGGCGGACCCGACCACAGGGCAGTGATGATGGCCAGGGTGGTGGGGAAGGCAAGGCCCGCGGAGATGCCTCCGAGAACGCGCGCGAGGAAGAGTATTTCGACGCTTCCTGCAAATCCGGCAATCGCCGAGGCCGGCAAGGACAGCGCCATTCCGAGCACCAGCATTTGTTTGCGCCCGTACCGGTCGCCGAGCGCACCGAGATAGAGCACGGATGCGGCCAGACCCAAGGAGTACGCCACGGCGACCAGGTTGAGCTGGGTCTGGCTCGCATCGAAGGCGCGGCCGATGTCGGGCAACGCCACATTGGCCACCGAGAGATTCAAATTTGCTACTGCAGCAACGAGTATCAGTGTCGCGAGGATGAGCGTCGCCCGGGCGGGCGCCTGCGTCGATGCGGTTCTGGTCACCGGTCAGCTCCTCGGATGCTCGTCGCTCGGCGTTGCGCTGTCGACCGCCTCGGTCGGCACGCTCCGGGGGGGGTGAACACAAGCGCGCCGAGTGAAGACATGCACCACCCGTCTCTTCCGGCGACAGGACAACAGCTTTTTCACGAGCGTCACAGAATTCGGGTTTCCCGACATCACCCGTCGTGGATGATGCGCACCGCGCTGCCGGTCGCGATCATCGACACCAGGGCATCCACGGCACAGGGAGAGACATGACGAATACAGCTGCTGACGTCGGACCGGTCGCGTTTCTGTTCCTCACATTCCCTGGGGATCGCGCCGATCCCGCCGTGATCGAATCATTCCGAGAGGTGGTCGAGCAGGGCACCATCGCCATCCTCGACCTCGTCTTCCTCGCCAAGTCGGAGAACGGGGCGCTGCGGCAGGTGGAGGTGGACGAAGACCTCGATAGCATCGGTCTCGCCGCATTGTCCCTCGAGGCCAAGGCACTTATCAGCGATGAAGACCTCGACGTGGTCCGAGAATCACTCGAACCGGGGACTTCGGCGGTGGCCCTGGTGTACGAGCAGACGTGGGCGCGCAAGCTGGCCGCCGCTGCACGTGAAGCCGGCGGCGAGGTGGCGCTTCATCTGCACATTCCCCGCGAAGTGGTCGAGACCGCGATCGCCGCGGCGAACTGACATCTCACAGAACGGAGTACGCGCATGGTGTTTCGAGGTCCACGACGTGCGGGGCGGCCCGGTCTACTCGGCGTGGTTGCCAGGACCGCGGTGATCACCGGCACCGCACGGGCGACGTCCAACGCGATGAACCGACACGCCGCCAACAAGGATGCGGACGAACAAGCTCGCGCCGACCAGGCCGCCCAGCAGGCGTACGCCGAACAACAAGCGGCGCAGGCACCACCGGCCCCGGCATCCGCAGGTGGCGACGACCTCGTGTCGCGTATTCAGGAACTCGCGCGTATGAAGGATGCCGGCATTCTCACCGACGAAGAGTTTGCGGCAGCGAAGGCGAAACTCCTGGGGTCGTGAGGCTGGGCGCTATCGGAGCGCGGGAAGCTGCGTCGCCTCCGCCTCCGCCTCCGCCTCAGCGAACGCGCGCCGCGTGTGCCGAACCAGCTCGCGAAGTGCGGGTCTGGCAGCACTCTTCCAGACCAGTGCCAGCACCGCAGGGATCTCGACGTCCTCGAGGACGAGCGCCGTCAGCTCATCGAATCCGGCGGCCATCGACTCGCTGAGGATCGCGACCCCGAGTCCGCGGAGGGCGAGGTCCGCGACCGTGTCCGGGGCGCTGGCCTGTAACGCGATGTTCGGCCGGATATCCGACACCGCACACGCCTGATCGAACACCGTCCGGATTCCCGTTCCGGCGGGCATACATACGATCGCATGGTCGCAGAGTTCGGCCAGTGTCACGCTGGTTCGGCCTATCAGTGGGTGATTTGGCGGCACAGCGGCGACCAATCGTTCCTTGATGATCGGAAATGCCTCGAGCCCGTCGGGCGGTGTGGTGGCCGTGCCGACGAGAGCCAGGTCGATGTCTCCGCTGCGGACTCGCTCGACGAGGTGATCGGAATTGTCTTCGAGCAGCGATACATCGACGCCAGGATGCGCGCCGTGGAATGTCGCCAATGCGTCGAACAGGCCGGTGACGGTACAGGCGGTGACCATGCCGACCACCAGTCGACCCCGGACCAGCTGATTCACGGCGTCCACGGCGTCACGCACCCCGGCAGCGGCAGCGAGTGTGGCGCGCGCATGGACGAGCGCAGCCTCTCCGGCCGCGGTCAATCTGGCCGTCCGAGTCGAGCGGTCGATGAGGGCGGCTCCGAGGTCGTGCTCGAGCTGTCGGATCTGTGCGCTGATGCCCGACTGGCTGATGTGCACCCGCAGGGCGGCCCGCGTGAAATTGGCTTCCTCCGCCACGGCGACGAAGTACTCGAGCTGACGCAGTTCCATAACCTCTAATTCTAGTCTTCAGAAAAACTATGCGTTGGACTTCCTCTCCGGCGAGCACGATTCTGGAAGTACCCAACGAAATCGAACGAGAGGACTCCTGTGTACGAGAAGGCCATGAAGCCCGAAGACCTCACCCGACTGTTCGTCGAGCGGAGCAACGCCGGCGACGCGGCTGGAGTCGCGGCGCTATATGAGGAGAACGCCGTCATGGCATATCCGCCCGGAGGTCGGACCGTCGGCCGTGAGGCGATCCGGAAGTTGTGGGAATCCGTCCTTGCCCACGCGCCGCACTTCGAGCTGGAGACTCCCCTGCCCACCCTGATCAGCGAGGACATCGCCCTCACCTCGACCCCACCGAAAGACGGTTCGGGAGCCCGCGCCCAGGTGGTGCGTCGGCAACCCGACGGTTCGTGGCTTCGCCTGCTCGACCAGCCGGAGTTCGTCACGCCCAGCGCCTGAACCCGCGCGGATTTCGATCCCGCAGATGCGAGAAACCCCCTCACCCGGTGTGGTAAGGGGGTTTCTCGTTGTGCGCCCGAAGGGATTCGAACCCCTAACCTCTTGCTCTGGCGCCAGGCGGCGGCGTAGCTGGGACGTTGCCGACGCGATGGGGGTGGCGGCGTGATCGGGCCGCGGGTCGATGACGCGCTCGAGCAATGGCAGGCGCTCACCGAGCGGGAGCAGCAGTACGCGCTCGGAGTACTCGCCTCGATGAATCCGCAGGTGTTGCTCGACGCGGTGGCGTTCGTCCGCAAGGCCCAGTTCCGCTGATCCGTTCGGGAGCGGTGGCGTGCGTGCTCGTCACGAACAGCGCCCCCCGATAGATCGCGGGTTGGTACGTAAGTTGTTACAGATTTCGTGACCTGCACCGATAAAGCCGTTCGGTAACTAGTCAGTAACCGCCTCGAGGGGGGAGTATCCGCGCATGACTCGAACGATTCCGAACGGTTGGATTTCTTTTCTGGAGGCCTTCACCCTCGCGTTGCGGGCGGCGGGCAAACCACAGACAACGATCTCCACACGTCTGAATCACCTGCGCCGGTTGGCCCGCACTTGCGGCCACCACTCCCCCTGGACGCTCACCGGAGACCAGCTCGTCGCATGGTGCGGTCGACAGGACTGGTCGAGCGAAACCCGACGCAGCTACCGAGGAACGCTGCGCGCGTTCTGGTCGTGGGGGGTCGAGACCGGGCAGGTGGCCGAGAACGCGGCGGCGGCTTTGCCGAAGGTGCCAGCGTCACGGCCGAGGCCGCGGCCCGCGCCGGAACGGGTCTACGCCGAGGCGCTGGCGGTGGCGCGGCCACGCGAGCGGTTGATGTTGCGCCTCGCCGCCGAGTGCGGGTTGCGCCGCGCCGAGGTGTCGCGAATTCACGCCGAGGACATACTCGAAGACCTCGACGGGTGGTCGCTGCGTGTGCACGGCAAAGGTGGCCGAGAGCGAATCGTGCCGATGCCAGCGTCGCTGGCGGTCGAGGTGCGGCGCGGTGCGGCCGGGCACACGCCGGGTCACGGTGCGGCGGGGTGGTTGTTCCCAGGAGACGACGGTGGGCACCTGTCTCCGCGATGGGTGGGCAAGCTGGTGACCCAGCTACTGCCCGGCGCGCACACCATGCACGCGTTGCGGCACCGATTCGCCACGCGGGCCTACCTGGTCGACCGCGACACGTTCACCGTGCAGGAATTACTCGGTCATGCGTCACCGGACACGACTCGCCGGTATGTGTACGTTCCGCGGGAATCACTACGGCGCACCGTAGACGCAGTGGCGGCGTGAGCCGATCAGCTCGGCCGGATCAGCGTCGCGCTGAACGCGGCGCGGTCACCGGGGACGGTCGTGCTGCCCAGCACGTTGAGGGCGGCGCCGTTGTTCTGGAATGCGATCACACGTATCAGGTCGTTGACCTGCAGCAGTGCTTGGAACGCCACGTCGTTGCAGGCGGCCAGGCCGGTGGGCGGTATTTCGTTGCGCCGCAACTCGAGCAGCGCGCCGGAGCGGTTGCGCTGCACTCGCAGGATGCGGGTGCCGTTGGCGCCGAACGCCCACGGCAGCGAGGCGGTGATGGCGTAGACGCCGGTGCGGCGGATCGTGATGCCGGTGGCGCCGAGCATCGCGGGCCGACCGGCGCTGGTCTCTGTGTCCCAGTCGATGTGTGTCCAGGACACATAGGTATCGGTGGCGTTCGGTATCGACTGTGTGGTTTGCCGGTAGCCCTGCGCGGACTCGGGCGGCGTGTACGTCACCGGGGGCACCTCGGCCGCGGACAGCACCGTCTCGAAACGCTCGGCCAGCGCCTTGACCTGGTTGGCGCCCTGGTAGATCGGATCGGTTTGCAGCGGGTAGGGCAGCTGGTAGATGGGTGTCTGTCCGGGCATTGTCGTTGTCTCCCTTGTCAGTTCGGCGTGTAGATGGTGCCGAGTGTGTTCGGCCAGCGCGTATCGAACCACGACACCGAGCCATCGAACGCCCACGCGGGCGGCGGCGCCGCCCAGGTGATGCCCGTGTGCATCGAATCCCAGATCGGCGGGGTCGTCGCGGACGTGTCGTTGACGGCTTGCAGTTTCGTGGTGACACGCCAGTGCCCGCCGGTGTGCTCGATCGTCCCGCCGATGATGGCGAACACCGGCGGCACCGTCTCGAGCCACGCCGAGAACGCCGAGCCGTTGATGTAGACAACGCCCTGCGTCTCGGCGCCGAGCGTGAGTACCTGCGCCACCTTGATCGACGGGAACCCACCGTCACGGGCGGTGTCGATGATGGCCGGTGGATGCTGCGGCAGCGATCCCTCGACCTGACCGCGGGCCAGTACCTCGGTCAGCACCGGGTCGATATGCACACCGTCGTCAATCCACGATGTGAATGTGACTGTGCGCCTGCCGTTCTGGTTGTCGTCGGCGGCGGACAGCACCGAGACCCAATCGCCACCGCCGTTCGGGCGGTCCTTCCACGATGCTTCGACGCGGGTCACGACACCTTGCGGGGAGAGTTGCAGCGGGCCACCGGCGCCAGCCTCGCAACCGAGTATCCCGATACCGGGGTAAGTCACACTGTCGTACACGATGTCTGAGGCTTGGATGTAGATACGGCCACCGCGGACCACCGCCCATATCGCCATACTGTAGCTGCGCCGGTACAGGTGGCGCACGACGTTCTGCTGCGGGTTGTAGCTGAACGTGTCGCCCATGCTCATGTAGAACTCGGCGTTGAGGTCGGCCAGCGAGCGGCCTTTCACGTCGAGCGGCCAGCAGGAGATGTTGACCGAGCCGGGGTAGAAATAGAACTCGTCAATATCGGCCACCACCTGCGCGGCGTCGGCGATTCTGTTGGCGCGCACGATCATTGTTTCCGTGGGCCAGGTCTCGGGCGGCAGCATGATATTCCCGAGGTCGGCGTCTTTACCGGCCGCGGTGACCGTGACTATCCAGCCGCCGGCTCGGGTGCCGGTGGCAGGCTCGGCCTGCGCGTCGGTCACGCGGCCAGCGAAACAACACCAGTTCGTTGCCACGTCGTTGGGATCTTCGGCGTGTAGCGACAGCCGCCGACCGATGGCGGCGCGTCCCTTGATGCGGGCGGGCCAGTTCCCGGTGCGGTCGTAGAACGACAGGGTGGCGGTGGCCGGTCGGGCGTGCGAGATGTAATCGTCTCGGCCCCACTCGATCACCACACCGTCGAGGGAGAGCGGTTGACTGTCTGCCTGGTCGGCGCTGCACGCGACGCGGGCACCGTCGAACATCACATAGGGGCGCGGGTTGACGGTCATCCGAGGGCCACCGCGGCGACGTGTCCCAGCGTCCGATCCCGGCCGCGGAGTAGGTCATTGATCTGACGGGCCGTCGACTGCGGGTCGACGGCGCCCTGCACGGTGACGGTCACGTTCGTGATACTCACCGGGCCACCACCACGGCCAGCCAGACCGGCAGCCCAGTCGAGCGACGGGGCCGCGGCGGCGGTCAGCTCGGGGGCCGCGGCACCGAACGGGGTGAACGGGGCCGGGAGGAACCGGAACGCCGGAGCCTCGGGCACACCGAGCAGCTCGGGCATGGCGCCGCCGAACAGGGAGGTCAGCCAGCCGGGCGGCGACGGCCAGGAAATGCTCGAGATGAACGAGATAAGCGACTGCACCAGGCCGATGATGGTTTCGATGGGACCGGCCAGCGCACCGAACGCGGCCGAGCCGATCGACCCGGCCACGTCGAACGCGGGGCCGAGCGAACCGAGCAGCCCGGTCAGCAGCGAGATTGCACCGGCCAGCACACCGGCGACTATCCCGGCCATCGACGCCAGAGCGTCGACCACGCGGATGATGCCGGGGGCGAGCTCGGCCATCAGCGACGCCAGCGGCGGCAGGATGGCACCGGCCAGCTGCACCAGCGGCGGCAGCAACGGGATCAACGCCAGCATCAGCGACAGAAACGACGTGGCCAGCTGCGGCAGCACCGGGGCCAGCGCGTTGATGGCCGTGGTCAGTTGGCCGGCGAACGTCACGGCCACCTGCGCCAGCACCGGGGCCAGCTGCGCGAACGTCGAGGTAATGATGGGCAGGATCGGGGCCAGGGCACCGGCCAGCGCCGACGCCACCTGACCGATGGCCGGGGCCAGCTGCGCGAACGTCTGCGCCATCACGGGCAGCACCGGGGCCAGGGCGCCGGTGAGGGCCTGCACGACGGTCGTCAGTGCCGGGGCCAGCGCCGACACCGCACCGGCCAGCCCACCGGCCAGGGTGGCGGCCAGCTGGGCGATCAGCGGCAGCAGCGGGGCCGCGGCGGTGAGCAGCTGCGCGAACGCCTCACCGATGGGGCCGATGGCCGGGGCCAGTGCTTGCACCGCGGAGGCCAGGGCGCCGCCGATCACGGTGGCGATCTGGGTCAGCGGGCCAGTCAGATCGGTCAGTACGCCGCCGAGCGAGGTGAACACCGACCCGAGGACGGGGCCGATCACGGCGCCGAGCTGGCCGAGCAGCTGCACGAACGGGCCCAGCAGGTTCGCCACACCGGTCAGCGCCGCGGCGAATCCGTCGAACACCGCGGTCAGGGTGCCGTTCGCGGCCAGGTTGGAAAGGGCGGTGCCGATGGAGTCGAGCACGTTCCCGAACGCGGCACCGAGCTTGTCGGCCACCGGCAGCACCGCGGCGCCGAGGTCGAGGAATCCTTGCACCAGCTTGGCCAGGCCGGGGCCGAGTGCCGCGGTGAACTTGGCGGATGCGTCGATCATCGCCTGTAGGGCGCCCAGGCCGGGGCCGGTGATCTGGTCGACCACGGTCGAGAACACCGACGACACCGCCGACGCCACGCCTTGCATCTGCGGGGTGATGGCGTCGAGCAGCCCGCCGAGCTTGGCGAACGCCGGGGCCATCTCCCTGGCGAACGTCGAGGACACCGCCGACTTGAGCGCGTCGAACTGCGGTTTGATACTCGACGCCGCTTCCTTGATGCCGTCGAGACCGAGCATCACCGCGGCCAGCGCCGGGGCCATCGCGGCGCCCAGGGCCAGGGCGCCGAGTCCGACCGAGCCGAGCGCGCCACCGAGCAGCGCGGTCAGCGTCAACACCTTGGCGATCTTCGATATCAGGTCTTTGAATCCCGATGCTGCGCGGCCGATCCCGGCGGCGATGCGGGCACCGAATCCGGCGCCGGACAGCCGTTCGATGCGGCGTTGCAGCCGCTCGACCTCGCGGGCCGTGCGTTGCATGGCGCGGTCGGCGACACCACCGTCGCCGACGATGCGGATGGAAAGTATGGCGGTGCGCCCGGCCATGCGTGTCAGCCCTTCTCGGATGCGGTCAGTAGCACGTCGATGGCGGTGGCGATTACCTCATCGGACTCGGCCAGCCACGCGGCCGGTGTCTGATTCGTCGCCACCGCCAGCTCGACAATCAGTCGCTCGACAGTGCCGGACTCGTAGGGTCCACGATGCGGGCCACCTCGGCCTCGTCGTCGTCACCGATCTCAGCGACCGCGGCGGCGGCATTGCAGAACGCATCGAACCCACCATCGAACAGGCCGTTGCGGCGCAACGCCGAGAACGCCAGGAAGTTGGCGAACAGCAGCGGGTCTTCCTGCGGGCCGTCCCACTTGTGCTTACGGCGCGTCGAGCTGTAGGCCATCTGGTCGGCAACGATGGCGGTCACGTTGCGGTGAACGGTGCCGTCGACCATCTCCACGTCGAACACAAACCTGTTGATACTCATAGCTTTACGTCCCCTCCACTTGGTCGAGCAGTCGCTCGACGTGTCTCATGTATGCGCTCGTCCACGCTGGCTCGGTCGCCTCGGCGGCGTTCAGGATGAACGGTTGCGCGCGGATATTGCGGGCGGGCCAGCCCCAATGGATCGGGCCTGCATAGGGCACCGACTTCTTCCCGGCGCGCACGATCCCGGCGCGGGCCGTGCCCGCGGCGCGAATCGACTGGTCGAGCCGACCCGATACCCGCGGCACGCGGGCGCGGCTGGCACCGGCCACCGTGTCGGCCGCGCCGCGGTTGATGGCCTTCAGCTCGTCCATGCCACGACCAGCCGCGCGCAACGTGCGGCGCAGCTGGTCGGCGCCGACCAGCTCGAATAGGGCGGCCATCGGTTACGGCGTGGGATCGGTGGCCACCGGCGGGCCGACCAGCGCCCACTCGACCTCGGCAGTCGGCTTGGTCTTGACGTCGCCACCGATGGCCAGCGGGTCGACGGTGAGGATGCCGGTGAACTCCTGGCCGACCGCGGTCGACGGGGTGAACTTGAACGGCACCTGCACACCGGCGTTGGTGAGCGACCACAGGTTGATACCGCCCTCGGTCAAGTCCTGCACGATCGTCGCGTTCAGCGACCAGCTGTAGGTGATCTCACCGGGCAGCACGTCACCGCACAGCGTGGGCAGATCGTCGTCAGCGTTCTTGTCGGGCACCAGCTGGGCGGCGGTGATCTGGCAGGAAATATCGATCACGGTGCCGACCTCACCGAGCGAGAGCGTGCCCGGTCCCATTTTGTAGCTCTTGACTGGCATAGTCGTTGTCTCCTAGCAGGTTTCGTGGTTGACGGTGACCCGGAATGCTGGCAGCGGGGCGCCACCGCCGGGGAGTGTGACGGCCTCGGCCAGCGACGTGTCAGTGTCGGGGTCGATCACGGTCAGGGCCTTGTCGAGCAGGGACGACAAGGTGCGGAGCGCCTGCGCGGTGCCGGTGTCCGGTGCGATCAGGTACACGTCGACCGCGACGGTGCCGCCACCGCCGAGCAGGTTGTGCGCCATCGTGCGGGCGGTGACCCACGCGGCCGGTGGGTTGATCTCGGCAGGCTCGACCGTTGCGCGGAGACCGGCCGAGCGCAACGACGCAACAACGTCCTCGGCCGCGGCGGCAATGTCCAGCGGGCCAGCCATCAGCCGACCGCCGGTCGCTGGTAGTGGCCGAGTCCGAGCAGCTGCGCAACGTCGGGGTCGTTGCGTTGCACGTAGATCGGTCCCAGCTCACCGAACGACTCGACACCGCTCGGACTGTTTCGCCGCCGGTAGATGCGGCTGGCCAGCATCACGCCGCCTTGCACGCGCCGAGCTGGCCACACCGCGGGCACTCCGAACCAATCGACCAGCAGATCGTTCACGGCCGCAACGGCACTGGTCAGGGCCGTTGCGTCGGTCTGGTCGTCCAGGTGCAAGTAATCGCGCACTGCGTCAGTGGTTACCGGGGTGGCCGGCTCGGGCGTAGTCATCAGGGCGCCGGGGCAATCGTGACCTTGGCGATGCCCTTGGCCGAGTGCAGCAACGTTGCGTAGTAGCCGAACACGCCACCGTCGCGGCCACCGTTGGCAATGTTCACCGTCTCGACACGGATCGGGGATCCACCGAGCTCGTAGAACGTCATCGCGGGCTTGGCGCCGACCACGACGGTGCCAGCGGGCACAAAGTCGGAGTCGGTGAAGTTCTCCGGCCGGATGCCGAGCAGGTCGAGGAACGCGGGCACGTCGAACGCGGTCACCTCGAGCAGCGCCTCGAGGTCGATCGGGTTGACCAGTGCGAACGTGGCCGGGGTGCGGGCCGCGCTCTTGACGGTGCGGGCGCCCTTGGCCACGGCCTTGAGCAGATCGGTCGCGGACCCGGCCGCGGTGGCCGCGGCGGCGACGGCGGCGGCGGCACGCTCGTCGGATTGGTAGGCGTAGCTCTCGGTCATCGCCCGGAAATACGAGTTGATGAACTCCGTGTCGTTGAAGTCCCAGAACTTACGGTCGAGGTCGTGGGCACCGGCGAGCCGCTTCGCTTCGACGGGCACCGACTCGGTGGTGGGCGCGTTGCTGGGTACCGCGGTCTTGTCGCCGGTGTAGTCGTCGACCTCGGGGGCCACGACCCAGCGCCAGCCGGTGAGCTTCCAGTGGGTCAGGGTGCCGGGGTTGAGCAGCGGCACGATCTGACGTTCGTAGGCGACACCGGACCACAGCTCACCGACCCAGCCATCAGGCGAGACCCACGGGTTAGCCGAGCGGGTGATGTCCGCCAGCGCCGCGTGCAGCGTGTCGGACGTGCCACCGTAGTACGCGGCCTGTAGGGCCTCGGTGACCTCGGCCAGCGACCGGGGCCGGGGTGTGGCGGTGGTCAGTGCGATACCGGCCGGGACAGCCGCCGGTGCCGCGGCGGTCAGCACGGCCGCGGGTGCGGCGGGCGCGGTCGCCGCGGTGCCCGAGTCGGCGGGTGCGGGTGCGGGCGCGGCCGGGGCAGCCGGGGCCGTGGTGACCGGCGCGGCACCGGCGGCGGGGGTGGCGGGGGTGACGGTCATGGTGGTGACTCCTGTTGGTTGGTCTGGCTGGGCTTGGGCGACAACGCTCGACACGCGGGCGTCAGCGAATGCGGGAATGGCGACCAGGGCCACGGCGTCGAGCTGGGCCGACACCACGCGCTTGCCATCGGGGGACAGCTGCACACCGGACAGCTCGACCGACAGGGCGTCGCGGATGCCCTCGGTGGCGTCGGACAGGGCCAGGTCACCATCGGGACCGGCGCCGACCTTGAACCCGAGAATCATTCCGTCGGGTGTCTGGTCGACGCGGGCCAGGTAACCGACCGGGGTGCCCTCGGGCCGGTGGTCGCGGAGCAGCTTCACGCGCTTGAGGTCTGGCGGCAGCGACACCGCACCGGCGTCGACCGACACCAGCCCGCGGCTGGTGCGGCCTGGCACGTTGTAGGGCAGGGCCAGGCCGGTGATGGTGCGCCGCTCGGCGTCGGCCGACAGGTCGGCCGGGGCGGTGGCGAACTCGGTGGTCGTCATGCTGCGGGGGTGTCCCTTCTGTGTCGGCCGGGGACGGCCGGGGGGGCCGCGGCCAGGATCGGCACGTAGTGGCGTAGCGCGGCCTCCACCACCGGCGATGCGAGCAGCCGCGAGACACCGGCGTTACCGAGCAGGACGGCGAATACCAGCACGGTGACCGTGGTGGTACCGAGCGTGTCGGCCAGGATCGGCACCACCGGCGCCAGGGCGACGATGGTGGCCACCGTCGAGCGACCGGCCGAGCGGGCCGGGTGCGAGCACTGGGTGGGCTGTTCCTCGGTCGGAACCGGGGCCATCATCAGGACTTCTCCTCGAGGGTGTCGGACTCGGGTTGTAATGCGTCAGCGATGCGGGCCAGGTAGATCACGGCCAGGGCGCCAGCGACCAGCACACCGACCGTGATGCCGACCACCAGCACCACCAGCGCCACCAGCACCGTGCTCACTCCTGCCCGCGCAGCTCGGCAACGTCGTGGCGCAGCTGGGCCACGGCGTCGACCAGCGTCAAGTCCTGCCCTTTCGCGTTCTTCCCGAGCTGCGACCAGGGGCCGAGCTGTTCGGCCACGTAGCGCAGCAAGCGATCCTGTTCGGGTGTCATATCGGGAACCTCCGGTGTCGGTCGGGTGTCGGTCTGGTCGGGGCCGTAGATGCCCAGGTGACCGGCGCTGAGCCGGTCGGCGAACGCCTGCACGCGGCGGTCACCCTCGGGGTAGCCGATCTGGTAGTGCATCTCGTCGGCGCGAGACCACCGGGCACCCCAATAAACCGTTCCCTCGAATAAGTCGAGGCCACGGTTCACGCGGTCGATCAGCACGCGGGGCATGGTTCGAGCGCCCCACGGATACTTCGGTGCGTTGATGTCAAATGCGGTGCCGGACAGGTGATTACTGTTCGGGACGGCGTTGTCGCGGGACCACCCCCACACCTGCGACGTGACCGGCTCGACGTTGCGGTGATACCAGAGCAGCCACGCATTGAGGATGGTCGCGGCGGCGCCCGACCGGACCGGGGCACCGGGCGAGGCCGGAACCAACTTGACGGTCACGGTTTCGTTGTGGTCGCACATGCGCCAGCCGTTCTCGCTGTGCGTGTTTCCGTAGGCGATGCGGAACGTCATCGGTCGTTCTCCTGTCGCGTGGAACCGGCGCCGACCGGCAGGGAGGCGGGGCCACCAGTCGGCGCCGGGGATCGTGGGCCACCGTCGTCGGGGGTGCCGACCTCGAGGGTGGTACCGACAAAGTCGGTCGGGTCGAACGCCAGCCGAACACCGGACGGCACAACGTCGTCCATGCCGAGCCGCGCCGACACCGCGGCCAGGAACGGGGCCAGGCCGTAGTCGATGAACTCGGCGTTACGGCCTGCGGTGGTCTCGTAGGTCAGGGTCGAGGCGATGCCGGTGGCGTCGAGCAGCGAGGCGGGGATGCCGGTGGCGCGGGCCACGTCCACGGCGCTGGCGTTGCGTCCTTCGATCAGCAGGTGTTCGGCGGCGGCGCCATGCTCTTTCACTTCGATGGCGGCGTTGGTGTACGCGACGCCGCCGTTCTTCCCGCGCCGCGCCTCGGCCCACTGGGTGACCAGCTTGCCGATGGCCTCGTCGGTCATCGGCACGTCGTTGGTCTGGTGCAGCTCGAGCTGCGCCGATGGCGTTTCGGCGGCGCGGTCGGCGGCGGTAATCAGGTGCGAGGCATGGCGGATGGTGCGGGCGGCGAACGTCAGCAATCCCTCGTCCAGACCGGGAATCAGAATCACCGATTCGTTGGCGGCCAGCTTCTCGTCGACCAGTACCCGACCTTCGGCGTCGAACTCCCACCGCTCCCACAGCACGCGGTCGGCCGCGGTCAGCTGGCCATCGGCGTCGCGGGCCACTGACCACAACGACCAGCCGTAGAACATCAGGTCGTCAATCGTCCACAGCATCCGGTGGAACGGGGACAGCACACCGGCGGTCGAGTCCAGCCACCGCGGCTGTACGGGCAGCGGCGTGTCCGACTCTCCGGCGTAGGCGCGCAACGGGATACGCGCCGCAGTGCCAGCCAGCAGCCGCCGAGCGCGCGCAATTGCGGGCACTGCCATCGCTTCGACGCGGGTCATCGGCAGCCAGTCGGCACCGAGCAGGTCGGGCCACACCACCTGGTTGAGATGGTTCGGCGTCGACGCGAACGGGCTAGCTGCCTGCGGCACCGGCGTCCGGGTGGCGAGCAGCGTCGGCAGCGAGGCCGCCAGCCGTACCGAGTCCAGGAATCCCATAGAGAGAATTATTGTGAGGTGGCATACGTTGCCGAAATGTTGCAGCTCGCGCGGCATTTCGAGCGCGCTTCACGGCGGCCGGATCGGGGTGGACGCGCTCGATATGCACGGCGATGGCGCGGCCGACCTCGGCGTGTGTGGCGCCCAGGAAACGCCATCCGCACTCGCACGCGGCCACGGCACTGAAAGCTGTTCTGTCCCTGCGAATGTTGGCCATGCCTATCCCGTCCAGATCATCGGGGCCGCGGGTGCGACCGGTTGGTGCTCAAGGGCGCGGAATGCCAGAGTGACGGCCTCGAGGGCGGCGATGGAGCCGACCGAGCCGGATCGGGACCACGCCCAGCCGTCACCGACCGAGCGTTTCGTGGCGATCCCTGCGGCGGTCGACAGCGCCGGATGCGGGCGGATGAACACCGGGTCGCGTCTGCCCTCGAGGGAGTCGAGCAGGTTCGCGCACGCGGTGGTCACGTCCCGCAAGTTGCAGGGCAGCAGGTCGACACCGGCCAGCTCGAGGGCGTCGGCCAGCGTCGAGGACGGGCCACCGCGGTCGACCAGTAGACCGGCGTTCTGGTGGCGGCCGACCAGCTCGGCGCACCGGGCCGCGCCCCATCCGGTGCCGGGGCGGCACTCGACCAGCTCGGCGACAGGGACCAGGCGGCCATTCACGCTTGCCCAGGCGGCGGCGGCGATGGCCGTTTCGGATCGGTCGAGGGCCACCGCGGCACCGAACGCTGGCCGCGCCGAGTCCGGTATGGCCGTGGTGGTCTGGTGATCTTCCCAGTCCGACAGGGCTATCACGCGCTCGGCCGCGCCGGTGCGGCGGTTGCCGTAGGCGCGGGCGAACTCACCGGGCGGCAGCTGGGCGGCGGCACGCTCGAGCGCCTGCATGTCGATGGTGTAGCCGTAGGCTGGATGCGCCGCGGCCACGGCCTCGAGGTCTGTCGGGTCCACGTCGTCGGCTATCGAGTACTCGACATAGCAGATGCCAGGCTCACCGGCTCGGCCGCGCTCGACCAGATCGTGGAACCACACCGATTCGCTGGTGCCCATCGTGGACAGGATGATGGTCTGCGCGCCGGGGCGGGTGGCCTGCGTCGGGACGATGGCCTGCATGAGATTGGCGCCCTCGGCCTCGGTGAACGACCAGCCCTCGTCAATGTCGTTGAGGTCGGACTGTTCACCGTGCAGCGCGTCGATGGTCGGTGGGTGCGGGCGTAGCTGCGAGCCGTTGACGAACACCAGCTTGGAATCACCGGCGCCGCGTTTGATGGTGGCCAGCGGCGCCAGCGGTGACCCTGCGAACGCCTCGGCCATCTCGAGCCACTTCGTGCGCGCGTCCTGGCCGGTCTGCGCGGTGTGCCAGACCTTGCGTTTCGGCCTGGCCAGGCAGCGATGCACACCGTTGGCCAGGACAAGGGTGGTCTTACCTGCCTGGCGCGGCACCGAGATCACGACCAGCGGATACCGATACCGCCCGGACGGGTCGACTTCGCCCATGACATCGGCGGTCTCGGTCTGCCAGGGCATAAGCGGCGTGCCCAGCGCACCGGCCACGGTGCCGACCTGCGGGCCGAACGTCGCGAAGCGATCATCCCGCGGGGTGATGAACCGGGGCCGAGCTGGCCGTGGGGGTGCCGAGTGCATCGAGCAGACCTTTCAGGTTGTCATCGGTTTCGGTGGCACGGGAATCGGGCGTCAGCCGCGCCTCGCGCAACGCTTCGATGTACGGGGTCAGCAGCTTGGAGGGGCCGTAGGGCTTGTTCTCGGCCTCGAACGTGTCGAGCGCCCAGGCACCGGCGCGCACAGCAACTAGCAGCGCCTCGTCTACGTCCTCGACCATGTGCCGACGCTCGGCCGCGGCCAGGGCGCGCTCGACCGCCTCGGAGTGCCGGCCTTTGGGCGGCGGCGCGGGTTTGGGTGCGGCGAACAGTCCGGCGTCGTCGTCGCTCATGTGCTCGTAGGTGCGGGGGCGTCCGGGCTTTGCCATGTTTGACCTGCGCTTTCGTTGTTAATCGACCCCACGGTTCGCGGGGTCTCTGGAGAAAATGGGAGATGGGCGCGGGGCTTCCGAGCGGCCTCGGCTCAAAGGATTCGCCCAGGTCAGGGCATGTTTTCCGCATTTGTGCAGGTCAGCGCGTTTCACCTGGTCACCACTGCCTACTCGGTGGCACGACGGCCGCGGCGTAGCGCCTGGTGGCGAACCACTCGGCCAGCAACATCGCGCCGCGGGCACTGTTGCAGCTGCGATGCGCGGGCCGGAGATTGGCCAGCACGTTCAGCCCGCCGTGCTTGCGGGGGATCACGTGGTCGGCGGTGGTGGCGCCGGGGCCACCGCACAGGTGACAGACGGTGCCGTAGGTCTCGAGGGTCAGGCGGGTCAGTGTCTGCGCCTCGCGGCCGGACCAGCTGGTCACGACTCCAGCTCTTCACGTGCTTGGTCGGCCAGGTACATGACAGCCCAGGCCAGCATCCCGACCAGCTCGAGACCGGCCACCGCGGCGCGCCTCATGTCAGCGGGGTGTCGGCGGTCGCTGGCAGGCCGACCGGGGCGGTGCGGTGTTCGGATGTACTTCCGAACACCTGCGGGCGAGGGCGGGCCGAGACCGGCGGGGCCGGGGCCAGCGGCGGGGCGGTCGCGGTGGCCGGTGGTGGGCCAGCATTCGGGTTGGTGAACCGGGCCAGCTGGTCGCGGTCGACGGCCACGGCCTCGGTCGAGCGCATGGCCAGGGCGCGCGGGCGGTTCGCTCGACGTAGCTTCTCCCACTCGGCCGGGGTGCTGGGCGGTGCGCTCGCGTGCAGGGTGCCGTCGTCGTCGGTGATTGGTTCGTGCATCGCGTCGATGCGGCGCCAGTCGGTCGGATCGGACTCGGGTATCCCGGTCTGCGCCACCGCGGTCAGCAGCACGTCGGCGGCGCGCTCGGCCGCGGCGCGGGCCAGTGCCAGGTGCGGCACGGCGTCGAGTCCTGCCGTGCCCTCGGGCGTGCCCAGGTGTCGGGCGGTCAGTCCTCGCGCGGCCAGTTCGTGCGTGGCGATCCGTTGCACCAGCTCGGCGGCAGCGAATGCCAGGCAGTCAAGGTCAGCGGGTGCGGTGGCGGTGGGGATTTCGCGGTCCGTATTCATAGCCTCTACCTATCGTGATTGTGTTGGGTACCAAGGGAATAGACGGAGTGAACGCCTTTGCTTGGGGACCTCCCAAGCGACCTCCCAAATTTCCGACCACCGTTTGTCCGCGCCAACGCCTGTAGCCTCACGCCCTTGTGGGCGTAAGGCTTTCAGGTATTACCGGCGACCCACTGATCAGGCGGGCAGTCGGTCCCGGCCGCTAGTTCGGCCGAGCTTCGTAAGTGGTCACATGACTAGAGCGGTCGGTTTACGTCGGACTCACCAGATAGCGACGCACAGCGGTTTCAGTGGGACGTGCAGATCACCTCTCGGGTTGTTCGGGATCGAAGAGCGTCGGAGGGAGTGCGGCAGCCTCGGCAACCGCACGGGCGTCCCGGCAGTCGGCACAGACACGATCGACGGGAACCCACGCTTTGGGACTGAACGGGCGGTCGCAGTCGACGCACTTCACGCGAGGCTCGTCGATGGGACGGCCCTTGCGCCAACGGACCTTGCTGGCATCGACACGGTTAGGTTGCGGCTTCCACGGCCCGCGGATCAGCTCACCCATGCTGGCGCCGACGCGTAGAACAACACCACGCTCAGCGCCAGGCCGAGCAGAATGCACAGCGCCCAATCGGCGCGGGTGGCCTTCACGTGTGCGCACCACGCTCAGCGACCAGGGCCTCGATGTCGGCCGGGTCGAACAGGAATGCGCCACGGAGACCGGGGCCTCTGACAACCGGGGTCAGGTCGCCGGACTCCACGAGTCGGGTCACGGTCTTACGTGACACACGTAGCTCACGAGCAACATCCGCGGATGAAACAAGGTTCATGACGTGAAGATTTACACATATGACTAACAAGTGGCAACCGTGGAACTACGCCCATGTCATTTCGGGGGCACGCCAGAATGATGGGTTATTGCCGTTGCGCTGCAAATTGACTAAAGTTCGTCATATGACAACTTCGTATGGCGTTGGGCGTGTTCCCGCCATCGACCTACCTATTCGACTGCGGGTTGCGCGTGAGTCCGCGGAGATGAGTCAGGCCGACTTGGCGAAGGCGATCGGCGCGTCGCGCGCAACGATCGCGAACTATGAGCAGCGCAAGACACCCAAGCGTTCGACCGTGATGGCGTGGGCGATGGCCACGGGCGTCGACGCGAGGTGGCTTCTCACGGGAGAAGCCCCGTCACCAGATGGTGACGGGGCTTCCAGTGTGCGCCCGAAGGGATTCGAACCCCTAACCTCTTGATCCGTAGTCAAGTGCTCTATCCGTTGAGCTACGGGCGCGTGTCTTCAGTTATAGCTGTACCGGCCAACTAGCACCGGCGTGGCGGAGGCGAGAGGATTTGAACCTCCGGTCCCTCGTAAAAGGGACAACTCATTAGCAGTGAGTCCCATTCGGCCGCTCTGGCACGCCTCCCTGGGGTGGTTCCGATCCCTTCGGACCGCCGGAGCGAAAGATTACACACCTTTCCACGACAAGACAAAACGGCTGGTCAGAGCCGCAGTCCCGTTATCTCAGGTTGCTGTCGAACCAGTCGAAAATCCTGCGTTGCGCGTCGACGATGCTTGCGACTCCGGGAGCGTCGTCCTGCCCGTCCGGCACCTCGAGCGGTTCGTCCGCCCGGTGCGCGAGTCCTGCATAGCTGACGACGAGCGCCGCAACCGATGCTGTGCCGGTGGCATCCCGCAACCGCTCGACGTGCTCCGGCGGGGTGGACGGGTCGTCCTCGCCGTACAGACCGAGCCACGGAGCCTGCAGCAACGGTGCCGCATCGATCAGCGCCGGGGCGTCGTCCGACAACGGCTCGACTATTCCCCGTGCGGCGACACTGACAGCGGCGCCGATCGGCCGATTGGTGGCAACGAGCAGCGCGGCGGTTCCTGCGTCGTCGAAGCCGAGCACCCCGACGCAATCGGAGTAGACACCGCGGCTCGTCAGCCAGTGCACGGTGGCGTCGAAGTCGGCGAAGAGTGACTCGCCGAAGACTTCGCTCGCGCTGTGCGCGGGGCGACCGTGGAAGAGGTGCGGGGCCGCCGCCACCCACCCTTCCGCTGCGAGTGAGCGCATCAAGTCGAGGAGCGACTCACTGAACACGCGCGACTCGTGCAGGACCACGATCGCGCCGCGCGCAGGGCCGTCCGGTTCCGCCACGGTGAGTGGAACTCGCGTCTGCGGATCGGCCGGTGCGTCGCCGACCGTCTGCAGGACTGCACTGTCCCTGAAGATTCCCGACATGCCCCCACCTTGGCACGGACTGGCCGTCGACGCACCGAATCGGAGGCGCATAATCGCCTGGTGACTCCGCGAACAAGGGCAGACCTCGACACGATCCCGGCCTACGTACCCGGCAAGAACTTTCCGGGTGCGATCAAGCTGGCGAGCAACGAGACCACGCTCGGTCCGCTGCCGAGTGTCCGAGACGCCATCGCGAAAGCAGTGAGCAACGCCAACAGGTATCCGGACAACGGTCACGTGGCACTGATCCAGGCGCTGGCAGGCCACCTGGGTGTTCCCACCGAGAACATCGCCGCAGGCAATGGTTCCGTCAGTCTGTGCCAGGAACTGGTCCAGGTCACGTGCCAGGACGGCGACGAGGTGATCTTCGCGTGGCGCTCCTTCGAGGCGTACCCCGTGGTGACACAGGTCGCCGGCGCCGTTCCCGTGCGGGTTCCGCTGACCGCCGACTTCGGTCACGACCTCGACGCCATGGCCGCCGCCGTCACCGACCGCACACGGCTGATCTTCGTCTGCAACCCGAACAATCCGACGGGCAACGCCCTCACGAAGGCCGAACTCGAACGCTTTCTCGACGCCGTACCCGATCGTGTCGTGGTGGCTCTCGACGAGGCCTACTTCGAGTACAGCAGCTCCGACGCCGACGGCATCGAGCTGCTTCGCGGACGCCCCAACGTCGTCGTGCTGCGCACGTTCTCGAAGGCGTACGGGCTGGCGGGTATCCGCGTGGGATACGCCGCGGGCGATCCATCGATCATCACGGCGCTCGGCAAGGTTCACATCGCTTTTGCCGTCAACGCCGTGGCCCAGGCTGCCGCTATCGCCTCACTGGCCGCCGCCGACGAATTGCTGGCCCGCACGGACAGCGTCGTCGCCGAACGGAACCGGGTCCGCGATGCCCTCCTCGCCGCCGGATACGACGTACCGGAGTCGGCGGCCAACTTCGTCTACCTCCCGCTGGGAACCGCTTCGGGACCCTTCGGGGCAGCGAGCGCAGAAGCCGGTGTGCTGCTGCGTCCCTACGGTGACGACGGGGTGCGGATCACGATCGGCGACCCCCACGAGAACGACGTATTCCTCACCTTCGCGACGAGCGCCGAGGCTAGGTCGATCGCGAAGGTCGCGGTTCGCGCGTGACTCCCGAGATATAAACGTTACATGCAGGTATAACTCCCGTGATGCCCCGTTGGCAGACTCAGTGCGGTTTGCCGAAGGGAGCCGCCCACAATGCGTCGTCGCGTCGCGGTCCGCAGCGCTGTCGCTGTCGTCGCACTGTCGTTGACGCTGGTCACCCCCGTAGTCGTCGGTCCTCCCGACGCGCAGGCGCAGGAGCCGCCGGTGTCGGTACGGTTCCTCGCCATCAACGACCTGCATGGCAGTCTCGCGCCTCCGCTCGGCGTTCGCAGCGAGGTGAAGCAGGCGGACGGTTCGCGGGTGCAGGCTGGTGGAGCCCCTTATCTCGCGGCCTACGTCGATCAACTCCGCGGTCAAGCCGCACACTCATTGCTGTACTCGGTGGGCGACAACTGGGGATCGTCGGCTCTGGAATCAGCTGTCTTTCACGACGAACCGACGGTGACGCTGCTCAACCGGATGGGCGTCGACGCGTCTGCCATCGGCAATCACGAGCTCGACGAGGGATTCGCCGAGTTCCTGCGACTTCAGCACGGCGGCTGCCACCCCGTGGACGGTTGCCGTTTCGACGACACATTCGACGGCGCCGACTTCCCACTTCTGGCCGCCAACCTGCAGTTCGAGGACGGGTCCCCCGCCACGCTCCCGTTCGCGGTGAACTACGTCGAAGGGATCCCGATCGGGGTGATCGCGACGATGCCGGCCGACACCGCACGCATGGTCACGTCCGACGACTCGGACGGGCTGCAGTTCACGGACGAGCTCGCCGCCGTGAACCGCACTGCAGATGTGCTCGACTTCTTCGGTGTGCGGGCCATTGCCCTTCTCATGCACCGAGAGACGAAAGGTGACCAAGACAGCGGGCCGGACGCGTGCGAAGTGGAATCCCGGCCCACCCGCGACGTTGCCTTGCAGGTCTCCCCGAAGGTGGACGTCATATTCACGGCCGACGGTTACCAGCAGTACAACTGCACCCTGCCCGACCCGCTCGGAAACCCGCGGGTGATGATGCAAGGCGCCTCCCACGGCCGTATCGTCTCCGTGGCGGACGTGGCGATCGATCGCACCAGCCGCGACCTCTTGCGGGATCGCACATCATCGTTCAATCAGATTGTCACGCACGACATACTCCCCGACCCCGGGGCTCAGTTGCTCGCCGACAGGGCGGGGGAACGGGCAGGCGAGGTCAGCCGAACGCGCGTGGCGTCGCTGACGGAAGACCTCACCCGGGAGGCCACACAGAGCGGGGAATCTCCGCTGGGGAACGCCGTCGCAGATGCTCAGCTGGCGGCCGGGCGGGCGTTCGGGGCCCAGATTGCGCTCACCAATCCCGGCGGGCTTCGTGCCGACCTCGTCGGAGACGACATCACCTACGGCCAGGCGTATGCGGTCCAGCCCTTCAGCAACGCCCTCGAAGTTCTGACCCTCACGGGCTCCACTCTTCGCAGCGTGCTCGAGCAACAGTTCCAACCCCGCGGGGACGGCACGGTCACCGAGCGAATCCTGTCGCCGTCGAGTTCGCTGACGTACACGATGGACCGGTCGGCGACTGTCGGCGACCGCATTGCGGACCTCCGCGTGAACGGAGAACCGGTGTCGCCCGAAGGGGTCTACCGGGTCGCGGTCAACAAGTTCCTCGCCGACGGCGGAGACGGGTTCGACGCCTTTCGAACCCACGCCGAGGCTCTTCACGCGGGTTGCGATCTCGACGCCTTCACCGCCTACCTCGGCGCGGGCTCGCCCCTGTCGCCTCCGAGAACCGATCGGATTAGGGTTGTCGGCTAGCCGAGGAGATCAGACTCCGAGCGCACTCCTCAGAACCGGCCACGACGTGCGCAGCTCGTCCTGCCAGTACGGCCACGAATGCGTGCCGGAATTGCGGTAGACGAAGGTCGCGGGAATGGCCAGAACGTTCAACCGTTGCTGGAACGTCTGTGTGCAGAGGTTCGCGGCCGCCTCGAGGGGGCCGCCGACCGCGATGGTGGACGCCAGGTCTCCCCCGGTCGCCATCTCGTACGGGCCCGGAAGGCCGTTCCCCGTCGAGATGTAGATCTGCTTGCCGCGCAGGGCTTCGGCATTGACCGTCGGGTCGTGAGCTGTCCAGGCGGGGTCGAAGTCCGGTCCCCACATGTTGGCCGGGTTCCCGCCCTTGAACGCGACCGTGCCACGGACCGAATCACGCGAACTGGGCTGGGTGTTGTCGAGGCAACCGCTGTATGCGGCCAGACCACGGTAGAGGTGGGGATGGCGGGTCATGAGGTTGGCCGCACCCATGGCACCCATCGACACGCCGGCGACTGCGTTGACCCCGTTGCCGCCGAACTGGGCATCGATGATCGGTGGCAGCTCGTCCGCGAGGAAGGTCTCCCACTTGTTCACGCCGAGGGTGGGGTCGGGCAGGTGCCAGTCGGTGTAATAGCTTGCGGTGCCACCCACGGGCAGGACCACGTTCACCTTCTTGTCAGCGAAGAACTCGACCACGTCCGTCTTCTGCGTCCAGGTGCTCTCGCGGAAGTCCGATTCGGCGCCCGCACTGACCCCGTCGAGCAGATACAGCGACGGGCGCGCACCGCCACCTGCCGGATGCAGCACCTGCACCTGAATGACCCGATTCATGGCGGGCGAGTTCACGAAGACGGCACTGCGGGTAGGGGTGATCTTCACGATCTTGTCGACACTCGCAGCACTGCTCGTCCGAGGCGCCGCCGGGGGAGGCGTCGGTTCGGCTGTGGCAGTGAACGCCGGCCCCAACAGGGTCAGTGACACTGTCACTCCGACAGCAGCGAATGCTAGGCGACGCATAAAAGAAATCCCTCTTCCCGGACCGTGTGAATTCCGATTGCACAGTACAAAGTGCGGCCGGTCAACCAGAGCTTAAAGGTTTTGTGACTGCTGTGTGATTCGGGCCCGCGCGCTTGTGGCCATACCGATATACCCGAGGAGGGAACCGAATGCGGGACTGCTGCGTCCAACCCGGTGACAGGCAACTACGCCGAGCAGGGATGCCCGGCAGACCGCATGGGAGGAACTCGATGGTCGACCCGGCCGCGCGCGACGAACTGCGCGCACGCAACGAAGCATTTCGTCATCAGCTCGATTCGATGCTCGACACGCTGCGACGGCAAGCCGACAGCCTCGTCCGGGCCCGCGCCGAGGTCGCGAGTGCGACAGGCTCGGGTACGTCGAGCGACGGACTCGTCCGGATCGGCGTCGATGCTGCCGGAATCGTGACGGCCGTCGATCTGTCCGCGGATACGTTTCGGCGCACCAGCCCCGAACGACTGGGGTCCTCGATTGCAGAGGCGGCCCGTGGGGCCGTGGCCGATGTGCGCCTGCGAACCGCCGACGCCCTGGCGCCCGTCCTCGAGGCCCGCCGCGACCTGCCGGACCTCTCCGAGCTGGTTCCCGATGCTCCGCGCCTGGGTGACCTGCAGCCGTGTTCCGCCGAAGAACCAGGATGGGACGTCTCGGTCCTGCGCAGGGCAGACCGATGAGCGCAACACTGTGGGTCGACCCGAACCATTTCCGCACCGTTGCGCCACGGTTCGGCGGGCTCGCGGACACGGCAGACGCTCTGATTGCCGAGCTGACGAGCGCGCTCGACGCCGAAGGCGCTGCCTGGGGTTCCGACGAGGGTGGAACGGCATTCGCGGGGCACTACATTCCCGGAGCGGAGTCAGCGGTGCACGCCGTCGCGTCCCTCGTCGCGCTCTTCTCCGCGATCGGCGACGGGATGCGAGCCACTGCCGAGTCCTTCGAAGCAACGGAAACGCGGTTCTCTCAGGAACTGGGCGGGGCGTTCTGATGGGCATCGAACTTCCCGAGGTCGTGAAGCCGGTGGCGTGGCTCGCGTCCGGTTCCGACTGGCCCGCGACCGACGAGACGTCGCTGCGCCGGCTCGCCGATGCGTGGGGCATCGCGTCCACGGGGCTGATGAACCTGGCAGAGGAGGGCGACGCCGCAATGCGCGACGCGTTGTGTGCCGTCGAGGGCGACGTCGCCACGGCGATGTCCCAGCACTGGCAGAAGTTCGGCGGAGACACCGGCGCCCTCCGCGATCTCGCGGCACACTGCGAAACCCTGTCCGCGACGTGCGAGTCGACCGCGACCGAAGTCGAATACGCGAAACTGTCGATCATTGCGGCGCTGGCGATTCTGCTGGCGGAACTCGGGGCGATGGCAGCTGCAGCAGTACCGACGCTCGGCGCGAGCACAGCTGGTGCGGTTGCGGCGGAAGCAGCCACTCAGGTCACGATTCGGATGATCATTCGGGACCTGATCGTGTCGGTCATCGAACATGCCGCAGTCGCGGCAGCCCAGAGCGTCGCCCTCGACGGCGGAATCCAGGCACTGCAGATCGTGACCGGTGGCCGGAACGGGTTCGACGCCGACATGCTGAAGAACTCCCTGATCGGCGGAGCAACCGACGGTGCCATCAGCGCACTGTTCGGCGAATCCTGGGTCGACGCCTACGGCGCCGCGTCCCGCCGGTAGCGCGGTCGGCCCGATGACGACATCCGCGCGTTCGACCCATTGCACAACGCGTTAGCCGGGACTAACGTATTGGACGTGCTCGACCAGTTGGAAGTTGCAGCCGAGCCAACCCGGAGACGCTTGATGCACCTGCTGACATCTGGTGAACAGACCGTCAACATGCTCGCGGCGCACTTTTCTGCGAGCCGGTCGGCCATTTCTCAACATCTCCGAGTACTCACGGACGCGGGGCTGGTCACCGCACGTAAAGACGGACGTTTCAGGTACTACCGGCTCGATCCACAGGGCCTTGCCCAACTCCGCACGCTGTTCGATTCGTTCTGGATCGATGAACTCGATCGGCTCGTCGCGGACGCCACCGAGGAAGCAGCTTCCAGAGGAGACCGCTGATGCCTTTCGACAAGACCGTCGTCGTCCCACTCGACCCGGACGCCACCTTCGCGCTCGTGACGGAACCCGAACGGTTGCGCCGGTGGCAAACGGTCGCGGCGCGTGTCGATTTGCGAACGGGGGGCGGGTACCGCTGGACCGTCGTGCCCGGACACTCCGCCGCGGGAACCTTCCAGGAAATCGTTCCCGGTCGGCGGATCGTGTTCACGTGGGGTTGGGAAGAAGGTACAGATCTGCCGCCCGGCGCCTCGACCGTCACCGTGACGCTCACCCCCACCGCGAACGGAACCGAGGTGCGATTGGTCCACGAAGGGCTGAACGACGAACAGGCAGCCCGCCACGCCGAGGGCTGGAACCACTACCTCGATCGCCTCGCCGCGGCCGCAGTCGCGGGAGACGCCGGCCCCGACGAATGGGCGGCTCTATCGCAACCACTGGACGAGCTGGCAAGCGCAGAAGCAACTTTGGCGGTCGTGCAGCGAGTACTCCGCGACCTCACCGCCGACGACATGTCCGAGCAGACGGCGTGCACCGAATTCACTGTCGCGCAGCTCGCCGACCACCTCGCCGGATCGATCACCACCATCGGCGCCGCCGCCGGCCCGAAAATAGAGGACGATCCCGCGAAACCCGTCGAAGCCAGGATCGCCGACGCAGCCCAGCAAGCACTGGAAGCGTGGCGGCGCCGCGGACTGGACGGGACCGTCACCATCGGGGGCAACACAATCCCCGCCCCTCTTGCCGCGGGAATACTGTCTATCGAATTTCTGGTACACGCCTGGGATTTCGCGGCAGCCGTGAACCGGACAGTCACCGTCGAGCCCGCGCTGTCCGAGTACGTACTCGACCTGGCGCACACCATCATCCGGCCGGAAGCCCGTGGTGCCGTCGGGTTCGCCGATCCGGTTCCCGCGGAGCTCACTGCCCATCCCTTCGAGCGTTTGATCGCCTTCACCGGTCGCCCACTCACGACGGCCTGACCCACTCACCGAAAGGAACCGTCATGCCGATCAAAACGAAATACCCCCAGGGAACACCGAACTGGGTGGATATACGAACCAACGACCAGGCCGCCGCGAAAGAGTTCTACTCCGCGTTGCTCGGATGGGAATACGACGACCTGCCCACCCCGGACGGCTCCGTTTATTCGATGGCGACGGTGCGGGGGCAGAACGTGGCAGCGATAGCGCCGCAGCCGCCCGGCGCCGGGCAGGCGGGAGGGCCGCCGACGTGGAATACGTATATCTCGGTCGATGACGTCGACGAGACCATCGGCAAGGTCGCAGAGGCCGGGGGCCAGGTGCTGATGCCCCCGTTCGACGTGATGGAAGCCGGCAGAATGGCATTCGTCGCAGACCCGACCGGTGCCAGCGTGGCACTGTGGCAAGCGAAACAGCACATCGGCGCGAGCCTCGTCGGAGACCCGGGTGCCTGCCTCTGGAACGAGTTGAACAGCAACGACGTCGACACGGCGGTCAGCTTCTACAACAGCGTCCTCGGGACCACCACCACGCAGATGTCGATGGGACCCGAGTACACCTACACCCTGTTCCAGGTCGGTGACGAGCAGGTCGGCGGCGCCGGTGCAACGCTGAACCCGGACACGCCAAACCACTGGCGCGTGTATTTCGCGGTCGAGGACGTCGACGCCAGCGCTGCGAAAGTGGTCGAACTCGGCGGCAGGATCGTCGAAGAGGCCATGGACATTCCCACGGTCGGGCGGATGGCCGGAGTCGCCGATCCGCAGGGCGCCGTCTTCAGTATCATGACCCCCGAAGAGCGCCCGGAGCAGTAGGTTCGAGCGCTGCGAAAGGATTCGCCATGCAGATGCCCCGGCCTACGGAAGCGGACAAGGAGTTCTTCCGTTCACTGATTCCCGACGCCCCCGGTGTTCACGTGAAGCCGATGTTCGGCAACCTCGGCGCCTTCGTCAACGGGAACATGTTCGCGGGGCTTCTCGGACCGAGCGTCGGGGTCCGGCTCCTCAGTAAGCAGGCAAACGACGAGCTGTCGTCTGCGGACGGCGTCGGCCCGTTCGGTCCCGGTGAAAAGCCGATGCGCGAATACCTCGCCCTACCGGACCGATGGCGTGACACCCCGGATCAGGCCAGGCGGTGGCTCGAACGCGCGCTCGCGGAGGTAGCGGAACTGCCGCCGAAGGCGCCCAAAGCGCGGAAGACTGCACGCCCCCGCGTGTAGAGGAATGAGAAACGGCCCCGACCCGGCACGTGTGGTGCCGGTGCCGGTGCCGCTTTCGAACACCCCACCAACGTCAATTTTTATTGAACTTTGACTCCGGGCCCGCATGGAAACGAAAGTGCACCTGAAGTCAAACTTCTTCATACTTTGACATTGGACAGTTGCGAGTCGGCGGCGTTTGCCGTGTCGGACGGAGTCAACGTGAAGGCGCTACAGAGGATGCTCGGTCACGCGTCGGCAGCGATGACGCTGGACTCGTACGCGGACCTGTTCGACGACGATTCCGAGGCCGTGGGAAGCGCCCTCGAAAAGCGCATAGAAAAGCCCCTCACCTGCGGCAACAGGCGAGGGGCCTTCGGCGGAATTGACAGGGCCCGCTATCCGGGCGAACCATTGATTCGGGTCGGGGTGACCGGTGATCGACGAGAGGATCCCCCATGTACCCGTCTCCGCTGACCACTCCGCTGTTCTATCTGCTCGGTGATACGTACTGGTATACGGCGTATCCGCTGGAAACGCTCTTTCATCAGATCTCGGCTGACCACCATGGATAACTGGTGGTTGTACTACAGCCCGTTTCCGCAGCCCGTCCGCGAGTGGCTGTGGATGGTGGTTCAACAAATCTGGTAGACCCACATCATTGAACGGATCGACCCCCGATGCTCAGCTGGTTCATGTACGTCCCGATTCCAGGATTCCGCGAGTTCTACGCGTCTGTGATCGCCCCACTACTCGGCTAACAGCAGAACGGAGTGACCGAAACCGGTGGCAGACCCGGGAAGAGCGGCCGGGCCAGGCGTGAATGTGAAGGCACTTCAGCGGATGCTTGGACACGCGTCCGCCGCGATGACTCTCGACCACCTACGCGGACCTGTTCGACAGCGACCTGGACGCGATCGGCACCGCCCTGGATAACGCCAGATCCGCCACAAGGGTGGGCAGAGCCGCCAGCGGGCAGCTAGCTCGGAAACAAGAAAACGGCCCCGACCCGGCACGTGTAGTGCCGGGCCGGGGCCGTTAATTCGGCGGAAGCGGAGGGATTTGAACCCTTCTGAGCCCCCAGTCCAGGAGGGCAAAAGCGGCCCTACCAGCGAATTCGCATCACGCTCAATACCCCAGAATCACGCCGATTCGTGGGCAAGTGTGGGCAAAGTGTGGGCACGAAACATCAGGCCTTGGCGGCCTCGGCATCACCGACGGCGTCCTCGAAATAGACGTCGGTCCAATTGCCAGCGGAGTACGCGGCCAATGAGCCGGTCTGTCCCTTGACTGTGAGCACCCCTTCGGGGCTGATGTCGAAGCGCTTCACATCTGGGTAGCGGTGGTAGGTGATGCTTCGGCTGGCGGACTTATGGAAGTTCACGCGGAGTGTGGTCATGCCCGGAAGACTATCGATCGTCCCCGACACCGTGGTCAGTACAGCCCGACGTGCTCGATGTACTTAGCCATGATGTCCTGGTACAGGTTGGGAGGCAGATCGCCGATCTTCTCCACGAGGTGGGTCTTCAGTACCGGCTGGAAGGCATGGACACGAGCCCATGATTTCTTGCCGCAAACGCTCTTCGGGATCTCGACGTCGTACTCAGTCACGTAATTCGGTGACGTCGACAACGGGCACCCGCTCACCACTACCCAACTGTCGTCGGTGCACACCTTCTGTTCGCTCAGAACCACGAAGGGGCGACGGTTGTGCATCACGCGCTCATTGTTCGGCGGCAGCGTCAGCTGGCCATCAGGCACGTAGTAAACGCCGCGCCACACGGTTAGCCCCATCTACGACAGGATTTCCGCGTTTGCCTGCCTACGCAGTTCGGCCATTTCTTCATGCTCGCGCGCCATCTCGGACATATCCCCTGAATCCTTGCGCGAGCCCATCTCGTCGCGCCGGGCCCTCAGACCCCCGAGCACAGAGGCAAGACGACTGGACGCCGAGTTGGGGCCGACCGCCGCCAGAACAGTCGAGAAATACGCCCGCATCACGTCGTCAGGGATCGGGATTTCCTTCTCATCCTCGACATAAGTGTTTCGCCAGGGCGACTCGTCGTGCGTCATCTCCCGGAGATCCCATGCCGAGTAATGGCCATACTCCGACCACACATCCTCAAGCACGCCTTGGACATGTGCAGGTAGGCCAGCCGAGACCTCATCGGTGCGCGCGCTCAGTTCGATCGGACGGTTCCGGTAGCTCGAAAACATTCGGTAGGCCTCGGGCGCTACAGGGCCGTGGTCCCATGCCTGCACTGGCTCCGGGAGCAGGGGTCGACCGACGCGCGCGAGCGTGAAGCCATGGGCGTAATACATGAGCTTCTGCAGCTTCATGTGCGTGAGAGGTTGACCGGACTCCGATGCCTTCGCAGCGAACCACTTCGCTACTGCTAGAGAGTTGCGAACCTCAGCCACTCATCTCACCACCCATCAACACGTCTCTTTTACTCACAGGTTCTACACAAATCAACGACTAGCTATCCCCACATGTTCCACAGGCTGACTTGACTGTACCGACAATCTATGCGATCTCCGGGGATCTCACAGCATCGGGGTGGATTACCTGCAGTCATACTAAGGAGTACCACCGACAACTCCAGGTGGTCTTTCGCTCACGACTGTATCCGCGTTACGCACGCTCCCCACAGTTTCCACACGTGACGGGCTGTCAGTTCCGCGATGTGCGGCAACGTCGCGAGCGCAGCCATTCGTGGACGTCATCGGACGAGATGCGGATGTACCGGCCCGAGCGGCCGATGCGGACGTACGCGAGTTCGCCGGATCGGTACATCCGGCGCACCGTCTTCTCTGAGACGCTGAGCAACCTTGCGGTATCCCCTACAGTCAGAAGTATGGGGAGACTCATCGTGGAGATGATGCTCGGTGACGAGCGGGTCCGGACCTTTTTCGTGCCTCACGAACGCAGGTGCCGAGTCACCCAGCTCGCTCGCATCGATACCGCGCGGCGATGAACGCTCGTAGGTCCGCTGGCACGATCCGGTGCTTACGTGGTGAGAGGACGACACGCGGAAGGTCGCCGCGGCGCGTCATGTTCGCGACGACTTTCGCCGAGACGCCGAGCCGTTCACCTGCCTGCTCGTAGGTCAGCAGTGGCTCGTCGGTCGTTGGCGCGTTGTATGGGCGCAGGTGCGTCATTCCGCTGAGCATTACAGTCCGGCGCGCCACTCGCTCGGCGATGCGGGCAACCGTCGGATGCCCTGCCGCGGCCGGTCGGGATCGGCCGGAGTGAACACGCCGTACACGCCGCGGTCATCGCCTGCGAGGTACTGCTCGTGCTGCTGCTGGGCACGTGTGGCGAGCAGCTCCTCTCGAGCAAGCGCCTTCTGACGCGCCTCTGCCCGTCGCCGCCACCACGCCCGCGCAGCGAGGATTGCAGCGTAGGCCAGGACCCCGAAAGCAACGGTGACGAGGATCAGCTTCCAGTGCCGCAGGACCAGGGCGAGCACGAGGAGCGCGACAGCAACGGTGACGACGTTCTTCATGGGCGACGCCTCCTGGAGCGAGGGGTGTACGCAGTATTTACACCCTTGCGGTGACGGCTTCGCTTAAATCTTGCTCTCGTCCCACGGTTCGTCCGGTGTCGAGGCGGCGAGTTCGATCCACCACCCGTCCGTGATCTCCTCGGGGATCACGTTTCCCGCGGCCTGCCACTCGTCCAGGGCCAAGCGCCACTCCGCGAGGCTCGGCCAGGACTTCGGGTCGAGGAGTTCAGCGGGGACACTGCCGGGAATCTTGACCCGGCGCTTCACGACACTGCCCCCGTGATCCCGTACACGCCCCGTGGCGCGCGGCGCGGTTGCTTCGGCGCCGAGTCTTCCTGCACGCCGCTTTCGAGCCCCAGCGCGGCCACGAGGCGGGCGAAAGCGATTCTCTGCTGCCGCAGCTCGGGCAGCGCCGGGTGTACCCGCGTGCCCTGAGACGATTCGTTCAGCACGCCGTCTCGCTCGAGTACCTTCTGCAGCGCGTCGAGGGCGTCGGCGGTGCGGCAGGCCTGCAGGAGTAAGCCACGCTCATGTTCGGCGAGCTCGAACTCATCGGTCGTCGACGACCACAGCCGCTTCCCGGCCGCGCGCAGTCCGGCCGGCGTCCTCGTCTGGCTCATCTGGCTTCCTTAGGGTCGATGTGATTCGGGTGCTGTGGATGCAAGACCGCCTATGCCGTGAGAGGCGGGGGAGAGGCGGTCGGGGGTGCCTCCCCCTGGGTTTGCATAACCGCAGGTCAGGGCGTTGCGCTTCTGCGCCCTTCCGCAGGCTGAGGCCGACGGCCGACTCGCGCCCGCAGTCCCCCGGTGAGGACTGCGGGCGCTGCGACGCTGGTGGGATCTTCGGCTGCAAAGGATCAGTCCTCCCCCACCATCCATTCCTCGGGCCCGGCCGTTCTCAGTCGAGCGAGGTGAGGTTGACGTCGCGGTCTCCATTGCACGGTCAGCGCGACTAAGCGTGACTGTGGGCCTTGTCGCGTTCTTGCCACTCTTCCCGGACTCGCTCGCACCGCTCCCGGAACTCGTCGGGGGTTGCGAGCGACAGCGGGAAGCCATGCAGCACTGCACCGAGCACGGCAGAGTCCAGATCGCGCGGCGTGGGGATCCTGTCGAGCTGGTCGGCGGTGAGATCGGCGATAACCAGTGGGCGCATGTCGTTCTGCACCCCAATGTTGGGGTGAGTGAGCATCGCGATCATGGCCCACAGTGGAACCAGGGTTCGGATGCGTTCTGCCGCGTCGTACGCCCTACCCCACAACGTCATGTGCGTTGCGGTCACGCTACTGAGCCCTTCACGACTGGACAGGTCCAATGCGGGGATCTTGGTACGGGCTTCCTCGATGGTTTCGGCGGCGACGACAAACGCTCTGTGGAGTTCATCGAGGAGGTCATCGGAGTGTTCAACGATGACCTGACGCCGAAGGAGTTCCACGTGGTCTCGCACCATTCCCGGAACACCAGCCTCCGAGAGTTGCTTGCGGACGAGCAGCTCCCGGACGGTCTTGTCGTCGGCAATGTCGCTGCCGCTTGCGACGGCGGCGATCACGGCTGCCGACAGGTCACGGCGCCACGTCGGGTCTGCAGGGTCGACGACCTGGCCGGTGATGTCGTACGTCTCGGTCAGTTTGTCGAGTGCTGCGGTGAAGGCGGCGGGGATGGTTGCGCCGACATGCGGGAAGTTCTGACGCATCATGCGCACGATGAACTGGGGGCGGTCAATGTTGTGCATGTGTCAGTCCTCACTGTCGGTGGAGAAGATGTTGCGGGTGAACGCCCTCATCGCTTCCCCGGTGTCTCGGGCCTCGGTTATCAGCCGGGTCAGTTCGTCCTCGCTGAGCGCTGCCAGGTAGTCGGCGATCGCTCGTCGGTCAGGTGGGGTCATGCTGCCTTCCGTCCTTCGAGATGTTCGGTGACGGCCTGGTGGTCGAGCATCCATCGGCCGGCGTGGAGTTGGCCCCCGAGTGCCGGCGCTTTGCGTCGGGCCTGACGGTTACTGCATCCGAGCATCTTCGCCGCCTCCTCGGTCGTTATCCATCGCGTGGTCTGTGAACGAGTGTTGCTGTTCACCAGCGCTTTCGCGTCCGTCTGTCCGCCTGCGGCCAGTTCTGCTGCGATTACGGCGAGATGCGCGGGGACGGGCAGTCCGTTGCGGCGGCGCGCAGCGAGCGCGACGGCGACGGCGAACCGCACCGCCTCGACCGCAGGGCCGGTGAGCAGGACGACGTCGGGCGCGAGCCGCTGTACGAGAGGTCTGCTCATCGTGCGGACCTCTCAGCAGCGTCGTGAAGATCGTCGGCCAGGGCGCGAGCCTCACTGGCGGTCATGGCGATCAGCAACCCTGCGAACCGCAGAGTGATGGACCGAGTGGCTGCGTGGTCCACAACGATCCTGGCGGCCAGATTGCGCGCGTGGAGCCTCATGAGTTCTCGTCCGGACCTATGCGCGGTGAGACATCCGCGGCGGCGGTGAGCTTGTCGACCAAGGCGACAGTGCCGCGAGCGACGGGGATGTGGCCGGGCACCGGCTGTGGGTTGGCTGTGTCTCGTCGTGCGGGTAAGCCGCCCGATGCAGGGACGCCATACACCAACGAGAGCGCGTCCGGCAGCGATCGAGGCGGTTCCAGACCGAAGTGAGGAACCCACAACTCAGTGATACGTGCGCGTTCGGCTCGATACTCGGGGAATGTCGCACCGGTAAGCGGATCGACATAACTGGTATCGAGGAAAATGACCCCGGAAAGGTCGACCCGACCGATTACGGGCACCAGGTGAGGGCGTTCGCGACGAACCTGCAGGTCAAACCTGAGCGCTCGCTGGACGGTAACCCGGAACTGTTGGTCAGTATCAGCGTGAATTCCACAGCCACAATCAGCTTGGGGCGCCCTGTGCTCCTGCAGGTCGCAGACAGCGTGCAACGAGGCACCGATCCAGCCTGGACCGCTTCGCTCGGTGTTCCGGCTCTGCATGTACGGCGATCGAAGGAGTGTGTCGGTCGACGTGTCGACGCTCCAAAGTCGCCAGCCCAGGATTGTGGGTGCCGGGAAAATATGGTGGGCAGCAGCTGAAGCGATTCCATTCGTGGGTGCGTTGCTGGGCGGCGGGGAACCAGGCGTGATCATGACGCGCGATCCTTTCGTGGACGGCCGACCTGCCAGCCTGGGGAGTGGTGTTCTGGAGCTGACCCGCCCACACGCCCTCGATGTGCCGGGAGTGCTCGGCGGCGACGTCGCGGCAGGCGGTGCGGACCGGGCACCGAGCGCAGATGCGTGCAGCGGCGGCATGCCTTGCGGCGCGGTCCGATTCCTGCTCGTTCTCGTGCCGGTCGTCGAACAACTCGTGGCGACCGACGCATGCCGCACCGCGTAGGCGCGGATCGATGAGTCCGACGAGCACCTCGATCGTCTTTCGCTGCCGAACGCGCTCGTCGAGCGCCGAGACGGCCTTACGCTTCGGCGTCGCCGACGCATCGCTGTTCCTCGGTGTCAGACCGGCTCTCGCCTTCCGGGCGTTGAGCGCCGCCCGCAGCCGGTCCGTGCTCGCACCGCGGTCAGCTTCGCGCAGCGACCGCTGAGCCTCCGCACGGGAGGCCGTCACGGGCACGCCCAGGCGCTCGAGTTCGGCGATCGTCTCGGTGACTTGCTCGTCGGTCGGTGACGGCATCGCCGTCCTCACTGGGCTCAACGCTTCGAGCAATCGTTGACGTCAGCCGTGCGCGCCAAGTGCGGACGGCACTGCAGGCATGGCACGGGCCGACCGTCGAGGTCTTCGCCGAGCCAGCCGCTACGGCAGTCGGGGTGGTGGGGTGCTGTCGGAGCGGGAGTGCTGTCGACGCGTTCTCCCGTGCGGTCGTGTGTCATGCGCCCTCCTGGGCTCGGTTCTCGTCGATGCGGGTGTGTGCCCGACGTAGGCCGCCTTGCCTCGGCCGGGCGTGGCGGTCGTTGAGAATTGCGTATCGAACAGAGCCGTAGTCGCATCCTGAGGCGAGGAGGTCTCGAGCCCTCCCTCGCTCCCCCGTCCAGAATCCCCCGGGAAGCTCCTGATCGATCCACCCGAGAGGGTTCAGCGCGGGGTCGAGTTCGGGCCCGATGGTGGCGAGCGCGGGAGTGCTCGGCGGCGGCTCGGTCTCGCGTGGCGCTCCCTCGAACAACTCGGCGAAGCCGGTGGGGGCGGTCGGTCCCTCCGCGACGATTTCGGTTTCGATCTCTTGCGGCTTTTCATCCCCAGCCCCGCGCGCGCTCGCGCCCGCGTTGCTCAGGTGAGACGAACCCTGATCCAATTCCCTGGTGTAAGGCCCTGGTAGTTCTTTCTGGTGGGGGGTAAGTGAGTTACCCCCTTCAAAGGGTGCCGATTTACCCCCTTCCGAAAATGGCTTACCCCCTTCCTGAAAATCATTTACCCCCTTCGGTGAGCCGGAAGGGGCTAACTCAGTTACCCCCTTGGGGATAAGCAACGCGTACACATTTGCCTTGCCCTTCCAGTGCGCGTTACCCCCTGGATCTGTGAGCACGAGCCACCCCTTCTCGGTGAGGTTGCGTAGGGCCTTCTTCGCGGTCGGGAGTGAAACGCCGGCCGCTTCGCACAGTCGTGGAAGGCCGGGATGCGCGTTCGTCAGGTCGCCGTTTGCGAATGTGCTCAGGTTCACCAACACGCGGTACTCAGCGTGCGTGAGATCGGCACCTCGCAGAGCCTCGTAGAAGGCAAATTTGTTCAGCGACTGACGGGGCATGGTTCACCGGCCACCTGGGAGGTCGGGACGATGTGACCCACTGCCTTCTCGGCTAACCTGTGTCTCAGGCATGACGGGCCTTTCTGGTGATGGATCGGGGCGCGAGCGACTGGGGCTCGTGCCCCGATTGCTTTCCAACGGGGAACGTTTGCGTCGGGCCTTCGCTGGAAATACGTTGCTGCTCAGATCAATTCGGCCACCTTCGATAGTCGACCAGAATCCATGCGATCGACCGCGAGAACAGAAGTCTGGCTAGCACCGCCTCGACGACACTCATGGCCGAACCTCGTCGCCCTGGGCCTCACCGAGCACCGCCGCCAGCTCGGTCACCAAGTGCGTGGCCTCATCGAGGGCGAGCGAGAGATGACCGTTGAGGCCGAACACAATGCGGATCGTCTTGTTCTCGACGACATGCTTCACCGTGGGCAGCTCGTCCATCACGACGTCGGCGATCAGATACATCACGCAACCTCCTTGCGGGAGAGCGCCGGGCACTGGGCCGCGCAAGCGGTCTGGAACGCGGCCCAAGGGTCTGCGACGACGGAGACGATCGTTGTCCAGCAGTTGCCCGTCTCGTGTTCGAAGAATCCCCATCCGGTGGCCTCGGTCGGCTCCTCGCCGCGCCAGACCTCAGCGGCGGTCCCGCGAAGCACTCCGAGCATGCGCTCGTCCGCTCCGACGAACGGGACGATCGAAATCTCGCCCGACGTGCGGACGTAGACCCTGCCGACATCGGCCCAGTCGAGTCCATCCGCCTGCCAATGCGTCATCTGGCCGCATGGCTCAGCTACCCGGATTCCGAAGACCTCGACTGCGGCGTCCGAGCTGACCGGCTCGGTGCGGTACGTGAACTGTGGGATCATGGCCGTGACTCCTGCTCATATGCGTGGGTTGGGTCCGTATTGCCCTCGAGCCGGTTGCCGCCGGCCTCGGGGGCGTTCTCGTTGATGGGCGCGGGAAACATCAGACAGCCAGCGGACGATCGTCAGTGCGCTGGTATGTGTTCGCGTCCACGTAGGCGCGCAAGTCATCCCAGCGATAGAGCACACGACGACCGTGCTTAACGAAACGCGGCCCCGTCCCTTGGTATCGATCCTGCGCGAGCCGCTGGGTAGTGGTGCGGAGAAACTCGGCTGCCTCGTCGGCGGTGGCGAGCGGGGAGGGTGACATATCGTCGCTCCTAGTCTGCGAGTTATGAACATCTGGGCGGATCATGCTTATTCATACTAGATCGATTGGCATGCTGCAAGCTCTGAACTAAAATCTGCAAAATGGCGACAAGGCGAGTTGAGACCGGACTGACCGGCAACACCGTGCGGGAGAACATCGCGAGGGTGCGCAAAGAGCAACGATTGACGCTGCGCGATCTCGCGGAGCGACTGAGCGAGCGCGGGCGACCCATGGCGCATAACACCCTCAGCGAGATCGAGCGCGGGGCCCGCCGTGTCGACGTTGACGATTTGGTCGCAATCGCTGTGGCCCTTGATATTTCGCCATCCACCTTGCTAGTGCCCGATGCGAAGACGGCGGACGATCTCGTCCAGATGACGGCTACAGAAGAAATTCCAGCCATCAATGCCTGGCGCTTCTTGACCGCCGAGGGAGCAGCTCGACGCGCATTTGTCGTGAACTGGTCCATGAGGGCGAAACCGGATTGGGTAATAGCGCACGAGGAGAGCAGGAACCGAGCGAACGAGGACCGGTTCCAGACCGCGGTCGCGAAGGCCCTCAACATCGATCTCGGTGACGCGTAATGGCCACCATCGAAAGCTATGAGACGAAAGCCGGCAAGCGCTGGCGCGTCCGATACCGAACACCCGACCGCCGGCAGACCGACAAGCGCGGCTTCACCAGCAAACGCCAGGCCCAGGACTTCGCCGCCACGGTCGAGGTCGAGAAGATGCGGGGCGAGTACGTCCCGCCGAAGCTCGGACACATCACCGTGGGCGAGATCGGGCCCGCGTGGCTTGAGCGGAAAGAGTCAGATCTGAAGCCATCGGCGTACAAATCGCTCGAGACGTCGTGGCGCATCCATGTCGAGCCGCGGTGGGGCGCTGTGCGACTGGCCGACATCGACCTGGATTCCGTTGAGCGCTGGATTGCGGACCTGGGCCGGACGAAGACCGTCGACGGCGAGAAGGTGAAGGGCAAGGGCGCGACGGTCGTCATCCGGGCCTATGGCGTGCTGGCTGGCGTCCTCGACAGCGCGGTGAAGGCGAAGCGGCTCGCGAAGAATCCGGCCCGAGGAGTCGAGAACCTGCCACGCAAACAGCGCAAGGCGCGCGTCTACCTCACTCACGGACAGGTCGACGCACTCGCGGCGGCGGCCGGTGAGCGGAGCACGCTCGTCTACGTACTCGCCTACACGGGCGTCCGATGGGGCGAAGCGATCGGCCTGCGAGTGAAGCACCTCGATCTCCTGCGGAAGCGTCTGACGGTGATCGAGAACGCCGTCCAGGTGAACATGGAGATGCACGTCGGCACGCCGAAGAACCGCAAGAGTCGGTCGGTGCCAATCCCCGACTTCCTCGTCGTCGAGCTGGCGCGGCAGTGCGAGGGCAAGGACCGCGATGACCTGGTGTTCCCGGGCCGCGATGGCGAGTACCTGCGGCGCTCGGTGAGCTTCACTGGGTGGTTCACGAAGGCAGTCGAGAAGGCCGGCGTCCCGCGGGTCACTCCGCACGACCTGCGACACACGGCGGCAAGCCTGGCCGTGTCGGCCGGCGTCAACGTGAAGGCACTCCAGCGGATGCTTGGACACGCCTCGGCGGCGATGACGCTCGACACCTATGCGGAGCTGTTCGACGACGATCTCGACGCCGTGGGCAGCGCGCTCGATCAGGCCCGATCTGCGGCAAGTGTGGGCAAAATGTGGGCACAGGCTGATTGACCCTCTCCAATGAGAGCAACAAAAAAAGGCTCTGACCTGGCAACTATCGCCAGATCAGAGCCTTTTCTCTCTGCGGAAGCGGAGGGATTTGAACCCCCGGTGGGTTTAACGCCACGCTCGCTTTCAAGGCGAGTGCATTCGGCCGCTCTGCCACGCTTCCGTGCGCGATCCTATCGGTAACGGTGTCGGCGGCTGCAACCGGTCAGCGGTCGCCGATGGCTTTGTCTACCCGCTCGAACACCTCGGCGAGTACCTTGAGCTGCGATTTGGTGAGCTGATCGACGAGGTTGCGCCGGACCCCGGCTACGTGGGTGGGTGCCGCCTCGGCCAGTCGCGCGCGACCTTCAGCCGTGATGACGGCGAGAACACCCCGGCCGTCCTCCAGGCAGGTGTCCCGGGTGACCATGCCTTGCGCCTCCATGCGCCGGATCTGATGCGTGAGGCGGCTGCGCGAGGACAGCACCCCGTCGGCGAGATCGGACATGCGTAGCGACCCGTCGGGTGATTCGGACAGCAGCACGAGAATTCGGTAATCGGCGAGCGACAGATCGTGCTTTTCCTGCAGATCCCTGTTGAGGACGTCCATGAGCCGCTGGTTGCCGTCCATATAGCCGCGCCATGCGCGCATCTCGGCCGGGGTCAACCAATTGGTCTCGACATCGGCGTCGGAGGTTTCTGCTGTCACAGGTTCATATTCTAGTAGCGTCTACGTGCCTCTCATATTTTCTGCCACTGATGTGGCAGAGGTGGGGGAATTACGTACTTCACGGCTACCCGTGACACCGTGGGATGTGGCGGGTTTGACCGTGTCCCACACCGACGCTCGAGGTGCAGGAACGATTCTTATGTGATTCACCCCCGCCTCGGGTGTCGCGGTGGGAACACTGCGGCGGACCCGGCGATGCCGCGGGCGGCTCGGGGTGGGACTGGTCTTGTCGCGGCACTGCCGGACCGGTGCATGTTCGGTGTTCCGGATTTCCGGGTTCTGTCCGCGTTTGCGAATAACTCTGCTGCGCCCCAGGAGTGCACGTTTAGCGAGGTTCACCCCCCGCCACGTGGTCACGATTGCCGCCGACCTTGCACTGTGCGCACCATGCCCGGTGGTAGCCGCCCGGGCGGGAGAGGGTGTCGTTGCAGCCCGGGCACAACGCCGACGTCCCGCGGGCCGGCACGGACACCACCGTCACGCCGACCCCTGCGGCGGTGTGTGCGAGAGCGTCGACGGCTTTGCGGCGGGCGGACTGCGCGGCCCGGTTGTTGTTCACCCGGCCGTGACCCCGCGTTTCGAGGGTGGTGAGGTCTTCCACCCCGATCACCTTCGCGCCCGCCGCGGCGGCGTAGTCGACGATGTGACGGGCGAAGTGGAAGGCGAGTTCCCGGTTGATCTTGCCCCGTTTGACACCGACCGCGGCGCGGTGGGCGTCGAGGACCGCGATCTGCTGTTCCAGGTTGACGCGCACCTCGGGTGGCGCGGTGGCGGCGAGCCGCGTCAGGCGTGCGGCTTTGCGGTGCAGGTGTTGGCCTTCCGCTTGCAGGCGGGCCAGCCTGATTTCCAGGCCCCGGTCGTCGTAGGTGAAGCCCCGGTAGTCCGAGACCAGTCCGTCGGGGCGTTCGGTGACGATGGCGGCTGCTCCGAGGGTGGACGGTGACCAATCCACCCCCACCGCCGTCGATCCCGACGTCAGATCGGGCGCCCGAACAGATTCGGTGGCAGCGCAGCGCAGCAGCAGGCCACGGTGGTCGAGGACGAGAGTCGGCAGATGCCAATCCGTAACTGCTCTGGTGTGCAGGTGTGGTGGGATCGCGGCGATCAGGCGGACCCGCCGCCAGTGCGCCCGACCTGTCGGGGCCTCATGCGTGGGCAGTTTCACCGTCAGCACCATGACACCGTCTGCGACGGTGATCTGCGAGAGTTGTCGATCGGCGGCGGAAAGCCTGGCCATCATCGATGTCCGCGGCGGTGTCTGCAGATCGGTGATCCGCAGCCGTTCATAGCTCGCACTCCCGGCCCGGCGGAAGCACGCGCTGAGCTGGCGTACGACTGCGCGGGTGAAACCGGCCGGCACGTACTCACCAGCGGTGGTGGGCGGCGCGATCCGTCCGGTGACGGGATCGAACCTGGCCGACAGCGAACCGATGGCGGTGTCCCGATACGCCAAGGTACGCAGAGTACCGACCGCCTGCGAGGTGACCACTCGGGTCACGCGCGAGGGCACGTACACGCCGGTGGGGTAGGACGGGTTCCACCCCAGACGTGCGGCAGTGACATGCCCCTGCATCGGGAGCTTGCGGCCTTGACTGTCGCGTCCGGCGGCGAGGGCATCGAAGGTAGCCGGCTGCCACAGCCTCGTCACCAACTCCGATTGCGCGGCGCCGATCAGGTCGAGCAGCCACCGAACACGAAGATCGATGGTATCGAGCCCGATCGGGGCGCCGGTAGCGTCGTCGACCGCCGCGTACGGGCGGGTCGTGTACGAGAACTGGCGCGGCACGGTACATCCGGCCTCGGCAACGGTCATCTCGCCTCACCAGCCACGACAGTGAACGCCACGTGCGGGATCTCGTCCTTCGGCACCCGCCACACTGCGCGATCGGCGCGGGACAACTCTTGTCGTGAAGCCGTCCGCGCGTCCGCCGTCTTCATCGGTTACCCCTCCTGCAGCCGTGCTGCCGCGTCGTCGAGAAGTCGGCGTTGATTCTGCTTCGACCGCAACCGATACAACCGGCCCGGAAACGACTCCAGCAACGCCATGAAGTCATCCATCAAGCTCCTCCACCAGCGTTGTGTTGCCATGCTTCCGCAGGGCTTCGACCGTAACCCCGACCACCGACATCTAGTCTCGGAGGGAGTCCGCAGGCGGGCCAACCGATCCCGCCACACCACCCACACCACCGTGAAGGGACCCTCGGCGGCATCGTCGAGCATCGCGTCCAACCCGGCCCCGCGTTTCCGCACACCCGAACCGCGACCCGTTGCACATCCGATACACGACCCCACAGGCGCTCGCGCGCACCATCTTCTCCTAAGCGACGAGCGAGGAATATGCCCGGTCGAACCGGACACCCAGTACTAAAACGCTTCCACCCCGTCAGCCGGATCATTGTCAGGGGCGGGTCGGCCGAGGCAGGCCTCGAGGTCCGCGCGGTCGAAGACCCGTTGACCAGAACCTCGACGCCGAGAGGGCAACCGGCCTTCCGACGCGGTTTTACGGACGACCACAACCGACATGTTCAGGTATACCGCGGCATCGCCGATCCGCACGAAAGGAGAGTCGGAGAAGGCATCAGGAAGTATCAGGGATTACGTCAACTGTTGCGAGCCTGACGTTACTTTCCAGTAGCGTCGGGGCCCCAATCCCTCGATGTGACAAGCGGGATCGCTCGCAGGGACCGTGCGTCGCCTCGATTCGCTAACGTCGTCCTTCATGTATGCGATCACGATCGATCAGCCGGGTGGTCCGGAAGTCATGCGATGGGCGGAGCAGCCCGATCCCGAACTGCTACCCGGCCACGTTCTCATCGATGTGGCGGCCACTGCCGTCAACCGCGCAGACTTGACCCAACGTCAGGGGTTCTATCCGCCGCCGCCCGGTGCCAGCGACATCCTCGGACTCGAATGTTCCGGAATCGTCGCCGAACTCGGCGAAGGCGTCTCGGAGTGGTCCGTTGGCGATCACGTGTGCGCGCTCCTCGCCGGTGGTGGTTACGCAGAACGTGTGGTCGTTCCCGCAACCCAGCTGCTGCCGGTACCGAAGGGGGTCGATCTCCTCGTCGCCGCGTCCCTACCCGAGGTTGCGTGCACGGTGTGGTCGAACGTGGTGATGCGCGCCGGGTTGTCGCGGGGTGACGTCCTGCTCGTTCACGGCGGTGGCGGCGGTATCGGCACCCATGCCATCCAGGTGGGTGTCGCGTTGGGTGCACGGGTGGCCGTCACGGCGGGCTCGCAGGAAAAACTGGAACGCTGCCGAGAGCTGGGCGCCGACATCCTCGTCAATTACCGCGAAGCCGACTTCGCCGAAGAAGTGAAGAAGGCGACGGACGGCCATGGCGCCGATGTGATTCTCGACAACATGGGTGGCTCCTACCTCGGCCGCAACATCGACGCGCTGGCATCGGACGGACGGCTCGTCATCATCGGCTTCCAGGGTGGACGCAAAGGTGAGCTCGACCTCACCCGACTGTTCGCGAAGCGGGGCAACATCACTGCAACGGGGCTGCGCGGCCGTCCCGAGAACGGGCGCGAGAGCAAGGCGGAGATCGTCGCCGACGTCCGCAAACGCCTGTGGCCACTGATCACCGAAGGCGCGGTACAACCTGTCGTGGCGGCCGAACTGCCGATTACCGAAGCGCCCCGCGGCCACGAACTGCTCGACTCTCCGGAGACTGTCGGCAAAGTGATTCTCACCATTCCGCGTCGCTGAGGTCGCGGCAGAGAGCAGGTCGGGCGAGGGGCAGGGCGTATGTCACCCCAGTGCAGCGAGTTCGCCGACGAGCTGGTCGATCTCGTAGCGGGTGGTGTAGGGGGCGAGACCGATGGTGACTGCGCCGCCTTCGTCGTTGACGCCGAGTGCGTCGAGGAGGCGGGACCCACCGTGGACGCCGCTGACTGTGGCGATGCGTTTGTCGGCCAGGTGTGACGCCACTTTGTCGGCGGAGACTCCGGCGACGGTGAAGCTGAGGGTGGGGACCCGGCTGGGTGACCGGCCGATGACCATGATCTGCGGGAGTCTCTTGAGGGACGCCATGAGGTGGTCGAAGAGACTGTCCTGGTAGTTCTGCAACGAGCTGATGGACGTTTCGAGCTTTTGGCGGCGCGACCCGCTGGCGGATTCGTCCAGGCCGGCGAGGAAGTCGATGGACGTGGTGAGTCCGGCGAGCAGGGCGAACTGGTGTCCCCCGACCTCGAGCCGTTCGACGCCGCGCGCGTAGGGGTTGAGCGATACCGCAGGGATACGGTCGAGGAGCGTGGGGTCGCGGAAGACGAGGGCGCCGACCTGCGGGCCACCCCAGGAGGTGGCTCCGACGGCGACGACGTCGGCTCCGAGTTCGTTGATGTCGACGTGGGCGTAGGGGGCGGCGCCGATGGCGTCGACAACCATGAGGCCACCCACCTCGTGAACGCGGTCGGCGGCGACACGGACGTCGGGCGCGGAGCCGACGATCGGGGATGCCGCGGTGAGGGCGACGAGTCGGGTGGTGGTGGTGATGAGGTCCTGGAACTGCCAGCTGGGGAGTTCGCAGGTCTCGATTTCGACCTCGGCCCACCGGACCTGCGCGCCATAACGGCTTGCGACGCGGAGCCAGGGCGCCACGTTCGCTTCTTCGTCGAGACGGGAGAGAACCAGCCCTGTTCCGAGTCCGAGCCGCGTGCTCAGCGACTCGGCCAGCCAGGCGAGGAGGACGGCGCGGTCGGGGCCGAGCACGACCCCGGCAGGGTCACCCCCGACGAGGTCGGCGACGGCTGCGCGGGCGGCGTCGAGCACTGCAGCGCTGCGCCGGCTGGATACGTGACGGCCGGTCGACGAGGACGCGGACGCGCGGAAAGCTGTGGAAACGGTGCGCGACACGGCGTCCGGAATCTGCATGCCGGCCTGTGGATCGAGGTGGATCCAACCGTCGCCGAGTGACGGGATCAGTCCCCGTACGCGGGCAACGTCGTAAGCCATGCCCGACACTCTAAGACCCTGAGTCAATACGGTCGAAGTCAGCCGCCTGTTGTTGTGGTGTGCAACAAACCGTGTGTGTGGAGAAATCGGACGCACCCGCGCATGCCCGAGCGCGAACAGACAAGATGGAGTCATGACGAACTCGGAGAATGAACACGTCCTCGTGATCGGCCCCGACGGTCAGCCGGTGGCCATACCCGTCGAAGAGGCCGCGAAGCGATCCGCCGACGGCGAAGCCGGCGCCGACGACAACGCGAAATCCGAATCGGTAGCCGACATGGTCGAGCAGCCCGCCAAGGTCATGCGGATCGGGACGATGATCAAGCAGCTCCTGGAGGAGGTACGGGCCGCCCCTCTCGACGACGCCAGCCGGACGCGGCTGAAGGACATCCACAAGTCGTCGATCAGCGAGCTCGAGCAGGGGCTGGCCCCGGAGTTGCGGGACGAGCTCGAGCGTCTCACTTTGCCCTTCACCGACGACACCGTCCCGTCGGATGCGGAGCTCCGCATCGCGCAGGCGCAGCTGGTCGGCTGGCTGGAAGGCTTGTTCCACGGCATCCAGACAGCGCTGTTCGCCCAGCAGATGGCGGCGCGCTCGCAGCTGGAGATAATGCGTCAGGGCGCACTCCCGCCGGGCATCAGTATCGGCAACCCGCACCCCCCGCAGAACCACGGTGAGGGACCGCAGTCGAGCGGTACCGGCCAGTACCTGTAGCAACGGGCGGCACAGCGTGGAAGTCGACTCCCGGTAGGCTCGGTGCCCGTGTCAGCATCCGCTATCGAATCCGAGGCCGCAGGCGGCCCGCTCCCGGCGTCCGACTCGCAGACTTTCCGTCGTGCGTTCAAGGACCTCAGGGACGGCTTCGCTCAGCGCGAGCTGTGGCTGAGCCTCGGCTGGCAGGACATCAAGCAGCGGTACCGCCGGTCGGTGATCGGTCCGTTCTGGATCACGATCGCCACCGGAGTACAGGCTGCGGCCATCGGAATCCTGTACGCCGCGCTCCTCGAGATTCCGCTGCCGGAGTTCCTGCCGTACGTCACGGTGGGCCTGATCGTCTGGAATCTGATCAGCGCCAGCATCCTCGAGGGCTCCGAGGTCTTCATCGCGAATGAGGGCCTGATCAAGCAGTTGCCGTCGGCGTTGAGTGTGCACGTGTATCGGCTGGTGTGGCGACAGCTGCTGCTGTTCGTCCACAACCTGTTGATCTACGTGATCATGCTGGTGGCGTTCGGGGTGTGGCGCGACCTGACGTGGACGTCGCTGGCCGCGATCCCGGCGCTGGGACTGATCGTCCTGAACGCGGCGTGGGTGTCGATCATGTTCGGCATTTTCTCCACTCGTTACCGGGACATCGCGCCGATTCTCTCCAGCCTGACGCTGTTGCTGTTCGTGCTGACCCCGATCATGTGGACCACCCAAAGCCTCGAGGCGCAGGGTGGTCAGGCCGCCGAGCGGGTCAAGCTCGCCGAACTGAACCCGTTGTTCCACTATCTCGACATCGTCCGGGCGCCGATGATCGGTCAGGACCAGCAGGCCTATCACTGGTACATCGTCTTGGCCATCACCGTCGTGGGGTGGACTGCCGCCATCCTCGCGCTTCGCAAGTACCGGGCCCGCGTGCCCTACTGGGTTTAGGGGTTCCCGCAATGACAGAACATGTGAGTATCGAGACGCGGGACGCCTGCGTCGACTTCCCGATCTTCGACGCCAAGTCGCGATCGTTGAAGAAGGCGTTCCTCGGTAAGGCCGGCGGTTCCATCGGCCGCAACAGTTCCGACGTGGTGGTGGTCGAGGCTCTGCGCGACATCACGTTGTCGCTGAAGGAGGGCGACCGGATCGGGCTGGTCGGCCACAACGGCGCCGGCAAGTCGACGTTGCTGCGACTGCTGTCGGGCATCTACGAGCCGACGCGCGGCAGTGCCAGCATCCGCGGCCGCGTGGCCCCGGTCTTCGACCTCGGTGTCGGTATGGACCCCGAGATCTCCGGATATGAGAACATCATCATCCGCGGATTGTTCCTCGGTCAGACCCGTAAGCAGATGCTCGCGAAGATGGACGAGATCGCCGAGTTCACGGAGCTGGGCGAGTACCTGTCGATGCCGCTGCGCACCTACTCCACCGGCATGCGGGTGCGTGTCGCGATGGGAGTGGTGACCAGCATCGACCCCGAGATCCTTCTGCTCGACGAGGGTATCGGCGCTGTCGACGCGGAGTTCATGAAGAAGGCCCGGGTGCGGTTGCAGGCGCTGGTCGAACGCTCCGGAATTCTGGTGTTCGCCAGCCACTCCAACGAGTTCCTCGCGCAGCTCTGCGACACCGCGATGTGGATCGACCACGGCCGCATTCGCCAGCAGGGCAGCATCGAGGACGTCGTCCGGGCGTACGAAGGGGACGACGCGGCCGATCACGTCCGGCACGTCATCTACGAGTTGGAACGGGAGAAGTCCGGATTGGCTACTCCCCCGCGTTCGCACGAACGGGACGCCCGTAGCGACAGATCGAACGAACGTCCCGTTCGTACAGCCGCGGAAGCCGAGGCGGAGTCCGCGTGAGCGTTCCCGACGAGCGGATCATCGGCGTCGTCGTCACCCACAAGCGCCGGGAACTGCTCGCGCAGTCGCTGAAGGTCCTGGCCTCGCAGACGCGGCCACTGGATCATCTGGTGGTCGTCGACAATGCCGCCGAGGACGACGTGCGTGAGCTCGTCGAATCGTCGGGGATTCCCACCAGCTACCTCGGGTCGCAGCACAACCTGGGCGGGGCGGGCGGCTTCGCACTCGGGATCCTCTACGCGTTGTCGCTGGGCGCCGACTGGGTGTGGCTCGCCGACGACGACGGCCGACCCGAGGGAGACAAGGTTCTCGGAACGCTGCTCGACTGCGCGAACCGGCACGGGCTGGCCGAGGTGTCGCCCGTGGTGTGCGACATCGACGACCCCGACCGCCTGGCATTTCCGCTGCGTCGCGGGGTGGAGTGGCGGCGGCTTCGTTCGGAGCTGTTCGAGGACGGCGACGACTCCGCCGATCTGCTCCCGGGCATCGCCTCCCTGTTCAACGGCGCACTGTTCCGTGCGTCCACGATCGACGCGGTCGGTGTCCCGGATCTGCGCCTGTTCGTTCGCGGTGACGAGGTGGAGGTGCATCGCCGACTGGTGCGGTCCGGTCTGCCCTTCGGAACGTGCCTGCAGACGGCGTACGTGCACCCGAACGGCGCGGAGGAGTTCAAGCCGATCCTCGGGGGCCGGATGCACACCCAGTACCCGGACAACGAGGTCAAGCGCTACTTCACCTATAGAAATCGCGGCTACCTGCTGTCCCAACCGGGAATGCGGAAGCTGATTCCGCAGGAATGGGTGCGGTTCGGGTGGTACTTCCTCGTCACCCGGCGTGACGTGCAGGGACTCCGCGAATGGATGCGACTGCGGAAGCTGGGACGCCGGGAGCGTTTCGAGCGACCGTAAATCAGTTGCCTCACATTCGGTCGGGTGGGATTCTTATGTCCGAACGGTTCCGGAAAGTGTCGCGAAGGAGTGAATGTCCGATGATTGTCTCGTCGGTCGACGCCACGTGCGTCCACACTCCCCTCTCCTTCGCCTGACCGAACCTTCGATCGTGGTCCGGTCGGCACTTCACCGACCCGAGGATTCCACTCATCATGTTCAACCCTGCACAATTTCTGCCTGGACAACTCCTGGCTTACGGATGGAATGACACCCTTCCCTTCGACCATTACGTGACCGAGGGTTCCGAACCCGGGCGCGTGATCCGCGTCGACCGCGGACGTTGCGACGTCGCAACATCTTCGGACATCGTCCGTGCCGAGAACGGCGAGCATGCGCTCTGCACCGGTGACTGGATCACCGTCCGCACGAGCAGTGACCCGATCGCTGTCGCTGCACTGCTCCCGCGGCGCACCGCCATTGTCCGGTCCGCCGCCTCGGGCAGATCCGACGGCCACGTTCTCGCCGCGAACGTCGACACGGTGGTGATCGCCTCCGCTCTCGATACCGATGTCGATCTCGGGCGCATCGAACGACTGTTGGCATTGGCCTGGGAGAGCGGCGCTACGCCGGTGGTCGCGCTCACGAAAGCAGATGCTGCCGAGGATGTTTCCACCGCGGTCGCTGCCGTGACCGCTGTGTCGCCCGGTTCGGTGGTAGTTGCGGTGAGCGCCGAGACCGGCGACGGCGTCGACACCCTGGCCGCGATGATCGAGGGCACCGTCGCCTTGATCGGCCCATCCGGTGCGGGCAAGTCGACGCTCGCCAACGCATTGCTCGGCGCGGATCTGCTGGCCACGGGCCGTGTTCGCGAAGGTGATCACAAAGGCAGGCACACCACGTCGCACCGGGAACTGCTGCCACTCCCGCAGGGCGGCGCCCTCATCGATACGCCGGGCCTGCGCGGCGTGGGCATGTGGGACGCGGCGGACGGCATCGACATGACGTTCCCGGAGATCGACGACCGGGCGGCGCAGTGCCGGTTCCGGGACTGCTCACACGAGACGGAACCGGGCTGTGCGGTGCTGGCCGCTGTCGAGCGCGGCGACCTTCCCGAACGAAGACTTGCCAGCTACCGCAAGCTGATTCGCGAGAACGGCTGGATCGCGTCGCGGTCCGATGCCCGGCTCCGCGCAGAGCGGGAACGGGAGTGGAAGATCATCGCCCGCGGACATCGCCAGATGTACCGAACGCGCGGTCACTGACACCTCGCCAACTCGCATCCCGGTTCGGCCCTGAGCCGGGATGCGACCTGGCAGCATGGATACATGTTCGAGGGATTTCGGCGGAAGGCCAGACTCAAGCTGCAGCGCGCCGTGTACGAGGTGGTGGCCGAATCAGATCGGCGTTCTCGCGAACTCCACGAGAATCAGCACGATCAGACTCTCGCCGAGTTGTCCGCGACCAATCAGGAACTCTCGCGCGTCCTGTCGGAACTGTCGGATGCGCGGATGGAAGTTTCCGACGTTCAGCAACGACTCGGCGAACTGGAACAGCAGGTGCGCCGCGACATCACTCAGGCCCTCGATGTCGGAGCCACCAACCAATCGGCGACGTTCGTGCTCGAGCACATGCCGAAAGCTCCCGTGTTCTGGAATCCCCACGACACCCTGCGCTACGGACTGTCCCAGGTGGAGCTTGCGGGGATGGCACTCGAGTTCGGAGTCGCGTCGGGAACCACCCTGCGGATCATCGTCGAGCAGCTCAAGGATGCCCAGCACGAGGTTTTCGGTTTCGACGTGTTCTCAGGGTTGCCGCAGACGTGGCGCACCGGCTTCCCCGCGGGAGAGTTCGCCCAGGAGAAGATGCCTCAGGTGCCCGGCGCCCAGCTGATCCCCGGACTCTTCGAGGACACGCTGACCGATTTCCTCGACAAGCACCCGGAGCCTGTGGCATTCGTGCACCTCGACGCCGACCTCTATTCGTCGACCAAGACGGTGCTGGATCGGATCGGCTCACGACTGGTCGCCGGAACGGTGATCGTCTTCGACGAGTTCTTCAACTATCCCGGCTGGCAGGAACACGAATACCGCGCGTGGAAGGAATTCGTCGACCGGACGGGAATCGGTTTCGAGTACCTGGGTTACACCGCCAACCACGAGCAGGTGGTCGTGCGGATCACCGAACCGACGTCACGATGAGGATTCGTTCATCTGCTCGTAGAGGCGGGTCCAGTTCTCGCGGCTGGTGAGAGTCGGCATCCCGGCACGGAACGCCTCCGCGACGGCGGGTGCTTCCACCCGGAACCGTTTCATCACTCCGGCGAGGCGGCCACCCATCTCGGCGGCGAGCTGCTTGTCGTACTTGCGTTCGCGCACACCGGCTTGCGACGCGTCCGTGACATACACGTGGTCGAAGCGTCCTACATGCCACCACCGCGCGTCCTCGTAGGAGATTGCGACGGGCCCGCGCTCGAGGCGTCCGCGAAGATGGCCGGCCACCCGCTTGGCGAGCACGAGGTCTTCCCAGCCGGCCTTCGGCGGCGGATCTGCTCGACGGAACTTCACCCCCGTCGGCAGCTCGGACACCGGCTTGGCGACGGTCTCGGGGAACCGTCTGCGCTCCTGGTTGATCATGGCGAGAGCCGCCTGCCCACCATCGGCGAGGGCGTCCGGACCTTCGAGGAATCCTTCGATGGCACGCAGTTGCGTGTGCGCGAGACCGTACTGCAGGCCCACGATCGAATGACTGATTTCCCGGCTGAGCTGCTTGGCCAGGGACGTCGGTGCGAATCCGGGGTCGAGGGCCGCTGTGATCAGGCCGTTGCGGGTGCTGAAGTAGTGCGCGAAGCCGTCGACATCCTTCCAGTAGAAGTCGGCGTGCCACACCCCGGTGGACGGCAGGGTGATCGTCGGGATGCCCGCCCGCCCGGCCCTCAGGCTGTATTCGACGTCGTCCCACTGGAAGAAGACGGGCAACGGCATGCCGATCTGCCGGACCACTTCGGCCGGGATCAGGCACGACCACCAGCCGTTGTATTCGGCATCAATTCTTCGCTCGGGCAGTTTCTTCAGGACGTTGGCGTTGCGGACCCCGAACTTGTCGGTGGGTAGTCCACGCTGCAGCGTTGTGAGATCGGCGCGTTCGCCGGACGCCAGCAGATAGTTGGGGTTGTACAGGAACAGCATCTGGGCGCCGATCAACGCCGGCTCGGTGGTCATGTTCGCGAAGGCGCTGAGGCGCAACACGCTCTCCGGCTCACACAGAACGTCGTCATCCATCAGCAGGACATCGGCATGCGGGCCTGCGGCGGACGCCTCGTAGAGCCCTCGGCTGAATCCGCCGGCGCCCCCGAGGTTGGCCTGGCGCAGGTAGTGCAGTCGGTCGCCGAACTTGTGCGCGACCTGCTGGAACAGTTCGCGAGACTCCACCGGATCGGTGCCCTGGTCGACGACGTACACCGCGTCGAGGGAAGACGACACCCGCTCGTCGGACGCGAGAGCAGCGACGGTGTTGGCGCAGTCGTCGGCCCGGTTGAAGGTACAGATCGCGATGGCCACCGGTCGGACGGTCTCGGGTGAGGCCACCGTCCACTCGATGTCGGCGACGGTGACGCCGCCCTCGAGCGCATCGAACTGCAGCCACAGCGCGCCGCCGTCGGCGAACTTGTCGAGTTTCGCGGTGAGGGTGACCGTGCCGGAGCCGGTGATCACCTCGGCGGCGATGATCCGGCGGTGTCCGCCGATGTCGGAGGCCAGCAGCTGCGCCCGGCAGTGGTCCGCGGCGTCGATCCGCGCTGTGGCGGTGACCTCGGTAGCACTCGTCCACCGCTGCCAGTAGCTGGCCGGGAACCGACCGAAGAAGGTGTTGGTGTGGACGGTGGCACCGGAATGCAGATGCAATGCGAATCGTGTGCGGGTGGACCCGCCGCGCTTGACCACCGCGTACAAGTCGTCGTTGACGATCGGTGAGGTGCCCGTGAACGGTCCTCGCTGCGCGACGAGCCGATCGGACACCGCCCGGTGCTCGGTCAGCTCGACGTCGGAAACGGAGGCGTTCGCTGTATCCACATGCGCAGGGTATCGCGATCGTGACCGCCGCCGCGGCTCAGCCTGCCCTCCGGGCAGGGAACCTCTACCGGCCGGGGTGATGCTTTCCGGTCGTGTCGCTGTCAGGGAGCCGCATCCCCGGCGGGGCGGGCTCGTACGTGGGCCCGCTCCCCCTGCGGCCCGAACAGGCTCAGGATTTCGACCGGCTCGGGGCCAGGATTGCCGAACCAGTGCGGCACGTGGGTGTCGAACTCGGCTACCTCGCCCGCGGTGAGGATCACGTCGTGTTCCCCGAGCAGCAGGCGGAGCCGGCCGGAGAGGACGTACAGCCATTCGTACCCCTCGTGGACTTGCCGCTGCGGCTCGCCTGCCGTGGGCTTCGACGCCGGGATGACATGCTTGAACGCCTGGATTCCGCCCGGCCTGCGGGTGAGGGGAACGATCTTCGAGCCGTTCCGCTCGATCGGCCGCAGGTGGACCCGTGGGTCGCCGGTGGCCGGCGCGTCGACGAGCTCGTCGAGTGGGAGCTGATGGGCCCGCGCGAGGAGGAGGATCAGTTCGAGTGTGGGTTTGCGCTGACCGGACTCGAGGCGGGAAAGAGTACTCACCGATATTCCGGTGGCGCCCGACAGCTGCGCCAGGGTCGCGCCGCGCTGCTGACGCAATGCCTTCAACCGAGGACCCACCGCGTCGAGGACGCCGTCGAGGTCGGGAATGTCTTCGCTCACCCTTCCATCTTGCCACTCCGGCAAAGAAGTTTGTCACTTTTGCACGTAGTGCTGGACGGTGTAGTCACGAAGCCCAAACGAAGGAGAATGCGGTGAAAGACAACTACGAGGTAGTAATCGTCGGTGGTGGCGCAGCAGGGCTGAGCGGTGCGCTGGCCCTGTCCCGGGCACGGCGGTCGGTGCTGGTGATCGATGCGGGCGCCCCCCGCAACGCGCCGGCCGGGCACATCCACAACTACTTGGGCCGCGAGGGGACTCCTCCGGCCGAACTGCTCAGCGTCGGCCGGGACGAGGTCGCCTCCTACGGAGGCGAGGTGGTGAGCGGCACCGTCGCCTCCGCCGAGACCGCCGCGGACGACGGCTTCCGGGTCACCCTCGCCGACGGACAAGTGGTCCGGGCGCGGCGACTGCTCGTGACGACCGGGTTGGTGGACGAGCTGCCCGACGTTCCGGGAGTGTCCGAACGCTGGGGCCGCGACGTGCTCCACTGCCCGTACTGCCACGGGTGGGAAGTCCGGGACCAGCCGATCGGCGTCCTGACGAGCAGCCCCTTCTCGATTCATCAGGCACTGATGTGGCGGCAATGGACCGACAAGGTGACACTGTTCCTCAACGACGCGATCGAGCCGACCGCGCAGGAGTACGAGCAACTTGCCGCCCGCGACATCTGCGTGGTCGACGGGAAGCTGTCGGGCCTGACGGTGGTCGAGGATCGCCTCACCGGTGTCCGGTTGCACTCCGGTGAGGAATTCGCCTGCACCGCAGTGGTGGTCGCACCTGTCTTCACCGCGCGCGCCGACGTGCTGACCACACTCGGGCTCGAGCCCGTAGAGCAGCAGATGGGCGGACACGTGATGGGCACCTACGTCGAGTCGGATGCCATGGGCGCCACGGCGGTTCCAGGCGTATGGGTAGCGGGGAACGTGGCAGACCTCAAGGGGCAGGTGATCGGGTCGGCCGCGGCGGGACTCAATGCTGCGGCCGCGCTCAATGCCGATCTGATCGCGGAGGACACCCGCCTCGCCGTCGCAGCGAGAGCTGGGCAGTAGCCGGGCCGCACATCGTCACTCGTGAGACAGGGCTTCCGCCCGGCGGATGTCGTGAGCGAAGGATCAGCCGATCACGGACTCCGTAGCCGCGTAGGTCTTCTCGGCAGACTCCTTCTGTGCCCGCCACCACGGTTCGTTGTCGCGATACCACCGCACGGTGGCTTCGAGGCCGCGGCGGAAGTCCCCGTATTGCGGCGTCCACCCCAGCTCGGTGCGCAGCCGGGTCGAGTCGATGGCGTAACGAAGATCGTGGCCGGGGCGGTCGGTGACGAAGTCGAGGTCATCGGCGTTTCGGCCGAACAACTCGAGCAGCGTTTCGACGACGGTCCGGTTGTCCACCTCACCGTCCGCACCGATCAGATACGTCTGACCGATGCTGCCCTTCTCGAGGATCGTCCACACGGCCGAATTGTGGTCGTCGACGTGAATCCAGTCGCGCACGTTCTTCCCGCTGCCGTAGAGGCGGGGGCGCAGCCCGTCGATGAGGTTGGTGATCTGTCGTGGAATGAACTTTTCGGCGTGCTGGTACGGACCGTAATTGTTCGAGCAGTTCGACAGCGTGGCCCGCACCCCGAACGACCGCGCCCAGGCCCGCACCAGCAGGTCGCTGGAGGCTTTGGTGGCCGAGTACGGGCTCGACGGGTTGTAGGGGGTCGACTCGGTGAACCGCTGCGGGTCGTCGAGTTCGAGGTCGCCGTACACCTCGTCCGTGGAAATGTGGTGATAGCGGACGTCGTGGGCGCGAACCGCCTCGAGCAGGGTGAACGTCCCCATCACGTTGGTGTGCAGGAACGGCGTGGGGTCGGTCAGCGAGTTGTCGTTGTGTGACTCGGCAGCGAAGTGGACCACTGCGTCCGAGGCCGCGACCAGGCCGTTGACCAGCGCACTGTCGGCGATGTCACCGTGGACGAACTCGATGCGATCGGCAACCGGGTCCAGGGAGCGTCGGTTGCCTGCATATGTCAACGCGTCGAGTACGGTCACAGCCACGTCCGGCCGCTCGGCCACTGTCCGATGCACGAAATTGGCACCGATGAACCCGGCGCCACCGGTCACGAGAAGCCTCATGCGCACCAAGGGTAGCGTCGGCGCCGAGTTTTCATCCGCACCGAACACTGGAACACTGCGCACATGCGCGGAATCATTCTTGCCGGGGGCACCGGGTCGCGGCTGCACCCGATCACTCTCGGGGTGAGCAAGCAACTAGTGCCCGTGTACGACAAGCCGATGATCTACTACCCGCTCTCCACTCTGATGCTGGCCAACATCCGGGACATTCTGATCATCACCACCCCCCACGACGAAGAGCAGTTCCGCCGGCTTCTCGGCGACGGCTCCCAGTTCGGCGTCAACCTGTCTTACCTCGTGCAGAACGAGCCGAACGGCCTGGCCCAAGCCTTCGTCCTCGGCGCCGATCACATCGGTGACCAGCCGGTGTCGCTGATACTCGGCGACAACATCTTCTATGGACCGGGCCTCGGTTCCCGGTTGAACCGGTTCGAGAACATCGACGGCGGGGCGGTGTTCGCCTACTGGGTCTCCGACCCCAGTTCGTACGGCGTGGTGGAATTCGATGAGCGCGGCAGTGCAACCTCCATCGAGGAAAAACCAGCCACTCCCAAGTCGAACTACTCGATTCCCGGGCTCTACTTCTACGACAACGACGTCGTCGCCATAGCGCGCGATCTCACGCCGTCGGATCGCGGCGAGTACGAGATCACCGACGTCAACCAGGCGTACCTGCAGGCGGGCCGGTTGCAGGTGGAGGTACTGCCCCGCGGCACCGCCTGGCTCGACACCGGCACCGTCGACTCTCTCCTCGAGGCATCGAACTTCGTGCGCACGCTCGAGCACCGGCAGGGATTGAAGATCGGTGTTCCCGAAGAGGTCGCCTGGCGGCGCGGGTTCATCACGGATGCCGAATTAACCGAGCGCGCAGCCACTCTGGGTAAGTCTGGCTACGGCGACTACCTCCTCGAAATCCTCGAGCGCGGCAAGGACTGGTGACGTGGAATATCGGGAGCTGAAGATCGCCGGGGCTTGGGAGATCACTCCCCGCCAGTTCGGTGACGACCGAGGCGTGTTCCTCGAGTGGTTCAAGGGCTCGGAGTTCCAGGCCGCCGTCGGGCACGAACTCGAGCTCGCGCAGGCCAACTGCTCGGTGTCCGCCGCCGGCGTCCTGCGCGGCATCCACTTCACCGACACCCCGCCGGGTCAGGCGAAGTACGTCACCTGCGTCAGGGGTGCGTTCCTCGACGTCATCGTCGACGTGCGCGTGGGCTCCCCCACCTTCGGGCAGTGGGATTCCGTGGTGATCGACGATGTGGACCGCCGCGCCGTGTACCTCCCCGCAGGTCTGGGCCACGCCATCCTGTCGCTCGAAGACGCGTCCACGGTGATGTACCTGTGCTCCCTCGAGTACACCCCCGAACTCGACCACGACGTGCATCCCCTCGACCCCGACCTCGCCATCGACTGGCCCACCGTCGGGCGTGACGGTTCGCCGCTGACCTTCCAGCTGTCCGGGAAGGACTCGACTGCGCCGTCCCTGACCCATGCAGCCGATGCCGGGCTCCTGCCTGTGTATTCGGGCGCCTGAGTCGGTCTTTTCTCTCGCAGCGGCATCACCCAGGTGAAGCGGAGTAGGCGCGGCACCGTCCGTGGGTGGGAGGATGCCGGAATGACGAGCGACACGAACGAGACCACTGCGCCGCGGGAACGACTCGAAGTTCAGCGGGCGATTGCGGCCGAGCCGGCGGAGATCTTCGGCGTGCTGTGCGACCCGAACGGGCACGTGGCGATCGACAGTTCCGGCATGTTGATGTCCGCCGAGGGAGAACCCGTGACTGCGGCAGGTGACAGCTTCGTCGTCCACATGGACCGCGACGCGCTCCACGACATCGATCTCGGCCTGTACGACGTGACCGTGACGATCGAGACCTTCGTACTCGACCGAGAGATCTCCTGGAAGGTCCTCGGCCGGATCCGCCCTCAGATCGGCCACGTGTACGGCTACCGGCTCGCGCCGATCAGCGAGGGCACGATGGTCACCTCGTATTGCGACTGGTCGTCCATCGACCCCGTCTGGCGGGACGCCGGAATCTTCCCGGTCATTTCCGACACCGCTCTGCGCGCCACGCTGGGCATCCTCGCCCGCACCGTCGCGCCTGGTTTGCCCCGGCCGCTGTAATCGGAGTTCGGGTGGGCGGCGAAGTTACTCCTGCGGACGCCGGCGATTCTCCCGGCGTTGCTCCTCGGCACGTTCCCTGCACCGGCGCACGAACTCGGCCTCCTCCGGATCTTCGGGCAGACGTTCGCCGGGATACTTCTGCGGCCGCCCTGCCACCAGCCACAGGATCGAGCCGACGATCGGCAGGAGCAACACCACAACCAGCCAGCCGTCCTTCGACAGGTTCCTGACCTCGTCTTCGTCGGTGGTGATGGCATCGGCGAAACACAGAACCCACAGGACGAATCCGAACAGCGCAACGTACAGCATCAGCGTTCTCCTCGCCCGGCACACCCGAACACATGGTGCGCCTGACTCCATCGAACAACTGCCGCGGTGTCGCCGCAAGGGGTAGTCAGCTCATCTCCGACCACTCGATACGGTCGGCGAGGGCGAGCAGCGCACGCTTCCTGTTCGGGTTGGATTCACCGATCCAGGCGATACGCCCGTACACGTGCTCGCGGAAGTACGGCCTCCCGTCGCGGTTCTGCAGTTCTGGGCCAGTGCGTATGCAGTTGAAGAGCAACGCACGCAGTTGGTCGTACTCGGTGCGTGCGGCCCCCGGGTGCGCGTTGACCACGAGTCCCGCCAGATGCTGCCGTCGGTGCGCTCGCATGATCCGCGTCTTGCCCTGGTGCACCGAGAAGCCTTCGTCCGCCGCGATCCGGCCGACGGCGTGGATCAGTCGGTCCACCGCGAGGTCGGCGCCGGAGAACGCGAGATCGTCGGCGTACCGGGTGTATTCGGCTCGGGAAGACCGCGCCAGACCGGTCAGCCGCCGATCGAGCCGATGCGCGACGAGATTCGCGAGGGCAGGCGAAGTCGGCGCGCCCTGCGGTAGATGCGAACCCCGCAATCGACTTGCCCCGTCGAACGGGAGCCTCGCGAGGACGTCCGGTGGGGTGGAAGTCGTGCACAACCCTGTCAGCACACGCGACACCCGTGGCCGATACCCGAACGAGTCGAATACCGCCCGCACCCGCGTCCGGGAAATCGACGGAAAGAAGGCGCGCAGATCGATTCGCACCACGACGTCTTCACCTGCATGCGGAGCCGCGAACATGTGAACGCTGCGCCCAGGAACGAATCCGTGCGCAGCGGCATGCGGAGGTACTCGGTCGAGCACGGACCGCAGAATCCGGCGCTGCACCTCGCGGAGACGTTCCTTGGGCGCTTCCAGCAAGCGATGGTCAGATCGGATCCGGTAGCGGTAGTGCTGCAGGGTGGGCGCCTTCTTCCGCAGCCACTCGCCCGGATCGGCGAACCAGTCCAGTTCCGCCGGTGTGAGACCGATCGCCTGCGCGACCGCGACAGTGTGGGTCCACTTCGGAACGTCGAATTTCCACTCGTGGTCGGGTTTCTCGACCACCGGAGTCGGCTCGTCGATGTTCGGCAGCTCCGACAGCAGCCGGTACACGCTGTCGACCCCCTCGACCGGAGGGGTGGGCAGAAGGTCGAACAATCGTGTTGCGATCCGGCCGGCGTCCGGGATGCCGATCTCCTCGAACCGCTGGGCGATCGCCGCCCGCGTCCACGAACCCGATACGGCTCCGGCGGCGAGACGATGTGCCACTGCCGGGGACAGGGCGCGACGCCTTGTCATGCGTGCGACGGTGAGAGGCGACCGATACCTGTCGTCTGCGGCGCGCCGAAGCACGCGGAGCGTGCGGCCGTGCGTCGGACGGTGCCTCCCGTGAACAATGCCGAGCCAGGGGTTACCCCTGACGTGGTCGCAGCCGGCGTACCGGCTACCCCACTCTCACCCCTGCACCGTCGCACCTCGTGAGAATGCCATAAAGTCAGCCGCTTTCGGAGGGTTCCGGGCCGACGGCGTCGCCGGCGCCTTCGCACGGGTGAGAGCACGTCAGACCGATGCGGTCACCGGCTTCCTGTCGGTGCGGGCGAACCGCTGGTAGCCGGCGTGGGTGAGCCATTCGAGGGGACCACGTTCGAACCGCCTTAGCCACAGCCGCGACACCACGACGAGGGTTGCCGACACCATGATGAACAATGCCACCGTGGCCGGAACGATGGTGCTGCCGTCCAGCCGCGCCGCCAGACCGAAACCCCACCCGTAGCAGACGACGGAACAGAGAACGTTCTGCAGCACATAGCAACTGAGTGCCGTCCGGCCGATCGGGGAGACCGCACGGCCTACGGTGCCCGGTTCTCGGCCGTCGGCGTAGCGGTGCGCGATCGCAGCGAGGAGACCGAGGGCCACGACAGGCGCGGTCCCGTACCTGCCGAGCACCAGGCCGGCGTCTCCACCGAACAGTCCGAGTGCGAAATCCAACGGCAGTGCGAGCACCAGACCGACAAGCATGAGCCGACGCCGCAGGGGTCCGCGATCCGGATCGAGGATGCGCGCGCCGAACAGATGGGCGCCGGCCAGGAAGAGAGCGATCGACAGCGGCAGAATGAAGATGACTTCGAGGCGGAAGAACACGAGGTTGTCGAGGCGGAAGAACACGAGATCCACGAAGCTGCCCTCGGCGTAGGGATTCGGCGACAACGATTGTGGTTGTCTCGCGGACGCCGAGGACAAGGCCAGGGAGATCAGCGCGAGCATCGCCGCGTGGACCACCGCGGCACACCACATCCACACCCGTTGCGCGCGGACGCCGGTGGTGAGCACGAACGCGACGATCAGACCGGTCAACGCGTAACCGGTGAGCACGTCGAATTCGGTGAAAAGGAAAAAGTGCACCGCTCCGTCGAACATGAGAATTGCAGCTCGCCAGGAATAGCCACCCGGCCACGGCAGTCCGCGGCGCTGAGCGGAACGCTGCTGGATGGCGAGACCGATACCGAACATGATCGTGAGCAGGCCGAGGAACTTTCCCTGCGTGCACTGTTGGAGGACCGCCTGCACCGGCGCCCACCCGCCGGTGGCCAGTCCCGTGCCGTTGACGTAGCCGACCAAGCCCTCGACGCCCGTGAAGATCCAGATGTTGGTGCCGAGCGTGCCCAGGATCGCAATCCCGCGCATGACATCGAGCGCAGCGTAGCGGCGGGAACCCGGTTGATCTGCGGCCATCCTCAACCCCTCCAATTTGGTGGCACATCTGTGTCAACAAAATTCATGCTAACACAATCGTGTTAACATAGCGGGGTGCCTAAACTCATCGACCACGACCAACGGCAGCAGAAGATCGCCGAGGCCGTGTGGCGGGTGATCCAGCGCGACGGAATAGGCGCCGTTTCCGTACGGGACGTGGCCGCCGAAGCGGGTGTCTCCACGGGTTCTCTGCGACACGTCTTTGCAAGCAAGGCTGAACTCCTCGCCTACTCGATGCAATTGGTGCAGCGACGAGTGCGCGAGCGGGCGCGCGAGCATTCCTCGATCAGCGATCCGTGGACGCGGGCACTGGCAATTCTGGACGAGATGCTGCCGCTCGACGACCGCCGCCGGTGTGAGATGGAGGTCAACCTCGCGCTGGTAGCCGAGGGCCCTGCCCATCCGAAGGTGCGAGAGATCGCCCGGGACGCCCAGCATGAACTGCGCGCCGGATGCGCATCGATCCTGGCCGGGCTTGCCGCGCACGGGTACGTCGCACCGGAGCGCGACATCGATGCCGAGGCGATGCGACTGCACGCACTCGTCGACGGGGCCGCGATGCACGCCCTGCTCGGCGAAACCGATACCGCGGAAACGGCGCAGCGCATGATCGCCGAACACCTCCGCGGTCTGGCGTGAGCCGCGATCAGGCCCCGAGGTGCGCCGCGCCCGCGAGGAAGCTTCGCGGAAGGTCGTTATCTCGCAAAGCGGCCGGCGAATCCGCGCAGTGGCATGTCGGCACTTGTTCTGATCCCTGGCGCCGCCGCGACGACACTCCGGAGGGAGTTCAATGCCGGCAGTCCGGTAACGGTCATTCCGATGGATGCAAAGTCTTCCGGGTTGTCGAGGCGTACACCGGGTTTGGGGAAGATCATGTGCTTGCTGTAGATGTTCGGGTCGCCGGTGATCTGGGTGATGTAGCAGCCCTTGATGTTCCAGCTCGGATCTGTGTGGGGTGTCATCTGCCACTCGAGGTGGGACTCGATGCGGGGTACACCGTCGACCATGCCCTGGTACTTGATGTAGTTGGCACCCAGAGATCCTTTGGGCATGCGATACCAGCCCAGGTCGACGTCTTTCGTGCAGGCGCCGAGCTCGTAGGTGAACGCCACCTCGTCGAGCTCGAGGTCGAAACAGTCAGCCATCATGTACACGCTGTCGGAGAACACACGGGTGTACTTCTCCAGTGATCCCGGGATGCTGGGGTCGTCGATCGGTTTGCCGTAACCGACCTCCTTCCACGTTTCGACCGAGTGGTGACAGGACACATCTACCGACTCGATCACGGTGACGTTCTCGATCTCGGCCACATCCGCGGAGTGGACAACTCCGAGGATCTGACAGAGTCCCGGATTCATTCCGGTGCCGTAAAAGGTGGACCCGCCACGCTGACAGGCTGCCTCGAGAACCTCGGTGACCTTCCTCCCTGACGGGTGTGGATGGTTTCTGTCGCGATGATGCCCGGTGATGAAATCTGCGGTGGTGACGATATTGATGCCCGCCTCCAGGACACGTTCGTAGAGCGCCTCGTCGGGAAACACTCCATGGAAGGTCAGCACATCGGGTTGTGCGGCGATGATCTCCTCGATCGTTCCGGTCGCCGTCACCCCGATCGGCTCGAGTCCGGCGATCTCGCCGGCGTCCCGGCCGATCTTCTCGGGCGAATAGCAGTGCAAGCCTACGAGTTCCAGATCTCGGTAGGCGCTGATTCGTTTGATCATCTCCGAACCTACGTTGCCGCTCGCGACCTGGAAGACGCGGATCGGTGCGTGTGTCGTGCTCATTGGCGGGAAAGTGCCTTTCTGGAATCTCACGAACGGAACTGGTGCCACTGGCTGACGTGATCGGAGTGACTCGCATCACCGAACTGCAGTGGCGGCCTTCGATTCGACATCGGCGGGATAGAACTGGTTGGCCCACTTGCGAAGCGCGGTAAAGCCCTCGAATTCCGAACGCGACAAGGCAGGAGGATCGGAGTAGCGCTGGTGTTTCCAGATATGGATGTCGTTTTGAAACTGCTCGATGACTCCCTGTGCGTGCTTGCGGGCCCGGGGAGGGGGTTCGGCGCACCCGTCACCGGGGTGACGACCGATCCACACGGTGAATCGGACATCGGAGGTCGATTCGTCGATCGGGGTAACCGCGGTCAACGTCCGGTTGTCGATCATCCCCCAACTCTTCGTAGCGGCAACTCCGACTCCGCTGTTGATCGCTTGCACACCGCTGTTGACCTCGTCGGCCGGTACGTCGTCGAACGCGATGGTGAAGTCGACGTAGGACACCGGCTGGTCGAAGTCGTGGCGGGTGAACTCGGGAATGAGCGGCGTGTTGTGCACGTACTTGAAATGCGCAAAGTCCACGCCGTTCTCCATCACGTACTGCGGATGGATCTCCAGGCCGGTCTCGAACAGGGTGCTGTAGCCGTACGCAGGGTAGTAGTCGGCGCCGCTGTGCCCGTCGTCGAACCCGGAGAGGGCGTCGGTGACGTCGAAGTACGGCGCGCGCCGGTCCACGTCGTGCCAGATGAAGACCGATTCACTGTGTTCGGTGACGGGGTACGTGCGGATTCGCCGGCCCTTGTTCGGCTGCTTCTCGTAAGGGATACATACGTTGCGCCCCTGCATGTTCCATTCCCAACCATGGAAGGGGCACCGCAGAATTTCGCCATCGACGGTGCCGCCGTAGCCCAGGTGCGCACCCAGGTGTTCGCAGTAGGCGTCCATGACGGTGACCTGCCCCGACGTGGACCGCCACGCAATCATCTCGGTGCCGAAGTACTTCATCCGAACGACTTCCCCGGCGCCGATCTCGGCGGACCACGCGACCTGGAACCATCCAGTCGGCTTCATCGGCAGAGGTGTCTTCGCCATTCGGAACCCCTCTTCTACGATTCGACCCTCGACGAAATCATAGAGGGTTCTACGACTGTTTGGTAGAGGGTTCTGTGAATTCACGCGAGTGGAGTCGTTCGGCGCATCGCCCGTGCTACTACCATGGACGAGGTGACAGAAACGGGCGTGGCAGGCAGGCGCAGCAACAAGCGTGGCTTGGCAACCCGCGAGAGCATGCTCGATGCCGCCGTACGGTCGCTGGCGTCCGGTGATCCGGGCGCGGTCTCGGGCAACCGCATCGCCAAGGACATCGGCGCAACCTGGGGGACAGTCAAGTACCAGTTCGGCGACATCGACGGGTTGTGGGCCGCAGTGCTGCGCCACACCGCCGAGCGTCGGGGTGACATGCCCGCGAGTGCGCCGGCCACTGCCCCACTGCGAGAACGGGTACGGGCCATTATCGACAACATGTACGACGGGCTCGCCGGCAGCGATTCACGGGCGATCGAAACCCTCCGCGCCGCCTTGCCGCACGATCGCGAAGAGTTCGAACGGTTGTATCCGTCGACCGCAGCCGAGTTCGCGTCCTGGAGACAGGCCTGGCTCGACACCTGTCATCGCGCTTTCGCCGGTCTCGACGTGAATCCGGACCGCGTGACCGAGGTGGCTGCATTCATTCCCGGCGCGATGCGCGGCATCACCTCGGAGAAACAACTCGGCACGTACACCGATCTGGACCTTGCCAGGCGCGGGCTCACCAACGCGATAGTCGCCTACCTCGAGCCCTGATGCTGCTCGAACTACGGTGACCGTTCACCGGCTTCGAGCGGAGTGCTGTCGACATTGATCTGAGCCTCGATCACGAGCGAGACGTGCTCGACTATGCGCCGCTTGGAGATTCGCGAGCTTCCGGTGAGCCAGTGCTGGTACAGGAACGCCAGCGCACCGAAGATCGCGATCGAGTTGAGCGCAATGGTGAGGGAATCAGGTTCGGCGCTGTCGCTCAATATTTCCAGCGACGCGGCGATCGGGGCGGTGAACTCCTTGACCAGCTGCTCGCCGCGCTGAGCGAGTTCGGGGACGCTCTGGGACTCGACGAACATGATTCTTCCGCGGCGCCGATCGGTTGCGACGTAGTCGGTGAAGGACCGCACGACGTGCCTGATCAGCTCCCGCGGCTCCGCCGGAGCTGTCCCCAGCGCGGCGATCAAGGTGTCGCGGGCGCCGAGGACGACCCGATCCAGAACGGCGATCAGCAGTTCGTCCCTGTTCTTGAAGCTCTCGTAGAAGTACCTCTCGGTGAGACCCGCGCGGCGGCAGGTGGCGCGCATCGTCGTCGCGGCCGCACCCTCCGTGCCCATGATGTCCAGACCGGCCTCGATCAGCTGCTCATGACGTGCCGCACGGCGATCCTCGGGCTCCCGGCCCCGCCACTTCCGGGGCGCGCCGCGGGAGGTCTCGGTCTCGGTCATACCTACATCGTCTCATTGTCGTGCCTGCGCGACCCTCCGACAGAACACTGCAGGGCCTAATGTTGACATCATACGCTGTTGACATTGACTGATGTCACTTCTAGTGTCAGGCCATACGGCGGCATCGACGAGGAGGACGCCCCACATGGTCAGCGCTACACAACCGGTTGAATGTCCGGTCCACGACAGTCGCGAGAAGGTGCATGTACTCGTCATCGGCGCCGGGTTCGGCGGGCTCGGAACGGCGATGCAGCTGAAACAAGCCGGCATCGACGATTTCGTCGTGCTCGATCGGGCGAGTGAGGTTGGTGGAACCTGGCAGGTCAACACCTACCCCGGGGCCCAGTGCGATATCCCGTCGATCCTGTACTCGTTTTCGTTCGCGCCGAATCCGAACTGGACGAGGTTGTACCCGCTGCAGCCTGAAATCCACGACTATCTGCGCGCCTGCGCCGAGGACTTCGGGATAGTGCCGCATCTGCGTCTGAATTGCGAGGTGCAGGACGCGACCTGGGACGACGCCGCGCAGGTCTGGCACGTGACGACCGATCAGGGGAGCTGGGAAGCCAGAATTCTCGTGGGGGCCATGGGGCCCTTCAGTGAACCGGCAGTCCCGGACCTACCCGGACTCGACAGCTTCGAGGGCACGGTCTTCCACTCCGCGGCGTGGAATCACGAGCACGATCTGTCCGGTGACAGAGTTGCCGTCGTCGGAACCGGCGCGTCGGCAGTGCAGATCATTCCGCGAATCCAGCCGATCGCCGGATCGTTGACGGTGTTCCAGCGGACTCCGACGTGGATACTCCCCCATCCCGACCAGCCGATGACCGGATGGCCCCGGACACTGTTCGAGCGGATACCCCTCGTCCAACGGCTCGCACGGACCGGACTCGATCTGGTGCAGGAGGCGATGGTCCCGGGGTTCGTGTATCGGCCCGCACTGCTGAAAGGCCTCGCGAGCCTCGGCCGCGCGCACCTCAAACGGCAGATCCGAGACCCGGAACTGCGACGCAAGCTCACTCCCACGTATGCCTTCGGGTGTAAGCGTCCTACGTTCTCCAACGCCTACTATCCGGCACTGGCACAACCGAACGCCGCGGTGGTCACCGAGGGAATACGGGAAGTGCGACCGAACGGGATCGTGACCGTCGACGGCACTCTGCACGAACTCGACACGATCGTGATGGGCACCGGCTTCAGGCTGACCGACAATCCGGCGTTCGACGTGGTGCGCGGGCGGGACGGCCGCACGTTGGCCGAGGCCTGGAACGGCAATGCCCGGGCCTATCTCGGCACGACGATCAGCGGCTTTCCCAACTTCTTCATGCTGCTCGGCCCCAATTCCGTCACCTACACCTCCCAGGTGGTGACGATCGAGGCCCAGGTGAAATACATCCTGAGCGCTCTGCAGCAGATGGAAGCGCAGGGAATGGCAAGCATCGACGTCCGCCCGGAGGTGCAGCAGGCGTTCGTGGACGACGTGGACGAGCGTTTGCAGAAATCGGTGTGGAACGCCGGCGGCTGTGCCAGTTACTACCTGAGCGGTGAAGGCCGCAACTTCACCTTCTACCCGGGTTTCAACCGGAGTTTCCGTGCACGCACCCGGCGGGCGGACCTCGCCAAATACGTCACCCGACGAGCGGGAATCTCGTCTCAACCGACAGTGAGGACAGCAGGATGATGACCTTCCCCCGCATCGGACGGAAACCGGTGGTCGACCCCGCAGGCGCGCGCCGGTACACGGACGAATCCCACGCAATCACGGCTCGTGACGTCGAGTTCAGCTGGGAAGGAGTGCCTTTGCACTACATTCCCGGAGAGCCGATGGCAACGCACGTCATCAACTTCATGCACCTGGTCCTTCCCGAAGGGGAGCGTGCAATGTCCGCGACCCTGGCCGAGGCACTGCCCCTGATCGAGGACGAACGACTCCACGAGGAAGTAGTGGGCTTCGTCGGCCAGGAGGCGACCCACGCCGCCTCGCACAAGGGGGCACGCGAGCATCTCGCGGAGCTCGGCATGGACATTACGCCGATGTCGCGCAAGATGGACTGGCTCGTCGACCGGATCCTGGGTGATCGCGGGTTGTCGGGCCGCGCCAAACGGGCCTGGCTGTGCGAACGGTTGGGCCTGTTCGCCGCCATGGAGCACTACACCGCTGTCGTCGGCGAGTGGTTGCTGACCGACCCGGCCCTCGAGAAGGCGGGCATGCACCCGGTCATGCTCGACATGGTCCGGTGGCACGGCGCCGAAGAGGTCGAGCACCGCAATGTCGCTTTCGACGCCTTCATGTACGTGGACGGCAGCTATGCACGGCGGGTGCGCACGGCTCTGATCGCCAGTTTTACCCTCATCCTCCTGTTCCTGTCGTCGATGAACTACTTGTTCCGAGCGGACCCGTCCACCGAGAAGGGGCGCTTCTGGCCGCTGCAGTTGATCAGCGCGATCCGGCGCGGATTGGTGCCGAACCTCAAATTCTTGGTGACCGAGATTCCGCCATACCTGCGCCCCAGCTTCCACCCGTCGCAGATCGGCGACATGGATATCGCGATGCGCTACCTCGCACAGTCCCCCGCAGTCAACCGCTCCTAGCGAGAGAGACCACTCATGATGACGACCCACTCGGACGGGATCGACGACCCCGCCTCCGACCGAACTGAGTTCGAGCCCACTCGGGCGCTCCGGTTGGCGGCGCAGGCAACGGTCGCGTACCGGCACGTCTTCGCGGCGAGCCGTGCCGCATCGTGGCTGTCACGCCCGAATCCAGTACGCAACAACGGATTCGGCATGACCCTCACCATCGACGAGGTGAGGCAGGAGGCGGAGGACGTGGTCAGCCTCACCTTGACGTCGCCGGACGGAGGCACGTTGCCGTCCTGGATTCCGGGTGCTCACCTCGACGTCTTCCTGCCGTCGGGCCGGCAGCGTCAGTACTCGTTGTGCGGTGACCCCGACGATCTGTCGTCGTACCGCATCGCCGTCCGCCGCATCAACGGCGGCCTGGGCGGTTCGAAGGAGATCCACGAGACGCTCGAAGCCGGGGACCGCGTGCGCATACGCGGTCCGCGCAATGCCTTTCCGTTGGTGACTGCCGACTCGTATCTGTTCATCGCCGGCGGTATCGGAATCACACCGATCCTGCCGATGGTGAGAAAGTGTCACGAGCGGGGACAATCCTGGCGACTCGTGTATCTCGGCCGCTCGCGCACCACCATGCCGTTCCTCGACGAACTCGCGCGATACACCGGCCGTGTCGAAGTGAGACCGGACGACGAATCCGGCCCACCCGACATCACCGAGATCCTCACCACCGCGGAACCGGGTGCAGCCGTGTACCTGTGTGGACCGACACCGCTGATGACCCCTGCACGCGGTGTCATGCACACGCTCAACCCGACCGGCTCCCTGCACACCGAACGGTTTTCGGCATTGCCGGTGGTCGATGGGCACCGGTTCGACGTACGCCTCGCGAAACAGGGAACTACCGTATCGGTGGCCGAGGACGAAACCGCGCTGGCCGCGATACGCCGTGAAATCCCAGGGGTCGCCTACTCGTGTCAGCAGGGCTTCTGTGGCACCTGTCGAGTGCGGGTCCTCGCCGGAGACGTCGAACACCGCGACCGCATCCTGACGGACGCCGAGCGACAGGACTCGATGTTGATCTGCCTTTCTCGCTCAGCCGGCGGACCTCTGGTGATCGACCTATGACGCGCTGGTACCCGCTCGCGGCCGCAGACGACGAGTTCCTGAAGACCGCCAGATTCCGAATCGTGCACGTCGTCTACTTGTCGACGGACCCTGCACACGTGTGGAGTGTTCTCACCGCCCACGACGCATTGGTGTCCTGGTCGTCGCTCATCACCGCAAGCGACTGGACTTCACCTCGACCCTTCGGCATCGGCACCACAAGGACGGTGACACTCGGTCACGGTGCAGCGGCCCTGCGGGAACGCTTCTACCGCTGGGAAGAGGGCAGGCAGATCACCTTCACCGCCGAAAGCGCGTCCAGGCCCGGCTTCCGTCGGTTCGCCGAAGACATCACCCTCGACCCGCACCCGGACGGCACTCGGCTCACGTGGACTTTCGCGATGGAGACCACGCCCATGCTCACCCCGTTGATCGCGTGGTCCCAGCCGGTCCTCCGCCGCGTGACGCGTGGATGGGCGCGCGGCCTCGCCCACAAGGCACTCGACCATCCGAAGGGTGCATCTCGATGACCACCACCACGGCTGCAGATTCCACCTTCGATGTGATCAGTCCGGCAACGGGACGGGTTGTCGCCGTTCACCCCCTCGGTTCGGCACGCGACGTCGATGACGCCGTAGCCCGTGCGCGTGACGCCGCCGACTGGTGGACCTCACTGGGATTCGACGAACGGGCCCACAGGCTCGATGCCTGGCGTGGCATCATCGCCCGGCGGGCAACGGAACTCGCGGACCTCGTCCACATGGAAATGGGGAAGCCACGCGCAGACGCGATGCTCGAGATCGCGATGGCCTTGGAACACCTCGCGTGGGCGGCGAAGAACGCCGGCAAGGTACTTCGCCGGCGCACTGTCCGCTCGAGCGCGCTCACCCTCAACCAATCGGCCAGTGTCGAATACCTCCCCCTCGGGGTGGTCGGTGTGATCGGGCCGTGGAACTACCCGATCTTCACTCCGCTCGGGTCACTGTCGTTCGCCCTTGCAGCCGGGAACACAGTGGTCTACAAGCCGAGCGAGTACACCCCAGGCGTGGGGGTGTGGCTGGTCGAGGCCTTTACCGAAGCGGTGCCGGAACATCCCGTGTTGCAGGTCGTCACCGGCGACGGTTCCACGGGAGCTGCGCTGTGCCGATCCGGCGTGAACAAGATCGGATTTACCGGGTCCACCTCGACCGGCAAGAAAGTCATGGCCGTGTGCGCGGAAACGCTCACCCCCGTCCTTATGGAATGCGGCGGCAAGGACGCACTGATCGTCAACTCCGACGCGGACCTCGATTCTGCGGCTGATGCCGCTGTGTGGGGTGGGCTGTCCAATGCCGGACAGACCTGCCTCGGGGTCGAGCGGGTGTACGTGCACGACAGCATTTTCGACCAATTTCTCGACAGAATCGTCGCCCACGCGTCCCGCATTCGTGCGGGCTCGGACACGGATGCGCACATCGGCCCGATCACCATGCCCTCGCAGGTCGGCGTCGTCCGTCGCCACATCAACGATGCGATCGACAAGGGCGGGCGGGTGGTGCTCGGCGGGCCTGACGCGGTCGAGGGCCAGTTCGTGCAACCCACCATTCTCGTGGACGTGCCGGAGAACAGCGTCGCGGTAACCGAGGAAACCTTCGGCCCCACCCTGATCGTGTCGCGAGTTCGGAATATGGACGAGGCCGTGGAACGGGCCAACTCGAGCCGATATGGTTTGGGTCTCAGCGTCTTCTCACGCCGTCACGGCGAGGACATCGCGCGGAGGATTCGCACCGGTGCAGTCTCCGTCAATTCTTACGTTCTCTACGCGGCCGTTCCAGGTCTGCCCCTGGGCGGGGTCGACGATTCCGGATTCGGTCGCGTCCACGGCCCGGACGGCTTGAAGGAATTCACTTTTCCACGGGCCATGACCCGACAGCGCTTCCCTTCTGTTCTGCCGCTCACGACATTCCGGCGCACACGATGGGTGGACTCGCTCGTCCGCTTCCTCATCACACTGCTCCACGGAAGGAACTGACGATGGCGACCTTCAGGAAGCGATCGGCAGTCACCCGCACACTGCGTGACCTGGGACTGCCACTACCCGGCAAGGGGGCTGAATACGACGTCGCGGGCAAAGTCGTCCTGATCACCGGCGGCGGCGACGGCATCGGATTGGCCACAGCCCGCACACTGCACGCCCGCGGAGCAACAGTCGCATTGATCGACATCAACCGATCCGCCCTTACCGCAGCGGAATTCGTACTCGGAAGGCAACGCGTCTCGACTCTGGTCGCCGACGTCCGCGACCGGGACGGCATGAGTGCAGCCGTGGAGGAGGTGATCGAACGGACCGGACGGCTCGACGTGGTCATCGCGAACGCCGGAGTGACACCGCCCCCGGCCACTCTTCGCCGAATCGACCCCGCCGCCTTCGATCGGGTCATAGACATCAACCTCACCGGAGTATTCAATACCGTCCGTCCGGCCGTCGACGAAGTGATCGAACGGCGTGGCCACATCGTCGTGGTGTCGTCCGCGGCTGCGTTCGCTCCCGGACTCGCCGGTGCGTCGTACATGATCAGCAAGGCGGCCGTCGAGCAACTCGGCCGGGCTCTGCGCCTCGAACTCGCAGGCTATGGCGCCTCCGCCGGTGTCGCCTACTTCGGCATGGTGGACACCCAACTGGCTCGCGCAACGCTGGACGACGACGAGCTCGGTCGGAAACTCGATGCCCGCCTGCCGCGGCCGTTGCGGCGCCGTATCAGCGCCGAGGACGCCGCGACCGTCATTGCCGACGCCATCGCCCGACGCGCCGGACGCACCCTGGCGCCCGCGGCCTGGCAGCCCTGGGCGCTCGGGCGCGGACTCGTGAATGTCTTCGCAGACGGCTACCTCGCTGCCGACCACGACTGCCACGAGCTCATCCGTGAACTCGAGGCTCGACCTGCCACCTCAACCGCTCCCGGATCACCCCCCTCCACCAGGAAGATGCCATGACCCCGACTCGAGCTCCTATCACCTTGTGCGAGGCGTTTCAACGCGTCGCAGCCATCGAACCCGAATCGATCGCGCTCCGCACCGTGGGCGGCAGCGAAGTGCTCACCTGGCGGCAATATTCGGAACAGGTACGTGCAGTCGCGGTCGGATTCGCCGGGCTCGGCGTCGGGCGCGGTGACACCGTGGCACTCATGATGGGAAACCGTCTCGACTTCTATCCGGTGGACGTCGGCGCTCAGCACGTCGGTGCCACCTCGTTCTCGATCTACAACACTTCCCCGCCGGACGCCATCGCCTACGTACTCGGCAACGCGGGAGCGAAGGTGGTCGTGTGCGAGGCGCAGTACGTCGACCGGATCCGGGAATCCGGAGTGCAGCTCGAGCAGATCGTCGTAGTCGACGTCGACTCGGGCAACGCACGCGCCGGAACGATTTCGCTGGACGAGATGAAATCCCTCGTTCCCGCACACTTCGATTTCGACGCGACATGGCGAGCAGTGCAGCCGGACGACGTCGCCACGCTCATCTACACCTCGGGGACTACCGGACATCCCAAGGGCGTCGAATCGACACACGCCGCGTTACTGTTCGAGGCCAGCACAGTATGTTGCATCCTGCCAATCGAATTCGGAGACCGGATCACCTCGTTCATGCCGTCCGCGCACATCGCCGACCGGATGACCTGTCTCTACTTCCAAATGGTGTTCGGCACCGAAATCACCGTCGTCGGGGACGTTTCCCAGATCGCCGCCGCGCTACCCGATTGCCGACCCACCATTTGGGGTGCAGTCCCACGCGTCTGGGAAAAGCTGCAAATAGCAGTAGAACGGGCGGTAGCCGACGAGCCACACGAAACCAGGCGTCAAGGGCTGCAGTGGGGGCTCGATGTGGGCGTCCGCCGCTTCGCCGAGCTCCGCGCCGGCCGACCCGTACCCGCAGAACTCGAGGCGGAATTCGTACGCGCAGAATCGCGAGTCCTGGCGCCGCTGCGGGCGCAACTCGGATTCGACGCCCTGAAGTGGGCCGTATCCGGCGCGGCCCCCATCCCCGCCGACACCCTGGCATTCTTCGGCGCGCTCGGTCTGAACATCTCGGAAATCTGGGGCATGTCGGAATTGACGTGCATCGCGAGCGCCGCTCCTGCGGACCCCACCAAACTGGGAACGGTCGGCAAAATCGTTCCCGGCATGGACATGCGGATCGCCGACGACGGCGAGCTGCTCGTCCGCGGCCCGCTGGTCATGAAGGGGTACCGCGGCGAGCCCGAGAAAACGGCGGAGGCAGTCGACGCTGACGGATGGCTGTCCACGGGAGACATCGTGACCGTCGACGACGACGGATTCCTCACCATCATCGATCGTAAGAAAGAGTTGATCATCAACTCTTCGGGCAAGAATATGTCACCAGCCGGGATCGAGAACGCGATCAAGGCCCAGTCCTCGCTCGTCGGTAACGTTTCCACCATCGGTGATGCCCGACCGTACAACACCGCACTGATCGCGTTGGACCCCGACGCGGCAGCACGATATGCGGCTCAGCTGGATGTACAGGCGGATGCCGCGACTCTGGCAGCACACCCCGCTGTTGTCGCCGTGGTCGCCGAAGCTGTCGCCGCAGGAAATGCCCGCCTCTCGCGGGTCGAGCAGATCAAGAAGTTCACTATCCTTCCCTCTTTCTGGGAGCCCGGCAGTGACGAATTGACCCTCACCATGAAGCTGCGCCGCAAACCCATCGCCGCGAAATACGCTGCCGAGATCGAGAATCTCTACGCCCAGCCGGCACCCGAGGGTGTCCACGAAGCCGCGCTCCGTCGCGCCGACACGGCGCCCGCAGTCGCAGGCTGACAGCACCTTTTGCGAACCCGACCCTGCTGACGAAAGAACACGATGACCACCACACACTCGGCGTCGACACTGACGGACTCCGCCTGGATCGACGAGGATCTCGCCGCCGTAGCCGAACTCGCGCGCAACTTCTTCGCCAAGGAGGTGACTCCCCACCAACAGCGCTTTGCCAAGCAGGGATTCCCCGACAAGGACACCTACCGAACGCTCGGCGAACTCGGCCTGTCGGGCATGTCCATTCCCACCGAATACGGCGGAGGTGGTGGCACGTTCGCGCACGATGCGGTCCTCTTCCACGAACAGGTGATGGCCGGGGACCACTCGCTTCAGCTGGGCGTCCACTCGGGGATCGTTCCGCACTACCTGAACGCGTACGGAACCGACGAACAGAAATCACGGTGGCTTCCCCGGCTCACCAGCGGTGAGTGGGTGGGTGCGATAGCCATGACCGAACCCGGCACCGGATCGGACCTGCAGAGCATCACTACCAGAGCTGTGCGGGACGGCGACGACTACCTCGTAACCGGCGCAAAAACCTTTATCTCCAACGGGTACAACTGCGACCTCGTCATCATCGCCGCCAAGACCGATACCACCCTCGGCGCGAAGGGTGTGTCGCTGATCGTCGCCGAAGTCGACAACGCCACGCCCGGATTCACACGTGGGCGGATCTTCGACAAGGTCGGGCAAAAGGGGCAGGACACCACCGAACTGTTCTTCGACGGTCTCCGGGTGCCTGCCGAGAACCTACTCGGCGAATCCGAGGGTGCGGGCTTCGGCCAGCTGATGCAGCAACTCCCGCAGGAACGTCTGATCTGCGGTGTTGCCGCAGTCGCTGCGATCGAACGTGCCGTCGCCCTCACCGTCGAGTACGCAAAGTCCCGCACGATGTTCGGCAAGACCCTCTTCGACCTGCAGAACACCCGCTTCGAACTGGCCGAGTGCGCCGCAATCGCCCGGGTGTCGCGCACCTTCATCGACGACTGCATCGCCAAACATCTCCGCGGCGAACTCGACGTCACCACAGCCGCGATGGCTAAATACTGGCTCACCGACCAACAGTGCTCCGTGATCGACCGCTGCGTTCAGCTTTTCGGGGGCTACGGTTACATCCTCGAATACCCCATCGCGCAGATGTACGCCGACGCCCGGATCCAACGCATCTACGCCGGATCCAACGAGGTCATGAAGGAACTCATTTCCCGGACGCTCTAGGCGCTCCGCGCCCGTGCGCCTTTCTGGTAGTCCCGGCTACCAGAAAAGGCGCACGGGGCCGAAGGGCGAATCGGAGGAGCGTGAGAATCGGCAGCTGGGACAGCTCATGGAACAACCGGCGAGAACACTCCGATGCTCGCCAATCTCGACCGTCGAGGCACCCCGGTAGTACTCCTCAGCCGGGGATCGCGAATCCACCGTTGCCGGTCCGCGGGTGGGCGCGGGGTCGTTCGGGGTATCTTTCGCACTGAGACGTCAGTGCACCACCCGACGAGAGGTCACCATGCCGAAACCTCCCCTCCCGCAGGAGGCCGCCGAGATGTTCGCGCGGCCCAATTACGCCACCATCACCGCCGTCCGGCCGGACGGGCAGCCCGTCTCGGTGGCCACCTGGTACCTCTACGAGGACGGGAAAGTGCTGGTCAACATGGATGCGGGACGTAAACGGCTCGACTACCTGCGGCACGATCCCCGCGTGAGTCTCACTGCAATGGACCCGCAGGACTGGATCACCCACGTCAGCGTCCAGGGCCGGGTAGTGAAGTTGGTCGACGACGAGAATCTCGTCGACATCGACCGCATTGCCACGCACTACACCGGCAACCCGTACCCCGTCCGCGACCGCGCCCGGGTCAGCGCCTGGATCGACATCGACACCTGGCACGGTTGGGGATCCCTGAAACAGTCGTGAGCCGCACCCCTCGACGGAGGTAGCCGGGCATGCCGAGCTCCCGCGCCGCATCGGTCGTCGCCGTGGCAGTGGCGGTGGTCGGCGGTTTTCTCCTGAACCCGCCCCCGGTTCGGGAGGCGGACGTGCCCGCGGTGACCGTGGCTCAGCCGGCCGCCCCTGCCCCGCCACCGCCGAACGTTCTCACGCCCGAGGAGATCGAGGCACGCGTCGTACCGGTTCTCGTCACACTCGTCGCGGATTCGGGGCTTGTCGATACCGCAGGGACCGGCATCGTGCTGACTCCGGACGGCGTCGTCGTCACGAATCACCATGTGATCGACGGTGCACTCGACATCAACGCGGTCAACCTCGCCAACGGTGCGGAATACGTGGTGGATGTCCTGGGTTACGACAGCTCGCACGACATCGCGGTGCTCCAACTGCAAGGCGCCCATTCGCTGCCCACGGCAACGCTGGCGACGTCACCCACCATACGGATCGGTGATCCCGTGACTGCTGTGGGCAACGCCGAAGGCAACGGACATCCGGTGCCGGCAAGGGGCTTCGTCACCGAACTGGGCCGGTCGATCACCGCGAGAAGCTCGACGGACGGTTCCCGGAATCGGTTGAGCGGGTTGATCGAAGTGGACGCCGAAGTGCGCCCGGGCGACTCCGGCGGCCCCCTCGTCGACACCACCGCCACCGTGATCGGGGTCAACACCGCGGGCAACGCCGACTCCGATCCGTCGACACCTCCGCCAGCGCAGCCACGTTCGTATGCCGTCCCCATCGCCACCGCGATGGCCATCGTCGATCAAGTGCGTTCCGGCAGAACGTCGTCCACCGTGCACGTCGGCGACACACCGCTTCTCGGCATCAACGTCACGAACAACGAGCGGGGCGCGGAAGTGCTGTGGGTCGGCATCGGGACCCCGGCGGACCACGCCGGGCTCGAGATCGGGAACGTGATCACCGATTTCGATGGAACACCCGTCCGCTCGTCGACCGAGCTCAGCGAGCGCATGATCGCGAAACACCCCGGGGACACGGTGTCGGTGCGCTGGCTCGACGACCTCGGTCAGTCGAGGGCCGCCACCATCGTCCTCGACGAGGGCCCGCCGCGATAACCGTCATGCCGTGGCGCCGTTAACCATCCCGTCGTCACGCCGGACACGGACCGCGACGAACCTCGCGATACGCCGCAGCACCGCACGGCTTTCCGGCAACCCCGGCCAGAGCGCCGGAAAGGCATGAACTTGTCCGTCCCAGATCTGCAACGTGGTATCCACCCCCGCGGCGCTGAGCCGGTGCGCCATCAGCTCTGAATCCGGGCGCAGCACTTCGCCTTCCGCTGCGATCAACAGTGCCGGCGGCAGTCCCGCGAGATCGCCGTTCACCGGCGACAGCGCGGGGTCGAGTACGCCGTCGACCGCGGCTCCGAGCTTCCCGATGGTCACCAGAACCTCGATCGGCGCGAACACGTCCTTGGCCGCGTTGACGTGCACCGACTTCTCCGCACAATCGAGATCGAGCAACGGGGACAACCCGACCAGCCCGGCAGGTAGGTCGACGCCCTCCTCACGAGCTTTCAGTGCGGTCGCGAACACCAGGAATCCGCCTGCGGAGTCACCGGCGAATACCGTCCCGTCTGCGCGGGCCCCGTTTTCGAGCAACCACTTGTATGCCGTCAGGCAGTCGTCGACCGAACCACTGATATTCGTGTCGGGCAACTGCCGGTAGCCCACGTGCATCACCGGCAGTCCGGTGAGTTTCGCGATCGTCGCCACCACCGGCCGATGCGTGTTCAGACCACAACACAGGAATCCGCCACCGTGAAGGTAGAGGATGGCGCCCTCGCTCAGGTCCGGGGAGACCCCGGGAGCGCGGACGACCTCGGCGTCGAAGCCGGGCAGTCGAACTTTCTGGCGGCGAATGCCGGACGCCGGTCGCATTCCCGCGGCGAGGTCGAGCAGTGCCGCGCGGCGGATGGCGGACTCGTTGATCGGGGCCATCCGGACCACAGGGCGGAGAAACCATCGACATGCCTGGTAGAGGAGCTGGGATTCGATGCTAGGTCCGGCGAGTCTGGCACCGGGACGATACTGCACCGTCGGTTTCCCGATCCGTTGATTCGCAGATGACTGGCGGTCGTTCGGCACAAAGTCCATGCCTGCTCCCTCGTCGCCGACGCTCGTCTTCGTTGACGGCGTCTCCTCCACGGTAGAAGTACCGGGTGTCACATTTGTTGCTCTTCGGCGCATCGGCATCGAGTCGTGACCAGGAGCGTAAGAACTGGACTACTAGCCGAAATCGACGTCGTCGAGTTCCTCGACGACGGTCACGCGCCGTGTGCGCCCCCCGATAATCTTCCCGATGCCGCGGCGGCCACCGTTGTCCACTCTTCCGGAAGGCGGAATGCGCTGGGGAGCGGCGCGTGGGCGCGGCACGGTGACCGGCGGGAGGCTGTGCACCACTGGCTGCACAGGCGGGGACACTGGACTCTCGACGCCGGCGGGTTCCGCGACCGGCGCGGGCGCCGGGTCACGCCGGTCCGCGCCGTGGAGGTCCACGTCGGCCAGGCTGGTGGCCCACCACACACGTCCGTCCAGCCGGCGCTCCCGCAGTTCCGCGGCAATCTCGTCGTGCCATACCGAGGGTTCGCCGGCCCCGAAGGATCGGGAGTTCGCACTGACCCACACGACGCCATCCGGATGACGATCGGCCAGATCCAGGACCGTCAGCCAGTTCACCGTCGCCGCGTATCCGTCGTACCTCTTCTTCTCCCGGTAGGGACGTCGGCGCTGGACGGCGCGCTGGGCGATCTCCACGTGCGAGCACCCCACCGGCTCGACCACCTCGACGCCGATCTTCTCCAATTCGCGGGCAAGGGCGACCACATACCCACCGGCCTTTGCACGGGCCACATCGACGAAGAGCGACAGGTCATCCCGCAGTCCCAGCCGGTCGTACATCCTGGCCTGGACGGTGAGCGCTTCGATCATCGCCGCCGATTCCCGCTGGTAGCGGTCGGCGATTTCGATGAGGACGAGACGGGGAACCGCAACCCGGACACCCCGGTCCACGGCCGTGCGCACGAAGGTCTCGAAACGAGAATCTCGCGTGACCGCCGATGTATCGAGAACGATGAGCATTGCCCGATTGTGCAGGAGAAACCCACCCGCTCAGCCGCTGTCGCCGGGTCGTTATGCAATCTCGATCATTACGAAAGCAGCTGCGAGGCCGCCCCTACAGTAGCCGCGCTCCCTACCACCCCGCGGCGATCAGCGGATCTTGAATATCACTGCGCGCTGAACGATGAAGTTGATGACCGTCGCCGTCCCCTGCGCGATGACGAACGCCACCGGCAACCGCCACCACTCGTCGGGGAACGCCTGATACATGACCCAGTTGAGACCCACCTGCACCGCGAAGGTCACCGCGTAGAGAATGACGACCGCGACGAAACGGGCACGGCTCGGTTCCGCTTTGAACGTCCACCGCCGGTTGATCAGATACGCCGTGGTGGTACCTGCGATGAAGCTGATCGACTTGGCCGCGTTCAAGGGCATTCCCACCAGCTCGAGCAGCAGCCAGTACAGGCCGAAGTCGACGATCGCCGACAACCCGCCGGTCAGCACGAACCGCACGATCTGCGTCTTGAGGTCCAGTGCGTCATCCGCGATGTTCTCGGTGACGGGAATCTCGACCGGGAGGGGAACGTGATGTTCGTGCTCGTGACTCGGCTGGGTTTCTGACACGACGACGAGAGTAACCACCCGTGCGTACCTGTTCACCGCCCACCGTTGACAAGTACGCACAGGGCCGGTGGGTCCTACCGCCAGGTAGCCTCTATCTCGATGTCCACGACAGCAGAAGAGACGCCCACCCAGGCGCTCCCCACACAGACCCGCACCCTCACCGGCTGGGGACGCACCGCGCCCACCACGGCGCAGGTGCTGTCCACTCCCGACGTGGAAGTGATCGCGAATGCGGTCGCCCAGGTCGCGGAGAAGAACGAGTCGAAGCCCGCTCACCTGCAGCGCGGGGTGATCGCCCGCGGCCTCGGCCGCTCGTACGGCGACCCCGCACAGAATGCCGGCGGCCTGGTCATCGACATGAATGCGCTGAACCGCATTCACCGCATCGACCGCGACACCCATCTGGTGGACGTCGATGCCGGCGTCAACCTGGACCAGCTGATGAAGGCAGCCCTGCCGTTCGGTCTGTGGGTCCCCGTGCTGCCGGGCACGCGCCAGGTCACCATCGGCGGGGCCATCGGCTCCGACATCCACGGAAAGAACCATCACAGCGCGGGCAGCTTCGGCAACCACGTGGTGTCGCTGGATCTGCTCACCGCCGACGGTCAGGTGCGCAAGCTGACGCCGAAGGGCGGTCGCAACGACCCCAAGGGTGCGCTGTTCTGGGCAACGATCGGCGGCATGGGCCTCACGGGCATCATCCTCAGGGCCACCATCAAGATGACGCCCACCGAGACGGCGTACTTCATCGCCGACGGCGACGTCACGAACAGCCTCGACGAGACCATCGCCCTGCACAGCGACGGCAGCGAGGCCAACTACGAGTACTCGAGCGCGTGGTTCGACGCCATTGCCGCGCCGCCCAAGCTCGGCCGCGCCGCGATCTCCCGTGGCTCCCTGGCCAAGCTCGACCAACTGCCGACGAAATTGCAGAAGAACCCGCTGGCATTCGACGCACCGCAGCTGATGACGTTCCCCGACATCTTCCCGAACGGGCTGGCCAACAAGTTCAACTTCTCGCTGATCGGCGAGCTGTGGTTCCGCAAGTCCGGGACGTACCGCGGCAAGGTCCAGAACTTGACGCAGTTCTATCACCCGCTCGACATGTTCGGCGAGTGGAACCGTGCGTACGGTTCTCACGGTTTCCTGCAGTACCAGTTCGTGGTGCCGCCGGAGGCAGTCGACGAGTTCAAGGCGATCATCCGCGACATCCAGAAGTCGGGACATCACTCGTTCCTCAACGTCTTCAAACTGTTCGGTGAGGGCAACCAGGCGCCGCTGAGCTTCCCGATCCCCGGCTGGAACATCTGCGTCGACTTCCGGATCAAGCCGGGCTTGAACGAGTTCGTCACCGAACTCGACAAGCGCGTACTGAAGTTCGGTGGACGCCTCTACACCGCCAAGGACTCGCGGACCACCGCCGAGACCTTCCACTCCATGTACCCCCGGATCGACGAGTGGATCGCCACCCGCCGCAAGTACGACCCCACCAATGTCTTCTCCTCCGATATGTCCAGAAGGTTGGAACTGTGATCAACGCCGTCGGGAACCCGCAAACCCTCCTGCTCCTCGGTGGCACCTCCGAGATCGGTCTCGCCATCTGCGAGGAGTACCTGAAGAAGGCTCCGATGCGGGTGATCCTCGCGGCACTCCCCGGCGACCCCGGCCGAGACGCCGCGGTGGCGCAGCTGAAGGCTGCCGGAGCCAACGCTGTCGACGTCATCGACTTCGACGCTGTCGACACCGAGAGCCACCCGAAGGTGATCGACGAAGCGTGGGCGCAAGGTGACGTCGACGTCGCCATCGTCGCGTTCGGTCTCCTCGGCGACGCCGAGGAACTGTGGCAGAACCAGCGCAAGGCCGTTCAGATCGCCGAGGTCAACTACACGGCAGCGGTGTCGGTGGGCGTCCTGGTGGGCGAGAAGATGAAGGCGCAGGGCTACGGCCAGATCATCGCGATGTCCACGGTGGCGGGCGAGCGCGTCCGCCGGTCGAACTTCGTGTACGGGTCCACCAAGGCCGGACTCGACGGCTTCTACCTCGGACTCGGTGAGGCGTTGCGCGAGTTCGGCCCCCGTGTTCTCGTGATCCGTCCGGGTCAGGTCCGCACCCGGATGTCGGCGGACGTAAAGGAAGCTCCGCTCACCGTGAACAAGGAAGACGTGGCCAAGCTCGCCGTCGCGTCCGCGGAAAAGGGCAAGGAGCTGGTCTGGGCGCCGGGCGCCTTCCGGTACGTGATGATGATCCTGCGGCACATCCCGCGCCCCATCTTCAAGAAGCTGCCCATCTAAGCTCCCTCCCCGTGACGGAAGCACGCGTAGCCCCCGCCCGACGGGCCCTGTCGACCGCCGCCGAGATGTTCCTGGCGGCGGTCGTCGCCGCAGTGGTTGCCGCGGCGGGGCTCTTCGCGTTCGCGCGGGTGCAGTGGCCGGCATTCAGTTCGTCCAACGTGACGCAGGCCGTCACCACCGTCGGTCAGGTGCTGGCCGTCGTCGGTATCGCGGTGTCGGTGCTGCTCGTACGCCGCCTCCAGGCGGTGCGGTTCGCAAAGGTGCTGTCGTGGGCGAGCCTGTCCGGGTTCGTGACGGTGACGCTCGGCCTCCCGCTCGCGGCAACCCGGCTGTACCTCCACGGCGTGTCCGTCGACCAGGAATTTCGCACCGAATACCTGACCAGGCTCACCGACTCCCCCGCGCTGCGCGACATGACGTACGCGGACCTGCCGCCGTACTACCCGGCGGGCTGGTTCTGGGTGGGTGGACGCGTCGCAGATCTCCTCGGTATGGACGGCTGGGAGGCGTTCAAGCCTTACGCCATCGGGTCGCTGGCCGTGGCGGCCGTGGCGGCACTCGTGTTGTGGAGCAACCTGATCCGGCACGATCTGGCGATAATCGTCTCGCTCGCGACCGCGGCACTGGTGGTGGCATACGGTTCACCCGAGCCCTACGGGGCCGTCATCACACTCTTGATCGGCCCGGCCCTCGTCCTGGCCTGGGGTGGCCTGCACCGGGTTTCCGGGCGCGGCGGCTGGGGCGCGGTGATCGGCACCGGACTCTTCCTCGGTCTCGCCGCCACCTTCTACACGCTCTACCTCGGTCTTGCCGCCTTCGCGGTGACTGTGCTCGCCCTACTCGCTGCCGCGCTCCGGGTTCGGTCGGAGAAGACGTGGCGGGGGGCGATCGATCCGCTTCTCCGGTTGGTCGTGGCCGCTGCGGTGTCCGCAATGGTTGCCCTCCTGGTCTGGCTTCCGTATCTCCTCGCGGTGATCCAAGGCTCGCCCGCGGCCTCGGGCACTGCGCTGCACTACCTGCCCGAGGCGGGGGCGCGTCTCCCGCTGCCGATGATCCACTTCTCGCTGACCGGTGCGTTGTGCCTGCTGGGCACTATCTGGCTGGTGGGCCGCGCATCGACGTCGCGTCGCGCGCAGGCGCTCGGTGTCGGGGTGGTGGCCATCTACGTGTGGACGATGATGTCGATGGCGCTCACCGCTCTCGGCAACACACTTCTGTCGTTCCGGCTCGAACCGGTGTTGATCGTCCTGCTCGGTGCGGCAGGGGTGTTCGGATTCGTCGAGTTCGCGGGCTGGCTCCTGCTGGCCACGAGTGACAATCCCCGAGTCCGCGGCGCGGTCCTGGTGATCGGCCTGCTCGGCGGTTTCTCTTTCGTCCAGAACATCCCCAAGCACCTCGATTCCGACATCGCCGTCGCCTACACCGACACCGATGGCAACGGTGAACGCGCAGACAAACGTCCGCCCGGCGCGGCCGCGCACTTCGCCGCAGTGGACGAACTCGTCCAAGACCAGATCCCGCGTGAACGTGATGACACGGTGGTCCTGACCGCCGACACCACCTTCCTCAGCTTCTACCCGTACCTCGGGTTCCAGGCACTGACGTCTCACTATTCGAACCCGTTGGCCGACTTCGCCGGACGCGCACAGGCCATTGCCGCCTGGAGTGAACTCGAAACACCCGATCAGTTGGTGTCGGCCCTCGACGAATCGCCGTGGCGCTCCCCGGACGCATTCGTATTCCGCCAGGGCCCCGACGGGTACACCCTGCGGCTCGCCGAGGACGTCTACCCCAACGACCCGAATGTTCGCCGCTACACGGTCACGTTCTCGAAGGAACTGTTCGACGACCCCCGGTTCACCGTGTCCGAAACCGGTCCCTTCGTGGTGGTCACACGAAACTGATCGGTTCGGTCACGTTTGACCGGGCGTGCGGGAGGGAACTCCGCACCCAGTCCAGGAGCGGGGCCACCCCGCCTCTCGAGGGGAATGCCAGGTTGTGGCGAGGAGCGGTCATGCCCGATGCAGGAAGGCCGCCACGCGACCGATCCGGTGCCGAAGAATATGCGCTCGGCACCGTGGGTGGCGAGGTAGCGGTCCATGCCGGACTCGCGTTGACGATCGGGGCCGTCGTGGGTGTCTACGTGGGGCACTGGGCGGTGTTCGTGCTCGCACTGTTCGGAGTGTCGTTGTGGATTATCAGCGGAATGATCGTCCAGGCCGTACGACAGAGGCCGCCGGACGTCAGTCCGGCGGCCTCCGACAGCCACCCGCTCAGGCGTGCCGCCTAGTTGAGCTTCTGTGGCACACCGTAAGTCATCACCGAGTCACCGTTCGCGGTGGTCGCCATTGCATACGGCCGGATGGTGACCGGTCCGATAGCACCGGAGATGAAACCGTGCATACCCTGCATTCGCACGAGCGCCGAAGGTCCGTCGAACTCCTGGCCTTCGAGGAACGGGACGGTGGTGATGCCGCCGGGCTCCAGGTCGATGTCGAGTTCCTGCGACGGGATGATGGAGCCGCCGATGCCGGCGGCCGTACCGGCATTCAGTCCGAGTTCCAGGTCGGGAACCAGCCCGAGATCGATTCCGTTGCTCGACTCGAGGAACCAGTCGAGATTCGGTGTATTGAGGACGATCGTCGCACCGGCCAGAGCGACCGGATAGCCGATCTGATAGCCGAGGGTGAGCTGCGTGTCTTCGAACTCCGCGGCGTTCGGCCCGGTGATATTCACCGCGGCGTATCCGTCGTGGAAGAACTCGACCGATGTCGGCACGCCGTCCAGCGGGGGAACAGTGTGATACGAGGTATCACCCTGAAGAACTTCGATGCGATTTCCTCCGGCGTCGACGACGGAGCTGGAATTGTCGACACCTGCCGAGGCAGTCCCATTGCCCATGACCATGCCGAGCACTGCAATTCCTGCGACAGCCACTGCGCGCGTGAAACGTTTGTACCCATACCGAGATGTGGTGATGTCCGTCATGCCGACCCCATTCAGAGTGCACTGCAACCGATACGAAAAAGCAAGCTGAGCGTAACCACAGGAAGCGAACAATATCCCCGTATTGATCAGAAGTTCACAAATGAACTTCCTGTGACATGGGCAACATACCTGCCGTCACGCCACGAGTACCCCATCAGACCCTCCGGTACCCTCGGGCGATCGACATCGACCGGATAATCGAAGGCGCGACTGCGTGACTGAGATACTCACCGACGCCGGAACGCCGCAGCGGGCCGGAAGCACCACCGAGACCGCCCGCGCCCTACGCTCACGCCTCCGGTTCCGTCCCCACCCGGCCGATGTCGCCGCGGTCGCATTCTTCGTCTGCCTGGCGGTGTTCGTGCTGGTTCGTCAGTGGAAGCATCTCGGGACCGGCTACCTCATCCGCAGTGGGCAGGACCAAACCATGTGGGAGTGGTTCTTCGCCGTCGCTGCCCGCTCGGTGGTGCGCCTGGAGAACCCGCTGTCGAGCGACCTTCAGAACTATCCCCTCGGCGTGAACCTCATGGGGAACACGGCGATGTTCGGCATCAGCATCCCGCTGGCACCGGTCACCCTCTTGTTCGGTCCCGGTGTCACGTTCACTCTCGCTCTCACGCTGGGACTTTCCGGCACGGCCATCGCCTGGTACTGGGTATTCTCCCGGCACGTCGTCGCCTCGCGGTTCGCGGCAGCCGTCGGCGGTGTCGTCTGCGGATTCGCCCCCGCTCTCATCTCCCACAGCAACGGGCATCCCAACTTCGTCGCCCTGTTCCTGCTTCCATTCATCGCGCTCGGCGTGATCCGGCTCGGCAGTGGAGCTCGTCCGGTACGGGACGGCATCGTGCTCGGACTGCTGATCGCGTACCAGATCCTCCTCGGCGAAGAACCACTCCTGATCTACGCACTGGCCTTCGTGGTTTTCGGGCTTGCCTTCGCAGCGACGCGCCCCCGCGCCGCTGCGGTATCGGTAAGGAAGAGCGTCAAGGGATTCGCGATCGCCGGCGGTGTCGCCCTTTCCCTCGCCGCGCTGCCGCTGTGGTGGCAGTTCTTCGGTCCGGACAGTTACCGCGCGCTCGAGCACGGTCCGGTCGGCAACGACACCGAAGCGTTCACCGGGTTTCCCACGTCCTCGCTGGCAGGAGCCCCCGGATCAGCCGAGTTCAGCATGAACGCGACCGAGGAGAACGCGTACTTCGGCTGGCCGCTGCTGATTCTTCTCACGCTGTCGGGACTGTGGTTGTGGCGGATGCCGCTGGCGCGGGCGGCTACCGTGACCGTGGCGGCGATGGGCGTCTTGTCGCTGGGGTCCTCCCTGACCGTCGGGGGAACGGATACCGGAATTCCGCTGCCCTGGAAATTTGTATCGCATCTTCCCCTGCTCGAATCCGTTCTGGAGTCGCGCTTCGCCATGGGCTGCCTCCCGGCTGCAGCGCTCCTCCTCGCACTCGGCACCGACCGCGCCCTCGCGTCCGCTCGGGCCGGGGAGCGCACCACCACGCTGCTGTGGATCGGCTGGCTCGCCGTCGCCCTGATTCCGCTGGCACCCACACCTCTCGCTGTCGTGCAGCGGGACACCGCGCCCGACTTCTTCGCCGAAGGCACCTGGAAGCAGTACGTCACGGACGGATCGGTGGTAACCGTGCCGCTCCCGTCACCGGAGAATGCGCGCATGCTGCGCTGGCAGACCGAGCAGGACCTCGCCTTCCCCATCGCCGGGGGATATTTCGTCGGCCCGGCCGGCAGCGAGGCGAAGGGAAAGTACGGACCGGACGACCGGCCGACCGCGCTGCTGTTGAAATCGGTGCAGAATTCCGGTGAGGTGCCAGACATCGACGAGCAGACGCGAAATCAGGCGTTGGCGGACCTACGCTTCTGGAACGCCGACGTCCTCGTACTCCCCCACACGCGCAACGATCGCGTCCTGCGTGAGACGGTCCGCCTGCTCATAGGCGAGCCGGCGACGCCAGTGGACGGCGTCTGGGTGTGGGACGTCCGAGCCCTGACACCCGAAAGCGGCTAGCGCGTCAGCACTTCCGGCCCGTCCTCGCCTATCGCCACAGTGTGCTCGCTGTGTGCGGCGCGGGCTCCCGTCAGGGTGCGCAGGGTCCATCCGTCGGCATCGTGTCGATAGTCGTCGCTGCCGTCCGCAATGAGCATCGGTTCGATCGCCAGGACCATTCCCGGTCGCAACAACGGGCCCTTACCCGCGCGGCCCTCGTTGGGCACGTGCGGATCTTCGTGCATCTGCCTGCCGATGCCATGTCCGCCGTGATCGGCGAGTATCCCGTAGCCCGCTCCGCGCGCATACAATCCGATGGCCGCACCGATGTCGCCCAACCGATTTCCGGGACGGGCGGCCGCAATCCCGTGAGCCAGCGCAGCTTCGGTGGCCGCAACGAGTGCGATGTCCGCCAGGTCCGCCGTGCCCACGATGAAACTGATGGCGGCGTCACCACACCATCCGGCAAGCCGGGCCCCGCAATCGATGCTGACCAGATCGCCGGGCCGGAGTCGATACGGCCCCGGAATGCCGTGGACCACAGCATCATTCACACTGGTGCAGAGAGAGCCGGGGAAAGCGGACGGTGCCCAACTCGGGTGATAGTTGCGGAACAGCGGCACTGCTCCCGACTCGAGGATCAGATCGGTGGCCAGGGCGTCGAGGTCGAGCAGGCTCACCCCCACCGCAGCCGCCTCACGCACCGCGGCCAGTGTCGCAGCAACCACCTGCCCCGCCGCGCGCATCGCCTGCACTTCGGCTGCTGTCTTCAGCTCGACCACGACCCACCCTTACCTGTTTCCAATTTTTATACCGGTATTACTATATGGCACATGGTGCGTGTGCCGTTGACAGCCGAGGAACTCGAACGCGGGCAGAAGCTGGGCGAACTCCTGCGCGCCACCCGGGGAGACAGAAGCATGGCCACCGTCGCGCTCGACGCAGGCATTTCGGTCGAAACTCTGCGCAAGATCGAGACCGGGCGCATCGCCACTCCCGCATTCTTCACCATCGCAGCAGTGGCCCGGGTCCTCGGCCTGTCGCTCGACGAGGTGGCCGAGTCCCTCACCCCCGTCGTGACCGGAAAAGCGGCAGCATCCTGACGCCCGTCAGCTCAATCCGTGCGAGTTGCCTCCGGCGCCCGGCACACCCACACGGGGCAACGCCTAACATCGTCGTGTGCCGTCCGATGTAGCAGAGAAGCCCGTGCGTTCGCCGTCAGAGCGGCAGCCGCTGCCCGACATTCGAAGCATCCGCACTTCCCGGCTCATCGCGATCGTCACCGGCCTGCTCGGTTTCGTGCTCGCACTCGCCACTCCCTTGCTGCCGGTCGAGCAGGACACTGCCTCGATCGCCTGGCCGCAGAACGGCGTCCTCGAGAGCGTCGACGCCCCGCTGGTGTCCTACGCGCCGCTGAACATGCAGGTCTCCGTGCCCTGTTCGGCGTTGGCGCAGCTCGGCGGGGGCGGTGGCACCCTCGTGTCCACCCTGCCGAACGGGGCGCCCGACTTCGACAAGGCCGGTCTGGTGGTGCGGGCGGGAGCCGACGGCACGGTCGACGTCATCGCCCGTGGCAGCACACTGATCTCCGCGGCCCCCGCCGACGTGCAGGGTTGCGACACAATCTCCGTTACCTCCGATTACCAGCGCACATCCGCCGAGGTGACCGGTACCGCGGAACCCGTCACAGGGTCGATCGAGGGCGATGCCCGCCCGCAGCTGGTCGGCATCTTCACCGACCTGCGCGGCGACACCCCGGCCGGATTGAACGTGCACGTCGACCTCGACTCCCGGTTCTCGTCCAGCCCGACTCTGCTGAAGCTGCTCGCGATGATCGTGTGCGTCCTCGCAACCCTGGCGTCGCTGTACGCGCTGCACCGGGTGGACGGCATCGACGGCCGACGCGCCCGCCGCTTCCTGCCCGCGCACTGGTGGAAGTTCACGGGCGTCGACGCCGTGGTGATCGGGACGTTGCTGCTGTGGCACGTGGTCGGCGCCAACACTTCCGACGACGGCTACCTGCTGGGCATGGCCCGGGTGTCCGAGCATTCGGGTTACATGGCCAACTACTTCCGCTGGTTCGGTGTACCGGAAGCACCGTTCGGCTGGTCGTACGAGCTTCTCGCGGCCCTTGCCAAGGTGAGCACGGCGAGCATGTGGATGCGACTGCCCACCCTCCTTGCGGCACTGCTCTGCTGGATGGTGATCAGCCGCGAAGTCATACCACGACTCGGTGTCGCGGTGCGGCGCAACCGAACTGCCCTCTGGACGGGCGGGCTCGTCTTCCTGGCGTTCTGGCTGCCCTACGACAACGGCCTGCGCCCCGAACCCGTGATCGCGCTCGGCGCCCTGCTCACCTGGTGTTCTATCGAACGCGCCATTGCCACCGGACGGCTGCTTCCCGGCGCGGTGGCCGTGCTGATCGCAGCCTTCTCCCTCGCCGCGGGTCCGTCCGGTCTGATCTGCATCGCCGCGCTCATCGCGGGTGCGAGGCCGATCCTGCAGATTGTGATCGCGCGGGGTCACCGCGTCGGATTCGCGTCGCAGATCCTCCCCGTTCTCGCCGCGGGCACCGTCGTGCTCGTCGCCGTCTTCGCCGATCAGACACTCGCGACCGTGCTCGAGTCGACTCGTGTGCGGACAGCCGTGGGCCCCAACGTGGCCTGGTTCGACGAGCGGGTGCGCTGGGACGCGCTGCTCGGCATCTCCCCCGACGGCTCGCTCGCACGCCGGTTCGGTGTGTTCGTCATGCTGCTCTGTGTCGTCCTCTGCGTGATGCTGATTCTGCGCAAGGGCAAGGTGCCGGGCACGGCGATCGGCCCGTCACGCCGCATCCTCGGCATCGTTTTCGCATCGCTCCTGCTCATGATGTTCACGCCCACCAAGTGGACCCATCACTTCGGTGTGTACGCCGGGCTGGCCGGATCGGTAGCCGTACTCGCTGCGGTCGGGGTCGGAGCCAGAAGCATCCGCTCCAAACGCAACCGCACCCTGTTCGCCGCGGGCATCCTCTTCATCCTCGCCGTCGCCTTCACGGGATCCAACGGCTGGTGGTACGTCTCGAGCTACGGAGTCCCGTGGTGGGACAAGCCGCCGATGATCGCGGGCAAGGGCTTCTCCACCCTCTTCCTCGGCCTCACCGTGCTCGCCTTGCTTCTCGCCGCCTGGTACCACGTCCGGGAGCCGTACGGAAAGGATGTCGGGCCGAACGGGAAACGTGCGCGTGCGCTGGCTCCGTCACCACTCACCATCGCTGCCGGGGCCGTGGTCCTGTTCGAGGTGCTGTCCCTGCTCAAGGGAGTGGTCGCGCAGTACCCCGGCTACTCCATCGGGAAGGCGAACATCGAGTCGTTGACCGGCGGCACCTGCGCCCTCGCCGACGAGGTGCTGGTGGAGACCGATCCCAACGCGGCCCTCTTGCGTCCGCTGGCTCCGATCACCGACCCCGACGGTGCCGGCGCCTTCGCTGCCACCACGGCCGACGGGTTCACCGCCAACGGCATCGCCCGCGACCTCACCGCCGACTCCGAGAAGATCAGCAAGGGCGGGGCCAACACCGTCGACACGGACACCGACGAGACCACCACCGGTACCAGCTCCGGTACCGGCGGCGGCACCGAGGCCACCGCGGGCGTCAACGGCAGCACCGTCACGCTGCCGTTCGGTCTCGACCCCGCCCGCACGCCCGTCCTCGGTAGCTACCAGACCGGGGAGCAGAAGCCTGCCGCGCTGACCACGGGGTGGTACGGCCTTCCCGAGCGCACCGACGACGCACCGATCGTGACCCTCTCCGCCGCCGGGCGCATCCGGTCGGTCGACGCCGATGGCGTCGTCACTCCCGGGCAGGTGCTGAGGGTGGAGTACGGCTCCACCGGTCCCGACGGGGCCGTCACCACGCTCGGTAGCATCGATCCCATCGACATCGGACCGTCGCCGTCCTGGCGGAACCTGCGTGTCCCGCTCGAGTTGCTGCCTGCCGACGCGAATGCCGTGCGGCTCGTGGCCGATGATCCCGACACCGACCCCGACCAGTGGCTCGCCGTCACCCCACCCCGGGTGCCGAAGATGCAGACACTGCAGACTGTGGTCGGCTCCACCGACCCGGTGCTGCTGGACTGGGCAGTCGGGCTCGCCTTCCCCTGCCAGCGCCCCTTCGACCACCGGTACGGCGTCGCCGAGGTACCGCAGTGGCGGGTTCTGCCCGACCGCATCGGCGCCGAGTCCACGAACGCCTGGCAGGACAGGATCGGCGGTGGCCCGCTGGGGTGGACCGACCAGCTCCTGTCGGCGAGCACCCTCGCTACTTACCTGTCGAACGACTGGGACCGTGACTGGGGGTCCCTCGAGCGGTTCACTCCTCGTGACGGTGGTGCGACGCCGGCACAGGTGGAGTCGGAGCAGGTCACCCGGTCCGGTACCTGGTCGGCGGGACCGGTTCGCTACTGAGTTCCACTCTCCTTACCGACGGGTAGGTTCGCCCGTGGCGTTGGGAACCGCGGATATGACTCCTCAGGTTCCTGACATACCATCGACAACCGTGCCCGACGCCGTGACAATCCCTGTGTCCGAAACCGCAGCCACTCCGCCGCCTGCCCGGCAGGACCGGCGGAGCGAGTACCGGACCGCTCGCCTGGTCGCCATCGTCACCGGCCTCATCGGGCTCGTGCTGGCGTTGGCCACCCCCTTCATGCCGGTGGAGCAGAGCACCGCAACGGTCAACTGGCCGGAGAACGGCGTGGTCAGCGACCTCGAGGCACCGTTGATGTCGCAGGTGCCGGTCGATCTGTCGGCCACGATCCCGTGTTCCGCGGTCGCGGGACTGCCCGAGCGTGGCGGGATCCTGCTCTCGACAGCACCCGCGCAGGGTGACGGCGCCGCGTTGAACGCCATGTTCGTGCGCGTGTCGGACAAGTCCGTCGACGTCCTCGACCGCAACGTCACCATCGCGACGGCACCGCGCGAACAGGTGCAGTCGGGCGCCTGCACGGAGATCCGCATCACGTCCGACATCGACACGACCTCGGCGGAGTTCGTCGGGCTGAGAACCCCCGCCGGGGCTCCCATCGCCGGACAGCTGACCGGTGACCTGCGACCGCAGGTGGTGGGGGTCTTCAGTGACCTCCGGAACGGCGCGGCCCCGGCCGGCCTCTCGTTCACGATGGACATCGATTCCCGGTTCTCGTCGAGCCCCACCCTCATCAAGCTCGTCGCGATGATCGTGGCCCTCCTCACCACCGCCATCGCCATGATCGCCCTCGGCCGACTCGACGGCACGGACGGACGTGGGCACCGCAACTTCCTGCCGTCGCACTGGTGGAAGTTCACCGGCCTCGACACGCTCGTCGTCGGCACCCTCGTCCTCTGGCACTTCATCGGTGCCAACACCTCGGACGACGGATATCTGCTCACCATGGCGCGGGTGTCCGACCACGCCGGTTACATGGCCAACTATTTCCGCTGGTTCGGTGTCCCCGAGGCCCCGTTCGGCTGGTACTACGACGTCCTGGCGGCCATGGCCAAGATCTCGACGGCCAGTCCGTTCATCCGGCTGCCCGCACTGATCGCCGGAATTCTTTGCTGGATGGTGATCAGCCGCGAGGTGGCACCTCGCCTCGGCCGCTCCGTGCGCCGCAACAAGGTGGCACTGTGGACCGGGGGCCTCGTCTTCCTCGCGTTCTGGCTGCCCTACAACAACGGCCTGCGCCCCGAACCCATCGTGGCACTCGGCGCGCTGCTCACCTGGTGCTCCATCGAGCGCGCGATCGCGACCGGACGGCTCCTGCCCGCGGCCGTTGCCGTGCTGATCGGTGCGTTCACACTTGCGGCCGCCCCGACGGGTCTGATGTGTGTGGCTGCCCTCCTCGCCGGTACCCGTCCGCTGGTTCGCATCATCGTCAAACGTCACCGGCAGTTGGGCACGCTGCCGTTGCTGGCGCCGATCGCCGCCGCCGGCACCGTCGTCCTGGTGGTGGTGTTCGCCGATCAGACCCTGGCGACCGTCCTCGAAGCCACCCGGGTGCGCACTCTCATCGGACCGAACCTGGAGTGGTACAAGGACTTCCTGCGCTACTACTACCTGTTCGTGCCGACCGTCGACGGATCCGTCGCTCGCCGGTTCGCGTTCCTCACCATGATCCTGTGCCTGCTCACCACCCTGTTCATCCTGTTGCGGCGCAGGCGGATTCCCGGTGCGGCCACCGGACCGTCGTGGCGCCTGCTCGGAGTGGTGTTCGGAACGATCTTCTTCATGATGTTCAACCCCACCAAGTGGACCCACCACTTCGGGGCATACGCAGGCATCGCCGGTTCGCTCGCCGCACTCACTGCTGTCGCGGTGTCGGCGTCCGCGCTGCGGTCGCGTCGCAACCGCACCATCTTCCTCGCCGGACTGCTGTTGATGCTCGCACTGACCTTCGCCGGCATCAACGGATACTGGTACGTCTCGAGCTTCGGGGTGCCGTGGTTCGACAAGACGGTGTCGCTGGGTGGTCGCGAATCCAACACCCTCTTCCTCGTCCTGTTCGGTCTCGCGGTGGCACTCGCCGCCTGGCAGTACCTGCGTGAAGGCTTCGCCGCGCCGCCCGTCCGGCCCAACACAGAAAAGGGCAGGCGCATCAGGAAGTTCGCTGCCGCACCGCTCACCGTCATTGCCGGGGTCATGGTGCTGTTCGAGGTGGTCTCCCTCCTCAAGGGCGCGGTGTCCCAATACCCGGCGTACTCGCTGGCACGATCCAACTTCGACTCCGTTGCCGGTCAGACGTGCGGCCTTGCCGAGGACGTCCTCGTCGAAGGCGACACCAACGGCGGCAATCTCGCACCCATCCCCGACCCCACGACGCCACTGGCCGACCCCGCCGATCCACTCGGTGGTGCCGCGCCCACCGGCTTCTCCCCCAACGGTGTGCCCTCCGATCTCACCGCCGATTACGTCGAGGTCAAACAGGGCATGGGCAACACCGACAACCAGAGCGTCGGCCCCAGCTTCGAGACCGGCGGCAGCGCCGGCACCAGCGGCGGCACCGGACGCACCGGCGTCAACGGCAGCACCGCCAAGCTTCCGTTCGGACTCGACCCCAGCACCACCCCGGTCATGGGCAGCTACCAGGAAGGCGTCCAGGAACCGGCCACATTGTCGTCCAGCTGGTACGCACTTCCCGAGCGCAGCGAGAAGTCCCCGCTCGTCGTCATGTCGGCCGCGGGACGTATCTGGTCAGTCGACCCGACGGGCGCCACCACCTACGGGCAGTCCCTCCTCGTCGAGTACGGCAAGCGTCAGCCCGACGGCACCGTGCAGATCCAGGGCACCTACCTGCCCAAGGACATCGGGCCCGCGCCGTCGTGGCGGAATCTGCGGGTCCCCATCGACGAACTCGCACCCGACACCGACGCGGTCCGGATCATCGCGAACGATCCGAACCTCACCGGCGATCAGTGGCTCGCGTTCACCCCGCCTCGGGTTCCGACGCTCGACACGCTCAACTCGACGATCGGCAGCACGCAGCCGGTTCTCCTCGACTGGGCCGTGGGGCTTCAATTCCCTTGCCAGCGACCGTTCGACCACCAGAACGGGGTCGCGGAGATGCCGAACTACCGCATCCTCCCCGACCGGCCACTCGCCGTCAGCTCCACCGACACCTGGCAGTCCGCCGAAAACGGTGGCCCGCTAGGGTTCACCGAACTGCTGGCAGGCGCCACCGCCATCCCCACCTACATGCGGGACGACTGGGGTCGCGACTGGGGCTCGCTCGAGCGTTTCGACCGGTACTACCCGGACGCCACCGCAGCCAACGTCGACGCCGCCACCAGCACCAGGTCCGGACTGTGGTCGCCCGGCACCCTGCGGGTGTACGACAGCCCGTAGCCCCTCTCCTGCGTTGATTCGACCGATGTCACACGGGTGCAGTTCGGCTGCGCGCGTGTGACATCGGTCGTTCGGGGCAGTCCACCTCGGCGTGGGTTATCCACAACTTCCGGTTCATCCACAGGCCAATGTGCCACCTCCACGTTCCCGGCCGAGTGCCCGAGGACTCACGGCATGCTCTGTTCCATGCAACGTGGAACCTGGGCCGACGACCTTTCTGCTGTCACCGCAATCAGCCGGAACGCCGTGGTGCGGACGGCCGCCCTCGAACGGCTGGGCATCGCGAAGGGAACGATCTCCGCACGCTGCAGTGAGCGTGGTCCGTGGCAGCGCATCCTGCCCGGCGTGGTCTTGCTGCACAACGGGCCGCCCACGACGCTGCAGCGGAACCTGGCGGCGCTCGAGTACGGCGGACCCGACTCACTGCTGTCGGGGCACGCAGCACTGGCCGCACTCGGGTACAACCAGTCGACGTCGAGAAACGATGTGCTGCTTCTCATTCCATCGATCCGCCATCGACGTGACTGGGCGTACGTGAAGGTCGAACGGACGTGGCGCATGCCCACCCCGGTCCAGCGCGGACAGCTCCGGCTCGCGCCTCCCGAACGCAGCCTCCTGGATGCGGCGCGGCGGACCCTGCAACCCGACAGTTGTCGTGCGCTGCTCGCAGACGGGGTTCAGCGCGGCGATGTCACGATCGACGACCTCGCGCGGGAACTCGCGTCGGGCAGCCACCGGGGAAGCCGATTACCGCGCGCGGTACTTCGGGAGCTGAGCGAAAACGCACATTCCGTCGCCGGGGCTCACGCTCAGAAGTTGTACTCCTCGAGTGACCTTGCGCCCATGCAGCACAACGTCGACGTGCTCTCGGCCACCGGCCAGTGGCTCGCCCGTCCCGACGGGTGGCTCGACGACGTGGCCGTGGCATGGGAGATCGACACGCTGAAGTATCATTTCTCCGCGGAACTGCACGAGGCCACCGTCATTCGGCGGGCGCGGATGCAGCGAGAGGGCATCGTCGTGGTAACCCACCTGCCCGAGCAGATCCAGACAGAACCGGCGACCGTGCTGGCAGACCTGCGCGCCGCCCGGACCCTCGCAGCCTCACGCCGGCGCCCCTCGGTGTTCGTCAGTGCCGAGCACCTTCGGCGGTCGGCGTGACCTCCGTGGTTCCCGGCGGTTGTGGCGGCGGGAGGGTGTCAGAGGGGCATCAAGTCGTGCTTGCGCGGATTGCGCTGCACCGTCTTGTCGCGCAGCATCGTCAGCGCCTTACGGATCTCGAGCCTGGTCGTGGAGGGCTCGATCACCGCGTCGATGTAGCCTCGCTCGGCGGCGATGTACGGCGTCGCGATGTTCTCGTTGTAGAAGTTGATCAGCTGACGCCGCACCGCGGGAGCGTTGTCGCCGGCGGCCTCGATCTGACGGCGGCCGATGAGATCGACGGCACCCTCGGCACCCATGACGGCAATGCGGGCGGTGGGCCACGCAAAGTTGATGTCGGCCCCGAGCTGCTTGGACCCCATGACGGCGTACGCGCCGCCGTAAGCCTTACGGATCACGACCGTCACCTTGGGAACTGTCGCGGTGACGAACGCGAAGATGAACCGCCCGCCCCGCTTGATGACGCCGATCCTCTCCTGTTCGAGACCCGGAAGGAACCCAGGCGTATCGACCGCGAACACCAGCGGGATGTCGAAGGCGTCACAGATACGGATGAAATGAGCGGCCTTGTCGGACGCCGCGGCGTCCAGTGCGCCCGCCGCGACCAGCGGCTGGTTCGCGATCACTCCGACCGTGCGCCCGTCCACTCGCGCGAAGCCGGTGATGATGTTCAGCGCGACCTGCCCGCCGATCTCGTGGAACTCACCGTCGTCGAAGATCCGAAGAAGGATGTCGTGCATGTCGTAGCCGGCGTTGTCGGCGTCGGGAATGAACGTGTCGAGATCCCGGTCGGAGTCCGTGATCTCCGGTTCCAGACCTGGGTTGACGACCGGCGGCAGCTCCATGCAGCTCGACGGCAGGAAGCTGAGGTATTTGCGCACCCACTCGAACGCGGCCTTCTCATCGGCCGCGACATGGTGCAGGTTGCCGTACTGCGCCTGGTTCCGGGCGCCACCGAGTTCCTCGAGGCTGACGTCCTCGCCCGTGATCTTCCGCACCACGTCGGGTCCGGTCACGAACATGTACGACTCCTCCGTGGCCACGAGGATGTCGGTGTTGATGGGCGCGTACACGGCACCACCGGCGCACTTACCGAGGATCATGGAGATCTGCGGGCACATCCCGGACAGGGGCTCCTGACGGCGGCCGAGCTCCGCGTACCACGCCAGCGAGGTGACCGCGTCCTGGACACGGGCGCCACCGGAGTCGTTGATGCCCACGCAGGGGCAACCGATCTTGGCCGCGAATTCCATGATCGCCGCGACCTTCCGGCCGAACATCTCGCCGACGGAACCACCGAAGACGGTCTGGTCGTGGGAGAACACCGCGACCGGGCGTCCCTCGACGGTGCCGTGGCCCGTGACGACACCATCGCTGTACAAGGCGTTGGGGTCACCGGGCTGGCGCATGAGTGCACCCACCTCGATGAAGCTTCCCGGGTCGAGAAGCATGTCGATGCGTTCGCGTGCGCTGGGTATCCCCTTCTTCGCACGTTTGGCGATCGCCTGCTCCCCCGCGGGTTCCTTGGCTACGTCGAGCTTCTCACGCAGCTCCGCCAGCTTCTCTGCGGTGGTCGTGGTCACTACTGTGCTCCGATTCCGACGGCTCGGATGGCCGCCAGCTTCTTGGTGAGATCGGCCCCGACCTTGGCGATGTACGGCTCGTCGACGATCTGCAAGTGGTCGCCGCCGACGTGGATGATCTCCAGGTTCTCCACTGCGTCACCCCAGCCGCCGTCGGGCTTACGAGTCTTGAAAGCGGGCTCGAGCTGCATGACGTCGTCGTGATAGCGGTCGGCCATGTAGAGGACCACCTCGCCGTCGTACTGCTCGAGCTGGGCGGTTTGGATGGCCCGGTTGTCGAGCCACGACGTGCGCTGGTGCTCGATGATGCCGCCGGGAATCTTGGTGCCGCTCAGCTTCAGCAACTCCGTGAGGATCTTGACCTGCTCCTCGTCGCTGCCTGCCGCCGCGAGTTTGTCGTACGGCAGCGGGTAGTCGACGTTGTAGGTCTTTTTCGCGAACGCCGCGTAACGCTGCCAGCGCTTCCGGATCTCGTCCGGAGTCTCCGGCACCTCTTCGCCCGCCATGACGGTGTCGATCAGGCCGACGATCCGGACGTCGGCGCCCTCGGCGCGCAGCAGCTTGGCCACCGCATACGCCAGCACACCACCGAGCGACCAGCCGTACAGCACGTACGGCCCCTCGCCCTGGATCTCACGGATCAACGGGAGGTACTCGGCGGCCCGCTTTTCGATCGGACCTTCCGTGCGCTCGAACCCGTACATCGGCGTGCCCGCAGGCAGTCGCTTGAGCAGCGGTTCGTAGACCACGGTCGACCCGCCGGCCGGATGGAACACGAACACCGGTACGGCAGTAGACCCTTCGGGACGCGCGCGCAGCGTGCGCACCAATCCATCGATCTTGCCGGAGTCCTCGAGGAATCCGCGGACTACGTTGGCCAGCTCCTCGATGGTGGTGGCATCGAGGACGTCGTCGAACGTGATCTCCCCGTTCGCACGCTCGGACAGGCGTGCTGCCAGCTTCTCCGCCACCTCGTCACCGACGATCGGCAACGTGTTGAAGATGCCCTTCGCGGACTCCCCGGTGACGACCGCCCACGTGGCGAAGGTCAGCCGCTCGGCCGCATCACGCGGTGGGACGTCCGAACCTGTCGCATCCGCGAACGCTTCCTTACTCTGCAGCGAATTACCGTCCGACACAGCGGTTTCTTGCATGGCCGGTTCCGCCACCCGCTCCGGCGCCGGCGTCGACTCGACGGTAACTTCGGCTTCGACGGACGTGTCCTCGGCATCATGAGCGGACTCCGCCGCCTCCGCATCATGCGCCGACTCCGCCGCCTCCGCGGCCTCCTTCTCGGCCTTCTGCTTGTCGGCGAGCGCCTGCACCTCTTCACGGTTCTCCACCGCGTACCGCAGGTACTTGCCCACCTCCATGAGATTGGCGTCCTTGACGGCCTGCAACTGAAGCTGCGGGATGTCGAACTCGTACTCGACGCGATTCTTGATCCGCACGGCCATCAGCGAGTCGAGGCCCAACTCGATGAGCGGGATCTCCGCGGGCAGATCTTCCGGCGAGTAGCCCATCGACTCCGCGACGATCAGCGCCAAGCGGTCGTCCAGCGACTGCGAACCGTTCGGGTCCCACTTGTCCCCGATGTCTTCGACGACCTCGGGCAGCTCCTCCACCGGTTCGGTCGACGGCGCCGCGGTAGCCACCGGCTCCGGGAGCACCGCACCCGAGGTGACGGCTGCATCGAACAGCAGAGTGAAGCCGGACGCGCTCCGGGCATGCACCTGGACGGACGCACCACCGGGATGAGTGGTGAGCGTGGTGGTGAGGGTTCCGTCCACCGGGACCTCGGCGTGGGAAATCGACGCGGTCAGCGCGACATCCGACAGCACCCGGGACGCGGCGGCGGTGACCAGCGCGGGCAGGTCGGTGACGACGTCTGCCTGGACCTCCCACACGTGGCGGCCATCGGGCAACGACACGTGCGCACCGGGAACGCGGTTGTTCCCGCTCGACGTGATGCGACTCTCCACCCAGTACGGCTTCCGGAGCCACGCCGTGCGCGGCACGGGCGCGTAGTCGCCTTCGGGCAGCAACGACGACAGGTCGACCGCGTGTCCGTGTACGTACAACTGCGCGAGCGCGGCGAGCACACCGAGCGGCTCGTCTTCCTTGCGCTTGAGCGTCTGGATGAGCTGCATGTCGTGCAAGCCGGCGTCGAAAGCCGTCGCCGCCACCGACATCAGTGCCACGGGGTTCGGCGACAACTCCACGAACGTGGTGTGCCCGCTTCCGACAGCGAGGCGCACGGCGTTGGTGAAGTACACGCTGTGGCGCAGACCCTTGGTCCAGTACTCCTCGCGGTGGATCGGCTCGTGACCGGCGCGGTAGTAGGTGTCCTGATCGACCGAGGAGTACACGCCGAGCTGCAGCTTGGTGGGCTCGATGCCGGCCAGTTCGGCGGCCAGCTCGCCCAACAGGGGGTCTACCTGAGAGGTGTGGCTCGCGCCCTTCGTCTGAAGGACCCGGGCCATCTTCTCTTCCCCCTCGGCCCGCGCGACGATCGCGTTGACCTCGGACTCGGGTCCCCCGATCACCGTATGGGTCGGAGCCGCGTACACGCAGACCTCGAGATGCGGGAAGTCCGGGAGAACGGTCTCGATCTCGGCCGCGCTGTATTCGACGAGTGCCATCAGACGGATGTCGTCGCCTTCGAGCGTGGCCTCGGCCTCACCCATCAACCGCGACCGGGCGCAGATCACCCGCACGGCGTCCTCGAGTGGCAGACCACCGGAGATGTACGCCGCGGCGGCCTCGCCCATAGAGTGACCGACCACGGCCTCCGCCTCGGCACCGTGATGACGCAGCAACGCCGCCAGGCCGATCTGGATGGTGAAAATGCCGACCTGCGACGTCTCGACGTCGTAATCGATGCTGTCGTCGAGGAACTTCTCCTTCATGGAGTAGCCGGCCTCGTCCTCGATCAGCGCATCGACTTCGTCGATGGCCGCAGCGAACACGGAATTCTCGAGATACAGCTGCTTGGCCATCTTGCGATGCTGGGAACCGAAGCCCGACAGCACCCACACCGCGCCCTTCGACGACGGCGAGTCAGCCGAGAACACGCCATGACCCGGCTTGCCCGCGGCGACCGCACGCAGTCCGGTGATGGCCTCGGAACGAGTCTTCGCCAGGACCACGGCGCGGGAACGACCGTGGTTGCGGCGAGCGAGGGCACGAGCGACATCGGCGAGGGGCGTGGTGCTGCCCTCTTCCGTTTCGAGCCAGTCGGCGAGGTCGGCGGCGGCGCGGCGACGACGCGAGGGCAGCGCACCCGACACCGAAAGGACGACGGTCTGCGGGGCGGGCGTGGTCTGCGGGGCGGGTGCGGCGATGTCGGCCGTGCCCGCAGCACTGTCGACGGAGTCCGGTGCCTCGGTCTCGTCATCTGCGACCGGGCCGGTGTACTCACGCACGACGACGTGGGCGTTGGTGCCACCGAAGCCGAATCCGGACACACCGGCCACCGCGGCGCCCGAGTAGCGCGGCCAGGCGGCACCTTCCGGAATGACCTGCAGGTGAGCCTTGTCGAACGCGATGTACGGGTTGGGTCCCGCGTAGTTCAGGGTGGGCGGCAGGGTGTCTTCCTGCATCGCCAGCACGACCTTGATGAGTCCGGCCGCACCGGCCGCTGCCTCGAGATGCCCGAAGTTGGTCTTGGCGGACCCGAGCAGCGCAGGCTTGTCGTCGGCACGTCCACGCCCGACGACGCGGCCGAGCGCGTCGGCCTCGATCGGATCACCGAGGATGGTGCCGGTGCCGTGAGCTTCGATGTAGTCGACAGCCGAAGGATTGATGCCGGCGTCGCGGTACGCGTGTCTCAGGACATCTGCCTGAGCGTCCGGGTTCGGTGCCGCGAGACCGTTGGAACGGCCGTCCTGGTTGACCGCGCTACCGGCGATCACTGCCAGAACCTGGTCGCCGTCGCGCTCGGCATCGTCGAGGCGTTTCAGGACGACGAGACCTCCGCCCTCGGCCCGGATCATGCCGTCTGCGTCGGCGGAGAACGCCTTGATCCGGCCGTTGGGGGCCATCACCCCCAGCTGGTCGAAGCCCAGCGTCGCGGGGGGAGTGACGAGCATGTTGACGCCGCCGGCGAGTGCGACGTCGGATTCGCCGGACCGCAGCGAACGCACAGCCTGATGCACGGCGACCAGTGAAGAGGAGCACGCCGTATCGAGCGCGACGGACGGCCCGCGGAAGTCGTAGAAGTAGGAGACGCGGTTCGCGACGATCGCCGTCGACGTGCCGGTCAGCGCATACGGATGAGCGCCGCCCTCGGCACTGACCGCCAACATCTGATAATCGTTGGCCGAGCTGCCGATGAACACGCCGACCTGCTCACCCTTGAGATCGCTCGCGGGAATGCGGGCGTGCTCGAGAGCCTCCCAGGTCAACTCCATGGCCAGGCGCTGCTGCGGGTCGACGTTGACGACCTCGAGCGGGGACATCGCGAAGAACTCCGCGTCGAAGCCCTTCACGTCGTCGAGGTAGCCGCCCTGAGTGTTGGCCTTCTCGACTGCTGCCTTGATCTGCGGGTCGGCGGTGAACTCCTCCCACCGGCCCTCGGGCAGATCGGAGATGCCGTCGCGGCCCTCCGCAAGCATCTCCCACATCTCGGCCGGGGTCTTCCCGGCTCCCGGGAATCGGGTCGAGAGTCCCACGATTGCGATGTCGTGTGCGTCCGACGTCGGCGCGGCCGCGTAGTAGGCGGCATCGGCCGAATCGTCGAGCTGCTCGGGCTCACCCTCGATGATGCGCGTGGCAAGTGAAGCGATGGTCGGGTGCTGGTAGGCGACCGTCGCCGTGAGCGTCACTCCGACCAGTTCTTCGATCTCGCCGCTCAAGGCGACGGCATCGCGGGACGAGAGGCCGAATTCTTCCATCGGGCGGTCGTCGGTGATCTGGCCGACCGGCTGGCCGGTGGCGTCGGCGACCCAGTTGCGCAGCCACTCACGCAGCTGCGCGACCGTCATATCGCCGGCAGACCCCGTCGCCCGGTCCACATCGCTCGTGGTCGCCTTCGCCCCGCCCGCGCTGTTACCCCGGTCTTCATTCAATTCAGCCATCAACTCACCAAGCTACCCGTCAGAAAGTGGACTAGTCGGAAACGCTATCGGGGAAGGCCGTCTGCGTGTATCCGCCACGCAGGGTCCCTTCGATGTAGCTCGCCTTGCACGCACGGCGGGCGATCTTGCCGCTCGAGGTGCGCGGAATGGACCCCGCGGGGACCAGCAGAATGTCGCGTGCGGTCACGCCGTGCCTGCTCGAGATGGCTGCCCGCACCGTGTCGGAGATGGGCTGCGGATCGGCCTTTCCTGCGCCGGGGGCGCGCTCGGCAACGATGACGAGCTGCTCCGAGGAATCGTCGGGATCGAATGACAGGCCCGACTGTGTGTTCTCGAACACGACCGACGGCAACTGGTTTGCCGGGACGGCGAACGCGGCCACGAATCCGGGCCGCAGGGCGGTGCTCGCCTCCTGAGCGGAGAACTCGAGATCCTGCGGGTAGTGGTTGCGGCCGTCGACGATCACGAGGTCCTTGACGCGACCCGTGATGAACAGCTCACCGTCGATGTAGACACCGAAGTCCCCGGTACGCATCCAGTGCGCGTCCTCGGGTGTGCCCTCGGCGTGGCTGCCCGCGGCGAGCCGGTTCGTGAGCTTGTTGTGGAACGTTTCTGCGGTCTCGTCGGTGCGACCCCAGTAACCGATGCCGATGTTCTCACCGTGCAGCCAGATCTCACCGACCCGGTCGTCAGGCTGCTCGATGCCCGTCTCCGGATCGACGATGGCAGCCCACTGGCTCCGCGCGACGTACCCGCAGGACACCTGCGGGATCGCGTTCTCGGCATCTTGATCCACCTTGACGACGCGTCCCGCGTTGAGCTCGTTGCGGTCGACGTAGATGACCCGCGCCTCGTCCGAATGCCGGGTCGACGACACGAACAGGGTGGCCTCGGCCATTCCGTACGACGGCTTGATCGCCGTCTTGGGCAGACCGTAGGGCGCGAACGCCTCGTTGAATTTGCGCATCGACGAGGTGGTGACCGGCTCGCTGCCGTTGATGAGGCCGATCACATTGCTCAGGTCGAGGCTTTCGCCGTTCTTCGGCAAACCGCGGGCCGCCGCATGCTCGAAAGCGAAGTTCGGGGCAGCGGCGAAGGTACCCGCGCCGTCCGAAATCGCGGCGAGCTCCTTGATCCAGCGGTACGGGCGCTGCACGAACGCCCGGGGACTCATGATGGTGATGTACTTGCCGCCCAGCGCAGGCAGGATGACCGTCAGCAGGCCCATGTCATGGAACAGGGGCAGCCACGTGACGCCGCGCGAGTTCTCGTTGAGCTCGATGGAGTCGACCATCTGCAGCGCGTTGGTTCCCACGGCGCGGTGGGTGATCTCGACACCGGCGGGGACACGGGTGGAGCCGGACGTGTACTGCAGGTAAGCGATGTCGTCGAGGTCGATCTCGGGGCGAACCCAGGTGTCGCCGACGCTGTCGGGAATGGCGTCGACTGCGATGATGCGAGGGCGTTCGGCTGCGGGGAGTGACCGGAAGAACTGGCGAACACCCGCGGCGGAGGAGGTGGCCGTGAGGATCGCGGAGGGCTTGCAGTCACCGAGGACGGCATGGAGGCGGTCGGTGTGACCGGGCTCGTCGGGATCGAACAGCGGCACCGCGATGGTGCCGGCGTGGATGGCGGCGAAGAACGAGATGACGTAATCGAGACCCTGCGGCGCAAGCACGGCGACACGGTCGCCCGGCTTGGTGACCTGCTGGAGGCGGGCAGCGACAGCGCGCAGGCGGTGACCGAACTGTTCCCAGGTCAGCTCGTGCGCTTCGCCGTCACGTTCCCGCGAATAATCGATGTAGCGGTACGCCAACTCGTCCGAGTTCTCTCGCGTGTGACGCTGGACATAGTCGACCAACGTACTGTCCGAGTCGAGCCGGATATGGCCCTTCTCGTCGATAAAATCATCGAACTTCGCGTTCATTCCATCTCCTCCGAAGCGATCACACAGGCATGCCACCGGCATGCCTGCGCCCCAGACTTCCTTCGCCGAATCGGATCTTTTACAACTCGTGGGGAATCACGTGAAACGCCACTCACCCGAATAAGTGCATCGATTCCAAACCATCGATATGTTACAGATTGGCATCGCCGCCCTCGCTACGCTGCGTCTACTCGCCCTTCAGTTGCGAGATGATCGGTGCGAACGCATCCATCTGTGTGGGGAACACACCGACGTAGGACATTGTCGTCTTTTCGCGCACCATCCGGATCTGATCGGCAATCTCGTCGAAGCTGCCGATCGCCAGATAGGGCGAGTTGAGGATGTCCTCGACCGAGAGCTTGGCGTCCACCTCGATGTTGGGCGGGAAGCCCTGGTCGAGTGCGGCGAGCGCCATCTCGGCGGTCTGCTCACGGTCATCGGTGATGACGATGGTGGTGATCGTCCAGTTCAGTTCGATGTCGTCGAACCGCTCACCTGCCGCTTCACGAATCCGCTCGACGCGCTCCATCGTCTTCTCGAGCGTGACACCCGACAACAGGAGTTTGCCTTCCTTGCTGGTGGGGGTGGCGACGGAGATGATGTCCGCGTACTTGGCGGCCAGCGCCAGCATCTTGGGGCCGCCCCCGCCGACGGCGATCGGCGGGCGCGGGCCCTGGCGAGGCCGCGGGCTGCCGGTCAGGCCCTTGATCTGGTAGTACTTGCCGTCGAAATTGCATTCCTGGCCGCGCAGCAGCGTGTCGAGGATCTGCAGCGACTCCTCGAGTTTGGCGATGCGCACGCCGGGTCGCTCATAGTCGATGCCACCCTTGTCGAACTCTTCCTTCATCCACCCCGCGCCGATACCGAGCTCGAGACGTCCGCCCGACAGCACGTCGATGGTGGCCGCATCCTTCGCGAGGATTGCCGGGTGCCGGAAGCCGTTGGCGAGCACCGCGGTGCCCAACCGGATCTTGTCGGTGGCAATCGCCAGAGCACCGAGCGCGGCGATCGGTCCCACCTGGTTGCCCAGGTGATCGGGGATCATGAAGCTGTCGAACCCGAGTTCCTCGGCCTTCTGGGCCAGTTTGACGAACCGGCGCGCGCCGCCCTCGTCTGCATTGCCCTCGCCGCCGGCCGCGAATCGGAACTTACGGGGCGGGCTGGCCTCGGAACTCATGTATCGCTTCTCCTGTGGTGAAACGCCCGCGCAACAGGACGTGAACATCGGTGGGATGGGCACGGGTGGTGCCGCAACAGTGCAGCACTCTACCGGTGCCGAGAAACGCACACTACCGGCGAGTACGAGGCGTACGTCTCTGTTTGGGACGATTCACGGATCAGGGACCTCGGCAAACCCACCCGCCACAAGATCAACTGTGCGCCGGCGTCGGGGCCGCGGCGATCTTCTCCGCCGCCCAGCGCGCCATCCATTGCGTCGCCGTGGTGCCGTTCTCGTCCACGACGTACGAGTTGTACAACGCGTGAACGGGGTTGTTGTTGTATTCGAGCAGGCGCATCGCGCTGCCGATCCAGTTGCCCGGCGCCATGGCCCGGGCGGGTGCGTCGCAGATGCCGTCCGAGGGCGCGCAGATCTCGACCGTACGGTCGGCCAGGTCACCGAATCCCCCGGGGCGCGGACCGGTCATCGTGATGCCGGGAATCTGCAGACCGGCGAGCGAGAGTTCGGCCCCGACGCCGACGACCGGCGCGCCGATATTCGTGGCGGCCGCCGGGTCCCGCCGACCGTCCGCGATGAGGCCGACACCCAGAACAAGGTCTGCCGGGACAGGTCCGTCGCCGGCGCCGATGCTCGACGCGACGTCACCCGCGATCACCGCACCCTGCGAGAAACCGGTGAGCAGGAAGCTCGAGAGCGGGCACTCGGCGTGGCGACGGACGAGGATGTCGTTGGTGGCCGCCATCCCCGCGGCGCGACTGTTGTTGTACGACTGCTGCCCGTCCGGCGGGAACGCGATCGGGTTGGAGAACTGGGCCACGTACGGAACCGTGTAGACGTCGGCCCGCGACGGCGGAAACTGTTGCTGCAGCGGCCGAGACACGTTGAGCATCAAGGACGCCGGATTGGCGGACGGGCTGTACGGGTCGTCGACGGCACTGGACTCCCACGTTCCCGGGACCACCACGACCTGAACGTCCGGGCAGTTGGCGGATTGCGAATCGGGACGGTCGGGACCGGGCGGGCTCGGGATGGGTTCGGGTAGCCGCCCCGCAAGGAGATACCAGAGTGCGATCAATGCCAGCAAAAGCACCAGCAGGAATGCCGCAAGTACCACCAGCTTGCGCAGGAGGCTGCTCTTCTTCTTCCGCGTTTCGCGCCCGGTCCACGTCATCGGCGTCTACTTGCAGTAGGTGGCGTGCGCGACGTCGACGTAGGTCTGCGCGTCGGCGCTCGCCTGCTCCTGGCTGAGTTCCTTGCCCGCCGCGGCCGCCTCGGAGCCCACCATTGCCGTTACGAACACCATCGTGTCGGAATCGCTCTTACCTTCGGCCTTGGACTGGCAGATGAAGTCCGCGGTGCTCACGGCCATGGTGCCGTCGGCGGCCGGTTCGATGCCCTTGTCCTTCAGTGCGGCGAGGAACCTCTGACCGTCGGCGCTCACCGGGACCTCGCTGGGTCCGGGGAAGTCTTCGGGAACCTCTTCGGGCTGTTCGGGCGGTGCGGTCGCCGCCTGACCCGGGCTCGTCACCGGTGCCGACGAGGTGGCACTGCCGCTGGTAGCAGGGGCCGAACTCTCGGTGGCACTGGACGTCGGCGCTGCCGTTGTGGTGGCGGACGGAGTGGACGTTGCCGTGGAATCGTCACTGCCGCACCCGACGAGCAATCCGCTTGCTGCAACTGCAATCGCGCCGGTCGCCAATGCTCTTGCGAAGGTGGTGCTGATACGTGAATGCTGCGGCATCTATTTCCGTCCTTGTTTTTCCAAGTCGTTGTCTCTCGACAGGGTACAGACGCAGATCGGGCGGGAACCCGGTCCGCTGGACCGGTCCCGCCCGCTGCTCGTCACGAAAATCAGTGAACTTCAGCCTTGCCGTCGATCAGTGTGATGTAGCCGGTCTGGAAGTTCTGCTGCACACCGCCCGGGATGGCGAATTTGTCACTGATGGGGAAGCCGATCCGGCCTGCTTCGTAGCCGACGCTCTTCCACGCGTCGAAGATCGGACCGTTCTCGATCGCCCAGGCGCCCGACAACGGGCTCCAGTAGATGTTGCCACCCTCGAACTCGTTGAACCTGCCGCCGTCCTTGACCGCGATCTCGCTCGTCTTCGGGAAGCCGAGCCATCCGCCTTCATAGCCGAGTTCGGCGTACTTGCCCATGATCATCCCCTGCACGCGGTGCGTGCCGTGGACGGGGCTGTAGTACATGGCGCCGATCTCGAAGCCCTGCACAACCCCGTCCTTGCCGGGTGTGGGCACTTCGTCGGCCACTGGGTAGCCGAGCGGTCCGCTCTCCCAGCCCTGGCGTGCCCACTCCTCGCGGATGGCCCCGCGGATGGCATGCGCGCCGGTTTGGGGTGTCCAGTAGATGGACCCGTGCTCGAAGTGATTGAAGCGACCGCGACCGTCCGGCGTTCCCAGCTCAGGGGTGGTCGGATAGCCGAGCGGCCCCGCCGGACCACCCGTCGCCTGATAGGCGCCGCCGATGACCCCGGCAACCGGCTGCGTGCCCGTGTCGGACTTGGCGAAGATCCGGCCAAAGCGGAAGTCCTGCACCGTGCCGCCCGCGAGGCTGTACTCGGGTGTGAGGCAGTCACCGATCCACGGGTTCGCTGCCGCGACCCCGGCAATGGAGCCACCGGTGCCGCACACCGGCTTGTCTGCTTCGATGCCCACGGCGGCGGCGAGCTGCGGCCACAGCTGGTGCAGCTCGAACTGCCAGTACGGCCACGAGTGCGTCCCGGACGGGCGGTAGTTGACCTGCGCGGGAATGCCGAGCTTGTTGAGCTTGGTGGCGAACGTCTGCGAAGTGAGGCGCGAGAGGATTTCCAGACCCATGCCCGCGTAGTTGGTACTCACACCCGGGATTCCCGACGGCTGGTCGTACGGGCCGGTGGTTCCGCTGCCGCTGGAGATGTAGAGGCTGACGCCCTTGAGCTTGTCGGCCAGAAGGTAGGGGTCGTGCTCTTCCCACGCCGAACTGGTGGGTGGGCCCCACATGGCGTTCGCGTCGAATCCGCCGGCATCGCTCATGGCGTAGGCGACGGCCTGCGGCATCCCGAGCGCCGTGGTGGTCAGCATGCCCGACAGCGAGGCCGCGAAATCGAAGAATCCCTGGTTGCGAGCGGCGAGGAACATGGCCGACGTCCCGCCCATCGACAACCCGACCACACCGCGTGTCTGTGTGGTGCGCCAATCGCTCTCGAGAATCGGCGGCAACTCCTTGGTGAGGAACGTCTCCCACTGGTAGTTCTGACCGTTGTCCTGGGCCACCCAGTCGGAGTAGAAGCTGGATTGACCGCCCACAGGAAGGACGACGTTGATGTTCTTGTCCGCGAAGAACGACTCGGCGTCGGTTTCGAGTGTCCAGCCGTTCTCGTTGTCCTGCGCGCGCAGACCGTCCAGCATCCAGACCGACGGGAACTTCTCGGTCGGCTTGGAATTCCAATCGCGAGCGAGCAGCAACTGGACCTGGATCGGCACCCCCATCGACGGGGAGTTGATCCACAGTGCGACCCGGCGATCGGAAAGCCAGTCGACGTGATGAATCGTCGCGCCGCTCGGCGCCTGCGTAGCCACCGGAGCCGAATGCACGGCAACCGGTGCAGCGGACGCGGTGGCGGTCGAGGTGAACCCGACCGCCACCGGCACCACGAGCACAGCCGCAAGCGAGGCGAGGACCCTTCTTCGGACCACTCCGGCCGACATACGCTGACGTTCTGCCCTGAGCAGGCCTACTCGCATGACGTTCACTCTCTCTCTGCGCGTCGAGGCCACAACACGGAACACTGCCTCACGTTCCGGTTCTTTCTACACGCAAACAACTGACGAGTGGGGGTGCCGCGCTGTTACTACTGGTGCAATTGTTACTTTCGAGCTACTTCCGGCTACCCGATGGTGTTGCTGAGATCCGGTGCCAGGTCGTGAATCTGCTGCTGCCAGTAGCGCCAGCTGTGGATGCCGCGGGGCGGGAAGCTGTAGGTGACGTTCTTCGCGCCGATGGTCGCCATCCGCACCTGGAAGGCACGAGTGTTGGCCAGCGACAGCGCCTCGAGGCTCGCACCGGTGGTGGCGTTGAACACGTCCATGAACCCGGTGGGTGCGGCACCGCCGGGGGCGGGGATGCCGTTCGCGGCGGAAACCCAGACGCGGGTGCCGTTGTCGCGGAGCTTGTTGGCGAAGACGAACGGGTCGTTACGCAGCCACGCCGGGTTCCACGGCGGGCCCCACATCGCGTCGACGTTGAAACGACCGGCGTCGAGCATCGCGACCCGGATGGCTTCACGCATGCCGGGAGCCGAGATGTTCAGGTACCCGGACAGTGAGCCGGCGTAGTTGAACTGGTCCGGGTGGTACGCGGCGAGCGTCAGAGCGGCACTGCCACCCATCGACAGGCCGATGACACCGTTGCGGGTGGACTGGAAACCGAGGCGGTCCGCGAGCGCGTTGCGGAGCTCGTCTGTGAGGAAGGTCTCCCACTTGTAGGTGACCTTCTGACCATTGAAGGTCGAGTTCGACAACCAGTCGGAGTAGAAGCTGGACTGGCCACCGACCGGCTGGACGACGTTGATGTTCTGCGCGGCGAGGAACGGCCCGGCGTCGGTGTTGATCTCCCAGCCGCTGAGGTCGTCCTGGGCGCGGAGGCCGTCGAGTAGGTACACCACGCGGCTGGTGTTGCCGTCAGCGGCACGCCAGATGCGGCTCTTCACCGGGCCCATGCTGGAGTCGACCCAGAAATCCTGGGCTGCAGGGTCGAAGGCTGCGGATGCGGTCGCGCCGCCGCCCACCATGGTCACGCCCAGCGGCAGTGCTACTGCCAGAGCAATCGCGGCGGCGGTGCGTCTGGCCCACCCGCTCGTTCTCGTCGAACCCCCAACTCGCATGAAGTCGTCTTCCCTCCGGTTGATCCCTCGCGCGCCGCGGACGCGGCAACCACTCGAACTCTCGTGAAAATCTCACGTACAGACGCCACCCGCGCAGCAATCGCTGCGCGGGTGGCGTCTCGACGGGATCACCTTACTGACAAAACGTGTCACTGTGCACTCCCGGGTACGAAAATTCCGACCGTTCCCCCGGTTCGCCCACACCCCGCCGGACTCGGACCCAGCCGACGAGTGCCGTCCCACCCGAAGGTGGGACGGCACTCGAATCGAGCTCAGGAATAGATCACCAGGCGCCGAGCGTGTCCAGGATCTGTCCGCGGGCCTTCCACAGCTCCGAGCCCCAGTACGGCCACGAGTGCGTGCCGTTGGCGGGGAAGCTGAAATGGGCGGGAACACCGAGGGTGGCCAGGCGAACCTGGAATGCGCGGGTGTTGGCCAGCGCGAGCGCCTCGAGTCCCATGCCGTTTGCGGTGTTGTAGTAGTCGATCGGCGCGCGTGGGTGGTCGAACTCACCCGGCAGACCGCTGGCGGCGGAGATGTACATCGACAGGCCCTGCAGACGCGGTGCGAACACGAACGGGTCGTTACGCAGCCACGCCGGGTTCCACGGCGGGCCCCACATCGCGTCGACGTTGAAACGACCGGCGTCGAGCATCGCGACCCGGATCGCTTCACGCATACCGGGAGCGGAGATGTTCAGGTACCCGGACAGTGAACCGGCGAACTTGAACTGGTCGCGGTGGTACGCAGCGAGCGTCAGAGCGGCACTGCCACCCATCGACAGGCCGAGAACGGCATTGTTGGTGCGTGAGACGCCGTAGTTCGCGAGGAAGTTGGGAAGCTCCTGAGTCAGGAACGTCTCCCACTTGTACGTAACCGGCTGCCCGTTGAAGTTGCTGGGTGCGTACCAGTCGGAGTAGAAGCTCGACTCGCCGCCCACCGGCATGACCAGCGTGACGTTGTCATTGCGGTACTGGTCCAGCGCGTTGGTCTCGAAGGTCCACGCGTTGCGGTCGTTGCGGGCGCGCAGGCCGTCGAGCAGGTAGAGCGCAGCGCTACCGCCGCGAGCCGCCCACTGCACCTGGACCTTGATGTTTCCCATCGAAGAAGGAACCCACAGCTCCTGGTATCCACCCGACGGTGCGGTGTGGACCGGGGCGGTGTGAGTGGGTGCTGCCACGGCGACGGCTCCACCAGCGACTCCTGCGGCCACAGGCAGTACCAGTGCGGCGGCACCTACTGCCATCGCACGCTGCTTGAGGCGCTGAGACAACCTCGTTCTGGCAAAACGCATGGATACTGCTCTCTCTCTTCGTCTGCGGACTCCGCCTAGGGGCGGTTCCGGCGGATTCCGTCGGGGAACAGGCGCCCTGCCAGCCCGGATCGATGCCGGGTCGGCAGCGGACCTCTTCCAAGTCACACTGCGCTCGGTGGACTGTATGTCACACAAAGTTCCCTGACAAACGCTCGCGGAGCATTTCCCGGGGCACTTCCTCGACCACCGTCACCGATGACTCATCATCGACGTACATCGTGACCGAAGGCCCCGGCGTTACACAAACGAGATGTGACGTTCTGGCATCGAGATCTGTACGCCAGGGCCCAGAGACCTCCGCCTGTCCGATTCGGCCTATTCGGCCGGTTCCGGGAAAGGCGGCTCGAGATTGCATCGCTGAATTTCGTATGCCGGTACCCGATCGAAACGGTAACTCGCGAAATCCAGTGCATCCTTGAAATTCTGCTTGAATCGCGGCCACGTCAATTCGGACCGATACGACGTCAACAGTTCCTGCGTCTCGGGGCACGTCAGCGCCACGCGCGCTTCGGTCACCCATTCCTCGTCGAGGAATCCCGGCATCCACGGGTGCTTGTCGATCATTCCCGTGTCCACGACCACCCAATCGGGATAGAGGTTCTTGTCGTGTCCGATGCGGCCGTCGTCCAGGCGTTCGGTGTGGGCGGCGAGCGGGTAGGCGAGGCCCATCTGGTCGAGGACCCGCACATCGAGCCCGACGTTCATGCTCGTCATGCCGAGGTTCAGGAAATAGACCGTGTGCCCTGCACCGCCGTCCGGGATCGGAAGCGGCGGAGGAACGACGAACCAGTACGTGTAGTCGGACGACGGGATCAGCAGGCCACCGTCCGGGGTGTCCGCAATGGTCTCCGCCATGGCGCGCATACGCGGATAGTCCAGATAATCGTCAGCGCGAATAGGATGGGCGTGGCCGGTATTGAGCACGTAGAACGCGCGCTCGTCGACAATTCCGGATCGCCCCACAACCGCACCTTCCGGCATTCCGGTGGTATTGGAGGCAAAGAATGCCCACACCACCGTGCCCACCCAGAGAAATGCCATCGCAAAGAACAGTGATGTCTTCCGATTTCTCCCCCACGACGCCCTCTCGGGAATTCGCACCGGAATAACGGCGACTGGGACGATGAAACAGAACAGAACAGGCAGAAGTACGCGCCCGTGCATGAAGTCGCCACCGACGCGCAGCGAATAGAGACCGAGAATGAATCCACTGCCGAGGATGAACGCGACCACCGCATTCTGCGTCCGGAGCCGCGCGCGCAGATGCTCCACACGGTTCCCCGAGGTGTGACGAACACCATCGCCGAGAGACTTGCTGCGACCCCGCCAGGCGAGCACAGCACCGGCGAGAAGGAACAACAACGGCAGCCACAGCAGATACGGGCCGACCAGATTCCACAGATACGCGAAGCCCTGCGACCACTTGGCCCCACCTGCGTCCTTCGACACCGCGGTATTCGGGTACGGGAGCGCGTAGTAGCCCATCCGCCAGATCTGGTATCCGACCGGCACGATGCCGGCCACGAACACCATGGCCGTGCGCGCCACCCAGGTGAGTCCTGGTGCGAAGAAGATCATGGCCAGCGACAGGGCGCCGAGAATAGCCAGTTCGGGGCGCACCAGTGGGCCCATTCCCGCGATGAACGCGAGGATCAGCACAGACCCGGTGGACGGGGCAGCAGCCTGACTCCACCGGATCAGCAGCAGCCACAGCAACGCGATCCAGAAGATGACCAGGCAACTTTCGAGCCCGGACGTGGCGAAGTCGCGCGCAGGGGGAACTGCGATGTAGACCAGCACGCCGGCAGGCAGCAGGAACAGCGTCCCGCCCGACCCGAACGATCCACCGCGGTAGAGTCGCGCGGTGCCGAGCATGGCGAGCACGATGGCCGCCGTGGACAGGATCAAGGCGATCGTGAGAACAACGTACTCGAGCCGGCTCTGGGTGAGCCAGCCGAAGGCGTAGACGATGTAGGTCCAGGCGGTGCTGGTGTTCGCCTCGACCCGTTCACCCGCGTTGAAGACGGGACCGTTGCCTGCGAGCAGGTTGCGCACCGTGCGCAGCACGATCAAACCGTCGTCGGCGATCCACCGACGTTCCCAAGCTCCCCAGAACATCAGGAGAGCCGAGACGGCCACACCCCCGAGGAAGACCACCCTCGAGAGGATGGCCTTCCGGTGGCGTTCGGTCTGCTCCGCGGCGGCATCCGAGTATTCGGTGCCTCCTACCACGTCAGACGAGGTAGACAGCGACACCCACCACTCCGATCCAGGCGATGGCGAGGAGTTGGAGCACACGGTCGCCCAGCGCGATCTCCTCGGGCTCTCCTGCCTCGCCGCCGTCGACGTCGACGGCGTATCGGAGGATCGCGATAGTGAACGGAACCATGGAGATGGCGTACCAGTTGGTGCTCTTCAGGTCGTCCTGCTGGAATGCCCAGAGTCCGTAGCAGAGCACGACGGCGGTGGCACTGAGTGTCCAGACGAAGCGCAGGTAGGTAGTGGTGTAGTTCTCGAGCGACTTGCGGATCTTTGCCCCGGTGTTCTCGGCGAGCTGCAGTTCCGCATACCGCTTACCGGCGGCCATGAACAACGAGCCGAACGCCATCACCAGCAGGAACCACTGCGACAGTGCGATCTCGGCGGCCACACCGCCGGCGATGGCACGCAGCAGGAACCCGGACGAGACGATGCAGATGTCCAGGACGGCTTGATGTTTGAGTCCGAAGCAGTATGCCAGCTGAATACCGATGTACACGGCCATCACGACGGCGAGCTGCCAGTTGGCCAGGAACGCCAGCGCGATGGCGCCGCCCAGCAGGACGACCGCCATGGCGAACGCCAGGTTGACGGGCAGCACCCCGGCCGCGATGGGACGGAATCGCTTGGTGGGGTGTGCACGGTCGGCTTCGACATCCATCGCGTCGTTGACGAGGTAGATGCCGGATGCCGCCATGCAGAACACCACGAATGCGAGCGCGACCGGCAGCAGGACATCAGGCTCGGTGGCCGTTCCCGCCGCGATGGGAGCAGCCAGCACCAGGACGTTCTTCACCCACTGGCGCGGACGAACCGCCCGGACGATGCCTGCGGCCAGGGATGTCGGGGGTCCGGTGACGACTGCCGGTTCCTCGCTCATTTTTCTCCAAACTTCTGCTCGGCCTTGAGTACCGCGGCCGCAGACGCGGCCCCCAGGGCAGATCCGGCGAGCACATCGGTCGGGTAATGCACTCCCAGAACTAGCCGGGAGAGCAGCATCGGCGGTACCAACAACGCAGGCAAGGGTAGCCCGGTGAGTCGGCCGAGCAGCACAGCAGCCGCGGTGGTCGACGTGGCGTGCGAGGACGGGAAGCTCAGTTTGCTCGGCGTCGACACGTTGACCTGGATGGACGGGTCTATCGGCCGGGGACGGCGGACGACCCGCTTGATCGCGATCGACGCCGCGTGGGCGCCCACCGCACCGACGGCAACTCCCGCCCACTGACGCCTGCGTGGCTTGTCGAGGGCGGCGCCGATCCCGGCGACAGCCACCCAGCCGAAGGCGTGCTCACCGAAGTGTGACATCGCTCGCGCGGTGGCCACCACCCCCGGCTTGCCCGCGATCGTCGACTGGACGGATTGCAGGATCTTCACCTCACGAGATGCCGAAGACACGTTCCCACCTCTCCTTACTGGTCAGGGCAGGAACAGCGTCCTGGTACTCACGTTTGAGGTCAGGGAACCGCTGAGCCAGTTCACGGCGCAGCCGTAGACCTTCCTTCAGCAGCGCGAGGGCCTGCTTGGGGTTGCGCTTGCGGTAGACGACACCCCTGCCGTCGGCGGTGGTGACGGTGACGCCGTCCACCTGCGACAGCAGGAACCAGCGCGCGTCCAGCGTCGGCACGTTGAGCTGCGGTCGCTCGTGGTGCTCTTGGTGCGCGGGCTTGACGTTGTGGACCAGACCCTTGCCGAGGCGCACGATCTTGGCCAGCGGATTGCCCGGCAGACCGACGGCGCCGACCTCGGCCCCGGAGGGCAGCGGCAGGCTCGTCGAGGACGGCAGGACAACGGCGTCCGGGAATTCCTTGCGCATCGCATGGACGTTGCCCAGCGCGGTGGGCAGCAGCTCGAAGATGTGCTCAGGGCCTTGGAGGAAGTCGGCGATGGCCTGGTTCTGGATCGCGACGGTCGAGTACTCGAGGCACAACAAGTGCTTGATTGTGGCCTTCACGCTGTTGACCACGAGGCCGCGGACGCTGCCCGGCATGTGCAGGGCGGCGACGACGAGTCGGTTCCGTAGGTGGAAGTACGCCTGCCAGTCGATGGCGTCGTCCTTGTCGCTCCACGCCATGTGCCAGATGGCGGCACCGGGCATGGTGATGGTGGGGTAACCGGCCGCGCGGGCCCGCAGCCCGTACTCGGCGTCGTCCCACTTGATGAAGAGCGGGAGCGGTTGGCCGAGTTCCTCGGCGGCCTGGCGGGGGATCATGCACATCCACCAGCCGTTGAAGTCGACGTCGATGCGGCGGTGCAGCTTCTTCGAGTTCTCCCGGTCGCTGAGCGGGTACTTGGAAAAGTCGTGGTCGTACTCGACGTTGGGTGCGGCAGTCCACATGAAGATGCTGCGGTCGACCACTTCACCCATCGTGTGCAGGTGGCTGCGCTCCTGCAGGTTGAGCATCTGGCCGCCGACCAGCATGGGGGTCTTCGCGAACCGGGACATCGCGAGCGCACGCAGGATCGAGTCGGGCTCGATCTCGATGTCGTCGTCCATGAAGAGGATGTGCTGGCAATCGGTGGTCTTCAGGGCCTCGTACATGATGCGGCTGTAACCACCCGAGCCACCCAGATTTGCCTGGTCGTGAATGACGAGACGATCGCCCAGCGCTGCTGCGGCGTCTTCGTAACCGGCCTCGTCCACGACCTTGCGAGTGCCCTGGTCCGGGACGATGACGGCCTTGACCACTTCGAGCACCAGCGCATCGGACGCGAGCGCCTCCAGTGCCTTCACACAGTCGGTGGGCCGGTTGAACGTGGGGATGCCCACCGCCACGGTGGCCTCGCCCGGCGCGTCGATCGGCGCGAACCAGCCGGCGCTCTCGAGCACGACCTCGGTGTCGGAGGTGATGTCGAACCAGATCCAGCCGCCGTCCTCGAAGGGAGCGAGCTCGATCTCGAACTCCATTGCGGCGTCGCCGTCGAGGAACTCACGTCCCTCGACGTGGATGCGGGACGAATCGGCCTTCGAGCGGTACACGTCGATACGGCCGTGGCCGGACAGGTCCAGCCGCAGCACCACCGACTTCAGGATGGTCCAGCGGCGCCAATAGCTCGCCGGGAAGGCGTTGAAGTAGGTGCAGAACGACGCTTCGGACTCCGCACCGACCGACAGCGAAGTACGCGACAGCGGGTGGGCGCGACGACTGTTGGTCTTCGCCTCCTCCACATAGAGCGTGCGCACGTCGAGGGGCTCCCCCGGCCGGGGCACGAGAATGCGCTGCAGCAACGACTTCCCCAGCAACGACGGGTCCTCGGTCGCCTTCTCGGCCTCGAGTAGGTGGCGGGCGCTCATTCGGAGTCCCCGACGAGGTCCGCACCGGATTCGAGGTGGGGTCGAAGGGAGTTGTCGAACATCGACAACGCACTGGCGATCGCCATGTGCATGTCCAGGTACTGGTAGGTGCCGAGGCGACCACCGAACAGGACCTTCTTTTCCGCCATCTCCGCCTTGGCCCGGTCCCGGTACGCGGCGAGCTTGTCGCGGTCCTCGCGGGTGTTGATGGGGTAGTACGGCTCGTCCTTGCTCTCCGCGAAGCGGGAGTACTCCCGCATGATGACCGTCTTGTCCTTCGGGTAGTCCCGCTCCGGGTGGAAGTGGCGGAACTCGTGGATCCGGGTGAAGGGCACGTCGGCGTCGTTGTAGTTCATCACCGGTGTTCCCTGGAAGTCGCCGGTCTCGAGGACCTCGGTCTCGAAGTCGAGCGTCCGCCAGCCCAGCTCACCCTCCGAGTAGTCGAAGTACCGGTCGAGGGGACCTGTGTAGACGACGGGAGCGTCCGGGTTGGCGGCGCGCAGTTCGTCGCGGACGTCGAAGTAGTCCGTTTCCAGCCGGACCTCGATCTTCGGGTCCTTCGCCATGTTCTCGAGCCACGCCGTGTAACCGTCGACGGGCAGTCCCTCGTAGGTGTCGTTGAAGTAGCGGTTGTCGAACGTGTAGCGCACGGGCAGTCGCGTGATGTTGCCCGCGGGCAGATCCTTGGGGTCCGTCTGCCACTGCTTGGCGGTGTAGTCACGGACGAAGGCCTCGTACAGCGGGCGTCCGATCAGCGAGATCGCCTTTTCTTCCAAGTTGGAGGCGTCCGCCGAGTCGATCTCGCTGGACTGCTCGGCGATCAGCTTCCGCGCCTCTTCCGGCGTGAAGTAACGGCCGAAGAACTGCGACACCAGGCCGAGGCCCATCGGGAACTGGTACGCCTGCCCCTTGTGCAGTGCGAACACCCGGTGCTGGTAGCTGGTGAATTCGGTGAACTGGGTGACGTAGTCCCACACGCGCTTGTTCGAGGTGTGGAAGAGGTGCGCTCCATACTTGTGGATCTCGATGCCGGTCTCGGGCTCGGCCTCCGAGTAGGCGTTTCCGCCCAGGTGGTGGCGGCGGTCGAGCACCAGCACTCGCTTGCCCAGCTGCGTTGCTGCGCGCTCGGCGATGGTCAGTCCGAAGAATCCGGAGCCGACGACGATGAGGTCGTATCCGGCCGCGCTGTCGCGCTCCGTCTCAGCCTTCGCGGGGGCAGTGGTCTCTGGGTTTGCAGCGGTCACGGTGAACCAGGGTAAGCGACTCCGTCGCCTGTGCGCGGCCAAGGGGTGCAGGGACACCCTCGCCATGCACGCGGAGTTCTCCCGGTATTCACCCCTTCTGCGGACCTCGTTGTTCCCACCGTCGCGCCGATCCAGCTCAATGATCGGGTGCGCATCGTCCAGCTGGCCAACTTCTACGGACCGCGGTCGGGCGGACTACGCACCGCCCTGCACAACTGGGGGCGCGGCTACTCCGAGCGCGGGCACGAAGTGATCCTCGTCGTCCCAGGTCAGCGGGACAGTGAGGAGGTTCTGCCGGGCGGGGTCCTACGGGTTACCCGAGCGGCACCGGTGATCCCGGCGACCGGCGGCTACCGCGTCGTCAATCCGCGGCGCGTGGCAGACGTGGTGCGAGGACTGCGACCCGACGTCCTCGAGGTGTCCGATCGCCTGACATTGCGTGGTTTCGGCGGCTGGGCCCGCGACCGCGGCATTCGCAGTGTCGTCGTGTCACACGAGCGCCTCGACCGACTTCTCGGCCAGTTCGCGCCGCGCCGTCTCGCCACCGGGTGGGCCGATGTCGCGAACCGCCGCATGGCACGGAACTACGACGCCGTCGTCTGCACGACGGATTTCGCGAGCGAGGAGTTCGTCCGGATCGAAGCCTCCAACCTGCACCGGGTCCCGCTGGGGGTGGATCTGGCGCTGTTCCATCCCGGCAAACACGATCAGGGCATGCGCGACTCCTACGCCGGGCCGGCGCAACGATTTCTCCTGCACTGCGGCCGCCTGTCCGTGGAGAAGCAGGTGGAGCGGAGCATCGACGTGGTCCGATTACTGCAGCGCGAGGGGCACGACACCCGCCTCGTCATCGCCGGTGACGGACCCCGGCGCGAGGCGCTGAAGTCCCGAGCCCGGGGGCTCCCCGTCCACTTCACCGGGTTCATCAGCGACAAGACGCAGCTCGCCTCCCTCTTCGCGTCGGCCGATGTGTCGCTGGCTCCCGGTCCACACGAGACGTTCTGCCTGTCGGCGCTGGAGTCGCTGGCTGCGGGTACCCCGGTAGTTGCGTCACAGTCTTCGGCGCTGGCCGAGATCATCACACCCGGGTGCGGCGCTCTGGCGAGCAACCGCGGCCCCGCCTTCGCGGAGGCGGTCAGTAGTGTCCTCGAGATTCCCGCGAACACCCGGCGGGCGTCCGCCAGACGGCGGGCCGAGGACTTCGGCTGGGCCGAGTCCGTCGACGGAATGCTTGCGGTGCTCGAGGGCCGCCGCTAACTGCCGCCGGTCGGAATCCAGTCCCGTAGCACGCTCGCGTCGATCACCTGTGCACCGAGCTTCTCCGTCCAGATGATGGTCCCCTTCTGGTACATCCGGAACTTGCCCGCCTCGGACGGCAGCATCATTTCCGGACCCACTGGTGCACCCAGCGTGCTGTTCACTCCACCCAGTTCCTTGTACTTCTGGGCGATCGGCGATCCCGGGGTGGTGCCGACGGTGTCGTCGTCGGCGAGGCTGGGGTCGGGTTCACCCGGTACCGGCGGCGCTCCCGGTACACCGACACCCTCGCCCACCGTGAACCAGTCGGACTTCAGCTTCAGCTTGGCCCGCGCCTGCGCCCCGGTCGCCTCGGCGGTACCGGAAGAACCAACCACCTTCACGCCGGTGACCCGGCCCCCGTCGACGCCGAAGTTGTTGCGGGTCACCACCTCGAAGGTGTGGAGTTCACCCACGCCGAACGCGGTCGCGATGTCGCCGGCCGTCAGCGTCACCGTCCAGTCGTGGTGCGGCGACACGGCATCACCCTGGTCCTCAACCGCCGGGAACTCGCCCCCGGCCGTGAAACCGCCTGTCGACGAAGAGAACTCGGCGGCAACGGCCTTGTCGTCCTTGACGAGAATCATGCCCTGGGTGGAACGGACGGCGTCCGTGGTGCGGGGATCCTCCGCCGCGGAGCCGCCGTACACCTGACAACTCTGGGTGTCGCAGGTCCGGGCAAAGGCCTCACGGTTCTCCGTGGCAGCGTACGAGCGTGCGGCAATCGCCTGCGCCCGAAGTGCTTCGGCACCACCAGTGTCGGCCCAGTCTGCCTTTGCCTCGACAGGCACGACCCCGAGCAGGTAGTCGTCCACGCCGAGGACGTTGACGGTGCGCACAGCAGCGCCGTCCAGCGCGACACCGAGCGCGCCCCGATACGGCGTGTCACCCGCGCAGAAGGTGAGGTGCTCGTTCGACGGACGGTCGGACCCGAGATCGACAGGGTCTACCCACGGATGGTCCGTGGCGGCCTGCCACAGGACCTCACCCGCACAGCCTCGGGTAACGACGACGTTGGCGCCGCCCCCCGCTGTCGGTGTGAGGTGCACGGCCTCGCCCGGTCCGACGGGCTTGCCTGCAACCACGGCGCCGGCGGCGGAATACACGTCGAGAGTCTGATCGTCGCGACCCTGCAGCCGCACACTGATCTGGGCATCCGCGAGTGCGCCGAGGGTAGTTCCGCCGTAGTAGTGGGCGAGGATGCGCTCGGCTGCCCACCCCTGCTCCTTCGCGTACCCGTAGGCGCCCCACTGGCCCATCCCTCGGCCGTGCCCGTTGCCGTGCCCGGACAGGGTGAACGGCGTGTCGGAGGCGACCGACTCCCGGATCTCCGGCCCGGCCGAGCCGAGATGGACTGCCAGGCCCGCAGCGCCGATCACGAGAAGGGGGGCAATAGCGAGCGCCGACACGCGCGCCACCGACGACGTCCATCCGCGCCGGACAGGAGGTCCCGCGATGTACCGCCTTTTACGGGTCCAGGCAGTTCTCCCTGCGCGGATCCCGAATTCGGTCTTGGACATCTGTGCACTCCTCATCGCTGAAACAACGAGCTCCGAAGCGCGGTGAGTGCCTTGCTCCGGCGGGTCCGAAGAATTCGGGATAAAGTCTCAATGTAAGGTTGAGCGTTATGGACCTGTGTGACTAGTGTGGCAAGAGTGATTCGAGTTGGCAACATCAGTCACACAGGTCACATCGGCATCACAAGTTGCAGATGAGCGAGGCCTGCTCGCAGGAAACTACAACTGAGGAGAGTCCCCTTGCCGCACCGCCGACCGAAGCCCTCGATCGTCCTCGGGGCTGTCGCCGCTCTGGCTGTCGCAAGTCCCGTTGCGGTCTACGGCATCAGCAGCGCCCCCTCCGACGTCCGCTCCACCAACGAGACCTCTGCCTCCGCGGTGTCCACGGAGATCGCCCAGGTAGTGCTCTCCCAGATTCCCGACATCGTGATTCCGCTGAAGGAACTGACCGGGCTGAACCTGCCCGACGTCAATATCGGCGATCTCCGCAACGTGAAAATCCCGCCGTACATCCAGATCCCGAGCAATCTCCCACTGCCTGCCGGTATCCAGATCCCCAACCTGCAGATCCCGCTGAAGCTGCCAGCTCCCGGTGACGTCTCCGACCCTGCGATCCTGCCGCCTGCCGACCAGCAGCCGGGGGCGATCGTCAAGGAGATCACGCGGGACACCCCGTTCAGCATGGTGGCGCTCACTTCCGAAACCGTGGCGTCCGCGGAGTCCAAGGTCCGAGCCCTGCAAGCCGACGGAACGTGGGGCGACTGGTTCTCCCCCGACATGATCGACACGCGGCGCACTGACAAGACGGCGTCGAACGGCACGGTGGCCACCGAACCTGTGTACGTCGGGTTGACGAAGGCGATCCAGATCCTGACGCCCACCACGGGGCTTGCACACGCTGCGGAGCCGGTACCTGCTCCGGCTCAACCTGCAACTCCTGCCGCACCTTCCCAGCCTGCGCCTCCGGCCGCACCGGCACCCGAAGTCGCTGCGCCGCTTGGGTATGCGCCTGCGTCCATCAACACGCCGTTGCGTCAGCAGCCGGCCCAGACCGGTGCCGACGACGTCACCGCCGTGCTGATCGAGCCGGGAAGCGGACCGGGTGACGGAGCCCTGAGCGACATCGCGACCCCGATCGGCGGCTCCGGACCCAAGGTGATCACCCGCGCGCAGTGGGGCGCCGACGAGTCGATTCGTTGCGACGAACCGACGTACGACGACTTCATCGGTGGCGCCACGGTGCACCACACGGCCGGTACCAACGACTACTCCAAGGCAGAGTCGGCCGAGATCGTCCGTGCGATCTACGCGTACCACGCACAGACGCTGGGCTGGTGCGACGTCGGCTACAACGTGCTGGTCGACAAGTACGGGCAGATCTTCGAAGGTCGTGCCGGCGGCCTGGACCGTCCGGTTCAGGGCGCGCACGCAGGCGGGTTCAACGAGAACACCACCGGTATCGCGATGATGGGCGACTTCTCGTCCGAGGATCCTCCGCAGGCGACGATCGACTCCGTCGGCAAGTTCCTCGGATGGAAGCTCGCCAAGGCGGGGCTCGATCCGCTCGGCAAGACCACGATGTATTCCGAAGGCACCGAGTTCACTCCCTACGCACAAGGTGAGGCCGTCGATCTGCCCGTGATCTTTGCGCACCGCGACGTGGGCAATACGTCCTGCCCCGGTGATGCCGGTTACTCACACATGGACGAGATCCGTCGGATCGCGGCTGCGAACACGGGCGGCGGCGACAGTGCATCGCTCGCGTCGGGACCGCCCGCAGGCGAGGCGCCGGCTGCGTCCGCGCCGGGAACAGATGCGAGCGCGAGCCTCGGCTCGGGCATTCCGGCTCTGGTCAACGAAATCCTCCGACTGACCGACCCCTCCCCCGTCGCACAGAAGTGGGTTGCCGAAGGCGGTGACACCGGCCCCCTCGGCCAAGCCGTCACGGGTCTGCTGCAGGCGAAGGCCGGGAACCAGGGCGCGCAGTTCACCAACGGAGCCATCTACACCTCACCGAACGGTGGTGTGTGGTCGGTTCTCGGGCAGATCTTCAAGACCTGGCAGAATCTGGGCGCCGACAACGGTGAGCTGGGACTGCCGACGTCGGACGAATACCCGATCCCCGGTGGTCTGCGAACCGATTTCGAGAACGGCTCGCTCATCTTCAACGAGCTCACCGGCATCGTCACGAAGGTGTTGAAGACGTACAACGACGCCTACGCGGAGGCGTACCGCAACGGCGCCCCCGTCGACGCCGCCGCGCCCGCCGCACCGCCCGCGGATCCGGCACAGCTACCGCCTGCTCCTGCTCCGGCACCCGTCGAGCCGGCACCTGCACCGGCCGCTCCCGCTCCGGCGCCTGCACCGGCCGGCTGACGGACTGCGTCACCCTCTCGAGCGCTGGTGGTCTACGACCACCAGCGCTCGAGTACTTTCGCAACCCCGTCGTCCGAGTTGGTGGCGGTTACCTCGTCGGCAGCCGCCTTGGCATCGGGATGCGCGTTCTCCACGGCAACACCCCGACCCGCAAGGTTCAGCATCGGGATGTCGTTGGGCATGTCACCGAAGGCGACGATCCCCGATGCCGTGACACCGAAGTGCTCCGCCACAATGGCGAGCCCGGACGCCTTGCTGATCCCCGACGCCGACAACTCGATCAGACCGTTGTCCGTCGAGAATGTCAGGTCCGCGCGAGCGCCGAGGTGCGGCCGCAATACGTCGACCATCGCTTGGCTGGTCATTCCGGGCACTCTGATCAGTAGCTTCACGGCCGGCGCTGCCAGAACCTCGTCCTCGGACATTTCGGTGTTGTCGGGATTGAGCCACGCATGCTGGTAGTCGGGCGAGCTCACGAACTGCGGTGTGGCGGCATCGTGGGCGCTGACGCCCACACGTTCCGCTGCCAGCCCCGCTCCGGGCAATAGCTCCAACGCGATCTCCGACAACCAGGTGAGGGTGTCCACGTCGAGAGTCGCGGCGCTGAGCACTCTGTCGCTGTCGGCGTCGTAGATCACGGCGCCGTTGGCGCAGACGGCGAGCGGCGCATAACCCAGACCCTCCACCACGGGATGGATCCACCGCGGCGGGCGGCCAGTGGCGAGAACGAAGGGGGTTCCCGACGCCACCACCGACTTCACGGCGTCACGGGTGCGGGCACTGACCCGTTCGTCTGGCCCGATCAGGGTGCCATCGACATCGGACGCTACAAGGCTGGGTCGGTCTGGGCTCACCCGGTCATTCTGCCTGCACTGTCCTCACCCGCGCCGAGCGGCCGCCGGGCGCAGCTATTGCCTGTCGTCGCGACGGCCGCATAGACGGGTTCCACCCGATCTAGCTTCCGGACTCCCGGGCCTGTCGAGCCTGCGCCCTCTTCTCCGCGTCGGCGGCGTCCATCTTGTCGGCCTGCTCGAGGGTCGGCGCGCTGCCGCCGAGTCGCGCGGGCACCCAGTAGGCGCCGGCGGGATGGTGATAGTCCTTCTGCAGGTCCGCGAGCATCTCCTGCATGGTGGTGTGGAGTTTCTCCGTCAAGTCGGCCGCGGGCTCGAACGGTGCGATCGGCTCACCGACAGCAATGGAGATGGGGGTGTTGGTCCGGCCGAGGCGCTTCGGGAACCCCTTGGTCCACACACGCTGCGCGCCCCAGATCACCATCGGGATGATGGGCACGTCGGCCTCGATCGCCATCCGTGCGGCACCCGACTTGAATTCCTTGATCTCGAAGCTGCGGCTGATGGTGGCCTCCGGATACACGCCGACCAGTTCACCACGGCGCAGCAGGTCGACGGCCGACAGGTACGAATCCGAACCGGCCCCACGGTCAACGGGAATGTGCTTGAGTGCCCGCATGATCGGGCCCGAAATCTTGTTGTCGAACACTTCCTTCTTCGCCATGAAGCGGACATACCTCTTCACGGTGCGCGCCGGAAGCCCCGCATAGGTGAAGTCCATGTAGCCGGTGTGATTGATCGCGATCACCGCCCCACCCGTCGCGGGAAGGTGCTGATCGCCCTTGACCGTGAACTTCAGCCCCTCGAAGGCGAATACGGTGCGGGCAATGCCGATGACGGTTCGATAGACGGGTTCCACAATCGGCTAGCGTAGCCGGGTATTCGCGATCTGGCCCGAAGTCGGGGACGGACGTTCGGCGGGGAGTCGGCAGGAAGGGCGTATGAGGGAATGGGCCGCACGGGCAGGAGGGCGCTCGCGCCCGCACACACGTTCGCCCTCGTGGCCGGAATGGTCGCCTCGCTGGCGGCCTGCGATTCCCAGTCCGGCATCCCCGTGGACGCAGCGGAGGCAGAAGTCGCGGCAGCACCCGGATCCATCGTCGACGATTCCATCACCCGGCCCTCGACGTCCGCCCGGCCTGCTCCCCGCGTGATCGTCGGTGAGGTGCCCGGCAATCCCGCGGCCGCCGACGCCGTCCGCGCCTGGGCCCTCGACCTCGTCACCGATCCCGAAAGGGTGACGTCGGCTTGCTGGACGCTCCCACCGGCCCAGATCGCCGAACAGTACGCGGACACCGCCGCCGTGCTCCGGGCAGTCGCACAACCCGGAGTCGACGGGCAGTTCTCGGTGTCGTGGACGGGCGGCAGCACCACGGTGTCGGTCAAACGGAGCGAGATCGCGTCCGGCTACGCCTGCCCGCACGTCCACGCCGCCGGGACAGTCGACTTCTACACCCAGGCGGACGCCGAACACGCGGTGACGAGGTTCCTGTCGCGGGAGGCGGGCCGACCGGTGAATCGGGCCGACACCGAGACCGCCTATCCGCTGATCTGCCCCGGATTCAGTCCGTGGGACCCGTCCGGGACTGGTGACGGCGGGCAACCACCACTGAAGCAGAACCCTGATGTTCTGGCCGACACCACCACGTTCGCAGCCGACGAAATGACTACGACACCGGTCCGGGGCGACTACGTGATTGTCACCGTCCCGGTCACCGATGTCTCGGGTGTGACGAAGACCAAGCAGGTCACCTTGTCGATCGGCCAGGACGGCTACTGCCTGGGCGAAGTAACGTAGGCGGCTCCGCCGTCCGTGCGCCTTTTTGGTCGTTGGGGCTACCGGAAGGGCGCTCAGGTGGCGCAGCCGCCTACCCTGGAACAGTCGCTCAGCTCTTCAGGAGGCATACCAGTGCAGGTCACCAGCGTCGGACACGCCGGATTTCACATCCAGACCGAGGCAGGATCGATCCTGTGCGACCCCTGGGTGAACCCTGCGTACTTCGGGTCGTGGTTCCCGTTCCCGGACAACACCCAGCTCGACTGGGACGCGCTCGGCAACTGCGACTACCTGTATGTATCGCACCTGCACAAGGACCACTTCGACCCGGAGAACCTGAGCAAGCACGTCAACAAGGACGCCATCGTTCTGCTCCCCGACTACCCGGTGCCGGACCTCAAACGTGAACTCGAGGCGCTCGGTTTTTCCAAGTTCTTCGAGACCGAGGATTCGGTCAAGCACAGGATCAACGGCGACGGAATCGAGGTGACGCCGCAGGCTCCCCTCGCGCCGGGCGACCTCGACATCATGATCATCGCCTTGCGCGCGCCCGCGGACGGCCCGATCGGCGACTCCGGTCTGGTGGTGTCCGACGGCGAGACCACGTGCTTCAACATGAACGACGCCCGGCCCGTCGACATGGATGTTCTGCACGACCAGTTCGGCAAGATCGACATCCACCTGCTGCAGTATTCGGGTGCCATCTGGTACCCGATGGTCTACGACATCCCCACGAAGACCAAAGCCAACTTCGGCAAGCAGAAGCGCCAGCGCGGCATGGACCGTTGTCGCAGCTACATCGAGCAGGTCGACGCCACCTGGGTGGTGCCCTCTGCGGGCCCGCCCGTGTTCCTGGACGACGAGCTGCGTTACCTCAACGACGACCGGGGTGACGAGGGGAACATTTTCCCCGACCAGATCACGTTCCTCGAGCAAATGAAGATCCACGGCAACGACGGCGGAATCCTGATGATTCCGGGGTCCACCGCGGACGTGAAAGGCGGCGAGCTCACGCTCACGCACCCCATTTCCGATGCCGAGGTCGACAAGATCTTCTCCGACAAGGCCGCATACATCGAGGACATGGCGAAGCGCATGGCGCCGGTCCTGGCCGCCGAGAAGGCCACGTGGGCCCCCGCCGAGGGTGAGCCGCTGCTCGAGGCGCTCAAAGCGAAGTTCGAGCCGATCATGAAGCAGTCCGACCTGATCTGCGACGGCATCGGCTACCCGGTCGGCCTCGTGATGGGCGACGAGACCGTCGTCCTCGACTTCCCGCAGCGCACCGTCCGCCCGCGCGGTGAGAAGGACGGCAAGTACCGCTACGGCTTCCGGATCGCGCCGGAACTGGTGCGCACGGTGCTCCGCGACGACGAACCCGACTGGGTGAACACCATCTTCTTGTCCACCCGCTTCGAGGCGTGGCGCGTCGGCGGGTACAACGAATTCCTGTACACGTTCTTCAAGTGCCTCACCGACGAGCGCATCGCGTACGCCGACGGCTGGTTCGCCGAGGCCCACGACGACTCGGCGTCGATCGAACTCGGCGGCTACGAGATCCAGCGTCGCTGCCCGCACCTCAAGGCCGACCTGTCGAAGTTCGGCGTCGTCGACGGCACCAATCTCACCTGCAACCTGCACGGCTGGCAGTGGGACCTCGAGACGGGCCGGTGCAAGACGTCCAAGGGCCACGAGCTGCGGTCGAGCAAGCTCTGATCGGTCCTGCACGGCTGCACGAACGGGACGTCGGTTCGGTTAGATCGAACCAACGTCCCGTTCGCGCGTCAGGGGCCCGGGCGGCGGGGCCGGGCTTCAGGCCGCAGGAGGCGGCGGCAGCCAACGGCGGACCAGAGCCGCAGACGCTAGAACCGGGACAGCGAGTGCCGCAACGAGTGTGGTGACCGAGAACCACGTCGAGCAGACAGCGAAGCCCACATAGATCAGAAGTGCAGTGATTTCGCCGAAGAGCCCGGACACCGAGGTGACGGTGGCCCGCGCCGGACCGGTGATCGCCTCCTGCACACGCGCTTCCGACACGATCATGACATTGCCCAGGCTGCCGTAGCCCACACCGATTGCGGCGAACCCGGCGACACCACCCAGAAGCGCTCCGACACCGAGCAATACGGCACCGACCGCGACGACTCGGCTCATCGTCACCGCTCGCATCGACGCCGTGCGTCCGGCTGCTGCGGTACCCACCACTTGGCCTGCAACGGTGATGGCCACCAGCAACGGCACCACCGCCGTCGTTGTGCCGCCGTCCCGAGCGAGAAGGCCGAAATACTCGTCGAAGGCTAGGAACCCGACGAGCACCGACGACAGAATCACGCCGCGGCGGAGCACTGTTTCGTGCGAGACCTCCCCGATCCCGGCACGGAGCATGCCGGTGTAGCGGGACAAGAGTCCGCGCCCGTCGGCCACTTCCCGTGTTTCGTCCGCGTCCGCTGCTCTCGGCGCAGCGGGCAGCAGTAGAGCGAACCCTCCGTGCACCACCGTTGCGGCGACACTCACCCACCCGACCAGCGCGTAGCCGCCGACGACGAAGGTGCGGCGGTCAGTGTGGCGACGAGGTTGCTCATCATGGCGCCGGAGTTGGCGTAGCCGAGGAGTCGGGCGAAGCTCGCCGACTCACCCCGCGACACCAGCTCGTCGTAGAGCAACGCCTCGAAGGTTCCCGACTGGATTGCGCCGCTGATGCCCCACAGCGCGAATCCGGCGGCGAAGCCGGCATACGACGGCACGGCAATCCACAGGGTGAATCCCGCCGTGTACAGCGCGGAGGCGAAGACGAGTAATCCACGACGGGACACGGTGTCGGCCCACGCGCCCGAGGGCACCTCCGCGACGAACGACACGATCGACCAGATGATGAACAGCGACGAGATCTGCCCGATACTGAGGCCGTGGTCGGCGAACAGCAGGTCGTAGAGACCGAAGAGCGGAATGAGGTCACGCGTGGCGGTGTAACCGACCACCCGGACGGCCAGTGAACGCTGGGAACTGGGTCAAGGCTGAGAGGCGGGATATCTCACGCGCTCATTTTGACACGGGGCGCCCGGCGGGTCGCCCGATTTCCTTCGATCGGCTATCCGGCTGTCGGTGGCTGATCGACGAGCTGGGCCATGTAGAGCTGGTCGCCCATCTTGTCCATCAACTCGATCTGTGTCTCCAGATAGTCGATGTGCTCCTCTTCTTCCGCGAGGATTCCCTCGAGCAGCTTCGCCGACGTGGCGTCGCCCTTCTCGCGGCACATCTGAATTCCGGGACGCAGACGCTCGACCACCTCGAGCTCGACCGCGAGGTCGGAGTGGAACTGCTCTCGCAGGTCCTGTCCGATGCGCAGCGGGAGCAGCTTCTGATAGTTCGGGAGCGCCTCGAGAAAGAGGATGCGGTCGGTCAGGATCTCGGCGTGAATCATCTCTTCGATGGATTCGGCTCGGGTCTTGGCCGCCAGTTTGGTGAAGCCCCAATTGGCCTGCATCTTCGAGTGCAGGAAATACTGATTGATTGCCGTCAGCTCACTCGTCAACTGTTCGTTGAGAAGAGCGATGACCTCGTCGTTACCGCGCATGACAACCTCCGGTCGCCGGGACTAATTCGACCGTATCAGGCTCGACCACTATCCGCAGCGGATCGTGGTTTCAGTTGTCAGGCAGCTGTGCGACTACGTGCCGCGTACGCACAGAGAATTTCTTCCAGGCGGTCGACGCAGGTACCACACCCCCATCCGGCTCCACAGCGCTCACCGATGGCATCTGGACTGTCGGCACCGTCGTGCACGTGCTCGTGCACCTCGGACTCGGTGACGGCCTTGCAGATGCACACGAACATGTGGAGCTCCCTTACGCGAACTATCTGATTAGGTAAGGGTTACATCATTTCGCCGAGGATGCAAGGGTAGCCTTGCATAACGGTCAGTATTCTTTTACGGCTTCAATACGTCCGTACCGACGAAGGGCACCAAAGCCTCCGGCACTCGCACGGTTCCGTCGGACTGCTGGTGGTTCTCGAGGATTGCCACGATCCACCGCGTAGTGGCCAACGTGCCGTTGAGGGTGGCGGCAGTCTGCGGCTTTCCGTTCTCGTCGCGGTACCGCACACTCAGTCGCCGCGCCTGGAACGTCGTGCAGTTCGACGTCGACGTGAGCTCCCGGTACGCCTGCTGGGTGGGCACCCACGCCTCGCAGTCGAACTTGCGGGCCGCCGAGGACCCCAGGTCGCCGCCGGCGACGTCGATCACCCGGTAGGGGACATCGATGGCGGCCAGCATGTCGCGCTCCCACGACAGCAGACGCTGATGCTCGGCGTCGGCGTCCTCGGGCTTGCAGTAGGTGAACATCTCCACCTTGTCGAACTGGTGGACGCGGATGATGCCGCGGGTGTCCTTGCCGTAGCTGCCCGCTTCCCGGCGGAAGCACGTCGACCAGCCCGCGTACCGCTTCGGGCCGGCGGAAAGGTCGAGGATCTCACCCGAGTGGTACCCGGCGAGCGGGACCTCCGAGGTTCCGACGAGGTAGAGGTCGTCGTCGGCAAGGTGATAGATCTCGTCCGCATGGGCGCCGAGGAACCCGGTGCCCGCCATGATTTCGGGCCGCACCAGAACGGGCGGAATCATCATCTGAAACCCGTTGGCCATCGCCTTCTGGGCGGCGAGCTGCAGCATGCCGAGCTGCAACATGGCCCCGAAGCCGGTGAGGAAGTAGAACCGGGCACCGGACACTTTCGCGCCGCGTTCCATGTCGATCAGCCCCAGCGACTCGCCCAGTTCGAGGTGGTCCTTGGGCTCGAAGTCGAACGTCGGCACGTCGCCGACCGTCTCGAGAGTCACGAAGTCGTCCTCGCCACCGGCAGGGGCGCCGTCCTGGACGATGTTGGAGATTGCCCGGTGCGCGGCGTCGAGCGCTGCCTGCGCCTCGTGCTGCTCCGCCTCGGCCTGCTTCACCTTGGCCGCAAGTTCCTTGGACCCCTCGAGCAGCGCGGGCCGGTCCTCTGGGGACGCCTGGCCCACCTTTTTGCCGAAGGACTTCTGCTCGGCACGCAGAGTGTCGCCGGCGAGTACCGCGGCGCGACGGGACGCGTCGGCCTCGAGCAGGGCGTCGACCAGAGCGGGATCTTCGCCGCGGGTGCGCTGCGACTCGCGGACGGCGTCGGGGTTCTCGCGGAGGAACTTCAGGTCAATCACGGTGTCAAACCCTACCGGGCGCCCCCGGAGCACTCATTCGGGTTTCGGTTCCAGCAGGCTCACCAGATCTTCCCGGCCGAACATCCTGGCGGCGTCCACCGCCGTAGGGTGCCCGGCTCTGACATCGGCGCCACCCGCGACGAGAGTGCGCACCACCGCGTCCTCGCCCCTGAACAATGCCCCCGCCAGCGGCGATTGCCCCTTGTCGTTGAGCCGATTGACGTCGGCGCCACGGTCGATCAGGGCCTGGACCGCGTCGGTATGACCGTGGTAGGCGGCCAGCATGACGAGGGTGTCGCCGTTCTGGTTGGTGAGGTTCACCGGGACTCCGGCGTTGATGTACGTGATCAACGCCACGGCGTCACCGGCGCGAGCGGCGTCGAACACCCGGCCCGCAAGTTCCTGGAGTTCGGGGTCCACCGGCTCGGCGGACGACTGCGCATGGTCGTTCATGGCACTCGAAGCTACCCCGTCCCGAACACGATCGAGGGAGTTGTTCTGCTTCTCGCAGCGGAACGGGCATGATGGAAATGATGTCCTCAGATCAGCCGAACGGCGCCGAACCGCAGCCCGGGAATGCCGGGCAACCGACCAAGGCGCCCCGCACCATGTCCGCGACCACGACTCGTCGCGCGCTCGCGGCTGTCGCGGTGGGTGCAGTGGTCGCGGCGATCGCGACGTTCGCGATCGCAGGTGGGTTCAACCGCAGCGAGAACCTGCCCACCCACTCGGGTGAATCCGGACCACAGGCGACCGAGTCGGTGGAAGGGGAAGCCTTCGCCTCGGCGGTCGCAGGCGACTGCCTCGACTGGACGCCGTCCAACGACCCCAAAGAGGACCGCAAGGACGTCGCGAAAGTCGACTGCTCGACGCAGCACCGTTTCGAGGTGGCGGCCCCGCTGGATCTCAGCGTCTACCCGGGCGCCGAGTTCGGCCCGGGTTCGCGTTACCCGGGGGCCCTGCGATTCGCCGGACTGCGGGACGAGCATTGCGTGCCGGCGGTCGATTCCTATCTGGGTGCGCGTTTCGATCCTTACGGCAAGTTCAGCGTGGGTCTCATGTTCCCCAGCGAGGCAGGCTGGACCGCCGGTGAGCGCACACTACGATGCGGTCTTCAATTCTCCGGTACCGCAGGAACTTTGCTTCCCTTCAGTGGGCGGGTGGCCGAGCAGGACCAATCCAATGTCTGGGATCCCGGCACCTGCATCGGCATCAATCAGAACGTCCCCACCGATCCCGTCGACTGCGTGCAGCCTCACGCGTACGAGGTGATTTCCGTGGTCGACCTCGGCACCCAGTTCCCAGGTTCGATGCCGTCGGTGGAAGATCAGGACAAGTACCTTGAGGGCGTGTGCACCCAGGCGTCCAACGAATTCCTCGGCTCCGCGGACGCGTTGCGGAACAAGACCCTCACCTTGTTCTGGGACAACCTGGAACTCGACAGCTGGCTGGCGGGTAGCAGGCGCATCAACTGTTCTGTGGGCAAGGAGATCGACACCGGCGGTTTCTCGACCATCACCGGGTCCGCCAAGGGGGATATCTTGATCAACGGCGCTGCGCCGGTACCGCCACCGCCTACTCCGGAGGGCAGATCGATGCCGACGCCGCTTCCCGGCGCGGCTCCGGTTCCCGGGTCCTGAGGTGCCGGTCGCGATGACGCCCGATCGATTCGAGGAATTGGTCGGGGACGCGCTCGATCTGATCCCGCCTCGGCTGGCGACCGCCATCGACAACGTCGTCGTTCTCGTCGACGACCGCAATGAGGACGATCCACATCTCCTCGGGCTGTACCACGGGATCGCACTGACCGAACGGGACAGTCATTACGGCGGATCGCTACCCGATACGATTACCGTCTATCGCGACGCCCTTCTCGAAATGTGCAGTTCAGAGGAGGAAGTCGTTCACGAAGTGGCGGTCACTGTGATCCATGAGGTTGCACACTACTTCGGGATAGATGAAGATCGCTTGCACGAGCTCGGCTGGGGATGAACGGTTTTCCCGAGGAGATTTTTTTCTCGGGATCGGGGGGAACCGAAGAGCGCGTGGCAGCGTCCAAGAAAGTAGGGACGCTGCACCATGCAGTTCGCTTGCCGGGGGGCAGCTGCCTTCCGCACCCGCCTAGGTCAGAAGGAGTTCGACGCAATGCCAGCTCTGCACGTCGCACCTGAAGCTCTTGTCGCCGCTGCCGTGGAACTCGACGCGCTCGCCGCGCGCCTCGAGGCATCGGTTGCACTCAACTCCGCAGCCATCCGTGTATTGCCGTCCGGGAGCGAAGAAGTCTCCCTCCATGCCGCCGGTTACTTCAACACTGTCGCAGGCACATTCACTCCTGCTGTCGCTCAGGGGATTCTCGAGATGCGGGAGACCGCGAACACGCTCCGCGCCCAAGCCGCCCTGTACGCCGCCGAGGACTTCGCCCTCGGCGCGTCGCTCGCTGCGGGCATGTGACCGGAACGCCTCGAGACCAGTAGGAGATTCGCATATGACCATGGGATTGACAGGCGTCATCTGGTTGCCCCGCGGGGCAACCGTCAACTCGACCACGCTCATCGCGGGCGCCGGCCCGGTGCCGTTGAGCGTAGCGAGCGCTGCGTGGACGGCGCTGTCCACCAGCTTCGTCGACGCCAACCTCACACTCGTTCGGGTGATGGCCGAGCTGGCTGCCGGCTGGCAGGGTGTTTCGGCCGTGGCTGCCCTCGCCAAGATCACGCCGTTCACGGCATGGACCGCCGAGTGCGCCGAACTGGCGGCAGATACCGCCGCGAAGGCCGGCCTCGAGGCGGGTGCGTACACGACGGCGGCGCTCATTATGCCCAGCATTCCCGAGATCGTCGCGGTCAAGACCGCGAAGGCCACGGCATACTCCACGGGCGGCGCTCTCAACGGCACCGCGGCAGCCGCCGAAGCCGCCGACCGGGCCATGGATATCCGGGCCGGGCTCGTGATGGAAGGGTACGAGGCCGCGTCCAACATCCTCGCCTTGAAGCGCACGTACAAGCAGCCCCCGCGCATCGTCACCAAGGCCGATTCCAAGGAGGTCGGCACCTTCGAGGACGTCCCCCAGGACGGTGATTTCGACCCGACACGGGCCGCTGCGGCCGCGCTGATGGCAGCGGGCCAGAATCCCGCGGTCGCCACGGCCGCATCACAGGTCGGCAGTATCGCCGGCACCACCGTCTCCACCGCCACCTCGGCGGCGAGCAACATCGGCGGGGCGGCGCTGTCGGCGGTCGCTGGTTCGGGGGCCACCCCGATGATGGGTGGTGCGCCCATGATGTCGGGTGGCACGTACAGCAGTGGCGGCACGGCATCCACCTCCGCGGCGGCAGCACGGACGTCGGTGGGCGCACTCGGTGCCGGGTCGGGCGCAGGCGGCGCGACTCTGCCGGAGGGATGGGGAAAGACGGACGCCCTCGGCCAGGGCGCTCGGCCCGGAGCGCCCGCGGCCACGCCTGGCGGAGTGATCGGAGATGTCCGGGCAGACACGAATCCGGCTACGGCAACACGTGGAGCAACGGGCGGCGGCCCCGTGATGGGCGGGCGCGGCGCAGGTGCTGCCGGTTCACAGGACGAGGACGAGCGGGACACTCCCGACTATCTGAAGAACTTCGAGCACTTCTCCGACGGGCGCACGGTCATTCCCTCGGTGATCGGCGCCGACCCCGACCACCAGGAGAGCGGACGTTGATAGATCTGGGCACCCAGGTGGGCGTACCGACCCTGCCGGCGGTGACCCTGAGCCTCGACGAGATGGACTTTCTCGTCGACAAGCTCGCGCTCGACGTTCTGCCGGTGGTGCTCGACGCCGGCCCGCGGTACGACACGTACGAAGCCAGGGACGAAGCCTTTCGCCGCGCCGTCGCCGGTCTCACCGCCCGGGATCTTCTCCCGGGCGGTGAGGTTCGAGCCGAGCTTGCTACCCGACTGCAAGTCCTCGCCCGCCCGCAGTGGGAAATCGCTCTGCGCTGGTACGTCGACGGAAGCATCTCGCGGTTGTGTGTTTCCCGGGGCGACACCATGTCGGTGCTCACCATGCGCGCCGCGGACACCTACGTGATGCAGGACACCGGCGTCGACATCTTCGCCCCCGTCATCGCCGCCCTCGGGGCTGCGGATCCGCTGCACTTCGGCGTCGTCAACGCGCCCACTACCCAGCTCGGTGAGGTGTTCGACGCCGGGGGTGACGGCAAAGCTCTCGCGGCCGGCCTCACCGCGCTCGGTGTCGCGGCCGTCGACGCCACCGCCGTGGGCAACGCGATGGCGACCTGCAACACATACGCCGAGATCGTGGGAATCGTGTACGGCGACGGGCAATACGACCCCGTCGGCGGTCCCGTGACCGTATTCGACACGCAGAACGGGCGAATCGTCGGTACGTCGAGCGTCTCTGCGCACGGCGTCGCCTGGTCTTCGCTGAGCCCGGGTACCCCACAACGTTTGCGCCAAGCCCTGGAGTTCCTGGCCGACAGGCTCCACTGAGTCACACCGGTTCACGCTTCCACCACGCCCCAGTCTCGCGGCGCTCCTTCCACGTGGTGAACCGGTAGCGGTACAGGCGTGCGCGCACATGTCGAGGCGGAGAATCCGGGAAGGGATTGTGACGCAGCAATTTCAGGGTGTCTCGATCGTTCCTCAGCAGTCGTTCCACGAAGGCGGGGAACCACGGATCGGCGTAGCCCGGTGAGATCGGAATGAACCAGAACAACCAATCGAGCCGCAGGTGGTACGGCGCGAATTGACGTGGCCGGCGATTCACATCTCCCGGTTTTCCTTTGAAGTCGTACTCCTTCCATTCGGACTGTGCGGTGATCACCGGGTCGGACGTCCCCTCCACGATCACTTCGTACCGAACCTTGGTGACGCTGCCGAAGGCGCCGTAGGTGTTCACCAGATGCCACGAGTTGAATGACGCGTTCATCCGCTGTCCGTGCGAGATCATGTTTCGGATAGGCCAATAACTCAGCACCACCACCAACGCGGTCACGGCGACCACCAACACGACGAAGTACAACGGCGCCGACGAACTTCCGGTCGGAAGAGAGACCGGCAGGAGCATCTCGAACACACTGTCCGGGATGACGGACAAGGCCAGCACGATCGTGATCCAGTTCAGCCACGAGAAGTTTCCGCTCGCCACCAGCCACAACTGGGTGACGATCATGACCGTCGCGGCAATCGCAGCCACCGGTTGCGGTGCGAACAGCCCGAACGGCATCACCAGTTGCGCACCGTGATTCCCCAGCACTTCCAGCCGATGAAGTCCTTTCGGCATGCGGTGGAAGTACCAGCTGAGCGGGCCGGGCATCGGCTGGGTTTCGTGGTGATAGTAGAGGCACGTGAGGTCGCGCCAGCATCTGTCGCCGCGCATCTTGATCAGACCCGCGCCGAATTCGAGCCGGAACAGTAACCACCTCACCATGATCAGCACGAGAATCGGCGGACCGACGGACGTGTTGCCGAGAAAGATCGCCAGGAATCCGGCCTCGAGGAGTAGCGATTCCCAGCCGAAGCTGTACCAGATCTGTGAGACGTTGACGATGGACAGGTAGAGGATCCAAAGCACCAACCACACCAGCATGCACGCGGGAAGCGGCATGATCTGTGTCAATCCCAGCAGAGTCGCGAGTGCCAACCCGGCGCCGGTCCAGGCGAGAGCCGCGAAGAACCGATCCGAATAGTGGAAGTGGAAGACACTGGGCGCACGCGCGAACGAGACGGCCCGCAGGAACCTCGGAATCGGCAGCATGCCGTCACTACCGACGAGCGGCCTGAACTGGTTCACCGCACCCAAGAAGGCGACAAGGTAGATCGCCGCGAGCCCCTCGGTGACGAGCAGCCGCCCGAGGGAATAGTCTTCGGCTACGAACCATTCCATTGCCGTCACTCCTCGAGGACGGGTTAGTCCATCGTCGCGCAGCGGGTGGGAGTCCGCAACGCCTTCACCCCATCGGGTCGTCGGCGCCGGGAATCACGCGGTGTTCGAACGGCGGCTCGATCGTGCCCCACCGCACACACTCCCAACGTCCGCCCGGCGCCGGTACCAATTCCACCGACTGCGTGTTGGCGAGGTGGTTATTGGCGGCGAAAAGTCCGGGCACCTCGGCCAGCTGCGCGGCGACGAGCCGGATCGCGGCACCGTGACTGACGAGCACGACATCCCCCGATCGGTCCGGATCGTCGAGGTACTCCCCGCGCAGGGCATCGACGACCGGCACATACCTGTCGAGGATGTCGTGGGCGGATTCACCACCGGGTACGCGGGCTGCCAGCTCCCCTGCATGCCACAGGTGAAAGGTCTTCATGAACAGGGCGTGCGACTCCTCGTCACGGCGATCCTCGAGGTCACCCGCCTGCGCCTCGTACAGCCCCTCGCGGGTCTGGGCGGAGAGCCCGGTGGCGCGTTCCACCGCACGCGCCGTCTGCCGGGCGCGCAGCGCCTCCGAGTTGACGAGCGCGGCAAGCGACGCGCGGGCCGCCAGCCGGGCCCCGAGAGCGTCGGCCTGGGCCTGACCCTCGGGTGTCAACGGCGCACCGGGCAACCGGGTATCGAGCCGGCGCTCGACGTTGGCCTCGGTCTGCCCGTGCCGGACCAGAATCAGCTTGCCACTCACAGTTCCCTGTCTCCCTGACGAATTCGTTCGATCCAGTCCGCCGCGTCTCCGTCGGACGGCGGGGGCGGACCGCTGGGGTTCGCGGCCGGCCACGACCCCAGGAACCGCACTGTCGACTTGCGGTACAGCGCGCGGAACGCCTCGGCGACCAGCGGGTCGTCGATGTGACCGATGCAGTCGACGAAGAACCGGTAGGCGCCGGGTTCGGTGCGGATGGGCCGAGATTCGATGCGGATAAGATCGATTCCGCGAGTAGCGAACTCGGAGAGGACGCTGACGAGCGACCCCGGTTCGTTGTCGGGCTGCAGCACGGCGGAGCTCCGGTCGCTACCGGTGCGCGGCGGGACCTGCGCCGGGGCGGTGACGAGCACGAACCGGGTCCGCGCCCCGGCGACGTCCGCGACACTACTCGCCAGCGCGTGCAGACCGAGACGCTTGCCGGCCAGGGCAGTAGAGACCGCGGCGTCGGCGAGCCCACGTGAGACATCCTCGGCTGCACCCGCATTGGACGACGCGGTCTGAATTTCGGCGTCGGGGCAGTTCTTCTCGAGCCAGATCCGCACCTGGCCGGCGGCGACGGGATACGCGCGCACGGTCCGCACCTGGTCGAGGCGCTCGATTCCTGGGCGACCCAGAATTTCGAACGCCACATCCAGTTCGGTCTCGGCCACGATCTGGAGGCGTTCACCGAGCGCCAGGGAGTCCAGCGTGGGTACTACCGCCCCCTCGACCGAACTCTCGATGGGGACGACGGCACCGTCGACCACGGCGTCGCGTACGAGCGCGAGTGTAGCCGGGGGGCTGGACGCGGCGACGCGTTCCACCGGCCCGTCGAAGGCGCCCGCCACCTCGAGTTCGGCGAGCGCCATTTCCGTGAATGTTCCCGAGGGTCCGAAATACGCGATCTTTGGCACGCCTACGAGATTACGCACCGAGAGTTGACGGCCCGGCGCTATGCGGTGAATCTTTTATCGCAACCCGGCTGCGGCGAGTTCGCGGCTCACCCGGGCGGGATCGCTCACCTCGATGCCCAGGAGCACTTCCCGGACGGCCTCGGCCGCTTCCGGGCCGAGCGCCGCGAGCTTCTCCGCGTGCGGATCGGCGAGCGCCGATCGGACGTTGTCTCCGCGTAGCGACGCGACGGTTCCGGACAGCAGGGCGAGAACCTCGGCGGCGTCGTGGGCTCTCGCCACGTAACCGACATCCGCGTGTGCGAGGACAGCGAGGAAATCGGCCACCTCGCCGATGGAGAATCCACTGCCCAGACCGGGGATGCGTCCGGCATCGACAAGTGTGTGCGCCGACTCCGCGAGCCCGAGGTCGCCGTCACCGACGAACACGGCGAGCGGCGAGGGTAGTCGGAGTGCGACCGCGTCGTCGAGCTGGGCGGCCGTGCAGTCGAGGTGGAATCGGACCGCCTCGTAGGAAGCCTGCTTCCGGGTGCGCAGCTCGGCCGGGTCGATGTCGAGGCCGACGATGATGCGGCCCGCGTCGGTGCCGTGGCTGTCGATCAATGTGGACGCGAGGACAACTCGTGGCCCCACTGCGCCACCGACCACGGTGTCCGTGGATTGTCCGGCGGTAGGGGACGCACTGAGCAGGCCTTCGAGCAGCGACTGCGGTCCGCGCGAGCGCGGGACTCCGAGGGAAAGAGGGATAGCCACCTGCCCACCGTAATCCGCGGCGGTCTTGCCATTCGACGCACGTCACATTAGGTTAGGTTTACCTCAGTACCGCCGCTCCCGAAGGAGGCTCCATGCCCGTCACGACTACCGGACCGACCACCGCCGAGCGTGTGCGTAGCTCGTGCGCACGGACCCAGCAGGCAGTACTCGCTGTCGAAGGCAGCGCTCCCACAATCACCTCCGTGCACCACCTGCGCGGGTGTGGCGACGTCGTCGTCGCAGTCCCCAGCGACTCGGCGGCTGCCACGCTGTCGTGGTTGGCCGGCGGTGGCGGAATCCCTGCGGTTCTGGAGCTGACGGACAACTCACCACTCGCATTGCGCGAACCCGTGCGATCACTGGTCTGGTTGCGCGGCACCCTGCACTCCCTGTGCGACGCGCACACCCGCGCACTCGCCGACGAGGTCGCATCCGAATATCCGCATCCCGGACTCCTCGACGTCGGGCACGACGCGACTCTGCTGCAGTTACGGCTCGAATCGGCCGTGGTCGCCGACGCGAGCGGCGCCGAACCCGTATCCCTCCCCGACCTGCTCGCCGCCAGCCCGGACCCGTTCTGGGAAATGGAAACGGCCTGGCTCCAGCACCTCGACGAGGACCACACCGACCTCATCGACCTGCTCTCGCGCAAACTCCCGCCACACATGCGGCAGGGACGCATCCGCCCGCTCGGTATCGACCGCTACGGGTTGCGGCTGCGCGTCGAGAGCGATAACGGCGACCGCGACATCTGGATGCCGTTCGCGAACCCGGTGGACGACGCCATGTCACTGAGCCGGGCGATCCGGTTGCTCGTCGGATGCCCCTTCGTCAACGGTCTGCGCGCCCGCGGCTGATCGGCGGCCCATGGTGTGGCGCGCTAGCGTTGCCGCGTGATCTCGCGGACAACACTCGACTCCTGGTTACGCCCCGCATCACCCGACCTGCCTGTGGCACCGGCGCGGGAACGTCGCGGTCTGTGGATCGAGATCACGATCGTCCTGCTCGTCACCTTCGGGACCAGCGGGCTGTCGGGACTGTTGTCGCTGACCGAGTCGCTCCTGACGCCGGGTGACCTCTCCGACCAAGCGGTGGCGCTGAACGTCGCCCGGGCGGAGAACCAATTCATCGACGTGGCGCGGCAGCTGCTCGGTGTCGTGAAACTGCTGTCCTGGGCGGCGCTGGGCCTGTACCTGCTGTGGCGTGGCGGCATCAGTCTCCGCTCGGTGGGACTGGGGCGAATCCGGTGGCGTCCCGACGCGGTGCAGGGTGCCGGATTGGCTGCGTTGGTCGGGCTCCCCGGGCTCGGCTTCTATCTGGTGGCCCGCGCGGCCGGGGCCAACCTGACCGTCGTCCCCAGCACGATCGGCGACCACTGGTGGCGGCTTCCCGTCCTCGTCCTGTGGGCGATTGCCAACTCGGGGGCCGAGGAAGTACTGGTCGTTGCCTATCTCGTCACCCGACTGCGGCAACTGGGGTGGAACGAGAACTCGTCGTTGCTGGCGTCCGCGCTGCTACGCGGCACCTACCACCTCTATCAGGGCTTCGGCGGGGGGCTGGGCAACGTGGCGATGGGACTGGTGTTCGGTCGTTACTGGCAGAAGACCGGCCGACTGTGGCCACTCGTGATCGCGCACGCCACCATCGACTCGGTGGCTTTCGTCGGATACGCGGCCCTGCGCGGCCGCGTCGGCTGGATTCCGTAATTCCGCGGGACCAGTAAAGTCGTTCGGGTGACCGGCGACGCTCCCTATCCACCGCTGCCGCCCCGTCCGCCTCGGCGGACGCAGGGCGGCCAGCCCGCGCCGCAGTCGCCGAACCGCCGGACCCCACCTCCCGACCCTCGGGGTGCCCAGACCCGTCGCGTACCGCCTCAAGGCTCTCCAGGACCGCCACCGCCGCGACCCCGGCACCCCTCTCCCCGACCGAGCCCGGCAGGTCCGCCCCCGGAAGGCACCCAGGTGATCCGGCGAGACGGGCGAGGAACCCCACCCCCGCCGCAGCAGGCCTGGTCGCAGGCGCCCGAACCGCGGTTGTCGCGATCGGCGCCCCCTCGGCCGGACGGCTACGCACCCACCCAGACGCCGCAGCCCTATCGTGAGCCGCCGCAGTATCGACAAGCGGCCCCGGCGCACGCCCCCGAACGGCGCCCCCCTCGTACCCCGCCGCCCCCACTTGCGCCTCCTCGCAACCCGGAACCACCGCGACAGCGCGCACCCAGGCGCAGGCGGAACTGGGGCAGTCGTATCGGCATCCTCTTCCTCGTGTTGGTTCTTGCCCTCGCCGGCATGACCTACTACCTGGACACCTCCCTGAACCGGGTCGACGCCCTCGCCGACTACGACGGGCGAATCGGCGACACCCCCGGCACCAACTGGCTGCTGGTCGGCTCGGACAGTCGCACCGGACTGACACCCGAGCAGGAGCAGGAGTTGTCGACCGGCGGCAACAGCGGTCCCGATCGCACCGACACCATCATCGTGATGCACCTTCCGAGCAGTGGTGGGCCGGCGACGATGGTGAGCATCCCCCGCGATTCCTACGTGTCCATACCGGGCTACGGCCAGGACAAGATCAACGCGTCGTTCGCGTTCGGTGGGCCCCCACTGCTGGTACAGACGGTAGAGGAAGCGTCCGGACTGCACATCGACCATTACGCCGAGATCGGGTTCGGCGGTTTCGCCGGGATCGTCGATGCGATCGGTGGTGTCGAGATGTGTCTGGACACGGCCATCGACGACCCCCTCGCCGGGATCAACCTCGAGCCCGGCTGCCAGGAGCTGTCGGGGTCCGATGCTCTCGGTTTCGTCCGCAGTCGCGCAACCGCGCTCGCGGACATCGACCGCATGAACCACCAACGGAAGTTCATGGCCGCGCTGATGGCGAAAGCCACCAGCCCCGCAACCTGGCTGAACCCCTTCCGGGTGTGGCCGCTGGTCACCGACACAGCCAAGTCGTTGCGCGTCGACCAAGACGATCACATCTGGAACCTTGCGATGCTCGCCTGGGCTGCGCGTGGTGACATGATCACCACAACCGTCCCGGTGGCCGGATTCGAGGACGTCGACGGCGCGGGAAATGTACTGGTGTGGGACGACGAACGGGCATCCCAGTTCTTCGGCGCCCTCGCGAACGATCAGCAGGTTCCCGCCGAACTGGTCACCACGGGACCCTGACGCCGCATCCGTAAACTGAGTCGCATGACACAGTCGGCGCCCGCAAAGCTCAGTGAATTCCACCTCCTGTTGCAACAGCAGATCCGCAACGAGTTCACGGCGTCGCAGCAGTACATCGCGGTGGCCGTCTACTTCGACTCGCACAATCTCCCGCAGTTGGCGAAACGGTTCTACACGCAGGCCACCGAGGAACGCGGGCACGCGATGATGATGATCCAGTACCTCCTCGACAACCACCTCGCCGTGGCCGTTCCGGGTATCGACGAGGTGGTCACGAAATTCGACTCGGTGCGTGCTCCCGTGGAACTGGCGCTGAAGCAGGAAGAAGCGGTCACCGAGCAGATCACCAAGCTCGCCCGCACCGCCCGCGACAACGGGGACTACCTCGGCGAGCGATTCATGCAATGGTTCCTGAAGGAACAGGTCGAGGAAACCGCGGACATGCACACCCTGCTGGCCATCGTCGACCGCGCCGGCCACAATCTGTTCGACGTCGAGGATTTCGTAGCCCGGGAGATGAGTACCGTCCAGCGTGCCGATTCGACCGCGCCCAAGAGTGCAGGCAGCGGGGTCTGAATTCACACCTCGCGAGCGTGCCTTTACGCCCGCGGGGGCAACCCGAATTTCGCCGGTGAATGCGTCGAATTAGGTCGGATTAACTATGGGAATCCTTGCCATAATTAGGCAGAACTTGCATGACAACCCACTCTGACCAGCTATATCGTGTGTCCCATGACTTCCGTTGACGCGCACAAGACAAAATTCCATGCTCTGCTGCACGACCAGATCCGCAACGAATTCAACGCGTCACACCAGTACACCGCGACCGCCGTCTATTTCGACAATGCGGATCTTCCGCAGCTGGCCCAGCACTTCTACAAGCAGGCCGTCGAAGAACGAAACCACGCGATGATGATCATCCAGTACTTCCTGGATCGCGGAATCAACGTGGAGCTCTCGGGTGTCGACGCCGCGAAGGGCCACTTCGAGAATGCGCGTGAGCCGATCGCACTTGCTCTGACGCAGGAGAAGACGGTCACCGAGCAGATCGTGCAGCTGGCGAGCACCGCCCGCGAGGAGGGTGACTACCTCGGCGAGCAGTTCATGCAGTGGTTCCTCAAGGAACAGGTCGAGGAGGTCGCCAGCATGACCACTCTGCTCGCCATCGCCGACCGCGCAGGCGCCAACCTGTTCCACCTCGAGGACTTCGTCGCGCGCGAGATGAGCGTCGTCAGCGACACCTCCGGAGCGCCTGCCGCTGCCGGCGGGGCCATCTAGGCGGCTTCGCCGCCCGTGCGTGGTTGACGAGTCCAGAGGGTCGTCAACCACGCACGAGCCCGAAGGGCCTACCGCAACGTGACCTGGCGACCGCGGAGGCCGTCACGGGCGCGGCGCTCGTCGGTGGTGAGCGGCGCATCGACGGCCAGTGCCTGCGCGAGCCGGTCACCGAGCTCGACGGTCGCGGCCGCCCACTCGTTGGGGTGCTTCTCTCGATCGAGGTCGAAGACCGGGACGAGGAGGCCGTGTGTCCGGAAAGAGCCGGCATAGCGCGACCCCTCACCCAGGTGCAGTCCGCCGGTGGCGTGGACTCGCGCCAGGGCCAGCATCAGGTCGTCCTCGTTCTCGGGACGCACCCAGCGGATGTGTGCCTTCTCGCCCGCATCCACCCACCACGCCGCTACGACGCCTTCGGCTTCGACCCGCGCGGACGGCATGATCGCCGCGTTCGCGTGCTGCACGGTGGTCGCGACCTCGGGCGCCGGTTCTACCCCTTCGGGAATCCACCAGTTGAAATCCTGGTGCACCGTGATGTCGAGCAGAGCGTCCGCGTCGATCACCTCGGCGGGTGCGGGTGTGTCGGCACCGGGGCTGGCGGAGGCCAGCGATTCGCCGGCCGCGGCGCCGCGAACCCAGACGACGGACGCCGCCAGGTCGGCACCCAGATCCAACGAGTGTGACTGGACCTGTACACCGACGAAACCGGTGGAGTCTTCACCTTCGTCGCGGACTAGCGCCGCCACGGCACCCGGGAGCACTGTCGCCAACGTCACCGGACGAGAAGCATCCTTCACCGGCAGCGGTGCTGTTGCGGAGGGAACGAATTCGCGTAGCGCGACAAGGTCGCATTCTGCGGCGAGTCCTTCGAAGGGCCGCGTCACGGCCGCGGCGGCACTTTCCCGTTCCGCCTTCCGCTGCGCGAGCTTCTCGGCGCGGCCGCTGTCCGGCTTCGGTCCACTGTTTCTCTTGCTCTTCTTTGCCACGAGGCAAAAACCTACACGCCGGGGAAGGTTCGGTCAGGAGGCCAGCCAATTCTTGGTGCGGCCGGGGTGGTTGGTGGCCACCCAGCTGACCCCGAGTTCGCGGCACAGGGCGACATCGGTTCGATCGTCGACGGTCCAGCAGTAGGTGGCCCGTCCCGCGGCCGCGGCCTTGTCCACCATGTCGGGGTGTTCGTGCAGTGTCTTCACCGATGGGCCCACCGCGGTCGCGCCGACCGTCGTGGCGGCTCCTCCACCGAGGTAACGGGCTGACTCCCCCAGTAGCACGGTCGGAAGCAAAGGCGCCGATCTCCGGATCCGCCAGACGGCTCCGGCCGAGAACGACATCACGACGGCTCGCGAGTGGTCGGCGGACGGCGGGGATGCGATGCCGAATCGCTGCAATTCCGCCAGGACCTTGCTTTCCACGAGGCCGCCGAACCTGACGGGATGTTTGGTTTCGATGAATACCTTCACGGGCCGCGCCGAGTCGAGCGCCAACTCGATGAGCGCACTCAGTTCGAGCAGTTCTGCAGGCTCGTCCGCGGTGCCGTAGTTGAACTGGGCCAGTTCGTCGCGGGTCATCTCGCTGACGACGCCGGTGCCGTCGGAGGTTCGCTCGATGGTGCGGTCGTGTACGCACACGAGGTGGCCGTCCTTCGTGAGCCGCACATCGCATTCGAGTCCGTCTGCTCCCTCTTTCAGCGCGAGTTCGTATGCGGCGAGGGTGTGTTCGGGCTTGGCGGCGGACGCACCCCGATGCGCGACGACGAGCGGTCCGCGCCGATCGGGGCTCACGACGCCAACGCTTCCTGATCAGCTGTTTCGGACTTCTTCTCCGGTTGTTCCGGTTGGGAGGGCGGATCGGTGGCAATCACCCAACGAGTGACGGTCTCCTTCGACCCCTTCAGGGTGCGGCCTTCGAGTCTGCGCAGAACCAGTAGGGCGAGCAGCGCGGTGACCGCGGCGCTCAATGCGGTGAAGGCGGCTATGAGGACGCCGTCGGCCATGGCCTGCAGACCGGGACGGGATCTCCAGAACCAGTTGAAGACGAGGAGGACGGCACCGAAGACCCACATGGCCCACCAGGCGCGCACCAATGTGACGGCTCTGGGATCTCGCCGGATGACCTCGAGTAGGAACACTCCGGGCATCACCAGGTTGAGGCCGGGAACCGCGCACCCGACGATCACTTCACCGGCGGAACGCGGATCCGACGTCCTCGCCCGCGTGAACGTACGACGACGGATTCGCAGCAGCCAGCACACGCCGCTGATACCGGACAGCAGGGTGAAGAGCATCCCGCCCGCCTGCGTGAAGAACACGGCGACGTCCGAGACGGCAAGCACGGTCGAGTCGACCAACCGGGTTCTGTTCCACACGAGGACGCCGTACCGACCCAGTTCGGCCGGCACGGCCAGCGCGTACAGAGCGGCGGTGACGATCAGGAAGGTGGCGGCCTTGTCGGCGAGCAGTTCAGGCCAGTTCCTTCTCGAGACGGGCGAGTCGACGGGGTCGTGAAGTCCCCATCGGGGGATGTCGGTGTAGTGCGGCGTCGGACTGGCCACGACAGGATCGGCGACCAGTCCACCTCGCCGGAGCGGTGGGCGCGCCACCCAGCGGAAGCCGCGCTGAACGGGAGAGTGCTGCTGATCGGTCCGGATGGGCGCGAGCAGGACGCCGTGGCAGCGCGGACACCACTGTGCCGGAGCGCCGAGCACCGGCCACCGGCCGGCGCATCGTGCGCACACCTGATTGACGCTCATGCCCTCCGCACCCACTTCACGTTTCCGATTCTGTCACGACCTCCATGTTGGGGTCAGGCAGCGACCGATTCGTCCTTTTCGCGTCGGATATGTGAGCTGCGTCACGTAGATTCCGGAGTTATCCACAGTTTCCACAGGTTCATACACAGCTATGAACACTGCCCGGGCCGCACATTTCCAGGTCAGAAGGTGTGGGCATTCGTCGTTGTTGACAGCTCGAGGTGAACGGTCCACAGCGGTGGATGAACTTGACACCGCAGGTCGGTGAACGACGCGGGTGGGATGGGCGACGGCGCGGCCCGGAATTACCCCTCCATGCCGGATTGCCCGCGAAGCAACCCGAAAACTCCGGACCGGCCGTCTTCTCCCCCACCTCGTGTCGGGGCCGAATTCCCCCGACACTTGATCTGACGCGGCCCGGATCCGTTTGGTTCCACCCAATCTGTAATCTCGGAAACCGATGACGGAAGACGTCGGATCGCGGTGGCAGCTCGGACCCGCCCGTGTCCTGCAGGTGGCTCTGGGACTGGTCTCCGGGTCGCTACTCGTCCGGTCGTGGGTGGCCGCCCGCAGCGACTTCTACTGGGATGATCTGATCCTCGCCGGCCGGGGCGGTAGCCTGCCGCTCCTCTCCGCCGATCTTTTGATCTACGACCACGACGGTCATTTGATGCCGGGCGCTTTTCTCGTCGCCGGGATCGCGACACGAATCGCGCCCTACCAGTGGATCCTGCCGATGATCACGATGATCGCGCTTCAGGCGCTGGCGTCCTACGCGGTATTCCGGTTGCTGCGCAAGATCCTCGGACTGCGGCCCGCACTGCTGATCCCGCTGGCGCTGTATCTGTTCACGCCATTGACCGTTCCCGCGTTCGCGTGGTGGGCGGCGGCGCTCAACGCGCTGCCGCTGCAGATCGCGCTCGCCTGGGTGGCGGGTGACGCGCTGGAGCTGTGCCGGACGGGACGGCGCAGATATGCCATCTCCGGCCTCCTCGTCACGATCACGGCGTTGCTCTTCTTCGAAAAATCCGTCGTTGTCCCTTTCGTGGCGTTTGCGACCGTGGCGCTGCTCGCGCATATCGACGGCTCCCCCCGCCCGCTGCGGTCCACGGCGCGGCGCGGCGCTCCGCTGTGGACCGGTTCGGCAGTAGTCCTCGGTGGATGGGCGGTGCTCTACCTGTCCACTGTGGATTCCCAGTTCGAGTGGGCGGGACCGGAGCGAGCGTTCCAGTTGTTCCACCACGCGACGTCGCTGGGTCTCGTGCCGACTCTGCTCGGCGGACCATGGACGTGGGACCGCTGGATTCCGAGTCCGCCGTGGGCGTCACCGTCCACCTCTCTTGTGGTGGTGAGCTGGCTGGTTCTTGTCGCGGTGATGCTCGCGACGATGCGATCGAAGCGGCGCATCGGTGCGGTGTGGGTCCTCACTGCCGGGTATTTCCTGCTGTCGGTGGCCGCGATGGTGATCACCCGGTGGGGCGCCGACACCACGTACGAGCTGGCCCAGACTCTGCGATACTTCACCGACACGGCGGTGATCCTCGCGATCTGTACCGCTCTGATCGTGAGGGCGCCTGCGCGGAACCCCGTCGTGGTCCCGTTCCCGGCCCGGCCGGTCGTGGCTGCCACCGTGGTCGCCGCGTTTCTCGCGGGCAGCCTGTGGTCGACGTACACATTCACGCGGAGCTGGGCGGAGAACCCGACCACCGACTATCTGACCACGGCCCGCGCCTCCCTGGCCGAACACCAGGACGCGCCTCTCCTCGAACAGCCGGTGTCCATCTGGGTGCTGCTGCCGGTGGCGTATCCGAGCAACCTCGTCAGTCGGGTCTTCGCGCCCCTTCCGGACCGTCCCGCATTTTCCGACAGCACCGACCGGCTGCGGATGCTCGACGACTCCGGGACGGTGGTCGACGCCCAGGTGACGTGGGTGCGGTCGATCGAGCCGGGCGCGGTGCCGGACTGCGGGCACCTGGTGGACCAGCGCAGTTTCGTCCCACTCGCTCTGGACGGTCCGCTGACGGGATGGGAGTGGACGGCGCAGCTGAACTATCTCGCCAGTGCGGACGGTGAGATCTCCGTAGCAATGGAGGTCGGCGACCCGGTGCGGGTGCCGGTGCACCGGGGGCTCAACTCGGTGTACGTGCGCCTCACGGGCGGCGGGCAGGGTCTGCGGATCAAGACACTGACGACGGACCTGTCGGTGTGCGTGGGCGTCGGCCCGGTCGGGGTCGTCGTTCCGAAATAGCTGGTCGTCTTCCGGGAGAACTAGAGGCCGTACCGGGACCAGGCGACACGGGCCCTTGCCGCCCCGACGAGGGCGGCCGCTGCGTCGTCCCATCCGGCGGCGGGCAACCCGAGCTTCGCGAAGAGCGAGCGACGCGGTCCGGTCATTTCGATGGTGGCGTCGGGGAATCGCTTCTCCACCACCTCGCGCAAGGTTCCTATCCCGTCCACGATGCCGAGTTCGACCGCGCGCCGGCCCAGCCACACCTCGCCGTTGAACAACTCGTCCTCGGTTGCCTTCAGCTTGTCACCACGGCGCTGCATCACCCAGTTCCGGAACTCGTCGTGGATGCCCTCCTGAATCTGTTCGAGCCACTGCACGTCCTCCGACTTCTCCGCGAAAAACGGGTCGAGGCGAGTTTTCGCCTCACCGGCCGAGTGCAGCCGTCGCTCGATGCCTATCCGGTCGATGAATTCGGAGAATCCGAAGCCTGCCGAGATCACCCCGACGGAGCCGACCACCGATGTGGCGGTGGCATAGATGTCATCGGCGGCACACGCCAGCCAATATCCGCCGGACGCCACGACATCTTCGCAGAACGCAAGAACCGGAAGTTCGTGCTCAGACGCGAGCTGCCGGATGCGGGCACCGATGTATTCGCTCTGGGTCGGCGAACCACCGGGGCTGTTGATCAGAAGTGCCACGGCCTTGGCGCCGTGTGTGGTGAAGGCTCGCCGAAGCGGTTCCTCGACCGATTCCGCGCTCAGTACCCGTCCGAGTCCCGCGCCTCCCGACGCGATCATTCCGTGCAGGCGCACCACCGGGACCACCCCACCGCCGGCGCCGCCGAGTGCCTCGGGCAGCCTGTCGGCCAGCGGTTTCGGCAGGGACAGCGGGAGCTTCTTGGCCATGAATTCAGCGTACCGACGACGCATCGGGCAAAGTGGCTGCCATGGAGTTGCGAATCTTTACCGAACCTCAGCAGGGTGCCACCTACACCGACCTTCTGGCGGTGGCGCAGGCCGCCGAACGATTCGGTTACGGCGCGTTCTTCCGCTCCGATCATTACCTCGCAATGAACAGCGCGGGATTGCCCGGCCCGACGGACGCGTGGATCACCTTGGGCGCACTGGCCCGGGAAACATCCACCATCCGACTGGGCACCCTCGTCACCTCCGCCACCTTCCGTCATCCGGGCCCCCTGGCCATTTCGGTGGCCCAGGTGGACGAGATGAGTGGTGGACGCGTCGACCTCGGGATCGGTGCCGGCTGGTTCGAGGAGGAGCACAAGGCCTACGGCATCCCGTTTCCGCCCCTGAAGGAGCGTTTCGAACGGCTCGAAGAGACGCTGGCGGTGGTCACCGGGCTGTGGCGCACCCCTCGCGGGGAATCGTTCTCCCACGCCGGGAAGCACTTCCGGATCGAGAACTCGCCGGCCCTTCCGAAACCACGACAGCCTCAGGGGCCGCCCGTGGTGATCGGCGGTGCCGGCAAGAAGAAGACCCCGGCTCTCGCCGCGAAGTACGCCGACGAGTTCAATGTTCCCTTCGCGTCCATCGAGGACACGCGGGTGATGATCGAACGAGTCCACCTCGCGTGCAAGGCCATCGACCGCGACCCCACCGAGTTGGTGTACTCCAACGCGCTCGTGCTGTGCTGTGGCCGTACCGAAGAGGAAATTTCCCGACGGGCCGCGAATATCGGCCGCGAGGTGAGCGAACTGCGGGAGAACGGACTCACCGGGTCGCCCGCCGAGCTGGTGGACAAGATCGGCCGTTACACCGAAGCAGGATCTCAGCGGATCTACCTGCAGACCCTAGACCTGAGCGACCTCGACCACCTCGAACTCGTCGCTGGCGAGGTGCTTCCGCAGCTGAGCTGAACCCGGCCGCGGGATCAGTTCCGCAGTTCCAGTTCGGCGGCCACGATCACAGGAAGATTCAGGGGCAGCGCGCTCGCTCCGATCGCAGTCCGGGCGTGGTCGCCGATGTCGGGCCCGAAAATGTCGAGGATTGTCTCGGAGAAGCCGTTGAGAACAGCCGTCGTCTGCGGGTATCCGGGTACTGCGTTCACGAAGCCGCTCACGGTCAGCCAGGCGCCGATCCGGTCGAGATCGCCCACCGCCCGGCGAATTCCGGCACACACCGCAAGCGCGGTGAGCCGCGCAGACTCCCGGGCCTCGTCCAGCGACACCTCGGCGGGTACGGCGCCGAACGGCCCCGAGGGTGAGCCGTCCTCGGCGAGGGGTCCGTGACCCGAGACGAGAACCCGGCGTTCGCGCACACGTATCCAGCTGAACGGCAGCACCATCCCTGGCGGCAGTTGCGCCGCAACGGGCAGCACCAACCCCAGTTCGCGAATCCGCGACTCCGCACCCATGACGGCCTCCGCTCGTCGTTCACTGGACCTGGGACAACTACAGCACAATCGGGGATATGAGGTTGCTACTCCTGGCCGACACCCATGTGCCCAAGCGTGCGCGGGATCTTCCCGCCTCCGTCTGGGAGGAGGTCGACAAGGCCGATGTGGTCATTCACGCCGGGGACTGGGTGAACGTGGCGTTGTTCGATGCGCTCGAGGAACGGTCTGCCCGGCTCGTCGCCTGCTGGGGGAACAACGACGGCGACGACCTGCGCGCGCGGATGCCCGGGACGGCCGAGGTGACACTGGAGGGGGTCCGCTTCACTGTCGTGCACGAGACCGGGGCTTCCACCGGCCGGGACAAGCGGATGTCCGCCGCCTACCCCGACACCGACGTTCTCGTCTTCGGGCACAGCCACATTCCATGGGACACGGTCTCCGACACGGGTCTGCGACTGCTCAATCCGGGGTCACCCACGGATCGGCGCCGCCAGCCGTTCTGCACGTACATGACGGCCGAGGTTCGGGACGGGGAACTGCGCGAGGTCGAACTGCACCGACTGTGACCGGCTGCCCGGTCAGTGGCGGGTGGTCGAGTCCAGGAACTGGCGGAGGTCGCGGTCCCACTGGGCGTCGCGGGCACGGTTGAGGGACGCCCGGGTGATGAGGAATCCGGACATCGCGATCATCATCACCACGAACCAGGTGAACAGGCCGGCGATCACTCCGGCCACTCGTGCGGCCGACGCCGACATCGGCTGGGTGGTCAAGTTCCCTTCGCCGTCGACCCAGATCTGTTCCTCGGTGCCGGCGGGGGTGGCGGGATCGACGGTGATGTCGGCGCGGCGGGTCTGGTCACCCCACGTCCACTTGGCCGGGGCGGTGTCGACTCCGGACGGTGCGACGTCGGAGGACATCGTCACGCCTGTGGAGTCGGCGAAGGTGGTCGCGGTGACGGTCCGGAACTCGGAGGTCTGCTGCTCGGCCAGCACCTGTTGGCTGGCGGCGGTCTTCGCACCCACGAAGATGGCGAGCGGAAGCATCGCGAAGGCGAGCACGATTACCGCAAGCGTGAGAAGGTTCTCGATGCGGTCGGAACGTCGCATCAGAGGGTTGCGCCGGGTGGAGCCGGGCCGCAGCGGCAGCCCTCCCGCTCGAGAGTTCTTCCACATGTCGTTCCGGTCCTCTCGCCGACAATCTCCTGCTTCCAGGGTCGTACGCTTCGCAAACAAGATCAAGTCATCGAGGTGTGTGCTTGGGCACTGTGTGGTATTACACCTCCACTGATACTCCTCCCGGGGTTCGTCCGCATAGGGCCAGCTCCCGATGTTCTTTGGGGCTCATGCCCCGTACTCGCTTGAATGCCGCACTCAGAGCGAAACCGCTGCTGTACCCGACCCGTTGGGCAACCGCGGCCACGGTGGCGTCGGGCTCGCGCAACAGGTCGGCGGCCACGGACAGGCGCCAGTGTGCCAGGAAGGTCATCGGCGGCTCCCCGACCAGTTCGGTGAATCTCCGGGCCAGGGCCGCCCGGGACATCCCGGTCTCGGCAGCGAGTGCTGCGACTGTCCACGGATGTGCCGGATTGTTCTGCAGGATGCGCATCGCCTTGCCGACCACCGGATCGGTCTGGGCCCGCACCCACGAAGGTGCCTCGATCGCAGGCCGGGCGAACCACGCACGCAGCACCGCGATGAGCAATAGATCGAGCAGCCGGTCGAGAACGGCTTCCTGGCCGGGTTCGTTACGTACCACCTCGTCGTGCAGGAGAGTGACCAGCCGAGAGTCCCAGTCGGCGCGACGTTGGACCACCAACGGGGGCAGCGCCGACAGCAGCCGGCGGCTGATCTCGCCGGGGGTCGTGTACGTCCCGGTCAGCATCATGGTGCGGCCGTCAGGGTTGTTTCCCCAGGTCCGGACGCCCAGATCCATCGCTTCGGTCAGCGGTTCCCCGTGCAGAGTCGTGCAGCTCTGGTCGGGGTTGATGATGACGCGCGGCGTCGTCGTCGGATCATCCGCGACGACGTAGCGTTCCGGGCCCCGGACGACGGCGATGTCGCCCTCAGCCAACCGGGTGGGTTCACCGAGATGAGGCAATATCCACGCGTCGCCGCGACCTACGGCCACGATACTGAGCGGCGCGCGGTCGTCGATTTGCAGCGACCACGGTGGTTCCATGATCGAGCGCAGCACGAAGGCTCCGGTGGCCCGGGGACCGCTGATGAGTCCGGCAAGGGGATCCATACCTCGATCGTAGACGCTGACGTATGGATGAGCGCTTCTCAACCATGGATAGTCTCATCGATGCAGTCTTGACTGGACGCATGACAACGACAACGTCCACCCTCGTCCTGACCGGCACCGGCAAGATCGGCGGCCGTGTTCTCCGCGGACTCGCCGCCAAGGGCGCACCCGCCCGCAGTGGTTCACGGTCCGGTCGGCCGCCCTTCGACTGGGACGACGAAGACACCTGGGAACCCGCACTCGCCGGCATCACCTCCGTCTACATCGCCTACTACCCGGACCTCGCCGTGCCGGGGGCCGCAGCGGTCGTCGAGAATTTCACGGAGACGGCCGTGGCGGCCGGGGCGCAACGACTGGTTCTGCTGTCCGGCCGGGGAGAAACCGAGGCGGAGCGCAGCGAACAGGTGGTGCAGAAGTCGGGCGTGGAGTGGACGATCCTCCGCTCGAGCTGGTTCAGCCAGAACTTCAGCGAAAGCTTCATGGTCGACGCGTTGCGCACCGGAACCCTCGCTCTGCCCGTCGACGGCGTCCTCGAGCCCTTCGTCGACGCCGACGACCTCGCCGACATCGCTGTCGCCGCACTCACCGAGGACGGGCACGCGGGCGAGTTGTACGAGGTGACCGGACCCCGCTTGATGTCGTTCGCCGACGCAGTCGCTGACATCTCGGGGGCCACGGGACGTGACTTCCGTTATGCCACCACCACTTCCGAGGACTATGCGGCTCTGCTGGCCGAAGAGGGGTTGCCCGCCGACGCGATCGGCCTGCTCGCCTACCTGTTCGAGGAAGTCCTCGACGGGCGGAATGCGTATCTCACGGACGGTGTGGAGCGGGCTCTCGGACGGGCGCCGAAAGATTTCACCGAGTACGCCCGCGCCGCGGCGGCAGCGGGAGTCTGGAGACAATGACGGTGGAACGTTCCCTGCTGATCGTCACGGCTGTGGGTGCGGGGTTGATCGGCGGTGTGATGTTCGCGTTCTCGACGTTCATCATGACGGCGCTGGGCCGCCTCGAACCAGGGCAGGGCATCACAGCTATGCAGGCGATCAACCGCGCAGCGCCGAATGCCCTTTTCATGACGGCGCTGTTCGGTACTGCCCTCACATCGATCGCGCTGGCCGTGGTGACGGTGATCCGGCACGACGCTTCGGCGATCTACGCGATGGTCGCGTGCATCCTCTACCTCGTCGGGATCGTGTTGACGGTGGTTTACCACGTCCCGCGCAACAACGCGCTGGACGCGCTCGATCCGGCGGGTGCCGGGTCCGCGGAATTCTGGCGGAACTACGTCTCTGGGTGGACGGCCTGGAACCACATCCGCACCGTCAGCGCGTTGTCCGCCTCGGCGGTTCTGCTGTGGGCGGCGACCGGACGCTGAGCTACGACGGCGGAAGCACGTCCGTCTGAGCGGGAACCTCGTCCTGCTTCAGCACTCCGACGGGGCAGCTGACACCGGTGGCGTGCACAGGGCAGTAGCCGCCGGGATTCTTGGCGAGGTACTGCTGGTGGTAGTCCTCCGCGTAGAAGAACTGGGTGAGCGGGGCGATCTCCGTGGTGATCGCCCCGTACCCGGCGGCGGCGAGGCGTTTCTCGAAAGCCTCGGCCGTAGCTTCGGCGATCTCGATCTGCTCTTCGTTCATCGTGTAGATCGCGGAACGATACTGCGTTCCCTGGTCATTGCCCTGCCGCATGCCCTGGGTCGGGTCGTGGTTCTCCCAGAACTGCTGCAGAATCTCGGCGTAGGAAATGACCTGCGGATCGAACACCACGAGCACGACCTCGGTGTGGCCGGTTCGCCCCGAGCAGGTCTCCTCGTAGGTGGGGTTCGGGGTGTATCCGCCTGCGTATCCGACAGCGGTGGTGTAAACGCCGCCCAGCTGCCAGAACTGTTGCTCGGCACCCCAGAAACATCCCATGCCCAGCACTGCGGTCTGCATTCCCTCGGGGAAGGGCGGCTGCAGCGGATGACCACTCACGACGTGCGTCGCCGGAACCGGGATGGGCCGATCCCGTCCGGGAAGCGCGTCCCCGGCGGTAACCATCGTCGACTTAGCGGTTGCTCGGCCCAGCAGCTCGTCGTACCAAGACATGACTCGATGCTACGCGCGCAGTCGCGGGCGTCTCCTTGTCCGATTTCGCTGGTTCACCGGGGTCCGCGATGCGCGCGGCCACCCATCGCGACGCGGGCACTTCCACCCATCGATACAGAGCTTCCGAGATCAGCGCGGTCACCACGAGGAAGGCGACAATGGCACCGGTCGCGCCGAAGTGTCCGACCGTGTGTTCGTACACGCGGTACAGAACGAGCGTATGGACGAGATAGATCGCATAGCTGCGCGTCGCCGTCCACCGGACGACGGCCCAATGGGCGGCCGGTCCGTCGTACCGGCCGATCAGGACGACACAGGCGGTGACGACTGCGAACGTCCACAGGTAGTGCTCGCCCGCCCAGTACACCCGGAAGTCGGTGGCAAGGTGGATGACATTCACCTGGGCGAGCCCGGCGATCACGATCCACCGGAACTCAGCGAGTCGGGCCCAGCCGAGGTAGATGATCTGGCCGAGGAACACGGCGGGCAACGTCGCAGCGATCTTGGACAGCATCGGGACCGTGTAGGGCTGGGGCACGTACAGGTTGTAGAGCAGGATGAGGGCGCAGATCGCCGCGCCGGCGAGAGGCATCGCAATCGGAGCGGTGCGCAGGATCGGCCGCGCTGCCACGCACCCGCCATAGAAGAGGATTTGCACGGCCAAGGTCCACGTGACGCCGAGAACCGCGACCTCGGGTTTCAGGAAGAACCCGCCGAGCACGAAACTCGAGAGCGCGTCGACGTTGGAGATCCCGTCCTGCCCGCTGAACATGCCGTTGATCCCGAGACGCACCAGGACGACGGCGGCGAGAATCGCCACCCAGAACGCGGGCAGGATGCGCCCGAGCCGGTTGAACAGAAATCGCCCGGGTGGGTGGCGAATTGCCGAACGGGTGATCAACACACCGGTCAGCATCATGAACACCGCAACGCCGAGAAAAGACAAATGCTGGTTCAGCCCGGCCCGTTCGATGAATATTTGATAGACGACGTCGATGAGCCACCAGCCCGTTCCGAGATCGTCGATCAGATAGAACGAGATGTGCGAATAGATGACGGTCAGGACCGCAAAGAATCGCAGCAGATTCGCGCCCGTAAGCTCCACGCGCGGCGCAGCCGCGGGTGAATCTGCAACAGGTATCAGCGAAGGCACCGCGACAGCTTAAGGTTCCGTTCACCGGGCGGACGAATTGTCACGACCGCCGGAGCCGCCGTGTAAGGTTTTTTTCGGGTCGCCGAACTTTACTGTGAGGGAATCGCTCCTCGAGCCCCGGTGTTGCGCAGGGTGTACCAATGAGATTGGGTATATACCCGAGAACGATTAGAAAAGGCGGGTGTATGACGCATGCTCGCGCGGCGTCCGCACCCGGAAGAATCAGGGCAACACGCCCACAAAGAAGGGACCCTCGTGTCTGAATACACGCTGCCGGAACTCCCCTACGACTACGCAGCTCTCGAGCCGCACATCTCCGGCAAGATCATGGAGCTGCACCACGACAAGCACCACGCCACC
>NZ_JANFQF010000012.1 GCF_024438035.1 Rhodococcus tibetensis
CGTGCCACCCGGACGATCGCGGACACAAACTCTGGATCCATCGAAAACCCTGTTCCGCTCATCCCCGAGGATCCCAGGGATGAGCCGCTCAGTGTTCACGATGTCCTGAGACATCAAGTATTCGCGATGTCCTGAGCACACACACGAGTGCAGGGACTCGTTAACCACGCACGGGCGGCGGAGCCGCCCTACCTGGCTGCGGCGATGCGGGCCTCGGCGACGGCGTCGGCTGCGGCGCCCGCGAGGACCCCGTTCCGCCGGGCTGTGTCAAGGATCTCCACGACGGTGTCGAAGATCTTCTCGACCTGTGCGCGGACCTCGGTTGCCGGGGTGCCGACACGTTCACCGGCCACCTGAATGATGCCGCCGCCGTTGGCGACGTAGTCGGGGACCCAGGTGATGCCGCGTTCGCCGAGGTCGTGCTCGACCGCGGGGTGGGCGAGCTGGTTGTTCGCGGCCCCGCAGATCACCTGGGCGGTGATCGCGGCGACGGACTCGTCGGTGAGCGTGGCGCCCATCGCGCAGGGTGCGTAGACGTCGAGGTCCTGGCCGATGACGCTGGACGCGATCTTGACCTCGGGGAAGTCGCGGGCCACGCGGTCGAGGGCGGCGGCGTTGACGTCGGTGGCGACCACCGACGCGCCGTCGGCGAGCAGCAGCATGATCAGCTGGTAGCCGACCTTGCCGGTGCCTTCGACTCCGACGGTGCGCCCGGCGAGGCTCGGGGTGCCCCACTTGGCCTGGGCGCCGGCCTTCATGGCCTGGAAGACACCGAGCGCGGTCATGGGTGCGCTGTCCCCGGACCCACCTGCGGCGGGGTTGCGGCCGACGACGTAGTCGGTGGCGCGGCCCATCACGTCGAGGTCGTCGGAGTTGGTGCCCACGTCGCCGGCGGTGATGTAACGGCCGCCGAGCGTCTGGACGAAGCGGGCGTACGCCTCGAGCAGTGCCTCCGACTTGCCGGTGGCGGGGTCGCCGATGATGACCGCCTTGCCGCCGCCGAGGTCGACTCCGGCGATCGCGGACTTGTAGGTCATGCCCCGCGACAGGCGCAGGACGTCCTCGAGCGCTGCGGCCTCGTCTGCGTACGGGTAGAAGCGGGTGCCACCGAGGGCGGGGCCGAGTGTGGTGTCGTGAATTGCGACGATCGCCTTCAGGCCGGTGGCGGGGTCCTGGAAGAACGTGACCTGCTCGTGTGCCGAGTCGGCGGGAAAGTCGGTGCGTCCGAAGACACCGGTCTTCTCGGGCAGCGCGGTGTCGGAACGTTCGACGGTGAGAGTCATCTTTTCTCAGGACCTTTCCGGAGTGGTGATCGTGATGGCGGAGGTGTCGACGCCGAGTTCGGCGAGACGCTGGAGGTAGACGGCGACGTTGCGCAGCTTCACGTCCTCGTAGCCCCGGACCAGGTCGGGAGTCGCGGCGATCAGCGTTGCAGTGTCGTAGGTGTCGGCGGAGAGCTCGGCGATGAGGCCGGCCACCGTGGTCTCGTAGTGCGCGAGCAGCTGACGCTCGAGCCGACGGACCTTGGCGTAGCCGAACGGGTCGAACGCGGTGCCGCGCAGGAACTTCGCCTTGGCGAGGGTCTTGAGCGCCACGTGGGAGCGGGGGCCGAATCCGATCTTGGTCTTGCGGCCCATGGCCTTGAGGACGGGCGGGTGCAGCTTGTAGGTGAGCTTGCCGGCACCGGGTACCTCGCCGGCGGCGGCGTCGAGGAAGGCCTGGTCGGTGAGCATCCGGGCCACTTCGTACTCGTCCTTGTAGGCGGTGAGCTTGTGCAGGCCGGCGGCGACGGCCTCGCTGAACTCGGTCCGGCTGCCCAGCCGGCGCTCGGCGTCCCATGCCTGCTGCACCAGGGCGATGTAGCGGGCGGCGACGCGGTCGCCTTGGAAGGCAACGAGGTTCGCGGCGCGGCGTTCGGTGAGCTCGCGCGTCGCACCTTCGAGGGTGGACCCGGCGAACAGGTGCGCCGGGACGACGGAGTCGCTGCGCTGCGGCACGGCGGCCGAACTGGTGGCGGCGAGGAATGCCTCCCGGTCGGCGACGGCGACGCGTCCCCAGTGGAACGCGGCCTTGTTGGACTCGACGGCCACCCCGTTGATCTCGAGGGCCTCCTCGATGAACCGGGACGGGACGGGCAGTCCGCCTGCCTGGTAGGCCGCGCCGACCAGCAGGAAGTTGGCGGCGGCGGTGCTGCCGAACAGTGCGGTGGCGGCGGCGAGCCCGTCGATCGCGGTCAGTTCGCGGGCCGAGACGTCGAGACGCTCGAGCAACTTGTCCTCGTCCGGGTAGCGGACGGCGGGGTCGTAGACCATGTCGCCGGTCGGGGTCTGGCTCGTCGACGCGACGGTGATGGTGCGCTCGGAGCTGCCGTACCCGGCGTACTTGGCGTCGGCCGCGGTCAGCAGGTCGAATGCGAGGACGCAGTCGGCGGTGGCGGGGCTGATCCGGTTGGACGGCGCCGAGCTTCCCGACCGCGTCTTCTGATCGCTGAGCCGCAGGTGCGAGGTGACCGGTCCGGCCTTTTGGCTCAACCCCGTCTGGTCGAGTCCCTCGACGTGCAGCCCGGCGCGCAGCGCGGCCATGCCCAGCACCTGGTTGACGGTGACGATGCCGGTACCACCGACACCGGCCATGAACAGGTTGTGCGTTCCGGTCCACACGGCGGGATCAGGGTCGCCGACCTCGGGCGGAACCGGGATCTCACGCAACGTCTTCGGCGCGCCTTCCTCGGGCAGCTCGACCGTCACGAACGACGGGCAGTCGCCCTCGAGGCAGGAGTAGTCGGTGTTGCAGCTGGTCTGGTCGATCTTGGTCTTGCGGCCGAATTCGGTGTCGACGGGCTGCACCGACAGGCAGTTGGACTTGACGCCGCAATCGCCGCAGCCCTCGCAGACGGCCTCGTTGATGACGACGCGGGTGCGGCGGGCGGGCAGCTTGCCGCGCTTGCGCTTGCGGCGGGCCTCGGCGGCGCACTGCTGGTCGAAGATCAGTACGGTGACGCCCTCGATGTCCCGGAGGACGCGCTGCGCCTCGTCGAGCCGGGTGCGGTCCCACAGCAGCGTGTTCTCGGCGAAGCGGGCACCCTTGTGCCGCTTGGGATCCTCGGCGCAGACGATGATCTGCTTGACGCCCTCGGATGCCAGCTTGTGGGTCAGCTGCGGCACGGTCAGCCCGGCCTCGGCGTCCTGGGCGCCGGTCATGGCGACTGCGGAGTTGTAGAGCACCTTGTAGGTGATGTTGACACCGGCGGCGACGCATGCCTGCACGGCGAGCTGGCCGGAGTGGAAGTACGTGCCGTCGCCGACATTCTGGAACATGTGCTTGACGTCGCTGAACGGTGCCTGCCCGATCCATTGCGCGCCCTCGCCGCCCATCTGCGTGAGCATGGTGACGGCGCTGTCGGTGCGGCCCGACATGGTGACCAGGGTGTGGCAGCCGATTCCGCCGCCCGCGATCGAGCCCTCGGGCACCGCGGTGGAGCGGTTGTGCGGGCAGCCGGAGCAGAAGTACGGCGTGCGCGACGTCGGGAGGACGGTCAGTTCGAGGCGCGGCGGCGGGGCCGGCGTCAGCGCGACGCGGTCCTTCAGGATGCGGCGCAGCGGACCGGTCAGGCGGGCGGCGGTCAGTTCACCGTCGACGGGGATCAGTGCCTTGCCCTGGACGTTCTTCTTGCCCAGCACGGCGGGAGCGCTGGCGCCGCCGTAGAGGATGTCCTTGAGCTGCGACTCGACGAACGGCATCTTCTCCTCGACCACGAGGACCTGCTCGACGCCGTCGGCGAGTTCGCGAACCTTGTCGGCGCCCAGCGGGTACGGCATGCCGATACGGAGGATGCGGATGCCGGCGTCCTCGAGCCGGGAGTCGCCGAGACCGAGGTCGAGCAGGGCCTGGCGCAGCGAGTCGTACGCGGTGCCGACGGCGGCGATGCCCAGCCACGCGGTGGGTGGGTTCACCTCGATCCGGTCGATGTCGTTGGCGGCGTTGAACGCCTCGACCATCGCCCAGCGCGGCCCGTACAGGTCGGCCTCGGCGTAGACGCTGTCGGGCGGGGACGCCAGCACACGCTGCTGATACGTCCATGGCCTGCCGTTCCACTCGATCTCGGGGAGCACGATGTCGAGGTCGGCGAAGTTGCGGTCGAGGGTCCAGAGTCCGTCGGCCACGTCGGCGACGATCTTCATGCCCGACCAGCAGCCGGAGATCCGCGACAGCGCCACACCGTAGAGGCCGAATGTGATGACCTCCTCGGCGTTGCGTGGGAAGAAGACGGGCATGCCCATCGCAGCCATGGATCGCTCGCTGGCGCAGGGGATGGTGGAGGACTTGGCGTTGGGGTCGTCGCCCACGAGGACGAGGACGCCGCCGCGGGCGTTTGCGCCGTACATGGCGGCGTGCCGGATGGAGTCGCTGGCGCGGTCGAGGCCGGGACCCTTGCCGTACCAGACGCCGACGACGCCGTCGTGGGTGCGCTCGCCCTGCGGGAGGTCGACCTGGCTGCCCCAGACGGAGGTCGCGGCGAGTTCCTCGTTCATGCCGGGCACGAACTTCACGTCGTGATCGGTGCTCAGCGTCGGGATCGCGGCGATGGTGCGGTCGAGGCCGGCGAGGGGGCTGCCCTGGTACCCGGAGACGAAGGTGGCTACGTTCAGTCCGGCCCGGCGGTCGCGTTCGTGCTGCTCCACCAGCTGGCGGGCGATGGCCTGCACACCGGTCATCAACACCGGACCCGAGTCGGCCCGGTATCGGTCGGCGAGATCAAAGGATGCTGAACTGGTGCGAGCGTCGTCTAACTGAGTCATCTGCGATTCCCGATCCGTCGCGTTGAGCATTTCGTTAGCTTGATCCTGTATCTGGTCTAAGATTTGGTCAACGCAAATCGGATCAACTGATCAGTACACGCAACGGGTGACAGACGTCACTTCCTGGAGGTATCAAAGTGCTCAGCATCGACAAGCTCGACGTGCAGTTGCTCGGACTGCTCGGCCAGGACTCACGCATGAGCGTGGCCGAACTGGCCAACTCGCTCGGTGTCGCCCGCAACACCGTCCAGTCCCGGATGAAGCGCATGGAAACGAGCGGGCTGCTCACCGGCTTTCGCCCGAATCTCGACCTGGCGCAGGTGGGCATTCCGATTCAAGCCTTCGTCGGACTCGAACTCGAGCAGGGCAAACTCACCGCGGTCGGCAACCGGCTCGTCGATCTGCCGGAGGTCATCGAAATTCATGCGACCACCGGCCGTGAGGACCTGCTGGTGCGTGTGGCCACGTCGACGCACGCGGAATTGCAGAAGCTGCTCGAGAAGATCGCCAATCTCCCCGGGATCACGCACTCCACCACCACGATTGCGCTCACCAGCCCGCTGCCATATCGGATCCAGCCGTTGCTCGAGCACCTCACCGGCGAATCGGGGTGGGGTCGATCGACGGCCCTGCCCCGTTCACAGCGCTAGCACCAGTGCAGTAGTTTCAGACCATGAGTGAGAGTCAGGGACGGATCGCGTTCATACAGGCCACGTGGCACCGCAGCATCGTCGATCGCGCCCGCGACGGCTTCACCGACGAGGTGGCCACGCTGGGGTACTCGAAGGACGAGCTGGACTTCTACGAGGTGCCGGGCGCCTTCGAAATTCCGCTCCACGCTCGCCGCCTCGCGCTCACTGGACGATACGACGCCGTCGTGGCCGCTGCGCTCGTCGTCGACGGCGGCATCTACCGGCACGAGTTTGTTGCCACCGCCGTGATCGACGGCCTCATGCGCGTACAGCTCGACACCGATGTGCCGGTGTTCTCGGTGGTGCTCACCCCGCATCACTTCCACGAGCATGAGGAGCACCTCACGTACTTCGGGGAGCACTTCGTCAAGAAGGGTGCCGAGGCCGCGCGGGCATGCGTCGCCACCGTCACGTCACTGAAGACCTTGCCCACCGAATAGTCCCGGGCAGCACCACTTCCCGAACACGAGAACCACCGTCGGCGCCTCGCCGACGGTGGTTCTCTGCTGTGTCGCTACGCCTGCCGGTTCTGGAGGTAGAGCAACCAGAACACCGGTGCACCGACGACACTCGCGATGGTGGCGAAGACGCGCAGTCCCACGTCTCCCTCGCCGAAGGGGGCGATCACCAGGACGAGCGTGCACAAGACGGCTCCGATGAGACGCCAGTGGGTGCCGAGGAACGCCGCGACCCTGTCCCACACGGTGCGGGCGACGGACCGCACGGGCGACTCCCGGACGGGGGCTTGCGTTGCCGCCGGGGCCACCGCAATCGCCGAGTTACGCGCGGCGCTGATCAGCTTCGGGGCGTGGCTGCCCACCGGCGGTGTCTCGCCGTCGGGCTCGCACCGGAACAGGGCGATACCGACCGCCTCGGCGTAGTCGACGGCGTCGTCGGTGTATCCGGCCGCCGCAAAGTACAGCAGGTCTCTGCCGGAACTCGTCCCGCGGGCACCGTACAGATTCTGCAGATCCGACCGATCCGCCCGTCCGTCGCGCCATTTCACCTGCGCATAGGCCCGTGCCGAATAGACATCGATACCGCCGTCCACACCACCGAGCAGCGCGGTGGCGTCGTGGTACCCCAGCCGCTGCATCTGCTCGGCGGCGTTGACCTCCGCTTCAGCCGCCGTGCGTATGCGTGCCATGCCTTGCCTCCCCCTCACACTCGAAACAGTCCTTCCTCTCGAAGGTACCCGGACGTCCGCCCAAATCAGCTATCTGCGGGCGAATATCACAGCGGCACCAGCGGATTGCGGCCTGTTCCGCTGGTGTCCGTCATCGGAGCGGGTGGCGGTACAGAGGGGGTTCACCGCGCCTGTCCGTGGGGGAATGGGTTCAGGGGGAATGTAGTGGCCTGACCTTGCCGGTCACCGAGCACCCAACTACCAGTAATTAGCTGGTAACTACTGAGCAACACGGCGCGTGGAGTATGGAGTCGAGACGGTTCACCCCCGGCCGCTCCCGTACTCGCAGAAGGAGATGCTTCCCATGACGGATACACGACCACACAACGAGCAGTCGCGCCCGGTCCGCCTTCAGGACGGACGGCGCGAACCGGATGGAGCGGTCTCGACGACCGACCTCGCTGCCGTCGTCGACGCGCTTACCGGCGGGGGCCCCGACGATCACGTGGACTTTTGAGCGGCACTTGTTCCGGTTTCAGGCACCCTTGCCGTAGTCGACACTCAGCCAGTGCTCGGGTCGCATGCGAATGATGACGGCGCTGGCTGCGTCGAAGGACTGCTCCACGAAGGCCTCGACCTCGTCGGCGGGGAGGTACCGGGCGGCGAGGCCGCGGACGTCGTCGGCAGTCGGTGACTCGTCGAATGTTGCGGGACCTTCCACGCTGACATACCGGTACGGCGGCGCCTCGTCCTGGGCGACGAGGCTGAATCGACCCGCCGCCCGGATCAGGCGCTCTTTCAGCAAGCCCCGCCCGGTCCACACGTACACGTCGCCGCCGGGTTCGTAGCCGTACCAGATGGGAACGGCGAGCGGTGCCCGCCCTTCCCGGTCGACCGCAATCACTCCCACGTGAAGTGCAGCGAGGAATTTCTCACGATCGGCCTTACTCATCGTCATCTCGGACACGTCGTGCTCCGATCTACTCATTCGGTCGGGTTCGCCGGTGCAGGCAACAGCACCAACCCGCGACGATACGACGCTATTCCGGCCTGTGAGCGGTAAACGAGTCCCTGGACTCCTCAACCACTCACGGGCGGAGCCTGGAGGACGGGGCCGACCGCCGTGAGCGACCCGACGGTGCGCCCCTTCCCCCATCCGAGCTTTTCCCGGTAGCGGCCGATGTGGTCCTCGGCGATACGCTGACCGCCCGACAGCGGCGTGGACTGCGGATCGACGTACAGGGCGTCGACGGGGCAGTACGCCTCGCACATGAAACAGGTCTGGCAGTCGGATTGGCGGGCGATCACCGGGACCCCCGACTCGGTGCGGTCGAAAACGTTGGTGGGACACACGTCAACGCATTTGTCACAGCCGATGCACGCCTCGGCCAGCACTACCTCGATCACGAAGCCACCTGCAATACCGCGCCTTTGAGGGCTCCGGCCGCGGTCCACACCTGTTCGAGTCCCCCGGTGAGGATGTGGTGATGCTGGGCGGGGTCGAGGTCGGGGAAATCGGCGCGCTTGCTCATGCCGCGAGTTTCGGTGCGAGCCAGGGCCGAGTGGTACATCCATCGGCCCACCGCGGTGATCGCCGCGGCCTGTCGGGCACGGACCCGTTCGTCACCGGAGTCGGCACCGAGGCCTGAAGACACCGCCGTCCACAACGACTCCAGTTCGTCGAGCGCACCCTGCACGCCTGCTCCGTCACGCAGGAGGTTCTTCTCGTACGGGAGCAATTCCGCCTGGGCCGCCGCGACGACGGCAGGGGCGTCCAGCTCGGATCGCGACGTGGGCCGTAGTCCGGCGCGGCCCACCGCGCGGAGCTCGGTCGACGGGATTCGGCCCGCCGCGCGGGCGAAGCGAGCGGCACCCGTCCCGGCCCAGCTGCCCGACGACATCGCCCATGCCGAGTTGTGGCTGCCGCCGCCGGTGAAACCACCGCAGATGCGTTCACGGGTGGCGGCGTCGCCGGCGGCGAACAACCCGGGAACGGTGGTGGCGCAGGTGTCGTCGGCAACCTCGATGCCGCCGGTTCCTCGCACAGTGCCTTCGGCGAGCATGCTCACCTCGAAGCGGTCGGTGAACGGGTTGATGCCGCGACGATCGAATTGCAGGAAGAAGTTGGGCTGGCCCAGTCGCATCTGGCGCTGCACCTCGTCGTCGGCGCGGTCGAGTTGCGCGTACACCGGTTCGGACAGCAACGTTCTCGCTATTACCGAGCGACCCTTGGTGGAGCCGGCGCCTTCGAGGACGCTCCCGTCGGCGTGGAAGAAGGTGGCGTAACCGTAGTAGGCGGTCTTGGTGATGGTCGAGTTGGCGGGGACGATCGCGTAAGCGTTGGAGAACTCCATGCCGGAGAACGTGGCCCCCACCTCGGCGGCCATCAGGGCACCGTCCCCGGTGTCGACGTTGGTGCCGAGCGCGCGGGACAGAAACGCGCAACCGCCACTGGCGATCACGACCGCGCCGGCGCTGACGCGATAGTCGCGGTGTTCCTGGCGCTGGTATCCGGCCGCGCCGCGTACCAGGCCGTCGGCGTCGACGAGAAGTTCGAGGGCCGGTGAGTGGTCGAGGATCCGAACACCGGCTTTCTTGATCCACGCCCGCATCCGGCGCATGTATTCGGGTCCCTGCAATCCGGTGCGGATCTGCTTGCCCGTGTCGGGGTCGACGGGGAACGGGTACCTTCCCTCCTCACCGAGCAGATTCATGTTGACGTACGTCTGGTGCAGCACGCGATCCATCCAGTGGTGGTCGGCGAGGTGACCGCCGAGCGTCTCGCGGCTGGCCTTTGCCTTGGCGCGCTCGGCCGGGTCGGGTTGGACGTACCAGACGCCGGTGCCCGAGGGTGCCGTCGCACCGCTCGTCCCGCAGTACCCCTTCTCGACGAGGACGACGTCGGCGCCGGTCTGTGCGGCGCGCAGAGCTGCCCACGCACCGGCGGGCCCGCCGCCGATGACGAGGACGTCGGTGCTCAGGTCGAGAAGTTCGGTCATGAAGGGCACTCCTGTCGGCGCGGACAACTGCCCCTCCACGCTCCACCACCACTGGCGCCGCCGCCATCGTCAGAATCAGTGTGAACCGAAGGAGGCGGCTCCGCGCCTACGGCCCCGGGTCGAGCAGTTGAGCGAGGTGCATCGACGACCGCGACGGTTCGAGTTGCCGCACCTGCATGTGGCAGCTGAATCCGTCGGTCAGGACCGCGGCCTCGTCGGGGGTTGCGCGTAGGGCTGGGGCGAGGGCCTGTTCGGCCACCTGCATGCTGACGTCGTAGTGCTCGTCCTCGAAGCCGAAGTTCCCGGCCACGCCGCAACATCCGGTTGCTTCCCGCACCCGCGACACTCCTACTGCTTCGAGGGCTTTCCGCTGGGTGGCGGCGCCGAACACCGCGTATTCGTGGCAATGGGTCTGCACGGTGACGTCTTCCGGCAATGCGACACTCGGTTGCCACCCCGCAGCGACGCTGTCGAGTACCGCGCCGGCGAAGCTCTGCACCCTGGCTGCGACCCGGCGTGCGGCGTCGGTGTGAACCAATTCGGGCAGATCCTTGCGCAGTGCGGCAGCACAACTCGGTTCGAGGACGACGATGGGACGGTCGCTGCCGTCGTCGAGTAGTTCCGCCGCCTTGGTCAGTATTTTCTCGGCGCGATCGAGTTGACCGGTCGAGATCCAGGTCAGACCGCAGCATGCGTCGCTGCGACACTGGGAACTGAGCCCCGCCTGCCCCAGAACCCGTGCGGCCGCGCCGACCACCTGCGGCCGGAAACCGCGCGTGAAGGTGTCAGCGAGCAGCACAACATCCGCTGTGGTATCACCCGACGTGCTCCCGACCTCACGTCGAATCTGTTTGCGCGAGGCAAATTCCGGCAGCTTCCGGTGCGGCGTGATGCCACCGAGGCGGGCGGCGATCTTCGCGAGCCGTCCGGTGGTGAGCTTGTTGACGACGGGGGCCGACCGTTCCGCGGCCCGCAGCCACACCGGCAACCAGCCGAGCGAGTAGTGCGAGCGCGGACGGACCCGGCCGCGATAGTGGTGGTCGAGGAATTCGGCTTTGTAGGTGGCCATGTCGACGCCCACCGGGCAGTCGGTGGAGCACGCTTTACAGGACAGGCACAGGTCGAGGGATTCCTTGACGTCCTCGGACGCCCAGCCGTCGGCGATCGTCGGCGAGTTGCGCACCATCTCTTGGAGGGCACGCGCGCGGCCGCGGGTGGAGTCCTTCTCGTCGCCGGTCGCCCGGAAGCTGGGGCACATGACGCCGCCCGTCGACGCACGGCAGCGGCCCACGCCGATACAGCCCTGCACCGCATGGACGAACGGCGCGACCGGGACGTCGCTGGTGGGTGTGAGGTCGAAGCTGGTCTGCCAGGGTCGTGGGTCGACCCCGTGGAGCGCGAGGCTTCCCAGCAACGGTTCGGGATCGACGATGCTGCCCGGATTCAGCAGTGCGGCCGGATCCCAGAGCTGCTTGAACCGGGCGAAGGCCGACATCATGGTGGGGGAATACATCATCGGGAGCAGCGACGATCGTGCGCGGCCGTCGCCGTGCTCCCCCGACATCGAACCGCCGAACCGGACACACAGTTCTGCTGCCCGGTGGATGAACCGGGACATGACGTCCCGGCCTTCCTCGGTGCGTTGATCGAAGTTGATGCGGATGTGCATGCAGCCGGCACCGAAGTGCCCGTACATCACTCCGGTGAGGTGAAACTCGGCGAGGAGCGCCTTGATGTCTACCAGGTAGTCGGCGAGTTGCTCGGGCGCGACCGCGGAATCTTCCCACCCCGTCCATGATTCGCCGCCTTCGACGAGCCGCGCGGAAAGCCCGGCGCCGTCCTCGCGCACTCGCCACAGCGATGCACGTTCCGCGGGATCCGCAACCACCCGGGCGTCGACGAGCCGTCCGGCCGCACGTAGTTTCGAGACCAGCTCGGCTCCGCGCCGCTCGACCTCGGCAGCATCGTCCCCGTCGAGGTCGACGTACAACCAGGCCGAGCCCTCGGGCAGTCCCACGACGGAGTCGGCGCCGCGGAGGTGACGCATGGTGTCGACGATCGCCGAGTCGATGCCCTCGATCGCCGCCGGCGCGTACTCGAGGAGCATCGCGTTGTCCCGCGCCGCGTCCACCAGGTCGCGGTAGCCGAGGCACAACAGCATCGCCGCGGGCGGCACCGGCACCAGCGCCACGGTGGCCGCCACGATCACCGCGCACGTCCCCTCGCTCCCGACCAGCGCGCGAGCGACATCGAAGCCGTTCTCCGGCAACAGTTTCGCGAGGTGAAACCCGGACACCTGCCGCGGGATCCGATCGAGTTCGAGTCGGAACTCGGCGAGGTGGGTGTCGGCCAGGTCCCGTAGCCCGGTACCGATTCGTTCGGCTTCGGCCGCCGCGGACGCGTCGTCCGGGTCGGTGGCCCGGACGCCGTTCCGGGTCGCGGTCAACCGGTGACCGCCGGCGGTCACCAGGTCGAGCGCGACCACATGATCCGACGTGCGCCCGTACCGCACGGAGTGGTTGCCGCAGGCGTCGTTCCCGATTGCCCCGCCGACGGTGGCGCGGGACTTGCTCGACGGGTCGGGGGCGAAGGTGAAGGCCCCGTCCGTCGCGAGCTGGACCTCTTTCTGCAGGTCCGTCAGCACGATTCCAGGTTCGACGACGGCTGTGCGTGCGGAGGCGTCGACCGCGCGCACGGCGGCCATGTGCCGGGAGAAGTCGAGTACCACTCCCCTGCCGATGGCGTTGCCCGCGAGGGACGTACCGCCGCCGCGACTGGTGATGGGTATCGCGCGATCGGTGCACGCCCGGGCGATCGTCACCACGTCGTCCGCGGTCCGCGGAAACGCCACGGCCAGCGGTGGCACTCGGTAGTTCGAGGCGTCGAAGGAGTACTCGGCCCGCCGGCGCGACCCGGTGTCGAGGTCGATGCCCAGCGCAGCCAGGTCAGCGCATAGGTCAGCGGCAAGACCTGTCAGCTCAGCCACGCGTGTCCTGTCCCTCCGTCTCGAAGTCCTGTTCGGGAAGCGTAGTCGCGGGCCATGGCTACATGGTCGAGTCGCTTCCTGAGATTGTCAACAATCACACGATAGTGGTGGCGGCTCTGTAGCGTGGATCGAGGCGGCGCATCCCGCGACGGTCCGGAGAGGTGAGCGTCCTGAACATCGGATCAGCGCACGACGCCCGTGCCGTGCGGGTAGGCGGTGCAACGTGGGTCCTGATCTCGTTGTACTTCGCCGCGGAGGTCGTCACCGCGGCGGCGTGGCCGAGAAAGTACGAGGTGACCACCGATTCGGTGAGCAACCTCGGTGCCGCAGGTTGCGACGGATCCGCGGCGCAACTGGCGGTCGCACGAATCTGCTCACCCCTCCACGCGGTGATGAACATCGCTTTCGTCATGACCGGCGTGCTGATCGTCGTCGGCGCGATCGGATTGCGGGAGTTCCTCCCCGCCGGTCGGACGCGCGTGACCGCCCTGGGCTTACTGGTGCTGACCGCGGTGAGCGCAGCACTGACCGGACTGGTACCGATCAACGTGGACGCCGACCTCCATCAGGTGGTCGCCACCCCGACGTTCGTGGCCCGCAACGCAGCACTCGCTTTCCTCGCCGTGGTGCTGTTCGAGCGATGGCGCGGATTCGCCGTCTGGACGGGATCGTGCTGCCTTGTGGGAGTGCTGGGCGCGATCGCCATCGTCATCCCAGGCACGTCGTTCGGCATCGCCGAACGGCTTGCGTTGTACCCCTTCACCATCTGGGTGGTGAGCGCCGGAGTCGCCGCACTGGTGGTGAGCCGGGGCGCCGACCAGGGGCGTGTCGAACCTTGACCGCTCGTTTTCGACCGAGAAGGGTTGGATCTACCGTGCTTTCCGTCCGTGTGACCGGTAGGCACCACTCCAGTCATCGAGAGGACAGGACCAATGTCTGTTGTAGTTCGGCACCACGCGTCAGGAATGACGGTCGATCAATATTCCGCGGTGGCCACCCAGACCACCGATGCGATCCAGAACGCCAACGGTTTCATCGCCCACTACGCCTTTGCGGAGGGTGACGGCCTGACGGTGTCCGAGATCTGGGAATCCCAGGCCGACCACGACAAGTTCTTCGACGAGGTGATCCGTCCGAAGTTGCCGCAGGAGATCCCGCCGCCCGCCGTGTTCGACGTAATCAACACCATCACACGCTGAGGCTCCGCCCGTGCGCCTTTGTGGTAGCTCCGGCTACCAGAAAGGCGCACGGCCGCGGAGCGCCTACTGGAGGTGCCGATGTCCACCGCTCTCACTCATGCCGCCGAGGTCCAGCAGTCGGCGGCGAACGGCCGAATTTCGATCGAACGCAACCACAAGCGCATACGGGTGTTCTTCGCCGGACAGCCGATCGCCGACACGACGCGTGCGGTATATCTATTCGAGAAGGGGCTGCTGCCCGTCTACTACATCCCCCGCGACGATGTCCGGACCGAGTTCCTCGAGCCGGTCGACGCGACCACGCGCTGCCCGTGGAAGGGTGCGGCCCGGTATTGGGACCTGGTGGTGGGCGACCGCCGCGCCGAGCAGGCGGTGTGGGGATACGACACTCCTCTCGGCGACTCGCTGGATCTGAGCCCGTACGTCGCGTTCTACTGGAACAAGATGGACGCCTGGTACGAGGAGGACCAGCAGGTGTTCGTGCACGCCCGAGACCCGTATGTGCGGGTCGACGTCCTGCCCTCGTCTCGGCATGTCGAGGTGTACATCGGCGACACTCTGGTCGCCGACAGTGTGCGGCCGCGACTTCTGTTCGAGACTTCTCTACCCGTCCGCTACTACATTCCGCGGATCGACGTGCGCGGCGAGTTCTTCACCGACTCCGACACCCGCACTTCCTGCCCGTACAAGGGCACCGCGTCGTACCTGTCGTTCACGGGGTCGGGCAACGACCACCCTGTCGACGACGCCGCCTGGTTCTATCCGTTCACGACGGCCGAGGCGTCGGGCATCGACGACCATGTGTCGTTCTACCCGGGCGATGCCACCCGCATCGTCGTCGACGGGGTGCCGCTCGAAGAGTGAGTGTTGCAGACTGAGAACATCGCGATTCTCCCGAGGAAGTGAGAACAGCATGTCTCTGTTCGTCGTGGAATACACCTACACCCCGGAGACGTCGTCGCGTCGTGACGATCATCGGGGGGACCATCGCGGCTGGATCGCGGAGATGATCCGGCGGAAGGTGGTGCGTTCGACCGGCCCCTTGGCCGACGGCTCCGGCGCCTTCATCATTGCCGACGGGCCCGACGAAGAGACGGTCACTCGACTGTTCCAGCAGGATCCGTTCGTTCAGGCGAAGCTCGTCGAGAACGTCCGCGTCAGTGAATGGCATCCGGTGATGGGCGAATTCAGCGAGTGACCCGATCGGCGTGGTCGGCGGTGTCGGGCCCGGAGCAGTAGCCTCGGCACCGACCATCGTTGGGCGCCGGAAGGGACAGCATGACCGGGGAACGGCCCGAAACGGAGCCGACACCGGCACCGCAACTGAAACGCCGACTGGGAGTGTTCGACTCGGTGATGATCGGCCTCGGGTCGATGATCGGTGCCGGCATCTTCGCGGCGCTCGCTCCGGCCGCTGTCGCCGCGGGCGGCGCCCTGCTCTTCGGGTTGGCAGTCGCGGCGGTGATCGCCTACTGCAATGCCAATTCCTCCGCTCGCCTGGCCGCGCTGTACCCACAGTCCGGTGGAACTTACGTCTACGGCCGCGAACGTCTGGGCCCCTTCTTCGGATGCCTCGCCGGCTGGGGTTTCGTCGTCGGCAAAACTGCTTCCTGCGCCGCCATGGCCTTGACCGTCGGCGCCTATGCGTGGCCGGGCTACGAACACGTGGTCGCGGTGATTGCCGTCGGCGGAGTCACCGCCGTCAACTATCTGGGTGTGCAGAAGTCGGCGCTGGCCACCGGCGGCATCGTATTCTTCGTCCTCGCGGTCCTGGCCGTGGTAGTGCTGGCGTGCCTCACCGCTACCGATACGGGTTTCGACGGCCCAGTGCTGACCCGAGGTCATGGGGTCACCGGTGTTTTGCAAGCAGCCGGCTTGTTGTTCTTCGCGTTCGCGGGTTACGCCCGAATCGCCACGCTGGGCGAGGAGGTTCGGGACCCGCGCCGGACGATTTCCCGGGCTATCCCTCTCGCCCTCGGCCTCACCCTGCTCATGTATCTCCTCGTCGCGATCGCGGTACTGAGCGTCCTCGGTCCCGACCGGCTGGCGGCCGCGACCGACCCGCTCGCCGAGGCCGTCCGCGCCGCCGGATTCGGCGGTGTCGAGCCCGTCGTGCGGGTGGCCGCCGTCGTCGCCGCACTGGGTTCCCTGCTCTCGCTGATCCTCGGGGTTTCCCGCACCACGTTCGCGATGGCCCGCGACGGCAACCTGCCCCGGTTCCTCGAGGCCGTGCACCCCCGGTTCGCGGTACCGCACCGTGCGGAGCTGGCCGTGGGTGCGGTGGTCGCCGTCCTCGCCGCGACAGCGGATCTGCGGGGCGTGATCGGGTTCTCGTCGTTCGCTGTGCTGGTGTACTACCTGATCGCGAACGCATCTGCTTGGACGTTGTCGGCGCAGTTACGTCCTCGGCTCGTCGCGGCCGCGGGTGCCGCCGGATGCCTGATCCTCGCCGCGTTCCTTCCCCTTCCTTCGGTGCTGTGGGGGATCGTCGTCCTCGGCGTGGGCACAGGCCTCTACTGGTTCCGCGCCGTCGTGTCGCGATCTGCTGCCTGACGGGCCCATCCCCCTCGAGGTTGAATGGTCCGTGGGGGATGCCTCGCAACGCACACGAAGTGGTGACCGAGGCGCCTCGGGCGATGGCACTGAAGTGAGGATTACCTCGTGACAACTGCGGTAGTGGTCGGCAGCGGGCCCAACGGACTCGCTGCCGCCATCCATTTGGCCAGGCAGGGCGTGTCGGTGCGGGTTCTCGAGGCCAAGGACACGATCGGCGGCGGCACCCGCTCCTCCGAGCTCACGCTTCCCGGCCTGATCCACGACGACTGCTCGGCGTTCCATCCCACCGGGGTGGCGTCGCCTTTTCTGCAGTCGCTCGGCCTGGGCGACCACGGACTGCGGTGGCTCTGGCCGGAGATCGACCTCGTCCATCCGCTCGACTCGGGTTCGGCCGGTGTGCTCTGGCGCGACATCGACCGCACAACCGCAAACATGGGTGAGGACGGTAAAGCCTGGCAGCGGATGTTCGGCGGGCTGTCGAGGTCGTTCGACGAGCTGACCGACGACGTGTTCCGTCCGATCGTCCACTTGCCCGCACATCCGGTGCAGCTCACCAAATTCGGCCTCAACGCGCTCGCCCCGGCGGCGCTGACGGCCCGTCGGTGGAAGCGACCGGAGACGCGGGCCCTGTTCGGCGGGGTGGCAGCACACGCGTTCAGTTCGCTGCACACCCCCATGAGCAGTTCCGTGGGTCTGATGCTCACCGCCGCCGGCCATGCCTACGGGTGGCCGGTCGCGCAGGGTGGATCCCGGTCGATCACCGACGCGATGGCGTCGATGCTCGGCACGCTCGGCGGCACCATCGAGACCGGGGTGTATGTCGATTCGCTGGATTCTCTGGGCACACCGGACATCGTGATGCTCAACGTGGCACCGCGTGCGGTGCTGCAGATGGCGGGCGATCGGTTACCGGGCAGGGTCGCCCGTGCATACCGCCGGTATCAGTACGGGCCGGCGGCTTTCAAGGTCGACTTCGCAGTCGATGGCCATGTCCCCTGGACCAACGAGCACTGCCGCGCCGCGGGAACCCTGCATCTCGGCGGCACGTTCGAACAGATCGCTGAAGCAGAAGGACAGATCGGGCGAGGCGTCATGCCCGAGAGCCCGACGGTGCTCGTCGGGCAGCAGTACCTCGCGGACCCCTCCCGTTCGGCGGGCGGCGTCAACCCGATCTGGTCGTACGCGCATGTCCCCCATGACTATTCGGGTGACGCCACGCAGGCGATCATCAACCAGATCGAGCGGTTCGCACCCGGTTTCCGGGACCGCATCGTCGGGCAGCACGTGCGTTCGGTCGCGCAGATGGAACAGCACAACCCCAACTACATCGGCGGCGACATCGGCGTGGGCGCCAACACCGCACTGCAGATCGCGATGCGGCCCCGCATCGGGCTCGACCCCTACTCGACCGGAATTCCGGGCGTGTATTTGTGCTCCTCCGCGACCGCGCCGGGGGCAGGGGTCCACGGCATGTGCGGGTACAACGCCGCCCGGTCGGCGCTGAAGAATCTCGAGAGCTGACCTTCCCGAGGGGACCGGAAACGCCGCGCGCTTCGGCATCGATCCGGTTACCGTCGGTTTGTGCTGGTTTCGCGGATCGTGGAGACGTCGCATGCTGTGGGAGCCACCCGGTCCCGCAAGGTGAAGATCGAGGCGCTGCGAACACTGCTCGCCGACCTCGAGCCCGCCGAGGTGGAGCCGGTGGTGGCCTGGCTCTCGGGGGAACTGCGGCAGGGCCGTATCGGCATCGGCTGGCGGACACTCGCCGACCTCCCCGCCGCCACTGCCGCCGGTGACCCCACCCTCACCGTCGCCGATGTCGACCGATTCATCACCGAGGTGGCCGGGACTTCTGGATCGGGTTCGACGGAACGACGGCGGACATTGCTCACCGACCTGTTCACCCGCACCACGCCGGACGAACGCGACTTCCTCGTTCGGCTGCTGACCGGAGACCTGCGACAGGGCGCGCTCGAAGGGGTTATGACCGACGCCATCGCCGCCGCGGCCGCACTGCCCGTCGAGCCCGTTCGGCGCGCCTTCATGCTGTCGGGGCGGCTGCCTGCCACTGCTACCGCCGCGCTCGGCGGCGGCGTCGAGGCGCTCGGCGCGTTCCGGCTCGAGGTGGGTCGACCGATCCGGCCGATGCTGGCCTCCCCCGGCGAATCGCTCGCGGACGCGTGGACGGAACTCGCCGGTGACGTCAGCGTCGAGTACAAGCTCGACGGGGCGCGAATTCAGGTGCATCGCCACGGCGACGAGGTCCGCATCTTTACCCGCACGCTGCGTGAGATCACCGGCAGTGTGCCGGAACTGGTCGAACTCGTCGCCGGACTCCCGTGCGAATCCGCGGTGTTCGACGGCGAGACACTGGCGTTGACCGACTCCGGTCGTCCCCGCCCCTTCCAGGAAACGATGAGCCGTTTCGGCGCCGAGAGTGCCCGCGAACTGCTGCTGCACCCGTACTTCTTCGACTGTCTACATCTCGACGGGGCCGACCTGCTCGACGCACCACTCGCCCAGCGCCTCGATGCCCTGGAATCCGTGGCCCCGCAGCATCGTATTCCCGGGCTTCTCCGACCCGACACCGACGCAGCGGCAGGACATTTCGACGACGCACTTGCCGCCGGACACGAAGGCGTCATGGTGAAATCGCTGTCGGCCCCGTACGCCGCGGGGCGTCGCGGTCGCGCGTGGCAGAAGGTGAAACCGGAACACACCCTGGATCTGGTGGTCCTGGGCGCCGAGTGGGGTTACGGCCGGCGCACCGGCTACCTCTCCAATCTGCACCTGGGTGCCCGCGACCCCGACGGTGGTGATCCGATCATGGTCGGCAAGACATTCAAAGGCCTCACCGACGCGTTGTTGCAGTGGCAGACGGCCGAATTCCCGCGTCACGAACGCGCCCGCGACTCCCACACCGTATTTCTGCACCCGAGGATCGTCGTCGAGATCGAACTCGACGGCGTACAGGTCAGCTCCCGCTACCCCGGCGGCGTCGCGCTCAGATTCGCGCGGGTCCTGCGGTATCGACCCGACAAGGACCCCGCCGACGCCGACACCATCGACGCCGTGCGCGCGCTGCTGCCGGGGTAGCGGCTCGCGTTCCGACGGCAGATTCCTCGAACTGCGTGGCTCTGGTCTGCACGGTAACCTCCCGCACAAGTACTGTCGCTTTGCCGCGAGGGGGTCTGACTGGTGACATTCGCTTCCCGCCTCGTGCCCTCCCGCGCGGCCCCGGCGCTGGCATTTGTCGAGGACACCGTCAGGAAGGCGGCCTCGGCGTCGGAACAGCCCATTCGTGTCGTGGTCTGCACTGTCACCGTTCCTATCGAGGTCGCGAAGACGTCGTTCCGCATTCTGCGGCTCACCGAGGAACTGCTCGCGGAAGTCGTGTTCTTGCTGCGGACGATGCGGCCGGTGGTCGAGGCCACCACCCAGCAGGCAGATAATCTCGACTCGGTCTTCCGGACGTTCGAACAGATTCAATCCTCGGCGGACGCGATTGCGCGGACCCCGATCGGTGTCGTCAGGAACGTCTTCGCACCGGCACGTTCACCGAGAGACGAGAGCGCCCCTCGCCCCACAGTGATCGAGGCCGAAGCACCACCGAGCCCCCCAGGCCTGGCGGTGCGCATACCGTCCATCACGGTGACGGCTCCGCGCATCACCTTCGGAAAGCCGAGTCGCTGACCCCGGCTATCGGCGGGGGAAGAAGTCCGCACTCTGCACGTAGTCCACGCGGCAGTGAAGGTCGGGTCGCTGGGGTGCGTCACCTCGGCGACCGCGGTCCCGCCGGCAGCACGCCTGTTTCAGGACCGCGTCGGCGTCCTCGACGTAGAGGCGGAGGAAGCCGACGTCAGCGCAGATCGCCTTCGTCAACGTCGTCAGCAACTTCGGGCGCGAGCTGTTCACGGGTGAGGCGCACGTCGACGTCACCCTGGCCCGGATCGGCACCATCGATTCCAGCCGCCGTAGTTCGGCGCCCTGGTCGCCGGTTCAGGTCGCAGCCCTGGAGGCGCTGAGCAACGCACCGGCCGTGCCATCGTGGTGACGTCGGGTTTGCAACCGCCGCGTTTTGAACCCGCCTGAACTGGGCATTTCTGCACTATGAGTAGCGAAGACGGCCCGGGGGACACGCTGAGTCCCAGTGAGAGCCTCGACTCCGACGATGTGCGCAACAACGACGGGGACGATGTGGTCGATCCTCCCGACGGCTGGAGTGAGGCCGACAAATTCGGTACCACGGCACGTGAGGAGCGTGAGGGCGAGTCGCTCGACGAGAAGCTGTCCGAGGAGGAGCCGGACATCGCGTTCGAGGAGCAACTCGACATCCCGATCGCCGACCTGCCCGATGATCAGCTGTCCGAGGACGTCGACCGTGTCATCGACGACGAGGACGATTTCGTGATCCCGGTGTTCGGCACCAAACATGCCGATGTCGTGGAGGGTGTCATCGTCGAGGATTCGCGCACGGACCGGGGGCAGATCGACGGACCCGCGGAGGACGGCGACTCGTTCTTCACCGTGATCGATTAACTCAGCGGCCCCGGCCGTATCGCAGGTAGAGGAAATCGTCGTGGGTCAGAACATGCTGGAGTGACAGCGACCGCGGCGCTCCCAGCGTCGGGCCGGCGGTCGCCCGCTGTGGTTGCGGTCCGGCCAGCTTCGGCGCCAGGGTGAGGCACATTTCGTCGACGAGGTCGTGCGTCACCAGGTCGTCCAGGAGCGTGGGGCCTCCTTCGCACAGGATCCGGCGGAACCCGCGGTCCCCGAAAGCAGTGATCAGGGCCGGCAGGTCGACGGTGTCCTTCCCCGCCACCACGACGTCCGCGACCTCTTCCAGGGCGGCGCCGCGCTCGGTCGCGGTTCGCTGCGTAGTGACGACGATCGGCCGCACGTCCCCGGTGAACAGCGGCGTGTCGAGTGGGATGTTGCCGGTGCGGGTGACGACGGCGATCGGCGGTGGTGCGGCGAGGCCCCACCGCTCGAGCCGATAGCGCGACTGCTCCTCCGTCAGCATTGCCGGCCCGTAGCGTTCCGCCCGGATGGTTCCGGCTCCGACGAGGACCACGTCGGCATAGGTGCGCAGAGCGCGGAGCAGTTGGTGATCTACCGCGTCCGACAGCGGCCGGACCCGGCCGTCGAAGGCAGCGGCGCCGTCGAGGCTGGCGACCATGTTCACCCGAACGCCGTCGGGCGGGTCGCGGTAGAACTCCTCGGCAGACACCTCGTCGGAGCCAGTGTTCACTGTGCGCATGGTCGGCATCACGCCTCGTGTCCGGGTTCGAGGTCCCGCACGTCCGAGAAGGTGATCAGCTCACCCAGATTGTCCGGTGCAGAGCCGGTTTCGGGTGCGAGCAGGAACGCGACATGATCGCCGAGCTCGAGGCGTTCGAGAATTCGCCCGCTGAACCAGGCCGAAGAACTGTCGAGGATCGGCAGCCCGTTGGGGCCGGCGCGCCACTCGCACTGCGCGAACTTGTCGATGTCGTCACCGGTCTGCTCACCGAACAGGGTCGCCAGCGCGCGGTGCTCTTTGGTAAGCAGATGGACAGCGAGGTGTTCCGCGTTCACGGCGACCCCGTAGGTGTGGTTCTTGTTCGACAATCCCACCAGAAAGCGCGGTGGGTTGATGCTGACCTGCGATGCGAACCCGACCAGGCACCCCGACAGTTGCTCTTCCCAGCGGGTGGTGACCACGAACATCGGATAGTTCAGCAACGCGACGACATCCTCGAACGCCTGTCCGGCGTCGCGCTGCGTCGTATCGGGATTCCCGTTGTGCGGCATTTACCCTGTCTAACAGATTCGACGGGGGCGATGCAGGCCGCCGTCCTCCGGAACGCCGGTGCCGTCCTCCGGAACACCGGTTCAGGGCCTAGAATGGGCGGTGGCCGCACTCGCGGCAGTCACCGGAAAGGCCCCCGAGATTACTTATTCTTCTGCTCCGCACGATGTTTACCTGGTTCCACCCGAGCAGGAGAGCGGCGATATCGTCGCTCACGCTTCCGCCGCTGCACAGTCCAGGTTGGCTGACCGGCCCGATGTGGTGCGGGTCAAGGGCCGCTTCGCGCTGACCATTACCACCACGACGCCGCACGAGGCGATGGTGGAGGATCTGCTGTTCATCCGGGAAGTGCTGGACGGCGCGGGCATCGACTACCTGCTAGTGCGGGGCAACGACGAACGTCCGGTGATCGCAGTTGACTGGGCTCTGCGCAAGCAGTTGCGCACCGCTCTCGTGGCCGCGTGCCGGAACCGCCCGTTCTACTCGAAACCGGTCGATGCCAAACGTGACTCGGCCGTTCTCGTCGCCGACGGCGCGCTGTCGGCGAATGCGAAGGCACGTATCTTCCGGTTGTTCCGACCGCGCGTGCACGTGGAGAGCGGCCTGAGCTACGGAGCGGCGACGGGTGTGCAGATCGAACTGTGGAAGTTCGCCGAAGGCGAGATCGTGCTGCCCACGGAGAACTCACTGACCCGTCACATCGTGCGTTCGGAGGAAGCCGTCCGCGGTACGGTCGAGCGGTTCGGCCGGGTGTGGCCGACGATCGAGAACATGTTCGCCGACCACGCCTCCGACATCAATTTCGACATCGATTTGGTGTTCTCGTGGGTCGACGGGTCTTCCAAAGAGTTTCAGGCGCAACGCGCCAAGCGGATGCAGAACTATGTGGTGGGTGAGGGCGACGACTCCGCGGCCCGGTTCCGGCAGATCAACGAACTGAAGTATGCGCTGCGTTCGGTCCACATGTACGCGCCGTGGATTCGCCGCATCTTCGTCGCCACCGATTCCGATCGTCCGGAGTGGCTGGCCGACGATCCCCGGGTCACGTTCGTGCCCAGCGAGGAATTCTTCGTCGACCCGTCGGTGCTGCCCACGCACAACTCGCAGGCGGTGGAGAGCCAGCTGCAGCACATCCCGGACCTGTCGGAGCACTTCCTGTACTCCAACGACGACATGTTCTTCGGCCGCCCGGTCGGACCGGAGATGTTCTTCTCCCCCGGCGGCATCAGCATGTTCATCGAGGCGACGACACGAATCGGGCTGGGCCACAACGACGAACAGCGCAGCGGTTTCGAGAACGCGGCCCGCGTCAACCGGCGGTTGCTGCAGAACCGCTTCGGTGTGACCACTACCCGGCACCTCGAACATGCCGCCACACCGCTCCGCAAGAGCGTGCTCGAGGAGATGGAGAAGGAGTTCCCCGACGAGTTCGCCGCCACCGCCGCGAGCACCTTCCGCGCCAGCTCCAACATCTCGGTGACGAACTCGCTGTATCACTATTACGCGTTGATGAGCGGGCGCGCGGTGGTGCAGACGTCGGCGCGGGTGAAGTACGTCGATACCACTGTGAAGGCGGGACTGCGCGACATGGATTCGCTGCTCGCGAAGCGGTCCATGGACTTCTTCTGCCTCAACGACGGCAGCACACCGGAGATCGACCTGGAATTGCGCACCAAGAGGGTCACCGATTTTCTCGAAAGCTACTTCCCCATCCCGGCGCCCTGGGAGACCGGGCTCTGAGCGACCGAGGAAGCCCGGTCAGACTGCGGGGATCGAGTCTCCGGGCCGTTCGCCTTCGTCGTAGACGGTGGCGGGCGGGCCAATGATCTGCGGATCAGGCGTGCCCACCACTCGCTTGTCTTTGCCCGTGTAGTCGAACTTGTGGAGCACCCACCGGATCGCCTCGATGCGCGCCCGTTTCTTGTCGTTCGACTTCACGACCGTCCACGGCGCGTGCGGGGTGTCGGTGTAGAAGAGCATGGCCTCTTTGGCCTCGGTGTAGGCGTCCCACTTGTCGAGGCTCGCGAGGTCGGTGGGTGAAAGCTTCCACTGCTTGACGGGGTCGGTGCTACGAGACACGAACCGGGCGTGCTGCTCTTCGCGGCCCACCGAGAACCAGAATTTCACGACGCGGATGCCCGACTGCACCAGCATCCGCTCGAACTCGGGGGCCGAGCGGGTGAACTCCAGGTACTCGTTGGGGGTGCAGTAGCCCATGACGCGTTCGACGCCGGCCCGGTTGTACCAGGAGCGGTCCATCATCACGATCTCCCCGCCCGCGGGCAGGTGCTGCACGTACCGCTGGAAGTACCACTGGGTGCGCTCGCGTTCGGTGGGCTTCTCGAGCGCCACCACCCGCGCACCACGGGGGTTGAGGTGTTCGGTGAACCGTTTGATCGCGCCGCCCTTGCCTGCGGCGTCCCGGCCTTCGAAGATGATGACGACCTTCTCGCGGTTCTCCTTCACCCAGGCCTGCAGCTTGAGCAGTTCGATCTGCAGCTTGCGTTTGCGGGCCTCGTACTGGCGCCGCGTCATCTTCTCGTCGTACGGATATCCGTGCTTCCACGGCTCGTCCACCTCGGCGATACCACGCTTGCGGCCCGACTTGCGCAGCAGCTCACCGATCTCGTCGATCTCCGGCGTCACATCGATGTCGTTGTCGCCGACGGCTTCGAAAGGGTTGGAATCGTGCAGCTCGTCCACAGTAAAAGGCTACCGCCTGGCGGCTCACCGGCGGGGCACGTGAGATCGTGGAACGTCCGTCCCTCCGGCAGAGAGCGTCCAGCATGAGCATCGACCACATCGTTCCCGCGCTCGACGCCGATGCTGTCACGGAGCTCCGGTCGGTCCTCGCCGCACTGTCCGACGATCCCCCTCCGACGGTGACCGTCGACCGCGTGGAACTACCCGTCCCCGTCCGCGACGCCGTCGTACAACTGCTCGCCCTGCTCGGTGAGGGCCAGAGCCTCGCCCTCGGGACGGTGGCGGACCTACTCACCACCTCACAGGCAGCGGAGGTTCTCGGTGTCTCGGACACGTATGTGCGGCGGCTCGCCGATTCGGGGGCGCTGCCCATCGAGATGCGCGGCACCCACCGCCGGTTCCGGCTCTCCGATGTGCTGGCGCATCGGGAGCAGTTTCCGCGTCGGAGCTGACTACACCCGAACGGTCGGACGCGAAACGACGTCTTCTCCGGAATCCGGGATTCGCACACCCTTGGCGGCGAGCCTGCGCGCGGTCTCGTCGGCGGTGACGTATTCGCCGACGGTCTCGTAGGAGCCCAGCGGCACCACGGAGTGGACGATGGTCTCCGGGTAGACGTGCACCAGGTTGAAGCCCTGCGCGCCGTCCTGCCCGCGCAGCGCTCCCGCCGGGACGTTGAGGTCCTGGGTGTAGCAGGTGGCGGAGGCGACGGAGACGGGGATGCCCGCGAAGGTGGCCGTCGTCGAGTAGTGCAGGTGTCCGGCGAGGATGGCTCGGACGTCGCTGTCGCGGAGCACGTCGGCCAGTCGCGGCTGGTCGCGCAGTTCCACCAGCACCGAGAGGTCGAGGACGCACGGAACCGGCGGGTGATGCAGCGCCAGGATGGTGCCGTGCGGCGCGGGAACGGCAAGTTCCGCCGCCAGCCAATCGAGCTGGTCCTGCTCGAGCTCGCCGTGGTGATGTCCGAGGACGGTGGTGTCGAGGGTGATGATGCGCAGCCCGTCGACGTCGTAGGAGTGGTCGATCGGCGCGTACGACGGCTCCTCCCGGAGCAGTGCGGTCCGGAAATGTCCGCGGTCGTCGTGGTTGCCCATCGCCCAGATCACCTGCGCACCGAGCGACTCCGCGACGGGTTCGACGATGTCGCGCAGCTTCTCGTAGGCGCCTGGCTCCCCCTTGTCGGTGAGGTCGCCGGTGAACACCAGAGCGTCCGGCGCGGCGTGGGACGCCTCCACCTCGGCGAAGATCTGGCGCAGTTTGGCTTCGCTGTCGACAGCCCCGTAGAGCAGGGTTTCGTCTACCAGATGCGTGTCGCTGAGATGGAGCACGAAGTGCGACGGCCGCGGATACTCGGCCGTACGTAGGTCGGCTGCCTCGGTACCGTTGATCGGTCTCTCGCTTCCGCTCGCCCGGAGGGACAGGAGCCAGGCGGACTCCCGCTGGGTATCCACACTAGACAAGTGCGTGCAGACAACGACCGGGGGCACGCCCGACGGACACCGGGTGAACGCGGCACGACGATCCCGCGTACCGATTGGCGCAGACGGAATCCGGCTGATCGACCGCCCGCCCACCGCTGTCGAGAAAGCGTTCTCTATCGTGATCGACGTCATATTATTTGCATCGATTTCGAGGAGACCAGATGCCGATCACCGCAACACTGGAATTGAAGTTCAAGCCCGAGTCCGTGGACGCTGCCCGTGACATCTTCAGCCGCGAGTTGAAGGCCACCCGCGCGTTCGACGGCTGCCTGGGCGTCGAGGTGCTCGTCGACGCCGCCGATCCCGCCCGTTGGCTGCTGATCGAGAAGTGGGAGTCGGAGGAGCACGACGCCGCCTACCGCACCTTCCGCGCGGGACCGGGCGCCATCACCGACCTCGGACCTCTGCTGGCCGGCGCACCGGTCCTCACGAAGTACACGGTCGAAGACAGCATCTAGATCCCGATCCCGCGGGTCGTCGAACTGGAGTGCCGATCAGGCAGTGGTCTCCAGGTCGACGATCAGTGTGGGGCCCGTCGCGGCCTGCACGTCGTCGACGCTCACCCCGGGCGCAAGTTCGCGCAGGGCCAGGGTGCCGTCGCCGAGTACGTCGATCACCGCCAGGTTGGTGATGATCCGGTTCACGACTCCTTGACCGGTGAGCGGCAGGGTGCACGCGTCGACGATCTTGTGGTTGCCGTCGCGGTCGGTGTGTTCCATGACGACGATGACGCGTTCGGCGCCGTGCACCAGGTCCATCGCCCCACCCATTCCCTTGACCATCTTGCCGGGGACCATCCAGTTGGCGAGGTCGCCGGTGCGCGACACCTGCATGCCGCCGAGTACCGCGGTGTCGATGTGACCGCCGCGGATCATGCCGAACGACAACGCCGAATCGAAGAAGGCCGCACCGGAATTGACGGTCACGGTTTCCTTGCCGGCGTTGATCAGGTTGGCGTCGACAACCTCCTCGGTGGGGTACGGGCCGGTGCCGAGGATCCCGTTCTCCGAGTGCAGGATTACCCGCACGTCGTCGTTGAGGTAGCCGGGAATGAGGGTGGGCAGCCCGATGCCGAGGTTGACGTATTCCCCGTCGATCATGTCGGCGGCGGCGCGCTGCGCCATCTGATCGCGGGTCCAGCCGGTAGCAGCAAGTGTGGTCACGAGGGGCGTCCTTCCGCGCGCACGGTGCGCTTTTCGATTCGCTTGTTCTGGGGTCCGGTGTGCACGATGCGCTGAACGAATACTCCCGGCAGGTGCACGTGCGCCGGGTCGATCTCGCCGGGCTCGACGAGGGTCTCCACCTGGGCGATGGTCACCTTGCCCGCCATCGCGGCGAGGGGGTTGAAGTTCATGGCCGTCTTGTCGAAGACGAGGTTGCCGTCGGTGTCGCCGATAGCGGCGTGGACCAGCGCGTAATCGGCGTTGATGGCCTCTTCCAGGACGTACCGCTTGGTCCCGAAGACGCGGGTCTCCTTGGGCGGTGACGCGATGGCGACGGAACCGTCGTGGTCGTAGCGCCAGGGCATTCCGCCGTCCGAGATGGGGGTGCCGACGCCGGCCGGAGTAAAGAAGGCGGGAACGCCGGCGCCGCCGGCCCGCAGCCGTTCGGCGAGCGTGCCCTGCGGGGTCAACTCCACCTCGAGTTCCCCGGCCAGGTACTGGCGGGCGAACTCCTTGTTCTCCCCCACGTACGACGCGGTGACCCGGCGGATCCGGCCCGCCGACAGGAGGATTCCGAGCCCGTGGTCGTCGACTCCGCAGTTGTTGGAGAACACCTCGAGCTGGTCGACTCCCGCTTCTTCGAGGGCGGCGATGAGTGCATCGGGGATGCCGCAGAGCCCGAACCCTCCTACCGCCAGTGACGAGCCGCTGGTGATGCCCGCGACCGCCGCTGCCGCGGACTCGGAAACCTTTCCTGTCATCGTGTCTCCCTTCGCTACCGCTCGACCTCCGAGCCGGTGTTCACTTCTATGCGTTCATTCAGCAGACGCTGTGTCTCACACCTGCCGGGCTTCGCTGACCGCCGTCGTGAACGCGTAGGCCCTAGTAGAACGTGCCCTGGCTCACGTTTCAAGGAGCTCGAGAAGGTTGTTCACAGCCTGAACACCGGCGCGCGGAGCGTTCACTGAGTGAACGCTATGATGGCCGCATGACAGAGGAGACGCGCGGACCCCACGTGGTCGGACGGGTGGGTGCGCTGTTGCGGGCCGTCGGATCGCACGAGCCCACCGGCGCGTCCACCACGGTGCTCGGACGTGCGGCCGGGCTGGCCCGTCCCACCGCGCACCGCTTGTTGTCTTCGCTGGCCGACGAGGGGCTACTCGACCGCGACGCGAAGACGGGCCGGTGGACCCTCGGCCCCGAGTTGTATCTGCTTGGCGCGGCGGCCGCGACCCGCTACGACATCACCCGGCACGCCCGCGGCGTTCTCGACCGGCTGGCCCGCGACACCGGGGAGAGCGCGTTCCTCTCGGCCCGGCGCGGCGACGAGACGGTGTGCATCGCCGCCGAGGACGGTAGCTTCCCGCTGCGCTCGCACGTCCTGCACGAGGGCATTCGTTTTCCGCTCGGCGTCGCCTCCGCGGGACTGGTGATTCTGGCGCATCTCCCCGACCGCGACATCGACGACTACCTGGCGCGCACCGATCTCTCCGGACGATGGGGTGAGAACCACAACGCATCGGCACTCCGTCAACGCATTGCGCTCACCCGCCACACCGGTTACGCGGTCAACCCCGGTCTGATTGTCGAGGGCAGCTGGGGAATGGGTGCGGCGGTGTTCGACCGGGACGGCCGGCCGGCGTGGGCGCTGAGCCTCACCGGCGTCGAGACCCGCTTCCGCCCCGAACGCCACCCCGAACTCGGCACCCTGCTCCTCGAGCAGGCGCACGTCCTCTCGCAGCTGCTGCAGTCGCGGGCGTGAGTCCAGTTTCGCGAGTTCAGTTGCCCAGCGGGGCAGGTTCCGCGGGCCGAACCGGTTCGCCCGTGTGTCGTCGCAGCGTCAGGTGATGGTGTAGCCGAGCTGGTAGGCCGCGCTGTCGATCGGTCCGTACAACCCGGGATGCGACAACGGCAGCGACAACGCCGGCAGCGCAGGAAACGCGTCGGTGGTCCGTTCGGAGACCGCGAGGCAGACACTGCCGGCGAACCGGCCGCGGTAGACGATCCCGTCGAGATCGTCATGGGCGCGGTGAATGGTGCGGGCCCAGTGCTGGGTTCGGCCGTGCGCGGCGGAGTCGAGGGCATGGTTGCCGCCGACCCGAGTCGCCCACGTCCCCTCGCCGATGCCGGACACATCGAGCAGTCTCACCGGGCGGATGAATCGGAGGCCGGTCAGATACGGGTCACCGCGGTGGCGGTCGATCACGCGGGCGCTTTGAAACGCCTCGGCCAAGGCGCCGCGGGGACTGGAGGCGCCGTACCAGATGCCGTAGCCGGGATGTTCGGTCCGCGGGGGCGAGTGGTGGTCGAACCGCAGGATCGGCCCGAACGTGCGCAGTCCATTCCACGGCAGCACATGGGTTCCGGTGGTGCGATGCACTCGCCACACCACCTCTGCCGGTTGCCGGTCGAACACTTCCTCGGGGCGCACGCCCGCGTCACGATGGACGGTGATGGTCGGGGGTGCGGGCAGCATCGACCCCATCTATGCCGATTCCCATTCGGCGGCGGTGATCACATCAATGACCTGTTCGATGTCGGCGGCGGTTCCGGCGCTGCCGGTCAGCCACGCCACGATCGACACCTGCCGGCCCTCCACGGTCAGGGACGGTTGTGGGTGGGTCAGCAACGCCTGCACGGTCAGCGGGTGCAGGTCCTTCGCCAACAACGGCATCACGCCAAGGGCCACTGCACGGTGGTGCGGGTGGTGTGGCGGGATCGGTTGGCCCGGTTCGGAGTCGCCTGGATCGAAAGGTATTTGTCGGTGGTCGGGGTTACGGTCGAGGTCCTGCGGGAGCATGGCGACAAGTCGCTGGTGGAGGAGTTGATGGATGACTTCATGGCGTTGCTCGCGTCGTTTTCGGGCCGGTTCTACCGGCTGCGGTCGAAACAGAATCAACGCCGACTTCTCGACGATGCGGCAGCGAGGTTGGAGGAGGGATAGCCGATGACTGTTGCCGGATTCACTGTGCCGCGTCAGTTTTCGTTCACCACCCGCCCGTACGCGGCGGTCGACGACGCTACCGACGCCTCGATCGGGCTCGATACCATCGATGTTCGTGTCCGGTGGATGCTCGACCTGATCGGCGCCGCGCAATCGGAGTTGATGTCACGGTTGTGGCAACCGGCCACCTTCGATGCCATCGCCGCCGGACGTGACAGTCAAGACCGGAAGCTCCCGGCGCAGGGGCATGTCACTGCGGCGCGTCTGGGGTGGAACCCGTCCTACCCCACCGGGGTGTACGTGCCGTCGCGCGTGACCCGGGTGGTCACCTCCCAGGCGGTCGGCACGCTGCGCACCCTGGCGTACCGGGATACCGCAATCAGTGCGCTGTCGGCCAGGTTCGACCCGGCTACCGGCCGACTGACGCCGCCCACCACGGCTGGCGAATACGTGCCGCCCGGCTTCGCGCGCGGCGTGGCACGGCAACTCGCAGCGCGCTCGCGCCGCGCCGGAAGCGGGGAGCGTCCCACCGCACGCGTGCGGATCACCGACGTGCAAACGCCACCGACGTCTGCTCCGATGGCTAGGCTCTCGGCCGCCGACAAGCAACTCTCCCAGATCGCCGTCACCGACGCCGTCATGACGTTGACGGTCAAACTTCCCACGAATCCGGCCCCGGCAGGGCGCTCACAGTGGCAGTGGGTCCGCCTGATCGCCGCGATCCCACCGCACCTGCACACCCGAGCAATCACGGACTGGCATCTGCCCACTCTCGTCCTCGACCACCGTGGCCTGCTGCTGGCCTGCGCTGCCACCGAATCTGTTCGGGCGCCCGATCTGACGTCGAGATCGACGGCGGTGGGGGTGGATTGGTCGCCGTCCACCCTCGGAGCAGCCGCCATCGTCACCGAAAGCCCCGACGGATTGGTCTCGGACTACCGGGGCTTCACCTACGACGACCGGGGCCTGGGGATCAAGCTGGCCCGGCTGCAAGCGGAAGGTCAACACCTGCACCGTAAGGCTGCACGTTTGACGCGGCTCGCCGCGACCGCACCACCCGAGGTGCGCGCCGAACTTGAAGGCAAGATCGCGGTCCTCGACGCCCACCGCGCCGCGGTCGGTGTCAAACGGGGCAAGATCAACCGGGAACTAGCCTTCCACTTCGGCCGGGAAGTGACCGATTACGCCGCCGCGGCGGGCGCGGCGGTGATCGGGGTGGAGGACCTCAGCACCCTCGAAACCCGGGGTCACAGCCGGGTGAACAACAATCGGGCCGCGCAGTCCGCGCGCCGCAAAGCCGTCGACGCTCTCGCACACACCGCCGCGGAGGTCGGTGTGACGGTGGTGTCCGTCCCGGCACGCGGAACGTCGGCGTTGTGCCCAAGTTGTAATGACAAGCTCTCCCGCCCGGGCGGCTATCACCGGGCGTGGTGCGCACGGTGCAAGGTAGGCGGCAATCGTGACCACGTAGCCGCTGTGAACCTCGCCAAACGTGCACTGCTCGGGCGCAGCACAGCAATCCGCAAACGCGGACAGAACCCGCAAATCCGGATCGCCGAACATGCGCCGGTCCGGCAGTGCCGCGACAAGAAAGTCCCACCCCGAGCAGGCCACGGCATCGCCGCGTCCGCTGCAGTGTTCCCACCGCGACACCACCGGCGGGGGTGAATCAAAGAAGAATCGTTCCTGCACCACAAGCGTCGGTGTGGGACACGGTCAAACCCGCCACATCGCACGGTGTTACGGGTAGCCGTGACGTACCTACATCTCCGGCATCGGCCGCGTCAGTGGCAGATAGTATGAGATTTAAGTAGACGCTGTGCAGGATCTGGGTCGCGCATCCTCGAATCCGAGATCGCCGCGCAGGTAGCGGGCTTCGGGGCTGGCATCGGTGGCCCAACCCCTCACTTTTACCAACTATCGAGCACAAATTCATGACAGCGGGAATTAGTTGGGGTCCGTCGGTATCGCGCCCCAGCGGCTGGGTCCGGTACCACTCCAGTGCGGCCGGGCCTCGGACGAGCCCCGAGGGCGCATCTGATCGACAACACACCATCATCGGGGGTGGCGGCGTAGACGTGGACGATCTTCTTCTCCTTCCACACAACAACGCCGGCGACACCATCGACTACCCCGGCATCGAGCAATATTTGGCCCAATTCCCGCTCACGACCAGCTAATTTCGGAGCACCCCAAGCGAAGGAGAGCCCCGTGGGCAAGGTGGTCATGTACAGCTCGGTGTCGGTGGACGGCTTCATCGCGGACGACAATGACCAGCCCGGACCGCTGTTCGACTGGTTGTCCAGCGGTGACGTCCCATTGGACGAGAGCGGCGAGATCAAGATGTCGCAGACGTCCTACGACTACACCCGCCCGTACTGGGACCAGATCGGGACGACACTCGTCGGCCGCCACGTCTTCGACATAACGGACGGCTGGGACGGAAAGCCTCCGGGCGGGATCGACCACGTGGTCGTCGTGACGCACCGGCCGAAGCCCGAGGGCTGGGACCCCGAGGCGCCGTTTCACTTCGTCGACGGCGTCGAGGCGGCCGTGGCCAAGGCGCAGGAGCTTGCGGGGGACCGCATCGTCGAGGTCGCCGCCGGCGACGTCGGTGGCCAGGTGCTTGCCGCAGGTTTGGTCGACGAGGTGCGCATGGACGTCGTACCCGTGGTGTTCGGGTCCGGCAAGCGCTACTTCGGGTCGGTCCACGCACAGCACCTGTTGGAAGATCCCGACGTGGTGATTCAGGGCAACCGGGTGCTTCATCTGCGCTATCGGGTGCGCCGTTGACAACCTCCATCCTCGGAAGACCTCGAAACTACCCCGGGACCGACGCAGTTGCCCAAGCTCAATTACGCAGCGGATGCGCTACGGGTTCCGGACGCGCCATGGCCCGCATCGGGTCGACATCCGGTCTGGCCTCGAGTTGGGACGGTTCGGCGGGCCGAGACTCGTCCTGCCCGTTGGCAGTCGGTGTGGTGAGGAACGGACGGACCAGGTCGAGCGGCAACGGGAAGACGATGGTCGAGTTGTTGTCGCCGCCCATCTCCCCCAGCGTCTGCAGGTAGCGCAGCTGCAAGGTGGTGGGGTTGCGGCTGATGACGTCGGCGGCCTCGGCGAGTTTGGCGGACGCCTGGAATTCCGCCTCGGCGTTGATCACCTTGGCGCGGCGTTCGCGTTCGGCCTCGGCTTGCCGGGCGATGGCCCGCTGCATGTTGGTGGGGATCTCGACGTCCTTGATCTCCACCGTGGTGACCTTCACGCCCCACGGTTCGGTCTGCTGATCGATCACCTTCTGCAGATCTTCGTTGAGGCGTTCCCGCTCCGACAGCAGGGCGTCGAGGTCGGCCTTACCCAGGATCGAGCGGAGGGTGGTCTGCGCGATCTGTGATGTGGCGGCGAGGAAGTCCTCGACTTCGACGATGGCCCGGTCGGCGTCGATCACCCGGAAGTAGGTGACGGCGGTGACCTTGGCCGGCACGTTGTCGCGGGTGATCACTTCCTGGACCGGAATCCTCAGCGTCACGGTCCGCAGGCTGACGCGTTCCATGCGGTCGATGGCCGGGATCAGCAACACCAGGCCCGGACCTTTCAGGTCGATCAGCCGGCCCAGCCGGAACACGACGCCGCGTTCGTACTCGCGGAGCACTCGGATGGAGCTGCTCGCCAGCATGGCGAGAAGGATGATGACGACGGACAGGATGACGACGACTTCGGTCATAACAGCTCCCACGGTTCGCGGCGGCGCACGGTGAGGGTGAGGCCGCGGATCTGTTCGACGATGACGGCGTCACCGGCGGTCGGTGCCTCGTCGTCGCCGAACTGGGTCTGCGCCTTCCACAGCCCCCCGGCTGTTTCCACCTGTCCTTGCCGCCCGGCCCAGCTGCGGACCGTGGCGTCGGTGCCGATCAGCGATTGCGGGCCCGAGCGGATGGGAATGCGCCTCGCCGACAATGCCTTCCGGCCGATCACCGCCGCGGTGCCGAGTCCGACCACCGCTACTCCCGCCGCGGCCGGGACGGCGATCATCTGCGCGGTGTCGCTGGATGTGAACAGCAGCCACACACCCGCCGCGGAGGCCAGGGCACCGAGCCCGCCGAGCACACCCGCGGTCGGTGCGTGTGCCTCGATCACGATCAGCAGCACCCCGAGTATCAGTGCCAGCACACCCAACGCGGCCATCTCGCATCACCCACGATCACGCTTTCGCGAGGGCCCGGCCGCATCGCATAGCCACCTGGCGATCGGGCCCTCAATGTCAACGGTATGCGAGCGCGCGGGGTCACGCCACCAGCAATTTTCGGCCCGGGTGGCACACTCCTTTTCATGCATACGAGTCCTGTTGTCGTCACCGTCGCCGGCCACGGTGAGGCCACGTTTGCGCCCGAGCGCTGCACGGTCGCGATCGTCGTCCGCATCGAGACGGGTGACGTGGAACGGTCGGTCGAGAAGGCCACGGCCACCGTCAGCCGGCTCACCGAGCTGATCAACGCGCAGTTCGACAGCCACCATGGTCCGATCAACTGGTGGTCGCTCGATCAGGTCCGTCATTCTCGGCACCGCCCGTACAGCCAGGACGGTCTCCAGCTGCCATATGTGTACCGGGCGGAGGCAGCGCTCCAAGTGAAGTTCAGCCAACTCGGCGCCGTCGGCGGCTTCGTCGATTCGGTGTCAACGCTCGAAGGGGTGAACGTCGGGAACTTCGACTGGGCGCTCACCAGCAAGAGCCGGGCCACCCGCATCATCCAGGTGCGCGAACTGGCCATCCGAGACGCCCAGTCGAAGGCCGAAACCTACGCCCGCAGTCTGGGCCGCAACACCGTTCACCCCGTGGCGATCGCCGACCCCGGCATGCTCGGGGTCGACGCGGCCTCGTCCTACGGTGGCGTCGGGGCCCGCGCCTTCGCCGCCGGCGGGTCGAACGAGGCCATCGCGCTCAAGCCCGAGAACATCACGCTCAGCGCAGACGTCCATGCGCGGTTCGAGGCGTGGTGAGCGAGAATTCGACGCGGGCGTACCGTTCGGGAATGACCAACTTAGATCACGGAGATCCGGGTGACGCCCCGACTGTGCCGCCGCCGCTGGCGGAGGTGGTGAATCCTGCCCGCCCGTCCGCGGCCGAGGAGGCCAGGACGGTGGCGGCCTCGACCAACATCGGCACCCTCGCGAGCCTGACCGCCGACGGTGATCCCTGGGCATCGTTCGTGACCTACGGTCTGCTGGGCGGCTCCCCGGTGCTGTGCGTGTCGCACATGGCCGAGCACGGCCGCAACCTGGCGCACAATCCGCGCGCGAGCATCGCGATCGTCGCGCCCAACCCACCTGCCGATCCGTTGGCCAGCACCCGCATCACCCTCGCCGGGTACGTCTATCGCCCCGAGGGCGACGAGCTCGCCGCCGCACGCGAGGCGCACCTGGCAGCCATCCCGGCCGCGCACGTCTACATCGACTTCAGCGACTTCTCCCTCTGGGTGTTGCGGGTGCATCGGGTGAGGTGGGTCGGCGGCTACGGGCGGATGGACTCGACCACCGCGGAGGCATATGTCGACGCATCCCCGGACCCGGTCACACCGCACGCCGGCCGCGCGGTCGAGCACCTCAACGCCGACCACGCCGACGCGCTGCTCGCCATGGCCCAGGCGCTCGGTGGCTTCCCGGACGCCACCACCGCCACCTGCGAGGGTGCCGATCGGTATGGGCTGGACCTGCGCGTCGTCACCCCGCGCGGAGCCGCCATGACACGGGTGGGGTACGCGGAGCCACTCCACTCCCCCGACCAGTTGCGCGCGGCGACAGTTGCTTTGACGCGTCTAGCTGCGGGCTGCTGACAGAACTAACTACCGTGGCAACCGACTACGCACAGATCTCTTGAGGACATCGTCGTGCTCGAGATAGCCGAGAGCCCGGGTCAATAGTCATCCAAGTTGGATGCAGTGGCCTATGCAGGAGCACGCGTTCCAACGGCGACTCCGCATCGAGCGATGCAACTTACTCCGAAACAACACCGTCGAAGCCAATGACCTTCGCTAGGTTGCGTCCACGACGATGGTGTACGAGCCGGATCAGGACGTCACCGGCGTGTCGTAGCCGGAAAGTAGGCGGTCACCGCGTGATTCTTCGAGAGAGCTACCAACTCGACTCGACGAAAGAGCACGCGATGACCACTGCCCACGATATCGACCTGCACCAATTCCTGACCGACCGCCTCACCGACGCCAGCCCAGTCCTGCTGCGCAGCCTGCTGTCCACCTTCATCGACGCGCTCATGGGCGCCGAAGCTGACACCTTGTGCGGTGCCGGTTTCGGTGAACGCTCCGACGACCGCATCAACAGCCGGAACGGCTATCGGCACCGCGACTTCGACACCCGCGCCGGCACACTCGACATCGCGATACCCAAGCTGCGTCAGGGCTCGTACTTCCCGGACTGGTTGCTGCAGCGCCGCAAACGCGCCGAACGTGCCCTGACCTCGGTGGTGGCCACCTGCTACCTGCTCGGCGTCTCCACTCGCCGGATGGAGAAACTCGTCGACTCGTTGGGCATCACCAGCCTGTCCAAGTCGCAGGTCAGCGTCATGGCCAAGGACCTCGACACCCAGGTCGAAGCATTCCGCAGCCGCCCGCTTGACGCCGGACCGTACACCTTTGTCGCCGCCGACGCCCTCGTCCTCAAGGTCCGCGAGAACGGGCGGGTGGTCAACGTGCACACCCTGGTCGCGGTCGGCGTCAACGCCGACGGCTACCGGGAAATCCTTGGAATCGAGGTCACCTCCGCCGAGGACGGGGCCGGCTGGTTGGCGTTCTTCCGGTCGCTGGTTACCCGCGGTCTGACCGGGGTTCGGTTGGTGACCTCCGACGCCCACGCCGGCCTCGTGTCGGCGATCGGCGCCACCTTGCCCGGGGCCGCCTGGCAGAGGTGCCGGACGCATTATTCGACCAATCTCATGTCCCAGACGCCGAAGAATTGGCCCTGGGTGCGTGCGCTCCTGCACTCCGTTTACGACCAACCGGACGCCGATTCTGTTCATGCTCAATATGATCGGGTGATCGACGCCTTGTCGGAGAAGCTGCCGAGGGTCGCCGATCATCTCGACGCCGCGCGGGCCGACCTCCTCGCCTTCACGGCCTTTCCGAAGCAGATCTGGCGGCAGATCTGGTCCAACAATCCCCAGGAGAGACTGAACAAGGAAATCCGCCGGAGGACTGATGTCGTCGGGATCTTCCCCGATCGCACCGCGTTGATCCGGCTCGTCGGAGCCGTCCTCGCCGAGCAGCACGACGAGTGGATCGAAGGGCGCCGCTATCTCGGCCTCGACGTGCTCGCCCGTTCCCGCGGCGACCACACCATCACTACCGAACCACAGCAGGAGGTGACACCCGCGGAGCTAACCGCATAACCCCCGACGAGGAATCACGCGACCACCTCGTACACCACGCCCCGGGACTTGACCCCTCGCTAAGGCATAAGAATGCACCGGACGAGGAAGACGGCGGGCGCCCAGGCCCGACAACAGCGGTCGGACCGAGGCAACCTCGCCACAATTTCCCGAATCCTACCGGCCGCGCAGTCTCAAAACACCCCGCGCGGATCCCAAATCGATTGATGACGGGACCACAATCTCATCTGGAACAAGAATCTTAATATCGCCATTCCTACCGAGCGCCTTTGCTATTACATCAGGACGAACGTCAAACAGGTACTGAACAATGGATAAGAATGGCGATAGATTCATTGGATGCACTCCGCCACGAAGGCGTCTGCCAGATTCGACTATAGCCCCCAATTCATCCAGCGAAATCCTACAGCGGCGAAACAAACTTCGAATCGAGTCCGCAAGACGCTTCATATCGTCCGGCAGATCGTCGACGTCGAAGCTCCGATACATGACTTCGATAATCTGTAGCAACTCTTTGGTCTTAATGTCTTGGCGATGTAAGACGCTGGTGTTTTGAGAGGCCAACGTTTCGGCTTCCAGAATCGAGACTTCAGCCGCCTCAAGCGCTGCCTTCACTTGTGCCGCGACACGCTCTTTCCCCCAGCTAACCTTCGTTGTCTTATATGTCAGGTCATGCGTGGCTATCGACCACGCATGCTGCAGGAAAGTCTTAATTTGAATTTCAAATCCGATGCGATGAATGCTTTCCTCGTCCTTCCCTGGGGATGGCTTTAGATTCGCATACAGGCGGGTGTGATCGAACGAGAAGGTCGTAGCGTCACCCGTCGCAATATCGTCATCCTTCGGCTTCCTAGAGAATACAACGAACAGCTCCCGCATTCTGTTCTCCGCCTCGCGCATCATTGCCAGATTCGGAACAACAACAGTGCAGGCGTAAAAATCCTCAAGGGCGGCTGGGTCAAATCTTCCCGTTTCGACCTTCAGGGCAAAAGATTGCTCGTTCTTCAGCCTGGATTCGAAGTGCCAGTTCGCACGAATGGACGAACGTATTAGCTCGTCAGCCGACGACTTGATTAGCGAATTGAGCTCAAACTGTCGATCGAACTCATTCCTGACCGACGTCGCTACTTTCATTCTTCCAAAGCCAGTTTGATTCCCGCCAACAGGGCATCGTTACGTGCGCGCCGGAGTTTAAGGTCGGTTGTTGCGCCCCGGGCATTCGAGACATAACGAAGCGCCTCTACGCGGATCGGATCGCTGATCGCCGATTCCTCGGGACTATCGGTTACCTCCGATATCTCCGAAACCACATTCATAAATCTCGCGTACGCTGGCGCGAATTCGCGCGCAATCCTGAGCTCTTGATGAAGGAGAATCAAAACCCATAAGGAATAGAAGTGTGCAAGGTTTCGTGCGTGCGCAACAACTGCCCCGTTCAGTTCGTCGACCTCGGTGATAAATGACTTCAACCGCTCGAACTGATCAATAAACTCTTCCGTATCGAAGGCAGGCTCGAGGTCCTCGGGAAACTCATACTTTGCATAAAATTCATCAAGTGAATTCTGGTCAAATCCAAGAATTTCCTTTTGAATTGTCGCAGCGACTAGTTCAGATATAAACTGGGTGTCCTGCATTCTCTTGGCCCGGCCCGTTGTCACTACCTTGACTCGCTTCCAGAAGGGCGATTCGCTCTCACTCTCGGCAAATCCAATGAGCCAGCCATCATAGCGAGCGTGGCGGATTTCCTGCGGAGTCAACTTGCGAGAGTTCTGGTTTAATCTTCCGAAAACATCATTCACGACGGTGGTTTCAATTGAATCTATTTGCTCGACAGTAATTTGATAGTCCATAAATCGCTTCCGAAGGCCGGAGTCAGCCTTGATCTTCGACCACTTCTTTCCGTCGAGTCTTGCGTCGCCGAAATCATCTTTCATTGAGATTCGGTCAGCGACGAACATCAAGATCGTCTCAAGTCGCTGTTTGCCATCGATTACATGGTATGTTGCGGCGCCGTTCTCATCCAAGTCCTTATGTAAAAAAATTGCCGGACTAGGAAAGTTATTGAAAATCGTATCGAGGAAATATTGCCTATCACGGCGAGTCCAGACGCTGCGTCGTTGGTAAGACGGTTCGAGGTCCAGACGCTTCAAACCCGCTAGATCCAACAGCCATGAGATATCTTGCGAGGTGACGCGACGCTGCATTAGTTAATTCTTCCTTTAGGGTAGGATAAAACTGAAGCTGCACGCAGTGTAAACCGAGTCCATCCCGGGAATCCATAGCTGAGTTCACCGAAGTGCCCGAGCGCTCGGAACAAACAAGCACCTTCACGGTCATGTGACGGAAGACACAGTCTAATCGACTTCATTCAACGACCTGGGCTGCTATCACGCGACCAGCTGAATTGTGAGGCGGCACCTTAGAGCGCAAACCGGCGAGGGTGTTCAAGGGCTAGGGATCGCCTATCGAGATCGCGCGATCGAGAACGCAGAGCCGGATACTCCATTCACAGTATGGGTTCTTCCTACAGGATGCCAGCAAGGCCGAGATCCCGAATCATCCAGCCACGGAAAGATCGCTTGATCCCCCCAAACGTACGAATTTCGGCAGGATCACCCGCACGGATGAGGGCTTTGTGGAGCGTGCACAGTACCGAGACCGAGACCGGCTACGAGGCGAGCTAGTCAATCAATCCTCTTAGTTGCCTCGCGCTGGGCCTTGAGGCTGCGCCGACGAATGAGTCGGACTTGCACTCTAGAGTGTGGTCCGTGGACGACACACTGATGACCCGGACGGAAGCACGCCGCGTAGCCGCACTCGCCGCGCTCAACTCAACCACTCAGGCCACGCTCGGACAGTTTTTTACACCCGAGGGCGCCGCCGAGCTGATTGCCAGCTTTCCTAAGCTGCCGGAATCGGGAAGACTCCGCATTCTCGACCCGGGGGCCGGCGCCGGCTCACTTGCGGCCGCACTGGTGAACCGCGCACTCAGCGAGGCGCCAGAACTTGAGATTCATGTCGTAGCCGTCGAGATCGACTCAGCCGTCGAACCGTTCCTCGCAGACACACTTCGCGATTGTGAGGTAGCAGGCGCGACATCTGGGACCAGCGTGTCTACCACTCTTGTCGCTGGCGACTATATCGAGCTCACCACGGGCAGCTCGGTTGCCGAGAACGACCTTGCCGAACCGTTCGACATCGTGATTATGAATCCACCATATGCGAAGCTTGCAGCGAGTTCTGCATACCGCAAGGCTCTTATCACGCAGGGTGCAGACTGTCCGAACCTGTACGCGGCGTTCCTTTCCTTAGGGTCTACCTCCCTGCGACCAGGCGGGCAGTTGGTCGCAATTACGCCTCGCTCGTTCGCAAACGGTGTCTATTTCGAGTCTTTCCGTCGCGAATTGCTAAGCAGGATTTCGATTGACCGACTTCATACTTTCGAATCACGCTCAACTGTCTTTTCCGACACAGGAGTTCTGCAGGAAAACATCATTCTTTGTGGCACGCGTGGAGGCGACGACACGTCAGAGGTGGTTCTCACGACCAGCCGTGGACACACCGATGCGGTGACTATTACTACGCTGCCCTATACGGCGATTATTCGACCAAACGACCCTCACCTATTTCTTCGAGTTCCGGGCACAGCCGGTGATACGTCTATCGCCGAGGCAATGGTCACTCTGCCTGCAATGTTGCCTGAACTAAGGGTCCAGGTATCGACGGGTCGTGTTGTCGATTTCCGGTCACGCGCAAACCTGTGTGACGCCGACACGCATGGTGCCGTACCCCTGATCTATCCCGGCAATGTCCGAGGTGGCGTTATTGAGTGGCCCCGAGAGATCCGTAAGAATCAAGGATTCGTCCCTCTCGCCGATGGGAAGAAGTTGCTCTTGCCCTCAGGCGTCTACGTAGTGGTCAAGCGGTTCTCGGCGAAAGAAGAGCGGCGGCGAATTGTTGCCGCACTGTGGGACCCCGAGGTAAACGGCGACACGTCGATCGCATTCGAAAACCACCTCAACATTTTTCATTGCAACGGAGCTGGGCTCGACCGGGACTTTGCGATCGGGCTGAGCTGGTGGCTCAACAGTTCAATCGTCGACCAATACTTCCGAACCTTCTCCGGTCATACTCAGGTCAACGCCACAGACCTGCGATCCTTGCGCTACCCCGCTCGCGATGACCTTTCGGCTCTGGGACGCTCAAGGTCATCCATGCTGCCACTTCAAGAAGATATAGACGACGCAGTGGCAGCCTTCACCACCCCAGTTGAGGAAGTTGCGTGATCACCAACTCTGCGGAACTTAAGGTCCGAGAAGCTCAACAAATTCTGCGGGCCTTCGGATTCGATGCGCAGCGATCGAACGAAAGATCGGCCTGGGTACTGCTAGGACTGTTGCAGCTCAAGCCGAACGATTCCTGGAGTGGCGTACATCCACTTCAGCTCGGGGTCACCGACTTGATGGAATTCATCGCTGCCCACTACCGCGACACACCGTATAAGGCAAACACCCGTGAGACTATCCGCCGCCAAACTCTCCATCAATTCGTGGATGCACTGTTTGTCGAATTGAATCCCGACGATTCCACTCGCGCGGTCAACTCACCAAAGACGGTCTACACCCTGCACGCAGACGCGCTCGCCGTGATAAAACGCTACGGTTGCGAAGGTTTCGATTCTGCACTGGCACGGTATCTCTCCAAAGTTCCAGGACTCAAGGCCCAGTACGCAGCTGCCCGGGAAATGAATCGAATTCCCGTCACGCTGCCTTCGGGAGACCTCGTGCTTCTGAGCCCAGGAGGCCAGAACACACTGATAAAGGCGATGATTGCGGACTTCTGCAGTTACTACACGCCCGGTGGCCACGTGCTCTATGTAGGTGACGCCGACTCAAAGATGATGACATTTGACGAGGCTGCCTTAGCTTCGCTAGGAGTGACAGTCGACCACCATGGCAAGATGCCCGACCTAATCGTGTACCTTCCAGAGAAGAATTGGCTTGTCTTACTCGAGGCCGCCACGACTCATGGTCCCGTCGATGCTAAGCGCCATCAAGAGCTCGCAACCCTGTTCAAAGGTTCTACAGCCGGCCTTGTCTACGTCTCTTGTTTCCCGGACCGTGCGACGATGCGGAAGTACCTTGCCGAAATCTCGTGGGAGACGGAAGTATGGTGCGCGAGCGACCCCACTCATCTGATTCATTTCAACGGTGAGCGGTTCCTCGGCCCGTACGGCGAGGCAGCAGGCCTCACCTAACCGCCAAAACGGTGCTCAAACCAATGGCGAATCAAGCTGCCATTTTCTCTATGTTCTCCGGCTGGCCGATCGGGCGGCGAGCCGGTCGGTCGCATCATGGCGGTCTGATGCACCGATATGTGGTTGGAGACCGGGTCAAGGTTTGCGTCTCTTTCTGCCATGTCCAACGTCCCTCTCATCGCCAGAAGCTGCCGTGCAGTCGATCCACTATCGCCGGGTAATTGGCCTCGATGATATCCACAACCTCACGTCGGCAAGCGTTGTTACAACAGTCCATATTGGCGCCGGCTCTTCCCGCCCACAATGTCCAGGCAGACGACCCCAATACCGCTGAGCGTTACACGAAGCCGATCTCGTGGTCCTTGAGCCTTCGGTGATGCGCTGGTCATCCTCGCCGAGCTGACGGATCGACGCATTCCACACCGACTCCTCGGCACCATTTACCAAACGCGGATTTTCGGGGATACGCATCACCATGCCGATACCTTCGCACGGAGGGTTGGGGTCGGCGCGGAGATTCCCGGCTGACATCCACAGTCGGTAGTAGCTTTGCGGCTATGAGCATCTCATGGCAGGACCCTGACGCTGTTTCGTCGATGCTCGACGACTGGGAGACGTGGGCGATAGTTGGACTGTCCGGCAACCCGGACCGGACGGCGTACCGCATCGCTCAGACGCTGCGGGAACGGGGCAAACGCATCGTTCCCATCCACCCTTCCGCGCCGACGGTGCTGGGCGAGCAGGGGTACCCAACTCTTGCGGACGTGCCGTTCCCCATCGATGTCGTCGACGTGTTCCGTCAGTCCGACGCTGCGGGGGAATTCGCCGACCAAGCCGTCCAGGTGGGGGCGAAGGGCGTGTGGTTCCAGCTCGGCGTCATCGACGAAGAAGCGTTCCGACGCACGACCGATAAGGGACTGGCCATGGTGATGGATACTTGCCCGGCAATCGAGTGGAACAAGCGGAGCTGACTGGCCGATCCCGATGTAGGGCCAGTCGGACAGTTTCGAGCGTATGACTACCCTGGACCGAAACCGTGCAAATCGGACAGCGATCCGGCACGGCGCCCGGTCGTCAAACGGAAGGTTCTACCCATGGCCATCGACTACACCCGTCGTCCCTCCACTCCGGCCGCACCGCAGGGCGGTGTCAGCCTGAGCAAGGTGACGCTGTCGAAGGCCGCACCGTCGGTCAGCCTCACCAAGTCGGGTGAGCGGCAGGGCGCGATGCGGGTCAACCTCAACTGGTCGACTGGCGTGGCGCCGCAACCGAAGAAGACCGGCTTCTTCGCGAAGCTCGCGGCGGCCGCCGGCGGGAACACTGGTATTGATTTGGACCTCGGCTGCCTCTACGAACTCGCCGACGGATCGAAGGGCGTGGTCCAGGCACTCGGTAACACGTTCGGTTCGCTGCAGGACGCCCCGTTCATCAAGCTCGACGCCGACGACCGCACCGGCACCGTGACCGGGGGCGAGAACATGCACATCAACCTCGACCGACCGGAGATGTTCAAGCGCATCCTCATCTTCGCAATGATCTACGACGGCGCACCCAACTGGGCCGCGGTGGACGGCGTCGTCACCCTCTACCCCACGAGCGGACCCGAGGTTGAGGTTCGCCTCGACTCCTCGAACAGCTCCGCTCGCATCTGCGCCATCGCGATGCTGCAAAACACCGGCCAGGGCATCACCGTCACCCGCGAGGTGAAGTACATCGAAGGCAGCCAGGCCGATCTCGACAAGGCCTACAGCTGGGGCATGAAGTGGGCGGCGGGCCGCAAGTAGCAGCGCGGGCTGTGTGGCTTCGGATCGAATGTCACGCTCCCCCGCGCTAACGTCGGAGCATGTTCAGTACTGAGATCGAGGTGCGCACCGGCGCCGAGCCGGTGGTGCACGACCTGACCCGTGAGATCGAGAAGTTCCTCGCCTCGGCCGGCGCAGGCGATGGCCTGCTGCATGTGTGGGTACCGCACGCCACGGCGGGACTCGTCGTCATCGAAACCGGCGCGGGAAGCGACGACGACCTCCTGCGGGCAATCGACGACGTGCTGCCCCGCGACGACCGGTGGAGGCACCGCCACGGCAGCCACGGACACGGCCGCGACCACGTGCTGCCGGCGTTCCTGCCGCCCTACGCGTCAGTTCCCGTCGTCGATGGCACCGTCACGACGGGGACGTGGCAATCCGTGTGCCTCGTCGACACCAACGTCGACAACCCAGTGCGCCGCGTCCGCTTCAGCTTCCTCGCCGGGTGAGCTGACGCGTGCGACGATCTGTCAATCAGGCCTGCGCGAGTGTCCGTGCCACGGAATAGATTTCGGGGAGAATTGCCGTCTCGTCGGTGGATGAACGATCCACCCATGTTTCCAGTGCCGCCCGCAGTACGGCGATCGACACATCGACTGCCAGTCGAATCTGCAGTTCGGAACACTCAAATCGCTTCGACACCGCGTCGACCAGAGCCGCGGTCCGCCCCACGCTCGCACGTGCCAACACGGCACGCAGCGTCGGCTCCTTTTTGATCATCCGGTTCACCCGCAACAATCGCTGAGATGCGATCGACGAACTGTCCGAGTAAGTCGTGAGTGCCGCAGCGAAGGACGTTTCCAGCGAGAGCCTGGGTGAGACGTCGGAATCGAGCCGATCGAGCCCGGCGGCGAGGATCGCCTCGAAGGCCCAGTGATCCCGGAGCGCGGCTTCTTCCTTGGTGGCGAAGTATCGAAAAAAGGTTCGCTGAGACACTCCCGCTGCCTGCGCGATCTCACCGACCGTCGTGGCCTCGACACCCTTGCGCTCGAACAGGGTGAGTGCGGCCTCGCTGATCTCCACGCTCGTCTGCACACGGCGGCGCTCCCGCAGCCCGAGCGGGCCGGCAGGCAGGTCAGGCGACAGGGCGAATGTTTCGAGTTGGTTCATCAGCGGCCCTCGCAATCGGTTAGGGGCACCCACCGGTCATCGTTCCCACATGGTCACCGGTTGTCAACATGGCAGTGTGTGCCATAATGTCAGGGAAGGGTGGTAGTCAATGAATCTCAATATCGGTGAAATTTTCCTGTACCCGCACCATGGGTCCGTGACGGTAACGAAGCTCACGACCCGGATGTTCAACGATCTACCCACTGCATACGTGCAGTTCGAAGTCGCTCAGAATGGGCTGTCGATCGAGATTCCGGTGGCGAAAGCCGAAGCGATCGGTGTGCGCAACGCCATCAATCTCGACGAGGTCGGTCGCGTTTTCGACATCCTGCAGGGTCCGACGATCGACGACCCGTCCAACTGGTCCAGGCGATTCAAGGCCAACCAGGAGAAGATCACCGTCGGTGGAATCTTCACGGTGAGTGAAGTGATCCGCGATCTGATGACGCGTGCGCAGGCCAAGCCGCTCTCGGCCGGAGAAAAGCGCCAGCTCGAGCACGCAATGCAGCTCGTCATCTCCGAGCTCGTCCTCGCCATGAAGACCAGCCCCGAGGTGACTCGACGCCGTATCGAATCGATCTACGAAACCACCGCCGTCGCTGTCTAGTTCCGCGGTTCGTGTTACGTAGTCACCCAGCGTGTTGCCATCGGCAGCAGCCCGGACGAAAGTCCGGACTGCTGCCGTTGTCGTTGAGCCGCAACCACTTCCGCTCCTCATGACGGTGGAACTCGCGACGGCGGTAGTCGTGTTCAGCTACTACCGAACAGGCTTCCCAACGACCCGGTTCCCGAGCCAGCCCCGTAAGTAATCACCACTGACGGGACGGCGTCGACACCGGCAGCACTGATCGTCCCGTCGGGTGCGTAGGAGGAACCACCACCACCTCCGCCGCCACCGAAGTTCTCGGCACCGCCGCCACCGCCGAACCAGCCGCCGCCTCCCCCGCCACCGGTCCCGGATCCCGCTCCGCCGACTCCGCCAAAGCCCGGAGATCCGTCGGGGTTGTCACCACCGTTGCCGCCGGCACCACCTGCGTCGGCCTGACCGCCACCGCCGGCTCCTCCCCCGCCACCGGCCTGGCCTGCGGGCGCATTGGGGACGAGGTTGCCGCCGCCACCGATGTAGATGCCTCCGGCGCCGCCACCACCCGAGGCGACGATCTGCCTATCTGCCAGCCCACCCGTTGCCGTCCGGACATCGGATGCACCGCCTCCCCCACCCGCGCCCGACCCACCGGCTCCGCCGCCGTTGAACCCGGCCGCACCCGTGCCGTCGCCACCACTGCCGCCGACGAGCACATACAGCGCGTCGCCGGGCGCGACGGTGAGCGAGCGCGACGCGACTGCACCGAGGCCCCCGAGAACGGAACCTACATTTCCACCGCGAGCACCCGTCGCGGTCACGCCCAGGCTGGTAATGCCCTCGGGAACCGTGAAGGACTGAGCATCGCCGGTGAACGTGAAGGTGCACGTCACCGCAGTGCCCGACCCCGGAACGCATCCCGCCGGCAACGCCGGGGTGGCAACGGCGACACTGGGCGCGAGCAGCGCCGATGCGCCGACCACGGCCAGCCCGCACACCCCGCTCGTGTACCAGCCGGGTCGTGTTGTCGTGTGCTGATTTGTCATGCCAGTCTCCCCCGTCGCAGTCTGAACTCCGTCGATCATCGTGGTTCGGAGCATCCCACAGCCCCCGGTGTCCCGCGGCGGATCGAGCGATCAGGAAAAGCCTGAACACCCGCTAAACGGGACCCGGCTGTTCACGACCGGTCTGCAACGGCTAAGAAGGAGTGATAGAGCGTTTTCCTTTCGGATCCCAAGAGCTGTTTTCTAGTGCGAGGTAAAGCAGATGAATGGTGCGGCGGCCATCGGTGATGGCATCTTCCAGATACCTGTCCCTATTACGGACAACCCCCTCGGTCACACACTCGTCTACGCGATGGAATCCCCGGGTGGACTGATCCTCGTCGACGCCGGCTGGGACGACGACAACGCCTGGGCCGGGCTCACCTCCGGACTGGAGGAGATCGGCCACTCCGTGAAGGAAGTGGAGGGCGTCGTCCTCACCCACTTCCATCCCGACCACACCGGACTGTGCGGGCGCGTGCGCGAGGCGTCGGGTGCGTGGATCGCAATGCACGAATCCGATCACGAATTGTTCGCGCACATGTCTTCGGGTGCCAGCGAGGAGTGGCTGGAGTTTCAACGCCTCAACATGGTGCGTGCCGGCGCTGGCGCGGACGAGATAGCGGCGTTCGAGCAGGCGGCAACCACCGAACCGCCCACGGGTCCGAGTTCGGCTCCCGACCGCGTTCTCGTCGACGACGAACTGATCGCGCTCACCGGCCGCGGACTGCGCGCCGTCTACACCCCGGGCCACACGCCTGGACACGTCTGCTTCTATCTCGAAGACGCCGACGTCATGTTCACCGGCGACCACGTGCTGCAGAAGACGACCCCGCATGTCGGAAACTTCGTCTACCCCCTCGAAGAGCGTGATGCGCTCGCCGAGTTCTTCGACTCGCTGCGCCGCGTGCAGACCATGGAGATCACCCGCGGTCTCGGGGCCCACGGCATTCCCATCGACAATGTGGCGGGTCGCGCGGGCGAGCTGATCCAACACCATGAGGAACGGCTCGACCACCTCTACAACGCGTTCGGCGACGAGCAGCTCAGCGTGTGGGATGTGGCCGCGCGGATGAAGTGGTACAAGCCATGGGCCGACATCTCGCCGATGGGCAAGCACATGGCGCTCTCCGAGGGCGCGGCACACCTGCGGCACCTGGTCGCCCGCGGCCTCGTCGCGCAGGTTCCGGGCAGCGATCCCGCCCTCTTCGCGCGCATCTGATCCGCTGTGAGTGCGAAAGTACGCTCCACCGTACTTTCGCACTCACCTGGGCGGAGTCATCTCCAACCGCACGCCGAGGAGACGCACTTCGCGGTCGTGGTCGAACCGGTCGATCAGGGCTGCGGCGGCGTCGCAGATGACGTCCACGTCGAAGGTCGGTTCGGGCAGCGCTTTGCTGGTAGTGCGGGTGATGAACGGCGCGTAGCGTACCTTCAGCGCGACGCGCACGGCCGGACGATTCTCTGCCACAATGTCTTCCCGCACCCGCACGGCGAGCCGGCGGATTTCGTCGGTGACGGCTGACCAGTCGTCGAGGTTCTGCTGAAACGTCGTCTCGCGACTGTGGGAGCGGGCGACCCACGGATCGGCGGTCACCGGCGAACGGTCGATGCCCCGGCCGATCCTGCCGTACCACGGGCCCATCGTCGGCCCGAACGTTGCCGCGAGGTCCTCGTCCGCGGCCGCCGCCAACTCAGTCACCGTGTTCATTCCTAGGGCGGCAAGCTTTTTGGACGTCTTACTGCCTATTCCCCACAGCGAGCGGGTGTCCCGCTCCCCCATGACGGGGAACCAATTCGCCCCCGTCAGGCGGAAAATGCCCTGCGGCTTCCCGAATCCGGTCGCGATCTTGGCACGTAACTTGTTGTCGCCGATCCCCACCGAGCAATGCAACCCGGTGGCTTCGAGCACCGCCGCCTGAATAGCCCGGGCGAATGCTTCGGGATCCTCGGTTTCCACACCGAGAAATGCTTCGTCCCAGCCCATCACCTCCACCACGGCGTCCATCTTCCGCAACGTGTCCATCACCACCGCGGACACCTCGGTGTAGGCCTCGGCGTCGACGGGCAGAAACACCGCGTCGGGGATCTTGCGGGCCGCGGTCCGCAGCGGCATCCCGGACCCCACCCCGAACTCGCGGGCCTCGTACGACGCCGTCGACACCACTCCGCGTTCGGTGGGGTCACCGCGTCCACCGACCACCACGGGCTTACCCCGAAGCTCGGGGCGGCGCAGCACCTCGACTGCAGCGATGAACTGGTCGAGATCGACATGCAGCACCCACCTGCGATGCGGCGGTGCGGTCATGGAATCAGTGTGCCGGAATTGACGGAGCCGCACCTTGAAACTATCGGGTTCGACGACGCAGAAGGCTACTGGACGGAGTCAGGGATAGACTTTTCTTCGATCCCTCGCACGGGCGACGTGTGGCAGGGCACCCACGGGCGTCAGTCGAGCGAAGGGATGCCGTGCATGTTGAGTCGGCTGAGAAATAGCGGCATGAGAACCCTCGCAGCGAGCGTCCTGTGCGTTTTTTCTGTAGCGATGACAGTCGGCTGCTCCGCCGATGACACGCCGACGCCGCCCGGCGGAGGGCGCGCGCCCGCGTCACTCGTAGGCGCAGCGGCGAATGACGCATTCGGGGCAGAGGTGCTCACGCTGTCGGTAGGGGCCGAGAGCACGGATGCGCGTTGGGCTGGCGAAGGCCTCATCGCCCTATCCGAGGGTCAATTCCGGTTCGAGGTCGGTGAGACGCAACCGCATGCAGAGTTCGAGGTCGGGACGGTGGTCGGGCTCGGTGGAGAAGGCGCCGAAAACACGGTGAGCGAGACTGTCGGTGGATCCATCGGTGGCGCCGGACAGCGCTGTTGGATGAACCCTCACGCGCCGGTTGGCTACTTCACCGACACCATAAGTGTCGAAGAAGCGCTGCGGGTCACCGGAGCAGTCGTCGAGAGCATGCGCGGCGAAATCAAGCAGGCCCGGATGATCGATCCAGCAATCGATTCCTTCGAGGTCGAACTCATGCCCTCGGCCGCAGAGCCGGAGGATGAGTTCGTGGACACACCACTCCGGGTCTGGGGGGATCGTTGGATTCTTGGACGATTGGGTGGCCCGATTGCCGTCGAGCTGACCGACGAGGGTGCGCTACGTTCACTCGAGTTCGAGTTTGGGCCCTACGAACCCTATTCCTTGTTGGGGCAGCAGCATTCGGTCGACCACGTAAGCATCAGCGCTAGGTTTGCGCCGGCCGACACTGCACTCGTCCTCGATCCACCGGCCTGCCAAGCGATCGAGTGATCGATTTCCTCGCAGAAGTCAGCGATCATCGACGCCGGACTGGCAGAATCACTCCGTCACGAGGTGGGCTCCAGTACCCCCTCGTCGAAATCTGTGCCGCCGTGGCGGAGCTGTTCGGACTGCTTGGGCGCGGCGGGCACCCATCCCCGCAGTTGCTGGACCACCCCTCCGTAGCACGTGTCGGTGGACGAGGTCACGCTGGTGATGAAGCTTGCCGCTGTGCCCGACCGCCGACCGCCCATCGGGAATGTCTGCTCGAGACTGAACGACACGATGTCACCGGCCCGGCCCTGGGTCAGCACCTTCGGATCCGCACGCACCGTGTCCAGGTGCTCGCACGCTTCGTTGCCGCGCTCGGAGAACACCGCTTCGACCTGCACATCGCCCGGTGCGTCCTCGAGCTGCTTGAGCAGCCACGACAGCCGACGACTCGAGGTTCCCTCGTCGGGCGCCTCTACCGTGGTGCGGCAGCGAATCTTGTTGGTGCGCACATCGGCAATCACCACCAGATCCCCTGCAGTTTCGGGTATCCGTAGTACGGCCTCGAACACGCCGTCGGCCGCCAACCGCTCGGCCACCGACGCGTTCCGAGCTGCCGGGTCGGTGCTCAATCGGCGAGGGAGGACGTGCTTGACCGTGACTCCGAGCTCGGCCGTCAGCCGCAGCGCAAGATGCCGCGACAGGGACACCCACGTGTCGGCCACCGCCAATGCCTTCTCATCGCCGCCTCGCAGTGTGCCGGCGGTGACCGCATCGCGGATGGCGACCCAGTGCCGCCCCATGTCGACGAACTCAGCAGCCCCGGAGCGAGGGTGATCGAGATAGCGAAGGAACTCGGCCAGGATCCAGGCCTGGAGATCGTCGTCGATACCGCCGTGCGAGAGCAGCATCCGCGCCTCATGGGCCACCTCGGCCCACGACAGATGACGCAGCGCGACCTTCGCGAGCTTGCGGCGGTCGACCTCGACCGGCAGCTCCCCGGCGCTGGCCGGGACGTCGTTCGACAAGCTGACCACCACGTCGTACTTCTTCTTGCGTGCCACGTCGAGGTAGTTTTCGAGCTGCTCTTTCTTGAGTTTGCCGTTGCCGGTCTTGACCTCGAGCAAAGCGGTCCACAGCCGGCTGCCGCGAGAGACCTTCAGGACGGCGTCCGGAATGACCTTTGTCTCGCCCTGCTCGTACTGCACCTCGACGTAACCTTCGAAGGCGCCGGCCGGTGCCCCGATCCGCGCACACACCGCGCGTGCGAACGGGCGCACAGCCTGCATGGTGGCGATCAACGCCGAAGTGGCGCGCCGCTCCTGTTCCTCCCCGGTTCCGACGCCGATGACCGAGAACAAACGTGCCGGCTGCCAGGTGTCGAGTTCGGCGAGCATGAACTCGCGTGGCTTGGACTTCTTCACCACTCGCTTCGCGGTGCGCACGCCCCGGCTCTTCGCTTTCGGCGCGGCGGCCGCCTTGGCCGGTTGTTCGGGCACCGCCTCCTTGTGCGGGGTATCACCGGTGGAGTCGTGCGGCTCTGTCGCGACGAGTTCGGTGTTCGAGACGTCTTCGGGGGCTTCGGTGGGTTCGAGATCCGGATCGTCATCGACGGCGACCCCGAAGTCCGTCGCCAGGCCGGCCAGCCCGGACTCCCAGCCCTGTCCGACCGCGCGTACCTTCCATTCACTGGCACGGCGGTACACCTCGCCGAAGACGAACGCGGACTCGGTGGTGGCGTCGGCGGTGACGTACTCCGCCACCGAATGCCCGGCCCCGTCGACAACCCGGAGAGCGAGTTTGCCGAGGTCACCGAAGTTGCCGGAGCTGACACTGCCGACCAATGCCACCGTGTGCACGTCCTCGGGCACGGCAGACAGGTCGAGAGCGATCCGTGCCTGCGCTCCTTCCTCGGTCGTACCCGCGCCCAGGAACCTGACCGAACCATCCGACGATTCCGGCTGGTTGTAGAACACGAAGTCGTCGTCGGAGCGAACCTTCCTGTCCGCATTCAGAAGTAGAGCCGACGCGTCGACCTCGATCTCCGCTTCGGTCCATCCGATGACCACGTCGATCTGGAACACGTCACTCGGCAGAGACATGTTCTGTCCCTTGGACATCATCGGAAGAGTCATCGGACCCACCTTCGTTCGACCCGGAATAATAGTCACCTGTACGGCCGAACACTGCCCTTGCCGGATACAAGCGTCCGTCGCATCGAATCGCATACTAATCGGTCCGATTCGAGCGCAACCGGCATCTGGGCGAAAATGACACTCCTTACCCAAAGCGCAGCCGAGGGCACGATCGTGTCGAAATACCCACTGGCCGACAGGTAGCGGAGAGCCACCGCCTCACATCGACAACACCATGCGCGCGAGGAGTCGCACCCACTCCGGGTCTTCGGCGTCACGCATCCCGAAACCTTCGCCGATCGCACCGGTGAGCTCGAGGAATTCGATGGTGGGCCGAGCTATCCAGTAGGCCTCCAGCCCCTCGACCACGGTCTTGTCGCTCGCCCGCCACCCGAGGGCGGCCAGTCCCTCCGCTACCACGGCTTGACGTTCGTCCGGCGACGCGCCGGCGGCGAGGGCGAGGAGCACCAAGTATCCGGCTTCCCGCTCCACCCGATCGGTGCCGAGGGGCAGCCGGGCGAGGAGGTGGCTCCACATTCCGCGCGCATTGCCTGCGAACTCGGCCCCCAGCTTGGTCTGCACCAGCTTGCCCTTGTACTTGCGCGCCAGACCGAGTGTCTTCGTGTACGCGTGCAGCAAGTGCACCGGGCGCTGGTCGTTCTCGCGGTTGTTGGTCGACGGCCAGTCGTCGAGTCCCGGCAGTTCCCTTGCCTCCGCCACCACGGCCGGCGGTAGGTGACCGGCCTTGGTCAAGGTGATGCCGTCGGGTCCGATGCGCTGCAGGAACCAGCGCAGGTGCAGTGTCACGGCATCCTGCGCGGCCAGGTAGTCACCCGATCGTTGGGTGAGGTGGGCACGTTCGAGCATCGAATAGACCTGCGGTGCAGCGCGAGGCGGGATGTGGCGGAGCAACTCGGCGAATGCCGAGTCCGGCACCGGGCCGTGCGCCCGCACCGCCTCGTGTCCGCCCAAACTCGCGTTCACGGCCGCGGGGTCGAACGCCTCCGGCGAGAATCCCAAACCTACCCACGCCCTCGCATCGTGGTGCTCCGGATGACGGGGGTCGGCGAGCACACTCAGCAGATCGGCGTATCCGCCGGGTCCGCCCGAATCCTCGGGAGGGCACGCCCGGGCACCGGCGAGGCAATGCGTTTTGGGCTCAGGATCGCCGGCCCTGATCTGCTCGAGGACGATCGTATGGTCCCAGCCGTCCCCGAAGTCGTAGGCATAGGACAACTGGTCGCCGGGTTGCACCAACACCTGATCCAACCGGATGTCCTCCTCGCACAACTCGTCCTCTTGGTCGGCGAAGCCCTCGTCGATGCTTTCCTGCATCTCGTACCGCTCGGATGCGGGCGGCTCCCCTGCGACCCACGCATGCAGGTGGCTGTCGTACCACCCCATCACCGTCTGCAACACCGGATGCAGCTGGTCGAGGCCCAGATTCGACGGAACGACGAACTGCCGCCAAATGGTAGGCGACACGTCGTCGAGCTCGATGCGCAGTTGGTAACTCACGACGTCGAGTCGTCCCGCGCGCTGAGAGGGCCGGTCGGTGACCGGCTGGTCGGGAACGACGGAGAGATGTCTGCGTGAGCCCGAAGCTGCCATGGGGTCATGGTAGGGCCACCTTCACCGAGTCGCGACAACGTTGACGAGCCGAATCCGGCATCTGGGCACCGATGCGTGTGACGATGGTGCGGTTGGTTGACGTCCGGGAACGGTGTGGAGAACATGATGGAAGTTCGGAAAGTCGTGGACCTACGGCAGGACGACGCCGGGGCTCCGCGCGTCTTCGGTGAGCCTTTCGAGACAACCGACGGTTCCACGATCATTAGTGTCGCGCGGGTTCACCGTGGGCTTCGCCTTGGCAGGCTGAGCGGAGGCGGTGCCGGGCGGCGGGGCGGCGATCTCGCTGTGTCGCCGGTCGGCGTGTTCGTCATCCACGGCGGCAGAGTGAGGTGGCAGCCGACCGTCGATTCCACTCGACTTGCCCTACTGGGTGAGTTGATCGGGTTGGCGTCGGCGGTGATAGCCACGCTGGCTGTTCTGCGTCGTCCGCCGTGGCCTGATCTACGGCGACGGTGAACTACCCGAGTTCGTCGGAATCCTGGCCGACGCCCTCACCTTTGGGCGCGCCCACGGGAATTCGGGGAACACGGCCGGTGAAGAACAACGCCGCGATGGCAAGCAGCGCGGTAACGCCGTACGCGACCCGCAACGCCTCGAGACGGGCGTCGGAATTGAGATCGAGGATGTCCTGGGCGGTGGACTCGGGCACCGAAGCGTCCGTCAGGGCCGCCTCGAGTTGCGTGTCGGACAGGAAGGGGACACCGCCGGCCAGTTCGGTGGTGGCCTGTTGCTGCACCGCAGCCGGCACGTCGGGGTTGGCTTGAATTCCCGCAACAATGGAGGTGCTCAGGGTCGCGATGAGCACCGATCCGATCAACGCCGTACCCAACGATGCGCCGAGGTTGGTGGCCGTGTTCTGCAGTCCCCCGACCTCCGCGCTCTGGGAGTCCGGGACGGCGGAGACGGTGACCGCCCCGAGTTGGGAGGCCAGTGCGCCCAGTCCGAGGCCCATCAGCAACATCGGCACGGCCACCACGCCGGCGTTGGCGCCGGGGTCCATCCCGGCCACGAGAAACAGGATGCCGACGATCATCGACGTCAGACCGAAACGGACGACGCGGCGCGGATTCGCCTGCGGCCACAACTTGGGGATTCCGGCGGCGGCCAGCAGGAGTGCGATCGACAGCGGGATCAGGCGCAGACCGGTCTGCAGTGCGTTGAGTTCGAGCACCACCGACAGGAACAGCGGGACGGTGAAGAACACCCCCGCCTGCACCGTGAACTGGGCGAAGAACATGCTGAGCCCACCCGCGAGTTGGCGATTGCGCAGCAATCGGGGATCGATCAGCGGCTCACCGCCGGTGTGGGCGAGATGGGATTCCCACCGCAGGAAGGCGTAGAGCACCAGCAGGCCAGCCAAGAGCAACCACACCACGGGCGACAGTCCGAGAACCTGCGTTCCCCCAGGTTTGGCCTGAATCCACCCCCACTCACTCGAGCGCAGGACGCCGAACACGAGCATGCCCAGGCTCACCACCGACAGTGCCGATCCGACCAGGTCGAGTCGCACCTTCACGGGTGGAACGTCATTGATCCGGCGTAACACGAGGAGGATGACGACAACGATCACCACTTCGCCGACGAAGACGTACCGCCAGGAGGCGAACGTGGTCACCGCACCACCGATGAGGGGTCCGGCGGCGACTGCCATCGCACCGGCGGCGGCCACCAGACCGTAGGCGGCAGAACGCCGTTCAGCCGGGAAGTTCGCGGCGACGAGGGCGACGATTGCGGGCATGATCAACGCGGCACCGATACCCTCGAGCAGGGACCAGCCGATCAGCAGCACCGCCAGGTTGGGTGACAACGCCGTCACGAGGGAGCCGATGCCGTAAATGATCAGGCCGAGCGCAAAGGCCCGGCGACGACCGATGATGGTGCCCACCTTGCCGCCGGTGATCATCAGCGTCGCCATGACGAGGGTGTACAGGGTGATGGCCGTCTGGATGCCGATGATCGTGGTACCGAGGTCCGCGGCCACCGTGGCCATCGACACGTTCATCACCGAGCTGTCCAAGGTCATCAGGAACTGGCTGGACGCGAGCACTGTCAGGACCAGGCTGGAGCCTGCCGCCACCGCTAACTTGCTTCCCGTGCTCATGACGTCTGGCCATCGGACATGTCGGACCCTCTCTCAGCGAACACCTTTCACGTGCCGGTGGTGGCGGCGACGCGGCGTCGATCGATCGCGTCGAGCAGTGCCGCGTGGTCTCGGGTGTTCTGCTCGGCGTACGTGTCGGCGAATTCTGCCATCGCATGGTCGAATTCGTCGTCCTCCCCGAGGTAGGACGCTATCGCGATCCGGTCACCCGCTCGGGCATGCGCATAGGCGAGGGCCCGCGCACACATCCGCCCGTACAGCGTCATGACGGTGGGTGTCTGGGATTCGATCAGTGCCGACCCCTTACCGTCGCGCAGCTGGCGTACGTAGAAGTCGTGCTCGACGCCCTCGAGATCCGGGCCGCGCTCCCATCCCAGGAAGATGTCGCTGGCGGCCTGCATCAGTCGTTGCCCGTAGACGACTCGTTCGCCCTCGGTCGCGAAGGACGGGCTCTCGACATACGCCGACAACACCGAGGGTTTCGCCTCCTTGACCTGGAGAAACAGCGGATCACTGTCGTCTGCCCCCAGCATCAGGACGATCCAGGTGCGGGTGCCCACACTGCCCACCCCCACCACCTTGCGGGCAATCTGCACCAAATGGAATTGGTCGTAGAGCAGCCGCCGATCCTTCTGGAGCGTCTGTGCGTACGTGTCGAGTCGCCGCTGGGTGTCGCGGTACAACGACGCGAGGTCTTCGCCCTCATACAACTCCTCGATCGGGACGATCAGTGGCGGAGTGCTGATGATGCGCCTCTTGCCGTCGACGACTGTGGTCAGCTTCGACAGCGCCTGCACGCTGTCGCGGCGGCGGGCCTTCTCCAGCACGGTGCGGGCGCGCTTCTTCTCCGCAGAGTCGAGTTCGTCTCGGAGCTCGGTCAGTTCCGCTGTCGGCTCGATGTGTGAATACCAGACCGCCAGATTTCCCAGTAGCGCCTGCCGAGTCATGGTTTCGCGGTATTCGGCGGCGCAAGCCCGGGTGATCTTCCGACGCTTCTTTGCGCTGAATCCATTCTCGTTCGCCGCGACCGCCAGGCTCGCGACCAGGCGTTTGACATCCCATTCGAACGGGCCCGGATGTGTCTCGTCGAAGTCGTTGACACCGAACGCGAGCTTGCGTTCCGGCGTCGCGAAGATTCCGAAGTTGCTCAGGTGCGCGTCTCCGCAAAGCTGCGTGCGCAGGCCCGTCGTGGGCGCGCGCGACAGGTCGTCGGCCATGATCGCCGCCGCACCACGGTAGAAGGTGAAGGCCGTGGCCGCCATCCGCCCGTACCGGAGCGGGACGAGGTCGGGTACCCGGTCCGCCGCCTGCCGCTCGAGAAGGTCCACCGGATCGCCCCGATCCGCGGCAACATGTTCCGCCAGCGCAGCCACTGGTGTAGCACCGCGCGCGTCCATTCCCCGTTGCGTGCGCTCGGCCCGGCTCGGATGCGCCACCGATGCCCGATCTGCCGAGGATGTCGACATCGCACTCACCTCCTGGACACAGTCGACACTGCAAGGCATCGCCGGTGCCGACCGGCTCAGCCTCCCACCTCACCGCCCCCGGCAAATCATCCGAACAGGGTGAACACCGTCACTTCGCGGTGGTCTTGCGCGGTCGTCCACGACGCGCCGGCTTGGCCGCAACCGCAGTCTCCTCTGTGGCCTCATCGACGTTTGAGCTCTCGGACGGGCCGTCGCGCCAACTGATCTCGATCTCCAACTCGATCTGATCGCCCTCGACTTCGATCTCGAATTCCCAGCGGACCCGGTCGGCGACATCGATCGTGATCGAGTCGCCACCCGATCCCAGTTCCACCTCGGAGCCACTCGCAAGGGCCTGCCCGAGCGCGATCAGCCTGTCGGACACCTCTTTCCGGGTGAGCTCGGACGTCCGCTTGATCTCCAACTTGGGCACGACGACTCCTGACCTCGGCGCAGTGTGTCATCACCGTAACTGTTGCGGCGGGTCGACGTTGCCCTAACGGCTGCGACCCGAAACAGGTCGCGGGTTGATCGACCCGAGCGGTCGACCCTCACCGCGACGAGGTCGTTGGGCGCGCCTTCTTCGGTCCGCCTCGGTCAAGCCACCCCACACACCGTAGGGTTCACCCACCGTCAGAGCATGATCGCGGCACTGCGCGAGCACGGGGCAGGGCATGCAAATCTGCCGCGCCTGTGCTTCGCGCCGGTCGCGAGCGGAACCGCGTTCACCGTCGGGCGAGAAGAACACCGCCAGGTCGGTGCCACGGCACGCGGCACGCAGCTGCCAGTTACCGACGATCTCCTCACGGGTTGGGGAACTCGTCGACGAAAGGCCTCGTCCAAGACCTGCTGCGGTGTCGGTCGGCACGAGCATCCTCTTCGTTCTGTCGGCGGTGGAGATAGTGTCGGCGGCATGCGTCGGGTGTTCCGCCCTCGATCACCGACGTTGCCGGTCGTCACTTCAGACTCCTCGGGCGGACGGCAAGAGAACACAGGCGTTCCCCTAGTCCTACCTAGGCACCTGAACCACACCGAGATAGATGCGCGGCGCTGCGGCTGACGACTCGAACTCCATTGGCCTCGTCGGGACCGCTGGCGCTAGCGTAAAGCTATGTCGGCGCCCCAGCTTCTCGCAGATCGGTACGAGCTGCGTGCTGTGCTGGGTCGAGGCGGGATGGCCGATGTCCACGACGGCTGGGATCTGCGCCTCGGACGGGCGGTTGCCGTCAAGGTGTTGCGTCCCGAGCATGCGGCGATCCCCGACATCCGGCGACGGTTCGAGGTGGAGGCCCGGGTGGCGGCCACGTTGAACCATCCGAATGTGGTAGCCGTTCACGACTGCGGCGAGGACGCCGGCGTCGCGTACATCGTGATGGAACGGCTACCCGGACGGACCCTCGCCGACGACATCGCGCAAGGCCCACTTCCCGAGGCCCGAGCACGCGGGATTCTCGCGGACATACTCGCCGCCGTCGGCGCAGCCCATCAATGCGGGATCTTGCACCGCGACATCAAACCGGCCAACGTGCTGTTCAGTAGCGCGGGTGTCGTGAAGGTCGCCGACTTCGGCATCGCGAAGAGCGCAGACAGCGGCCATACCACGACGGGTCAGGTGCTAGGCACAGTCGCGTATTTGAGCCCGGATCGCATCGCGGAGAAACCTGCAACGGTGGCGGACGACCTGTACGCGGTGGGTGTTGTCGGCTACGAGGCCCTCGCCGGACACCGCCCGTTCGGCGGCGAGAACATTCTGTCGTTGGCCCGGGCGATCCTGGCCGGGGGTGCTCCCCCGCTGACCGAAGCGCGACCCGGCCTAGACCCCGGGGTTGTGCACACCATCGAGAAGGCGATGGCGCACGATCCGCAGCACCGATTCAGCGATGCCGCGGCCATGCGCCACGCGGTTCTGGGCTATTCGGGGCGGGTGGCAGCACCCCCGCCGAGGAGCGCGCAACCTCGGACGATGGCGTTCGCCCCCGCCACCCTGTCCGCGGCGCCCTTACCCCCGGCCGATCCCCGTCGGCCACGAAGGACGGGTCTGATTCTGGCGGCGGTCGCCGCGGTGTTGGTCGCACTGGTTGTGGGCGCGCTGGCCATCGCGTCGCAGGGTAACGACGGCGCCGGAAGTCCCGCCGTGGCACCCGCAACCTCGAGCCAGGCTCCCACACCCTCGCCGACCCTGACCGGCACCGAAGAACTTCCAGTCGCGCCGCCGGTGTCGGTCGGCGTTCCCGTTCCCGCCCCACCGGCACAGATTCCCGAACCGCCGAACCCGAACGGCAACAGCGGTAACGGGAACGGAAACAACAGCGGGAACGGAAACAATAAGGACAAGGAGAAGGAAAAGGAAAACGGGCGCGGCGGAAACTGAAGTTCAGTCGCCCTGCGCGTCCCGCGCCTCTTCGAGCCGGCGAATCAACGTGGCAGCGTCGAAGGGACCGATGTGCCGGGTGAGGTCGGTGCCCGTGGCGCCGAGATAGAACGTCGGAGTCTGCCGGAAGTCACTGGTTTGGGCGTCGAGTTCGTCGTCGTCCACGCGGTGGAGATACTCACCGGTGCGCAGTTCCTCCTCGAACCGGTCCATGTCCAGGCCCAGTTCGGCTGCGTACCCGTAGATTTCGTTCTCGTCGAGGGCATCACTGTTGGCGAACAGGTGGTCGTGCATTTCCCAGAAGCGCCCCTGCCGGTCGGCCGCCTCAGCGGCGTGGGCAGCGAAACGCGCATGCGGATGCACCTCGTCGAGAGGCAGATGACGGAAGACGTAGCGCAGTCCATCACCGAAATGCGTGCGCACGTCGCGGATGCTGCCGGTGGCCTTGGTGCAGAACGGGCACTCGAAGTCGCCGTACTCGACCAGGGTGAGCGGCGCGTCCACCGGTCCCCGTAGGTGATCACGTCCCGGCGCGACCGGCCGCAGAAGGGTGGTCCCGATCGCCTCGGTCGGTGGATGGCGCCGGTCCGAGAATCGGAACAACGCCCAGCCCAGGACGGTGGCGATCACCGCTGCCGTCAGGACGCCGACGCGGGCATCGTTCGCCAGGACGGGCGATTCGATGGCGAGGTCGACGATGAACAGGGAGATCGTGAAACCGATGCCCGCCAGCGCACTGCCACCGCTGATCCGCGACAGAGTGAGCCCGGGCGGCAGGCTGCCGGGCCGCAACTTCGTAAAGAGTGCGGTGGCGGCGGTGATGCCGACGAGTTTGCCGACCACGAGGCCGAGCACGATGCCCCAGGCCAGTGGCGACCGGGCGGCGTCGGCGAGGGTCTGCCCGGTGATGACCACGCCGGCATTGGCAAGCGCAAAGATGGGCACCACGAGGAAGGCGGTGTAGGGCTGATAGAACCGCAGGAGCCGCTCGTTGACGGAGACCGCCCGCAGGACACCGAGTTGGGCGGCCCGGGCGTATTCGGAATTCGGTGATTGCCGAAACGCGCGAGTGAGCTCGCCTGCCCTCTCCACCTCGCGTCGCCTGGGTGGATAGACGGGGAGGATCAGGGCGATCAACACACCGACAAGAGTGGGATGGACACCGGATTCGTAGAAGGCCACCCACGTACCGGCCGCGACGATGAAGTATGCGACTCCGCGCCACACCTCCAGCCGACGCAACTGCATGATCAGCAGCAGCCCGACCGCACCGAGCAACAGCGGACCGAGCCGCAGATTGTCGGTGTAGAAGAAGGCGATGATGGCGAGGGCCCCGATGTCGTCGGCGACCGCGAGTGTCAGGATGAACATCCGAAGCCGCGCAGGGTACTTCGGGCCGACGAGCGCCAGCGCGCCCAGCACGAAGGCCGTATCCGTCGACACGACTACACCCCACGCGGCGGCCTCCTCACCGCTCGGGTTGAGGACGAGGAACAGAGCGGCCGGCAAAGCCAGACCGGCAACGGCGGCGACGAGAGGCACGGCGGCACGTGCCCGATCGGTGAGTTCACCGATCGTGAGTTCACGCTTCACTTCGAGGCCGACGACGAAGAAGAACAGCGTCATCAACGCGTCGTTGACCCAATGTTTCAGGTCGAGGCTGATGCCGTAGTCACCGACCTGAACAGTGATCGGCGTGTGCCAGAACGCCTCGTACGTGGTCCCGACGTTCGCCCACACCAATGCCAGAATGGTCGCCACGAGCAGGAAGCCGGCCGACAACTTGTCATCGTCGGTACCGTCACGAATTACGGCGAGTCGTTCCGACAACCGTCCTAGGCGTGTGGGGTTGTTCTCGACCGCCATCTGTCCCCTCGCTCACGTTCGTGCTGCCGCTGGGCCAGCCTAACGCCGGCGACCGGGGACGGGGCAGCGCGAAACGACGGCCGTCGCCAGGGTCACACGTAGTTCTCGACGACGAACTTCGTCAGTCCTTTACGGATGGTCCGGATCGCCTGCTTCTGCCCCTGTCGCAGCACCGCCTGAGGCAACCGGATCTTCGGATCGACCGACATCGTGACCCGCACCGAGGTGCCGCGCGACGTGGGCGTGAGAAGGTACTCGCCTTCCTGACTCCGTTGCTTGTCGCTCTCGACGAGAACCCACGACATCTGCTCGTCGCCGATCCACTTGTGCTCGGCCAACTGGGTGTCCGAGACACCCAGAACGGAGAGTGTCATCCGCACAGTTCGGGGTCGTCCGTCCTCGAACCGTGACTCCACGATGACTTTCTTGTGCACCGCCGACCACTCGGGAATCCGTTCCACATCGACAAGGGCACGCATGACCTGTTCGGGGGTTGCTTCGATCTCGAACTCGCCTGATACCGACAATGACATTGTGTCTCGCACCTCCATGTGCTCGGACTTCGGGAACGGGTTGCAGCGTTCTCGGCAGACTAACCGCCGGTCATGAGTCAGCGCTCGGCGACGGTCACCTTGACGATCAGAGTCCCTCGACGTAGCCCTCGAGCGCCGCGGCCAGTTCCCGGGGGCGGGCCAAGGCGATCAGGTGCCCCGCATCGATCACGTCGGGTGCAATGCTCAGACGCTCCCGCACGATCCGTTTCATGAAATCGACCGGGAAGAGGCGGTCTCGACTGCCCACGATCACACGGGTCTTTACGTGCGGCCACTCCTGCGCCCGCCATACCGTCTCGAACGGGGTGTCCGACATGGCGACCTCTTCGGCCTGGAACGCTTCTTCGATGAGCCCCTCCGGAACATCGTGGAAGAACAGTTCCCGCAGATCGTTGGTGGCGGTCGGGTCCCGTCCCTCGCTGACCGCGAACGCACGCTGGGCCGCGGACTGCCCAGTGTTCTCCCACCACTCGCCCGCCGACTCCCCCGGCGCCGGAAGCATCGGAGCAACCAGGACCAACAGATCGACGTCGACGTCGACGTCGGTTCGTTCACACACGATCGCCGCGGTAAACGCCGACATCGACTGCGCGACCAGCACGACGGGACCCTCTACGTCGCGCGCCGCCTTGACGACGACGTCGGCGAACTCGTACTGGCCCGCGCTCTCGTCGCTGTACGGCAGGTCGACGGTGATGGCGGCGTGCCCGTGGCCCGTCAGAATGGGCACGACTCGGTGCCAGTACCACGAGTCGGATCCGGCGCCGGGCAACAAGACGAAAGTTACGGCCATCTCATCGTCTCCCTTCCACGAGCAGAAGCACACCACGGTGCGGTCGCAGGAGCAACCCGATGCCGGCGTGCGTCGCGCTGCCCGTTATGCGGAACTGCGGACAATCGTGGGCTCGAAGGTCGATGCTGACCAGGTACGCGGTGCACATAAGTGCGAAGGAGCTAACTCATGATGGATTCATTCTGGGACCTGCTGTGGTACACGCTGGTCGTGTTCGCGTTCGTCGCCTACCTGATGATCCTGTTCCAGATCCTCGGTGACCTGTTCCGCGATCGCGCTATGTCCGGGTTCACCAAAACACTCTGGATCATTTTTCTGATCGTGCTGCCGTACATCACCGCGTTCGTGTATCTCATCGCCCGCGGGCGTGGGATCGCGGAAAGGCAACTGGAGGCACACAACTCGGCGAGGCAGGCAACTGACCGTTACATCAGGGAGGTGGCCGGCAAGTCGGCTGCCGAGCAGATCGCCGACGCGAAAGCACTCCTCGACGCGGGCACCATCAACCAGGCCGAGTACGACACTCTCAAAGCGAAGACGCTGGGCTGAGCAATATCACCAAGTCCGATCCTGCTATCGCGCATGGTATCTGGACGACCCCGACGCGGACTCGAAGGTGCCGGCGCGCTTCTTACGCGCGCCCATCCGTCGAGAAAGACCAGTACTGGTTCGAATTCCGCTTCTGTCGCCTCGCCGGTAACGATCTGCTGGTAGCGGAACTCCATGAGATCGCGGCCGTGCGGCCGATGACGATATTCGGTGGCGATCGAGCGGTCGACGGAGGACTTCGTCGTCCAACAGTGGGCACGCAGGACGCGCGACGAGATCATCAAGCAGCTCAGCGTCGTTCGCACCCGAATCCCGGTTCCGGACGTGGACGTCGTGGTCGGGAGCGGCCACGACTGGCACGAGGCAGTGGAGGCAGTCCCCTGGGAGGCCGGCGGCATGCTGTCGCTGGGTTCGGGAGCAGCCGGACCTGCGCCCACGAGTTTCTCGGCTCGGCTTCCTCGAAGATCCTGCGTCGTGCTCCGGTTCCCGTGCTGATCGTCCCCCAAAAGCAAATCGGCGACCTAGGGTGTCGTTCGATCCCTGCGGTGCAAATGAAGGAGCCGACGCGATGACGAAGTACCTGATCTCGTTCCCGAGTGGTGCCATGGACGTTCCCGCCGAGGACCTGCAGGCAGTGTCGGATGCGGCGCACGCGGTGGTGGAGGAGGCGAAGGATGCCGGTGTCTGGGTGTTCGGCGGTGGAATCGACGAGAGCGTTCCACCCGTGCTGGTGGATGGGGATGGCACGGTCACCGAGGGCACGTACCCGCAGACGAAGCAGCTCGAAGGTGGCTACACGGTACTGGAGTTGCCGTCCCGCAAGGCGGCACTGGAATGGGCTACGAAGTTCGCGGTTGCCTGCCGGTGCACGCAGGAGGTGCGCGCGTTCCAGTACGACCCCGCCAGCTGACCGGACTCGTCCTTCCAGGACGGGTCGGGTCCGACACTGATCGCAAGCCGGTCGCGCCGAGAGACAGGTCGTGACACGACTATCACGCTCATTCATGGGTACTACTTCCGTACCGATCCGTGCCGGGAGGGACCATGACAGCCGAGAACCAGGGCGACCGCACCGACGTCGACAAGGCGCTGCTCGGGCACACCACCTATCGCAGCCTCGGCGAACAGCGGCTCTCACCCGCCGAGGAGCGGTTCGAGAAGGGACGCCGCACGATCGGGCTCTTTCTGGCGCCGCTGATCACGATCGCGTTCCTCGCCCTGCCGATCGACATACCGCCCAACCAGCAGACGTTGGCAGGCGTGCTGCTCGGCGTCATCGTGTTGTGGGTGACCGAGGCGGTGCCGATCCCGATCGGCGGGCTGCTCGGAGTGGCGATCGTGGTGTTTCTGGGTGTGGCGCCGGCCGACGAGGCGCTCGCCGCGTTCGGGTCGTCGACGATCTTCACGTTCATCGGAGCGTTCATCCTTGCCCAGGCGATGCTCAAGCACGGCGTCGCAAGGCGGTTCGCGTTTCGGATACTGACCCTGCCGCGTGTCGGCCAGTCCACCACCGGTGTGATCGTCGCGTTCGGTGCGATCACGTGCGGACTCTCGGCGTTCGTATCCAACACCGCGACCGTGGCCATGCTGCTGCCCACCGCCCTGGGGATCCTCGGCGTCATCGCGAAGCTCATGCAGCGCCGCGGCGTCGTCGCCGAGGACTTCGACCCGTTACGCGTCCGGGTGGGTGCCGCGATCATGCTGATGCTCGCGTACAGCGCCAGCGTGGGCGGCCTGCTGACACCGGTCGGAAGCCCACCCAACCTGATCGGACGCGGGCTCATCGAGGAGGCCACCGGGGAGCGGATCAGCTTCGGGCAGTGGATGGTGATGGCCATCCCGATCTGCCTGCTGATGTTCATCGCGCTCGCCATCATCCTGCTGCGCATCAACAAACCGGAGATCCGGCGCATCGAAGGCGTCGCCGACTACCTGGCGGAGCAGCGTGCGGAAATGGGTCCGCTGTCGCGTGCGGAGAAGAACACGCTCATCGCGTTCGGAGTCACGGTCACGCTGTGGATCCTGCCCGGTGTCGTCGCGGTGATCGCCGGCAACGACTCGGACCTCTACGGCACGATCAGCGACCGACTCGACGAGGGCATGGTCGCGGTCTTCGGGGCGGCGTTGCTCTACCTTCTGCCGACCGATTGGGAGAATCGGGAGTTCACCCTGACCTGGCGGGACGCAGCAGAGATCGACTGGGGCACGATCGTTCTGTTCGGCAGCGGCATCATCTTCGGCGCACTGCTCGCCGACACCGGACTCGCCGAGACGATCGGCACCTCCGTCGCAGACTCGCTGGGCCTTGCGAGCGTCGTCGCCATCACCGTGTTCGCCGTGCTGCTGGCCATCGCAGTATCAGAGACGACGAGCAACACCGCGTCGGCGGCGGTCGTGGTGCCGATCGTGATCCCGGTGGCGTTGGCCGCCGGGGTCAACCCCTTCGTGCCTGCGCTCGCAGCCACGTTCGCCGCATCGTTCGGCTTCATGCTGCCTGTCTCGACGCCGCAGAACGCCGTGGTCTACGGCTCCGGAGCCGTCCGGATCACCACGATGATCCGAAGCGGAATAACCTTCGACATCGTCGGCGCGATCCTGATCATCGTCTTCCTGCCCCTGATGATCGCCGTGGTCGGCCTCGGCGGTGGGTGATCAGTCGGTGCGGCCACCGCAGGTCGCAGGTCGCAGCGTCTCGAAATGCCGCCGGCAGCGAGAACCACACGAGCGTTCACCGATGTCATCGACCGGGATCTGGTGCCATGAGGCCCTCCCCTCGGGGGTGGCGACGGAACCACGCGGCATAGCGATCGGCCAGTGGCGCGGCCGTGAGTCCGTGGGCGAGCACCGAAAGTCCGATGGTGACGATGGCGGTGGTCAGCAGTAATTCCTCGTGAGGCAGCTCGCCGGATTCTTCGAAGATGAGGATGACGAAGACGATGGTCGCGAGTCCGCGCGGCCCGAACCATCCGAGGAACGCGACGGTGGGGGCGCGCGGGTGCGTCCCGACCAGCGACAGCGTGACGGGAACCATCCGTACGACAGTCAGGCTCACGACCGCGTAGCCGAGCACGGCCCACGACAGATGGCCGAGAGCGGGTCCGAGCAGCACGGCGCCGAAGACGATGAAGGTGATCGCGTTGAACAGGTCACCGGCCTCGTCGAGAAGATCGGCACCGTCACTGCTCTCGCCATCGCCGTGGTTGACCTCGGCTCGGTGGCGGATGGCGCCGAAGGTCAGTCCGCCGACGAACGCAGCGATGAAGCCGGAACCACCCAAGGGCACGGCGACGGTGTAGGCGAGTAAGGCCGCCGTCAAGGGGACGGTCTGCGCCCACAACGGGTCGATCGTGCGGTGGCGACCGGCTATGACCAGGATTGCCGCCGCGATCGCCCCGGCACCGATTCCCGCGACGATGCCGTAACCGATCTGCTCGGCGACCAACCGGGCCGCGGCGCCGCCGCGGATCGCCCCCGACTCGGCCTGCGCGATCGCCAGCACGATCAAGAACAGCGGCACGCAGATTCCGTCGTTGAGCCCGCTCTCGACGTTCAAACCCTGCCGTATTCGGGACGGCAGGATCGGCAGGGTGACCACGGCCTGGCCGAGAGCAGCGTCGGTCGGCGCGAGGATCACCGCGAGCAGGAGCGCCTCGGGCCACGCCAGATCACCGAGCAAGAGAAGTGCGGCACCGAAACCGGCCGCGATGGTCAGTGGCAGGCCGATGCCGAGCAGACGGGCGGGCAGTGCGATTTCGGCACGAAGGGCTGACAGGTCGACCCGGGAGGCGTCGGAGAAGAGCACCAGCGCGAGCGTCACCTCCGCGAGAAGTTTCACCGTCTCGGCGGCGGGATGCACGTCGATCAGCCCCACCGTGCTTGCACCGAGGAGCAGACCGCCGACGGTGAAGACGATCGGGGCCGTGATCGGCGTGCCTGCAGTCCGGCCGGAGATCGCCGCGTAGGCGAGCAGAATCGTAGCGATCGCGGGTAGCGCCCACGTCATGTCGGACCGATTACTGGCGGGAGGTCGCGACCCGGACGACTTCGGCGGGGTCGATGAGGTGGGAGTGGTCGTCTTCGCCGACGTCGATCTTCACGACCTCGATACGCCCGTTGAACTTGGCGGCGCCGGTGTAGTCGGTGCTCACCGACATACCGAAGTCGTTGCCGATGTCGGTGGTCTCGTCTGCCGAGAAGACCATCGGCTGGGTCTGGTCGACCCGGCCACTGCCGACGCTGCGGCCGTCGATGTAGAGGGTGACGGTCCCACCCTTCGCCAGACCGCCTCCGTCGTACGCGAACTCGGCGCGGACCTGGTGACTGCCGGTGTCGAGGTCTTCCGTTGCCCCAACGACGAATTCGCTCATGCCGAGCAGGTTGTAGACGAATGTCACTCGTCCCTCCCTGACGTAGAAGGCCCAGCCTCCGAAGCGACCACCCTGGGCGATGATGACACCGTTGGTGGGCCCGTCCTTCGGCGTCTCGATCGCCGCGGTTACCGAAAACGACCGGTTCTTGATGTCGATCACGCTGTGTTCACTGAGCCGCTTCATCCCCGGGAACAACACCTGCGAGGTTCCCGTCACGAGTTGCGGTCGGCCGGCGATGGTCGGGTTCAGCCGTTCGAAGCGGCGGTCGTCGATGGGAAGAACGTTGAACTTCACCGCCTCGATCAACCAGAGCCGTTGCAGTGCAGCGAGTTTGTCGGGCATCTCGGCGACGAGGTTATGGGCCTGCGACCAGTCGGTCGACCCGTCGTAGAGTTCCCACACGTCGTCATCGAGAGCGGGCAGCACCTCGTTCGGCAACCACGGGGTGCTGTGCCGGGTGACCGCGCTCCAGCCCTTGTAGTAGATGCCGCGGTTACCGGCCATTTCGAAGTACTGCAGGTCGTGCCGTTCCGGCGCCTCCGGCTGATCGAAGCTGTACAGCATGCTCGGGCCCTCGAGCGGGGCCTGCTGCACCCCGTTGACGAACGTGGGCTCGGGCAGTCCGGCCGCCTCGAGCACCGTCGCTGCCACGTCGACCACATGGGTGAATTGCGACCGAACTTCACCTTTGCTGCGGATCCCGGCGGGCCAGTGGACGATGGTGCCGTTGCGGGTGCCACCCCAGTGCGAAGCGACCTGCTTGGTCCATTGGAACGGCGCACACATCGCCCACGCCCAGCCCACCGAGTAGTGGTTGTAGGCCTCCGGGGTGCCGAGTTTGTCCTTCACCTCGGCCATGAACTCCGGGGTCTCGATGGCGGCGAGACCGTTGAAGTTCGCCATCTCGTTGAATGCGCCGTTGATGGTTCCCTCGGCGGAGGCACCGTTGTCGCCGATGATGTAGTAGACGAGAGTGTTGTCGAGGGCGCCTATCGTTTCGATCGCGTCGATCACGCGGCCGACGTGAAAGTCGGTGTGCTCGAGGAATCCCGCGTACACCTCCATCTGGCGTTCCAGCACCGGTTTGAGTGCGTCGTCCATCTCCTCCCACCCGGGGATAGCCTCCGGGCGCGCCGTGAGTTCGGTGTCGGCGGGGACGACGCCACGCCGCTTCTGCTGCTCGAGAGTCGACTCGCGTTGCGCGTCCCACCCGCCGGCGAACCGGCCGGCGTACTTGTCCGCCCACTCCGAGGGCACGTGGTGCGGGGCGTGCGTGGCCCCGGGAGCGAAGTACACGAAAAACGGTTTGTTCGGCGCGAGGGACTTCTGGCTGCGGATCCAATCGATCGCGTGGTCGGCGAGATCCTCGGTGAGGTGGTAGCCGTCCTCGGGTGTCTTGTCCACCTCGACCGGCGCCACGCCCTCGTACAGCGCCGGAAAGTACTGGTTGTTCTCGCCGCCGATGAACCCGTAGAAGTGCTCGAAGCCACCGCCGCCGGTGGGCCACGCGTCGAACGGACCGATCGGGGACGTCTGCCACGGCGGCACCTCGTGGCACTTCCCGAACTGAGCGGTCGAGTAACCGTTGAGTTTCAGGGTCATCGGCAGTGCGGCCTTGGTGTTCGGCCGCAGCCCGGAGGAGCCCGGCGCCGAGGTCGCGGTTTCGGTGATCATGCCCATCCCCACCGAGTGGTGGTTGCGGCCGCTGAGCAGCGCGGCTCGGGTCGGTGCGCAGAGGGCGGTGGTGTGGAAGCGGTTGTAGGTGAGGCCGTCGCGTTGCAGTCGCTCCGCGGTCGGGGTGTGCACCGGGCCGCCGAAGGCACTGGCTGCCCCGAAACCCACGTCGTCCAGCAGGATCACCAGAACGTTCGGGGCGTTCTGTGGGGGTAGCAGGGGTTCGATCGGGGGGAAGGCGGTGTCCGGGTCCTTCGCGTCGTAGGTGATCAGTCCGAGGTGCTGCCGGTCTGGAATGGGTAAAACCTCACGCCGCTCCACCATGACTACTCACTACCTCTTCCGTGTCGTCGGAACGCTCCCGGTCCTCCGCTGGGCCCGGAGTGCACAGCACTGCCCGACCTCAGCGTGCCCGGGCGTAGCCTGCCGACACCTCACCCACTGCGGGTGAGCTCGCCACGCCGCCGGCCGGCGGAGTACTGACGGCGTTCGCCGATCTCACGGTGGAAGACCTCCGAGGCGCGAGGAGGACGCCTCCCTCGTTGCAGATGCCGACGCACGAGATGATCCGTCAGCGGCTCCGCTTGCTGCGCGCCAGCCGCTTGCCGACGCGATCGAACCATTCCAGGACGGCACGCTCGTACACGATCCCGAAGTCCAGTGTCGCCAAGGCATATTGGTCGGAGCTGTGAACTTCGGCCTCACGCTCGTACTCGGCGAGCTGATGCTCATGCGCGGTGCGGTGCGAGTTCAGCATCGCGGCCAACCGCTCGGGCGGAAGATGCGCGCCGAACGCGACGGTAAGCAGCAATGGATAGCGGATGTTCTCCGCGGCGGGGTCGCGTTCGATCCAGTCCGCGAACGCCCGCCGACCCTCCTCGGTCAGGGTGTAGGGCTTGCGCTCGCGGGTGCCGCGCTCCACGGCCTCGATCAACCCGGCGCGCTCCATCGCAGCAAGCTCCCGATACACCTGGCTGGTCGTGATCGACCAGAACTTGCCGATGCGTTCCTGGGCGGTCACCACCAGGTCCCACCCGGTCTTCGATCCCTCGTGCAGGAACCCGAGAAGCGACGCAGCGGTGGCATTGAGAGGGCGTTCGGCCATGGCATCGTCCTTCGTAATCGGGGGTTGACATTCCACTGTGTCATATCGACCATAGAAGCAGCGACATTCCACAGTGGAATGTCACCGCCAAGGAGGGTCCGATGGAGTACGCGGACAACATCCGAATATCCGATTCCGAACGCGAGCAGGTCGTCGACGAACTCGGCCGGCATCTCACCGCCGGGCGACTCACCATCGGCGAGTTCGACCAACGGGTGGCGCAGGCGTATCGGTCGGTCACCCAGGCGCAGGCGCGTCAGGTACTGCGCGACCTTCCCGCCCCGACCCCGACACCTGCACCGAGCCGGACGACACCGGCACGTCGGCACATCCCGGGACACCAGCAGATCGAATGGCTTGCCTGGCTCGCCGCCGGAAGCCTCAACATCGCGATCTGGGGCATCATCTCGCTCGCCACCGGCGTGATGATCTACTTCTGGCCCGTCTGGGTGATCGGGCCCTGGGGCTTGGTACTGCTGAGCCGAACGCTGCTCGGTCGCGAAGGCAAGTGCAGCAAGATCACGGGAACCGTGCGGTGCAATAGCCGCTCGAGCGCCGCGGCCCACAACTGACCACCACGCGACGCCGCAGCGCCGATCGCTCGTTCGCGCGTGCAGGGAAGCTGTTCGCACACACGTTCGAATAGCTGGTAGACTCGGAAAGGCGACGCGGAAAGACCCCCATCCGACGCGCCAGCCTTACCGAGAAACCACCATCGCATCGAGTACGAGGTGAAGTCCGATGGACGAAGTGATGAGCAAGGCCGACGAACTCGAGCACCTCGTACGCCGGCTCGCCGACCTCGATGACCAACGAGTCTGTATCGGCACCGAACTCGTCGGTTTGGAGCACTTCTTCCGCAAGGCCGGGTGCCCCGAACTGTCGCAACTGGCGTTCAACACGTTCATGAGCCGATACGTCGGGCGCGTCCTGGAGCTTGCCGACGGAATGCGTGAGTAAGCGGGACCGGCGTACACCGCCAAACAGGCAGACCACCTTCACAGAACCCGGAGCTGGGGTGAAACACCAGCGCACCCTGCGGCGATACATCTTGTAGAGCCGCTGCTGGAGCCTCCAGCGACCGGACCACCACCACGGGATCGAGTCGAGAATGTTCACCAATCACCTGTTCGGAGAAATGACCGAGCAGGAAATCGACATCGAAATCGCAGAAGAGCTGGCCGCCTCCAAGTAGCTCGCTGCTCTCCGCCTAAGCGTTGGTCGTGGCATGTACCCGGAGTCTGACCGCTGCGGCGCGTAGGAGCGGACTTCGAGCCTGGTGCCGAGTTGCGATCGTGAGGAGATCGCCGAGAACCGTCTCGACCTCGGTGCCCCTTCCGGCCACGAAGTCTCGGTACAGGGAGGTCGTGAACGGTGAGCCGGCAGCGGTGAGCATGGTGGTCACGAGGGACATCGCTTCTGGCCGGACCGGGTGGCCGGACCGTTCGAGGATGGCAGCAGTTTCGTCGACGATGTCGGTGATGGTCGCTGAGCCGCCGTCTTCGGCAACGATCCGACCGACGGGCCCGCCGAGCAGCACGGTCGCGGCACCGCCGGCGGCCATGAAGAACCACTTCTCCCACATCTCCTGCTCGATCGTCGATGAAATGGTGTGATCGATTCCGGCTGCCGAGAATTCCCCGGCAATCCGGTCGAGGATCGGGGTGTGGCTGCCGTCGATTTCGCCATACGAAATATGCGCAGCAGGCGCGAGCACGACAATTCGTCCCTCCACATCCACCTGAGTGGACACGATGCCGACGCCCCCGAGTACTGCCCGCTGCCCGAACCGGTCGCGAAGGGTTTGGATGTGACGAATGCCGTTGAGTAGCGGAAGGATTCGTGTGTGCTCGGCCACGGCGGGCGCGACGTTGTCAATAGCCGAATGTAGGGCACCTGCCTTCACGGCCACCACCACGAGATCATAAGGGTCGGTGAGCTCGGCAGCGGTGAGCGCGTGTACTTTGCGTAGTCGTGGGACCTGCCGGCCGCACGACAGTCAATCCCTGCGCTCGAAGCTGAGACACCCGGCGGTCGCGGGCGAGAAGGCCGACCTCGCGGCCAGCGGCGGCGAGTTGTGCGCCGAAATATCCGCCGACCGCGCCGGCGCCGACGATGAGTATTCGCATCAGTTGCCCCCGAAAGCGCGAGTTGCAGTGGTCGCGAGTTGCAGTGGTGTCGAGCAGGCGTCAGTTGGTCAATCGGTGGTACTTGCGCATCTGGCCGTCGAAAATTCGGACTGGGGCGAAGCGGCGCAACATGCTGACACGCGAGGCCAGCGGGCCGCTGGTATACCGCTGTTTCGGCTTCGAATCCGTTGCCGCCGCCACGATCGCTCGGGCGACGGTGGCGGGAGTGTCGCCATCGTCGACCGCCGTCGCGAGCACCTGGTCGGCGATCCGGCGCTGCTTCTCATAGGCCGGCAGCGGCGAATCGGGCCGCGTACTGTTCGCCTCGAACCCGGTGTTCGTGCCACCGGGCTCGACCAGCAGGACCCGCACGCCGTGTTCGCGCACCTCGTGGTCCACGGACTCGGAGTAGCCCTCGACGGCATGCTTCGACGCGACGTAGGCGGCCAGGTACGGGCCCGGGATCAGCCCGTAGACCGACGAGAGGTTGATGATGCGCCCAGTTCCCAGCGCTCGCATGTGCGGCAACACCGCTTTCGTCATACGCATCACGCCGAAGACATTGATATCGAAGACGCCTTGAGCCTGCGTAACGGAGTTTTCTTCGGCCGCGCCCATCAAACCGATGCCAGCGTTGTTGACCAGGACGTCGATCCGCCCGAACCGCGCGATCACCTGCTCGACCAAGGCGCTGACCGAGGCGTCGTCGGCCACGTCCAGGTCGAAGAACGTCACATCGTCGAGCGGGGTGATACGCGAGGTGTCGCGGCTCGTACCGACAACTGTGAAACCCGCCTTGACCATCGCGAGTGCCGTTTCTTTCCCGATACCGGATGACGCACCCGTTACGAGGGCCACCTGCTGAGTTGACGTCATCATGGACTCCCTGACTCCAAACGAAACCGATCGGTTTACCCGCACACCATAAACCGATCGGTTTCCAGTCGCAAGCCGCCCACTTCGGCGGGGACCGCACACTCCCGCCACCGGAGCCGGAGGTCCGACCTCACGTCACACCGACACCACGTCCGCTGCCGCCACCCGCACCTGGAACTCGAGGCAGCCCATCGCTTCGCGAGCGGCGACGAGCGCCTGCTCCGCCGTGTCTCCGAGAGCCCGTGCGTAGGCCAACCGCGAGTCCGACGACTCCAGGACGTCGACCCTGCTGCCCGGTCGGACCAGCAACTGCACCTCGGTCACACCGTCGACGTTCCGGGCGTCGTCGAGGCCGCCGACCTCCGTGAGCACTCCCGCAACCGGGGCGGCCGCGAACCAGATCGCGGAACAGCGAGCCGGCCGCTCCTCGGCGAGAACAGCCCGAATTCCCGGGAGAACCTTCTCCCCCACGGTCTGCCGCACGACACAAGCTCCGAGGTCGACGCCGGTGGCGTCGAAGGCCAGAGCAGGAATCTCGTCGCCTCCCATACGCACGTGGGTCTCGATCACCTTCGGACCCTGCGACCCGAGAACGATCTCGGTGTGCGTCGCCCCGAATTCGACTCCGAGGGCGTCGAGCAGCCGCTCCACATACGCATGCACCTCTTCTTCCTCGGCCGCCGAGAGTTCGGCGGGTGCCATATGGCCGAGTTCGACAAAGGTGGCCGGGTCGGAGAACTTGCGGGTGATGGCGACCACCTGGTGTTCCCCGCTCTCCGAAAAGGCCTCCACGCTGAATTGCGGGCCCTCGTGAAATTGTTCTACCAGCACGCCGCTGTTCGTGAGGCCGTCGAAGCTGCCTCCCGCGCGCTCGAACGCCGCAGCGAGCGCGCTCTCCTCCCAAATCACGGCCACCCCGGCGCTGCCCGCGCCGCAGACCGGTTTCACCACGCAGGGAAGACCGTGTTGTGCCACGAAGGTGCGCAGCGCGTCCACGTCGACGACGACGGCGGAGGCCGTGGAGTCGATGCCCGAGTCTCGAAGCTGCGCGCGCATGGCGTTTTTGTCGTGGATCAACGCGACAGTGCGCCGCGAGTGGGTGGACAGGCCTAGCGCCTCGCCGATCGCGGCGCAGCGGTCCTGATCGCGTTCACCGAACGTCGCGATGCGGGTGAACGGATGCCGGGCGTGCGCCGCCGTGGCCATTGCTATCCATTCCTCGTCCGGGGCGTCGTGCCGCACGGCGATCACCCGGGCGTGCTCGGTCAGTTGCCGGAGCTTGGCAACGAATTCCAGCCGGCAGATGACGGAGGTCTGCGTGCCGGGCAGGGCGCTGCGGAGCTGTCCAGGAAGGTCGCGCCCGCTGCCGACGACAAGAACGTGTTCGGTCATGTCTTCACCTCGAGTTCTCGAGCGGGGAGGGTTGCTGCTCGGCCGGGAGCTTCTGTGCGTGTGCGCGCTCGGCCTGGCAGCGACGCACTGCCGTCCGCGAGACCAGCGCAGCCGCGCCGAAGGTTCCGGCCAGGACGGGCCAGGCGATCAGCCCGGTCGGCAACAGGACGACCACCAGCAGCGTGGGGCCGATCACCTTCTGGCCGGTCATTCCGAGGCTGAACGCGCCGAGGTAGCGGGCGACGGCGGGCTGCGGTGACAATTCGGCCGACAACTCCCACGCCGCCACCGAGTGGATGTTCTCGGCAATTGACAGCGCCACCACAGCGAGTAGAGCAGCGACCACCGCGGCAGGGGTCGCGGCCAGGTGCCCCAGGGCGAGCAACCCACAGCAGACCGCCATCAAGGCTCCGGTCGACACCAGGAGTCGAGTAGCCGCGGCCGCGCCGTGGGCGAATCGGGCCACATAGACCTGCAGCACCACGGTCAGCACCGTGTTGACCGCCATCAACACCGGCACCCAGGCGAGTGGCACCGCGGTGTACTGGAGGATCCAGATCGGGAGCAGAACGATCAACACGGTGTCGTACAGCGCCAGCACGCCGTTCCCGACGGTGAACACCATGAACCACCGGTCGCGCAGTGGTGAGCGCACCGCGGCCGCGGCCGGATCCTCGTCGGCGCGAGAAGGTCTGCGCTCCACCACCGTTCCCGTCCTGCGCAGGACGAGTCGCACGGCCACCGCGACGACGAGGAAGGAGATCCCGTTTCCCACGAACAGCGCTGTGAAGGCCGCCGGCGCGCCCGTCGCGAAGACGATGCCCGCCAGGAGGAACCCGACGGTCAGTCCCACATTCCGGATGGCGCGGATCGTGGCCATCGTCCGAGTGCGGTCGCGGCCGCCGATCACGGCCGTAACGACGGCCTGCTGAATCGGACTGCTCGACCGATCGGCCGCGGTGAGCAGCACGGTGAGGAGCAGGTAGGCGGTGAAGTCGGAGACGAGCGCAAAGCAGCCGTAGCCGAGGCCGCGCACCACCAACAGGACGACGTAGAACCGTCCCGGCCCCACCCGGTCGGCCAGCCGGCCCAGGGGCACCGGTCCGAGCAGGGCGAGCGCACCCGCCATCGTGGTCGCAAGGGCTATCTGGTTCGCACTGAGGCCGACCACGCCGATGAAGTACAGGGCGAACGACGCGAAGAACATGCCGGTACCCAGCGAGTCGATCCCGGCCCCGATGGCCAGCGTGCGGCCAGCAGGACTACTGGGGAGCAGCACACCACCCAGCCGCCGTAGGCCCCGGTTCACGGGAGTATTCCTCGGGTCGCGAACGCGCGGACGAGATCGGCCGAACGGTGCACGTGGGTGGGGGTGGCCGCCTCGGGCGCAGGACCGCGCACATGGTTCCAGGCATACCGGCGTGCCGCATTGACGAGCAGTTCGGTTGTCGGGGAGGGCAAAGTGGCAGTGGCAGCCTGCGCGACCAGAGCCGCCGCGATCAGCACCCGGCTCAACCGGTCCACCAGCACCCCTCCTGCCGCAGCGACAATCGCGGGATCTGCCCCGACCCATTCGTGGCGTGTGGTGCCCAGGACCGCGAGGCCGTCGTTCACCATCTGCCAAGCGGCGAGCAACCGTCCTTCGGGAGGCGATCCGAGTAGCTCGCGGGTCCGGTCGGTCACGGCGTCGAAGTGCGCGGCCACCGTGAGCAGTTCCAGAGCGTGAACGGTGAGCGTCCAGCAATCGCTCCTCGCGGTGGCGTGCCCACCTGCGAGAGCGGCGTCGGCTGCGAGCGAGTAGGCGACGGCGCGCCGGGCGGCTCGGCGCGCCCGACCGTGGGAGGCCTCCGGGAGGGCGTGCCACGCCCGCGCACCCAGCACGGTCACCACCCGGTCGGCGGTCTCCTCCCGTCGAGCGACGGCGAATGGGCTGTCGTCGAATTGATCTGCCCCGCTGGCGAGTCCGGCGACGATGTCTTCCAGGATCCCGACGCCGCCAGCGGCCCACACGTCGGTGACCTGATCGGGGGCGGTCGAGACGAGGGAATGCGTGCTCATGCGATTTCCAGCCAGTGTTGGTACGTGGGCACGCGTCCGCGGACCACGTCGTGGAAGACGTCGCGCAGCTGCTTGGTGATCGGACCGCAGCCACCTGCAGCCAGCGGGCGGTCGTCGACCGAAGCCACCGGGACGATTTCGGCCGCAGTGCCGGTGAGGAACGCTTCGTCGGCGACGTAGAGTTCGCTGCGGGTCAGGCTCTGCTCCTTCACCGTGAGCCCCTGATCCCGAGCGAGTGTGATCACGGTGTCCCGCGTGAGCCCGGGCAGAATGTTGTCGCTGATCGGCGGGGTGATCAGCACATCGTCGCGGACCGCGAAGATGTTCGCCGCGGACGCCTCGGCTACGTGACCGGTGGAGGTGAGCATCAGGGCGTCGTCATAGCCGGCGCGCACCGCGCCGACCTTGGCCAGCGCCGAATTAACATAGGCACCAGTCGCTTTGGCGAGCGGCGGAACCGCGTGGATGCCGTTACGCTGCCAGCTGCTGACCATCAGGCGACAACCCTCCTGGTCCGCGGACTCACCGAGGTAGGAGCCCCAAGGCCAGGCCGCGATCGCAACCCGGGTGCTGTCCAACGCCGGAGCGACGCCCATCGAGCCGTAGCCGAGGTAGACGATCGGGCGCAGATATCCGGATTCCAAGCCGGTGCGCCGCAGCAACTCGAGGCAAGCCTCGGTGAGATCATCCACCGACCATCCCGGGTCCATCAGATACACCCGGGCCGAGTCGTGGAGCCGTTGCAGGTGATCGCGCAGCCGGAACACCGCCGGACCGCTCACCGTGTCATAAGCCCGGATGCCTTCGTAGACACCCCATCCGTAGTGCAGGCTCGGCGTCAGCACATGAACCTGGGCCTCGTCCCACGCGACGAACTCGCCGTCCATCCATACAGTGCTGGTCGGGGTAAGTTTCATCGTTCCACTTTCGGTTCGGTAGGGGCAGTGAGGTGTCGGGACGCGACCGGCGCCGCGGGCGCACCGACCAGTTCGAGCCGGCGTTCGATGCTCTGTGATTGCAACGCGAGGGTCTCGCGATAGATGTCGGAGCCCGCGCCGCGGAAGGCGAACCAGCCCCAGCGGGGCCGTAGTCGGCACCCTCGGGCATATTTGGCCTCGTAGGCGGCCATGCCGTAGTGGACGTGACGGATGCCGTGCTCGACCGCCCACCTCGCCGTCTCGTGGTACGTCAGCGTCAGGTAGCAGCCGCGAGCATCTGCGGCGAACCCTGCGGTGCGCGCGAACAGCGTGTCACGGGCGCGCAGGTAGAGCACGAAACCCACCAGCCGGCCCTCGCGTTCGGCGCGGAGTACCACACACGCATCACCCAATTCCTCACGGACGGCGTCGAAGTCGCGGCGGACCCGGTCGTCGCCGCCGGGCAGTCCGTACTTGGCCCGGTGCGCGACCTGGAGGGCGACCACTTCGTCGTCGAGTGCCTCCGGCCCGCACCGGACCTCCGTGCGCATCCCCGCCCGTTCGTAGTCCGCGACCTCCTTGCGGAGCCGCACCCGCCGGCGCTTACTCAGGCCCGCCACGTACTCTTCCCAGCTGTCACCGATCAGGTCCTGTACGCCTTCGGCGCCCAGCAGTGTTGCCGTGTATCCGGCACGGGTGGCGCTGTGGTCCACCGCCTCGGCTTCGGGCTCGCCGACGTAGAGCATTGCGACACTGCGGCAGCCGAGTTCGTCCCCGGCCTGCTGGAGCAGCTCGGGCAACGCGGCCATGAGCGCGAGGCGCTCGTCGCGCCTGCGGCCGGGAGCGTGCGCCACGCCGTGGTGGTTCCCGAAGGTCGCGAGCGCGAGCGACGGATACTGGTACCCTCGCGCGCCGGGGAGCGCTGCGGTGAGCTCGGCCCAGCGTTGCTGAACGGTCTCGTCGAGCAGCTCCGGTTCGGCCAGTGCGCCCGCGGTTCCCACCAGCCTGGGCGGGTCGTAGAAGAGCAAGCCGCCGGGCTTTGCCGTGAACAGCAGCGGAGCCAGGGCAACGGTCTGCCCGTCCTCCCGGACCTCGAGGTAGCGCACCTCGTGCAGGTCGGTGCGTTCGAGGAACCTGCACCACCGCGCGTCCTCCCAGATGATGTCCGGCTCGGCGAGGCCTGCGAAGTCCGGGGCGTTCGGGCGGGTACCGGAGGGCAGGAGGTGGGCGGTGAGGCCGCCGGTGAGGGTGGAACTGCTGGTCATGCTGCGTCCTCCGTTTCGGAAGTGTCCCAGGCAAATCCGGAGGTAACCCGGTTGGCGGTGGCGACGAGCCGGTGCCCGAGAGCGGTGAAGTCCGAGTCGGTCATCACCCAGAAGGCGAGGAAATCTGCCGATTTGCGTCCGCTGTATCGGGTGCGGCTCCATCGGTCCCCGACGTGGGTGTTCACCGTGAAGTCGTGTACGCCCGGCGGCGCCTCGGGGAGTCGCCGCACCCTGCCCTGCCGGGGCGGCACGCCGTAGAACGCGGCGTGTGGTGCCGTTGCCACACGCTGACGTACCGCGTCCAGATCAGTGGGAAGGCCGCATTCCACTCGAGCCCACAGGTGGCGCGGGTCGATTCCCAGGACATGGCGCAGCATGACCGGTATCGGGCCACCACCGATCCGGGCGGCCACCTCGCACAGGACGATGTCGCCACTGCCGGTGACGAAGAACTCGGCGTGCACGCAGATCGTGGACGGTGAGGCGAGTGCATCGACGAGTTTCCAGGTCTCCTCGACCAGTCGTGCATGAATCGGGTCGGCGGTATCGACCGACCGTGAGCCGAATGGGGCGTCGGTCCAGTGTTCGAGGCAGCCTTGGCCGGTGTAGCGGGAGGCGATCGCCGCCACCGGTTGCCCGGCCACCCGGAAAGCGTCCACATGGTGCACCGCGCCGTCGACGAACTGCTCGACCTCGTACGGTGTCGCCGCGAGGCCGTCGGCGAGGCCGGCGGCCTGTGCGGGCGAATCGATGACGTACACCCCGGACGAACCGGAACCACTGCGCGGCTTGACCACCACGCGTCCCGGGTGGCTCGCCATGAACTCGGTGATGTCGGACGGGGTGCGCACCGGCGCGAAGGCCGGCACGAGAAGTCCTGCCGCGCAGGCTAATTCCTTCATCAGGATCTTGTCGCGGTAGGCGGCCGCAACGCCGGTGTCCAGCCCGGGCAGACCGAGGTCGCCGCGCAACACGGCGGCCCGCTCGACGTCCACCTCGGCCAAGGCGAAGACCGCGGTCGGGCGGTGCCGCCGCGCAAGACCGCGAGCGGCATGCAGCACCGCGTCGTCGTCGCTGTAGTCGGCGACCGGAACGATCTCGGCGAATCCCTCGGCCGGCTCCGCTCCCGCGGCGCAGACTGCCACCAGCCGTCCGCGCTCCTCGGGAAGCCACGCAGCGAAGGGCAGCCCCGCGCCCCGTGGGCTGATCAGCACGAGGATCATCGGACCATTTCCTTCCCCGTGTCGGCAGCGACATTCGCCGCCAGCGTGGCCAGCACATCGGCCGTTCGCGCGTCCAGCGGAATGCCCCGCACACACCGTTCTCGTTCGTGGGCGCGCTGCGGGTCGCCCGGAGCCACCACGGGCGCGTCCGTAGCGGGCGTAGCCGCCCGGACGGTGCCCAGAAGGTCGGCCAGTCCGGCGGTGAAATCCGCCCGCCCGCTGAAGGCATTCGGGTCCAGTGCCAGGACGAAGTGGCCGACGCCGCGGCTGCGGCCGGGGGTTCCGTCGCCGACCTGCTCGAGCCGCCAGTCGGGCGGCGACCCGGTCAACACGGCCCCGAGGAGGGTGACCGCCATCGCCAGACCCTGCCCCTTGTACCCGCCGAGCGGTGACAGGGCGTACGCCTCGTCGGGTATCTCGGTAGGACGGCCGTGGACGTCGGTCGCCCAGCCGCTGTTCAGCGGGCGCCCCTCGGCCCGGCGCTGTTTCACCTCACCGAAGCACACCTGGCTGGTGGCCATGTCGAGGGCGAACTCGTCGTCTCCCACTCCGGCGGCCACGCTGATCGGATCGGTGCCGAACAGCGGCTGCACCCCACCGAACGGCGCCACCCGTGAGGCGGCTGAGGTCACCGCGATGCCGACCAGCCCGTGCCGGGCCAGGTGCCGGGTGTAGACCGACGCCGCACCGAAATGGTTGGAATTGCGCACGCCCACCGCCGCGACGCCGAACTCCCGGGCTCGCTCGGCGGCCAGCCGGGCGGCGGCCAATCCGGCGAGTACGCCGAGTGCGCCGTCCGCATCCAGCAGCAGACCGGCCCCGCGGTCCTGGACCACGGTCGGCGATGCCGTTGCATTCGCGACGCCGGTCGCGAGCTCGTCGAGGTACTGCGGAAGCAGCCGCAGGCCGTGAGTGTCAATGCCGCGCAGGGACGTATCGACCAGGGCGTCGGCGACCTGCTCGGCCTCAGCCTCCGGCACACCCGCCTCGATGAACGCCTTCGAAGCGAGGGCGCGCGCCTCCTGTTCCGGCCACCGAGTGTGGTTGATCATGAAGCACTCCAATACATGAAGACGTGGGGTCCGATCCCAGGGATGTCGTACTCGGGGCCGAGAATGTGGAAACCTTGTGCGAGGTAGAAGCCCGCGGCGCTGGTGCGCGCGTTGCACCACAGCGCGTCGGCGCCGGACAGCACCGCGTTGGTGCGCACGGTCCGCAAGAGCGCGGTGCCCGCGCCGGTGCCGCGGACCTCCTCGACGGTGGCCATGCCGCGCAGGCGCCGACCGCGGCCCGCGGCCAGTCCCGGCACGGCGTAGTCGGGATCCTCGTCGTACAGCGAGGCCACGCCGACCAAGCGTCCGTCGTCAAGTGCGGCGAAGTGCCGGGCGCCGTCGGAATTGTCCTCGGGATAGGCGCAGGTCGCGATGGGTTGCCCGGGCCGCAGCACCTGGTGGCGGATCGGTCGCACGTCGCCGGCGCTCACCGGCCGAACGCGCCAGCCGCGGGCGGCGGGGTCGGGCAGGTAGCCGGATCCGGGCCGATCCGGGAGACTGACGCGACCTGAGCCGTCGAGCGAGACTCCGAAGCCGGTGTTCACTGCCAGCAGGTCGACGGCGTCGACGTCCAGGTAGTCGGCCAGTCCGCCGAGGTGGGCCGTGGCCGACACCCCGGCCACCGACTCGGGCATGCAGCCGAGCATGGTGATCAGACCCTGCTCCCGGGCCCGGCGCAACAACTCGAGGGACGGGGTGATGCCACCGGCTTTCATCGGTTTGACGTTGATGCCGTCGAACGCCTCGGCGCAGGCGGCGAAGTCCGGCATGGAGGTGATGCTCTCGTCGGCGATCACTGGGATCGGGCTGTGCTGCTTCAGGGTTCGTGTCTCCCACCACGCCGATCGCGGGAACGGCTGCTCGATCAACTGCACTCCGAGTTCCTGCAATGCGGGCAGGACCGGGAGGAGCCGGGACAGCGTCCAGCCACAGTTGCCGTCCACGTAGAACGGCGCCGTCGTGTGTCGGCGAAGTTCCTCGAGCACGGTGAGATCGCCTGGATCGGCAAGCTTGATCTTGTACGCCGCCCATCCGGGCCGCTCGCGCAGTTTGTGGACCATCACCTCGGTTTCGTCGAGCCCGATGCTGAAGCTCGAGCGCAACCCCTGCGGATACTCGAGAGCGAGGGCCTGCCACAGCGGCACGCCGAGCAGTCGTGCCCGCAGGTCGTGCACCGCGGTATCGAGGGCGGCGAGGACGAACGGCGAACCGGGCAGCGCCGCGCAGAGCCTCCGCCACACGGCGAACGGGTCGCCGGGGCCGAGGTCGGCCAGCAGCGGGGCGATCCGGCGCAGATCCGCGTGGAGCTGGTCCACACCGGAGTTGTAGTGGGCGGTCATGAACGCGGAAGCCTCACCGAATCCGGTGACACCGTCCTGCTCCACCTCGACCACGAGGGCACGCTGCACCGGGATCGCTTCCCTGGCGGAGCGCCACAGATACCTTTGCGTCAAGCCTATTTCGTGCGCGGTGACCCTCACGAGTTTCCCCCGAGACCGAAGAATGCGCGATCGCGCGGGCCGTACGGACGAAGATCGTCCCACCACTGCGCATGTTCGTCGTACGCTGCGAAGAACGGCCTGCCGACCATGTCCGGTTGACGTGCCTGCAGGTAACGCAGCGCGAACGCACGCCCGCTGTCCAGATCGACGACGCCGTCGATGACAACCTTTCCGGGTGACGCCGACATCACCGGTCCGCGAGCGGTCCGGCCGAGACCGGAGACTCGCTGCAGCGCTTCGCGATAGATGTCGTACGCCCTTGCCAGGGGTAAACCGAAGTACGGCCGGGCACCCGTGTCCCGTTCGACGAACATGTAATACGGCACGACACTGTTGCGCACCTGCGCCTGCCAGAGGTCAGCCCACACGCGCGGGTCGTCGTTGACGTGGCGCACCACAGGGGCCTGAGCCCGGAGCACCGCTCCTGTGCTCGCCAGCCGAGCGAGCGCCGCCACGGCCGCATCGGTCTGCAGCTCCGCGACGTGGGACAGGTGCAGCATCACCGCGACGTGCTTACCGGCCGCCGACAGCCGTTCGAGCAACCGCAGCAGGCTGTCCGCTTCGGGTCCTGCCAGCAGGCGGTAGGGCCAGAACGACACCGCCTTCGTGCCGATCCGCACCGTGTCGACGTGTTCGCGTCCGGGTTCGAGGAGGGGCTCGAGGTAAGAGGCCAGCAGATCGGTCCGCATGACCAGCGGGTCGCCGCCGGTCAACAGCACGTCGGTGATCATCGGGTGCAGATCGAGGTACCGGGTCATTGCCTCCGGCCCGGACACGGCCATCTTGAGGTCGGGCTGGTCCACGAACTGGGCCCAGCGGAAGCAGTAGCCGCAGTAGCTGTGGCAGGTTTGTCCCTGGCGGGGAAACACCAGGAGTGTCTCGGCATACTTGTGCTGCATTCCCGAGCCGTCGATGTCGTCGTGCTGAGGAACGTTCATGCTCATCTGGTCGCCGGGGTGCGGGTTGAGGGCGCCGCGGACCGTCTCGGCCGCCCGCCGGACTCCGGCCCGATCACCCTGCGCGACAGCCTGCTCGATCAGCGAAAAGTGCTGGGGTTCGAGCATGTCGCGGTGCGGAAAGGTCAGGCGGTAGATGGGGTCCTCGGGTGCACGGTTCCAGTCGATCAGTTGGTCCACCACGTAGCTGCTGACCTTGAACGGCAGCACCTGGGACACCACGTGGGCCTCGTGTCCGAGAACGGGGTTGCCGGTGCGATCGACGACGAGCTTGCGTAACCGGTCGCCGCTGATCGATCGCGGGTTGAGGGCCGTCCGGGTGTCGAGGGCGAGCGTCATGTGTTCGTCACCGCCAGACCCCAGTCGAAGTCGACTACGCCGAGGACACCCATGTCCGACATCAGCGAGTAGAGGCCGCTGTAGTCGCGCACGAGCCGCGCCCCGGAACTCTCGGCGCGGACGTCGGCAACCATCTGTTCCCACCCGGTGACCTGCTCGATCCGGAAGATCGCCGCCCAGGTGGAGTAGTCGGTGGCCACGAATGCCTCCAACCCGGCTACGAGCATGTCGAGGAAGAAGCGTCGCTTTACGGGGTCCAGCACGTCGTATACGAGCTTCGCCATCTCGTCGGAGATCGACGCATGGCAGTACTCGTCCCGGTTGTGCAGTTGTGCGGTAGTGGAATTAACCACCTGAATGTCCCGATCGCCTGCGAGGAGATCCAGGTACGCGTTGATCGAGATTTCGGACACGGTGGCAAAGGCCAAGGTGGTGAGGCTGCGCTGCCACCGCTGCGCCGCCTGGTCCCGCAACCGACTGTGCATCTTCGACGTATGCGATTCGGGCAGGGCGCCGTCGGGGAACAGATGCCCCCGTTTGCGCCTCGTCAGCGCGCTCGCATTGATGTGCATCAGGGAGTGGTACTGCTCGTCGACCATGGCCTGGGCGAGCGCGATCTCCAGATCCGGACCGCCGAGTCCGGGGAACTCGCCGTCCATCACCAGCGCGAACGCCGGGTTGGCGACGCGTTGCTCGGCGAGCACCGTATGCCGATTGTAGGCGATCCACGCCCAGCTCAGCAGCCGCGAGCGCAACCCTTCGGGCATGGCCTGCCAGGTGGGGTGGGCGTGGAACGGCACGAGTTTCTCGGGATAGTCCGCGCGCCCGGCGACGAACAGCTCGTCGAGGTCGGGCTCGTCGCGCTTCACCGTCGAGCGCCGGTGCCAGTTTCCCGCGAGACGACGGATAATGGCGTTCTCGGTCTCGTCGGCCGGGTCGAAAGCCGGCAGTCCCGGAAAGTGCACCAGCCCATCGGCATCCGAGCGCTGCAGTTGGAGGTCGTCGATGGTCATGCACGGCTCCGGTCGCCGGCCCAGAAGCGAGTGAGGTGACGGGTGCGGTCGGCGTACTCCGACCGCGCGTGCAACATGCGCTGGTTGTCCCAGACGAGCAGCGCGTTCTCCGGAATAAGGACACGCGTGCGCAGCGTGTGGAACAGGTCGCTGACGCGGTGGGCCAGCCGGCGACCGGCCTGGCCGAGCGGCAGCACGGAGTCGTCGATGTCGGCGTCACGGTGCGGGTCGTAGTCGGCCGCGGTGAGCAGGTTGTAGCTGAAACGCAGAACAGTGCGCCCGCTGAGGTCCGAGCTCAGCATGGTGGTGCGCACGCCTCCATCCGGGCCCGGAAAGGTCAGTTCTGCGTCGGTCATCAGCGCGAGCTCGGCCGGTTCCAGGGCGTCGACCAATCGTCGTACGTCGAGGAGGTCGGTGTGGCCTCCCCCGCAACGTGCCTGGCGGTGACAGAACAACGCGAGATAGGCGGGGCTCGGATCCCATCCGGGCGCCTCGGTGTGCGCCAGAATCGTGTTCGCGCTCTGCGAGTACGCCCGGTGATCGTTTCCCGGACGGTAGGTCACTTCGTGCGTGAGATGACCGTTGTACTGCGGTACCAACTCCCCAAGGGAGCGAACCACTTCCGTGGCGCCGACCCGATCGGGCACATCGCGGACGACGACGTAACCGTCCTTGTCCAGCCGGCTCCCCTCGAGACGGTCTTCCAGCATTTCCGAGCACTCCGGCGCTGAAACGACGCGACAATACGGCGACATCTGTTCCTCCATTTTCGAAACCCGACTGGGACATGCATTCCGCGATGCCGACCGTGATCGGGATCGTGGGAATCGGTTTCGTCAAGAATGCGGTCGCCTCGCCGCGCACACCACCCACCCTAGGGGCGCCGAAATGCCACCCGGTGACAGTTCACGATGCTGCCACGAAGTCGACTGCCGAGACTGTTCCGGAAGTCGGGTGCCCGGCGTAGCGTCACCTCCACAATGTCGACGGCAGGAGTGCTCAATGTCGGGTGAAATGTCGTTCTTCGAATTGGGTGTGACCGACGCCGAACAGGGCCGAAAGTTCTATTCGGCCCTGTTCGGCTGGCAGTTCGAACCCGGTCCAGGCGGGTCCGGATACGCGATCGACACGCCCAATGTTCCGGGCGGAATCCACGGCGGCGACCCCGGCGCGGGCCCGTATGTGTTCTTCCGGGTTACAGACCTCGACGCCGCGGTGCAGAAAGTTCTGGCCCTCGGAGGGACCGTCGATGCGGTAGACCTCGGAGAAGAGCCCGAGTCGGAGGCACGGTTCGGCCGATTCAAGCTGTGCCACGACGACCAGGGATCCGCGTTCGGCATCCACCAACCCCCGTCCGGCGCATGACGCCGCGACCCCGGCAGGGAAGCTGCCGGGGCGCGCCGGAGGTGTCGGGCTCGGGCTACGGTTCGTTCGGGGAGTCGCCGCCGCCCTCGTCACCGCTGTAGGTAGCGGGTTGCGGGATGCCGTCGTCGGGGCCGTCACACCAGTTGTCGTATTGGTTGTACGGGTCGGCTCCCCAAGCCGGGACGTTGTTCTCGTAGGGTTCTGCCCAGTCGTCGCAACCGGCCGGGCCGTACTGAGGTACTCCAGGAGGCAACGGCTGCACCACATCCGGCGCCCGCACCGGAACCACAGCCGAGTCCAGTGCATTGCCCGACGCCACACCGGTAGTTCCCCCACCGAGCGCAACCGCACACGCCGCGACCGCGGCCAATCTGATGCCGACCTTCATGACGCCTCCATAGGTAGGTGACTCTGCCCATGGGCGATACCCAAAGAATCGACAAACAATCCTCTACGGCGAAAATTTCTCGGAATTCCTGTCAGGGCCTGCTGCGCATGAACATCTCCGTGATCATCGTGAGCATCGGCTTGCCGTCCCCGTTGACGATTTCGGCGGCGGCAGTCACCAAGCCGCGCCCGCGATCGTCGAGCACGACATTGTCGATCAGCATGGTTCCGGTGAGCACCTCCCCCGGTCGGACCGGGCGGAGGAAGTTGACGTTCCGGAAGCATTTACCGGCGATCACGCTCCAGTCGTTGTAGAGACTGGTCACGGTCAACCGCTGGCAGATGGCGATCGTGTGCACACCACTAGCGATCAACCCGCCGAAGTAGCCATTCCTCGCAGAGTCGCGATCGATGTGGAACGACTGCGGATCCCACTGGTCGGCGAAGTCCACCAGTTCCTGCTCGGTCACCGTGTACGAGCCCAGCTCGAACGTGTCCCCTACTGCGAGGTCGTCTGCATAGACGACGTCGTTTCTACTGCCCACTTCATACCGTCCGATCACTCCCGCGAACCCCCGTCGAGCACAGGGGCTGCTGCCCTAGGATAGGGCTGGCCTTCAGCAGCGACTGCAGGAGCTACGACGTCCAGGCGTAACGGAAGCGTTGGACCACGTCGTCGACCGGCTTGTCGCGGTACTCGGTGTACTCGTAACCTTTGACCGCGAGCAGGGCTTCGAGGATCAGCGGGCCGAACACCTCGTTGGCGAGCCGCGACGACCGCAACCGGTCGAGCATGGCCGCCGGCTCTACCGGGAGAACCGTGACGTCGAGTTCGTGCCGTTCGGCATCCGACAGGAAGGCCGGGTTGCCGCGTACCTCGGCACCCAACGGGAGTGCGTCTCTCATTCCGGCGTACGCCGCACCGAGCACGGCAGCGCTGCTAAGGTACGGGTTCGCGGAGGGATCGATGGGCTTGACCTCGATGTTGGCACCGTGCGGATTCCCGGAAGTGTTGGCGCAGAGCCGGACCGCCGCCTCCCGGTTCTCCAATCCCCAGCAGCGGAACACGCCGGACCACCGGCCGGGATGCAGGCGCAGATGCGACAGCGCCGACCCGGCGAGCACGGGCATGAAGTCGGGCAGCGCCCCGAGGATTCCGGCGACGGCCGCGGCACCAGACGACGTGAGACCGCACTGCCCGTCGCCGCCCGACAGGATCGGGACTCCGCCTCGGGAGAACGAAACATGTAGATGCGCCCCATTACCGGAACCGCCCAGAACGGGCATCGGTGAGAACGACGCTCGCAATCCGTGCGTGCGGGCAACACGGCTGACGATTGCGCGTGCCAATACCGCTTCATCCGCTGCCTTCACGGGGTCGGCGGGCGCGAGGGACACCTCGAACTGGTTCGGCCCGTACTCGGCGTGAACCTGTTCGACGGCAAGGTCCGCGGTCGACGCCGCGGCGAGGATGTCCCTGAGAAATGTCTCCTGCGCGAGGACGACGGTCAGACCGTAGGCAGCCCAGTTCTCTTGGTGCACCGCGTCGAACACGGTGAACTCGATCTCGGAACCGACGAGCGCGTCCGTTCCGGCTGCCGCCAATTGCCGCGTCACGCGGTCCAGCGTTCCGCGGGTGCACGCCGCCGATGGTGTTCCGTCCTGCTCGACGAGGTTCGCCGGCGCCCAGTACGTGCCGTTGCCGAGGTTCCGCACATCGTCGCGGTCGATGCGGAGCCGAAGATCGCCGGTGACGGAGAAGGAGGGTGTGAACGCGAGATGGTCGTCGACGCAGAACACATTCCAGCTCGGTGACGCCCCTGCCCCCGATTCGGCGAAGGCCGACAACCGGGAGAGCGGAAGCACTTTGGCCCGCGAGACGCCAGCCATGTCGACGATCGATCCGACGACGCGGTCCGAGGGTGCACCGGTTTCCTCTTCGGCGGGCATCAGGCACTCGTGGTGGTGCGGGACAGGAAACCGAGGACGCTCGGTGCTGCAACGCGTTGTGCCCGCGTCTGCCAGATGCCGCGGAGTTCCTCGTGTCCTCGCTCGCGCCGCGCCCGAAGTGCGGTGGCCGTGAAGCCGCCGGCGACTGCAGCGCCGAACCCGGTGTTGCCCACGAGAAACCGGTGGACGATCCATGGCGCAAATCCGATGACGAATCCCATTGCACTGCCCCAACTGCCCTGACATCCCCGGGCTGACGACAACCGACTGGCATTTATTGTCGGGCTTACGGAGAGTTCAGGAACTGGATTTTCAGGAACCGAGCAGTTGATGCGCCCGTAAGCCGACGTAGAGTTCGGCGGCGTCGATGGGGTCCGTGAAGTCACGCCCGGTGAGGGTGTGAATTCTGCGCAACCGGTACAGCACGGTGTTGCGGTGGTAGTGCAGTTGCTCGGCAGCCGAGGTGGTGGAGCCGTGGCAGGCGAACCACGCGTCGAGCGTCGTGAGGAGACTCTGCTTTTCCTCCGGCGGTAATGCCAGCACTGGCCCGAGAATCTGACCCGCCACGAGCTTGCCCGCTTCCGGCACGCTGACCAGCAGTAGCGAGACGGGCACGGACTCGTATCGCGTGACCGTGCGACCGCCGTGTCCTGCGCACCGGCGGGCGATGCGGGCCTGCTCGACGGCAGAACTGGTTCCCCCCGGCCGGGAGAAGGTGGAGCTGACGCCGACCCGGGCATCGGTGCGGCCGAGAAGCGCGAGTGCTGCCTCGACGAAGCCGGTGGCGGACGCCCACAACAACCCGATTCTGCCGTCGACCTCCGTGTCCCACACGGACTCGACGCCCACGGCGCGCAGTTCGGTCTCCATCCTGTCCACCGAGGACGGTGACGCCGCCGAGTCGATCGACACGACCACGAAGGTGCTGAGCTCGGGGATGCGGAACGTGCGCAGGGCGTCGGCAGCTCCGGCCGGGTTCACCGAGTGCTCACCGAACAGTGTTCTCACGAGCCGGCCGCGCGACTCGGCGTCTTCCCGCGCACGCATGTCAGCGGTTTCCCGGTAGGCCTCCGCAGCACTGTCCGAGTACACGTCCACCAACGCCCACACCTGCGCTGCCATGTCGAGGAGCGCGTTGGTGGCCCGCCCGTCCGAGCGGTCCATCAGCTCGTCCCAGATCAACCGGCCGCCCAGCCGGAATGCGTGCAGTAACGCCGCGAGCGGCACACCCTGTTCTGCCTTCAGCCGGCCGGCCGCCCGGGCCGCCTCCAAGCGGATCGGCGCGATGCCGGCGAGGTTGCCGAGCATCGCGGTCAAGTTGTCCAGGCAGGCCCCGTACAGCTGCTCCGGGGTGAGCAACGTCGCCTCGATGTAGCCGTGCTCGGCCGACAGGATTCTTTCGGTGAGCGCCTGGGACAACCCGTTCACCGATTCGAGCATCTCGCCCAGGAGATCGGTGGGCGACGGCGCGATGTCCGGACTGGCAACCATTCGGCAAGACTAACGACCGGCCGTCATCTCCGCCACACCCTCTTTGTGCGACCGCATAGGGGCAAAGCGGACATTGCCAGCCGCTGCCTATGGCGCAGCAGCCCGAGATGCGACGAGAATCACAGTCCTACGCCACAGCTGCTTCAGTGTCCGTGGCGAGATTCTCCATGTAGTCGACCCGAGCGGAGATGTCCACAGTGAGCACTTCAGACCCCGAGGCCACTCCCCACCCCTCCGACGCGCCCGAGCACGCGGCCGTCGACGCAGCCCTCGCCGACCTGGCCGAAGGCGAGAAGACCTGGGCTGACCTTTCCCTGTCCGACCGACGGAAGCTTCTCGACAAAGTCCACGACCTCACCGTGCAGCACGCAGCCGACTGGGTGGACGCCGCCGTCTCGATCAAAGGCCTCGACCCGAAGTCGCCGCTGGTCGGCGAGGAATGGATGTCCGGCCCGTACTCCGTCGCGACCGCCACCGCGGCGCTGTCCGCCAGCCTGGCCGAACTCGACGGGGGCGGCAGCCCGCTGGACGACGCCACCTTCGGGACGGCCCCAGGGAACCGCACCACCGTCAAGGTCCTTCCCCTCACCATTTTCGACAAGCTGCTCCTCAGTGGATTCAGCGCCGAGGTGTGGTTGCAGCCGGGAATCGATCGTGCAGCGGCACAGCGTGACGCCGGGTTGGCCCAGCGAGACCCGTCGCACACCCAGGGCATCGGTGTCGTGCTCGGCGCCGGCAACATCACCTCCATCGCCCCGCTGGACACGCTCTACGAATTGATCGCCCACAACCGCGTCGTCGCCCTCAAGCTCAATCCCATTACCGACCCGTTGCTGCCGGTCCTCACGCGTGTGCTCGAGCCACTGATCTCCGTGGGCGCCGTCCGGCTGCTCACCGGAGGCGCGGACGTCGGAACCTATCTTGTGCACCACCAGCAGGTCGATCACGTCCATATGACGGGTAGCGCGCTCACCCACGATGCGATCGTCTTCGGCACCGGCGAGGAAGGCGCGAGGCGTAAGGCCGCGAACGAGCCGATCCTCGGAAAGGAGATCTCGAGCGAACTCGGTGGCGTGTCGCCCACCATCGTGCTGCCCGGTGAATGGAGCCGTGCCGACATCAAGTTCCAGGCCGAGCACATTGCCACCCAACGACTGCACAACGGCGGCTACAACTGTGTCGCAGCACAGGCGGTCGTGATTTCGTCGGAATGGAAGCAACGCGACGAATTCCTCGCCGCCTTGCGCGACGCCCTCGACCGAGCACCCGACCGCTCGGCGTACTACCCGGGCAGTGACGACCGTGTCGCCGGGGCCACAGCGTCGTTCCCCAAGGCGGAACGCCTGGGCAACAACGGCGGGCGCGTGCTGGTGACGAACCTCGATCCCGGCGAATACGAGCCGTTGCTGCAGACGGAGTACTTCGCCCCCGTGCTCGGCGTGATCGACCTTCCGTACCAGGGAAGCGAATTCGCGACCCGCGCCGCACAGTTCGTGAACGACGACTTCATCGGCACGCTCGGGGTGAACATCGTCGCGACACCGCAGACCATCCGCTCGATGGGTTCGGCATTCGACTCCTTCGTGGAAAGTCTGCGGTACGGAACCATCGCCATCAACGCCTGGACCGGCGTGGGATACCTGACCGCGACCGCCACCTGGGGCGCGTTCCCCGGCCACACGGTGAACGACGTCCAGAGCGGCATCGGCGTGGTCCACAACGCGCTGCTGATCGACCGACCCGAACGCACAGTGGTGCGCGGGCCGTTCCGTCCGTCACCGCGGTCGGTGATGAAGCGGGAGCTGTCCATCTCCCCCAAGCCGCCGTGGTTCGTGAACAACCGCACCGCCGCCACCACGGGGCGTCTGCTGACCGCCTTCGCCGGTGCGCCGTCGTGGACCCGGCTCCCTGCCATCTTCGCGTCCGCGCTGCGTGGCTGACTCACCGCTGTCGTCAACTGGAGAGGAACGAATGAAACAGACACCGTCGGTGGCGGACTACGTCGTGGTGGGGGCGGGTTCGGCGGGCGCCGCGCTGGCCGAACGCCTCAGTGCCGATTCGCGGAACGCAGTGGTGGTTCTCGAGGCCGGCCCCGAGGACAAGAACAAGTTTGCACACATCCCCGCCGCCTTCTCCAAGTTGTTCCGCAGCGAGGTGGATTGGGACTACCTCACGGAACCACAGGACACCCTCGGGGGCCGCGAAATCTATTGGCCCCGCGGCAAAATGCTCGGTGGGTCCTCGTCGATGAACGCGATGATGTGGGTGCGTGGTTTCGCCGCCGACTACGACGAGTGGGCGGAACTCGCCGACGAGTCGTGGTCGTTCCGGGAGGTGGTCAAGTACTTCCGGCGCATCGAAAGAGTGGAAGGCGCCTCCGAGGCCGACTGCGGCATCGAAGGCCCGATCAGCGTGTGCCATCAACGGAGCCCGCGCGCATCGACGGGAGCCTTCCTCGACGCCGCTCGTGAAACCGGGTACCCCGTGGAGCGAGCGAACACCGCTCGGCCCGAGGGTTTCTCGCAGACGATGGTCACGCAGAAGCGGGGTGCCCGGTGGAGCACCGCCGACGCCTACCTCCGGCCCGCGATGAAACGGAAGAACCTCACCGTGGTGACCGAGGCGCTGGCCACCCGCGTTCTGTTCGACGGATCCGCGGCGGTCGGCGTCGAATACGAGCAGGGTGGTGCACGCCACACCGTCCGGGCTGCGAAAGAGGTGATCCTCGCCGGTGGGGCAATCAACACGCCACAACTCCTGATGCTGTCCGGTGTCGGTGACGAACAGCAGTTGCGCGAGCACGGCATCACCGTGCAACATCACCTTCCCGAGGTCGGGAAGAACCTGGCCGACCACCTCGTGTCGTTCCTCGGGTACAGCGTGGATGCGGATTCGCTGTTCGCGGCGGAGAAGATTCCCGAACTGATCAACTACCTCACGCGCCGACGCGGCATGCTCACGTCCAATGTCGCGGAGGCTTACGGCTTCGTGCGGAGCCGGGACGACCTGCCGCTCCCCGATCTCGAGATGATCTACGGCCCCGCACCGTTCTTCGATGAGGGACTCATCCCCGCCACCGGCCACGCGGCCGTCATCGGCACTATCCTGGTGAAGCCCGAGAGTCGCGGCCATATCTCCCTGCGGTCGGCGGACCCCGCGGCAAAACCGATCATCGATCCCCGCTACCTCAGTGATGCCGAGGGCGTGGACCGAAGGGCGATGCTCGAAGGGCTTCGCCTGTGCGATTCCCTCGCCTCAGCTCCCGCACTGAAGGCGAAGCTGGGCAACCTGATTCGTCCGGCGGTCACACCGGATACTCCTCTCCCGGAGATACTGGACCGTGCCCTCGCCGAGAATGCCCACACGCTCTACCACCCCGTGGGGACCTGCCGGATGGGCAAAGACTCCGCCAGCGTGGTCACTCCGGATCTGCGGGTGCGGGGAGTCGAACGACTGCGCGTCGCCGATGCGTCGATCATGCCCACGATCATCCGGGGGCACACCCACGCACCCGCGGTGCTCATCGGTGAACGTGCCGCCGACCTCATAGGGCGCTAGCGCCCTGTGAGTGGTTAGCGAGTGCGGAGACTCGCTAACCACTCACAGGCGGAGGAGCCGCCTAGTATCGCCGCGCCGAGTGGAACGGCATCGAATCGAGCGGCGCCTGCTTCACCGGCTGGCCTGCGCTGGGGGCATGAACCACCATGCCGTTTCCGGCGAACATCCCGACGTGGGACGCCCCGTAGAAGAGCACCAGATCGCCCGGCTGCAGGTTTCCCTTGGCGACGGGTGTGCCGCCGTTCACCTGGTCGTAGGTGGTGCGCGGGATCGAGACGCCCGCCTGCTTGTACGCCCACTGCATCAGCCCCGAGCAATCGAACGAGTTCGGTCCGGTGGCGCCCCACACGTACGGTGAGCCGATCTTCGACTCGGCGGCCGCCAATGCCTGCGCTCCACGGGTGGACGGCAGGGCGGGAGCCGGCGGCAAGGCAGGGAGCAGGTTCGACGGTGGCGCGGGGTTCGGTGCCGGCGCCTGCGGCGCAGGTGGCAGAGGCGGTAGACCCGGTACTTCGAACGTCCCAATACCTGGGATGGTGATCGGCTCCGCTGCAGCGGGGGCAGCGGGGAGCATGAATGCTCCCAACCCCACCGCGGTGGCAACCAGAACGCCACCGGTCGAAATCTGCAGACGATTGCCCCGACGCAATCTATGCTTGGCCATTGAGCTGAGTCCTTCATTCACTCGGTGTCCGACGGCTTTCGTGCCGGTCGAACGAGACGTTTTATAACATCGCGGTCACGGACTCAGCGGACAACGGCCGAATGGCCCATATGCATACCTACTTTCATGAAAACGGGTACGTAACGGGGCGATAACGAACAAACCGGTCGCCACGAAAGATCGAAATACGTATGTCTCCCGGTAGATCGGCCGTTACCGCCGGCACGTGTGTCGGACACGCTGTGGACCGTGTCACTGATCCAGAACTCAGAACCCGAGATCCTCGAGCGACTCGCAGATCCGACGGCCTCGACCCTCACCGTTGTGGGGCAGGGTCCGCCCCTCGTCTTCCTCCATGGATGGGGACTGACCCCGCGGGTGTACGGCCGCAGCCTCTCGACTCTCGTCCGGCAGGGACATCGTGTCGTCACACCCACCCTTCCCGGATTCGGGGGGACTCCCGATCATCCGCCGGAGGCGCGTAGTTTCGCGGGCTACGCCGCCTGGCTCGGACGGTTTCTCGACTCGGCGGGAATCAGCGAGCCGGTGACCCTGGTCGGTCATTCCTTCGGCGGTGGTGTCGCGATTCAGGCCGCCCACGACCTACCGGAGCGGATAGCACGAGTGGTTCTGGTCAACTCCGTCGGCGGCGGAGCATGGTCTGCCGCCGACGGTCGGGCGATCCAGCACATAGGTGAGAGACCACTGTGGGATTGGGGCGCTTCGGCCCTGGGCGAGGCGCTGTCGATCTGGTCGATCGTCCACACCGCGGCATCGCTCGTCAACGGCTTCATACCCAATACATTGCGCGATCCAGGTGCGGTGTGGCGGACGGCACATCTCGCTCGCCGCGCGGATTTGCGTGACGAGCTCAGCACTCTCGCGGACCGAGGTCTGCCAGTCACGTTGCTGTGGGGCCGCGGAGACCGCACGATCCCGGCTGCCAGCTTCGAGTCGCTGCGGACGGCGCTCCGCAATCCACCGGTTCTCACGGTGACGGGCGGCCACGGTTGGCTGATACATGACCCCACCGCGTTCGCCGCCGCGATAGGCAGGGCGCTCCGTGCCCCGTGAGTGGTCAACGAGTGCAGAGGCTCGTCAACCGCTCACGGGCGGCGAAGCCGCCTCGGCAACGGCGGCAGTTCCAGGTTGTCGCGGAAAGTGCCGCCGACGACGAAGTCGCGAGTGCGTTCGTCGGCCAGCCCGCCGAGTGAGAGCACATCGAGCACGCCAGTCGGTTTGTCGAGCGTGTTGTAGAGCTGGTGAACGGTGCCGAAATGCGGGACACCATCATCGGCGTAGGCCAGCACGGTCTCCCGTTCGGCGACATCGAGTCGGTCGGATTTCACGTCCGCGCCGAGCGCTCTGGCCTGACGGACGGTGTCGGCAAGACCCACGGAGTCGACGTCGGAGAGGGCCAGCTTTGCGCCTCGCCTCGCGAGATCGAGGGCGAGGGCGCGGCCGATGCCCGATCCTGCTCCGGTGATGACGGCGACCTTGTCTTCGAACGTGCTCATGTGGATGCGACCTTTGTATTGTCCGGGTGGGCCAGGAGGAGTTCGGTCGTCACGATGTGACGGCCCAGCGCTGCGCCGAGGTCAGCGACCGCTTCACGGGCCTCGGCGAGGATGCTGACCTGGAGATGGAAGTCGTGCCAGAGCGTGTCGAAGCGGCGGTGGTCGACGCTGCCCGCGACAGCCACGAGGGCCGCTTCGATCCTGTCCGCGTCGACAGAGATGGGATCGTCGCCAGCGGTGTGGATGACGATGGGCGGCAATCCGGTCAGGTCTCCGTGGACCGGTGAGATTCCCGGTGTTCTCGGATCGTGGTTTCCGGCATAGCGCCGAGCCCATTCGGCCGTCATGGACGGAAGGATCAGAGGATCGCGCAGGGCCGGCCGCAGTTCGTCGACGTCAATCGCCAGGTCTGCCCAGGGAGAAATCAACCCGAGCGCTGCGGGGGCGGCGATTCCGTGATCGCGCAGTGTCATTGCCATTGCAAGCGTCAGTCCACCACCCGCGGAGTCACCGGCGATGACAGTGGTTTCCGGATCGAGCCCATCGTCGATCAGCTGGGAGTAGACCGCGACTACCTCCTCGAGTGCGATCGGATATCGCGCTGCCGGGGAGCGTGAGTAATCCGGGATCACCGCTGCCATTCCCGCGGCTGCGGCGAGATGTGCGACGAGGCCTCGGTATCCTTTCGCGCTGCCGAGCGCGTATCCGCCGCCGTGGAGGTAGATCAACGTTCCGCGAATTCGGGGGTGCGGTGGCAGCACTCGCTCGACCGGCACGCCCGCGATCGTGACGCGCTCGAACCGGGTACCCCGCGGCGGACGTGCGGCCCCGGTAACCATCTCGACCATGCGGCGCTTCACCCCGACGGACACGCGACGGGACGCGAACAGGGGCCGCGAGCTGCGCAGGCCTGCCCTGATGATGCTTCGCCTGATGTTCATGACGACCTTTTCGGACGAGCGTGGGAGGACCGGCGTACTCATGCCGACGCCTCAAAGCGCAGCAGGCCGTCGCAGATGGGGTCGTCAAGAAGCATCTTGGTGTCCTTTTCGTAGTTCATGAGGACCTTCCACGGTTCACGCGACCCCTGGCGGGGCATGACGGCCTTGGCGCGCTGCACGTATCCGGACTGCAGCTCGTCGAGCATGCCGACGTCCAACGCGGAATTCTCGACGTCGCGGGGAGTTGCGACGGTGTGGCCGCCCTCGTCCATGTGCCGCAGCAACCGGCACAGGTAGGCGCCCGCAATGTCGGACTTGAGAGTCCATGACGCATTGGTGTACCCGAACACCCACGCCAGGTTCGGAATCCCCTCGACGAGCACACCCTTGTAGGTCATCTGCTCGTGCAGCTCCCGCGCTTCGCCGTCCACCGACAACGTCATTCCGCCGAGCATCTGAATGTTCAGGCCGGTGGCGGTGACGATGATGTCCGCCTCCAGTTCCCGTCCGGACTCGAGCGCGATGCCGGTTTCGGTGAAGGTGTCGATGTGGTCGGTGACGATCGACGCCTCACCGGACGCCAGTACCTTGAAGAGATTGCCGTCCGGTACGGCGCACAACCGCTCGTCCCACGGCATGTAGCTCGGGGTGAAGTGACTCATGTCGAAACCGGGGCCGACGCGGCGCCGCACCTGCCAAAGCAGAAATCGGCGCATCTGCCGCGGCCAGCGCCGGCACGCCCGGTAGAGCCCGCGCTGGACGGCGATGTTGCGCTTGCGGCCGGACGAGTACACCCACTTGTCGGGCAGGAATCGACCCAGGACCTGGGAAATCTTGTCGAGAGCCGGCACGGAGAAGATGTACGACGGCGAGCGTTGCAGCATGGTCACGTGCTCGGCGTCCCCCGCCATCGACGGGACCACGGTGACGGCGGTGGCGCCGCTGCCGATCACCACGACCTTCTTGCCGGTGTAATCGAGATCTTCCGGCCAATGCTGCGGATGGACACACCGCCCCTCGAATTTGTCCAGGCCCGGAAAGTCGGGAAGGTGGCCGGCGTCGTAGTCGTAGTAGCCGGTACAGCTGACCAGGAAGCCACAGGTGTAGGTCCGAGTCTCACCGCTGGCCTCGTGCAGGGCAGTCACCGTCCAGCGCCCCGCGGTCGTCGACCACTCTGCCGCGACGATTTTCACGCCGTAATGGACCTTCCGGTCGATGCCGTACTCACGCGCCGTGTCGGCGATGTACTCGCGGATCGACGCACCATCGGCAAGCACCTTCGAGTCGTTCCACGGACGGAACTTGTAGCCGAAGGAGTACATGTCGGAATCCGAACGAATACCCGGATACCGAAACAGATCCCACGTGCCGCCCAATCGCTCCCGGCGCTCCAGCACGGCGATGGTCTTGTTCGGGAACTCGGCGCTCACCTGGCAGGCCGTGCCGATGCCGGACAGACCGGCACCGATGATCAGGACATCGAAATGAGTGGTGTTCATGACTTCCTCGGGCTCCTGCGTCCTGCACCCGCAGAACGTCGTAGCATCAAGAATGGTCGTGAGCCACGTCACACGTCTTGACATTTCCGGACACGGTTTTAGCATTTGCCGACAGGCGAAAGTTGGTTCGATGGGCAGCTTGATCCGCGCCACGAATTTGTGGGGGTACAGCGACCTGATCAGGGAGCTCGGTGCCGACCCCGCGCCCTTCCTGTCGCGCTTTCACATCCCGCCCGGGGTCGAGTATCAGGAGGACGCCTTCATCTCGTTCGGGCCGTTCGCCCGCCTGCTCGAGGCCTCCGCCGCCGACCTCGGGTGCGACGACTTCGGACTTCGACTCTCCCGCTGGCAGGGGCTGGACGTGCTCGGACCGATCGCAGTGATCGCGCGCAACTCTCAGACCCTTCGAGGAGGGTTGGAGGCGATCGGGCGCTACCTGTATGTCCATTCGCCGGCCCTGAGACTGAGCGTGACACAGCCCACGGCGGAGTCCGATCTGCGGTTCACCTTCCACATCGCCGAACCCCACCTCGGCGATGTGCCCCAGGGGTACGAGCTGAGCCTGGCCAATGGTGTGCGCATGATTCACCTTTTGGGAGGACCGACGGCACGCCCCCGCGCGATCTATTTCCAGCACCACCAACTGGGCTCGGACGCGGCGTACACCGAAACGCTGGGTTGCCCCGTGCTCTTCGGTCAAACATGGTGCGGGTTCGGACTATCCCCGGAGCTGGCCGATCGACGAATCGAGAGCGCGGACCCGGAAGCCAGACGCATCGCCACCAAATACCTCGAGTCGCACTACCTGCCGAACACCGTGACACTGTCCGAACGTGTCACCGAGTTGATCCGGCGCCTTCTGGCTACCGGGCTCTGCAACGCGGAGACCATCGCCGACCAGCTGTCGATGCACCCCCGAACCCTGCAACGGCGCCTGGCCTCCGAGGGGGTGCGATGCCAGGATCTCATCGAGCGGGAACGGCGGGACCAAGCAGCAAAGTACCTCGCCGAACCAGCCTTACACCTCAGCCAGATCGTGGGCCTGCTCGGCTACACCGAGCAAAGCACCCTCAACCGCTCCTGTCGCCGATGGTTCGGCAAGACCCCGAGACAGTACCGGGCGGACATGACGTCGCTGGTCCGGTGAAGACGGGGACCGCGAGTCAAGGGCTCTGGCGTTCACGGCGCCGATCTCCTGTTCGTCAGGTTGTGATACTCGGTTGCGAGCGCGCCCACCAAGGCGCTTGTCTTGTACCGGATCTCGTCGATCTGAGAGATTCTCGTGATTTCCATCGCAGTGCCACACAAAAATGCGCCATCGAATGATTCGAGCTCGGTGTATGAAATGTCACGCTCGGTGACCGACACGTTCAGTCGCGGACACAGATCGTCGATGATCACCCTTCTGGTAATCCCGGCGAGGGCCAAGTCCGTGGTGGGCGTGAACAAGTCGTCCCCTTTGATGAAAAACACGTTCGAACCACTCGACTCACACACGGTGTCGGTTGTCGAAAGGAAGATTACGTCGTCATAGCCGACGGCCTTTTGATGGTAGCTCAAATAGCTCAAGGCGTAAGTCGACGATGTTTTCGCCTGATACGGGTGACACGACGCAGGCGCGCGCCTCCATGTTGCCGTAGCAAGCCGATAAGGCTCTGATGCAGATTTCGAGGGAAAGGGTAGGGCAATGGCGACTACCTTGCTGGAGCAGCCTTGCGCCTTGAAGCTGACATCTGAATCGTCGTAGAAAACCAGGAACTTTATGTATGCGTCGGCCAGCTTGTTCACTTTCAGTAGCTCGTAGCACAAATTGGTCAGGTCTGCATTCGAATATGGCACCGTATGCCCGAACACGTCGGCGGACCGTCGCAACCTTTCCACGTGGTCTTCACATTTGAAGATGTTTCCGCCGTAGCTACGGATTCCCTCGAACACCGAGGTCCCATACGACAACGAATGAGTGGCGGGGGACAGACTCATCTCGTCACATCGGACGAAGCTGCCGTCCGCCCAGGCAATATCGCTGATCATATCGTCGCCCTATCCCATCCCCGCGTATTCGTGCATCGCCTGCCTCTGGCGCGTGTTGACCGGAATCAGCCAGTTGTCCAGGTCGACAACGTGATTTGCGCCCACCCGGACCTTGCTCTCGATGGCGCCGCGCCCCAGACAAATGTCCTCGAAACCCAGCCGATCGGCGAATTGGTACAACTGATAGTAGTCGGTGATATACAGATTCAGACCACGCGGAATTCGGTCACGGTCGAGTCCCTGAACAAGCATTGTAAACACGCCGCGTTCGTCGTCCGCGTAGCTCAGCGACGCGTTTACGGGGGCATTGGTCGACTTCTCGTAATCCAGCTTCAGATAATACTTCGTTCCTTCCGGCGAACGCGCCAACGAGCGCAGAATATTGTGGGTATAGAGATTCCTGGAGTGCCCATACTTCGCCACGTTCAGGGCTTGGAGAACGGCGAAATCGTGCAGGGCTCGATGGTCGTCTGCCAACTCTGAGAGTCGGTGTATCTCGGTGTCACACGCAGCCTCGGCCTTCGAGGTGAGCTTTGTAATCGCCTTGTATTGCCGGTCCCCTACGGTCGCTCGCAATGTGAAATCCACTCGTCCGGACGACCGGAAATATGCTGCCTGCATGAACGGAACCGCAATAACGTGGACGCCGCGATCGCGCTGAGACCTGAGCAGAGATGGCACCAGCAACCAGTCGGCGGTGGAAGCCAGATCCAACAACGCCGCCAGTCTCCGCTCGTCGGGCTCGTCGGACACGGGCATATAGAAGTATCCCGGTGCGACGTACGCGAGCTCTCGATGCAGGGACTCATTCCTGACCTCTCTGCGCTGGAGCACGGCATCCCAGTGAGCGATGTCCATCAGTGGAAGTTGTGGCTGCGAAACATCGTGGCTTTTACAGAACGCATCGCGCTGGGGTTGCCATTCCATCGACTTCCTCCTTTCCATCCCAATTCCGATCGACGCCTGTTGCACGCTGCTGGCCGGGAATCTCGAGGAGACGTCTTTCACCGTTGAAATGGAAAAGTCGATTGGCGAGCGTCGCCAACTCGGGATTGTGCGTGATGATGAAGAAGAGGGTGTCCGGCAATGCGGAGGTCAGGGCCCCCAATAGCCAAAGCTCCGCTTCGGCGCTCAACTCGGACGTGGCTTCGTCGAGGATTGCGACCGCTGGTGGATTGATCATCACGTCCAGCAGTGCCAGCCGTTGTAGCTCTGTCTTGCTCAGATTCAACAGACCGGTTGAGGGGACTATCTCGTCGAACCCGAAAGGCAATCGCTCGACGACATCTGCCACCTCGAGGTATTCAGCCGCACGTGCCAGCTCCAGAGGTTGCGGGCTGTTGAAGTGTTCGGACAGTTTTCCAGGTTTGAATGTCGGGCTCGACGTCAGCAAGAGCACGTCTTGGTCGTGCGAATCCGACACGTATCCGCTCGTGCGGCCCAATGTGGATACGACGCCTGCCGTCGGCTGCACACCGCCGACAACAAGCTTCGCGAACGTCGACTTCCCCACCCCACTGGCGCCCGTGATCACCACGATGTCGCGGTGATAGAACGACTCCGTCAGGTCCTCGAGCAGCATCACCCCGCTGTGCCTGTCAACGAAGGTGACATCCGTAAACGACACAAGTGCCTTGTCTTCAACCGTAAGGGAAGGACGGTCCGGTAGAACCGCCACAGGAGGTGTGAGCAGGCGATCCGCGCTGTCGAGCACCTGCCTGAGTTCGACGAGACAGCTCCCCACACGCGCGAACAGTGCAATCAGGCTGTACGAGAGACTCAGCGCGAGCACATTGACCAGGCCAACGCCGCCGCGGGCGTGAACCCATACCGTTGAACCTACGATGACCGACAAAAAGCACACACCCATCAAATCGAGCTTGTAGGTGAACCAGCGCCGCGCCGCCACATTGTTCATCGAGGCCAGGGCGCGCTCCTTCAGGCTCCTGTTCAGCCAACTCATCAGAACCGGGTTTTCGCTTGCCAACTCGAATCTGCCCGAACTCCGCGTCGCAGCCTCTACCCGCGCAAACAATATCGAAGTCGTACCGATCTCGCGCTCGTTGAAGCAGTTCAGCCGGTTGCCTGAACGCCTCGAACTACGCCAGTAGACCAAGCACATCCCAGCAAAGGGAAGCAGAACCAAGATGTTCTTGGTCAACACAAATCCGGCGGTTGTGATCAGAAGCGTCGCCGCACCCAACGTATGCAGCAGTATTACAGGCAAAACCTCGTCAACACGTCGTTGATCCCAGGTGAGTTTGCTCTGACTGTCTCGATTGACCCGTACAAATGTCGAGCCATCGAGCGTCGGACTCATAATGGTCGACAAATAATTCACGCACTGTCGCGAAGCTGCCCTGATACTGTGCTGCACCGTCAGCAAGGCGCCGGAAATCGACAAGAGCGCCCCGGCCGACAGCACGCTAACCAGAATAATGGACGACTTCCGAGCATTCGCGGATGAAAGGCCACTTGCAGCAAGATAGTCACCGACAATTGTCAACACTTCTCGGCATGCAAACAGGACACATGCAACGAGTGCGACCTTCGCTATCCCGAAGCTGATCAGACTACGACCAGGCTGCGTCCGGGGTTTGTCCACGTCCGTGCCGTGGGGAAGTTGGAGAGGGAGCAATCGCTCTTCGGGAGTACCCCGCCTTGCAGTGTCCGGAAGGAAGTCCGAACGCGTTGTCAGGTTTCGTATGACTTCGACGACTGCCCCGTCAGCCACCACCCAGATCTCTTGTGCAGAGTCTCTTTCGTCAGGCTTGTCTGTTGCATAGACAACTGTCGTGTCGCGCCAGGGCCCCCGGAGGAGCGAGCACAGCAATCCTCTCGCCAGGTCGCCGTCCAGTCCTGATGTGGGCTGATCTATGACAACGCAGGTCGGCTCGGCCAGTATCGCCCGCGCCAGTTCCAACCGCTTTCCCTGCCCGCGGGAGACGTCCCAGCCCTCGGTCCGGCGTCTCGATTTGCTCTCGACGTACTCGGTATAGAAGGTTTCGGGCAGCCTGGACTGCGCCAGAGCTTGCCCGGCCTCGTCGTCCGAGAAGTCACTTCGATAGAGACACAGATTCTCGTAGAGTCCGCCAGGGAAAATCCACGGTTCATCCGGCACGTACAACGTGGTGCTGTCGATGCGGCTGTTCAGCCGCGCGCACATCTTCAAAATGGATGTCTTGCCACTACCCGCTGCGCCGACGACAGCGATGTGCTTCGCCGTGGTTGTCGGCAACGAGATTGCGCGCGCATCGGTCTCCGACGAGCCGGCGCCGGACAGATACCTCGCAACATTGGCGTGCCCGACCACACCGTAAGAAATGCTCTGGACAATTTCGGGAACATTGTTGGCGACAGATCTCAGGCCGCCGATCAACGCCATTGCCGACAACAGCCCCACCGGATCCACATGACCGAGAAGTGCTAGCTGGGTGAACGCCGCGGCGACTATTCCCACGATTGGCGTCAGAGTAGATATGAGATTGATCCCCGCCACAAGGCGCGCTGCTTTCTCGAGCGAGCGCTGTTCGCCGTCCCGCTTGTCGGCATAGCGCCGGATCAGATCGTCGTTCCAGTTCTTCAGCCATGCAAGCAGTCGGTTGTTTACCGCGAACAAGCCGACTTCGATGCGTTCTGCCGAAGTTGCCGACAGGTCAGCGTGGGCGATGTTCAATCTTTTGGCGATCCAGAAGATCGCCAGAGAACTGATGAAGAGGACCGACAGCGTTGACAAAGCACTCAACCCCAACGCCACGAAGAAGAACGCGGAGGTGAAAGCTATCGTCGCGAGCGCCAGAACCATGAATACCAGGCCGGACCAGGCAGCTTCGACGCGTGCTGCTTCACGGTCCAACAGTGCGACAAGGCCGGACGGTCGGCTGGCACCGTCACCGTCACCACCGCATTTCTTTCGTAGCAGTCTTTGCTCGACGTATGTCCGGGCTCCGATCCCTACCAGCTCGGCTAGCAGGAAGGTGTGATTGAGGGCCAGCCACGCCGAGTAAGTCAGCACCATGCAGGTGACGCCCAGTGCCACGTTCACCAACGGGGGTGTGCCGTCTGCGACGAGGTGCTGGATGAGCGATTTCAGTGTGAGGGCTGCGCCGAAGGCGCAACCAGCGTTGATCGCGATGGCGAGGAACGCGAGCAGAACATCGCGACGGAGCGCTTTGAACACAGATCTATGAAGGCGCTCGGGTCGGTGGGCATTTCGATCGTCGTGTCGGGCCGCATCGCACCAGCGCTGCCACCTGGAAAGTTGGAACACGTTGACTTGCTTGCCGAACGGGGATTCGGATCGAGGAACCTCGAACCAGACGATTCGCTTAAGGGCGGTCAGCATTCGGACAAGGTGGGGACGACGGTGTCGGCCAGGGCGATGGAAGCAATTCGGTCACACAATTGTGTGATCATCTTCCACCCCTCATCGAGCGCTTCCCGTAATTCTCGGGTCTCGGTCGGCGTTGCTCGATCGAGCAGGTCGATTCCCATGCTCACGTGGTGGCCGTCGTCTTCACCGTGCTCTTGGAAGTGTGGAATGTCGGGAAACGCGCGCGCCGCTTCTCGGTGCCAGATTTCGCCACTACCTTCCAGCACTACATGCATCAGCAAAGTTCGCACCATGTCGCTCCTGTAGAGCATCTGATGCCTGAACCAATCCATTGTCGATACGAACGTCGCATCGTCGACCGGCGAATGCCGGGATTCCCGTTGTTCTCGAAGGTTGTTGTTGTGTCCCAGTTCTTCGACCAGATGATCGAGTGCGACATGCTTGTGTTGCGGATCGGTCGTCATCGCCACACGCAGGTGCAGGAGGTCTTGGAACGCATCCGACCAGGTTTGTTGGCAGTCGAGCAGCCTCTGGCGAACGTCAGGGTCGGTCATCGAAGGGTCGTCGATCAACCGCAGCAGGCTGCTGTTCTCGAATTCTTCCAAGTACTTCGAGTTGGCCTCCAGGAGAGCGACGGCCTGTGGGGATACCGCGGGTGCGAACATGGCGTTCGGCTTGTCGGTATCTTCGTAGAGGGCCTTTCCGTTGAACTGGATCGACAGCGCCCAGAACCCGTCGTGAGTTCCCTCGAAGCCGTGCCATGAGTCGCCGGGTACCAGGATCATGTCTCCCGCCCTGACGTCCTGCTCCGTGCTTCCTGATGTTCGTCCGGATCCTTCGCACACCAGGATCAGGCTCGGTTCGGGGTGCTTGTGCACAGACAGCACCTGCCCGCATTCCAATCTGACCCAGCTGATCGCCACATTGCTGGACGCGGGAATGAACTGCGCCAGCTCAGGGTTTCGGGCGAAGATCTTGACGACGCCCAGGTCGTGGACGTGGCCGTCGACCACCACCTCGTTGATCGTCTCGAGTGCGCTTCTGGCAATAATGTGCATCCGATTTCTTCCTTCTGGATGAGTGGACGCGATCTTCATGATCGCGTTGGGTATCAGGAACAGGTGACGTCGAGATAGTCGATGGCTCGCTTGAATGGCTCGCTCTCATTGCAGGCGAGAACAACCCAGCCGATCTTGTCGTCGTTTGTACGTGGCCTGTCGAGTCGCAACGGTGTCGGCTCGATATGAAGCCTGATTATGTCGACATCCCGCAGAGCGCTCCGAAGGTGCTCGAAGTCCGTGGGTTCATAGAATTGGTGCGATGCAGCGTACGTATACCGCGCCCGGTTCGGTCCGACGCTCGTGGACCGGTCCATTTCGCTCCAGCAACGTAGCGTTTCTCTGAGCTGACTGACACCGGTAGTGAGTTCGACGAGGAGTCCGATGTAGTCACCACCGACCCGGTTGTTGATCTCGATAAGGCTGAGCCCGTCGTCCGTGATTTTCACCTCGATATGACACGGCCCGTGCTGATAGCTGATTTGGTTGAGCAGTCTTTCACAGTAGGCGCTGATAACATCGAATGTCGTGGCGTCGACGACGTCCGGCGAAATAATGTGCTGTTCTTCGGCGAGCGATTTTCTGTGCAGCTTTTTGTTCGTCACAGCGAGAACTCGATGCTTGCCGTCGACGGTCAGAGTCTCGACACTGACTTCGCGTCCGGGTAGGTACTCTTCGGCGAGCATGAGGAAGCCATCCTTGCGCAACTCGGTGAGCGCGGCGGAGAGTTCCAGTTCGTCGCGGACGATGAACACGCTTTCGCTGCCCGACCCAGCCGGATCCTTGAGGACCAGCCCCCGGGGGTGACGGGCGAGGAATGTTTCGACATCGGCCGCCGTACGACATGCCGCGTTCTCGACAGCAAACTCGGTGCCTTCGAGAAAGGTACGCATCAATTGCTTGTCGATGCACAGTTCGCATGCGCTGAGGTCGAGACCCGGGATAGAGAGCCGGTGGCTCGCAATCGCCGCAGTAAGCAAGCCCCCCTCGGTAAAGGAAAAAATGTAGTCCACCTGTTTCGACCGCATTATTCGTGCTATTTCGGCCACGACGGTGTCCGGCTCGAAATCGGCCACCGCAAAGATGTGGTCGGTGAGCGTTCGCAGGTTCGGGCCGATGGCGCTGGGCAACTGTAGAACAGTAAACTGGAATCCCAATCCCGCGAAATGCGTGAATGTTTCATCGTGCCCTCCGATCAGGACGATGTTTCTCATCGCGTGTTCACCAGTCCTTCCACAACGTCGGGCCGACCCACCGGTGGAGACCCCGACCGCACTGCTCGTCGTGGGTGGTAGTCAAGGCGCTCACCAGCGGATCTCTGAAACCCTTTGGTACTCAATATCAGCGTGAGCCGGCCCGGCCGGGTAGGCACCCTTGGGGGGCCAAAGCTTCACCCACTAGCCGAGGGTGGCTCATGGGCCCCCCTTGGGTGCCTATCCGTATCCGCCTGTCGGCATAGAAAATTGCGAAACCCCGCAAATTGATGAGAGGCGAATCCTTTGTTGATTTCCGAAACGTTGCGCGAAGCTGAGGCGGGTATCGTTCGTAGCGGTGCCGTCGGTGTCGGCGGCAAGTGCCTTCAGGCTGCAGACGCGACAACTGATGCGTTGTGCGATCGCCATGTGGAGGAGGCGCTTCGACAATGGGCCGCGGGTCATTCCGAGTTTCCATTCGCGGCCGTCGTTGCCCACTATCAGGAGGTCGGGCGAAACGGTGTGCGGCCACACGTGGTCACCATGCTGCGCGAGCTTCATGGTAGGCACCGGTCCGATCCGGTGCTCGACGCGTGGCTACCGATGACGTTCGACGAAAATGACGCCGCCTATTCGTCGTATGTCGGTCTCGACTACTTCGACGAGGTCGTCCGATCAGCCGACTGCCAGCGCGTGGACGCATTCGTATCCGCCGCGGCCATCGACCTCGCATTGCTGGAGACGAGAGCCTTCGGGGTGGCACCCGGCCCCGCCCAAATGGTCAGAACGCGTGCGACGACCCGAGTCGTGACGCAACTAGCGCGGCTCGCACCCGATTTCGACGTCGATCCGAACGTGGCCACGGAGGGCGGAGCAGCGCTTGCCCGAGCAGACGCCGATTACCACTCGTTTGCTTCCGCTGCGGCACTGGCGCTCGAGAGTGTCCCGGAAGACATCCGAACTGCAGTTCGGCTGACTTTGCTGCCGACGACTCGCCTGCATGACGAACAGATGTTCATCCGATGCATCCAGATCTTCGAGGGCCTGTACCGACAGGTTGCGACGGCAATATCGATGGCGATCATGGACCTCCTCGATGGAGATACCGCTCGTGCGAAGCACCGCCTCGATGGGGCATCGGGCCGCCTCGAAGCGATACCTGCTCTCTTTCGGGTTTTGACGACGATGCCGGTGGACGCCTTCTCCATCATTCGCGGCTTCACACACGGGCGGAGCGCTGTTCAGTCGCGCGCGTTTCGCGAGGTCGAGTTCGCGTGCGCACGTAATCGGGCTAATTCCGACCACATTGCGAAAATCGATACCGAGGAGACTACTTTGGAAGACATCTTTCTGACGATGCGAAACACACTCGCGGGTGCCATGCCTCTCGAGAAATCGATGCGCCGCCTCGACCGGGCATGGGGGGTGATGAAGCGTGGCCACTGGGGCATCACCTTGAAGGTGATCGGCACGGTACCTGGAACTGGCGGCACGGCAGGCGCGTCGTATCTGCAGAGTGCCGCAAAGGTGTCACTCTTCCCCGGGCTGCCCGAGGCGGCATGAGCATGAGCGACATCAACAACCGGGTGAGAAAACAGATAATGGGATATATTATTTCCCAGGCTATTTCGGTGGTCTGCGAACTGGGAGTGCCCGACGAATTGGCGAATGAATGCCGCTCGTTGCCCGATCTCGCAGCCAGGGTCGGCGCCGATGCCGACGCTCTTGGTCGATTCTTGCGAGTACTCGTAGCGGAAGGACTGTTCGCGGAAGACGGCGCGGGACGCTTTGCTTTGACGGAGGCCGGTGAGCTCCTGCGGGTCGATACTCCCGGTTCGCTGTGTCACTTGGTCGGACTGATGTCAAACGAGGCCTACGTCGCGTGGGGACACTCGGCTCATTCTGTCCGAACCGGGAAGGAGTCGTTCACAGAGGCATTCGGAAAGCCATACTTCGAATGGTTGTCCGAGAACCCCTCGGCTGCCGATGAGTTCGACCGGTGTCAAGCAGGACTGGTGGAGGTGCGCTTGTTGCCGCTCCTCAACCGCAACTGGACGGAGGCAACTACCGTCGTCGATATCGGTGGCGGGGAGGGCACGCTGATCACCCGTCTACTCCGAAATCACGCACACCTCAGAGGCATACTGTTCGACTTGCCGCACGTCGTCTCGGAATCGGCATCGAAATTCTGCTCGGCCGACATCGGTGACCGGACGTCTGTTGTGGGGGGAAACTTCTTCGAGGAAGTCCCACAGAACGGAGATGTTTACGTGCTTTCTCAGATTCTGCACGATTGGGACGACGAATCCGCCGGCAAGATTCTCAGCAATTGCCGGCGAGCGATCCCCGAAAGCGGCCGCCTGCTGATCGTCGAACAAGTCTTACCCGAAGTTGCTACAGCCCACCCCATGGCCCTCTTGGATCTCCACATGCTGGTTCTGTTGGGTGGCCGGGAGCGCATGGCGACCGAATGGCGCCGACTATTGAGCGATCACGGTTTCACGTTGGAATCGATCACCGCCGGCCCCCGCTCATCCGTCATCGAAGCGGTTCCCGCGTGATCTAGATGCACCTCACGTGCCCGACCGTGGTCATCATTTGCGACGCGGGCTCCGTTCGCCTGGCAGCACCGCGGCCACATGCTCAGGCCTGCAGCCATCGGAAGGTGCTGCGGTGGAATATGATCGGCTCGACCTCCGACTGCATCCGCACCTCGTTGATCCGCAACAAGACAATCGCATGATCGCCGGCGGGCACCTGCTCGGACACCGTCGTGTCGAGCCACACGGACGCGCCGCCGACGAAGACCGCGCCGCCGTCGCTGGTTTCCGTGTCGAGTCCCTCGAACCGGTCACCGGTCTTCGCGGCCAGCACCCGGGCCGCCGTATCGTGCACCTCCCCCAGCACACTGATTCCGATGCGCGCCAATTCCGCCAGCTTGGGCCACGTCGATGACGTGTTCTGCACGCAGAAGGCGACCAGGGGCGGATCCAACGACACCGGCACGAAGGTGCTCGCCGCCATCCCGACCCGCTCACCGTCGACCTCTGCGCACACCGCTACCACACCACTGGGCACATGCGAGAACGCCTCGCGCAGTGACCCGGGATCCAGCGCTACCGTTCCGCTCATCAGAACCCCGTCCGTGCCGTTACCGCCGCAACGAGCACCGACCCCCACCGCTCGACATACTCGGCGATCCGCGAATCGGTGGTATAGGTGGTGTCGGCGAGATACAGTCCCGGCGCCGGCGCTGTTGCGCCGAGCTCCACCAACACCGGCTTCAATAGCAACTCCGGTGCGAGCGCGTGCGCCGGGCCTGCACCGAGCATCACCGGAACCGCGACCACGTCCCGCAGTCCTTCCCCAGTCGCGAACTGGTCCAGGAACAACTTCAGCACACCCGTGTAGGTGGCCTTGAAGGTCGGGCTCGCGAACACAACCAGGTCCGAATCCGCCACCGTCTCGACCGCCTGCACCACCGTGTCGTCACCCCACCCGAGCAGCCCGGGGCCCAGTTCGATCACATCCACGACCGAGTCCGCAGTGGAACCCGTCACCGCCGACGCCACCAACTTCCCCGCGTCCAGGGTGCGCGAACCCGCCTTGGGATTGCCCGCGACCACCGTTACCTTCATCGTTCCCTCACCTCTCGCATACTGTTGGCACCCACGATAGAACAACTCACTCTTCACGGTCGAATATGGTTGAGTGCAAGCCTGTTTCGACCGCGAATCATTCCAATCACGTCGATCCAAACCCTTGCGTGCGCCAACGGTCAGGTTTACATTGCCCGAAGACCCGCGGGTGGTGAGGAAGTACTCTCCGAACTCGACGTCGCACGGTCCAAGCGCGAGTACTCGGTCGGCAGCGCGGACTTGCCAACCAGGGCGGTTGACGAGTACCTACCGGCGCAGGCCTTGACCGGGATACTCGCCACGAGTAAGGATGAATAGGTTCTGTGCGCGGCGATGTCATTCCCGGAGTGAGGAATTCACACCCCCAGGACCAATGGCGGCGCACCCATTGCATACGGCCGAACGTGGGCCGCGCGCTGAGCGCAAGAGGATGTGCCATGGCAGACATCGAGGTCGACTATTGCGTTGTAGGCGCCGGATTCGCCGGACTGACGGCGGCACTGCGCTTGAAACAGGCCGGACACTCGGTCGCCATCTTGGAAGCGCGCGACCGCCCCGGCGGGCGAACCTACACCGAGGTCCGCAAGGACGGTTCGTGGATCGATCGGGGCGGTGCGTGGATCGGGCCGGGACAGGACCGGATCTACGCCCTGATGGACGAATTCGGCGTCAACAGTTACAAGCAGTACACCGACGGCGAGGCGATGATGGTCGTCGACGGCAAGCAGCACCGGTACAAGGGAACAATTCCCCTGACGATGAGTCCCTGGGCGGTCGCCAATCTCGGCGCCGTGTTCGTCGAACTCGGCGAGATGTGTAGGACGATTCCGCTCGAGACGCCGTGGAAGGCGAGGAAGGCTGCCAAGTGGGACGCGATCAGCCTTGCCAAATGGCTCGGCGACAACACGCTGTCCAAGCCGGCCCACGACCTTCTCGAGACCGCCATCGCCGGCTGCTACACGTCCGCGGCGTCCGAGGTGTCGATGCTGTTCGTCCTGTACCAGATGGCGTCCGGCGGTGGTCCGAGCTTCGTTCTCGGTGTGAAGGACGCCGCCGAGGACGCGCGGCCGGTCGGCGGTATGGGTGCCGTCTACCGTCCGATGGCAGCCGAGATCAGCGACGCGCTCCATCTGTCACAGCCCGTCCGGGACATCGCACAGGACAGCGACGGCGTGAGCGTCCGCTCCGCGGACCTGGCCGTGCGGGCTCGGAGGGCGATCGTCGCGGTACCCCTCGCGATCGCGAGCCAGATCGTCTACGAGCCCCTGCTTCCGATGGATCGGTCGTTCCTGCACCAGAGAATGCCGAGCGGTGCGGTCATGAAGATCGCCGTGCTCTACGACGGACCCTTCTGGCGAGCCGATGGACTGTCGGGACAGTCGGCGGCACCCGACTCCCCCGCGACGATCACCATCGACGCGAGCACAGACACGGGACGTCCCGGTGTTCTGTGTGTGATCGTCGAGGGACCGATCGCCCGCAAGCTGGGGACGCTGTCGGAAGCGGAGCGGAGGAAGGCGGTGCTCGCGGAGTTGACCGCGAGGTTCGGCGCGAAAGCGGCCTCCCCCGTCGACTACATCGAGCAGAACTGGAGCGTCGAGCGTTACTCCGGCGGCGGCATGCTCAGCCACGCCCCGACAGGAGTCCTCACCCAGTTCGGCCACGCCCTCCGCGAGCCGTGCGGTCGCATTCACTGGGCCGGCACGGAAAGCTCGTCCGTGATGTGCGGCTGGGTCGACGGAGCCGTCCGGTCCGGTGAGCGCGCCGCCCGGGAAGTCACCGAACACGACGGCGTGGTGTCACTCGCCCGCGCTCAGTAACAGGCGACACCCGCCTAGCACTCCGCCTACCGCTGGATCGACTTGATCTCGAGGAACTCTTCGAAGCCGAGGATGCCGGCTTCGCGGCCGATGCCCGACTGCTTGTACCCACCGAACGGGGCGTTGGTGTTGAAGGCGCCGCCGTTCACCTCGACCTGGCCGGCCCGTAGCTGCCGGGCGACGCGGTCGGCGCGGTCCTTGTCTCCGGACCACACGCCACCGGCGAGCCCGTACTCGGTGGCGTTGGCGATCCGGACCGCGTCCTCCTCGTCCTGGTACCCGATGATCGAGAGCACAGGTCCGAAGATCTCTTCGCGGGCGATCGTCATGTCTTCGGTGACCCCGGAGAAGACGGTGGGGCCGACGAAATAGCCTCTCTCCTGACCGGTTTCGCGTCCGTCGAGTACAGGCTTGGCACCTTCGGCGATTCCCTGCTCGATGTAGCTCCGGACGCGTTTGAGTTGATTCGAATTGACCAGTGGCCCGAGAACCGACGTGGCTGCGGTCGGGTCACCTACGGCGTAATTCTGCGCGACCTGCGCAGCGATGGCCGCCGCCTCGTCCACCTTGTCCGCCGGGACGAGCATGCGGGTGAGGGCCGAACACGTTTGGCCCGAGTTGAGATAGCACTTGGCCACCCCGTCGGTGACGGCCTTGGTGAGGTCCGCGTCGTCGAGAATGACGTTGGCCGACTTGCCGCCCAGCTCGAGCGCCACCTTCTTCACCGTCTCGGCCGCGACGACGGCAACCCGCTTACCGGCACGAGTGGAGCCGGTGAAGGAGACCATGTCTACCTCGGGATGTCCTGCGATGGCCTCCCCGACCACGGGGCCATACCCGCTGACGAGATTGAACACGCCCGCCGGCAGACCGACCTCGTGGAAGATGTCGGTGAGCGCGTAGGTGATGAGGGGCGCAACCTCGGTCGGCTTGAGCACAACGGTGCATCCTGCGGCCAGTGCGCCGCCGACCTTCAGGACCACCTGATGAAGGGGAAAATTCCAGGGGGTGATGGCACCGACCACGCCGATCGGCTCCCGCACGATCAGCGAATTGCCGACCTCCTGGGCGTCGAAGTTGTAGGTAGCGGCCAAGTCCGCGAAGGCAGCGAGGTTCGCCAACGGCATCCCGATCTGTACAGGCTTCGCGAACCCCAGAGGCATTCCCATGTCGCTGGAGACCAGTGCGGCGAGTTCGTCGACTCGTTCCTTTACGAGACCGGCGGCTTTGCGCAAGTACTCGCCGCGCTCTTCACCGCTGAGGGCCGACCACGCGGGGAAGGCGGCGCGGGCAGCCTCGGCGGCGCGGTCGACGTCCTCGGCTGCGCCGTCCGCGACCACCGCGATAACCTCCTCGGTGGCGGGATTGACCACGTCGATACGGCCCGCCCCCTGCGAATCCACCCACTCCCCGTCGATGTAGATCTTGGTGCGGTCGAGAACTTCGGTCATCGGTCAGCCTCCGTAGATATCGGGTTGTGCGACTACCTCGACCCTACGGCGGCCGCGCGGAACGATGCCAGAAATGCAATGTCCGAAACACGCCTGAATGCCCGCCGATCGGGTAGAACAGAATTAGACGCCCCGGTGTGTCCGGCGTCGGGGCAGGACCCAGAGGATGGAGGACGGAGCGATGTTCGACATCATTCGCGAAGTCCATTCCGAGGTGCAGCACCGACGGGGGCCGCGCCGTCACCATCACCACATGAGCCGGACGGAACGCACGGCACGAATCCTCCAGCATTGGTCTCGCTGACACCTCGGAACACCGAGTGAGCCTCCCATCAGGAGGCTCTCGCCGCCGCTGCGAGCATGCGCGGGTAGGTACTATCCGACGTCGTGACTGACAGCAGGGTGGAACCGGCGAATGTGTCCAGAGACGACCCTGATGAGTCACGGCTCGTAGTCGCGCCCCAGTCGACCGCTCGTCCTTCCGTTCGTTCGGCGCGCCTCCTTGCGATCGTCGCCTCCGTCGTCGGGGTGCTGCTCACTGTGTCGTTGCCATTCCTGCCCGTCGAGCAGGACAGCGCATCGTTGTCCTGGCCGCAGAACGGCAACACCGGCAGCGTAGAAGCGCCGCTGGTGTCGTACGCACCGATCACCCTTGACATGTCGATTCCCTGCTCGGCGATAAGTGAACTCGCCCAGCGTGGCGGCGTCCTTGCATCGACGGCTCCCTCCGCCGCAGATCCGGGGAAGTACGGCCTGGTGGCCAGAGTGAGTTCGGCCGACGCAGGACCCGCCGAGGTTCAGGTGACCCTCCGAAACCAGGTGCTGCTGACGTCGTCGCTCGATCAGTTGCCCGCCGACTGCGCACTCGTGGTGTCGTCAGATACCGCCCGCACCGCCGCGGGTGTCGTCGCCCCAGGGCAGCAACCCCCTACCGTCATTCAGGGTGACCTACGACCCCAGCTGGTGGGTATCTTCAGCGACCTCGACGGCCCGGTGCCCGAAGGGCTTCGGGTGACCGTCCAGATCGACAGCCGCTTCTCGTCGACGCCGTCACTGATCAAGTTGATTGCCATGGTGGTGGGCGTTCTCGCGACGGTCTCGGCATTACTTGCGCTCCACCGACTCGACAAAGTCGACGGACGTCGGTCGCGGCGTTTCCTGCCGACGCGCTGGTGGTCGTTCCGCCGGATCGACGCGGTCGTGATCGGCACTCTCGTGCTATGGCACTTCATCGGTTCCACCACCTCCGACGACGGCTACCAGTTCACCATGGCCCGCGCCTCGAGCGCCGCCGGCTACATGGCCAACTACTTTCGTTGGTACGGGGTTCCGGAAACGCCGTTCGGGACGCCGTACTACGACCTGCTGGGTGTGCTCGCCGCAATCAGCCCCGCCAGTCCCTGGGTGCGCCTGCCCGCACTCGTCGCCGGTGTCGTGGCGTGGCTGGTGATCAGCCGGGAGGTGGCACCGCGCCTCGGCGCGGCAGTCCGGAACAATCGACTGGCCCTGTGGACCGGCGGACTGGTGTTCCTCGCCTTCTGGCTCCCCTACAACAACGGTCTGCGGCCGGAACCGATTGTCGCGGTAGGTGTGCTCCTCACCTGGTGCTCGGTGGAGCGGGCCGTCGCGACCCGACGCCTGCTCCCGGCGGCCGTGGCTGTCCTGGTCGGGGCGGCGACGCTGACCGCGGGACCTTCCGGCCTGATCTGCTTCGGCGCCCTCCTGGCGGGTGGGCGACCGATTCTGCAGATCGTGATCGCCCGTGCGAAGTCGGTCGGCTACCTTGCCCTGCTCGCGCCGCTGGTCGCCTCGGGCACGGTGATCCTGGTGGCCGTATTCGCCGATCAAACCCTCGCAGCTGCGATGGAAATGCAGCGGGTGCATGCCATCGGCCCGGACATGCCGTGGTTCGACGAATACCTCCGATATCAGTTCCTGCTCAACATCTCGGTGGACGGATCGTTGTCCCGGCGATTCGGTGTGTTCGTGATGGTGTTGTCGCTCGCGGTCACTATTTTCGTGATGCTTCGCAAGGGCGGACGAATTCCCGGGACCGCGACCGGTCCGTCCCGGCGGCTCATCGGCATCACTGTTGCCGCGATGGCGCTCATGATGTTCACACCGACGAAGTGGACGCACCATTTCGGCATCTACGCCGGACTCGCGGGAGCCCTCGCCGTTCTGACGTCGGTGGCCGTGAGCACAGCCGTCGTGCGCTCGGCCCGCAACCGTGCCCTCTTCGCCGCCGCTGTGCTGTTCTTGCTGGCCATGACCTTCACCAGTTCCAACGGCTGGTGGTACGTGTCGAGTTACGGCGTGCCGTGGTGGGACAAGCCGGTGTTCGTCGCGGGTGTGGGTGTGGGCACGATCCTGCTCGGCGCCACGCTGCTGATGTTGCTGATCGCGGCATGGTGCTACTTTCGAGAACCCTTTCGGCAACATGGCCCGGTGCAGCACAGTCGCTTCTGGGCACTGCCCCCGCTGACGGTGGCCGCCGCCGCACTGGTGCTGTTCGAGGTCCTGTCGATGGCCAAGGGCGCAGTAGCCCAGTACCCGGCCTTCTCACTGGCCCGTTCCAATGGCGAAGCCGTCGCCGGCGAGCCGTGCGGTCTGGCGAACGACGTCCTGCTCGAAACGGATCCCAACGCGTCGGTGTTGCCGCCACTGTCCGGTACTCCCTCGACAGCGCTCGCCGGCACCGACAGCACCGGATTCACCCCGAACGGCGTGGCCGCAGATCTGAGCGCCGACGAGGAATCGTCCGATGCCGGCGTCGCGAATTCGGTGGAGACGGACAACACGGCGCAATCGGCATCGAGCAATTCGGCCGGCACCGGCGGCGGAGAGGGTGCGGTGGGTGTCAACGGCAGTGCCGTGGCCCTACCGTTCGGCCTCGATCCCGCCACGACGCCGGCCCTCGGCAGTGCCGGGGGCGACGACGACGCGTCGCTGACAACGGGGTGGTACCGTCTGCCGCCCGAGGAATCCGACGGCGGTCGCGGCGACATCGTGTCCATCGCCGCGGCGGGTCGCATCCGGTCGGTCGACGCAGACGGCATCGAAACCTACGGGCAGAGCCTCGAGGTGGAGTACGGCAGGCTCGACCGGACGGCACGGTGATGGTGGCGGGCAGGGTCACGCCGATCGATATCGGTCCCGCACCGTCGTGGCGCAACCTTCGCGTACCCCTCGACGACGTGCCTGCCGGCGCGGATGTCATACGTATGGTTGCCTCCGACACCGACGGCGATCCCGAACAGTGGCTTGCGGTCACGCCCCCACGCGTTCCCCAGACGCGGTCGTTGAACGAGGTCATCGGATCCGAGACGCCCGTGATGGTGGACTGGGAAGTGGGGCTTGCCTTTCCGTGTCAGCGACCGTTCGATCACCGGGCCGGGGTCGCGGAGGCCCCCGTTTACCGGATCCTGCCGGACCGCCCCGGGGCGATCATGACCAGCCTGTGGCAGGACCGGTACGGCGGCGGACCGCTGGGATGGATCGAGATGACGCGAGCCAGCCGAACCATACCGTCGTACCTGAAACACGACTGGGACCGCGATTGGGGCGGAGTGGAACAGTATTCGCCGCTCGACCCAGGCGTGAAAACCGCTCAGATCGACACCACCCGAATCGGGCGCTCCGGCCTGTGGAACCCAGCACCCGTCATCACGGCGTACTGAACGCCGGTAGCGCGCCACGACAGTGGCGCGCCACCGATCACGTCACAGTTCGAATTCCGCCGGAGCTATGCCGACCGCGAAACAGGCGTCGCGCACCACGTTTCGCTCGTGCTGGTCGAAGTTGCCGTCTGCGCCGCCGATGACGATGCCGATCTGGATCACGGCCCGCGCCTGGTCCTGCTTGGACTTCAGCTTCGCGATGGTGGCGGTGGCTTCGATCTTGCCGAACTCGAAATCCGACTGCAGCTTGCTGCAGTACCACTCGAACTTCTGACGCAGCTCGTCCGAGGGAAAGACACTGAGCGCGTCGTTGCTGGTGATCAGCGCCGCAGTCTTCTGTCGTTCCGAAGGGTCGATGGTGCCGTCTGCTGCGGCGATGAGCGCGCACATGGCCATGCTGGCGTTGGCGAACTCCTTGTTCTGGAACTGTGCCGTTTTCGTCTTGAGCTGGCCGTTCATTTCGAACGCCTTTGCCTTCAGCTGATCCCAGAAAGCCATGGGTCTCCTTCGTCGTCTCTCCACGCACTGTGCGTGTGCTGTCCACTTTGCCTGGTTTCGGTCGAGGGCGTCGGAGCGGCCTGTCTCCAGCGCGCAGACCAGGCCTGATCGGAGAAGGTGCCGCGCGAGGCACGGCGCGCAGCGAATCATGATGAGTGCAGCGTCCCGAGTGGGAGGACACGCTCCACTACGACCCTAGGGCTGTAGCGACTGCAGGCTTCCCGCAGGCACGTGGATCCAGCCCTCACGCTGGGCGATCCGACGGTCCGCTTCGTTGGGCATCTCTGTACATCCCACGGCCGCCGCACGTGCGATCACGGCCGACAGGACGGCGTCGAGGGCGTCGTCCGAGGTGCGGCAGAGCGGCTCGTGCGCACCGAGGCTCATCCACGGCGCCGCAGCGAGGAGCGTGTCGACCAACTCCCCCAGTGTCACCCGATTCGCGGATCGCTTGTACCCGCGCGACAGCAGTCCCCAACGCCGCAGGGCAGCGGCGGGGTATACCTCGACGGCCCGGCCTTCGACGCGGTCATTGTCGGCCCCGAGGTCGCCGAGTTCGGCGAGAATTCCGGCGCAGCGCAGCGCCACGTGGGCGATGAGATCTGCGGAGACACTGAGCGGTGCGATACCGGTTCCAGCCTGCACCACCAGGTCGGTCCGGCGTTTCGTGAGGGGCCTGCGGCCGGCGCGGTGTGACAGTTCTTCGGTGACCGTCAACCTTCCGGCGTGGTGCTCCGACACCATCTGGACAAAGGCGTCGGGCCACCCGAACGGTGCATCGATTCCCGCCCGGTCGCTGTCGAGGATTGCGGCGGTGATGGCGTCGTTGCGTACGCCGACCGTCACGGATTCGACGCGGGCCATGCCGTCCGACCAATCGACGACAGCCAGGGCTGTCCTGTTCGGTTCGGCGGCGAGATCGACGCCCACGGTGCGCATCGCCTCAGGCTAGCCGCCCGAGCCTGTCGCAGTCTTGGGCCGTTTCTGCGTGTGTCCGGTGCCGGAAGTCGATAGTGTCTTAAGGATCCGTGCAAGTATTTCGCCGGAGAAGGGATGCCCCACATGTCCAGTTTCCCGGGCCTGGCCCACATCGCGATCACGGTCTCCGACCTGCCGACCAGCACTGCGTGGTACAGCGCGCTGTTCGATTCGGCACCCGTTCTCGACGAGGACGAAGAGTCAGGGACCTTCCACCACACCGTGTTCGCTCTCGACGGCGGAATGCTGTTCGGCTTGCACGCGCACACCGGCGGCAGCGCCGGGAGCACGTTCGACGAACGGCAGGTCGGACTCGACCACGTGGCGTTCCAGTGTTCCGATCTCGTGGAGTGGCGGGATCGGCTCGATGCACTCGGCATCGAGCACGGTGGAATCAAGACTGCGCAGTACGGGACGGGTCTCTCGTTCCGCGATCCCGACAACATCGCGCTCGAGTTCTTCGCACCGGCGCAGGCAGGCTCCGCCCCATAAGAAATTGTCAATCGCCCGATGTCTGTTCAGTCGTTCATGCCGGAACGGACAACGGCTCCGGTCGAGTCGCGGACACGCGACCATGCTCATCATCAGCCGTGCGAACGGGGGCCATCATGACGCCATTGCAACGCTATATCGCCGAGGAGATCGCGGTAGACCACGCGGACGGTCTGATCACCCGCCGGGAAGCTCTGCGGAGACTGGGCCTGATAGGCCTCGGAGTGGCTGCCGCTACCTCACTTCTCGCCGCCTGCTCCGACGACCAAGGTGCGACAACGGCGACCTCTGCATCCGGTGAGCCTCCCCCACCACCCGGTGAAGACGTCCAGCCACCCGGTGCGGCAGATGCGGTCGCCACCGAATCGGTGACGCTTCCCGGGCCCGAGGGTCGGACCCTGCAAGGAGCGTGGGCGGCTGCGGCCGAACCCCGCGGAGCAGTACTCGTCATCCATGAGAACAAAGGCCTCACCGACCATATTCGTTCGGTGGCAGGCCGTTTCGCAGGAGCGGGGTATTCCGCTCTCGCCGTCGACCTGCTGTCGGAAGAGGGCGGCACCGCGTCCTTCACCGATCCCGCCCACGCCACCGCGGCACTGGCGAAGGTGCCGCCGGAACGCTTCGTGGCCGACATGTCGGCCGGCGTCGACGAACTCGAACGACGGGTGCCCAACAAGAAGGCAGCTGCTGTCGGGTTCTGCTTCGGCGGCGGAATGGTGTGGCTACTGCTTGCGTCCGGCGAACCGCGACTGGCCGCCGCCGTCCCGTTCTACGGCCCTCTGCCCGACAATGCGAATTTCTCCGGTTCTCGAGCCGCGGTGCTGGCCATCTATGCGGAGCAAGATGCGCGCGTGAATGCGAGCCGGGACGCGGCCGCCGCCGCACTGGATCGCGCGGCACTGCCACACGAGATCGTCACGATCCCGGGCGCCGACCACGCCTTCTTCAACGACACCGGGCAACGGTACAACCCCGCAGCGGCGACCGACGCCTACGACCGCGTACTCGACTGGTTCGACGAATACGTGCGGTGAGGCGGGCGCATCAGCAGCGCGGCGACCAAGAAGCAGAGCGCGCCCACGAATGTTCCGAGATCTGCAGCCACCGGATTGGCCGGCACGTCCGTTCCCGGCACGATGAAGGCGGCGACCGCTGACACACCGAACGCCACCGACCCGAGCATGTTCAGCCATGTGCTCCGCCAGTTACGTGCATGGGGATCCCACAGTTTGTCGGTTTCGGTGGTGGCCACCACTGCCAGGCCACTCGCGATGAGGAAGGCAGTCGACCCGAACAGATCCGGCCGCCACTGCCACGCTTGGTCCTGTTCCGCCGTCAGGCCGTGGACGAGTGCCACGCCCGTACTGATGTTGAACAGAAGGGTGCCGACGAACTGGACCAGCGACGCCCACCAGTCATACCGTTCGACGCGCACGGACTCCGCGCCGGGAACCGGTCGCCCACTGAGTCGGAACTGGATGTACCCCGCGGCGGTGAAGAACAGCGATCCGACGAAGTACGTCACGTTGTCGATCTCCCGACCGACGGCGTCCCCGTACACCTGCAGCGCGCCGAGCGCGAACAACACCGATCCGATCGCGAAACCCCAGGATTCCCGGCGCATGCGCAGGCCCCGACGCAGAGGGGTCCCCGGCTCACCCCGCGGCACGGTTGCCACACTTGCTCCGCATGCACCGGACCTTAGCCGAATGTCCGACGCGGGGATGACGACCTGTCTGGGTCCCTCCTAAGTCGGCCCCCGATCCCACTGACGGACCAATGCCTCCCGAGATAAGGCAGGCTCGCGCCGGCGCCCTGGGATAAGGTCACCGTCGTGACGACCGATCGAGTGCGAGTCGACCTTCGAACGAAGGTCGAGGCGGACGACGTCGCAGCGCGCGGCAAGGCTCTGCAGGCGTCAGTGCCGTCCAGCGCGCACGACCACGCCGCCGCCGGGGCAGACCGGCCCGGTGTGCTCGAGTTCGTCGAGGCCACCAACGAGGGCAGGCTGACGAGTCTGGTTCCGCTGCGAATCGGTCGGATGATCGCCTCTCCCTTCGCGTTCTTCCGGGGCGCCGCCGGCCTCATGGCAGCCGACCTCGCCGGCTCACCGGTCACAGGATTGACGGCGCAGCTGTGCGGTGACGCGCACGCCGCCAACTTCGGCCTGTACGGCACACCGGACGGACAGATCGTGATGGACATCAACGATTTCGATGAGACGCTCCCGGGGCCGTGGGAGTGGGACCTCAAACGTCTCGCCGCAAGCCTGGTCCTCGCCGGGCGCGAAGGCAGTGTGTCCGAGAGCGGCTGCATCGAGGCCGCTGTAGACGCCGTGACCTCGTATCGGCGCACGATTCGCGATCTCGCCGAACAGCCGTTCCTCCAGTCCTGGAACGCACTTCCGGACAAGTCGGCGCTCGAACGGGCAAAAGCAGACGATCTGCTCGACGACTTCGACAAAGCCGCGCAGAAGGCCCGCCGCAACACCAGCGAGAAGGTCGCGGCCAAATGGACCACGCACCTCGACGATCACGAAACCGGGATCCGCCGAAGACGATTCGTCGAGGACCCGCCCGTTCTCACCCGCGTCGACCAGGCCACTGCCGATGCCGTCATCGACGGACTCGAACTCTATGTCGAGTCACTGCGCGAGTCGCGCCGAAACCTCATCACCCGATTCGCGGTGTCCGATGTCGCCTTCCGGATCGTAGGAACCGGCAGCGTGGGATTACGCAGCTACATCGCCCTGCTGCACGGCAACCGGGACGAGGTGCTCGTCCTACAACTGAAGCAAGCCCGGCCGTCCGCATTGTCGCCGTACTTGCCGGTCAGTACACCCAAACACGAGGGCAAGCGGATAGTGCACGGTGCCCGGTTGGTGCAAACGGAGTCGGACATTCTCCTGGGCTGGACGACGATAGGCGGTCTTCCCTATATCGTGCGTCAACTCCGCAACCTCAAAGGGGACATCGACCCGACCGGTCTCGCGCGAGACCATCTCGACGACTATGGCCGCCTGGCCGGCGCCCTCCTCGCGCGTGCACATACCCGCTCGCTCGATCCGCGGCTACTCGGTGGCTACTTCGCCGGCGACGAGGAACTGGACGAAGCGATCGGACGGTACGCCGTCCGCTACGCCGATCGAACCGAAGCCGACCATGCGGCACTGGTCGACGCCGTGAAGTCGGGGCGGATCGCCGCCGAGCCGTACTGAGCTGCTGCGGGTGCGCCGTCAGCACCCACGGTGCGATGAAATTCGTGTGCAGCACAGGGTGCCGTGTGCCAGTGTCGGGGCATGACGACCACCACCGACGGCATCACGATCAGATCCGCGACCGAGCAGGATTGGCCGAACCTCATCCTGCTCAACGAGATCTGCTTTCTCACACCACAGACGCCCGAACTCACGGCCTTCTGGAAGGGAATGGTGGGGGCGGATCGCCCGGTCATCGCACTGGACGGTGATGCCGTAGTGGGCGCCACCATGGACATACCGATGACCGTCACCGTGCCGGGTGGTCGCAGCGTCGCGGCAGCCGGGATCACCGCGGTGACCGTCGCTCCCACGCACCGCAGGCGGGGAATTCTTCGCGCGCTCTACACCGAGCATCACGCGCGTATCCAGCAGTCCGGCGTGCCACTCTCGATTCTGACCGCCAGCGAGGGCGGAATCTACGGCCGGTTCGGGTACGGTCCGGCGACCGTCGAATCCACGGTCGGCATCGATCGCCGGTTCGCCGCTCTGCACCCGGCCGTGCCCGATCCCGGTGGGGTCCGCATGGTCCGCCCCGCCGAGGTGCGTCCCTCGATCGCCGACACCTACGACCGGTGGCAGCGACGTACACCCGGCGCCCAAGTGCGCCCGGACTGCGTGTGGGATCGGATCTTTGCCGATCCCGAGAACGAGCGTGGCGGCGGTACGAGTCTGTTCGGGCTGCTCCACGACGACGGGTACGTGCTGTATCGCCGTGTCTCCGGTGAGCAAGGGGCAACCGCACGCGTCCAGGAGATCCGCTCGATCACCGACGAGAGCCATGCCGCCCTCTGGCGCGCCCTGCTGGGTCTGGACCTGATCCGGCGGATCGAGGCCGCTGTCGTTCCCGACGATCCACTGCCGTACCTACTGACCGACAGCAGACTGGTTCGAACGACGTCCCGTCACGACGAACTGTGGGTGCGGATCATGGACGTTCCCGCCGCTCTCGAAGCTCGGGTATACCGACGCGACCTCGACATCGTGGTCCACGTCGACGACGATTTCCTCGATGCCGGCGGCCGATTCGCATTGAGTGTGAAGAACGGCCGCGCGGCGTGCACCCGCACCGAAGCGGACCCACAGGTGGTGCTCGACCTGGAGGTGCTGGGAAGCCTCTATCTCGGTGCCCACCGGGCGCGCTCGTTCGCCGCCGCGCACAGGCTTTGGGCGGTCGACTCGCAAACCCTCGACGCCGTGGACCTCGCCTTCGGTTCCGAAAATTCCGCCCAGATGGGCTGGGGGTTCTGACTCCCTCGCCCTTGCCCAGCCCCTGATTCGCCGGGCGAAGGTACCTCCGGACGAGTCGGAGGCGTCGAACAGCACATTCGCCTCGAAAACATGGCGCCCCCGGGGATACCGTGGAAATGTGCTTCCCGTCATCGACCTCGCCGACCTGAACACACCCGTCGGGCGTGAGCGGCTGCGGGAGGTCACCCACCACGTCGGGTTCTTCTACCTCGACGGTCACGGTGTCGACCGCGGCCTTCTCGATGGGGTGTTCACAGTTGCCCGCGAATTCTTCGCGCTGCCCGAAGAGTCGAAAATGTCGATCGCCATGATCGACAGTCCACATTTTCGCGGCTATAACCGGCTGGGCGGGGAACTGACCAACGGCGAGATCGACTGGCGTGAGCAGATCGACATCGGCCCGGAGCGGGACCCGGTTCCGAATGCGACCGACTACCTGCGGCTGCAGGGCCCGAACCAGTGGCCTCGAGCGCTACCCGCGCTGAGGTCCACGATCGAGGAGTTCGACGCGGCACTGGCCGAGGTCGGGATGCGCCTGCTCCGACACTGGGCAGCTTCCCTCGACGCCGATCCGGGGATATTCGACGACGCGTTCGCCCGCGCCCCGGCCACGCTCATCAAGGTGGTGCGGTATCCGGCGCGGCCGAGCGACGATCACACCGGTGAGCAGGGTGTGGGCGCCCACAAGGACTCGGGAGTGCTCACCCTGCTACTCCTCGAGCCCGGCTCGACGGGGCTGCAGGTGGAGAGCGAGGACGGCAGCTGGATCGATGCTCCCGCCCGCGCTGGGTCCTTCCTGGTCAACATCGGCGAACTGCTCGAGGTCGCCACGGGCGGATTCCTGCGTGCTACCCGTCACCGGGTGCTCACACCTGCGGGCGCACCCGAGCGGCTGTCGGTGCCGTACTTCCTCAATCCCGCACTCGACGCGACCGTTCCGACTATCTCCCTGCCGCCGCACCTGGCGTCCCGCGCCCGGGGAGTCGATCGAGATCCCGACAACCCGCTGTACCGGACATACGGCGAAAATGCGTGGAAGAGCCGGACCCGCGCGCACCCGGACGTTTTCCGCCGCTGGTATCCGAAAGACGCGGGGTGCAAACTGGACTGATGGCGGCAGAACAGTCGGAACGCGAAGACAAATACGATGTGAGCCTCGACTTCGAGGTACCGGCTCTCGAAGAGCTGACTCCAAAGCAGGGCCGGGAAGACATCGACACCATCCGGCTCGACAGTGTCTATTTCGACACCGCCGACCATGACCTTCTCCGTCACCATTTGACGCTTCGTCGCCGCTCGGGGGACGACGACCTCGGATGGCATCTCAAGGTGCCCGCCGGCGATGCCCGCACCGAGGTCCGTCTTCCGCCGACCGGCGACGAATCCGTCCCGGACGAGCTGGCGCACGCTGTGGTGGGGGTGGCACTCGGCAAACCACTGCTGCGAGTGGCCTCGCTCTCCACCGTCCGACGACGCCATCGTGTGGTCGACTCGGCAGGAAATTTGCTGGCGGAACTGGCGGACGACTCGGTACGGGCCACCGCAACCGCCGACAACGGTGGAGCCATTGCCAGTCAGTGGCGCGAAGTCGAGGTGGAACTCGGTGATCACGGCGACGAGCAGATGCTGCGCGCCATCGGTGAACGCCTCGTTCGGAGCGGGGCGCACACGTCGTCATACGCCTCGAAACTGGCGCGCGCGCTGGCAATCGAGCCGCAGCGCTCCGACGCCGACACCCGGAGCCCGGCGCGACGAGCACTCACGGACTATCTCGACACCCAGATCGACGAGATCGTTGCGGGTGATGTGTGGCTGCGCCGCGGACTCGACCCGATACACGCCACCCGCGTGGCCATTCGCCGGTTCCGCAGCACTCTCCGCGTGTTCAAAGATCTGGTCGACCCGGACGCGCGGTCGACGCTCGAGGCCGAACTTGTCTGGTACGCCGGGCTACTCGGCGAGGTGCGCGACCGTCAGGTGCAACGACACCGGCTCGGGGAATTGGTTGCCGGCCTGCCTGTCGAGTTGGTCATGGGTCCTGTCGCCGCACGAATCGAACAGGACCTGCTGGGGGAACAGCAGCGTGCCCTGACCGCCGTCATGTCGGCTCTCGACGACGCGCGCTACCGCGCTCTCCTGGCGACGCTGGCGCAATGGCGCACAGCCCCACCGTTGACCATCGAACCCGACGCCGGTCCGAAAGTGATCAAGAAGGCTGTCAAGCGGGCCGGGCGCAAGGCGCGGAAACGACTGACTACCGCCGTGGCCGATTCCGACGCGGCGGAGTTGCACCGCGCCCGGAAAGCGGGCAAGCGCGCCAGGTACGCGGCCGAGCTCGCCACACCGCTCCTCGGTGGGAAAGCGGCGAAGAAGGTATCGGAGTTCAAGCACCTCCAGAAAGTGCTCGGTGAGCATCAGGACAGCGGTGTCGCCGCCGACAACCTTCGCGCTCTCGGGGCGCGCGCCGGAGTTACGGAGGGGGAGAACGGCTTTACCTTCGGACTCCTGTATGCACTCGAACTCGAGCATGCCCGGCAAGCCCGCGCGGAGGCTGCCCGTCTCGTGCGGTAATCGAGTCGGCGAGTACAGTTGCTGCGGTGTTGTTCCTGACCTCTCGACGTTACGTCGACCTCCGGCTGCAGGCGAGCGCCATCTGTCCGCGCACGCTCTGACGGACCCTCTTCACACCTCTCAGGAATCTTCCCCGCCGCATCCCGCCTTATCCGGCGTCGGCTGACGGCTTCATGCGAAAGGCACACCCATGCCCAGCTCCGCGCTGTCCGCGCGCGCCGAGAACACCTCTCGGCGCCTACCGAAGTGGGCGGGCTCGTTCGGCCCACAGATCGTCACCGGCCTCGTCGTCGGCGTCATCCTCGGGCTCGTCGCCCGATCCTTGCCCGCAGCCGCCGACGGAAACGAGAACTGGCTCGTCGGCACCGTCCACACCATCGGCACGAGCTACGTCAAACTCCTCACCGTCGCGGTGATCCCGCTGGTGTTCACTGCCATCGTCAGCTCCATCGCCAACCTACGGGAAGTGGCCAACGCCGCCCGGCTGGCTGTCCAGACCCTCCTGTGGTTTGCGATCACCGCGTTCATCGCGGTGGTCATCGGAATCGTCGTCGGACTTCTCACCCAACCCGGCGCACACACGACGGTGACCGGCGAAGGCAAGGAGCCGGCAACCACCGGATCGTGGTGGGCGTTCGTCACCGGCTTGGTGCCCAGCAACGTCCTCGGCCTGAGCGCGAAAACTACCGTTACCGAAGGTGCGGCCAGTACGTCGCTGAGCTTCAATGTGCTGCAACTACTGGTCGTGGCCGCTGCCATCGGTATCGCCGCACTGAAGGTCGGCGCCAAAGCGGAGCCGTTCCTGCAGGTCAACGCCGCCTTGCTGGCAATCGTGCAGAAGGTGCTGTGGTGGATCATCCGCCTCGCTCCGATCGGCACCGCCGCGCTGATCGCCAACGCGGTCGCCACGTACGGCTGGGATGCCATCGGCTCGCTGGGCTGGTTCACTGCTGCCGTGTACATCGGGCTGGCCCTGGTGTTCCTTGTCGTCTACCCCGTCCTGATCCGTGCCCACGGGCTGTCGGTGCGTGCCTTCTATTCCGGCGTGTGGCCCGCCACCCAGCTCGGGTTCGTCTCCCGGTCGTCGATCGGCACCCTCCCCCTCACCGAGCGCGTCGCCGAACGTAATCTCGGCGTCCCCCGCGAGTACGCGTCGTTCGCGGTCCCACTCGGAGCGACCACCAAGATGGACGGGTGCGCCGCCGTCTACCCCGCCATCGCCGCGATCTTCGTCGCCCAGTTCTACGGTGTTCCGCTGTCCGTCACCGACTACCTGCTGATCGTCGTGGTGTCGGTGATCGGGTCGGCGGCCACCGCAGGCACCACCGGTGCCACGGTCATGCTGACGCTGACCCTGTCGACGCTGGGTCTGCCCCTCGCCGGAGTGGGACTCCTGCTCGCCGTCGAACCGATCGTCGACATGGGCCGCACCGCGGTGAACGTCACCGGTCAGGCGCTCGTCCCGACGATCGTCGCCAAGCGTGAAGGCATCCTCGACGAGGTCCGATACAACGCCGAACGCAACGGTGACCCGTTCGCCGACGAGGAAGACGCGGCCGAGGCCGCCGCATAACGAAGGCTCGACGAGGGCCTTCTTTTCATGGAAGGCTCTCGTCCATGGCCGATGTCAACACGTTGAAGTGGCGGATCATCACCCAATTCCAGAAGCGGGTCCTCAACCCGGTCACCACTCGGTTGCCGAGCCAGACGCTTCTGGAAACCGTCGGACGCAAGAGCGGTGAGCCGCGCGTCACGCCGATCGGTGGGCAGCGAACCGGCAACCAGTTCCGGCTCGTCTCCGAGCACGGCGAGCAGTCGAACTACATCCGCAACATCCGCGCGAACAACGCCGTGCGACTGCGACTGCACGGCATGTGGCACACGGGCACCGCGACCGTGCTGCCGGACGACGACGCCGTCGCCCGCCTGGCGCAGCTCCCGCGGCTCAACAGCGCTGCGGTCCGCGTGGTCGGCACCGACCTACTGACCGTGCGGGTCGATCTCGTAGACCGCGAAACGAGCAGCTTGCAGTAGAGACTTAGCCTCGGCTAATCTGCGATTTCGCGTGGACTCGTCAGGGTCCGCACTACAGACAACGACGTCTGCCTCACCGGCGTATCGGTTCGGGGCCGGTTCTCCGCCGTGATCCTCTCGCCGACGCCACCCGTGTGCTGCACGGACCCTATTTCGGCGAGTATCGCGAGGAGACAGTCGGTTGAACACGAGTGCCACCGAGTCCGGCCTGTACGACAGGACGCTCGACAAGAGCAGCTGCGGCGTGGGCTTCATCACCCGCAAAGACGGCGTGCAGACCCCGGATGTTCTGGCTCTGGGCAATGAGGCTCTGTGTGCTGTTCCTCACCGCGGTGGCATGTCGGCCGAGGGCGTCGGTGACGGGGCCGGCATCTGTATCGACCTCTCGGTGCCCTTCTTCCGCGCCCTCACCGGACGGGGAGAGCTGGAGGCTTGTCGCTTCGGTGTCGGCAACTTCTTCCTCCCCACCGACGTCGCGTTCCACGCCGACGCCGAGGCCGTCATCGAGCGGGCCCTCGCCGAGCAGGGTTTCGAGGTGCTGCTCGAACGTGACGTCCCAGTCGACGCCACCGTGCTGCGTCCCGCCGCGATCAAGTACCAGCTGCCCATTCGCCAGTGGGTCTTCACCGCTCCCGAGGCGTGCACGGACGGGGTCGAGTTCGACCGCCGCATCCACGACGCTTTGCTCGCCATCGAGGCTGTCGCCTACACCCGACCGGACCTCGCCGGGATGTATCCGCTCTCGCTCAGCGCTCGCACGCAGGTGCTCAAGGGTCGCCTCAATTCCCATGAGGTGATCCCGTACTTCTGTGACCTGGTCGATCCGGCTCACGCCGTCCACACCCTGTTCTTCCACACCCGGTTCTCGACCAACACCGACCCGCACCCGACGATGGCGCAGCCGTTCCGGCTCATGGCGCACAACGGCGAGCTCAACACCGACAAGAAGAACCGGCTCTCCGAGACGGCCGTGGCCCGGGCCAGGAACCGGGAGATCGTTCGTCCGCACGGGCAGTCGGACAGCTGCCGTCTCGATCAGACGCTGCAGAGCCGTGTCGTCGAGGACGGCCTCGATCTCGTCACCGCCGTCGTGTCGATGATGCCTCCCGCATGGGAGAACGACACGAACCTCTCCCCCGAGGTCCGGGCGATGCTCGAGTACTTCTCCCTCTACGAGGAGAAGAACGACGGCCCGGCCGCGGTCATCTTCGGGAACGGGACCGTGGTCGGAGCGCGTCTCGACCGGCTGGGGTTGCGTCCGCTGCGCAGCGTGGAGACCGACGACTACCTGTGCGTCACCTCCGAGGCAGGGCAGATCGACTTCGACCCCGACACGGTGCGTCACCGCGGACGCATAGAAGCGGGCGGCATGCTGTACTTCGACCACCGCGAGGGTCGCGCGTACTCCTCCGAAGAGGCGCTCGAGCTGCTGGCCGGCCGGCACGACTACTGCGCCCTCGTCGCCGAAGCGCGCCACACCATCGACGCCCTGCCCGAGGTGGACGCCGAGCCCGGCCCACTGCGCTACAACGGCGACCTGGAACGCCATCAGCGGTACGTCGCGTACTCGCACAACCAGGAAAGCTTCAAGTTCATGATGGATCCGATGCTGGCGTCGGGTCAGGAGAAGATCTCCGCGATGGGCTACGGCAATGCCATCAACGCGCTTTCCGACCAGGAAGGTGGTGTGGCCAAGTACTTTTCGCAGCGTTTCGCGCAGGTCACCAACCCTTCGCTGGACAGCATCCGGGAGTCGGACGGCATGACTCTGCGGGTCGCGTTGGGCGCCAAGCTGCACAGCGGTGCAGAGTCTGCCCCGCAGATCGTGGTGCCGTCGCCGATCCTCACACACCTGGACATGCTGCGGATCCGCAAGCAGACCGAGACGCCGGTGCAGCGTTTCCCGATGCTGTACAGCCCTGTCCCTGCTGACGCCGCTGCCAACGCGGCCGCGCTCGAGGCTGCGGTGGACGGATTGTGCGACGAGGTGGAAGCGTTCGCCCGCGAACGCGGCGGCATCGCGATCCTCACCGACCGGCATGTCGCCACCGACCGCGCCGCCCTGCCGATGATCATCGCGATCTCCGCCGTCAATCAGCGGCTGATCGAGGCGGGTCTGCGTCTGCGGGTGTCGGTGGTGGCCGAGAGCGGGCAGATCTCCTCCTCGCACCACGTGGCCGCTGCACTCGGGTTCGGCGCCGCCGCGATCTACCCCCTCGCCGTCCGTCTGCGCGCCGAGGAGAAGTTCGCGGACAACGCGGACGAGGCGTTCAAGCGCTTCGCCAAGGCGGCCGAGAAGTCGTTGATGAAGACGATGGGCCGGGTCGGCCTGTGCACCGCCGAAAGCTACATCGGGGGCGAGTTCTTCGAACCCAACTACCTCGACACCGACGACCCGGTTCTGCGCCGCTTCTTCGCGAACGTCAAGACACCCGTGGGTGGTGTGGGATTCGCCGTGATCGCCCAGGCCGTCGCGGACTGGCACGCAAAGGCTTTGACAGTCACCGGGGAGAAGGACGTCCCGCTGCTCGGCCTGTTCAAGGAGCGCGCGGAAGGCGCCGGTCACTCGTACGGCACGGCTGCCGTGCGCGGCTTCGTCGACCTCACCGAGGAGCCGATCGCGTTCGACACCGCCGGTACCCAGGACCACACGGAATCGCTGCGACTGCTGCCGTTGAACCGGCTCGGGGACGCGTTCGGTCTCGACGACGACGCCTACCGCAACGCCGGCTTCCAGAAGCTGACGCCCGAGACGATCGACGGGTTCGACATCACCCCCGGCTACCGGGCGTTCGCGCGGACGATGGCGGAGGAGCGCACTCGTCGTCCCGCGGCGCTGCGCGACGTCCTGGACCTGCCTGCCGACGTCACGTTCCTCACCACCGCGCACGAGTTCCGCCGGCAGATGGGCAGGTTCTCCCGTCAGGGCAACAACAGTTTCGCGGTTCGTGGCCTCGCATCCGAGCAAGTCGGGGACGACGAGTTCCGCCTGCGACTCACCGGCCCGCACGCCGGCGACCCCACCGTGCTCGCCGCGCTGGGTGAGTCGCTGATCCTGCGGTTCGGTGACGACCTCCGTGAACATCGGATCGACGACGACGCCCTCGTCGTCCGGGCGTCCGGTGAGGCACTGCGATGCCTCGCCCTGCTGCGCACCGCGCCGCCCAGCGTTCCGATCGACACGGTCCAGAAGGCCAGTGAGATCACCCCGTTCCTCACGTCCGGCGCCATGAGCCACGGCGCGTTGAACTCCAATGCGCACGAGGCCGTCGCACACGGCACGAACATGGTCGGCGGGATGTCGAACAGCGGCGAGGGCGGCGAGCACATCTCCCGCTACGGCACCATCCGCGGTTCCCGGATCAAACAGTTCGCGTCCGGCCGCTTCGGTGTGTGGGCCGGCTACCTGGCCGACCCGATGCTCGAGGAACTCGAGATCAAGATCGCGCAGGGCGCCAAGCCCGGCGAGGGCGGGCAGCTGCCCGCACCCAAGGTGACCGTCGAGATCGCGGCCGCCCGCGGCGGCACACCCGGCGTCGAGCTCGTCTCGCCCCCACCGCATCACGACACCTACTCCATCGAGGACCTCGCGCAGCTGATCCACGACTGCAAGGCGGCACGGGTTCGCGTCATCGTCAAGCTCGTGTCCTCGGAGGGTATCGGGACCATCGCGGTGGGTGTCGCGAAGGCCGGCGCAGATGTCATCAACGTCGCCGGCAACACCGGCGGCACCGGCGCTGCTGCGGTCACCAGCCTCAAGTACGCCGGGCGTTCCGCCGAAATCGGTGTGGCCGAGGTTCATCAGGCACTGTGCGCCAACGGTTTGCGGCAGAAGGTGCTGCTCCGGTGTTCCGGCGCGCACCAGACGGCGAGTGACGTGGTGAAGTCGGCGCTCCTCGGGGCCGACAGCTTCGAGTTCGGCACCACCGCGCTGATGATGCTCAAGTGCGTCATGGCCAAGAACTGCAACATCAAGTGCCCCGCCGGCCTCACCACCAACCCGGAACTGTTCGACGGTGACCCGCGGGCCATGGCGCAGTACCTGCTCAACATCGCCCACGAGACTCGGGAGGTGCTCGCCGAGCTGGGCATGACCTCATTGCGTGAGGCTCGCGGCCGGTCCGACCTGCTGCACCTGCTCGACCACCCGTCGAGTGTGGGCCAGCTCGACCTGCGGGCGATGCTCGCGGTAGTCGACGAGGTCACGATCGGTGATCCGGTGTATCTCGAGAAGGACTACACACTCGACGACGGCTGGCTGGTCCAGCTGCGGGCGGCCCTGGTCGAGCAGGGCCAGTCCACCGTCGAACTCGGTGACGGTGTGCGGCTGAGCAACCGTAACAAAAGCGTCGGCGCACAATTGGCCATCGACATCGAACGCATGCTCAATCACGAACTGACCGAACAGGTTCTGCCGGCAGTGCTTCGTGACGAACGTGGTCGCGGTTACCTGCGCGAGGGCAGCGTCCGGATCTCCACCTCCGGGTCCGCGGGCCTGTCGTACGGCGCGTTCTGCAACGACGGTATGTCCCTCGTCCACACAGGCACCGCCAACGACGGTGTCGGCAAGGGTGCCAACGGCGGCAGCATTGCCGTGTGCTCGCCCGGTGGCGGCTCAGACCTGCACGGCGGCAACGTGCTGATCGGCAATTTCGCCTTGTTCGGGGCCACCGGTGGACGCACGTTCGTCGAGGGTCAGGCCGGTGACCGCTTCGCTGTCCGCAATTCGGGAGCCACCGCAGTGGTCGAGGGCGTCGGCGATTTCGCCTGCGAGTACATGACCAACGGCGCGGTGCTCAACCTCGGCGGGTTCGGCAAGGGTGTCGGCAACGGAATGAGCGGCGGGTTCGTCTACCAATACGACCCCGAGGGCAAGCTGCCCGGCAAGGCCAGTGCCGATTCCATCCTGCTCGGTTCGATCACCGGCGACGACGAGCACGCGGCACTGCACCACCAGGCCGTGCACGTGCTGCTCGGCTGGCACCTCGCGGCCACGGGGTCCGCGAAGGCGGCATGGCTCCTCGAGAACTGGGAGACCGAGCAGCACCACTTCGTGTACGGCATGCCGCGTGCACTGCTGCAGTACCAGGACAGCGACGAAATCCTGAAAGCCAAGCCTCGCAAGGACTTGGCCGACGAACTCGCCGCGGCACTGGTGGCGCACCAGGTACGCAAGTTCAAGCTGGACTACCGCGACGGTCACGCAGTACTGGGCGGCGCAGTGCCCGGCTACGGCGAGGCCGACACCGAAGCCATGTTCGCGCTGCTGAACAACTACACGGTGCTGAACGCGGCGCAGGAGATGGCGCTGTCCAAGCTGCCGGGTGCCGCGGATCCGTCCGATCCGGCGGTCGACAAGGCCGTCCGCAACCTGCTGCTCACCGAGGACTTCTTCCTCATGCAGCGACTGCAGCGGTACGCCCGCGAAGCCCTGAAGGGTTACAGCGACGAGGACCTGGCGGTGATGGTGGCGGCCAAGCGCCTCGCCGACTACAAGGATGCGCTGCGCCGCCGCAACGTCCGGTCCATCGACGCCCCCGGTACCTACGGCTGGATTCTGCACCAGGATGCGAAGAACGTCGACAAGATCGGCCGGCTGCCCGGTTTCGAGGAACTGTTCGCGCAGCACGCTCTCCCCGATCTGATTCCCACGAGAGACGTGGTCCCCTCATGAAGATGCCCTACATCCCCCAGGACGCCCCGTTCAGCGAGGACCAGCGTGTGTGGCTCACCGGCTTTCTGGCCGGAATGAGTTCCCGTCTCGCGGTCGGCAGCAATTCCGACGCGCCCGCTGCCGCCGCTGGGCAACTCCCCGCTGTCCACGTGCTGTACGGCAGCCAGACCGGCAACGCCGAGGGCGTCGCCGAAGATGCTGCCGCCGCGGCACGTTCGCACGGCTTCGCGCCGGTGGTCAGTGCGCTCGACGACGTCGAGGTCGACGCCCTGGTGTCGATGCAACGTGTGCTCGTCGTCACCTCCACCTACGGTGAGGGCGAAATGCCCGACAACGCGGAACTGTTCTGGCAGGCGCTGTCCGCGGAGACCGCGCCGCGATTGGAAACCACCGACTTCGCCGTGCTCGCACTCGGCGACACCGGCTACGACGGGTACTGCCAGGCCGGCAAGATGATCGACACCCGGCTCGAGCAGCTCGGCGCCCGCCGGGTTACTCCACGCGTCGACTGCGACGTCGACTACGAGGACACCGCCGCCGCATGGGTCGCCGACACCCTCCCCTTGTTCGCGGCCGTCGAAGGCATTCGCGGCGAGTCCCCCGTCGCCGCTGTCGCCGAGCCCGAAACGAAGCCGGCCCGCAAGCGGTCGCAGTGGAACCGCAAGAACCCCTACGTGTCCACACTGGCTGTCAACCGGAGGCTGTCGGGTGACGCCTCCGCGAAGGAGATCCGGCACTACGAGTTTGCACTGGCCGACAGTGGTCTCGAGTACGAGGCCGGTGACGCGCTCGGTGTGATGCCGATCAACGATCCCGCGCTCGTCGACGCTCTGGTGTCCCGGCTGGGCATCCCGGCGGACGCCGCCGTCACCGGCAAGGAACGTCCGTTCAGCGATCTGCTGATGCACTCTTGCGAAATCTCCACGCCGTCCCACGAATTCCTCGACGAGATCGAGAAGCGGGCCGGGAACGACGAGTTGACTCACGTCCTCCGGCACGGTGACAAGGAGGCACTCGATGCGTGGCTGTGGGGCAAGGACGTCCTCGATCTGCTACTCCTCGCTCCTGCGCTGTCGATGACCGCCGACGAGTTCGTGGGGGTGCTCAAGCCTCTGCAGCACCGGGCGTACTCCATTTCGTCGAGTCCACTCGCCGACCCCGGCAGTGTGCACCTCACCGTGGCCAGCGTCCGGCACACCTCCGCCGGTCGGGACCGCGGCGGTGTGTGCTCGACCTACCTGGCCGACCGTGTCGCCGAGGGCAGTACCGGCGGAATCTTCGTATCCAAGAACAAGTCGTTCCGCGTGCCTACCGACGATCACGCGCCAATGATCATGGTGGGCCCCGGAACCGGTATCGCACCGTTCCGCGCGTTCCTGCAGGAACGCCAGGCGCGGGGCGCGTCGGGGCGCAACTGGTTGTTCTTCGGCGACCAGCACCGCGCGTCCGACTACATCTACGAGGACGAGATCGGTGCCATGAGCGACAGCGGTCTCCTCACCCGTCTCGACCTCGCCTTCTCCCGCGACCAGGCCGGGAAGATCTACGTCCAGAACCGGATGCTCGAGAACGGCAAGGAACTCTTCGCCTGGCTCGAGGACGGCGGCCACTTCTACGTGTGCGGCGACGCAACCCGCATGGCGAAGGACGTCGATCGGGCACTGCACCAGGTGATCGCCACCCACGGTGGTCTCTCGGCCGAGGATGCGTCGGAGTACGTCAACAAGCTCAAGAAAGACAAGCGCTACCTACGCGACGTGTACTGAGCACGCCCGCACCAACTTACGAGGAGAAGCAAGAAACATGGCAGTGGTGATTCTGTACGGCAGCGAGGGCGGAACCGCCGAACTGGTAGCCGATCATCTCGCCGACGTGCTCGGCGCCTACGACGACACGTCCCTGTACGACATGATGGAGTTCGACGCGGGTGATCTCGACCCCGAGAATTTCCACGTCATCGTGTGCTCCACCTACGGTGAGGGCGAGCTGCCCACCGGCGCGGAACCCTTCTTCGAGGGTCTCGAGGAGGACGAGCCAAATCTGACGGGTCTGCGATTCGCGCTCTTCGGCCTCGGCGACAAGGTCTACGAAGACACCTACAACCGCGGCGGCGAGATCATCGCGGAGAAGCTCGCCTCCCTCGGCGCGGTACAGGTTGGCGAACACGGCCGGCACGATGGGTCCAGCACCATCCGCCCCAAGGACCAGGCCGAGGAGTGGGCCAAGATCATCGGCGAGGAGTTCCTGGGATAGACACCTCACGCCGGGAGCGGGGACTGAACGCTTCGCACCCACTCTCGACTCCCGGCGAGGTAGCGGTCCCGCGCCGCGGCGAAGAGGCGAACACTGTCGGATCCAGGCCAGTCCTCGGGCAGCATGCCGGCGGGCAGGCCCGGGTCGATGTACGGAATGATGCGCCATTCGTCGAGCAGCGGAACGAAGCGGACGAAGGCCTCGCGCGGCGAAACCTCCTCTGCCGCCGGGAGAGCAGCGCGGTGATGGTTCAGGAATTCTCGGTGACGGGCAGCGATGCCGCCCAGATCCCACCACCGCGCCGCCGCGTCCGCCATCGAACCGGGCACGGACATCGACGTGGACACGAAGGTGATCACATAGTCGGACAGGCCCAGTGCGTCGACGATGTCCCCCACCTCACCCGCGAGATACTCGGGGGCGATCCACAGACCCGCTGACACGGCGCCGCACCCGATCCACCCGAGCCGCCTGCGCAACTGGTGTCGCGCTGCCCGTTGCGATTCGGGGATGGTGAACGAGATCAGCCGCCAGGGGTCGGTGTCCGCCATCTGACGGAAGCCGAAGATCCGCGGATCGCCGCGTCTGAACATCGCCTCGGCCTGCTCCGTCACCTCGTACCCGCTCCGCCCGTCGCGGGTCAGCGGCCGCAGCACCCCCTTCTTCTTCAAGCGGGCCACGGCGATCCGCGTCGATTCGGACGGGATACCGACGGCTTGCATCAATTCCACGAAGTCGGCGATCGCAACCCACCCGCCGAGGTCGCGCACGTACGCGCCGAGGACGGTCCGGATCAGCGACGTCGCGCTGCCCGGCCGCGAATCGAAGTCGTCGAGGATCGCGCTCGCGGGTTCAGTCGGTGAGTTCATCACGGATCGCGAGTATCCCGGCACACACCTCGGAGAAGCTCGTACTCAGCGGGCTCAGGCCGAGCCGCAGCCCCTGCGGGGCCCGGAAATCGGGGATGACACCCTTCTGCCACAACCTTTCGATGACAGCCTCGAATCGCTGGTGGTCGATGATCACGTGACCACCCCGCTCGGCGGGATCCTCCGGCGATCCGATCTCTACGCCCAACGGAGTCAACAACTTCCGCACGAGTTCGAGCGCGTATTGCGTCAGCGCCACCGACTTGGCCCGAACGGCCTCCATGCCGACCTCGTCAATCAGCGCGAGAGTGTCCTGCATGGCGATCATGCCGAGGACAGACGGCGTTCCGCTGATCACCCGCCGGATGCCGGGCGCCGGTCGGTAGCCCTGCTCCATCGCGAACGGGTTGTCGCGGCCCATCCAGCCCCAGATCGGCTGCACGAAGTCCTGCTGATGTTCGGCGCGAACGTAGGCGAACGCCGGTGAGCCCGGACCGCCGTTCAGATACTTGTACGTGCACCCGACCGCCAGATCGACACCCCACGTGTCGAGTTCGAGGGAAACCGAGCCGACGGAGTGACACAGGTCGAGCAGCAGGAGCGCACCGGCGTCGTGCGTCACGCGAGCGGCGCCGGCGGCGTCGACCAGGTAGCCCGAGCGGTACGCGACGTGGCTGAGCACGACGAGTGCGGTGTGTTCGGAGACCACGGACTTCAGGTCGCCGGTGGTGACGCCGCCGCGGGTATCGGACTCGATCCACCGCAACGTGAGCCCGAGTTCTCCGGCGACGGCCTCGAGCACGTACCGGTCCGTAGGGAAGTTGTCGCGGTCCACGACGATCTCGGTACGGTCCGGCCGCAACGCGAGCGCACCTCGCGCGAGTTTGTACAGCAGGACCGTCGTCGAGTCGCCGATAGTGGTCTGCCCGGCGGCCGCGCCGAGCGCCACCCTCGCGAGGGTGTCCCCGATCGTGATCGGAAGTTCGAACCACTCCTCGTCCCATCCGCGGATCAGCCGGCTACCCCACGCCTGGGTGACGAAGGAGTTGATCCGCTCGGCACTCGACTTGGTGGGCCGTCCGAGAGAGTTGCCGTCGAGGTACGCCACGACCGCGGGATCGTCGGCGCCGATGAACAGGTCACGGTAGGAACGCAGCGGATCCGAGGCGTCGAGTTCCTCGGCCCGGGTAGTCAGCACATCGGTCGACGCGGTCATCATCGTCCGATCTCGGTGCGTACGGCCAGCAGTTCGGGGAAGAACGTCAGCTCCAGTGCCTTCTGCAGAAATCCCACTCCGCTCGATCCTCCCGTGCCGGACTTCATGCCGATGGTGCGCAGAACCGTGCGCATGTGGCGAAAGCGCCACAGCTGGAAGTTCTCCTCGAGGTCGACGAACTCCTCGAAGGCCTCGTAGACGGCCCAGTGCTCGTCGTGGTTCTCGTAGATGAACTTGATCAGGGGCATCAGGTCCTCGTTCAGCGTGTAGGCGGTGGTTATGTCGCGGTCCAGCGCGGAGGCCGGCACGTCATACCCGAGCCGCGACAGGCACTGCCAGAACGCGTCGTACAAACTCGGCTCGGTGAGGAGTCGCCCCAGCAGATCGTGGGCGGCGGGATCGGCTTCGAATACCTTCAACATGTCGGCGTTCTTGTTTCCGAGCACGAACTCGACGGCGCGGTACTGGTAGGACTGGAACCCCGACGAGTTGCCGAGGAATTGGCGGAATTCCGAGTACTCGGTGGGGGTCAGCGTGGCCAGCACCGACCACTGTTCGGTCAGCGTCTTCTGGATGTGCTTGACGCGGGCCACGCACTTGAGCGCCCGGCCGATCTCGTCCGCGTCGAAAGCGGCTCGGGCCGCCAGTGTTTCGTGCAGAACGAGCTTCAACCAGAGTTCGGTGGTCTGGTGCTGGATGATGAACAGCAGTTCGTCGTGATGCTCCGGCCGGCTCACCGGTTTCTGCGCGCTCAGCAGGGTGTCGAGGTCGAGGTACGCGCCGTAACTCATTCGCTTGCTGAAGTCGGTGACGATGTCTCTCTCGATGGCTCTGGTGTTGGCCTGCACGCCCATGACTGTCCTCACTACTGGTGTTCGAGTGCCGGGCTCTCGACCTTCATATTACATAATCGTGGCGACCGCTATACAGATGTCATCTGGAAAAAGTAGGGTAGATCCGTGAACCAACCCACGCGCCGAGTCGACGTCGTCTTCGCGCCGGGGGCCGTGGCGCACCGCGGAACCGCGGAGGAACTCGTGCACCGGGCAATGGCTGCACGCGGCCTGACCGGCGAGTTGACGTTCGCTCTGGACACCGCCGGGCTGGAGCGGGCCGTGCAGTCGGCGGCGGGGCGAGGCGAGCTCATCGTCGTGCCCGGTGCCGGGGCACCCTTCACTGCCCCAGCCTGCGGGGTGATCCGCGTCGACTTCGGCGAATGTGAGGCAGACCGCGCAGCGGGCGTCCGCGTCCACATTCGCGGCAGGGGTCTCGACGGACTCCGCTACGCCGTGGACAGCTGGTATCACCATCGCTTCCATCCCGCACGGATCGTCCGCTACGGCGACCACCCCGATCAGCGAGTGGAACTGCGGATTCCGGGCGGCGACGGCCCCTTCCCCGTCGCCGTGCTCATCCACGGCGGATTCTGGCGGCCACGCTGGGAGTCCGACCTGATGGATGCGCTGGCAGTCGACCTGACGGCCCGCGGGTACGTCACCTGGAATGTCGAGTACCGGCGGGGCGCGGAGAACCGCTGGGCCGCAATGGAGTCCGATGTCGCCGACGCCGTCCAGGCCGTCACGACCGTCCCGGAGGCGGACCCGGGTCGAGTCGTCGTCCTCGGTCACTCGGCTGGCGGTCAGCTCGCGCTCCGCGCCGCTGCCGACGCCGTTGGTGCCGCAGTGCGTCCAGCGCTGGCCGTCAGCCTCGCCGGTGTCCTGAATCTGCGGCTCGCGGACGATCGCCACCTCGGCGAAGGCGCCGTGGCGATCGCCGTCGGTAGTGACTGGGCCGGGGACCGCGTGACGTACGAGGAGTCGTCGCCGATCGATCGACTCCCTCTCGGCATCCCACAACTGGTGGCCTCCGCCCTGCAAGACGAACCGGACATGCTGGAGATGAGCAGGGAGTACCACGCAGTCGCCGCAGCGACTACCGATGACGTCGTGCTGATCGAGGGGCCCGGCGATCACTTCGCCGTCATCGATCCGGCAAGCCGGATCTGGCACACCATCGCCGAGGTAATCGACGCACGGATGATCCCCGGCGCGTAGAAGCCGGCACCCGCACAGTAAATCCCCGGCGCCGCACCCACACACGCGCCCCTTCTGCGCCCACGCACCCGTTTTCGGACCCTGGAACGGGTGCGTCTGACGAAAAGAAGTGCGCGAGTCACTCGGCACGGATGTCATTCACTCGACTGACAACGAACCTCCCTGACCTACACCGGGTTTCACGCTCCGCTATGCCGTGGCTAACATCCGACAGTGCGGTTCGCCTATTCGGCCCCGCGTCCTGTCGCAGCCCACCCCCTATGAACGAGGAAACACCATGAAGGCACGACGTGCAGCTCTCACCATCTTCGGATCTGCGGCCATTGCCCTGGCAGCGGCGCCGACCGCGCAGGCGTCCACTGTTTTCGACTTCCTGCCGCCGGAGATCGCCGCACTGATCCCGAGCGGTTCGGCCGACGCCGTGAACCCGCTTCTGCCGCTCGCACCCGCCGCCCCGGCACCCGCACCACAGGTGGCGCCGGCTCCACAAGCCGCCCCCGCGCCCCAGCTGGCTCCCGTACCGCCTGCTCCCGCGCCGCGGGCTGGGTACAAGAACTGCACCGAGGCCCGCAACGCCGGCGTGACGCCGATCTACCGCGGCCAGGACGGATACGCGCCGCACCTCGACCGGGACAACGACGGCATCGCCTGCGAGTAGTCGATTCCCCCGGCACCGCACCCACGCACGCACCCCTTCTGCGCCCACGCACCCGTTTTCGGGCCCTGGAACGGGTGCGTCTACCGAGAAGGGGTGCGTGGGTGTCTCACAACGCCTCGCAGCCTCACAACCCCTCGCACGACGGACCGGTGTCGCCATTCCTCGTGCGGGGCAGTGTGCTCCGCACTATGTTCGGCGGTGACGGTTGAGGTTCTCGGTGAGGGGCGGTCCGGCATGAGCAGGACATATTTCGGAACTGTGGCGGTGGCGGTGGCCGCTGGTGTCGCGCTCACCTGCGGCGCGGGTGCGGCCTCCGCAGACACCCAGATCAAGGGCTGCACGATCGTGGCCGACCCGACGCCCGAGCATCACACGACCTGCCCCGGCGCCGATCTGAGTTCGGCGAACCTGGCGGGCCTGAACCTGAGTTTCGCCGACCTGTCGGGTGCGAACCTGACCTGGGCCAACCTCGCCGGCACAAACTTCACCGCCGCGAACCTGTCGTACGCCGATTTGAGCGACGCGAACCTCACGAACGCGAACTTCACGGACTCGCAGCGCAACGCCATGATCCTGTACAGCACGGGCATCGACATCTTCGGCAGAATCGTCGGCGACCTCAACATCACGACTGAGCCGCAATGGTCTACCGACGCCCACGAGCGTGCCCTCGACTCCGTCGTCCCGGTTACATCGCCCGCCCCGTCCCCGTAGTTCCCGCCTGATTCCTCACGACCGGGGTGTGCCCTGCACATCCCCGGGATTTCTTGCGCCCAAACCCCTTGACATTGGATATTCGCACTATCCACAATTAGATAGTAATGCTATCCAATCATGGGAGGCATCCGATGTCGACAATCGAGCCGGGCCGATCAACCCACCACTACGACGGTGAGCTGGTGATCTTCCTGATCGGGATGACCATCAACCGACCCTGGCGCCCGGATCTGTGGCTGCCTGCTTTCCTCGCCATGCCGAGGATGCTGCGTGAACTGTCACAGGACCCCGACTCGGGAATGCTGGGGTACCGCCTCACCATCGAGGGGCGCGGCCCGACGGTGATCCAGTACTGGAGTTCAGCCGAACAGCTGTACGCCTACGCGAGCAATTCCGACGCCCGACACCGCCCAGCCTGGGCGGCCTTCAATCGGCGCGCACGCCGGGCGCCGGGCGCAGTCGGGGTGTGGCACGAAACCTATTCGGTCGATCGCGCGGAGTCGATTTATGTCGGCGCGCCGGCGCTGGGGCTGGCACGATTCACCGCGCGCGTTCCCGTCGCACCGGCAGGCAATCGGGCCCGCGATCGACTGGCCCGAACAACACCATCCGACAGCACTGACGGTTGAGGAAACAGCCATGGAACCGTTGATCACTCTCGTTGTCGTCACTGCGGCAATACTTCTCGCCGGTGCTGCGGGGATCGATCGATTGCGGCCGTGGCCGGTTGCGCTGAGGGGCGGGCTCGCGGCCATGTTCGTACTGACGGGAGGCGCCCACTTCTTCGGACTGCGTGCGGAACTCATCGCGATGGTTCCACCCGCGCTGCCGAATCCGGCGCTGCTCGTGACCCTCACCGGCCTGCTCGAATTGGCCGGTGCTACGGGCCTGCTGTTACGACGAACTGCAGGGTGGGCGGCTGGATGCCTAACCCTTCTGTTGATCCTGATGTTCCCGGCGAACGTCTACGCCGCCGTCGAAGGACTTTCGGCGGGCCCATTCGAAGAACTAGTGCCCCGCACCCTGCTGCAGATCGTCTTCGTGAGCGCGACCGTTGCCGTTCTGATCTCGTCTCGGCGGAGCCGGTCTAGCGAAAGGTCCGCCGCAGCCCACTCGCCCTCAGGACCCGGCGCTGCACTCCCGCCCGCACCGCTTCCTCGGTCCCGATGATCCGCACGTGCCGACGGGCCCGCGTGATTGCCGTATACAGAAGTTCCCGGGTCAGTAGCGAAGACTCCTCTCCCGGCAGCACCACGGACACCGTGTCGTACTGACTGCCCTGACTGCGGTGAATTGTCATGGCGTACACCGTCTGCACCGCGGACAGGTGCGTGGGATGCAGCAGAAACGGCTCGTTGCCACGCGCAAAGGCGGCGACGAGTTCGTCGTCGGCACGGCGCACGATCACACCGGTGTCACCGTTGTAAATGCGCGTCTCATGATCGTTCGCCGTGACCAGAAGCGGCTGGCCTGGGTACCAGCGGTCGGGATCCAGCCTCTGCCCTGAGGCCTCGCCGATCCACTCCATCGCCTGCCGTGCCCACCACTGCACACCGTACGGACCCTCCCGGTGCGCGCACAGCAAGCGATGAGCCTCCGAAAGCTGCAGTGCCGCTTGGGCATCGCCGACGGACGCCGCCTCGGTGACACCCACCGCCGTGTCGACAACGTCCCTTCGCAGGGCCGCGAGGTCGTCGAGATCGTGGAACGACACCTCGGGGGCGCCGCTGCGCAGTAGCTCCATCACGCGGTCCTCGTCCGCGTCGCGCACCGCGACAGCAAGTTGGGCGATGCCGCCGCCGAAACGGCGACCGCGGCTCAGGCGCACCACTCCTGCGCGCAACCGATCCCGTTCCACCGTACTCAGCGCAGCCTCGAGAGGGTCGTCCGCCGCGTTCAGATCATCTCCCACCACGCGGGCGAGCAGCGGATTCTCCTTCCCCGACACGGGTCGAGCCACCAGGTCGGCCAGCACCGCGCCCGCATCGACCGACGTCAACTGGTCCGGATCGCCGACGAGCACGAGTTGCGTGTCGGGGCGAAGCGCCTCGAGAAGTCGGCACATCATCGTCAACGACACCATCGAGGTCTCGTCGACCACGATCACATCGTGCGGCACGTGGTTGTCGGCGTTGTAGCGGAACCGACTGCCGCGGCCCCGTTGCCACCCCAGCAAGCGGTGCAACGTCATCGCCGTCAGATCGGGCGGCAAACCCAGCTCGCCGGCCTGATCGCGCACCGACTCCTGCAACCGCGCCGCCGCCTTGCCGGTGGGTGCGGCGAGGGCGATGCGTCGTGGCCGGCCCGTCTGCATCGACAGCAGGGCCAGCACCCGGGCGACGGTGTGCGTCTTACCGGTACCCGGTCCACCCACGATCACCGAGGTCCAGTGGGTCGCGGCGACAGCGGCCGCTATGCGCTGACGATCCGGCGGGGGCGAGGAACCGGACGGATCGCGGAACAGCGTGTCCAACCCACGGCGAAGTGACGCTTCGTCGACGACGGGGTAGCCCAGAGCGCGCTGGTCGAGGACGTGCCGGATCGTCTCTTCCTGCCGAAAATACCGGTCGAGATACAGCAACTGGCCTTCAGCGGTATCCACCAGCCGCAGCGGTCGCAACGGTCCGGCCGGTCCACCGACGACGAGCGGGCTGCGGCGCAGTGCCTCGAGGACGTCGGAGTCCTCCGGCCACGGTAGGTCGTCCAGGTCTACCTCGGACTCCTCGTCGACCGTCACCTCCCGCAAGCGAGTCAGATCGAGACACACCGAGCCGGCCCGCACCGCCCGGACCGCGAGGGCCGTGGCCAGGAACACGTCCGAAGAAGTCTCTCCGGCGAGTGCGGACAACCGCAGCGCGACATGAACATCCGCAGCCGTGAGCACTCCCGCCTCGTTGAAGATTCGCAGCACGCCTTTACCGCGCTGGGCTACCCGGACATCGGTCATGGCGTGACCTCGATCCCGGACAGCAGGTCGGACAGTTCGGTCACCAGTGCAGCCGGGGGCGTCCAGTCGAAGACCCCGCAGCCCGGTGGCGTGTCAGGCCCGACCATCCCTCGCACGAACAGATATTGCACACCACCGAGGTGGAGGCCTGGATCGTAGCCGGCTTGACGCCACCGCAGATAGCGATGCAGCGCGACGGAATACAGCAGAGCCTGCAGCGGATAGTGCGACCGGATCATCTCCATGGCCATCCGCTCCCGCGTGTAGTGGGCGGTGGTCAGCTCACCCTGGGCGAGTCGATTTGTCTTGTAGTCGACGACGACGTATTTGGGCCCGGGCAGCCGCAGCACCGCGTCGATACTGCCGGTGAGGTAACCGCGCAGGGGCGTGGGTTCCAGAGTGCTCACCGCATCCGCATACGACCGCAGCGGATCGTCGGCAGCGAGGTGGGTGCGGAGTAGTCGGCCGATGCCGTCGAGCATCACGGTGAGAGACGGTGCGTCTCCGCCGGCGAGGGGAAGTTCGAACTCGAGTTCCGCCAGCAGGTCGGCGGGCGCGATAGCAGCGAGCGGCTGTGCTGCCGCAGATCCGAGGGGTGTGTGCAGTACGGGCAGCAGGGCGCCAGCGAGCTGCGCCGGATCGATTTCCGACATGGTCGAGGCGATCACCTCGGTGCAGCAGCGCAGAAGTTCCGCTTCGAGGTCGGGGGCGGTGGTGTCGACGATTTCGAACACGGCATGGACGAGGGTTCCGAACGTCGTGCCGCCGGGTAGGTCGTTCATCGTCGACGCGATACCGGTGCTCTCGTCTGCCGGCTCGTGCAGTGGCGGTTCATCCGGTTCGTCCGCCTTCACGTCGACCTCCGCCTCACTGCCCACTGCCGGACTCTTGTGCGCGGACGCGGTCAACGCCGAGTACGAGGTTCGGCGCCAGCGAGAGTCGAGAACTCGCTGGAACCGGGCGGCCTCGAGGTTGCCGCCGGTCTCTCTGGGCGGTGACCACTGCGCGGGCGGCACCGCTTCGGAGCCGACAGCCTCGACACGCACGGTGTCGGGGCAGCCGGCACCCCAGGCCGACAGCCGATCCGCGACGATTGGGTCTTCCGGGACGTTCGCTTTCTGCGGCACGTCACGCTGCCCCGGAGCGCGTCCGAGAATCATCCGGTGCAGCGGCGCACCCCCCGTCGAGAACGCGGGCGCCCACCACAGCACGAGTCCGCACATCGCGCGGGTGAGCGCGACATACAGCAGGCGAAGCTCTTCACCCGCTTCTTCCGCATCGTGCCGGCCCTTGCGTTCCGCGTACCCCGGACTCCCGGCCCCACCGACATCGAGGATGCGACGCCCGTTCTCGTCGTGCAGCAGAAGCTTGTTCGGCTTCGGATTCTTCGCCGCATCCCACGCATAGGGCAGGTAGACGAGGTGGAACTCGAGACCCTTGCTGGCGTGGACCGTCGCGATCTGTACCGCCGCGGCATCACTGTCGAGACGTCGGCTGCGGTCGACACCGCCGGACGACGGATCCTTCATCCGTTCGGTGAGCCATCGGGTGATGGCGGTGAGACCGAGAGACTGCTCCACTGCGGCGCCGTTGAGCAACTGCGCCACATGACGGAGATCGGTGAGGCTGCGCTCTCCGGCGGAGACGGCGAGCAGGCGTGCCTCGAGCGAACCGATCGCGGCGAGTCGTTCGAAGAGGGCAGCAAAACCGGACAGCGCGAACACGGAGGCGAGTTCACGCAGCAGCCCCCCGACTTCGGCGACGATGTCGTCGCCGCGGGAATCGAGTTGCTCGGCCGTGTGTCCGAGCAGCGGCGTGAGAGCGGCGAGCCGCACCCGATCGGAACGGTGCGGTTGCTCGAGCGCCTGCAGAACCCACAACCAATGCTGTGCGGCGGGCGTGGTGAACACACTGGCACCGCCTGCGAGTACCGACGGCACACCGGCACGGTCGAGGGCTTCGTGTACCAGCGTGATCTGCGCGTTGGTGCGCACCAGGACGGCGATGTCTCCCGGCTGGACCCCGCGGGACACGCCACCGATGTCGAGCGTGACACCGCCGTCGAGGGTGCGGACGATGTCCGCCGCGAGGTCGGCGGCCACCCGGTTGCGCAGCGGTCCGACCGCGGGGTATCCAGATTTGTTGATTGCACCCGCGCCGGTTCGAGGCAGATAACGCAGGCGCAAGGGTGCCGCACCGCCGAGCCGCGACTTCGGCCGGGCCCCGTCCACCCGATGCACGACGATGTCGGGATGGCCGAGGGCAGCTCCTCCGTGCAGGTACTCCAGGGCGTCGAGCAGTTCCTGGTCGCTGCGCCAGTTGGTGACCAGTTCCTCGTGACTGTCGGCCGACTGCACCGCGTCGAGGTAGCTGAGTACCTCGGCCCCACGGAACGCATAGATCGCCTGCTTCGGGTCGCCCACGAGCACCAGCGTTCGCGTGCTCTCGCGGGGGGATCGACCGCCGTCGTGGAAGGTTCTGCCGAGGATGTCCCATTGCAGGGGGTCGGTGTCCTGGAATTCGTCGACGAGTACGACGTCGTACCGGTCCCGCACTCGCCGGCACGCGGCCTCGCCGTGTTCGGGATCGGTGAGCACGCGATGGAGGAGGGCAGGCAGATCGTCGAAATCCCGCAGTCCGACAGCGCGTTTGCGGCGTTCCACCTCGGCGCGCACGGCGTCGGCGAACGCCACCCGTTCACCGGCCGGGGTGCCGCGCGCGTCCTCCGGTGCGAGCACGGCTTGGGGATCGAAGATGGCGGCCCGCGCAGCGGCAGTGGCCTCCGCCGGGGTGAACGGTGCGGACTCGGCGCGGCTGTAGGCGCTGAGGTAGAGGTCGTCGATTACCTCGGTGACGAGGTCGTCGGCGGCCTCGACGATCACCGCGTCGGGGTCCCGCTCACCGGCGATGCCGAGACCGTCGAGCATGCGCTGGCAGAAGCTGTGGGTGGTGACGATGGTGGCCGCATCGAAGTCGGACAGAGCTTGGAGCAGTCGACGTCGCCGCAGTGCCACCTCTTCGGGGTCGGCATCGGCCAGATGCCGGATGACGTGATCCTCGCCGAGGAGAGCACGCCTGGGATCAGCCAACTCTGTTGCTGCACTGCGAAAGCGCTCGCGGGTGCGTTCCCGCAACTCTTGGGTTGCCGCGCGACTGAAGGTGACCAACAGAAGTCGTGAGAGGTCGATTCCGCCCTCGGCGACGAAGCGGGCAGCGAGTCCGACGATCGCGTAGGTTTTTCCCGTCCCTGCGCTGGCTTCCAGCACGATGGTGCCCACCGGCAGCGGTCCGAGCAGGTTGAATCCTCGCGTGTCGTTCATGGCTGCGCCAGCGTCTCCGCCGCCAGTAGCGGCGCCCACAATCTCCGGGCGTAGTCGTCGAATATCACCGAATCCCCGAGAACGTTGATACTCGGCGACGGTCCGTGCACATAGACGATGTGACGGTCTTTCGCGTCCCCGAAGTCGCTGCTCCATTCCCGCCGCGCCGCCTCGATCGCATCCTCGACGCTGCTGCCGCCGTATCGCCGTTCCGCGTACGCCGCTGAGGCCCCGGTCGCGATGGGCAGCGGCGCGTGAAGACCGAGGTCGCGGAGTTCGACGAGACTGGAGAGTTGTTCGAGGGCCTCGGGCGGAGCGGTCAGCGTGGAACGCCAAGCGGGCCTGCTGTAGGAGCCACGCCCCGTGGTGACGGCAGACCATTCGCGGGTGCTGTCCGACGCCGCCACTGCGAGCAGTTGCGCCCACGCGGCGAGGCGATGCTTCGGACCGAGCCGCGAATACGTGGTGTTCGCGATCACCGAACCGTGGACGCCGCCGACGGTCCCGGTGAGACGCCGGCCCGAACCGAGATCGACGTCCACATCGACCGTCTGCGCGCGGCCCACATGGACGGGTGCGCTGACTGCGACGAGCGCCTCGACGCCGTGCTCGATGGCCCCGAGTACCGACTCCCCCAGCTTGAACGGCGGCAGCGTGCCGCGGCGCCACTCGGCGGCACGGAAGTCGGCCGGCTCGGTTCCGGCGAGCCGCGCGACGAGCATCCGTTGTCCGACGTCCCAACGCGCGAGCGGGTCGGGCGCGACCTCGAGTGCGTCGGCGATGTCTTCATCCACCTCGGGGATGCGCAGACCCAGCCGTTGCCGGAGGAACGCCTGGGTGGGATGGACGAGGAACGCGATGAGATCTGCCAGGTCGACGTCCTCGGCCGGCGGTGCGGGGAGCGGGTCCGGGAGGAAGGCGGGATTCGACGGGGCGGGAGACCGAGCCGCCCGAGCCCCGGCGAGTGCCACACGGTCGAAGCTGAACGGATGTTCCGGCTGGAAGTTGCGGGCGTCGAAGGGCTGCAGGGGATGGCGGGTGAGCACCTGGCTCAGAGCACCGTCGCCGAGGGTGACAGCCACGGCGTCGAGCAACTCGGACAACGGGATGGCCGGCGGTCGCGGCATACCGGTGACCGGGTCGGCGCCCGTGTAGAAGAGCAGGAGTTTCTCACCGGCGGACATCACCGCGTCGAGGAGGAGTTGCCGATCCTCGCTGCGCGGATCACGTTCGCCGAGTAGTGGATTGCGGGCGAGGGCGTTGTCACCGTCCACGCCGGCCACGCGTGGGAACACCTCGTCGTCGAGTCCGAGGAGAACGACGACACGGTGTGGGACCGACCGCATCGGCACCATCGTGCACACCGTCAGTTCGCCGGTTCGGAAGTTGGCACGCGTGGGGCGTCCCGCCAGCCTGCCGGCCAGCATGGCGCGCACGTCCGACAACCGCAGGACCATGTCTCCCCCGTGTTCCATCGCGGCGCCCAGTTCACGCCGCGCTTGCGCAGACTGCCAGGCGTCGGCCGCGCTTACCTCGATGAGGAGGTCCAGGGCCCGGGCCAGTGCCCGCGACCACTCGGCGACCGGCTGCGGTCCGCGAAGCCCACGGAGAGCGACGTCGAGGCGATCGACGAACTCGGCCAGCCTGCCGGTGAGGTCGATGTCGTTACTGTCGACGTCGTCGAGGGGCAGGGCCAGTGCGAGCCATTCCCCTTCCGATTCGTCGGCGGCGGCGCCCAGCAGAATCCGATCGAGCGCTGTGGTGAAGGTGTTCTGCGGGAAGTCTCCGAGGCCGAAAGCGGCTCGCTGACGTGGCCCGATCCCCCACCGCGCCCCGGTGGTGGTCGCCCATTCCCGGATACGTTCGAGATCGTCGTCGTCGAAACGGAACTTTCGCCGCACCGGGACCGCGGCGGCGAGATCGAGTACCTGGCTCGCGGTCACGCGGGAATCGGCCAGCTCGAGGAGCGTCGCGACCACCGCGAGAACCGGATTGGTCTGGTGCAGAGCACGATCCGCGAGGCGAACCCGGAGTCGGTGTCCGGGATGGCCGAGCACGTCCTGACCGAACGCGGCACGAATCAGCGGTGCGTAGGACTCGACGTCGGGGCACATGACCACCACGTCGCGCGGCTCGAGGGTGGGGTCGTTCTGAAACAGATGGAGGAGACACTCGCGCAGTACCTCGACCTGGCGGGCCGACCCGTGGCAGGCGTGCACCTGCACGGATTCGTCGGGATCGATCTCGGCGCGCACCGGCGTCCGATCGTCCCGGATATCGGTTTGCAAGCGTCCCAACAGCGTCTCCGGCCCGGGAGGCGCGTCGTGGTGGACATCGTCGAGGTCGAGACGGACCAGGCGCGATTCCAGTTCGCGGACATCGCGGGCAAGGCTCGAGAGGAGAGGATGGCGGACGGTGAGCGCAGTGTGGTCATCGGCGCGGGCAGTCACCTCCTCCGTTTCCGTCAGGGTCGCCCACATGGCCGGACTCGGATGCGGCAGCCACAGGTGCACGTCGCGGTGGGCGGCCAGTGCAGAGAGCACGGCGATCTGATCGGTGGCGAGGCGGGTGGGCCCGAACAGCGAGAGGCGTTGCGGAAGGTCGACGAGATCGGACTCTTCCCGCAGTCGCGCACAGGCCGAGTCGAGCCGCTCGGCGGGGCTGGGGCCGCCGATACGTTCGCGCAGTCGACGCCACAGTTCGGCCTGCCACAGGAGATCCTCGTCGAGAGACCCACCGGCACCGTCGACATCATGCCCATCTGCCCAGCCGACGAGCATTGCGGGCCGCTGAGCGGCGTAACTCCGGAACAGTTCCACCACATGCGACGCCGTGGCGTAACGGCGACCCGGCCGGTGATCGTCTCGACCGTGCGCCGAAAGACCGGAACCTAGGTGTTTCGAGAGGACGGCGCACCACGGTTCGTCGAGGCAGCCGTCGACGACCTCGAGCAGCGCCCACAGCAGTCGGGCGGGATTCCATGGATCGTCCTCGGCGGACAGGCCGGTGGCCGCAGCGAGTGCGTCGTCGACCAGACGTGTCGGTGACGGGAATTCGATGTTCGCGGCGACACCGTCACCGTGGTGCGCTCGCGCGCCCAGCACGGCTGAGAGCCGCTGCGTCAGCCAGCGCTCCACACCCTTCGCGGGCACCGCGATCACCTCGCGGGCGAACGGATCGGCAAGCGGAGTGGCGAGGATATCGCCCAGCGCAGCGGCGAGGGTGGTCGAACGCTCGGCGCGATGCAGTACGAGCACGTAGCCTCCTCCTTCGCTCCCCACTCCGGTGTCGGGTCAGACTTACCACACAGCACCGACCCGCGTAGCGCACCTGAGTGCCGAACTACGTTCCTGCGCACGTACCGCTCGACTGTGGAAGCCTGGTTCGAGAGGGGCCCGACGGCGCCACGGCCCCGGAAAGGTTCGCGGATGCAGACGTTCGTGCCCGACTCCGGCTTCGTCCGCAGTGCGAAGCTGCTCGACGACCGACGCCTCGGGAAGCAGCGCGTCGAGACGTTCCAGATCCTGCGGGCCCTCGTCTGGCCGTCATACGGCTGGAAGAATCATCCCGCGACGGCGATGTGGCGGGGTTTCACTCCCGCCCTGGTTGCCTACGGTGTCGCCATGTGCGGCGAGTGGGCCGCGCGTGGCCACACCGAGGCTCTCGCTCCGCAGCTCCTCGAGTACAGCGGTGGTCGTATCGACACCTTCACCGACCTCCGCGACCACGGGCTGCTACCCCCTTGGATGGGCAGAGCCGACGTGCACGCCAGCCATCGACGGGTCCTCGCAGAGAAGGCCCCGGACGTGTATCCCTCGCAGTGGCGCGGCGACGGCGGGTACGTGTGGCCGACCCCGGTGTATCCGCGGTGGCCGCTACGAAGCGCCGACCCGACCGAGGTGCTGACGCCGGTGCAGGCCGAAACCCTCGTCGAGGGCGCGGACAACTGGGATGTGCTCAGGCTCCTGCACCGCGGCGAATCCGTGTCGACGGAAACCGCGACGCCGTCGACGATCGTGGCAGCCAGTCTCGTGCGTCCCGGCCTGACCGCTGTAATCCTGGACGCCGACCCCGTCCCGGACGACGAGCAACCGGGTCCGGCTGCGGTGCAGGAGGTACTCAAAGCCCCCACCCCGTCCATCGCCCGTCAGCCGACACCGGAAGACCGGGAGGCGATGACGGCCGAAGCAGCAGATCCTCACCGACTCCGATTCTTCCGCCGCGGTCAACGGATTCCCGATCCCGATCGGTACGGATTGGTGATCACAGCTTCGGACACCACGCCGACCGAACTACACCGAGTACCCACTTTGGCGGTCGCGGCGGAACCGATGTGACGCAGGCGCGGTCACACCGGTTCCTACGCGACTCCCGTCAACGGCCGGGGCGAGCCTGCGTGAGGTGTGGCACCCACCCATGGGAGGGCCACTTCTTCAGATTGACCTTCGCGGGAACGATCCGCTTGTTCGCGAACTGCGCCTCGAGGTCGGGATCGACGTCGCCGGTGAACTTCCACAACGACGCGTCACCCGGCCGCGCGACTCCCGACCACGACTTCGCCCGGTAGGCGGCGCGAACGATGTTGTCGGCGAACACGATCACGGGAATGTTCTCGGTATTGCGGACAGCGGCACCCGCCGCCCACGGTCCCCGGGCGCGGTCGTAGACCTCCTCCGGTGTCGCTCCGCGCTCGGCGGCGCGCGGTACCTCGAGAAGCACGCAGGGTGTCGGCAGGTTGGGCACGGGCTCGGCCGCGTATTGCAGCACCAGGTCGTCGACGGGTACGGCGCGGTGCTCGCCGGCACCACCGGCGAGGTTGGTGAGTATGGATCCCTCCAGCAGACCCAGCGCTCCGATCAGCCCATCGCTGATGGCTTCGGCGACGTCACCGGTCGCGTTCAGGCGATGCGCCACGATGTAGTGCTCCACCTCGTGGCCGGAGTCGTAGATTTCCCGGATGCGGGCAATCGTGGCCGCCTCCACTTCGGCAGTGTCCTTCTCGGAGTCTTTGAGCGTCTGCCTGTGCTCGTCCACGGCCAACGCCTCCCACACGTAGCCGTAGACCCGGGTACCTCGCCCCTTGCCGACGTAGAACACCGACCGGTTCCGCGGGTCGAGCAGCGCATAGACGTAGGCGCCCAGCTCGTCACCCACCCTTTGCGGGAACGGTTCCGGTGCACGACGGGTCTGATAGACCTCCCGAAGGATCAGACGCAGCGCCGCCAGCTTCAACGCCACCGGCACACCGCCGTCGATTCCGTCGAAGAGCGCGGTGGCCGCACCCTGCACCGACGAATAGGTGTGCCCGATGTTCCGCTGCAGCGACTTCGTGACGTCAGAGAATTGAGCAAAGCGAACGAGGGGGTCGGGGGATGCGTTGTCCAGGTCGTTGGACGCGAGAAAGGCCTGGACCTCGGCGGAGTCGAGCCAGCGAGAAGTGATGTCGATCGGGATCGTCCAGACGGTAGCCATGTCCCCACCGTAAGGGAAAACCGCGGTGAACAAGTGCGGCCACGCTCTGGTGCTCACGCCTCTACGCCAGGGCACGAGACCTAGGATGTCGACCCTCGGGTGAGCGGGCGCCGCGAGCGGTGGAACAGTGGCGCGATCCGCGGGCAGCAAGAGTGGCAAAACTCTGAGAAAACGGCGGCTTCGACCGCGAAGGGGCCGGCGAACCTCCACACTCGATAAGGAGACCGTCCGTATCGAGAGCCCACAGTGAAGGGGTAAGCGAGTGTCGCTTCGAAGAATGACGGTGGCCGCAATGGCGATCGCCACAGCGCTGACCATGTCCGCGTGCGGTTCGGACGATCCGGCTCCGCCGAGTGGGACCACCACCACGGCGTCGGCAACGACGACACCCGAAACGTCGGCACCACTCGAACTCCCCACAGCTGCCGAACTCAACCAGTTGATGGAGCGGGGCCTGAATCCCGCAACTCCCGTGGAGGAGAAGATCGCGATGGTGGAAGGCTCCGAGCAGGACCCGAACCTGTTTTCTCAGGTGGCCGCGGCGGCACAGCAGTCCGGAGCACAGGTACAGGTTCTGGACCCCGTGATCGACAACGGTGACGGGAGTGCGAGCGCTCAGCTGCAGCTCACTATCAACGGACAGGTTCAGCAGAACAACCTTCCCGCGACCTTCGTACCGGGAGAGAACGGGACGTGGCGACTGTCGAAGGCGACGGCGTGCTCGATCGTGGCCATCGCGCAGCTCACCTCACCGGCGTGCCCGGCCTGATCGACCGTGCCCGGACTGATCGACTGGGGTCGCTCAGACCGATTCCAGGACCTCCCCGATCTCTTGAACGGCTCTGTTGTGCTGATCGGCGATCAGGATGTGCCCGGCTGCGATGGTCAATGCAACCGGCCATTCGATGATCTCGACGGCCGCGAGGAGGCCGATCGCTGCGAAGAACGCCAGCTGTTCGGGACGTGGCACAGGTACCCGCCCGAGTATCGGTAGCTGAACAGCGAAGCTGGATGCCTCCCGCACCCGTGCGACGGCGTCCCGCTGCGCATTCCGGCTCGGTGTTTCTTCGGCCCTCGGTGCCTCTTCGGCCATGGTTCGCCTCCCTTGTCCGTGCTGTTCACCTGTCAGTCACGTTGATCGAGGACTGTTACCGACGTGTTGATTTCTGCAGCCCGGACCGCCGTCGGTGTCGTCTCCTCCCCCGGCGAGTTCTGGACCGGAGCGGTGACACGAGTGCTCACTCCCCCGCTGCACGAGGTATACGCCGTGTTGGTCAGGGCGGGCATACTCGACATCGTCGACTGATCTCCCGCAAGCTTCGCCAGCACGCCCGGTGCAAATGCGGCTGCTGCGGTGGCGGCAGCGGCCGACCCCAGCGCCTGCGTCCACCCCACCGGACCGAGGGGTGTGCATCCGAGTAACTGGCTGACGCCGGGAGTGCTCACCAGCACCGTCAGAGCGGCGAGGGAACCACCGGCGGTGAGCACGACCAAGGGACTGCGCGAATCGATGAGCGTCTGACCGAGCTGCGTTCCGACCAATGCCACCAGCCCCACTGTGGAGGCGCGACGCTGCCTGCCCGTCAGGCTCGCCATCGTCCATGCCGTCGTCGCACCTGCTGCGGTCGCGGCGCCGCGGATGGCCACGGTGCGCCACAACGCTGCATTGTCGGGTCCGCGGCCCTCGCCGCGCGCCTGCTCGTTGGGCGGACTCACCGCGAGCGCCGCCGCCGGCAAGGCATCCGTCAGGACATTGACCAGGAGCAGTTGACGCGCGGTCAGCGGAGACCGTCCAGCGGCCGCACTACCGATCAGCGCGAACGCCACCTCACCGGCATTGCCGCCGAGGAGCACAGACACCCCCGCCTGGACGCGACGCCAGAGTTGACGTCCTTCGTCCAGGGCGTCGAGCAACGCGTCGACGCGGCCGTCGAGGAGAACCACATCGGCCGCACTGCGCGCCGGGTCGCTGCCGCGGGAACTGACACCGATGCCCACACTGGCCGCGCGGATGGCGGCCGCATCGTTGGCCCCGTCCCCGACCATGGCGCACACGTGTCCGGCACGCTCGAGGGTCTGCACCACCTGCACCTTGTTCTCCGGGGTCATCCGCGCGAAGACGAGGCACTTCTCGACCGCGGCCTCCTGACCGCGATGCGACAAGGTGTCCCAGTCGGCCCCACTGATCACCTGATCAGGCGATACTGCCAACCCCAATTCCTGCGCGATGGCGGTGGCTGTGACGGGATGGTCTCCGGTGAGCAGTCGCACCCCGACCTGCTGTCGTTCCAGTTCCGGCAGCAGCCCCGCAGCCTCCGGACGCGGTGTGTCAGCGATTCCCAGGAATCCGACCAGCTCGAGACCACTACTGCAGAGCTTTTCGAATACCGCACCGTCGTCGGCGGCGCGCCGGGACTGGAACGCGGTGACGGTGCGCCGCGCGACGGCGATCACCCGGAGCCCGTCGGCGGCCATCCCGAGGACCCGCGACTGAATCTCGTCGGCGTCGATGCCGGGGCACGCGGCCAGGACCGTCTCCGGTGCACCCTTCAAGCACAGGTGTGTCCCGGACAGTGCCGCCGAATACGGACGCCCCGATCGAAACGGAAGGTAGGACCACTCCCCGTCGTCTCCGCGGTCGAGGCCCTCGGCAGCCTCCGCGATGGCGACGTCGGTGGCATGGTCCGCCGGACGCCCGTCGGGCGTCACAGCACTACGCGCCGCGCAGATCAGCACCTCGTCGTGCTCTTCGGCGGGCTCGGGCGCAACTCTGATGACGCGAAGACGGTTCTCGCTCAACGTCCCTGTCTTGTCGAAGCACACGATGTCGACGCGACCGAGCGCTTCCACCGAACGCGGGGCTCGCACAAGAGCATTCGACTTGGTCAACCGGCGAGCAGCCGCCTGCTGCGCGAGAGTGGCGACCAACGGCAGTCCCTCGGGAACCGCCGCGACTGCGACCGCGACACCGCTGGTGACCGCCTGACGCAATCCCATCCCGCGGAGGAAGCCGACGGCGGTGACCAGGGCACCACCCCCGACGCTGACCGGCAGCACACGGTCGGTGAGGCTGCGCAGTTGCGCTTGCAGGCCGACGTGCGACGCGCCCGTGGGACCGATCGCCCCGGCTCGTCCCGCCTCCGTCGCCTCCCCCACTGCCGTGACGACCGCCGTCGCCGTCCCGGTGAGAACTGTGCTTCCTCCGAACACCATGCAGGCGCGCTCACTCAGCGGTGCACCGGGCGTCGCCGACGTCTCCTTGGTCACGGGCAGGGACTCCCCGGTCAGAGAGGACTCGTCGACCTCGACCCCGGACGCCTCGATCAATCGGCCGTCCGCGGGTACAACCTCGCCGGGACCGATCTCGATCACGTCCCCGATCCGCAACCGCGAGGCCTCCACGCGCTCGCTGACTCGCTTCTGCGGGGATCCGCTGACCCGATGCGCGGGCGGGTCACCCGCAGCGAGGAGTCGACCCAGCAGGCGTTCTGCATGCAGTCGTTGCACGGCCGACAAGGCCGCGTTACCGGTCAGCACGGACCCGACGAGTACGGCGTCGATCGGTGAACCCAGCAGAGCGCTCGCCGCCGAGCCGGTGGCGAGAATGGGCGTCAGCGGATCCGACAGTTCCGTGCGCATCGCGCGGCCGAAGTCCCAGGCGAGCCCGAGCGGCCAGGCCGCGAGACTGCCGGCCCATTCGAACGGTGCCAGCGCCCAGTCGACCGCACGGGGCCGGGCACCGATGTCGCCGTCACCTTCCTGAGCAGGGAGTAGACGACGCACCTCCTCGACGGGCATCTCATGCCAGGCGTGCACGGGGGCAGACGGCGGAACGGACGCCTTCAGCACGCGTCGTGCCAGCGAGTGTCCCGTCCACAGTCCGGCTGCCGCGCCGGCGGTGATCGGTCCCGGCCCCCGGCCGCGTACGCCGGGAAGCATCAGGAGTGCGCCGAGTGTCGATGCGGCCGTGGCGATCTCCACGCCGCGCCGGCTAGCGGTCCGGGCTTCGGGCAGCGCTCGGAGTATCCGCCATACACCGGCGAGATCGTCGACGAACACGTCCGCGGGCCACGGCGGGGCCGTATCGTCCGCCAGAACTCCGATACCCACGTCAGCGGCAGCCAGCGCACGGGGTGCGCCCGCCGCCACCACCGCTACCGTCGCACCCTCGGCCTGCAGGCGAACAACCGCGTCACGAAGATCGGAATCGGGTGAACCCCGGAACTGGCCTGCGCCACTGCTCGGATGCAGATCGTCGAAGGCGGAACGGAGACTGCCTAGGGACTCTGTATCCACCGAGACCACCTCGACTCCGGAGCTGCGGGCCTGGGTCAGCACCGCTGCCGCGAGCGGGTGATGAGCCGGGGTGACGAACACGGCGGCGTCTTCGTGCTCGGCTGCAGCGGCCAGATCACCCGGCAGATGGGCCAGTAAGTGCCAACCCGGTCCGAGTTCGTCGTGTTCTACGGCCGATCGCGCGGCTTCCCATACCCTGGTGCGATCGGCGTCGCGCACTCCACGAATGCGACTGACGCGAAGCTCCACTGTCTGCAGAATCGACGGATCGATCACGACCGTGTCCACCCGGTCGAGGCTTCGGAGCGCGCCGGGGCGCAACGTCAGCACATCGTGGCGGTCCGCCAGACCACGTCCCAACGTGGCCGCGAAGGTTTCACGCGCAGTACGCGTCGCTTTCGGAGCCGCAACCAGCACGGCGTCCCCGGCGCCTGCCGCGCTGCGCGTCGCGACGCCGACGGCGGTCGCGCCGACCAGTTGCGCCAGGGCCGCGCGGTCGGCATGCCGTTCCACGGGACCGGACGTGCGGTCGGGTGGTTGCTGATGATGTGACGCGTGGTCCGCGGCGCCTTGCGCCAGCTCGGGCTCACGGCGGTGCCAGGCCTGGCGCGAAGACCACGCTTCGGCGGTCAGCGCAGACCGCAGCCCCACGTCTACTGCCAGGGACGACGGCGCCTGGCGAATGACATCACTGAGCGCTTGAGCTGTGGCCAGGACGAGCTCGGCCGCATCCGACCCCAACCGTTCCTCGACGATCTTGCGCAGCCGCGGCTGGTAGTTCACGGCAGTGACCACCGTGGTCACTGCCGCACCGGGCAGCTGGGGAATGCGGAGGGCACGCCCCGCGGCGGCCGCAGCCAGGCCGGTGGTGACTGCCACCAGGGCAAGGCAGCTCTCGGCGAGCGTCACATCGTCGCCCGGCAGTTCCGACGGGTGATCCCGACCGTCTCCCGTCCGCGCGCGACTCTCGGCCGCGGACACGATGGCACTCAGTTCTGGGACCGACGGTCCGTCGTCGCCGTGGGACACGATCAGCCGGGACAACGTGCGGTTGAGCTGCACGCTCCGAACCCCGGTGGTGGCGCGGAGCGCCTCGAGCACTTCGGCGGCCACGTCGTCGCCGCCAGGACCGTCGAGCCCGCGGACCTCCATCCATACCCGGCCACGCCCTGCACTGGTGCGTCGTGCCGGTGTTCCGCCCAGGGCCTCGGCGGCGATCGACGTCGCGACCCTAGCGGTGGTGGTCATCAGATCAACCGCCACAGCGCCGCTGTGCGTCGCGACGCCCAGCCCGAAGCCGACGCTGCGCACAGGGACGGACGCGGCGACGGCGAGATATCGGCCCAGTCCCACGTCGCCTACTTCGCGCGCGTCGATCGTGAAGTCGACCGTGTACGCGTCGCTTTCGAAGCCGACGGCTCGGCCTTCGACGACTTCGCGGGCGGTGACGCCTTCGCCGGAGTCTTACGGGATATCGCGTTCGCCGCCGGGGCAGCTTTCTTGGCCGAGGCTTTCTTGGCGGCAGCCGGCGTGTTCACCGGCGCCTTCTTCGCCGAGCCCGGCGCCTTGGCCGGAGCCTTCTCGGCGGGCGCCCTCCCTGTCCCCTGCGCCGGCGCGGCGCCGGGAGACGGCGCAAGGACCGACGTCGCAGCAGTGCTGGAGACCGGCGCCATGTTCAGGGTAGGAGTAGCAGCGTTCGACGCGGGAGCAGCGTCCGACGCCGGCGTGTTCCGCGGCGGCGAGGATGTGACGGATCCCGAACTGCTGCGAACGCGCGCACGGGCGGCGTTGATCTGCCGCAGCGCCAGCGCCGTTCCGCCGACGGCGACCACCACCGGCCACTCGACGAGACCCACCGCACCGACAGCCGCGATCGTCGCCACCGCCGTCGACGTCGAATGACTGCCGCTGTCGAATCCGCTTCGTGCCCCACTCGCGGCGCCGCGCACAGCCCCGGTCGCGATGCCACGCAGACCGCCGACAACGCTACCGATCGCGGCGCCGCCCACCGCACCGACAGCACTTGTCGTGGCGGTCGCAACGCCGGTCACGGCGCGAACAGTGCCGTCGACGATGTCCATGTCGAACTCCCCTCGGCTGTGGCCACACACCACCGCGACGCGGCGGCATCCACACTGCGTACCCACCCCAGGGTATTCTCAATCCCGCACACCGGCGAGCAGATTGCCCAAAGCCTGGCGCACCCTCAGATGCTGTTCTGCCTCAAGTCGATTCGCTCGCCCTGCTCGGTGCGCCAGAAACTCCATCCGTCGTGCGTCTCCATGTCACCGCTGATGTGACTGGCAACCGCACTGGCCGCGGTGGTCGGATCGGGAAAGCGGCGGCCCTGCATCGGACCGCGCATGATTTCGAGGCTGTGCGTCTTTGAGTCGAAGCGCCCCACCAACCGGTACCCTTCGAAGTCGGCGACCACCTCGAGTCGGGTATCGATCTCTTCGTCCGGCAGTGCGGCCGCTTTGGCCGGCTTCTTCCGGGCGTTCGACCGCGCCAGAGCGTCGGCGTGCAGCGTCTCCGCGGTTTTGGCCCGCTGCGCGTCGCTGTATCGGCTCGGGTCCTTCTCCCCCGACAGTCCGAGCAGATCCCAACGTCCGCGACCGTGCGCGACACGACTCAGCGGAATCGCGTGGTGCCCGGTTCGCGTGCGACCGGGCGTGTCCATCATCCACAGGTCCACCTCGGCGCGGATGTCGTCGGCGACCTCGGCGGAGGGCACCACGAAGAACTCATGGGGCGAGCTCGCCAGGTCGACGAACACCCAGAACTGCGAGCCCGTGTCATCGTCGTCGAGCGACTCGTCCTGCTTACGTGCCTGCCAGTCGCCGCTGAGCTTGGACCGAACCCGCACGATGCGACTCTGACCGTCATCACCCCACACCTGAACGGGATTGCGCCGCGAATGGGTGAGCCGAACTGCCTTGCCGCCCCGCTCTGTGACGTCGGCAATGAAAGCCTGGATTCCCCGGCTGGCGGTGTCTTCCACTTGTGTACGTGTCCATCCGTGATGCTGCGTCCCGTACGCAGGTGGAGAGAGGTGTGGCGACGGGTTTGCACAGCACGACTCGGCGTTCTTCCCTCACCATACGTGCAACTACCCGCCCAGCGGTATCACCCGAGCGTGCGAGCCGCTTCCCGCGCCTCGACGAAAAACCACGACGACACCAGCGCGCCGGGATCGACGATGCCGCGTGACGCCTCGCCGACGTAACTGGCCCGGCCGCGGCTCGCCGTGATGCCCGCGGTAGCTTCGGCCCCCCGCGTCGCGGCGTCGGCTGCGTCGGCGAGCCCGTCGAGTAAGCCCCCGCCGGTGTCGACGGCCGATTCGAGCGCGACGACGGCGGGCTCGATGGCGTCGATCATCGTCTTGTCGCCACGCTGCGCGCCGCCGAGTTCACGGATGGTGTCGAGACCTTGCCGCGCCGCTGTCGTGACGGCCTCGAGGTCGAGTCCGCCCCCGCTGTCGGTGGCGGCGCGGTAGAACTGGCGGAACCAGATGCCGAACAGCGCTCCGGACGTGCCGCCCGCGTGAGAAAGATAGGCGTCGGACAACGACTCGAAGATGGTCGCCGGTGAGTAGGTGCCACGGATCTTGTCGACGTCCACGTGGTCGAGGGCGGCAACCATGTTGGTGCCGAAGTCGCCGTCACCGGCACGGCGATCGAGGTCGGTGAGGTTCGGCTCTTCGGCCAACACCCTTTCCACGAAGGTGCCGATCCATCGGCCGACAGCCGCCCGGCCCAGCGAGTCGGGGGTATCGGCGACATCGGCTGCACCTTCGCGGGAGGCCACCGCCGAACGGAACCCGGTGTCGGAAACGGCGGCGATACCGGCGAATTCACCTGTCGGCGCGTTGGGCCAGCCCGGCGCGGCGGTCGGTGCGTCCCACAACTCCAGGAGTTCGTCGTCACAGCGCACCAGCGTGATCGAGGCGCCCTCCATGTCGAGGGCGGTGACGAAGCTGCCGACCAGCGAACGGCGGAGCACCACATCTTTCTCGGCGAGGTAGTCCACGAGCTCCCCGAACAGCAGGTGCAGTTCCAGCGCAGGCGTGCCTCCGAGACCGTTCACTATCGCGATCACCGGGTCCCCGCTCTTCAGATCGAGCGCGGCGATCACGGGGTCGGCGAGACGGCGCACCAGCTTCGCCGCGGGCATGGAATCGGTGCGTTCGGTGCCCCGCTCACCGTGAATGCCGATACCTATCTCGATCTGCCCGTCCGGGAGGTCGAAGGATGGGGCATCCGCACCGGGGACGGTGCACGGGCGCAACGCGACGGCCATACTGCGGGAGTTCCGCGCTGTCCGTCGCCCGAGCTCGGCAACGGTGCCGAGATCGTCGCCGCGTTCCGCCGAAGCGCCACAGATCTTCTCGACGGCAATGGTGGCGGCCGTGCCCCGTCGCCCGGGACCACCGGCGCGGTCGGATGCGACATCGTCGTCGACGAGGACGTGTTCCACGGCGATACCGTCCTCTTCGGCCATGTCGCCGGCGATCCGGAAGTTGAGCACGTCACCGGTGTAGTTCTTCACGATGTGCACCACCCCACCGCCTGCCTCGACGGCTTTGGTGGCAGCCCGCACCTGGAGCGCATTGGGTGAACTGAACACCAGGCCCGGGCAGGCACCGGTCAGCATGCCGCGGCCGACGAACCCGGCGTGAAGCGGTTCGTGTCCCGACCCGCCACCCGACAGGAGTGCCACCTGACCGGTCGGCAACGGTTGCCGCCGGGTGAGGTATCCCGGTTCCGGATGCCACTCGAGGTCGTCGGTGGCGGCGACGGTCCCGCGGAGCGCGTCGACGACGAAGGACTTGGGCGAGTTCAGAAAATGTGCATGCGCCATGCTCTCAGACTAAGCATCCACAGGAGGTTGCCGCGAAGCGATGGAGCGTTCTCGGCCTGTCACGGCGGCGGAGGCAACGGCGAGCGCTTCCTCGAGCTCCCGCCGGCCGCATTGCGATCCGAGCAGCATCGCGAGCCGCGTGAAGAAACCCTCTGACGAATGCCTGGCTCTCGGACGCACCGAGTGCCTGCGCGAGCGCACCGTCACCGTCGTCGAGCACTGCCAGATCGGTCGCGGGTTGAGCCTTTCCGAACTGGACCGGAGCGCACAGCTTCAAGTCCCACCAACAGACATAGCGGTCACCCGCAGCCGTGAACAGGCTCGGTAATTCACCCGGAGATCGTCACGCCCGCAACGCCGGTGGAGGTCAGTAATCACTATCGACAGACAGAACACGAGACACCCGACGCAGGCTGCCCCGGCACTGCACTGTGTCGCACTGTGGGCGGGCGCTAGCGCCGGTCTGCATACTGTGCAAATGATCCTGGAGCATGCAGTGCTGCAAGTAGCCCACGCGAGGGCAACGGAATTCGAATCCACATTCGGGCAGGCAAAGTCGATCATCTCGTCGATGCCCGGATTTCTGCGACTGCGATTGTCACGCGGCCTCGAGCGACCCAACATCTACATACTGCTGGTCGAATGGGAAGAACTCGAGGACCACACCCACGGCTTCCGCCAATCGAGTGAATACCAGAAATGGAGGAACCTGCTGCACCACTTCTACGATCCCTTCCCACTCGTCGAGCACTTCACTCCCGTCCACGACGCGTAAGGCCGCACACGGAAGGCGTAGTTACCGGGAAGCGGATACCAGCAAGGCGTAGTAGATCGACATCTGGTGACTGCGAGGAGAACGATCACTGCAAACGTCGGTAGCCACGACCCGCGCCTCGGCAGGGCGGGGTGTAGTACGGGACCACCACCAGTGCGCCGGCAAACATCGGGCTCTGAGACCGGCTTGCCGGCAAACGGTTCGCTTGGGTGCATTTCCAACCTCCCTACAGACGATCATGCATGCTCTCCCCTCACTCTCGGCGGGAACTTCTGAACCGGTCATCTGATGCAATACCGGTCTCAATGGCCCCATAGTCGCTGGTGGCGCGACTGTTAGTACTGCGGCGTCACCACGGGTTGTTCACTCTGTCCTTGGCGATATCAATATTGGCCTGAATCTCTTTGAAACTTCCATGCTTTGTCCAATCGCCGCTGCCGAATTCGTAGACGGGTGCTGTTGCTCGGTTCGCGTCGTTTCGGGAACCTGTCGTCACGATGAAGTACGCCTCTTCGGGGCCGCCGATGGCGATCAGGTCATCGAAGGAACCGACGCCGAGATCCTTCGGTGTCAGCTCGGCGCTATCGAGCCAGATGGAAGGTTTCGCTTCTTGGGAGAATCCTGAGCGATGTCGTCGAGTGCGTAGAGGCTGTCGCCTCCGCAGTAGAACCGCCACCCGTTGACGTGGTGCAGCCATTCCTTATACTGCACATCGAATTTCATCCCGAGCCGGCTTTCGGCGGCGATAATGTCCGCGTCCGTTGCCGGGGGTCCGGGCGTGGTCAGCATCCAGGCGTCGTCGTGCCCCTTATCTTTCTGTCGTTCGTATTCCGCCTGCTGCTCGTGCTCCAGCGTTTCGATGGCGGTGCTCCACCAGTCCGTTTCGCCCGCTCCGGTCGACGGAGATTGCGAACACGCCCCGGCGACAACGAGTACCGTCAGGGGCGCGAAGGTGTTTCTCAGGTGCCGCATATGTGGCCTCCGGGCAAGAATCGACTTCATATAACGGGCCGTTCGATGATTAATCACGTTGCATCAGGTCCCAAGATACGTGGGAGGCGTGCTGAGACCCGGTGACGGGAATCCGGGGGACGGTGAACACTGATTCGCAGCGTCATAGTCGCCTGGAACGAATGCCAAGACACGGTAGCCCTGAGAATACGACGTGCCCTGGCCACCGATGGCAGAGTTGAGTCCCGCGTCCATCGGAAGCCACGACACCGGGTCGGATTGCCGGGTGGCGGTCCTGTCCATTGGGTATCAGGAACGTGACCAGCAACGAGCCCGCCTTCGTACTTTCCGGGGTTCGCGGATTTCTCGCGGCCGATAGCCGCCTTGGCGCTTCACCGAGCGCACCGCCGGTGGATGTCTTCTGTGCCGGACCACCCGGGCCATTTGTGTAAGCATTCGCGCCGGCGATATACGCCGCGCGCTGAGCCACGATGTCGGGCGTGACGGGCGCTCCTTGCTTTTGTAGCAGACGGCGACAAGCCCCTCGCAATCCTTGGACCTGTCCGTTTTGTCGGAGCAATCTCGACGTTGCCGCGTGAGGAATCGGTCCCGGTATGCTTGGTACCACTCGTCTTTGAACTCGGACCAGACTTCTTGTTTGATCTGATCTTTCGTCCCGAACGCGCCGCGGTTGAGCGTGTTGACGCGGTCTATGACCTTCTGGACAAGTATCGGATCGGAGCCCTCGCCTTCGAGCGGGCCGCCGACTCGGTGACGACTTCGTGAATCTCTTCACGGCTCATGACAGTGCACCCGAGTGAACATCCCGTCTCATGGAGAGGGCGCGTGATCGGCTCAAGCCCGCCGCTGGGCGGCGGACCGCCGTCGGATGAGCCAGCGCCGGGGAGATGCTGTGGAGCCGGAACCGGCTGCCCCGGCAATACCGGCGGCACATGGCCCGGAACGGCCATGGGGCCGTTGAGGTTTGGTTAAACGGTGAGTGGTGAGTTCGCATCGGGATTGGTTTCGGTGACCAACCCCTCGCCCGAGTCGGCACCGGGATCGGCCGGATCAGCCGGATCGAACGGCTCGTCTTCCGGCTCCGGACCCGGGTCATAGCAGGTGTACGGCACCGGAGGCGGCGGCACCGGTCCCGGATCACCGGGATGCGCGGACAGCCATAACGACTCCCACGCATCGTTGTCTATCCCCCTCGTGAACACGTGATCGAGGGGCGGGCACGCCGGAAGTGATGCCCCACGACCCCCCGCACGGCTTGGGGAGCGGTAACAGACAACTTTCACCAAACGCGCGGCCACTGTGACAGGTCACCGCGAACACGAGGCTGACATTGGCGCAAAGAACAGTGGCTAAGGTCGAGGTCGGAGAGGCTATTTCACGCGCATACTTCGGGGGCAGGCGCCGTCGCACGACGAAAGATCAGAAGGGTGTGGCTTTGTGACCACAGACCAAGAAGTTGCACAGCTCCTGTCGACGCGGAATCCGTTCCACGATCTCGAACCGATCAACGTCGACCAGTTGAGCGACGACGAGGCCGGCACCATCCCCCGGTGGTGGAGCGATACGCAAACCTCGAGCAATCCCGTCGACGTCGCGATCCGGGCATGGGAGGACGCGGTCCCCGGGGGACTTCCGCGCACCACACCGATCATCCGCGACGCCGCACCAACTATCAGACTTTGCCGGGCGACCCGCTACGGAGAAGTCCGGACCGAGATCGTCTTGGCCTACATCTTCGGCGAATCGGACTCGTCGTATTATGCGGTTGGGTATGGGCTGGCGCCGTTGGCGCAGAAGGAACTTCCGTTATTCGCTGCCGGGGTCGAACCAGGACTCGAACGCTTCTATACGACCGTGCAGAACGGATTCTTCAACGAAGACTTCATCGGTCTGATGCCAGCACAGGACATGCCGCGGATTTCGAACTTCGGGGAGGCAGCCGATTTCAAGTACGTCGCCCAATCGCGGGACCCGGTGACCAACGAACTACGAGATTTCGTGAAGATCCCGGAATCTGAACTACCCGACATCGACCACATCTCCGACAACGCAGTGACACTGGATATACGCGACGACACCGGGCGTGTGTGGGAAATGTGGCACGGAGGCCTCGAACGAGTCGACAGCACAATCTGGGATGCGATCGACAAGTGGGTGGCACGCCTGTTCGGCATCGACGACCACTGACAGCTGTTCTCACCTCTATCTGACCGGCACATGCGATCGGTGCGGCCTACTAAACCTAAATCCACCGATCGACTGATGTATTCGTGCTGAGTTTCGTTGTGCGGCAGCGAGGAGGTTACGGGCGTGGGTGATCGTCCGACCTGCGTGTCGGAGTGTTCCACTGGGGCTTTCGCGTCGAGGGCGGGCAGGTGTCGCGGGTGTTAGACGATGATCGGGTGATTTCGGCCGAATGTTCTGTCGAACAGGGTGTTCCACGCTGTTTCCCACGGCCAGTCGGTCGGTAGGTGCAGCGTCAACCGTCGGGCCGAAGAGGCGATGTGCGCGGGGACCGACACAATGGTGCGGCGGAGGGTGCCGGTAGTCGCTTTCGTCAGCTTCGGGTCAGCCGTGAGGCTGCCGGCGGCACGGGTCAGGTTGAATGCCATCACCGCGCAGACGAGCCAGGCGGCGTTCGCCGAAAACGAGTTCGACGGCAGATGGGCGAGTGCGGAGTTCTTCAGGTCCGCGTGCACCTGCTCGATGACGGCGTGCTGACGGTGGGTCTTGTCGGCGGCGACGGTATCGACCTCGTCGGGGTCGGTGGTAGTGAAGAAGGCGTGGAACCGCCAGATGTCGAACAACGTGCCCTGGTCCTGGTCTTTCTTCGGTCGCAGGTCGGGGATGCGGCGCACCACCAGCCGCCCGGGGATCTGGTGGGCTTTCTTCTGCGAGGTGAACGCGGTGAACGGTATCTCGGCGACCTCCGCCCGCGAGATCCAGGTGTCGGTGCCCTCGTCGTAGACGGCGTCGGTGTATTCGATCGGCGTCCACGCGGACTCGTCGGCGTCGATGGATGCGATCGCCCGCTTGATGGTGGAGGTCAGGCGCACGGTGACCGACACATCGGCGCCGGCACGAATCGCGGCACTGATGGTGGGATGGCCGTAGAAGGCGGAGTCGCCGCGGACCAGAACCTTCGGCGCGCCGTCCCCGCTGGTTCCTGCAGCCTGGGTGCGCAGCCGGTCTACGGTGGCCAGGGCGTCGGAGACCATCCGGGCGGCGCCGCGTGCGGAGCCGCAGGCTCCGCGGCGCAGGCGTTGGGTGAGGATCACCGGCGCCGCGGTCTCCGTGGTGACGGTGGTGAGCAGTGCGTTCAGCCCGCGGATCCCGGAGTAGCCGTAGCCGGAGCCTTGTTTGCCGTGGCCGTGGACCTCGATGATCGCAAAAGTCGATATCGACCATGATTCGCCCGGTGTCGATTCCACCGACCAGGGGCGTTCGGTCGGCGAGAGCGCTCAGGAACCTCGAGGCGACGGCGTCGAGTTGCCGCACGTGTCCGAAGGTGAATTCGCGGAGGAACGATCCCAGCGTGGACGGTGCGTACGGGCGGTCGAAGACGGTTCCCATCGCGCCGTGCCGCAGGATCGCCAGGTCGGCGATGCTGTCGGCGCCGGCGACCATCCCGCCGATCAGGGACCCGATCTTGCGGCCGGCATGGGATCCTTTGTCGGTCGGCACGCTCAGGTGCTGATCGGCGAGGGTGAGCAGGCCGCTCGCCTGGGCCAATGCCATCACCGGGACCAGTCCCGCGGTCGCCATCAGATTCGGATCGTCGAACCTGGCCGCGGCGACGGGGCGCGTGTGAGATAGTTGCATCCGCGAGATGCCCTTCCGCGTGGCTGAATCTGACCCTAGAGAAGTCTTATTCTTCCACTACGACAGGGCATTTCGCCTCTATAACACTCTCAGCCGCTCATACCAATCGGTGCATCCAGGCTAAACTTCATCCCTAGGAGTCGCCGGTGACCCCGCGACGAGCACACGTTGGCTCAGTGCCACAAGGGTGCCGACGATGCCCTCGCGAACCGCGACATCAGTGATGATGCCACCGCTGTCGATCATGGTGGGTATCACCGGCAGGTGGACACACCCTTCCTCGACGATCGCGGCACCGGTGTAGTTCAGTACCAATCGCAGCGACGCGTGGGCATTGGCCGCGTTCGTCGCGTTGGCGGAAACGTTGATCCACGCTGTGGGCTTGTCACCGATCTCGATACCGCCCACAGTCCAATCGAGCAGATTCTTGAACGAGCCGGGCAGTGCCCCCGCGTATTCCGGAGTGCAGATGAGCAACGCAGCCGCGCTGTCGATTTGCTTGCGTAGGTCGACCACCGCCTCCGGCAACGGATCGTGGTCGTCATCCGGGTTGAAGTGTGGCAGGTCTCCTATTCCCAGGTATGGCACGCCGCGGAAGCCAGCGGGAATCAGGGTTTCCGCCGTGCGCAGGAGCGCCGAGTTGCTTGATCTGCCGCGCAGGCTCCCCGAAACCAGCAAGATGTCCGACATAGTTCACTCCTTTCAGATTGACTGCAGTGGGTGGCGCATCGAACTGTTACTCGACGTCGATTGTTGCCGACTCGTGCAGGTCCTTCGTCCGGACGAGGGCGTAGGCGATCAGCGAACCGACACCACAAACCAACGCACACACGATCATCACCGAGATGAAGGCATTTGAGAACACGCTCTGCGCGGCAGCCTCGATCTGTTGACCGGCGACGCCCGGCACAACAGCACTCAGCTCGTTACCCGCACCGGCCGCATTGGCATGCCGAGCAGAAGGGCCACCACGGATTGCGGACAGAGCACCGTCCGCGACGGAACCTGCCGCGCAACATCGACCCTTCTGGTTGTGCCGACCTCGGTTGCAGTTCAGGGTCGATAGCCGCCGCGCCGAGCCTTCACCGCGCGGCAACAGTCCACACACCGGGGTTCCGTGCTCATGTGGAACTCCCACCAGGGCTAGGTACTGTGCGCTGTGCGCGACCGGGCATCAACCATCGACAGCAGGTAGGCGCGTGCATCGGGTGGACACAGCGACTCGGGGACGCACGCCGCGCGACCCAAGCCACCACGAATGTAGAGATACACCAATCCATGGATGACCTCAATCTTGGCAATCGAGCCGTGCCCGATGACTATCTGGGCATTGGGATCTTCCAGGAGCATCCCGAAGGAGTTGAAGCCGCTGGCCCACCGGGCTCCCGCCCGCACCGTCATCCGATTCACGCGCAAAATCAGAACGAATACAGCCAGGGGAAACCCCACAACAATGACCGCAAAGAGTATGGCCAGTTCATCTTCACCGCTCCACACGGCCACCACCAGTGCCACCACCACGAACGCGAAGTAGACCATCACTATCGGACGCCGAAAAACACGCCACAGAGCAACCCAGGTAAACCGACTCAAATCTCCGCGTTGGGCAGTCCATGTGTACTGCACGGCGGGCACAGAAGCATCATTGTCGGGGTGCAAGGGTATTGCCTCTCTGTTGTGTTTGATCAGGGTCGCGTGCAGGACCCTGGCATACCGATATCCAGCGATGCCGCCAAAAACGACAAGGGTGCCCGGGTCAGCGACCCTATGGGCGACACGCAGGCGGGTGATCGAGTGCGGGTGGGAATCGGATGTGTCGGCGCGGTCCTGCGCTGCCCGTCGGCGCTGGCCTGCTGAGTAGATATGAACCGTTACTTCTGTGAGAACACACGAAAGTGTGACCGCGCTGAACGGGTCCACGGTGTGGACACGTCGACTGCGAGAATTTCTCAGCCCGAGATGCCGCAGTCGACGAGTCAGGTGCCAAGGATTCGCGTCCTACGAGGAACGCGACCAGCACGATAGCTGCGACTGCAATGACCAACACTGCAATAAGCGCAATGACAAGAGGCCGGCGAGAGAAGTGCCGATCGGGCGGCTCGAATGACATGCGAAGATCTTTCCACGCGAGACCGCGCATCGCGCTATCTCATCGAGCGCACGCAAAAAATCACAGAATGCAACTCGGCCCGCACTTCCTCGACCTGATTACCTCGAAGGTCGGCGCATACCAAGACCGCGTCACAACCGGAACAGCCGAACCCTTGTCGGCTCCAACCCTCACCACCAGTGGTACTCGTCCCGTCGGCGGCTGAATCGTCGGCGTTGCTTCGTCCCAATCGTGAATCGGTGCAAGGTCATCAACGTTGACAGAGCCGTTGCGCTCGAGTCTCGTCGACATACGAGCATCTCTTTCCCACCCCGTTGAAACTCATAGGAGATCGGGACAGTCGACGTCGCGAACCCATGGGGGTCAATGGGAAGACCCGTACCTCGCCGCGGGTCACACGCATCAGTTCGGTGAGGTACATGAAGTGCGAGTCGGCATCGAGGCGATCGGCACAGGAGAAACACCAGGTGCGACGAGAGCACAAGGTCGAACTACTCATCGGCGAACGGTAGGTCCGCCAAGTATACGTGGACGGAAGAGTTGATGACCGGCCAATCGTGTCCTCCGGCTCGCCACACTACGCCGGCATGCCGACTCGACGAGAACATCGCACGGCAGCGCCCCCTGCGAGTCATTTCGCCTGCGTCCGCGCCCTCGAGTTCGCCGCCCTCGAGCTCGGTGCGGAGCCGGTTCTGCGTGTCTTCCCGGAACTCGACCGAACCCCTCGGGTATCGGGCTGTGAAGGCATAGAGCATGGCGGGAAGGATCGTCGGCCCCAGCGCCGGGTAACACCCCACCGCAATGGGACCCGACGGCGCACGCACCGCTGGGCTTTCAGCGCCTGCGACAGGGTGCAACCGCTCGGCAGCACCACTGATGGTGCCCGTTTCGGCGACCGCCACGAAGGCCGCCAGTTGGCGCATCGTGTACGCGGGAACGTTGTCGGTCCGGGGCATGAACGAACGGTAACGTGCGCCGCCGGTCAGCGGACAGGTCTGAAGCCTGCGCCGAAGCTCTGCCGCGCATCGATGTCCGCGAGGATGGGACCGATCTTCCCGTAGATGAACGGCGCCTCCGGGACGGCGTCGAGCCCGGCGCTGATCCCGACGAGCTTGTCGCCCACAACGAGAGGCCCACCCGAATCACCCGGACCCATGAGCGCCCAGTTCTGCAGGTGAATTCCCGCGATCGCCGCGATGGCCCCGCACGTCTTGCCGGTGGTGGGCCCGTATTTGCAGGCGACATTCCAGGGCGAGGCGTCACCGACCGTATTGACGACGACATCGCTGCCCTCGCCGTACCTACTCGGTGCGACGACCGCCGGATTCAGCTCGAGCACCGCGTAATCCACCGCATCGAAAGTGCCGGCGGGATTTGCCGACCAGATGTCGGTCTCCCACCCGATCGGCCCGCGATCCGCCTCCCCGATCTTGTAGATCGGGGTGCCTGCCTGCTGGTGGCAGTGCCCGATCGTCAGTGCGACGAGACGGCCTGCATCGTCATTCCCGACGGCCGCGATGGTGCAGAAACCCTCGACCTCGGGGTTCGTCGTATATACGGTGCCCGGTCCGACGTGGATGCCTGGCTCGGCTTGCGCTGCAGGCGCACTCACAAAGGCGAGAGCGAGCAGCCCGGTGAAGAGGAGAAACACTTTCTTCATGGTCACGTCCTGTCCACCCGCCGACCCGTCGTGCCCGAAGCCTTTGCCGCCACAGCCTAACCGATTTCGCGCCGGACGGCTCGTCGATCGGTCGCGAGCACCCTTGCAAGGCAAGCCGTTCGAAGCGGTCACATAGTGCTGGGGGCATTCTTGCACTCACATCGGGGAGCTCGTGGCCAGCAACACCCGCAGACTGTCTGTGACGACGCGTGCGGAGATCGTGGGATCGATCGCGCGTTGAATGCCCAGTCCCACGCCGAGACCGAGGATGCTGCTTGCCGCGTCCTCGGCCGGAATCGACAGCGTCATGCCGAGCGACTCGGTAAACGACGTCAAGAGGCTCACCGCGATGCCACGCGCTGCGCCGAGCGTGACGGTGAGAGCCTCGCGTAGCTCCGGATCGTGGCGGGAGAGCACGATCAGCTCGAACTCGAGCATCGTCCATCCCACGTCACCGAGCGTGTCCTCCGCCCAGGACTGAAACGCTTCGAGCCGCTCCTCCATGGTGTCGCCGTGGCCGAGCGCGACCGCGATCTCGGCACCCTTCGTCGCGTGGATCAGACCGAGAACTTCGAGGCACAACTCCTTCTTGTTCTTGAAGTTGGAGTAGACCGCGCCTTTCGAGTAGCCAGCCGCGTCGGCGACCTTCTCGAGGGAAGTTCCCGCGTAGCCGTCGGCCAGAAAAAGGTCTCGCGCCGTCGACACGAGGTGTGCACGCGTCTGCGCCTGACTCTCCGACCTGGTCAAACGACCCATGTGCACCCCTTCTTCAACGACCATCGAGATTATCCCACTTTCATATACCGTCGGTATCTGAAATCTGCTAGATTCTGAGTATGACTCCCAGTGACACACATCTGCGCCGCGGATTGGTGATCGGCTGCGGCGGCACACTCGGCGCAGCCTGGACGGTGGCCGCTCTCGTCGCCGTGAGCGACGTGCTGGGCTGGGCCTGGGCGGTCGCTCATCCCGCCACGTGGCTGGTGAGCATGGATTACGACACCGGTGAGCGCGTCGCGTTCGGCTCGATCCAAGCTCCGCATCGAACGCCGCCTGCTCAACTGGATGAGCGCCGGACTGGATGCCGAGATCGCGCAGTTGGAAGAAGCGGGCACCCGGGTGATCCGACTCGATGCCACTGCCGAAGACCTGGTCGTATGGGCGCCAATTTCATGGATACCCGGCGTCGGCTCGCAACACTCGAGCACTCGCTCGTCAGCACCCGAACTCAACTCGCGAAGGAAGTGCGCGCATGACGCATTACGACATCCTCATTATCGGCGCAGGCATATCCGGGATCGGAGCGGCGATCCGTCTGAAGCAGAGCGGCATCGATAATTTCGCGATTCTCGAGAAGGGTGACGCGCTTGGCGGCACCTGGCGTGACAACACCTACCCGGGCTGCGCGTGTGACGTACCGTCCGCTCTGTACTCCTACTCCTTTGCACCCAACCGCGAATGGTCTCGGCTGTTCGCCGGGCAAGAGGAGATTCGTCGCTACATCGAACGGACGGCCGACCGCCACGACATTCCCGGACACGTGCAGTTCGGCACGGAGGTAGAGCGAGCTCAGTGGAACGAGGACACACGGCGATGGACGGTCGCCACCACCGCCGGAACTGTGACGTCCGACGCGATCATCGCGGCAGCGGGACCGTGGAACGAGCCCCTGGTGCCCGACGTCCCCGGGCTCGACACCTTCAACGGTGAGGTCTTCCATTCCTCCCGCTGGAACCACGGCTTCGACCTCACCGGTCGACGCGTCGCCGTCGTCGGAACCGGGGCATCCGCGGTGCAGTTCGTACCCGCGATCGCGCCCCAGGTGGCGGAACTGCATCTCTATCAGCGCACTGCGCAGTGGGTTCTGCCCAAACCCGACGTCGCACTGCGCGGCGTCGAGCGCACGATCCTGCGACGGGTTCCCGGCGCGATACGGGCGCTACGGCGGGTCGAGTACGCCATCATGGAGTCGCTGGGACTCGGATTCCGGCACCCCTGGATCCTGAAGGTAGTACAGCAGATCGGCAAGGCGCAGTTGCTGATCCAGGTGCGCGATCACGAGCTCCGCAAGTCCCTGACACCCGACTACACGCTCGGCTGCAAGCGCCTGCTGATGTCGAACACCTACTACCCGGCGCTGACCCGGCCGAACGTGGAGGTGCACGCCAACGCCGTCGCTTCGGTGCGCGGAAACGTGGTGGTGGGCACCGACGGCGAAAAACGGGAGGTGGACGCCATAGTTTTCGGCACCGGCTTCCACATCCTCGACATGCCGATCGGGGCGCGGGTCTTCGATGGCGAGGGCCGCAGCCTCGACGACCACTGGAAGGGTAGCCCGCAGGCGTATCTGGGCACCACCGTCGCCGGCTTCCCCAACGCCTTCGTCCTGCTGGGACCCGCACTGGGTACCGGCCACACCTCGGCGTTCATGATCCTCGAGGCGCAGCTCGATTACGTGATGCAGGCGCTCACGCATGCCCGCAGCAATGGCTGGAGTCGGTGGGAACCGCGCCGAGAGGTGCAGGACGCCTTCAATGCGCAGGTGCAGGAAGCTCTGGCCACCACCGTCTACAACGCCGGTGGGTGTCAGAGTTACTTCCTGGACGTCAACGGACGCAACAGCTTCAACTGGCCCTGGTCGACCGACCGGATGCGCCGCCGCCTCGGCCGGTTCGACGAATCCGCATACACCGTTTCCACCCACCACCGCACCGGCCTCGTCACCTCGCCGCCCGAATGAGAACTACAGCGACTTCGCGATGATGCCCTTCATCACTTCGTTGGCGCCCGCGTAGATCTTCTGGACGCGGGCGTCCTCGTACATACGGGCGATGAGGTACTCGCGCATGTAGCCGTACCCACCGTGCAATTGGACGCAGCGGTCGATGACCTCACACTGTTTCTCGGTGAGCCAGTACTTGACCATGGCCGCCTCGGACGGGTCGAGTTCACCGCGCAGGTGCGCCTCGATGCAGTGGTCGAGGAACACCTGGCAGGTGCGGGCGATGGTGTGACATTCGGCGAGCTCGAACGCGGTGTTCTGGAACTCGAACAGGCTGTGCCCGAACGCCTGCCGCGATTTCGTGTAGGCCACGGTGTCTTCGACGGCACGCTTCATCGCGCCCGAGGCCTGCGCCCCGATGATCAACCGTTCCTGCACCAACTGGGCCATCAGCTGCCCGAAGCCCTGTCCCTCGGACACGCCGAGCAGATTTTCGGCGGGTATCCGCACATCGGTGAACGACAACTCCGATGTGTCGGCGCCGTGCTGGCCCACCTTGTCGAGGACGCGTCCGACTGCGAAGCCGGGGCAGTCCCGCAGATCGACGATCATCAGCGAAACACCTTTGGCGCCGGCCTTCGGATCGGTCTTGACGGCCAGGATGATCATGTCGGCGGACGCGCCGTTCGTGATGAACGTCTTCGAACCGTTGATCACATAGTCGTCACCGTCACGGATGGCCGTGGTCTTGATCGCCTTCAGATCGGAACCGGCGCCCGGCTCCGTCATGCCGATCGCACCGAGAATCTCCCCGGTGGCCATCCCCGGCAGCCACGCCTTCTTCTGCTCTTCCGACCCGTACTCGACGAGGTAATGCGCGACAATCCCGCTGTGCACCGCGATTCCGAACGCCAGGTCCCCGGCGTAGCCCTGGGCCTCGAAGACGGCGAGGTCGTGGGCGAATGTGCCGCCACCGCCGCCGTATTCTTCGGGCACGGAACAACACAGCAACCCGAGCTGCCCGGCGGTGTGCCACACGGATCGATCGATGCAGTGTTGTGCGTCCCACTTGTCGTTGTGCGCGACCACTTCGCGCTCGAAGAACCCGGTCGCGAGTTCGGACAGCGCCTTCACCTCGTCGTCATGCCACGACGCAATATGCTTCTTCATGGCCACTCCTCAGACTCGACGGAACAGTGCGGCGAGGGCCTGACCGCCGCCGATGCACATCGTGACGATGCCGAGTTCGAGGTCGCGGCGCACAAGATCCTTCGCGAGGCGCAGGCTCAGGATGGCACCGGTCGCGCCCACGGGGTGACCCAACGCGATGGCGCCGCCGTACGGGTTGGTCTTCTCCGGGTCGAGCTTCGCGTCCCGGATCACCGCGACCGCCTGCGACGCGAACGCCTCGTTCAGCTCGATCACGTCGATATCACCCGGGGTGGTGCCGGTCTGCTCGAACAGCTTCTGCAACGCCAGCACCGGGGCGTACCCCATCAGAGCCGGGTCCATCGCGGCGGTCGCGACGGCCTCGAGGGTGACGAGCCCGGTCAGGCCCTTCTCCTGCGCGGCCGACTGAGTGGCCAGCACCAGGGCCGCGGCGCCGTCGTTGATGCCCGACGCGTTACCGGCGGTCACCGAACCGCCTTCCTCGAACGCCGGCCGCAGCTTCGCGAGGGTCTCGAGGGTGGTGTCCGGCTTGAGGTGCTCGTCGACCTCGATCGTCTTCGGGCGGCGCCCCCCGATTTCGACGGGGGTGATTTCCTCGGCGAACGCGGCCCGGGCGGCGTCGGTGGCGGCGCGGCGCTGGGATTCGACTGCGAACTCGTCCTGCTGCTGCCGGCTCACGTCGTACTTGCGGGCGACGGCCTCGGCGGTGCGGCCCATGTGCACGCCACCGAACGGGTCGGTCAGGATCGCGACCGTGCCGTCGACGAGTGTGCGGTCACCGAGTTTGTAACCCGAACGGGCGCCGAAATCGTAGAACGGCATCCGGGACATGCTCTCGTCGCCGCCGGCCAACGCGAACCCGACCCCGCCCCAGCGCATCTGCTGCGCCGCCGACCAGACGGCCTGCAGGCCGCTGCCGCACAAGCGGTTGACCGTGTAGGCGGGAGTGCTCTCGGGCAGGCCTGCTGCGAGGGCCACGCGGCGGGCGTTGTAGGCGTCGGGGCCTACTTGGCCGATGCAGCCCATCACCACCTCGCCGATGTCGTCACCGGCGACCCCGGCACGCCCCAGAGCGGCCCGCGCAGCGGTCGCGCCCAGCTCGTGCGCGGGCACGCCGGCGAGCGTGCCACCGAAGCTGCCGATCGGCGTCCGCGCGCCGTCGATCACCACAATCGGTTCGGGAGTATTCATCAGGTGCCCTTCCGTCTCACTCCCGGTCCGGGGAGATAGTAGGACATCAAAGTAGCGCGCCTCTCGAAACGGGCGTCAATTGACCTGCGTGACGCTCCCTCGTGACACCCTCGGCGAATCAATCTCGTCGCCGAACCGCAACTCAGCAGATCCAGCCCATACTCGGTCGACGTCTGCGCGCTCGGAGTTCGGTCCGAGTTCAGCGGCCTAGGGGTCCGGGCACGACGAATGTGTCGACCGTGTTCAGTTCGAGCATTTCGTGGGATGGCATCAGCGAGCTCGCCGCATCGTGGCTGTGGGTGATCGCCCTCGGCGGGGTGTACCTGTGGGCCGCGCGGTACCGCACCCTGCACACCCGCAACCGAGAATCGACGCGCCTGCTGACCGTCGACTGCACCTCCCGCGGCCGTAACCGCACCCTCAGCTGGCACGGGGTACTGGGTATCTGGATCGCTGTCGGGTTGGTGTTTCTCTCGGCGACCGGGTTGACCTGGTCGAAGTACGCCGGTGAGAACGTCAGCGAACTGCGCACCGCCCTGAGCTGGACCACCCCGAAACTCGACAAAAATCTCGGCACCCCAGCCGGTGGGACCGCCGCGGCGGCGGGTGGGCACGACGGGCACGGCGGACACACCGGTGCAGCCGCCAACCCGGGTGCGCTCGACCGCAACATCGGCGAACTGGACTCGGTCCTTGCGGCCGCGGCCGCTAACCAGGTCACCGGGAAGGTCGAGGCCACCATTCCGGCCGACGAGCACACCGCGTTCACCGTCACCGAGACCCGGCAGCCGTGGCAGTTCGCCACCGACGCGGTCGCGATCGATCCCGTCAGCGGTGCCGTGACCGACGCGAACCGATTCGCCGACTGGCCGCTGGCCGCAAAGCTCACCACCTGGGGCATCGCTCTGCACATGGGCATCCTGTTCGGCCTGCTCAACCAGCTGGTTCTACTCGCCGTGACCATCGCCCTGGTGACCGTGATCGGGCGCGGCTACCTGCTGTGGTGGCGGCGACGCCCCACCCACGGTCGGCGCCGGGTCGGCCGTGCGCCGATCCGCGGCACCTGGCGCCGGATTCACCCGACCACCACCGTCGCGGTGGTGATCCTCACAATGGCGGTCGGCTGGTACATCCCGCTGCTCGGGCTGAGCGTGCTCGGGTTCCTACTCGTCGTCGCGGCCGTCGCCGCCGCCCGCCGGCTGCGCTCCCCGAAGAACCCGGGCCCGGCGAACACCCCGGCGGGGTAAGCACCGACGGTCGACACAAGCCTGACCAGTTACCGCCGCGATCTCGATCTTCTATGTCCGGGACCCGACGCGAGCGGTCGCGCGAACACCGCAATACCACCAAGTCTGCAAGCCCACCGCGGTGCACTACCTCCACGCCGCGCACCCACACGCTCGGCTCCGCGATCGAGAGTCCGTCGTCGGGTCGACGGGACACTGTCCCCATTTCGGGGGCCGCCGACCTGCCAGCATGTCCGTTCCGTCGTCGCGGCAGCTCCGGCCAGCTCAGCGGTCAGGTGCAGCACCCGTGGCCAGTCACGACCAGAGACGATGCGGACCTGAGGTAAAGAAGCCTTTACTATTGGTTCGGGCGCCGGGACCACTGGCGTAACTATTCGTGTCCCCAACCTCGATGAGAGTCCATGAACCTCGCTTCGCGCATACCCCGAAGACCCCGCCCGCCTCGTGCCACCCGCCGACTCGGATCCCGTCCGGACGTGCACAGATGGTGACCGTCGTTCTGAGCATCGCGTTCGGCATCCTGGTGGTCGTCGCCATCACCGCGCTGACCGGGTATTTCGTGGCCCAGGAATTTGCCTACATGTCGGTGGACCGCTCGCGGCTGAAAGCGCGGGCCGAGGCCGGTGACACCGGGGCCGCCCGGGCCCTGACGGTGACCCGCCGCACCTCGTTCATGCTGTCCGGCGCCCAACTCGGTATCACCGTCACCGGGCTGCTGGTCGGATATGTCGCCGAACCTCTCATCGGACGAGGACTCGGCGAACTCCTCGGCGGCGTCGGTGTCCCCACTGCTGTGGGAATCGGAATCGGCGCCATCCTCGCCGTACTCTTCTCCACCTTCGTCCAGATGGTCTTCGGTGAGCTGTTCCCGAAGAACCTGGCGATCGCCCGACCCGAACCGGTCGCCCGCTGGCTGGCCCTGTCGACCACGATCTACCTGAGACTGTTCGGCTGGCTGATCTGGCTGTTCGACCAGTCCTCGAACCTGCTGCTGCGGGCGCTGCGGATCGAACCGGTGCATGATGTCGAGCACTCGGCGACACCGCGGGACCTCGTGCACATCGTCGCGCAGTCGCGTCATACCGGAGAGTTGCCGCGAGAGCTGTCCACCCTGCTCGATCGCATTCTCGACTTCCCTACCGAGACGGCAGAACATGCCATGATCCCGCGCTCCCACGTCGACACCGTGCGGGCCGACGAACCGGTGTCCGCGGTGCTTCATCGCATGGGGTCCGGGCACACCCGCTACCCGGTCGTGGGTGAGAGCTCGGACGACCTGTACGGGGTGATTCACCTGCACGACCTCCTGGGCACCTCGCCGACCGGAACGGCTGCCTCCCGGTGCCGGACCCCGGTGGTCGTGCCCACGTCGCTACCGTTGCCGCAGGTGCTCACCCAGCTGAGCGAGGCGAAGGAGGAGATGGCCCTGGTGATCGACGAGTACGGCGGATTCGCCGGGATCGTCACAATCGAGGATATCGCCGAGGAACTGGTCGGCGAGATCGCCGACGAACACGACCCGGACACCGCCCCGGCCGCGGCCGCGGCCGGATCGGAGGCCGACGGCTGGATCATGCCCGGTGATCTGCACCTCGACGAGGTCGAACGCCTCTTGGGTCACCGCCTGCCCGCCGGTGATGCCGAAACCCTGGCCGGTGCCGTCATCGCCGAGTTCGGGGGGCTTCCGGCCGTCGGTGATCGGGTAACCATCGCGCTCGAGCGCGATCCGGGAGACCTGGTGAACGACACCGAACCGCCGGAGCGGCGACTGCTCGCCGAGGTCCGCGACATCGACAAGCATGTGCCGTCGTCGCTGTTCGTCACCTTCGCCAGCACGTCGGAGGAGTCTGCGCATGAGTAGTCCTTGGCTCATCCTGGTCGTCACGGTTGCACTGATCGCGGCCAGTGCATTCTTCGTCGCGGTCGAATTCGCGCTCATCGCGGCTCGCCACCACCGGCTCGAGGATGCCGCACCGAACAGCAGGGCGGCCCGGGCCGCCCTGCGGAGTGCGTCGGAGCTGTCGGTGCTGCTGGCCGGTTCGCAGCTCGGTATCACGGTGTGCACCCTGGCGCTCGGTGCGATCACCAAACCCGCCGTGCACCACTGGCTGACCCCGGCGTTCGAAGGCTGGGGCGCACCGTTGTGGCTGGCGGACGTCGCGGGGTTCGTTCTCGCCCTGATCATCGTCACCTTCCTGCACCTCGTCGTCGGGGAGATGGCACCGAAGTCGTGGGCGATCGCGCACCCGGAGAGATCGGCGACATTGCTGGCGATCCCGATGCGCGGCTTCATGTGGGCCACCCGACCCGCCCTCAATGCGCTGAACCGGATGGCGAACTGGTGCCTGATCAAGGTCGGGGTGACCCCGGTGGATCAGGTCGGGTCGGGCCAGGACTCGGACGCACTGCGCCACCTCGTCGAGCACTCCGCGACCGCCGGCACCCTCGACGAGCGCTACCACGGACAGTTGACCAGCGCCTTGGAACTCGAGGCGCTCACCGTCGGGGAGATGGTCCGGCCGAATCCGGCACCGAGCAGTGTTCCTCCGGAGGCGACACCGGACGAGATTCGCGCGGCCTGCCAGCGCAGCGGACACCTACGGCTGCTGGTCCGCGGCGACGCCGGGGTCCAGGGCGTCGTACACGTGCGCGACAGCCTGCACGCGCCGCCGACGTACACGGCGCGGACGTTGATGCGTGCGGTGCTCACCCTGCCCGCGGCGGCACCGGTGTACGAGGCGCTGCGGACCATGCGCGAGACCCGCAGCCATCTGGTGCTCGTCCTCGGCGACGACGGCGAGGTGACCGGGCTGATCACCCTCACCGACGTGCTACAGCGGCTGTTACCGGCCGCCGGAGCCACCGCCTGACCGAACGCCCCGACACAGCGGGCCCCTGGCCGGGAACGATTTCCGGTCAGGGCTCGCTGTCGCGGTAGAGCCGCCAGAACCAGATCCCGCCGCCCAGCAGGCAGGCGAATCCCCCGCCGAAGGCCCCCACCAGGACCAGCATGGTGCCCACCGCCATCAACGCGACCACGCTTCCCAGCTGAATCAGCACACTCCGCGGCACATACGCGAATGTGGCCGAGAACCGCGGCCGGCGCAACCCGGGGCTCAGGGTGCCGCTCGCCGCGGCACGCGCACCCACCGGCCGTCCTCCGCTCAGGCACCGGTGCGTAACCGCGCGACCATGGATGCTCATGTCCGTTTTGTCCGTTTTCGCCTACACTGAACCCCACCCCGCGATCGATGGACTTCTCCAGGAGAAAGGGCATGGGCCACCGTCACAGACCCCGGCCGCCCCGATTTGGGCGGCGGCGATGAACGACACCGTGGTCGACGCCGGACTGGTGCTGGCCTTCGTGCTGGTCGGTGGCGTGTTCGCGGCCACCGAGATCGCCCTGGTGTCTCTGCGGGAGGGGCAGATCCGGCACCTGCAGCGGCGTGGGAGCCGCGGCGCCCGGACCGCCGCGCTGGCCCGCAACCCAAACCGGTTCCTCTCCGCGGTGCAGGTCGGTGTCACCGTGGCCGGATTCCTCTCCGCCGCCTACGGCGCCGCCGCCATCGCACCCGCCCTCGTTCCCACCCTCGAATCGTGGGGCCTGCCGGCCGGGCCGGCCTCGGCGGTAGCCCTGATCGGGACGACCCTGGTGATCGCGTACCTGTCCCTGATCCTGGGCGAGTTGGTGCCCAAACGTCTTGCGCTGCAACGCGCGAGTGAAGTGTCCCTGCTCACCGCGCCGGCCCTGGACCGGTTCGCCACGATAATGCGCCCGGTGATCTGGCTGCTGTCAGTCTCCACCGACCTGCTGGTGCGCCTGCTCGGTGGGGACCCGAAGGCGAAGAACGAAGCGATCACCCACGAAGAACTCCGCGATCTCGTTCTCGGGCACACAGCGATCGCCGAATCCGAGCGCCGCATCCTCTCGGAGGTCTTCGATGCCGGTCAACGCTCCCTGATCGAGGTGATGCGTCCCCGCACCGACGTCGACTTCTTGCCCGCCGATACGCCCCTCCCCCGGGCCCGGGAGCAGGCACTGGGGTCCGGGCACAGCCGGTACCCGGTCACCGGCGCCTCGTTTGACGACATCGTCGGATTCGTCCACGTGCGCGATCTCCTGCTCGCCGACGAACGACAGATCGCCACGGCGGCGCAGCTCAGCAGACCCATCCTGCAACTGCCCGCCTCCAAACCGGCCCTGGCCGCGCTGGCGGACATGCGCCACGAAAATCTCCAGATTGCAATCGTCGTCGACGAATACGGCGGCACCGCAGGAATCGTCACCCTCGAGGACATCGTGGAGGAGATCATCGGCGAAATCGGGGACGAGTACCAACAACCCGCCCAGCACAGCGAGGCTACGCAGATTCGGGTGCCGGCGCACCAACACGTGGACGGACTGTTGATCATCGAGGACTTCGAGAAGACCACCGGCATCACCCTCCCCGACGGCCCCTACGAAACGGTCGCCGGTTTCCTGCTGCACCGACTCCAACGCGTCCCGCAACTCGGTGACAGCATCACCTTCGACGGCACCAAACTCACCGTCAGTGCCCTCGACGGCCGCCGCATCTCCCGTGTCCGTGTCACCCACCCCCGCCCGACCCCACACGCACCGGGCGCTCGGACCGAACCGGAGCGGCCATGAACCCGGCCCTCTTCGGTGACCGTCGCCGTCGCCGGTCAGTGCCGACACGACCGGCGGTGACGGGCCACCGCGGCCGGGTCGGGAGATACTCAGCCGGTGGCCAACGGGCGAGACGGCAGCATCTGGGTCGCGATCTTCGCCGCGCACGCGGGACTGGTCCTGGGCCTGACCCTGCTGTTCCTGATCGTCGCCGACCTCGGGCATGGTTCCGCGGGGGTGAACCTGGGGGCGGGACTCTTGCTTCTGCCCCTGCTGCCGTTGGGTCTGCCCTGGTCCGTGCCGATGATCACCGAACCATACCGCTTCGACCCCGCCGCCGAAACCCTCGCGCACGCCCTCTCTTTCGCACCTGCTGACCTCAACGTCGCACTGCACGGCCTGGTACTCCCGGCCTGGCGTCGTGGTGCGTACGCGGCGCCGGGCACGGTGATCCGCGGCTCGCGCCTGCGAGCACCTTCAGGTGACGGTTGAGGTTCCCGCCGGTCGCGGACCCAACACGCCACCGCCACAGCCCACGGCAGCGGTCGTGCTCACGGCGAGCCGCGGTGTGAACCCGACATCATCGGCAGCTCAAACATCCGGTGCATCACTGCCGCGGCGCATGCTCGCGGCGGCGGCGGGCTTACCCCGGAGAACGAATGTTGAACATTCCTGACGTGTGAGTGACACATCCGGTTTCTGGGTACAGGTCCCTCACATGTTCACCGCGCTCCAGCAGTGCGGGCTGGGTGAGCGTCAGGTGGCGAGAACGCCGCCACCTTTCGTCACGTCACGATCAAGGAGTTCGCATGCCCCCATACACGGACCTTCCCAAGCCACTGTCGGACGTCTGGGAGTGGCAAGTGCATGGCTTGTGCCGTGGCGTCGACTCGTCGATGTTCTTCCACCCGGACGGACAGCGTGGACGTATCCGGAAGCAGCGTGAGCTGCGAGCCAAGCAGCTGTGCAACCGCTGCCCGGTCCTAGTCCAATGCCGAGAGCACGCGCTTACTGTCGAGGAGCCCTTCGGAGTGTGGGGAGGAATGTCCGAATCGGAGCGGCAAGCCGCGATCGAACACCGGCGCGGCGACATCGCCATATGATCGCGCTCGACCTCGGCACGTAGGTTGGAAGCTGGCCTCGTTTCTGTCGGCGCCTACCTGGTCTCCGGGCTCCCCGACCACGCCGTCAGTTCGGCAATGTCGCCGTATATCGCCGATTGGTACGTGAGCATCAGCTCTTCCACCCCGTCGAACTGATCCCCGACGTGGTGGGTGTTCACGGCCGACAGTTCCCGGTCGCCTGACCGTGCGATGAGCTCGTCGATCCGACTGTCCAGGCTCATGGCCCGGTTGACGGCCAGCACGGATCGCAGCTGCACCTCGGCCCGTGAGAGCAGATCACCGATCCGCGCCAACGCCGCAACGCGGTCGACCAGCTGATCCCACACCGGCGTCAGCGCAACCTGCCTGGCCTGGACCTGCCGGCGACCGCCGTCGGAGTGCGTGACGCGCAACGCGTCGTCGAGCTCGAGGCGGATGCCGCGCAACGCCACGGTGTCGACCGCGATCTGTGTCAGTTCCTCCGCGAGGTCGAGTTGGTGCCGCTGCACAGCGAAGTGCTCGGAGCGCCACACCGGGGACCCGTCGATCCTGTCGTACAACATTCCGGCGAGATAGAGCAGTGTGTCGTAACCGTCGGCGAATGTGTCGTTGTCGAGGTCGACGCCGCGCCCGAGGGCATCGGCCACCCGCTTCCCGGCCGCGGCCATCAGTGTGTTCTCCGACGCCTGGCCGATCCGCTCCGCAGCTGTGCCGCGAGCGATCTTCGCGGCGCGCTCGAAGGCGCTTCCGGTCTGCGGCGCCGGCGTCCGCTGCAGAGCGCGGAACAGCGCCTCCCGTTGCTCGAGGTCGAGATGCACGCCCTCCCGCCGATCACGGCGCATCGCCCGCACGCCATTGCCGTAATGCGCTGTCGACATCACCACCGCCGACCGATATGCCTGCAGTTTTCTACCCAGCTCCGTGGTGCGGTACTTGAAGAGCAGCTGCGCCGGCCCGGGCCGCAGTGTGTCGCAACGCTGGGACACCTGGTGGTATTCGTCCGTGAGCAGACGCAGCTGTCCGAAGCCACCGATCGACGGCACCGTCCTGCCGGTGCGGCGGCGGTTCGCGAGCACCTGCCGGGTGGGCGCGTCGAGGTGTCCGGCGGCGATCAACACGGCAGCCCGATCGGACAACGGCGGGTGCGTTCCCGAGATCGAGGCTCGCTCACACCACCGCCGCACCTCGAAAGAGATGCGGGCCCGACGCTCCTCGTCGGTGTCGATTATCGGCGGCGTCTCGCCACACGGGTATTGGTCGCTCTCCGACATCGGACCTCCTGGATACCGGGCTTGCGGGCAGATCGCTCATCACTACTGTTCCAGAAATTGGACGGCCGCGCCGCAGCCGTTTGGGACGGACGCGGTTCTAAGCTCGCCGCATGAGCCTCTCGGTCCGCACGGTGCTGCTGCTCGCAACGGCGTTGCTGATGACGGGGTGCGCGGGCTCCGTCAGCGGGTCCGCCGATACCGCCGCCGCCCCGTCGACCACCTTCTCCCTCACTCCTCCGTCGTGGACGAACTCGGCGACGCCCTCTGCCTCGACGCGGAGTACGACCCCGTCGAGTCCGAGCGTTCTTCCGACTGCGGCCACGAGCGCACCCGCCAGAACCCGGGAGGCCGATCCCCAGCAGTACGCGGGCACCACGGCGGGAAGCTTCTACTTCACGACGCCCAGTACCAAGTTCCACTGCGCGATCCTGACCGGCGGCGACCTCCCGACAGCAGGCTGTCACGGCCCGATGCCGGAATCGGCTCCGAAGGTTCCCGGTTCCGGCGCCCCCGACGTCCGGGTGCCGCCCAACGCCATCGAGGTGACCGGTTCCCGTTCGGGTCAGTTCGTCAGCGCCGGTGACCCGCGGTACTACCCGCTGGGCGGTTCACCGGCCACCACTTTGCCCTACGGCCGGTCGCTGCACGTGAACGATCTGTCCTGCCTTGTCGAGGAGTCGACGGGTGTTACCTGCACGAGCGACGCCGGGCACGGATTCACCCTGTCCGACACCAAGTTCCGGGTGTGGTGACGAGGCACGGGCGCGTCCCCCGTCAGCGGGGAACAGAGGGGCGGTGCCGTCCACCCCGCGCGCACCCTCGTTCAGCGACCTCGGCGACAGCGACGGAAAGGTGCGGTCGGGGGGCAACGCCCGCGTCGACGCGACCCGGAAGTCGTCGGGCCGCAAGAAGTGCGAGGCCTCCACGATCGCGGCCGGCGCCCGGCGCCAGGCCAAGAAGGATCGCCGCTAGCACTCCACCGATCAGACGCAATGCCGAAGCCCGCACTTCATCACACTCAGATGTCACCGGGTCTGACGCATAGGCCCGTTCCGATGATCTGGTCCTTCTGAAGCCCGCGGACCGCCGCCGCCGCGGCCACGGACATGAATGAGGTGATCACCCTCGTCAGGAAGCGATCCGACTCCACCCCCGCAACGATGCGCGAACGTTCCGCGCTGCGCGTCTCACTATGGTCCGCCACCCATGGTCGCCCAGCCTCCGAAGTTTCCGGGTTGATAGCGACCGTTGCGGCTTCGGATCGTGCCGCGCAGGCTGATCGCGTGGCCCGTCGACCATCCGAACCAGCACCTCGGGCCACGCGATCTCACTGTCCACGGCCGTCGCATCCCTTCGGCGCAGGCGCGCTCGGGATCGGGGTGCAGCAGCGCGGGCGCTGCGTCAGCGTGTCCATCGGATCTAGCTCTCCCACAACGAACCGCGAATGCGGTGGTCGGTGCTACGACTCATTCAGTCCCGTACCCAGCGTGTGCTGAGCGCGTGAGAGTTCCAGCCGGGCCCGGCGGGCCGCAGCTTCCGCGCACAAACTGACGACGGCTACCCTTTCATTCGTTTCATCGGAGGTAGGTTCCTCGGAGCGCTGCGACCGGTGGGTCGCGGCGCTCCGAGGCTTGGTTCGTGCGATTCACCGGATCGGCGTGTTACCGATGAGTGCAGCACTCGAACCTGTCGGTCAACTCTCGTCAGCGACTCCTTCGTAGGGAGCGGCACCGCGCGAGCGTTGTACCGACGCATTTCGCAGAAATGCGCGGGGTTGGTCCGCGATTCTGGAACTCGGGGCTCTGGGCGAAGCTCCCACTATCACGCGGCGATCCCGGAGCATCGAAACCCGGTGAACGCCGTCACTTTCGAAGCATCCGCATGCCGGTGTCACACCGGCACCGTCAGCGGTTCGCCGATCCGGCTGAAGTGCTCGAATCGATCGGCCAGGCGTTGCTGGGGGTCCCGCCGCATGAGAGCGAGCAGTGCCGTGTGGAGGGCCGTACCGACACGTTCACAGAATTGCACCGGTTCGTCCGCTGCATCGGGGAACTCCGGTATCACCGTGTGCACGACACCACCGGCGAGTAGGTCTTTGGCTCGAATCCTCTGTGCAGCAGCCATTTCAGGAGCATGGCTGATGTCGCGATGAATGATTGCGCTCGCTCCTTCTGGCGGCAGCGGTGAGAGCCAACCATGCTGGGCGGCAAGAACGCGGTCCGCTGGGAGCAGAGCCAGCGCCCCTCCGCCGGTGCCCTGACCGAGCAGCAGCGACACCGTGGGCGATCGCAATGTCACGAGTTCGGCCAGGCATCGGGCGATCTCGCCGGCGAGTCCGCCCTCCTCCGCCTCCTTCGACAGGGCTGCCCCAGCGGTGTCGATGACGGTGACCAGCGGTAGGTCGAGCTCCTGCGCCAGGCGAATGCCGCGCCGCGCCTCACGCAGTGCCGCCGGCCCGAGGGGGCGTTGTGCGGTCTGGCCGTGTCGGTCCTGGCCGAGCAGAACGCAAGGGACGTCGCCGAAGCGGACCAGCGCGAGGGTCAGTCCGGGATCCTTCTCGCCCTGCCCGGTGCCGTTGAGGGGCAGTACATCGGCAGCGGCATTGAACAGTAGTTCGCGCACTCCGGGGCGGCCGGTGCGGCGAGAGGCGAGCACCGATTCCCAGGCGGGCGTATCCGGAAGTGCGGTGTCCGGGACTTCGGACGTGCGTTCGTCGTCGGTCGGACGGGAGGTCATGATGCGTAGGGCCCGGTCGAGGATCTCGGCGAGTTGTTCCGGAGGGCGGACGGCGTCGACCAACCCGTGAGCTTGAAGGTTTTCCGCCGTCTGCACGCCCGGTGGAAACGGCGCGCCATACAACGCTTCGTATACCCGGGGTCCGAGGAATCCGACGAGCGCGCCGGGCTCGGCGACCGTGACGTGTCCGAGGGATCCCCAGGACGCGAATACCCCTCCCGTGGTGGGGTTTCGGAGGTACACCAGGTACGGGAGGTGGGCTGCTTTGTGGGCACTCACCGCTGCCGTGATCTTGACCATCTGGAGAAATGCGGTGGTTCCTTCCTGCATGCGCGTTCCGCCCGAGACCGGTAAGGCAATCAGCGGAAGCTTCGCCGCGGTAGCCCACTCGATCGCTGTGACGAGCCGTCGGCCGGCGGCCACGCCAATCGATCCCGCGAGGAATCCGAAGTCGCAGACCACGACCGCGACGCGGCGGCCTCGTAGGAGTGCCGCTCCGGTCACGACGGATTCGTCCAGCCCGGTCTTCTCGCGCGCCGCCGCCAGTTCGTCTGCGTACGAGTCGTTCCCGGCGGGCTCGGCGATGTCGGTATCCCACGATTTCCACGAGTCACGATCGAAAACCAGGTCGACCAGTTCATGCGCGGTCAGGCGGGTCATCGGACCGTCTCCTGCAACCACTCGGACACGATGTCGTTATCGGCGCCGAGGACCGGTGGCGCGGTGTGCTGGGTGTTGGTGACTTCGGTGCCGTCCGGTTCGAAGAATCGCAGCGGCGGGCCGGGCAGGGTGATGTTGCCGAGTGTGCGGTGGTCGACGTCGATCAGCAGTCCCTGCGACTTGGTCTGCTCCCATTCGTAGACTTCGGAGAGCGTCCGGACGCGTCCCGCGGGCACTCCGATGCGGTCGAGTTCGACGAGGAGTTCGTCGCTGGTGTATGCGCCGAATGCGTCCTCGACCAGTTCCAGGACCTGCTTGTGGTTGGCGACGCGTTCGGGATTCGTTGCCATACCGGGGGTGTCCGGGTCGAGGTGGAAGCCCGCACAGAACCTCTTCCACAGTCCTTCACTGCCCACCGAAATCTGCACGGCGCCGTCGGCGGTGCGAAACAGTCCATAGGGCGAGATCGAGGGATGGTGGTTGCCCTGTGCCTCGCCGACCTCGCCGGCGACGGTCCATCTTGTCCCCTGGAAGGCGTGCACGCCGACGACACTGGCCAGCAACGACGTTCGCACGACTCGACCTCGTCCGGTGCGCTCACGTTCCTGCAGGGCGGCGACGACGCCGAACGCCCCGTACATGCCAGCGAGAAGGTCCGCGATCGGAACGCCGACGCGCTGAACGTCGGTAGGCCCGGATCCGGTCAGCGACATCAGTCCGGCCTCGCCCTGGGCGATCTGGTCGTACCCCGCACGCCCCCCTTCGGGCCCGTCGTGACCGAAACCGCTGATCGACAGGACGACCAGCCGGGGGTTCAGTTCCGCGAGGCGCTCGGTGGTGAAGCCGAGCCGATCGAGGACTCCGGTGCGGAAGTTCTCCATCAGCACATCGGCGCGCCGGACGAGGGACTCGAGGGTGGCGCGTCCGGCGTCGGCCTTCAGGTCGAGGGTGATCGACTTCTTGTTCCGGTTGGCAGAGAGGAAGTACGTCGATTCCCGCTCTGCATCGGCGGGGCTCACGAAGGGTGGCCCCCACCCGCGGGTGTCGTCGCCGCCGTGTGGGGTTTCGACCTTGATGACGACCGCGCCGAGGTCGCCGAGCATCATCGCCGCGTGGGGACCTGCCAGTGCGCGGGTGAGGTCGACCACCACGATCCCATCGAGTGGCCCGGCCGGTGCGGTCGTGGAGTGTGCAGTGGAAAACATGAGCATCCCTGGCTTCCTGCCGATGTGCCGCCGTCCCATCATGGATCAGTGGCTAAGTGGACTAGCCACTAGTACAGCAGTGGGCGCGATTACTGTCAAGCGTTGTTGTGGCGGCCATTACTCACGCCGTCGCTCCTCACCGGCAGCGGGAGTTACTGTGATAGCAAGACATCATTGGAATGGAGAGTGGGTGGCTCAGTGACTGAGCAACTGCGTCCTGTAGCGCGGCCCCGTCTGTACGAGGTCATCGTCGAACAGCTTTGCTCGCATATCGCCGACAACGAGATGGTTCCCGGCGATCGTCTCCCGGCCGAGCGTGAGCTGGCGTCGAAACTTGGCGTCAGCCGGGCATCGCTGAGCCAGGCCCTGGTCGCCCTGGAGGTTCAGGGTGTGCTGTCGGTCCGGCACGGCGACGGCGCCGTGCTCGTCCGTAGACCGGCCGAGGAGCGCGTCATCAAGGCATTGCGGGAACACGCGGACCGCCTCCCCGACATCATCGAGGCTCGCGAGGCGCTGGAGGTGAAGCTTGCCGGTTTGGCCGCCGAGCGTCGCTCTGACGCGGAAATGGCGGCGATCGATTCCGCACTCGCGATGATGGAGTCGGAGATCGCCGCGGGCGATCGGGGCGTGGTCGGCGATGAGATGTTCCACGAGGCCATCACCACCGCCGCGCACTCGTCTCTGCTCGCGAAGCTCATGCACGAGATCTCCGAGCTCATCCGTGAGACCCGCATCGAATCGCTGTCGCAAGACGATCGGCCGCGGGCGTCACTCGAAGGCCACAAGAAGATCGCCGATGCGGTCCGCCGACAGGATTCCGTCGAGGCCGCGCGAGCCATGGCCGCGCACATCCGGATGGTCTCCGACGTTGCGCTGCTACGCGAGGGCAGCTGAACCGGTTCGACCCTCGCTTATCGAGCTCGGACCGATTCACGCTCGGCGAGACCGGGGCGGATACGACGCAGAGGATGGTGCCGTGGCGAACTCGCACGAGAAACGGATCCGGACGGCCTTCACCCGCCAGGCACCGACTTTCGAAGAAGAGCGGCTCAACACTGCCTTCACATCGAGCGTGCCCTGGCTGCTGGACCACTTGGCACCCGAAGCGGACGACGTCATTCTGGACGTGGCCGGTGGGACCGGCATCGTCAGCCGGTCGCTGGCGCCGCGTGTCGCACGAGTCGTGTCGATAGACAGTACGCCGGCGATGATCGATGAGGGCATACGCTGCGCTGCCGTCGAGGGGCTGGCGAACCTCGACTTCGTGCGCGGGACGGTAGAGGCGCTGCCGTTCGCCTCCGCCGCATTCACTCTGGTTTTCGCGCGATTCGCACTGCATCACCTGACCGATCCGCGGCGGGTCGTGGTGGAGATGGCACGCGTGTGCCGTCCGGGCGGGCGGGTCGCGGTGATGGACCTTGCGGCCTCGACCGACCCGGGCATCGCCAAACAGCAGAACCAGATGGAGAGACTGCGCGATCCGTCGCACGTACGCATGCTGACGCGAGGTGTAGTCCCACAGTGGTTGCACCAGCACGGCCTCGTCGTCGACCGCGTCACCGAACAGGAAATCGACCGTCCGGTGCACCCGTGGCTAGAGCAGGCAGGGACGGAGAAGTCCGCGGCTGCGCGGATTCACGACGCCTTCGTGGCAGAGCTGGACGGCGGCGCGGAAACCGGGATGTGCCCGCACCGCGGCACTGACGGTGCGTCACTGTGGTTCCGCCAGCTGTGGGAGATCACAGTGGCACACAAGGGCTGACACCCGCTCACACACACCACAGCCGAGCTCGGGCGGGACGTTCGAGCGGCTGTCGGGCCAGCGCGGCGCAGGGCCATCTGCGGCACTCCCGAGTAGCGCCGAGTCCGCAGCGAAGAGCAACGATCTCACCACCATCCGAGCTATGCCGGGATGGTGGTGGCCCCTTGGTTTCATTGCAGTTTGTGTCCTCATTCACATCACACCTTGACAGTGATGACACTCACTGCTTTGATCGATGTACTGGCTAGGCCACTATGCCACCGAGTCACTGAAGAGCAGCCCATACGGCACGCTGTCCGACCAAGCAGAAACCCGGAGATCCCGATGTCGACCGAACTCATCCCGATCCTGGCGCTTGCCGTCATGTTCGTGGCAGCGACATTGCTGCCCGTGAACATGGGCGCGCTGGGGTTCGTAGCAGCCTTTTTCGTCGGAACGCTCGCAGTTGGCATGAGCAGTGACGACATCATAGGGGGATTTCCCGCCGAGTTGTTTCTCACTCTCGTAGGTATTACGTACCTGTTCGCGATCGCCCAGAACAACGGCACAGTGGATCTGCTGGTGCGTGGTGCCGTCCGATTGGTCGGCGGGCGGGTCGCCCTGATTCCGTGGGTGATGTTCGGGATCACCGGGGTGCTCACCTCGATCGGGGCGCTCGGGCCGGCCGCCGTTGCGATTATCGCGCCGATCGCGCTGGGCTTCGCCGCGCGGTACAAGATCAATGCGCTCCTGATGGGCATGATGGTCATTCACGGGGCCCAGGCTGGGGGCTTCTCACCGATCAGTATCTACGGCGTCACCGTCAACAACATCGCGTCGAAGGCCGGCCTCGCCAGCAGCCCGTTAGCCCTGTTCCTCGGCAGTTTGTTCTTCAATGCGGTGATCGGAGTTTTGCTTTTCGTCTTCCTCGGCGGGCGTGACCTCCTCGGACGAAGCGTGCACGATGAACACCACGACGACGACGGCTCCGTCGGCGGAGCGACGCAAGCACCTACGCCCTTGCGAGGGCATGGGGCAACCACGACAACGGCACCGACTCAGACGGTCACGGCCGAGAAGACTCCGCGCTTGGCCACAGCAGTCCGCGCCATCACCTTCGAACAGATCCTCACGCTCATCGGCCTCGGCGCTCTGGCGATCCTTTCGCTCGTCCTCGACCTCGATGTCGGATTCATCTCGATGACCGTCGCCGTCGTGCTCGCACTCGCCTCCCCGAAAGCCCAAAAGGGCGCGATCGCGCAGATCAGCTGGTCGACGGTACTACTGATCGGCGGTGTGCTTACCTTCGTCGGCGTGTTGCAGGAGGCTGGAACCGTCGAATACGTCGGCGACGCAGTCGCGAGCCTCGGACTGCCGCTGCTGGTCGCGCTGCTGCTCTGCTACATCGGCGCCATCGTCTCGGCGTTCGCCTCGTCCACCGCGATCCTTGGTGCGACGATTCCGCTTGCGGTCCCGTTCCTGCTGTCGGGCAACATCGGCGCGGTCGGGGTGATCGTCGCGCTGAGTGTCTCCTCGACCATCGTCGATGTCAGTCCGTTCTCGACCAACGGTGCCCTCGTGCTGGCCAACGCTCAGGACGTCGACCGCGACCGCTTCTACAAGCAGATCCTGAAGTACAGCGCACTCGTCACACTGGTCGGGCCACTCGTGGCCTGGGCAATCTTCGTCCTCCCGGGCTGGCTCTGATCCCCGGAAGTTGACTGGCCGGTATTGGCCTGAGCGACAAGGGCCTGGGTCCGGTAGTACACCGGACCCAGGCCCTCGAGCTTTGCGGAATGCGCTTGGCGTTGTAGTGAATGTACTCGTGGGTGGAGAGTTCGTCTTCGAGGTGGCCGAAGAAGTTATCGATCACGGCTACGGCGTTGTCGAAACATAGACCGGGAGACGCTAACGGATCGAATGCAGCTCGAGGAGTCGATAAACCGGGCGACCGCAGACCATCCCTTGGATTCTCCGCTTTGCCGAGAATCGATCCTTATCGTCCTGTCTCATCCAGGGTGAGGCAGAACCAGGGTCGCGTGCGCGATGTTTTCTGGGCCGTTCTTCGGCGGCCATATTCCCTGCACTGCAGCGCGGCGCCGAACCGCCAACCGCTCATTGAGATCGGGAGGAAGCTGCCAGATACGGGTGATATGGGGGATCCCGTCGAGCCCGTACATAGCGGTGGACAGAGGATGCAGTTTGATACGTTCGGGTACGGCGGCCGGTGGGAACGCTACGAAGCATGCACTCCCCCGCGGCGAACTACACATGCCTCACAATGCCCGAAAGAGCGATCCGCTCATAGCCAGCGCGGTGGCGCCTGAAGATCCCCCTCGATCCGTAGTCCGACAGCGCCGCGGCCGGTGGCCCACCGCACGACCGCGGCGAGGGTCCCGGACACCTGCTCGGTAAGGGGTGAATCCGGCTGCACCGCAGCCGATTCACATCGGTTGATCTCGAGCACGAGTCCGGCGCCGAGGTCCTTGCGCCGCCACATCCCGACGATGTCGGTGAGCAGCGACTCGAGGACCACGTCGGGGAAGTCGCCGAACCGGCCGCCGTTGTCGAGGTCGACGGCGTGGATCCAGACTTCCCGGGTGCGCATCCACGCCGTCTCCGACACCGGCACGAGCCGGCCCTGCGCGGGCGGACTTCCGCTGACCACGCCGACTCCGGGAGGTGCCGCCATTTCTCGTCGAGCCGGGCGACGGTGTGGTCGAACAGGTTCCGCAACGCCGCCGCCGACAGGGTGGCGCCCTCGGCGATGGTGGGACGGGGCCGACATCCGCCTCGACTCCCGCGTCGCCGGATACACCGACATCCGGCAGGGCTACGGCCGCATGACAGGCGTGTGCGGGGCAAACTCCCTGTGAGATCAGCGGCGACCGAATTCGCGAGCCATTCGTCGCAGGTAATGGCCGCGACCGGCTCGAGATCCGCCGGCACCGTTCCCGAGCGTGGCGCCGGCGCCCGCATCAATTCGGCCAGTGGAGTGACGCCCAGCAATTCACTGCCTTGCGGGATTGACACTGCATCCGCTCAGTGCCGTCAGTGCGACCCTGCGGTGAGCTGGCGGCGACGGTCCATGTTTCAGCCGACTCGCCCCTCGCGCGGATGAAATCCCTGGTAAACCGACTCTAGAATTTCTACAGTGGCAGCTGTAGACATTGAGGCATCGCCGTTGTACAGTTCCTGTCGTTGCAAGGAAAGAGTTCACGAGGTGCGGGAGAGAATGAACTGCCCGCAGAGAAGTACCGCAAGACAAGGATGTGCCTGGGGCAAAGGTTGATCTGAGTGTGTGAGGCCCCGGCACATCCGGCTGGCGGTCGGGCAGCCAGAAGGGCCCGACAGCCGAAAAAGTGCAGTGAATACGGAAAGTGAAACCGCTCCGGCCCCCGGTGCCTCACGGCGCCGGGGGCCCTGTCCGTTGGAATGCGGTCACCCCATTCAGGAAGTTTCGCCCGACCGCAGCCCGGCCGGAAAGTTCGACGACGAGAACTACGCCGCCTACAGCATGGTCACGCCGCCGAGATCCTTGGCGTGACACAGGCATTCCTCCGTAGTCTCGACGCCGCGAAGCTGCTCACCCCCGGACGCTCTGAGGGCGGCCATCGCCGCGGTACTCCCGATACCAGCTCCGCCTCGCCGCCCGAGCCCGCGAACTGATCGGCCAGGGCACTGCACTCGATTCCGCGTGGCGGGTTCGCGTTCGGTGGTGCGGGCGGTCCAGGACCGTGACGGCCAGAAGCAGGCCTACTGCCGGCTGTCGAGAATGCGGCGCCTGCTCCGTCCTAGGTGCACCATTGGCCACGACAGACCGCGACGAAGAGGAGAACCACCATGGCGATTCAGCGGATGGACCACGTGAGCGTCGTCGTCGACGACCTGAAGGCTGCTATTGCGTTCTTTGTCGAACTCGGTATGGAGCTGGAGGGCGAGGCGGCGATCGAGGGACCTTGGGTGGACCGTGTCAACGGGATCGACGGGGTCCGAGTCGACATCGCGATGATGCGGACCCCGGACGGCCATGGCCGGCTCGAGCTGACCAAGTTCCATACACCGACGGCGGTCAGCGCTGAGCCGGAGAACGCACCGAACACACTGGGCCTACGTAGCATCATGTTCGCCGTCGACGACCTCGACGCCACTGTCGCCGGCTTGCGAGCCCACGGCGCGGAACTCGTCGGCGAGGTGGCGCAGTACCAGGACAGCTACCGGCTCTGCTACGTCCGCGGCCCCGAGGGGATCATCGTCGCGTTGGCCGAGCAGCTGAGCTGACAGCCCATGGCGGCCGACCTACGACCAACCAGAACACACGATGACCGGGACGGATCGTCCGAACGCCGAGTCCGTAAACGTTCGTCTCTGGAAGCGCCGAACGTAGTTAACGCGTGCCGCCAGCGCAATGTGGTGGATCCGGTCAGGGGACATGTCCGAACGCCGATCCTCCGCGACCTAGCCACCGTCGCCGGTGCCCTTCGGCGGCCGCGCCGCCACGACGGGTGAGGTTTGGTGGGCGCGAGCAGCGTTTTCCGGCTCGTCGTCGATGCGTAGCGACCGCACATTCCGATAGCCTGCCGCGATCCACCGACGAGCCGGTCGTGCTCAATGTCGTTGTGGCTGCTCCTGGGCGGGCTAGTTGATGCGTGGTCCCCGGACGAGTTCGGCGTTGCGCGGCGGGAAGGGTTCGCCATTGTTGTATTTGCGTTCGAGAACGGCGAAGTAGTGGGCGAGGGCTTCGTCGACGAGGTTGGACCAACTGTTGGGGGCGCCGGCGATGTGGCCGATGGCGGCGACGGCATTCTTGCCATTTTCGACCTTGTCGCGGTTGATGTAGACGGATTCCTGCTTCTTGTCTGCGGGGACCCGTTTGGTGGTCTTCTTCTCCTCGCCGAGGGCCACCGGCCCCGGTTGGGATTCGGCGAGGGTGGCTGCTTCTTGTGCGACGCCCACGCCCTGTTCGACGAGGTTCGGCAGTCGTGGCTTGCGGCGTTCGAGGGGGTAGTTGGCGAGTCCTGCGATGTCCACGCCCTGTTCGACGAGGTTCGGCAGTCGTGGCTTGCGGCGTTCGAGGGGATTGTTGGCGAGCCCGGGTTTACGTGTCACGCTCGTCAGGAGGTCCTTGCGACGAGTTCGCGAGTACGTCCCGTCCTGATGGGCGCCTGTGCGGGGCTGGCGGCGTTCGAGGGGGTTGTTGGCGAGGCCGGGTTTACGCGTCGCGCTCATCAGGAGGTCCTTTCGACGAGTTCTTGGGCCGCGTCGCGGTAGGCGCGAGCTGCGGAGGAGGACGGTGCCCACCTGACGACGGGTTCTTCGGCGCTGTAGCTTTCGCTGACGCGAACGGACTTCGGGATGATCGTGCGCATCGTCTGGTCGGGGTAGGTCTCGCGGAGCGCGGCGAGGACCTGCTGGTCGATGACCTGGCCGAGTTCGACGCGGCCGCACAGAATGTGATTGAGCCGAGCACTGGGGTTGAGCAGCTCGACCTGCTGGGTGATGTAATTCTCGATCCGCATGAGCGCTTCGAGTTCCATGGCTCCCGTCATGACAGCGGCGAGCACTTCGGTGCAGGCGACGAGTGCGCTGATGGTCAGGTGGTCGAAGTCTCCGGGGCAGTCGAGGAGATTGAAGTCGACGTCGGGGGCGGTGGCGAGGGCTTTGCGCAGGATGCCGTGTGCACCGGGCTTCTTGAGGAAGTAGGGCCCGACGGAGTCGAGTTCCTTGGTGGCAGGAACGAGGTGAATCCCGGACGCGGTGATGGTGGTGGCATCTTCGATGCTCGCCACCATCATGAGTACCGACAGGACATCATTGTCGACGGCTTCGGGCGTGGCGCCGAGCCAGGTGGTGGCGTTGCACTGTGGGTCGAGGTCGACGACGCGGACGGTGTACCCGGCTTCGACGAGGGCTTGGGCGAGGTTGACCGCGCTCGTGGTTTTGGTGGAGCCACCTTTATGGTTGACCACTGCGATGGTGCGGGTCATGTGGGCCTGTCCCTTCTTGTAAATATACTGACGTAGCTCAAGATACTGAACTTGGTCGAGGCCCGCGGATGAGCCGCCGATCTGAGCTGGAACATGTCTGATCCCCAACCCTTGAACGGTGGTGGCACGACACCATGCAGCGCGGGGTCCCAGTCTCTCACCGCAGCCCCGCGCTGCGCCGCCGCGTGACTAGTTTCTTCAGTCGCATTCAGGCAGGTGCCCTCGGGCTCGGTAGTGGCATTGTCGGGCTCGGTGTTGATGGCGGCGGCGCCAGTGGGAGCGTGCGAGGACGTGGCGGGGGTCGGGTGGATACCTCCAGACCAGGTGGCAGAGCGACCCGTCGGATCTCGGGCACGCTCAGTGCGATCAACTCGCTGTCGTCGCCGGGTTCTCGGGCCCCCTTTTTTGACCGGGTGACGGTGAGAAAGGTGTGCGCGAGCATCGAGAGGGTGAGGCGCCGGCACCAGCCCGCGTACTGCCGAACCTGGTAGTGGTCCAGGCCCGTCTGGCCCTTCGCGGTGTAAAAGGTTTCCTCTATCGCCCTCGTCTTCCGGCGACGGTGACAATGGTTCAAGGTGGTGCGCGCCGGGCAGTGGCACAGGTAGTACGCCAGATCCTCCGGGTCGGTGCGACCGCGGCGGGTCAGGAGCCTGTCTTCGTCGTGGCGGAGCAGGCTCATAGCGAGCAGTTCGGCTTCTTGCTCTTGTGGTTCGTCGTAGTCGGTTCGGCCGAGGGCGTTGCGGATGGCGTCGGGGGCGATGTCGGGAGCTAGTTGGACGAATGCCTGGCAATCGCTGGGTGTGCCTTCGTGTCCGAACAGGAGGTGGGCACACTCGTGATAGGAGATGAACCGTGAGTGCAGTTTCGCGGTGCTCACGGCGTAGTAGATGATGTCGACGTCTTCGCAGTCGACGGACCAGCCACAGGGGGCGCCGTCGAGTAGGTCGGCGTTCAGTGGGCGCAATTCGATGGGCTTACCGCGCCGGCGGGACAGCCATCGACAGAATTCTTCGAAGCTCCATGGGCCTGGCATCTCCGCGCGTATGTCGGTGAGCTTCGTCTACGCGTTTGCGGACGACTGGGCCGATTTCCCGCCCGGGTGTGTCTGGTCCAATCACTTTGCACCTCCGGACGGACATCTCGATCTATCTGTTACCTCTGGGTTAACTTAACTCTCCTGAGTTCCCCGAGTACTCCGGGTGCCGCTTCCATGTTGCCTCAACGCCAGCTAGATGCCGCTTTAACGACTTCGCTGACCGGCCTCGCACCAGGCGTCCGAACAGCATATGCCCCGTCAGACGGCACCCCGGATCGACACCTCACGCCCCATAAGCCACAAACAGGCGATTCTGAAACTAATCCAAAGCGACGTTGTGTTACTCTCCCATCCGTACGACCGTCGGCCCCGTCGCCGGAGCCTGGGCAACGCAAAACCCCAGACGTCATAGAGGTGAGCCCCCACCAGCAGGTGGGGGCTCACCTATTTCTCCGTCCACGTCGGCCCGCCGAACCCCTACACACTGCGCAGAGCGGCAACAGCGGCGCGACCGATGATCCGACCAACCTGCGACGGATCATCGAGCACATGCGCAGAAACGCCCGGCGGCGCCGGCATCGTCCGCTCATCCGGCGCCGTCAACCACAACACCCGCACCCCACAACTGATCAGCCGCGCCACCTCCGCACAGACCTCCACCTGATTGGGCAAATCGCCATCGGTAACGACCGCAACCAGACGCGCACCACCGCACCGGTCGAAAGAAAGTTCCCGCGACAGTGGCCGCAACGCCGCCGGCAGCCCCGAGGACGCACCACAGATCGACGGCACCGGGACCACACCGCTGTTCGCGCGAACCGGCAACAACGCCGCCGTGTGGTTCCACGTGACCGTCGCCGTCCGACCACCGAGTTCGGCCGCCGCGCGGGCGAGCGCCCATGCAGAAACAGCAGTAGGCGCGGCGTACGCCTCCATCGAACCCGAAATATCGAGTGCGACACCAACAGTCAGACGCGGATTGTCAACAGTTCGGCGACGCGTGGACTCCCACGGGGTAGCCGTCGGGGTAACCCGCGCATGAATCTGCCCCTGCCGACGTACCAGCTGCGCGGTCCGTAATCGCCCCGGCGGCGTACCCGCACGCGATCGCGTCACGTCCACATCCCGGGCGGCCGCCGCAGCGAGCTCAGTGGCGAGTGCGCGGGCCTGCCGCTGCTCGTCGAGTACCGGTCGGCGCTGGGTTGTCGCGTGTTCACCTGCCCGGGCCTGACGGTGGTCGGCGACCATCTGGGCGGCATGCTCGCGAGCGGCTGACTTCGCTGCCTGCGCCTGCGCCTGCGGTGAGGGATCGACCACGCCCTCTGCCGCGCGCAATTCCATTGCGGCCTGCGCGGCGATCATCGCAATGGCCTTGCCCAGCGGACTGTCGACGTCCGGCGCTCCGTGACTGTGCCCTGAGCAGCCACCATCACCTTCTTCGTCGGCTCCGCCCGTGTCACCGCCTTCCGCGCCGTCTTCGAACAAGGCCGCGATACGGGCCGCAGCCGCAGCGATGGTCGCAGTGTCACCATCGGCCGCGGCAACAGCTCTGTCCGTCTGCTCACAAATCACCGCGATCTGCTCCCCCGTCAGCCACCGCCCGGCCTCGGCGTCCAAGTCCGGAAGAGAATCGACGTCGAGGACCCCGGCCATGGCGCGGCCGCCGATCAGGATCAGCACCCTTGCCGCTTCCTCTGGGCACGTGGGATCGCCGCGCCCCAACAGATGAGCCACCGAAGCCTGCAACCAGCGCCTTGTGTCGCTGCGGCACGCCCAGACACGGCCTTCCATCCGCGGCTCTTCCAGCAGCGCCGCCCACTCGGCAACGCTCCCGGTCAGGCCCTTGCGGCGCACAGTGTGGGTCGCGTGCCCCACCTCATGGGTGAGGACCCCGGCTAGCACCGGGAACCGTGCCCGATCCCGCGCATCGCGCAGATCGATACGGTCGGGATCCGGGCGCCCGGGCAGTGCCTGGGCAGCATCCAGGGTGATCGTCGCGGTGCGGTGGTTGAACAGCCCCGCGGGGCGGCGCGTAGCCGGATCCTGAGGGAAGACCTGCACGAGCACATCGCCGCGGCTGGTCAGGCTCTCCGACCAGTCGGTCAGCCGGGCACCGAGGCGGCGCCAGTCGGAATGGGTGGGTGTGTCCCAGGGCGAACGCGGTGGGGTCGCGGTGGTCATCAGTGTTCTCCTGCGGGATTCGGTGGTGTACTCGAATCGTGTCGCCCTGAACAGGATGTGTTGCAGATACGTCAGCAGTCACCATGTAGACGTGCCGGGCGCGGTAGGTCTGCGCCCGGCACTAATCCAATCCGTCCCCGTACTCGGCACTTCGCGTGCGACCGATCCTGCGGTCAGTGGTGAGCGCGGACGGGCGATGTCACAACGTGGGAACGACCATCGGTCAGCCGACCGGTTGCGGTTCGTCGACGGCGTGGCGGAACCGCGAGGCTCGGTAACCGATCAACAGAACGGCGGCCCAGATCGGCACCGCATAGAGAGCGACCCTTTGGTTTTCGTCGAACGCAAGCAAGACCGTCACGAACGCGAAGAAGACCAGTGTGGCCCAGCACAGCGGCTTGGCGAAGGGCAGACGGAACGAACTCGGAGCTGCCACCCCGGCGGCTACCCGCGATCGGTATACGAGATGGCAGACGACGATGATTCCCCAGCACCAGATCCCGCCGATCGTCGCGACGGCCGAGATGTATGAGAAGGCTTGCTCCGGGACGATGGCGTTTACCACGACACCGATCAGCATGACCGCACCCGATGCCAGGATCGAAGTGGCGGGCACGTGGTCCTTGTTGGTCTTGCGGAACCGGGCGGGCGCCATCCCGTCTGAAGCGAGTTTTTTCAGCAGTCGGCCGTTGCTGTACAGGCCGGCACTACATGACGAGAGCGCCGAGGCGAGGACCACGAAGTTCATGACGGACGCGGCCGCCGGCAGACCGAGTTGAGCGAAGCCCTTGACGAAGGGACTCTCGTTGGCGCTGAACTGGTCCCACGGGAAGAGCGAGAGCAACACGATGAGCGTTCCAACGTAGAAGATCCCGATCCGCCAGGGAATGGAGTTGATCGCCTTGGGGAGCACCTTTTCTCGGTTGCTGGTTTCGGCCGCGGTCATACCGATCAGTTCCACACCTTGATAGGAAAAGACGACGATCTGGAAGGCGAGCAGTACGGCCAGCAGCCCTTGCGGCGCGAGGCCACCGTGAGACCAGAGGTTCTCGATGGAACCCTCGCGCCCGGCAGTGCCGAGGTTGAAGATCAGTGCGCAGGCACCGCCGATGATCAGCGCGAGGATCGTGACGATCTTGATGGAGGCGAACCAGAATTCGGCCTCGCCGAAAAAGCCGACTCTCGCCAGGTTCAGCGCCACGATCGCGACGAGTGCAACCAATGCTGTCAGATACTGCGGGATTGACGGGAACCAGAACTTTACGAAAAGGCCTGCGGCGGTGAGTTCTGCCATTCCGATAATTGTCCAGGTGAGCCAGTAGCCCCACCCCGTGATGAACCCGTAGGACGGGCCGAGGAATTCCCGTGCGTATGCGGCGAAGCTTCCGGTAACCGGGCGGTACATCAGCAACTCGCCGAGCGCTCGCATGACGATGAAAATGAAGAATCCCGTGATCGCGTACACCGCGATGAGGGCCGGGCCGGCGAAGCTGATGCCTTTGCCCGATCCCAGGAACAGTCCCACGCCGATCGCCCCTCCGATCGCGATCATCCGGATATGTCGAGCGTTCAGGCCGCGAGAAAGACCGTCGTCGGTCAGTTCGGGTTGGTGTGGGGCCATGAGCTTCCTTCTACGAGTAGATGCAGTCCTGGAGCCGGGACACGGACGTGACGTGGCTCTCACGACATCCTGTATGCAAAATATTGCGTTTAGGTTGCTTTGGCAAGGCCGCGGCGAAAACTACTCGACGAAAGGGGTGCAGGTGACTATTCGACGACGCACGCCCAGGTTTGCCTGTGGCACCAGAGCTGTTCTAGGAGCGGCACTTTCACCATGGGAATGGAGTGCTCGGCGGTAGTGACCCAACCTGACGGGTCGAGAGCATCTCTGTTAGCCGATCGAATTCCGGCAAAGTTGGCAGCAACACCTGCCGACGAGCGGGACACCGTTCACCGCGCGGTCGCTGAACTAGGCCTTCACCTCTCTGAAGGCCCTGTTCCACAAGTGATCCCGGTCAGTCAGTGGGCCAGGAAGTTCACCATCTCGGTGTTCACCGTCTCCGGTTGTTCGAGGTAGCCGTAGTGCCCGGCGTCGGGGATCTCGATGTATCGGGCGCCCGGTATGAGGCGAGCGAGTTCGGCGGCGGATGATGACGGGATCATGCGGTCGTCGGCAAAGCCGATGGACAGGCACGGGGCAGCGATCTGTCGATACGCCGCTCTGCGATCGAAATCGGGAGCGATTCGCTTCTGCGCGAGGACGCCACGACTGTTGGCTGGAGGCGAGTACTCGAAGACGTCGAGCCACATCCGTGCGCTGCTGTCGTCTTTCAGCGTTGTCGGTGACAGGTTCAACGCTGCGGTGACGGCGGCATGGTATTTCGGGGACAGGGTCATCGGCCTGTTGGCATTCTCGAGTTCGCCCTCGACAAGGGCTTTCTGCAGCTCGTCGTACCGCGCATGACCGGCGAGGAAGACGGCCTTTTCGACCAGGTCCGGTCGAGCCAGGGCGAGTTCCTGGGCGATGCGTGCGCCGAGCGAGGTCCCGACGACGAAGGCACGTGAAGTACTGGTATCGCGAATGTGTTCGATCAGCGCCGCGGTGTCCGCAACGAGTTCGTCGATGGTGATGACGTCGAAGTTGGCGCTGCTCGGTTCGATTCCTCGGTTATCGAAGATGCAGACCTTGAAACCTGCGGAGACCAGCGCCGGCACTTGGTGCAGCTTCCAGACCCTGCCGGGGCTGCCGGTTCCCATGATCAACACCACGAGCGGACCGTCGCCGCTGACCTCGTAGTTGAGTTGGATTTCGTTGATTGTCGCGATTGGCATTCCCAATGCTTTCAGTGTGGTCCAGTTGTCGGCACATCCTGACGCGCACGGGTTAACCTGCGCGGAGTCGTGCGCCAGCGTTTCATTCGAGGAAGTGAGGTGAGTTCTCGGCAGTCGAATTCCCGGTCTGCGGGTCGGCATTCTGCGGTTCTGCCAGCTCGTCACGATCGACTAAGAGGGACAGGGTCTCCCAATTTCGCTGGACCGCCGCCGCCGCCCCATCCGCATCACCGCTGCGGCAGAGCTTGATGATCTGCTTATGCTGAGCGATGGACTCGCGCCCCGAGAGAGACGAAAACCGTAGGCGTTCAATCCTCCTGAGGACAGGGGTCACGTGCTCGAGTACCGTGGGGATTACCTGATTCTGGCTCGCCGTCACCGCTACGCCGTGGAACTCGTCGTCGCTGCGCAGCGCCAGATCCACATCGCCCGCGGCGAACGCCGCCGCGAATTGCTTGTTCGCCTTCTCCATGGCATCGAATTCCCGCTTACCCATCAGCGGCACCGCGATCCGAACGGCGAGAGCATGCGTCGAAGCGGCCACGCTCTGCGCATCCAGAATCGCCTTGCGCTCGATCGTCGACACCACAGTGGACCGGCCTGGTTCGGTGTGTACCAGGCCCGCTGACTCCAGGCGCGCGATCGCGTCCCGGATGGGGGTTCGACTGACTCCGAGCCACTCCGCCATCTCGGCGTCACGCAGCTGTTCCCCGGGCGCGAACGTACCGTTGACGATCGCGTCCCGGAGCGAGACGTAAGCGTTCTCGCGCAGCAATGACCTCTTGTGCCTACCGCGCTCTGATGGTATCGGCATGCAAAATATCGTATCCCATCTTTTCGTCGGCGAAACTCTCGAGCCGGGTGCGCAACTCGTGTCGGAAACGACCGACGGGTATGGGAGATGCCCGCGCCGGACGGCCGGATCCGATATCGGTCCACGTTCCCCTGCCCCACCGTTGCCCTGTTGCCCGCCCGGATTACCAGCCGCGTTCGGCGAGGCGGTGCGGGACCGGGATGTCGTCGACGTTGATACCGACCATCGCCTCACCCAGTCCACGGGAAACCTTGGCGAGCACGTCCGGGTCGTCGAAGAACGTGGTGGCCTTGACGATGGCCGCCGCCCGCTCGGCCGGGTTACC